>UBXV01000073.1 GCA_900469625.1 Hyphomicrobiales bacterium
CCGTCTACAGCTTTACCCATGCCCCGTTTCGTTTTGACGACTGGACGCAGGCATCGACGAAGGCCATGCCCTTCATGCCGTCGTCGATGGTCGGGTAGGTGACGGCGGGATCGACGGCCTCGCCGCGGCGCTTGGCGAAGATGGCGCGGGCCGCCTCTGTGTAGATGTTGGCAAAGCCTTCGAGATAGCCTTCGGGATGGCCCGAGGGAATGCGACTGACGCGGGCAGCGGCTGGCCCCGAGCCCGCACCCGCCCTTGTGATCAGCCGCTTCGGCTCGCCGAACGGCGTGTACCAGAGGTAGTTCGGGTCCTTCTGCGTCCATTCGAGCCCGCCCTTGGTGCCGTAGACCCGGACCATCAGCCCGTTCTCATGGCCCGGCGCCACCTGGCTGCACCAGAGCAGCCCCTTGGCGCGCTCGCCGTTCTTCGCCTTGAAGCGCATCATCACATGGGCGTTGTCGTCGAGCTGACGGCCTTCGACAAAACTGTCGAGGTCGGCGGCGAGCTCCTCCAGCTCAAGCCCGGAGACGAAGGCGCCGAGATTATAAGCGTGCGTGCCGATATCGCCGGTCGAGCCGCCGGCGCCGGAGCGGGCCGGATCGGTGCGCCAGGCCGCCTGCTTCTGGCCCGACTGCTCGATGTTCTCCGTCAGCCAGTCCTGCGGATATTCCATCTGCACCAGCCTGACGGCGCCGATGTCGCCGTTCTCGACCATTTCGCGCGCCTGGCGCACCATCGGATAGCCGGTGTAGTTGTGGGTCAGCACGAACAGCGCATCGCTGTCGTCGGCCGCCTTCTTCAGCTTCTTCGCGTCCGACAGCGTCGAGGTCAGCGGCTTGTCGCAGATCACATGGATGCCGCGCTTTAAAAACTCCTTGGCCGCGTCATAGTGCACATGGTTGGGGGTGACGATCGCCACCGCCTCGATGCCGTCCTTCAGCTTGGCCTCGCGGATCGCCATCTGCTTGAAGTCGGAATAGACCCGCGACGGATGGAGCCCGAGTTCGCGGCCGGAGCTTTCAGCCTTCTCCGGCGTCGACGACAGCGCACCGGCCACCAGCTCGTAGTGATCGTCGAGCCGGGCTGCGATCCGGTGCACCGCGCCGATGAAGGCGCCCGAGCCGCCGCCGACCATGCCGAGCCTTATCCGCCGCTCGCGTTTCTCGCTCGTTCCCTCGATTGCCATCGTCCTGTCTCCTCGTATCGTTTCGTCGTCGTGTTTCGGTCGTGTCGTGCAGCGAAGCTGCCCAGATCGTGGACGTGGCCCCTCATCCGCCTGCCG
>UBXV01000069.1 GCA_900469625.1 Hyphomicrobiales bacterium
GATCCCGATCCGGGACCGCCACTCTACCAGCCTGGGGTACCGGTCTACGAGGTCTATGCGCAAAACCTGCTTGCGCTCAACGGCATGCCGACGATGCAGCAGCGGGTCGGCAATCGTTACTGGCGCGAACCGGAGCCTGCCCCGGCGGAGATCTTCTGCAAGGATCCGTCGCGCAACTTCCGCTGCACGGTGACCGCGGAGCAGGCGGGATACTACGTCGACGGCCAGACCGCCCGCGCGACGATCGAGGCCAGCGGCGTCTGGGGCCGGCTGGAAGGTCTGCACAGCAGCATCGAACCTGATGTCACCACCAGCGGCACCGATTACGACACCAACAGCTGGAAACTGCAGGCCGGGCTCGACGGCCTGCTGCACGAGGCCGATGACGGCAGCAGGCTGATCGGCGGCATCACCATTCACTACGGACAGGCCTCCAGCGACGTCAGCTCGATCTATGGCAATGGCGGCATCGATACGACCGGCTTCGGCTTCGGCGGCACGCTGACCTGGCTCGACCAGAACGGCTTTTATGTCGACGGCCAGGCCACAGTCACCTGGTACGACAGCGACCTCTTCTCCGACACGGCCGGCATCGGCCTTGCAGACGGCAACAACGGCATCGGCTATGCCCTGTCGATCGAGACCGGCAAGAAGATCGATCTCAACGAGACCTGGACGATCACACCCCAGGCGCAGCTGATCTATTCCCATGTCGACTTCGACAGCTTCACCGACCCGTTCGACGCGTCGGTCTCGCTTGACGACGGCGACAGCCTGCGCGGCCGGCTCGGCATCTCCGCCGACCGCGACCAGACCTGGAAGGACGATGAGGGCAAGACCCGGCGCAGCCACCTCTACGGCATCGCCAACCTCTATTACGAGTTCCTCGACGCAAGCCAGATCGACGTCTCCGGCACAAAGTTCCAGACCCGGCCCGAGAGACTGTGGGGCGGCATCGGCGCCGGCGGCAGCTACAACTGGGACGACGACAAATACTCCGTCTATGGCGAGGTCTCGCTCAACACCAGCCTTGCCAACTTCGCCGACAGCTACACCGTCGGCGGCACAATCGGGTTTCGCGTCAAATGGTAG
>UBXV01000064.1 GCA_900469625.1 Hyphomicrobiales bacterium
TGGTCGACGTCGGTGCCCATGAACACGGCGGTGTGATAGGCGAGGAGCTGGATCGGCAGCGAGAAGATCATCGGCGCGATGATCTCGTCGACGTTCGGCAGCACGATCGTCGCCATCGTCTCGAGCTTGGAGGCGGCCGCCCCCTTCTCGTCAGTGATCAGGATGATCCGACCTCCGCGGGCCGCCACTTCCTGCATGTTCGACACGGTCTTCTCATAGAAGCGATCATGCGGGGCAATCACGATCACCGGCATGTTTTCGTCGATCAGCGCGATCGGACCATGCTTCAGTTCACCGGCGGCATAACCCTCGGCGTGAATATAGGAGATTTCCTTGAGCTTCAGCGCACCTTCCATCGCCAGCGGGAAGCTGGTGCCGCGGCCGAGGTAAAGCACGTCCTTGCACTTCGACAGCTCGCGCGACAGCGCCTCGATCTTCGGCTGGATGGCGTTCAGCACCTGGCCCATGATGCGCGGCATTTCGGTGAGGTGACGAACGAGCACCTGCTCTTCGTCCGCCGAGACCGTGCCGCGGGCGCGACCGGCGCCGATCGACAAGGCTGCAAGCACCGCCAGCTGGCAGGTGAACGCCTTGGTCGAGGCCACGCCGATCTCGGGGCCGGCCAGAATCGGAAACACCGCATCGGATTCGCGCGCGATGGTCGATTCACGCGTGTTGACGACGGCGCCGATCTTCAGGCCATGGTCCTTGCAGTAGCGAAGCGATGCCAGCGTATCGGCGGTTTCGCCCGACTGCGAGATGAACAGCGCCGCCGACTGCGACGACAGCGGGATTTCCCGGTAGCGAAACTCGGAGGCGACGTCGATTTCGACCGGCAGGCGGGCGTAACGCTCGAACCAGTATTTGCCGACGAGACCGGCGAGATAGGCGGTGCCGCAGGCAGAGATCGCGAGACTCGGCACGCCGGCAAAATCGATCGAGCCGGCAAGTGTCTTCACGCGGTTTTCGGAAAAGTCGATGTAATGGCCGAGCGCGTGCGAAATGACCTCCGGCTGCTCATAGATTTCCTTTTCCATGAAGTGCCGGTGATTGCCCTTGTCGATCAAATAGGCCGCCGCCATCGAGATCTGCCGCGGGCGATCGACCGCATTGCCGGCGAGATCGAATATATGCACGCCATTGGCGCCGATCACCGCCCAGTCGCCATCGACGAGATAGCTGATCTCGTTCGTAAAGGGCGACAGCGCGATCGCGTCGGACCCCAGGAACATCTCGCCCTTGCCGTGGCCGATCGCCAGCGGCGGGCCGTTGCGCGCCGCCATGATCGTCGACGGATCGTCCTGGTAGAGGACGGCCAGCGCATAGGCGCCGGTCACCTTCTTCAGCATCGCATGCATCGCCTCGCGCCGGCCAAGGCCGTCGCGGCGGAACTTTGCCAAAAGATGCGCCACGACTTCGGTGTCGGTCTGCGTTTCGAACTTCGCCCCCCCGGCGATCAGCTCGTCCTTCAGCTCGGAGAAGTTCTCGATGATGCCGTTGTGAACGACGGCAACGCCGTCGGTAAAATGCGGATGGGCGTTGCGCTCGGTGGGGGCGCCATGCGTCGCCCAGCGGGTGTGGGCGATACCGATCGTGCCGGCCAGCGGCTCTTCGCGCAGGCGGGCCTCCAGATTGACGAGCTTGCCTTCGGCGCGGCGGCGCTCAAGCGCACCCTCATGGATGGTCGCAACACCTGCCGAATCATACCCGCGATATTCCAGCCGCTTCAACGCATCGACCAGACGCTCCGAGACCGGCTGGTTCCCAACGATGCCAACAATACCGCACATAATCGTCTCCGAATTCATCCCGCGCCGTCTCGACGCCCCAATCGACAGGGCGGAAGTCCCGCCCGGCGCGCTGCCTTGGTAACGCATTTGCCGGACGAGGCAATCCGCCCCGATTTCACTTTCGGTTTCAGTGTTTAACGCGGACGCTATCCGGCTGTCTTGGCCGCCTTTTTCGCCGCCTTCACCGCCTCGTAACGCTCACGCAGGACCC
>UBXV01000062.1 GCA_900469625.1 Hyphomicrobiales bacterium
ACAGCTTCCACTTTGTGGGTCTGAATGCGACCCTTGCGCGGTCCTGAGTTGTCGTGCGTTCGGGCGGCAGCTCGATTTCGGCATGGGGGTGGTTGCGGCCGAGGTCGATTTCGAGATGGCGAGTGCCGGCGACGCGGCGGCTGGCGATGACGAGGCCGGCGAGACAGCCGCCACAGCCGTCGATCAGCTCGATGTCGTGCGGGCGGAAGTAGAGCGTGGCCGGGCCGTCGGGCTCGCTCGGGGCGCGCAAGCCGATCGGCCGGTCCTCGAACCAGATCTCGCCGTTCGACAGTGTGACGGCCAGCGCGTTCGACTGGCCGATGAAGCCGAAGACGAAGGGCGAGACCGGATGGTCGTAGATCTCGTCGGGCGTGCCGACCTGTTCGATCGCGCCCTTGCTCATCACCACGACCCGGTCGGCAAGTTCCAGCGCCTCTTCCTGGTCGTGGGTGACGAAGATGGTGGTGTGGCCGGTGCGGTCGTGGATCTCGCGCAGCCAGCGACGGAGTTCTTTTCTCACCTGCGCATCGAGTGCGCCAAAAGGCTCGTCGAGCAGAAGCACGTTGGGTTCGACCGCCATGGCGCGGGCGAGCGCCACGCGCTGGCGCTGGCCGCCCGACAGCTGCGCCGGATAGCGCTTCTCAAGGCCCGAGAGCTGGACGAGGTCGAGCAGGTCGAGGGCGCGCTTGCGGATCTCTGCGGCCGGCGGCCGGCGATTGGATGGCCTGACCTTGAGGCCGAAGGAGACATTGTCGAGCACGGTCATATGCCGGAACAGGGCATAGTGCTGGAAGACGAAGCCGATGTTGCGCTCCTGCACGGTCTTTTGCGAGGCATCGTCGTCGCCGAAGAAGATTGTGCCGTCGGTCGGGCTTTCGAGGCCGGCAACCAGGCGCAGAAGCGTCGTCTTGCCGGAGCCGGATGGGCCCAAGAGCGCGATCAGCTCGCCCGAGCGGATGTCGAGCGAGACGTTGTCGAGCGCCGGAAAGCGGCCGAATTCCTTGCGTATGTTCTGAACGCGGACTTCCATGACGATCCGGACCTTTCAATGCCTGCGGCTGGCGGCGATCTCGGCGCTGTAGCGAAGCTCGAGCGCCGATTTCAAGACGAGGGTGACCAGCGCCAGCAGCGCCAGCAACGTCGCCACCGCAAAGGCGGCGACGAAGTTATATTCATTATAGAGGATTTCCACCTGCAACGGCATGGTGTTGGTCTGGCCGCGGATATGGCCCGAGACCACCGACACCGCTCCGAACTCGCCCATGGCACGGGCGTTGCACAAGAGCACGCCGTAAAGCAGCCCCCATTTGATGTTGGGCAGCGTCACATGCCAGAAGGTCTGCCAGCCGGACGCGCCCAGGGACAGCGCCGCCTCCTCGTCGCTGGTGCCCTGTTCCTGCATCAGCGGGATCAGCTCGCGGGCAACGAAAGGGAAGGTGACGAAGACGGTCGCCAGCACCAGCCCCGGCACGGCAAACAGGATCTGGATGCCATGGCTCTGCAGCCAGGGGCCGAGCAGACTGTGGGAGCCGAACAGAAGCACGAAGACGAGGCCGGAGATGACGGGCGAGACCGAAAACGGCAGGTCGATCAGCGTCGTCAGGAAGGCCTTGCCCTTGAACTCGAACTTGGCGATCGCCCAGGCGGCTGCAACCCCGAAGACGAGATTGAGCGGCACGGCGATGGCCGCCACGATCAGCGTCAGGCGGATGGCGGAAAAGGTCTCGGCATCGCCAAGGGCCGAAAGGAACTCGGCCGGCCCCTTGCGCAGCGCCTCGGTAAAGACGGCCGCCAGCGGCAGAAGCAGGAACAGGCCGACGAAGGCGAGCGCTGCCACGATCAGGCTTACCCGCGCAAAGCGGCTTTCCGAGGTGGCGGCGCGCACGTGCCGGGAGGCAGCATGCTGGGAGAGGGCGGCGGCATCAGGCGACATAGACATATCTCCGCCGGCTCCAGGCCTGGATCGAGTTGATGACGAGCAGCATGGCAAAGGAGATGATCAGCATCACCGCGGCGATGGCGGTGGCGGCGGGATAGTTGAACTCCTCCAGCCTGATGACGATCAGGAGCGGGGCGATCTCGGAGACATAGGGCAGGTTGCCGGCAATGAAGATCACCGAGCCGTATTCGCCGACGCCGCGGGCAAAAGCGAGCGCAAAGCCGGTGAGCCCGGCCGGCAGCAATCCCGGCAGCAGCACCCGGCTGATCGTCTGGAAGCGGCTGGCGCCAAGGGTGGCGGCTGCCTCCTCCACTTCCTTGTCGATCTCTTCCATGATCGGCTGCACCGTCCTGACGACGAAGGGCAGGCCGACGAAGATCAAGGCGATGACGATGCCGGCCGGCGTAAAGGCGATCTTGATGCCGAGCGGTGCCAACAGCGAGCCGATCCAGCCGTTCGGGGCATAGAGCGTGGCGAGCGCAATACCGGCGACCGCCGTCGGCAGCGCAAACGGCAGGTCGACCATGGCATCGATCACACGCTTGCCGGGGAAGCGATAGCGCACCAGCACCCAGGCGAGGATGACGCCGAAGACGAGATTGACGATGGCCGCGACAAAGGCCGTGCCGAAGCTGATCTTCAGCGCGTTCAAGGTGCGGGTATCGAGCGCCAGCGTGATGAATTGCGACCATCCGAGGCTGCTGGAGCGCCAGACGAGCCCGGATAGCGGGATCAGAATGATCAGCACAAGCCAGAACAGCGTGATGCCCAGCCCCAGGCCGAAGCCCGGAAGCACACTCGGCTGACGAAACCGCCAGCGCCTGATGTCGCCATGCCCGCTCAAATCAAAACCACCCTCTCCATAGACCAGGCCGAAGCCCGGTTGTCC
>UBXV01000061.1 GCA_900469625.1 Hyphomicrobiales bacterium
GCCTTTGGCGGCGCACGTGGACGCACCGACGTGCCGAAGATCGTCGACTGGTACATGGAGGGCAAGATCGAGATCGATCCGATGATCACCCACACCATGCCGCTCGAAGACATCAACAAGGGTTTTGAACTGATGCATTCGGGTGAAAGCATCCGCTCGGTCGTTCTCTACTAAGCGCCACCTGAACAATTCCGGGCGGAAGACCGTTTCGCACTTTTCCTGGAATTGCTTCGTAATCCGATTCAGGAAGGCGCCGGAATCGTTTGTATTCCGGCGCTTTTTCAGTCCCGTTCAGAAGTTGATTCAAGATGATCTATGTCGATGCCGATGCCTGCCCGGTGAAGGCGGAAGTGCTGAAGGTGGCCGAGCGCCACGGCTTCGAGGTGACCTTCGTTGCCAATTCGGGCCTCAGGCCGTCGCGCGACCCGATGGTCCATAACGTCATCGTGTCTTCGAGTTTCGACGCCGCCGATGACTGGATCGCCGAACGCGCGCATGAGGGCGATATCGTCGTCACCGCCGACGTACCGCTGGCGGTGCGCTGCGTCGCTGCCGGGGCGCTTGTCACAGGTCCCTCCGGCCGCGTCTTCGACAAGGCCAATATCGGCATGGCGTCTGCCATGCGCGACCTGGGCCAGCACCTGCGCGAAACCGGCGAAAGCAAGGGCTACAATGCCGCATTCACCCCGCGCGACCGCTCGACCTTCCTCGAGACACTTGACCGACTCGCACGCCAGACGAAAAAGTGAAGCGCAGCAGCAGTCCACCAGGGATCGCAAGGGCATCTCGATGACAGCGACGACAAGGCTCAGGCACTGGCCGTTTTACACCGCATCGCTGTGCGCCCTGCTAAGCCTGCCGATCACTTGGTTCTGCGCGCCAAGCTACATGCTCGAGGCGGCAGCAATCACGTTCTTCTGCATCTACCTCGTCATGAGTGGCCGAAGGCTCCGGATGATGACCGGCAAGCACTTGAAGACGCATGCGCGAAATACCGACGAACCCGAAGCCGCCATCTTTCTCGTCACCTTCGGCGCTGCCGCCACGGCTTTGGTGTCGCTGTTCTTCGCGCTGAATGGCGAAAGCAAGGGACCGACGCTCGAGTTGGGACTGGCCTTTGCATCCGTCGTTCTCGGCTGGGCGACCATCCATGTGATGGCGGCCATGCACTATGCGCACGTCTATTGGGTGCCTGATGAAAGCGCGCAGGCACCCGCCCCGCAGCGCGGCCTCGACTTTCCCGAGACGCCGGAGCCGGGCGGCTACGATTTTCTCTATTTTTCCTTCGTGATCGGCATGACGGCCCAGACGTCGGATGTCGCCATCACCAGCACCGCGATGCGGCGCATCAACCTGATGCACGCCATCGTGTCCTTCTTCTTCAACACCGTGCTTGTCGCCGCCGCCGTGAATGCGGCCGTGCAGCTCGCCGGCTGATCCCGCACTATCCAAGGAGCATTTGATGAAAGTCCTTTCCCAGAACACCGCCTTTGGCGGCATGCAGGGTGTGTTCTCGCACGAATCCGAAGCCTGCAAGGGCGAGATGACCTTCGCCGTCTTCGTGCCGCCGCAGGCGATCAAGGAGCCTCGGCCGGTGCTCTGGTATCTCTCCGGCCTCACCTGCACTCATGCCAACGTCATGGAAAAGGGTGAGTATCGCCGCATGGCGGCCGAGCTGGGGCTGATCGTCGTCTGCCCCGACACGAGCCCGCGCGGAACCGAGGTGCCGGACGAACTCACCAATTGGCAGATGGGCAAGGGCGCCGGCTTCTATCTGGACGCCACGCAGACGCCCTGGGCCGAACACTACCGCATGTACAGCTACATCACCGAGGAACTGCCGGCCTTCGTCAGCCAGCACTTCCGCATCGACATGAGCCGGCAAGGCATTTTCGGCCATTCGATGGGCGGCCACGGCGCCATGACCATCGCGCTGAAGAACCCGGAGCGCTTCCGCAGTTGCTCGGCCTTCGCACCGATCGTTGAGCCGTCGACAGCGGATTGGTCGATCGGCGCCTTCGAAAAATATCTCGGCGAGGACAAGGCCGCCTGGCGCCAGTACGATGCCTGCGCGCTCGTCAAGGATGGCGCACGCTTCCCGGAATTCCTGATCGACCAGGGCAAGGCCGACAGTTTCCTCGAGAATGGCCTCAGGCCATGGCTCTTCGAGGAGGCGATCAAGGATACCGGCATCGGCCTGACCTTACGCATGCATGAGCGCTACGATCACTCTTATTACTTCATCTCAACCTTCATGGACGATCATCTGAAGTGGCATGCCGAACGGCTGGCCTGATGCAAGCGAGATTGCGGGAGCCTCCAATGTCCAACCTTCTGCTTGTCGGTGCCGGCGGCGCCATCGGATCGATGGCCCGCTATCTCATCGGTCTCTGGACGCTTCAGCGGTTTGGGCCGGGCTTTCCATGGGGAACGCTCGGCGTCAACATCACCGGCTCGTTCCTGATCGGCCTGCTCGCCGAGTTGATCATGCGCAAGTTCGGCGCTTCGGCGGACATGCGATTGTTCCTGATAACAGGCGTGCTCGGTGGGTACACAACGTTTTCGGCCTTTTCGCTGGACGCGATCACGTTGTTCGAGCGCGGCGATACCATCCTTGCCATCACCTATATAGCAGCAAGCGTCGTGCTTTCGATCCTTGCGGTCTTTGCCGGGCTGGCCCTGATGCGCGCAATGGTCTAAAGGCTGCCTCTAAAGAACAGGAAGCAGGTTCGCTGAGATGGCAGGCATAGAACACAAGCAGGTGGACGGCGACGAGGCAGGCATGCGCCTCGATCGCTGGTTCAAGGTACATTTTCCCGGGCTGGGTTTCGGTCCGCTGCAGAAGCTGCTGCGCTCGGGCCAGATCCGTGTCGATGGCGGCCGTGTCAAGTCCGACACGCGCCTGCAGCCCGGCCAGACTGTCCGCATCCCTCCCCTTAACGTCGACGCGAAAGAGGTGAAGACGGGTCCGATCGCCGGGCGTGACCTTCGTCACTCGCCCGATGGCGAACTGCTGTCGCGCATGGTCCTGCACGAGGACGCGAAGGTCATTGTGCTGAACAAGCCGGCCGGGCTTGCCGTCCAGGGTGGATCGGGCGTCAATCGCCACATCGACAAGATGCTTGAGGCCTGGACCAACCAGCGTGGCGAAAAGCCCCGTCTCGTCCATCGTCTCGACCGCGACACTTCAGGCGTGCTCGTGATCGCCCGCACGCGTGGCGCCGCGCAGAAGCTGACGGCCGCCTTCCGCGAGCGCGACACCAAGAAGACCTACTGGGCCCTGGTCAAGGGCGTTCCGCGCAAGCGCGAAGACCGCATCTCGACCTGGCTGGTGAAGGAGCAGACGCCGGACGGCGACCGGATGCGCATCGCCAAGCACGGCGAAGACGGCGCCGATCACGCGATTTCCTATTATCGCATTCGCGAGCAGGCAGCACAAAACCTCGCCTGGCTGGAGATGGAGCCCTATACCGGCCGTACACATCAGCTGCGCGTCCATGCCCTGCACATCGGCCACCCGATCCTTGGCGACCCCAAATATTTCGACGCCGATATCAACTGGAGCCTGCCGGGCGGCATGCAGAACCGCCTGCACCTACACGCCCGCCACATCGACATTCCCCACCCGGACGGCGGTCGCCTGCGGGTGACGGCGCCGCTGCCGCCGCACATGGTCCAGAGCTGGAACCTGCTTGGCTTCGAAGAGAACGAGCCTGGCGAGGACGACTGATGAAACTAGCGCTTTTCGATTGCGACGGCACGCTGGTCGACAGCGGCGGCCTCATCCATGAAGTGATGGTCCGCACGTTCGAAGACTTCGACCTCGTACGACCCGACCTGTCAGCGACCAAGGGTATCATCGGCCTGACGCTCGATATCGCCATCGCCCGCCTGCTCGGACGTGACCATGTCGACGATCAGGCATTGGCGATGACGGCGCACTACAAGTCGATTTTTGCCGGCGTTCGCGCCGAAGCGGGCTTTCAGGAGCTCCTGTTTCCGGGCATCGCAGCGATGATGCAGACGCTGTCCGGTCGCGACGAACTGCTGGTCGGCGCGGTCACCGGAAAATCGCGCCGTGGCCTGACGCATATTGCCGAGACGCACGGCTTCGACCGGATGTTCTTCGTGTCGCGCACCGCCGACGACTGCCCTTCCAAGCCGCATCCGGCCATGGTGACCGAATGTTGCTCGGAAGCCGGCATCGATCCAAGGGATACCGTAGTCATCGGCGATGCGATTTATGATATGCAGATGGCAAAGGCCGCAGGTGCTGCCGCCATCGGCGTTGCCTGGGGCTATGCCAGCGTGCCCGACCTCGTCGAGGCCGGCGCCGATTACATCGCTCGCACGCCGGCCGACATCATTGAGTGGATGGAACAGTATCATGCCTGATATTCGCGATGAACTCATCGGTGCGCTCAGCCACGAGGACCCGGTCCGGCGCGCACAGATCCAGATGCTGAAGCCGCTGCCGAAGCGCTTCTACAAGGACGTCAGCATCGGCGCATCGGATGATGGTGGCCACAGCGTCCTGCTTGACGGCCGACCGGTCCGCACGCCGGCTAAAAATCCTTTGGCCGTTCCGACCCTCAAGCTTGCTGAAATGCTGGCAGCGGAATGGGACGCCCAGGCCGAGGTCATCGACCCCGCGAAAATGCCGATTACACGGATCGCCAACACCGCGCTCGACGGCGTGGCAAAGGACCAGCGCTCAGTTTTCGAGGACATCCTGCGCTTCGCCGGGACCGACCTTATCTGCTACCGAGCCGACAGCCCGGAAGGGCTCGTCGGGCGGCAGAACGCGATCTGGAACCCGGTGCTTGAATGGGCAGCACAGTCGCTGGGCGCCCGCTTCATTCTGGCGGAGGGTATCATTCACCAGGAACAGCCGGCGGAAGCGATCACCGCCTATGCCGAGGGTTTGCGCGCCTTTGCGACACCGCTCGGCCTCACCTGCGTGCATACGATCACCACCCTGACAGGCTCGGCCCTGCTTGCGGTCGCCTTCGCAGCCGGGCGGCTGACGGCCGAACAAGCCTGGACCGCCGCCCACGTCGACGAGGACTGGCAGATCGAGCATTGGGGAACGGACGAGGAAGCGTTCAAGCGCCGCGAACTTCGCTGGCAGGAAATGCAGGCGGCGACAGACGTACTCGACGCGCTGCGATAGCGGCGCGCCGAAACACTTTGCGGAAGAAAGCTCTTCTTGCGAGAGGTTTCTGACTCAGCGTTAAGCGGAGAGCTTCAGCCCGGCAATACCGGCAACGATCAGCGCGATGCAACCGAGGCGGACGAAAGTGGCCGGCTCGGCGAAAAGAACGATGCCGAGAATGACGGTGCCAACGGTGCCGATGCCGGTCCAGACGGCGTAGGCCGTACCGAGCGGCAGGGTTCTGACGGCCAGACCCAGCAGGGCAATGCTGACGATCATCGAACCGACGGTCAGGATCGTCGGCGTCAGCCGCGTGAAACCTTCGGTATATTTGAGACCGATCGCCCAGCCGATTTCGAGGATGCCAGCGAGAAAGAGGATTAACCAGGCCATTTCAAACTCCTAAACTATGGAGCGAGGCCGTCCCCGCGGATGTTCGGTGTCGAAAGCGTCAAGACCGTGCAGCCGTCTGCATCCCCGTCTCTATCTCACGCTTTGCGCACAGCAGCAAGACATCGCCGGGCAAATCAGCCCTGCACCGCCGGCAAGGCTCCGGCCGTCGCGGCGAGAACGCGCCGCCTGTTCCGTCAACGGCAACCGGACGCGCAATCAGCTCCGTTCCCGACGCAGCTTCGCCCACCATTCCAGTCGCTTGCGGATCTCGCGCTCGAAACCGCGCTCCGGCGGATCGTAGAAGGTTCGGCGGCCCATCTTCTCCGGGAAATAGTCCTGGCCCGAAAACGCATCGGGCTCGTCGTGGTCGTAGCGATAACCGTCGCCGTAACCCTCGCCCTTCATCAGTTTGGTCGGCGCATTGAGAATGTGCTTCGGCGGCAGCAGCGACCCGTTTTCCTTGGCAGCCCGCATCGCCGCCTTGTAGGCCATGTAGACACCGTTCGATTTCGGTGCGGTGGCGAGATAGACGCAGGCCTGGGCGAGTGCGAGTTCGCCTTCCGGCGAACCGAGGTAATCATAGGCGTCCTTGGCGGCATTGCAGATCGCAAGCGCCTGCGGATCGGCAAGGCCGATATCCTCCACCGCCATGCGCACGAGCCGGCGGCCAAGATAAAGTGGATCCTCGCCGGCATCGAACATCCGGCAGAGATAATAAAGGGCCGCGTCCGGATCCGAACCGCGCACAGACTTGTGCAGGGCCGAGATCAGGTTGTAATGGCCGTCCTGGCCCTTGTCGTAGACGGGCGCGCGCCGTTGAACAATCCGCTGCAGCGCCTCGACATCGAAAATCTCGTTGGCCCGCGCCGCTCGCCAGACTTCCTCGGCAAGTGTCAGCGATGCCCGGCCGTCGCCATCGGCCATGCGGATCAGGCTTGCCCGCGCATCCGCGTCGAGCGGCAAGGGCTTGCCCTCCGTTTCCTCCGCGCGCTTCAACAGTTCCTGGAGGCTCTCCTCGCCATGTGGCTTGAACGTCAATACGCGGGCGCGCGACAGGAGAGCGGCATTGAGCTCGAAGGACGGATTTTCGGTCGTTGCCCCCACCAGGATCACCGTGCCGTCTTCCATCACCGGCAGGAAACTGTCCTGCTGGGCGCGATTGAAGCGATGGATCTCATCGACGAAAAGCAGGGTCTGCCGGCCCGACATCCGCCGCGCCCGCGCCGCTTCGAACACCTTCTTGAGATCGGCGACGCCGGAAAAGATCGCCGAGATCTGCTCGAAGGCCAGCCCCGCCTCGCCCGACAGCAACCGGGCCACCGTCGTCTTGCCGGTTCCCGGTGGCCCCCAGAAGATCATCGATCCGAGCGACCCTGACGCGATCATGCGCGTCAGCACGCCGTCCTCACCGGTCAGGTGCTCCTGACCGGTGACATCCGCAAGCGTGCGCGGACGCAGCCGGTCAGCAAGCGGCCTTGCCGACGTCATTTCCGGTGGCTCGGAGGACGAGAAAAGGTCGCTCATCGGAAAAACTGGCGGATGATCTGACCGTCACGCTCGATCTCGACACGCCAGAAGGAGGCACTGTCGGCCATGACGCTTTCCAGCGTCTTCGAACTGTCGATCGCCGCGCCATTGACGGAGCGAATGATATCCTTGGGAGCAAGCCCGATCCGAGCGGCAGGCGAGCCGCGATTGATCTGGGTGACGACAACCCCCTGCAGCGATGTGGACATGCGAAGTTCCTCCGCCAATCGCGGCGAGAGGTTGGCGACGACCGCCCCGGCAAACGGATTGCGGCCCTCGATCAGACGCTCGTCGCGGGGCGACGTTTCGGGCGCGCGGTCGAGCTTGATGCTGACATCGTGCGGCTTGCCGTTTTCAGACACGGTTACGCGGGCTTCATGGCCAATGCCGACGGTCGTCAGGCGATAGCCGAGCGCGTCAGGATGTTCGACCGCAATGCCGTTGACCGCGGTGATCACCTGCCCAGGCTTGATGCCGGCGGTTGCCGCCGGGCCGCCATCGACAACAGCGGTGACCAGCGCGCCGCGGGCACGCTGAAGTCCGAGCGCTTCGGCGACCTCCGATGTCACCGGTTCGAAGGATGCGCCGATGAAGGGCCGCACGAAGGAGCCGTTGCCGCCTTCGGCCGATGCGACGAAGACTTTCACGAGATTGGCAGGGATCGCGAAACCGACGCCGTTGGAGCCGCCGCCTTTGGAGAAGATCGCGGTGTTGATGCCGATGAGCGCGCCGTTCATGTCGATCAGGCCACCGCCGGAGTTGCCCGGGTTGATGGCAGCGTCCGTCTGGATGAAGAAGCCGAAATCACCGGATGAAACCTGATTGCGGGCAAGCGCCGACACGATGCCGCTCGTCACCGTCTGACCGACACCGAAAGGATTGCCGATCGCCAGCACGATATCGCCAACCTCGACCGCATCGGAATCGCCGATCGGGATGATGTCGAACGGGCCGTCGGACTGGATCTTCAAGACCGCGAGATCAAGCCGGTCATCTTTCAACACCACCTTGCACGGATATTCGCGGCCGTCCGCCAACGCGACCTTGATATCGTCGGCACCTTCGATGACGTGGTTGTTGGTGACGACGATGCCGTTCTTGCCGACGATCACTCCGGAACCGAGCGACGATTGCTTCTCGCTGCGGTTCGGCATGCGCTGTCCGAAAAACTCCTCGAAGAATGGATCGCCGGAGAAGACCGAGCGGCGCTCGACGACGCGCTCGGCATAGACGTTGACGACCGCATTTGCCGTCTGTTTGACCAACGGCGAGAAGGAAAGCTGCATTTCGGTGCGCGATTGCGGAACGGTTTTCGTGTCCTGGGCGAACGTCGGACAGGACAGAGAAACAGCAAGAACGAGCGTCGCAAGCGCTCTTGAAGCAAAGATCATATGAAGCATTCTCCTATTCGTCGCAGCTACGTTCAGATAGGATTTCGCGAGAAAAAAGGCAAACGTCGCCATGACATATGCAATTTGGCCGGCATCACGCCCAACGCACGAAAACGTGGTTATCCGGCTCTTTCTCAGTGATCGAAACTCTGGTCAGTTTGAGCAGACAAGCTCCATATCTTGAAAGCGGAAAATATCATGCCGGTCTATCGTCCACCGAGAATCGCATCGTCCGAAATCACACCGGAGGCCTGCTTTCTCTCGCGTCGCACGTTTCTGGCAACGACGGCCGGCGGCCTCCTGTCGCTTGGCGCCGGCGCGGCTGCCGCTCAGGCTGCGGCACTTGTGGCACCCAAGGGCAAATATACCGTCGACGAGGACCTGACGCCGGAGGCCGATGTCACCGGCTACAACAATTTCTACGAGTTCGGGACCGGCAAGGCAGATCCGGCCGCCAACTCGGCCGACTTCAAGCCGACGCCATGGACGGTGAAGGTCGACGGCCTCGTGTCCAAGCCGAAGGAATTCGGACTGGAGGAATTGCTGGCGCTGCCGCTCGAGGAGCGCGTCTATCGAATGCGCTGCGTCGAGGCGTGGTCCATGGTCATTCCCTGGACCGGCCTTCCGCTCGCGGCACTGCTCGAAAAGGTCGAGCCGCTCGGAAGTGCCAAATATGTCTCGTTCGAAACCGTGGTGCGTCCGGAGCAGATGCCCGGCCAATCCGGCTTCTTTCAGCCGTTGCCCTGGCCCTACCGCGAGGGACTGCGCCTCGACGAGGCGCGCCACCCGCTGACGCTGCTCTCGGTTGGCGTCTACGGCAAAACCCTACCCAACCAGAATGGCGCGCCGATCCGGCTCGTCACCCCCTGGAAATACGGTTTCAAGGGCATCAAGTCGATCGTGCGGATATCCCTGACGGAAACACCACCACCTTCGACCTGGAACCTCTCGGCACCCAGCGAGTATGGCTTTTACGCCAATGTGAATCCGGCGGTGGACCATCCGCGCTGGAGCCAGGCGACCGAAAACAGGATCGGCGGCGGTGGCTTCTTCGGCGCAAACCGGCGCGACACCCTGCCTTTCAACGGCTATGCCGAAGAGGTCGCCGGCCTCTATGCCGGCATGGATCTGAGAGCGAATTTCTGACAATGGCAACGCTGCCCGTCCTCCCGAAGCGCTTCCATGCGGCGTCCGTCTGGGCACTCTACGGGCTCGGCCTCTGTCCCGCACTGGCCGCCTTCTACCTCGGCGCAACGGGGCAACTGCCAGGCAATCCCGTCAAGGAGTTCGAGCATCTGCTGGGCATCTGGGCGTTGCGTTTTCTCGTCGCCACGCTGACGATCACCCCTATCCGCGACCTCCTGGGGATCAACTGGCTGCGCTATCGGCGCGCCCTCGGGCTCCTGGCCTTCTACTATGTCGTCATGCATTTCCTGGCCTATTTCCTGCTGGACCAGGTCCTGAATATCACCGCCATTATCGCCGACATCGCCCGGCGCCCGTTCATCACCATCGGCATGGCCGCACTCGTCATGCTCATCCCCCTGGCGCTCACGTCGAACGCCTGGTCGATCCGCCGTCTCGGCGGCCGCTGGAACCGGTTGCACAAGCTCGCCTATGTCATTGCAGCCGCGGGTGCCCTGCATTTTGCCATGTCAGTAAAGGTCATCGATCTCGAGCAGATGACCTACATCGCCCTCGTTACGTTGCTCCTGGGGTGGCGGCTCGTGCGCAAGCCTTACCTGAGGCGCAAGCGCCAGGCGGCAGCGCCGCGCGAACGCACCAAGGATGCGGTGGCGCTGTAGGCGCATCGAGACATCCTGCCTTGCAACCGGACCTGACGGTTTGATCGTGCAATTTCGCCATCGATCTCAACAGCGCAATAAAAAACGGCCGGGTGAAAAACACCCGGCCGTTTTCGATTCGATCAACCTGAAAGGATCAGGCTGCTTCTGCGGCGTCAGCTTCAGCTGCGACGCGAGCGCGATCCTTCGCACCCTTTGCATCGGTGTCGCGGTCGACGAATTCGATGACGGCGAGAGCGGCGTTGTCGCCCTGGCGGAAGCCAGCCTTCATGATACGCAGGTAGCCGCCGTTGCGGGTAGCGTAACGCGAAGCGATCGTGTCGAACAGCTTGGCGACGACAACAGCGTCGCGGATCTGCGAGATCGCCTGACGGCGAGCATGCAGGTCGCCGCGCTTGCCGAGGGTGACGAGCTTTTCAACGATCGGGCGGATTTCCTTGGCCTTCGGCAGGGTCGTTACGATCTGCTCGTGCTCGATCAGCGAAGCTGCCATGTTGGCAAACATCGCCTTGCGGTGGCTGGCGGTTCTATTCAGCTTGCGGCCGGCTTTACCGTGGCGCATTGCTATTCTCCTTCACTTGCAGGCATCCGCCCGCAGTCTAATGGTTAGTATTGGTCTTCGTAACGCTTGGCGAGATCTTCGATGTTCTCAGGCGGCCAGGACGGCACTTCCATGCCGAGGTGCAGGCCCATGGAAGCGAGAACTTCCTTGATTTCGTTCAGCGACTTGCGACCAAAATTCGGCGTGCGGAGCATTTCTGCTTCGGTCTTCTGAATGAGGTCGCCAATGTAGACGATGTTGTCGTTCTTCAGGCAGTTGGCCGAACGGACGGAAAGTTCCAGTTCGTCGACCTTCTTGAGAAGCGCCGGGTTGAAGGCGAGTTCGGTGACTGCCTCTTCCTCTGCTTCCTTCTGCGGCTCGTCGAAGTTGACGAAAACCGACAGCTGGTCCTGAAGGATGCGGGCCGCAAATGCGATCGCATCTTCACCGGTGACGGAGCCGTCCGTCTCGATGGACATCGTCAGCTTGTCGTAGTCAAGAACCTGGCCTTCGCGGGTGTTTTCCACCTTGTAGGAGACCTTCTTGACCGGCGAGTACAGGCTGTCGACCGGGATGAGGCCGATCGGAGCGTCTTCCGAACGGTTGCGGTCAGCCGGAACGTAGCCCTTGCCGTTGTTGACGGTGAACTCCATGCGGATCTCGGCGCCCTCGTCGAGGGTGCAGATCACATGGTTCGGGTTGAGGATTTCGATGTCGCCAACCGTCTGGATGTCGCCGGCGGTTACAACGCCCGGACCCTGCTTGCGCACAACCATGCGCTTTGCGTCGTCGCCATCCATCTTGATGGCGATTTCCTTGATGTTGAGCACGATGTCCGTCACGTCTTCCCGGACGCCCGGGATCGAGGAGAACTCGTGCAGGACGCCGTCGATCTGCACCGCGGTGACAGCAGCACCGCGAAGCGACGACAGCAGCACGCGGCGAAGCGCGTTGCCGAGCGTCAGACCAAAGCCGCGTTCAAGCGGTTCCGCCACCAACGTTGCCTTGGTGCGGCCCGAGGAGATGAACTCCACCTTGTTCGGCTTGATCAGTTCCTGCCAATTTTTCTGGATCATGTTTTGTGCCTTCCGTTCGTTGTCACCATCCAATCGTGACAACCGAGCCCCGAAGTCCGGGAGCGCGCCGAAGCGCCCTCACCGGCATTTTGAACGCCAATGATCAGACGCGGCGCTTCTTGCGCGGACGGCAACCGTTGTGCGGGATCGGGGTCACATCGCGGATCGAGGTGATCATGAAGCCCGCTGCCTGCAGTGCGCGAAGAGCGGATTCACGGCCGGAACCCGGGCCGCAAACTTCGACTTCAAGCGACTTCATGCCGTGTTCCTGGGCCTTCTTGGCGCAGTCTTCAGCGGCGATCTGAGCGGCAAACGGGGTCGACTTACGCGAGCCCTTGAAACCCTTGGCACCGGCAGACGACCAGGCAATTGCATTGCCCTGTGCGTCGGTGATGGTGATCATGGTGTTGTTGAACGACGAATTGACGTGCGCAACGCCAGACGTGATGTTCTTGCGTTCGCGACGGCGAACGCGGGTGGCTTCCTTGGCCATAGGATCCCTTTCTTAGATCTCTGCACCGCCGTAATTCCAGCGGCTCCACCGGGAAAGGAATTTTCGTCCCCTGCCCTGCTTCTTCAGTTTCATCCAGGACCGGAGGAACCGGCCCTGCAGGCATTTCACGAAACCGGTCCGGCTCCGCAACGGTCGGGCATCGCCCTTCCCAAACTGCAAAAGGAGGCCGGCGCGTGCGCCAGCCTCCCAATCTCCCTATTCGGGAAATTACTTCTTCTTACCGGCGATCGCCTTTGCCGGACCCTTGCGGGTGCGGGCATTGGTGTGGGTACGCTGACCGCGCACCGGCAGGCTGCGACGATGACGCAGGCCGCGGTAGCAGCCAAGGTCCATCAGACGCTTGATGTTCATCGACGTCTCGCGACGCAGGTCACCTTCAACCTGGTAATCGCGGTCGATCGTTTCGCGGATCTGAAGAACTTCAGCATCCGTCAACTGATGCACGCGGCGATCAGCCGGAAGACCGACCTTCTCGACGATTTCCTGTGCGAATTTCGGTCCGATCCCGTGAATGTAGGTCAGCGCGATAACAACGCGCTTTGCCGTCGGGATGTTGACGCCAGCGATACGTGCCACGTCTATTCTCCTTGCGTTCCAGTTGCCATCCGGCAATAGGTGCTTCGTTACGCGACCTCAAGAGCCGCACGTTGATTGAGGTTCGAGACACGTCAAAAACGACCGTACCCGGACTTCGTTTCGTCGAAGACCGCGCCGATCGCTCCCATGTCGCGAGTTGGCGCTGTCTTAGTCGGAATCAGCCGGAAAAGTCAACTCCCCGGCGGTTCCTTTTCGGCAAAGACCCAGGGTCTAAGCCAGAATCTTCTCGATCTGTGCAGTCACGGCATCCACATCAGCCATGCCATCGACCGTCTTCAGCTCACCGGTGCCGGCATAATGCTCCGACAAAGGCGCGGTCTTTTCGCGATATTCCGTCAGCCGACGCTTGAAGGCCTCAGGGTTATCGTCCGACCGGACAGAGCCGCCCGCAGCGATGGTTTCCGCTACGCGATTCTCCATGCGCTTTACAAGTGCGGTCTCGTCGACCTTCAGCTCGATGACCGCATCAAGCTTCAGGCCCTTGCCCGCCAGCATCTGACCGAGAGCGACCGCTTGCGGAACCGTGCGCGGATATCCATCGAGGATGAAACCCTTGGCACAATCCGGAGCGTCGATCCGGTCGGACACAATCTCGTTGACGATCGCATCGGAAACAAGCTCGCCGGCGTCCATGACAGCCTTGGCACGCTTGCCGACGTCTGTCGCCTGGGCGACGGCCGCCCGCAGCATGTCACCTGTGGAAAGCTGCGGAATACCGTACCTCTCCGTCAGAAGCTTGGCTTGCGTCCCCTTGCCAGCTCCGGGCGGTCCCAAAAAAATCAGTCTCATCGTCCCCTCTTCCCTCCGCGCAGCTTCGACTTCTTGATCAGCCCCTCATACTGCTGAGCGATGAGGTGACCCTGGATCTGTGCTACCGTATCAAGGGTAACGCTGACAACAATCAAAAGCGACGTACCACCAAGGTAGAACGGCACGCCGGTCTGCGCGATGAGAATTTCAGGCAGGATGCAGACGAAGATCAGGTAGATCGCGCCGAGCACCGTGATGCGCGTCAGGACGTAATCGATATATTCGGCGGTGCGCTCGCCCGGACGGATGCCCGGAATGAAGCCGCCGTGCTTCTTCAGGTTGTCGGCCGTGTCCTTCGGGTTGAAGACGATGGCCGTGTAGAAGAAGGCAAAGAACGCGATCATGCCGCCGTAGAGCACCATGTAGAGCGGCTGGCCGTGGCCAAGCGCACTGACGATCGACGTGGCCCAACCGGGCAGCGTCGCAGTGTTGGCAAAGCCTGCAAGCGTTGCGGGCAGCAGCAGCAGCGACGATGCGAAGATCGCCGGGATGACGCCCGCGGTGTTGAGCTTCAGCGGCAGGTGCGAGGTGTCGCCCTGGAACATGCGATTGCCGACCTGGCGCTTCGGATACTGGATCAGAAGCCGGCGCTGGGCGCGCTCGACGAAGACGATAAGCGCGATGACGGCAACGATCATGACGATGATCGCCAGGATCAGCGGCGTCGAAAGCGCGCCGGTGCGGCCGAGTTCGAGCGTACCGGCAAGAGCGGTCGGCAGATGGGCGACGATGCCGGCGAAGATGATCAGCGAGATACCGTTGCCGATACCGCGCGACGTGATCTGTTCGCCGAGCCACATCAGGAACATCGTGCCGCCGAGCAGCGAGATAACAGTGGAAATGCGGAAGAACCAGCCCGGATCGTTCACGAGGCCGTTGCCGCTCTCAAGGCCGACTGCAATGCCATAGGCCTGCATGACGCCGAGAAGCACCGTGCCGTAGCGCGTGTACTGGTTGATGATCTTGCGCCCCTGCTCGCCTTCCTTCTTCAGCTGTTCCAGCGCCGGAACGACGGAGGTCATCAGCTGAACGATGATCGAGGCAGAGATATAGGGCATGATGCCGAGCGCGAAGATCGCCATGCGCTCAACTGCACCGCCCGAAAACATGTTGAAAAGGCCGAGGATACCGCCGCTCTGGCCCTGGAAGGCCTGCGCAAACGCGTCCGGATTGAGGCCTGGCAGCGGGATATAGGTGCCAAGACGGTAGACCAAAAGCGCACCAAGCGTGAACCACAGTCGTTTCTTCAGATCTTCCGCCTTGGCGAAAGTCGAGAAATTCAGGTTCGAGGCGAGCTGTTCCGCTGCAGAAGCCATGCAATTCTCCGCGTACCAAATCTCGGAATCAGCGGGAGAACCCTGTCCGTTCCGGAAGGACTAACTTTTCGTCTTGAAAACCGGACGCGAGGCGATTGTGTCTGCAATCGGATGCCTCACCGTGGTTTCCGCTATGTCCGCCGAGGCGAGCGATTCGCCATCGCGGACGTGAGGCTCACATATGGGAGCAAAACCGCCCGGAGTGAAGCACCCCGGGCGGTTCATCAGTAATATTATTCGGCGGCAGCCGAAAGCAGCTTGATGGAACCGCCAGCCTTTTCGATCTTCTCGATCGCCGGCTTGGAAGCACCTGCAACTTCGATCGTAACCTTCGCCTTCAGTTCGCCGTCAGCGAGAACGCGAACGCCGTCCTTTTCGCGACGGATCACGCCGGCAGCCTTGAGGGCTGCTGCGTCGACGGTCTTCGAAGCGTCGAGCTTCTTGGCGTCGATTGCCGTCTGGATGCGGCCGAGCGACACGACAACAAACTCCGAAGCGAAGATGTTGTTGAAGCCGCGCTTCGGCAGACGACGGTAGATTGGCATCTGGCCGCCTTCGAAGCCGTTGATGGCAACGCCCGAACGAGCCTTCTGACCCTTCACACCGCGACCGGCAGTCTTGCCGGAGCCGGAGCCGATGCCGCGACCAAGACGCTTGCGGTTCTTGGTCGAGCCTTCGTTGTCCTTGATTTCATTCAGTTTCATGAGCTTATCCCCCTCACTTCTCGTCGACGACGCGAACGAGGTGCTGGACCGACCGGATCATGCCGCGAACAGCTGGGGTATCTTCCAGCGTGCGAACCCGGTGCATCTTGTTGAGGCCCAGGCCGATGAGCGTCTGACGCTGTACGGCCGGACGGCGAATGGGGCTACCGATCTGCTCGACGGTAACCGTCTTCGCAGCGTTTTCTTTCTTAGCCATCTGTCAGCTCCCTTATTCTTCGGAAGCAGCGCCGGAGGAAACACGACGAGCCTGGAGCGTGGCGTACTTCATGCCGCGCTGAGCTGCGATGTCCTTCGGGTGCATCTGGTTCTTGAGGGCGTCGAACGTTGCGCGAACCATGTTGTACGGGTTCGACGAGCCGGTCGACTTAGCGACGACGTCATGAACGCCGAGCGTTTCGAAGACGGCGCGCATCGGGCCACCTGCGATGATACCGGTACCGGCCTTGGCCGAGCGCAGCAGCACCTTGCCGGCGCCGTGACGACCGTGAACATCGTGATGCAGGGTACGGCCACCACGCAGCGGGACGAAGATCAGGTCGCGCTTGGCGGCTTCCGTTGCCTTGCGGATGGCTTCCGGCACTTCACGCGCCTTGCCATGACCGAAGCCAACGCGGCCCTTCTGGTCGCCAACGACGACGAGAGCTGCGAAACCGAAACGACGACCGCCCTTCACCACCTTGGCGACGCGGTTAATTGCTACGAGCTTGTCGACAAATTCGCTGTCGCGCTCTTCGCGGTTCTGGCGATCTTCGCGAGAACCCCTTCTTTCCTGTGCCATTGTCCTTTTCCTTTTTCTTTTCCGGGTGCAATCGGCAGATTGACAAAAGTCGCCCCCGTCACATGGATCGGAAGCGACCGGAAACTTTTGAGGGTTCCAGGCGGGCTTTGGACCCGCCTGGCAACCGATCAGAAGTTCAGACCACCTTCACGTGCAGCTTCGGCCAGAGCCTTGATGCGACCGTGATAGATGAAGGCGCCACGATCAAAGACAACGTCCTTGACGCCAGCCTTTACGGCACGCTCAGCGATGAGCTTGCCGACGGCAGCAGCAGCTGCCGCGTCAGCGCCCGTCTTCAACGACGAACGCAGATCGGTGTCGAGCGTGGAGGCAGACGCAAGCGTCTTGCCGGCCACATCGTCGATAACCTGTACGTAGATGTTCTTCGACGAGCGATGAACCGACAGGCGCGGACGGCCATTCGCGACCGCCTTGATTTGACGGCGCACGCGGTTGGCGCGACGCACAAGAGTATCTTTCCTGCTAGCCATTTCGCGTGATCCTTACTTCTTCTTGCCTTCTTTGCGGACAATCCGCTCTTCGGCATACTTGACGCCCTTGCCCTTGTAGGGCTCGGGGCCACGGTATTCGCGGATTTCCGCTGCGACCTGGCCGACCTGCTGCTTGTTGATGCCGGAGACGATGATTTCCGTCGGCTTCGGTACAGCGATCGTGATGCCTTCAGGCGTCTGGTAGACGACGTCGTGGCTGAAACCGAGTGCCAGCTGCAGGTTCTTGCCCTGCAGCGACGCGCGGTAACCGACGCCGTTGATTTCGAGCTTGCGCTCGTAACCGTCCTTGACACCCTTCAGGATGTTTTCGATCATCGTGCGGGACATGCCCCACTTCGAACGAGCATCCTTGCTCTGGTTGAGCGGCTGTACAACAACCGCGTTTTCTTCGAGAGCGACCGATACTTCGTCGTTTGCAACAAAGAACAGTTCGCCCTTAGGGCCCTTCGCCGTTACCTTCTGGCCATCCACGCTTGCCGTGACGCCTGCAGGAACTTGAACGGGCTTCTTACCGATACGAGACATTTTTATACCTGTCTGTTCGCTATGGAGATCATGTTACGTCTTAGAAGACGGAGCAAAGAATCTCGCCACCAACATTCTGTTCGCGTGCCTGATGATCGGCCATCACGCCCTTCGGAGTCGAAAGGATGGTGATGCCGAGGCCGTTCGCGACCTGCGGAATGGACTTAACCGAGACATAAACTCGGCGGCCCGGCTTGGAAACGCGTCCGATCTCACGGATTACGGAGGCGCCTTCGTAGTACTTCAGTTCGATGTTCAGCTCGGCCTTGCCGTTGCCAAATACGACTTCAGAGTATCCACGGATGTAGCCTTCAGCCTGAAGGACATCCAGAACACGCGCGCGGAGCTTCGAAGCCGGCGTGGAAACGCTCGACTTGCGGCGTGCCGCGCCGTTACGGATACGGGTGAGCATATCGCCCAGCGGATCAGTCATTGCCATGTGCCCGTCTCCTTACCAGCTCGACTTGACAATACCCGGCACGCGGCCAGAGTTGCCCAGTTCGCGAAGCGCAATACGCGACATGCGAAGTTTACGATAGTAGGCGCGCGGACGGCCCGTAACTTCACAACGGTTGCGGATGCGGGTCTTGGACCCATCACGCGGCAGTTCAGCCAGCTTGATGGTTGCCTTGAACCGCTCTTCGATCGGCAGAGACTGGTTCATGATGATTGCCTTCAGAGCGGCACGCTTAGAGGCTTGCCCGGCAACCAGTTTGCGGCGGCGCTTGTTCTTTTCAACTGCGCTCGTTTTCGCCATAACAGTTATCCTTCTTTACGCTTGTCGTTACGGATTACTGACGGAACGGGAAGTTGAACTCTGTGAGCAGAGCGCGTGCTTCGTCGTCGTTAGTAGCCGTCGTGCAAACGATGATGTCCATGCCCCACATCTGATCAACCTTGTCGTAGTTGATCTCAGGGAACACAATGTGCTCCTTGACGCCCATGGCGAAGTTGCCACGGCCATCGAAGGACTTCGGGTTGAGGCCACGGAAGTCGCGAACGCGCGGAAGAGCGATGTTCACGAGACGGTCCAGGAACTCATACATCCGAACGCCGCGCAGGGTAACCTTGGCACCAATCGGCATGCCTTCGCGCAGCTTGAAGCCGGCGATCGAGTTGCGAGCGCGGGTGATTACCGGCTTCTGACCAGCAATCGCAGCAAGATCGGCAGCTGCGACGGTCGGCTTCTTGGAGTCGCCGGTCGATTCACCAACACCCATGTTGATGACGATCTTGTCGAGGCGCGGGATCTGCATTTCGTTGGCGTAGGAGAACTTCTCCTGCATAGCCGCACGAATACGCTCGACATATTCCTTCTTGAGCCGGGGCTCATAAGCGGACTTAGCCATCGATCACTACTCCCGAACGCTTGGCCACGCGGACCTTCTTGTCACCGTCGATCTTGAAGCCGACGCGGGTCGGCTTGCCGTCCTTCGGATCGGCAATCGCGATGTTCGAAAGATGGATCGAGGCTTCCTTGTTGATAATGCCGGCTTCCTGGCTCTGGGTCTGGCGCTGGTGACGCTTCACCATGTTTACGCCACGCACTACAGCCCGATCTTCCTTCGGCATTACCTGTACGACTTCGCCGGTACGGCCCTTGTCCTTACCGGTGAGAACGACGACCTTGTCGCCTTTACGAATCTTTTGCATCTCTCAACGCTCCCTTAGAGTACTTCCGGAGCCAGCGAGATGATCTTCATGTGGTTCTTGGCGCGAAGTTCGCGCGGAACCGGTCCGAAGATACGGGTGCCGATCGGCTCTTTCTTGTTATCGATAAGAACGGCTGCGTTTGTGTCAAAACGAATGACGCTGCCATCCGCACGGCGGATGTCTTTCGCGGTGCGAACGACAACAGCCTTCATGACATCACCCTTCTTCACGCGGCCGCGCGGAATGGCTTCCTTGATCGAAACGACAATGATGTCGCCGATCGACGCGTACTTACGCTTGGAGCCGCCCAGCACCTTGATGCACATGACACGACGTGCGCCGGAATTATCCGCCACGTCGAGGTTTGTTTGCATCTGAATCATGTCAGGTCGCCTTCTTGTTGTTACCAGGCCGGTTGGGTCGAGACCCCCTCGCCCGGCTTATTGTGCCTATCTCAAAGCAAAAGAACGCCCGGACTCGAGCGTTCCTTCACTTCAATTGCGTGCTTCATACAGGTATTTGCCCAAGACGCAAGGGTCTCGCGGTCAAAACCCGCAGAAATCAAGCCTGGGCGGCAACCACCGTCCAGCGCTTATCCTTGGAGATCGGCGCGCATTCCTCGATGGAAACAACGTCACCAACCTTGTACTGGTTGTTTTCGTCGTGCGCCTTGTACTTCTTCGAACGGCGGACGGTCTTCTGGAGGATCGGGTGCGCAAAGCGGCGCTCGACCCTTACGACGACAGTCTTGTCGTTCTTGTCGCTGACAACAGTGCCCTGCAGAATGCGTTTCGGCATATTTTGTGGTCCTTAGGCCTTGGCTTCTGCCGCCTTCTGGCGGGCAATTGTTTTGACGCGTGCGATGTCCTTACGGACTTCGTCGATACGCGACGACTTTTCGAGCTGGCCGGTTGCCTTCTGGAAACGCAGATTGAACTGCTCTTTCTTCAGCTTGGCAAGCTCTTCGTTGAGTTGATCGGCGCTCAAAGCGCGAACATCTGCGGCTTTCATGAGATTCACTCCTTACTCTGCGATACGCTGCACGAAGCGCGTCTTGACAGAGAGCTTGGCAGCACCAAGACGAAGTGCCTCACGGGCGAGTTCTTCGCTGACACCATCGATCTCGAACATCATACGACCAGGCTTGACCTTGCATGCCCAGTATTCGACCGAGCCCTTACCCTTACCCATGCGGACTTCGGTAGGCTTGGCTGTGACCGGAACGTCAGGGAACACACGGATCCAGACGCGACCGGCGCGCTTCATGTGACGCGTGATCGCGCGGCGGGCCGCTTCGATCTCGCGCGCATTGACGCGGTTTGGTTCTTGAGCCTTCAGGCCGAATTCACCAAAGGCAAGATCAGATCCGCCCTTGGCTACGCCCTTGATGCGGCCCTTGAATTGCTTGCGATACTTCGTACGCTTTGGCTGCAACATTTTTTTAATTCTCCGATATTGGCTGCCAGACGCGTGTTACGCGTTTTCGCGACGACGGTCTCTGCTGCTGCCGCCCTGATTGTCACTCTCGATGGCGCGACGCTCGGAGGCCATCGGATCGTGCTCAAGGATTTCGCCCTTGAAGATCCAGACCTTGATGCCGCAGATACCGAAAGCGGTTTCAGCTTCAGACGTACCGTAGTCGATGTCCGCACGCAGCGTGTGCAGCGGAACGCGACCTTCGCGGTACCATTCGGTACGAGCGATTTCGGCACCACCGAGACGACCGGCGCAGGTGATCTTGATGCCTTCGGCGCCAAGACGCATGGCCGACTGAACAGCGCGCTTCATCGCACGGCGGAAAGCCACGCGGCGCTCGAGCTGCTGAGCGATCGACTGAGCAACGAGGGTTGCGTCAACTTCCGGCTTGCGCACTTCAACGATGTTGAGGTGGGTTTCGGAGTTGGTCATCTCGGAAAGCTTCTTGCGGAGCTTTTCGATGTCTGCACCCTTCTTGCCGATGATCAGACCCGGACGAGCCGAGTGGATCGTCACGCGGCACTTCTTGTGCGGACGCTCGATCACGACCTTGGCGATGCCGGCGGCCTTCAGCTCTTCCATCAGGTAAGCGCGGATCTTCAGGTCTTCATGCAGAAGCTGACCGTATTCCGCGTTATCAGCGAACCAACGGCTATCCCAGGTCCGGTTGATGCCGAGACGGAAACCGATCGGATTAATCTTCTGGCCCATTATGCAGCCTCCCCTTTGGCTTCCACTTCACGAACGATGATCGTCAAGTGAGAGAACGGCTTCTCAACACGCGATGCACGGCCGCGACCACGAGCGTGGAAGCGCTTCATCACAATCGACTTGCCAACATACGCCTCGGCAACGATGAGCGAATCAACGTCGAGGTCGTGGTTGTTCTCAGCGTTTGCGATCGCGGATTCAAGCGTCTTCTTGACCGTCTCGGAGATCCGCTTGCGCGAGAACTCGAGTTCAGCCAGAGCGCGCTCGACCTTCTTGCCGCGGATCATCGCGGCAACCAGGTTGAGCTTCTGGGGGCTGACGCGGATCGTGCGCGCAATTGCCTGCGCTTCATTATCCTTCAGCCGGCGTTCGGCTTTTGCCTTGCCCATTGTTACTTCCTCTTTGCCTTCTTGTCCGCACCGTGACCGTAATAGGTCCGGGTCGGAGAGAATTCGCCAAACTTGTGGCCGACCATGTCTTCATTGACGCTGACCGGAACGTGCTTGCTGCCGTTGTAGACGCCGAAGGTGAGGCCAACAAACTGCGGAAGGATCGTGGAGCGACGGCTCCACATCTTGATCACTTCGTTACGACCGCCTTCGCGGACCTTCTCAGCCTTCTTGAGAAGATAGCCGTCAACGAACGGACCTTTCCATACTGAACGAGTCATTCGAGACTTCCTCTCTTACTTCTTCTTCTGGTGGCGCGAGCGCATGATGAACTTGTCGGTCGACTTGTTCGAGCGCGTCCGCTTACCCTTCGTGGGCTTGCCCCACGGGGTAACCGGGTGACGACCACCGGATGTGCGGCCTTCACCACCGCCGTGCGGATGGTCAACCGGGTTCATGACGACGCCGCGAACGTGCGGCTTCTTGCCGCGCCAACGCGAACGACCAGCCTTACCGTCATTGATGTTGCCGTGGTCGGGGTTCGACACGGCGCCGATCGATGCCAGGCACGAACCGTGCACCAGGCGCTGCTCGCCAGAGTTCAGGCGGAGGATCGCCATGCCCTGGTCACGACCAACGAGCTGAGCGTAGGTACCGGCCGAACGAGCCAGCTGACCACCCTTGCCCGGCTTCATTTCCACGTTGTGGATGATGGAGCCGACCGGGATGAACTGCAGCGGCATGGTGTTGCCGGGCTTCACGTCTACGGCTGCCTTGCCAGAAGCGATGACCTTGTCGCCGGCAGCGAGGCGCTGCGGAGCGAGGATGTAGGCCTGTTCGCCATCGGCGTAGGTGATCAGCGCGATGAACGCGGTGCGGTTCGGGTCGTATTCCAGACGCTCGACGGTGCCTTCAACGTCGAACTTGCGACGCTTGAAGTCGACCAGACGGTAGGTCCGCTTGTGACCGCCGCCCTGGAAGCGAACGGTGATACGGCCGAGGTTGTTGCGACCGCCCTTGGAGTGCAGACCTTCGGTCAGCGCCTTGACCGGCTTGCCCTTGTAGAGGCCGGACCGGTCTACGATGACCAGCTGGCGCTGGCTCGGGGTCGTCGGATTGAAACTTTTCAATGCCATTTTATTGTTCCCTTTTGGGTTTTTACCCTAATGGGCCTATCCGTTAGAGACCGGTGGAGACGTCGATGGACTGACCGTCGGCGAGCGTGATGATCGCCTTCTTCACGTCCTTCTGCTTCCCGGTAAAGCCGCGGAAGCGCTTGGTCTTGCCCTTGCGGACGAGCGTGTTCACGGCCGTAACCTTGACGCCGAACAGAGCTTCGACAGCAGCCTTGATTTCAGGCTTCGAAGCGCCCTTGGCGACGTTGAAGACGATCTGGTTCTGTTCGGAAACCAGCGTCGACTTTTCAGTGATCGAGGGAGACACGATCACGTCGTAGTGGCGAAGATCCGTCATTTGAACCGCTCCTCCAGAGCTTCCACGGCAGCCTTGGAAAGCACGAGCTTGCCACGGCGCAGAATGTCGTAAACGTTGATGCCCTGAACCGGCAGAACGTCCACGTTCGGGATGTTCTGAGCGGCGAGCTTGAAGTTGTTCTCGATTTCGGCGCCACCGATGATCAGAGCATTGGTCAGGCCCAGCGAGGCGAAAACGCCTGCGAGGGTCTTGGTCTTTGCTTCTGCGGCAACGAGATCGTCGAGGACGATGATGTTTTCAGCCTTCAGCTTGGCAGACAGAGCGTGGCGAAGGCCGAGTGCACGAACCTTCTTCGGCAGGTCATGGGCGTGGCTGCGAACAACCGGGCCATGAGCCTTACCACCACCACGGAACTGCGGCGCGCGAGCGGAGTGGTGGCGGGCGCGGCCCGTACCCTTCTGCTTGTACATCTTGGCGCCGGTGCGCGAAACTTCTGCGCGGCCCTTCGACTTGTGCGTGCCCTGCTGCTTCTTGGCGAGCTGCCAGCGAACGACGCGGGCAATGATGTCTTCACGGGGTTCGAGACCGAAAATGGCGTCCGAAAGGGAAACCTTTCCCGCGTCCTTGCCCTCGAGGGTTTTGACGGTGAGATCCATAATTCGGCTCCCTTACTTGGATGCTTCGGCGCGCACGGCCGCGGGGCGCGGTGCGCCTTCCGGGGTGCCCGACTTGATGGCGTCACGAACGACGATCCAGGCACCCTTGGAGCCGGGGACAGCGCCCTTGACCAGGATCAGACCACGATCTTCGTCGGTCGATACGACTTCGAGGTTCTGCGTGGTAACGCGCGTCTGGCCCATGTGACCAGCCATGCGCTTGCCCTTCCAGACGCGACCCGGATCCTGGTTGGAGCCGGTCGAACCATGCGAACGGTGCGATACGGAAACGCCGTGCGTTGCACGAAGACCGCCGAAGTTGTGGCGCTTGATGGCGCCGGCAAAGCCCTTACCGATCGTGGTACCGGTCACGTCGACGAGCTGGCCCGCTACGAAGTGGTTGGCGCTCAGTTCGGAGCCGATGTCGATCAGATTGTCCGCAGAAACGCGGAATTCGACGAGCTTCGCCTTCGGTTCGACGTTGGCAGCAGCAAAGTGGCCGCGCATCGCCTTCGGCGTGTTCTTCACCTTGGCAGTGCCGGCGCCCAACTGGACAGCGGTATAGCCGTTCTTTTCGTCCGTGCGCTGGGCCACCACCTGGCAGTTTTCCAGCCGCAGTACTGTTACCGGGATATGCTCGCCGGCGTCGTTATAGACGCGGGTCATTCCCACTTTCTGTGCAATCACACCTGAACGCATCGGTTCATTCCTCTTGAGAGTTAACGTCGGGGCGAGCCCCTTCGCATCTCTTGTTTAAGGTCTCCCTCTGATCCTTGCGGAACGTCGGGTCGCCCGTTTCTGGAAGCCGTTGGACCGAAGTCCACGTACCTTCCTTGTTATTAAAGCTTAATTTCCACGTCTACGCCGGCAGCGAGGTCGAGCTTCATCAGCGCGTCAACGGTCTGCGGGGTCGGATCTACGATATCGAGAAGGCGCTTGTGGGTACGCATTTCGAACTGTTCGCGGCTCTTCTTGTCGACGTGCGGCGAACGGTTGACCGTAAATTTTTCAATGCGCGTCGGCAGCGGTACTGGACCGCGCACGCTGGCACCGGTGCGCTTGGCCGTCGAGACGATTTCGCGCGTCGAGGCATCGAGGATCCGGTGATCAAACGCCTTGAGGCGGATGCGGATGTTCTGGCCGTTCATACGACTTATCCTTGTTCATGTTAATTGCGGTTTCCGTGGAGAAACACGCATTGAACTTCGTTTGATGTTCGGCCAGTCCGCTAATTTTTCAAAGATCGGAAGGACCAGGTTCCCCTGCCCATTCCTATTTGAGCGGCCGTGGCCGGCCTGTACTTTCGTGATCGCAAAATGCCAACGCACCGTGCAAATCACGCTTGCGCGCCATTTGCACTATTTCGGCGTCGTCGGCAAGCCGTGCGACCAATAAAATCTTGCTGGGCGGCTATGTCCGGGGCGCATACCGATGCGCCCCGTCCAATCCACCCGTCGTCGATTACTCGACGATCGAAGC
>UBXV01000060.1 GCA_900469625.1 Hyphomicrobiales bacterium
CTTGACGGAGCCGCCGCACCCAAAACGTAAGTGAAGAGTTCCGGGAACCGCGAGGCGATCCCTGACCGGGCGTTGCATCGCCCGGTCAAAGGGCCGGGCTTACGTCTTCACGATCGGCCAGAACCGGTAGCTGGCACGAAGTCGATCGGTTCGTGCCAGCTGCTCAAAGACTGGCCGACGGCGAAGCATTGCGGCCTCGGCGTGCCGTGCGCTGCCGGATCCGCATCCGCGATGATCGCGACCCGCAGTGTCAGCTTCGCGGAAACAGAGTGTCGGTGATGTTCTTCTCCGCCTGGGCCATATGCGTTCGCAGTTCGCGTTCGACCCGATCGCCGTCGCGGGCAAGCAGGGCTTCGACGACAGCGTCGTGTTCTCCTAGCGCGCGTTGCCTGTTTGCCGCTTTCGTCGAGCAGACGTAGCGCGCCCGATACAGCCTGTCGTTCAGGGCCTTGTGGGTTTCGATCAGAACCTTGTTGCCGCTGGCGGCAACGATCGCGCGATGAAACGCGATGTTCGTTTCGAAATAATCGAGATGGGTCTGACCGTTGGCGGTGCGGCGCATATCCTCTTGCAGTCTTGCAATGGCAGCAAGGCTTTCGGCGGCGGCGACCGCGCAGGCGAGCCGGCCCGCGAGCCCTTCCAGCACGCCGATCACTCTGAGCATGTCGTGCAGCTCGTCCTCGCTCGGATTGGCAACGAAGTAGCGCCCGGTGCTCGACAGCGTAATCAGGCCTTCGAGAGCCAGGGCGCGAACCGCCTCCCTGATCGGTGTGCGGGAAGCGCCCAGAAGCGACGACAGCTCGCGCTCAGTCACCTGCTCCCCCGGGGGCAGGGCGCCCTGCACGATCATGCGCCGCAGTTCGCCGGTCGCCTGATCCGCCAAGAGATCGCGTTTGATTTTGTTGGGTGCCTCGAGGTTCAAGTTTTTCACCGGTTGTCGTTCTCGCTCGCGCGAACATATGTGATGCCCGCCGCCATTTACAGCCAAAACCTTTCCGAGAAGGTTGACCACCCGCAATTTTGGTATACCATAGGCCAAAATAGCAATTGAACGGATTTTGATGACATGAAGACGATCGCTTTGATCCAGGGGGACGCCGCCGGCATCGGGCCGGAACTGATGGTCAAGCTGCTGCGCCAGGATCATTTGAGGCAATCGGCAAACATCCTTGTTATCGGCGACCCGCGCCTGATGCGCAGCGGGGAGACCGTTGCAGGGGAAGAGCTCCCGGAGATCCGCTACATCGATGATATCGCCGAGCTCGACTTCGCGTCCGCACGAATCCATCACCTGAACATGTCTCGCGACGGCGTCGACGACGCCGTGTTCGGCAAGGCGTCCGCTGCGTGTGGCGCTGCCTGTATGGCCTGGCTGACGCGCGCCTATGAGCTTGCGGCCGATGGAACGATCGACGGCATCTGCTTTCTTCCCTTCAACAAGGAGGCCATGTACCTGGGCGGCAGCGAGCATGTCGACGAACTGAGCTATGCCCGCAGCTTCTTCAAGCTGCCGAACCGCCCGAGCGAGTTCAATGTCGCCAATGGGATGTGGAACGGCCGCGTGACCTCGCATGTCCCGATGAAGGAGGTCCCGGAGCTTCTGACCCACGAGCGTGTGCTGGAATCGATCGAGCTCACCGACGCGACGCTGAAAATGGCCGGCTACGACCGGCCCCGCATCGTGGTTGCCGCCTACAATCCGCATGCCGGTGACGGCGGTCTGCTCGGTGACGAGGAAATTCTCGTCATCGCTCCGGCGGTGGAGAGCGCCCGCGAAAAGCAGATCCTCGTTGCCGGCCCGATGCCGGCCGATACGCTCTGGCTGAAGGTGCGCGACGGGTTTTACGACGCTGTCGTCACGATGTATCACGACCAGGGACAGATCGCGATCAAGCTCATGGGTTTCGAGAAAGGCGTCTCGGTTCTGGCCGGCCTGCCGGTCCCGATCACCACGCCCGCCCATGGCACCGCCTTCGATATCGCCGGCAAGAACCTTGCCAACGTGGTGCCGACGACGAATGCGGTGACGATGCTCGTCAACATGGCCGAGCGCCGCAATGCGGTCGCCGGGCTCGATCTCCAGGTCGGTCTTCTCGCCTAGTCGCCTTTTCTTCACTTCAACATCGGGATGATAAGCCATGAGGCTGATACAGTTTCTGTCTGAGGATGGCACGCGCCATGTGGGTGCGGTCGAACAGGACCACGTGCGCAGGCTTGCGGATGTGCAGAGCGTTCTGGCGCTCGCATCGCACGCGATCGCCGAGGGCGTCTCGCTCGAAGCGGCGGCTGAGGCGCACAGGACCACGCTGATCGAACCTTACGCGGCGGTGCGCAACGCCGGACGGCTGCTGACGCCGGTCGATCATCCCGACACCGCCCATGTGTTCGTGACCGGGACGGGGCTGACGCATCTCGGCAGCGCCGACGCGCGCGACGCGATGCATGCCAAGCTCAACGATGGCAGCACCGAGCTCTCGGACTCGATGAAGATCTTCAAGATGGGCGTCGAGGGTGGCAAGCCGCCCGCGGGTGAAATCGGCGTCCAGCCGGAATGGTTCTGGAAAGGCAACGGTTCGATCCTCAAGCCGTCGGGCGCACCGATGGAAAGCCCTGATTGGGCGCTCGACGTGGGTGAAGAGCCGGAGATCGCCGGTGTCTATCTGATCGGACCCGATGGCACGCCGTTCCGGTTGGGCTTTGCCCTTGCCAACGAAATGTCCGACCACGTGATGGAGCGCAGCAACTACCTGCTGCTTGCCCATTCAAAATTGCGGCAGTGCGCGCTGGGGCCTGAGCTTTTGCTGGGCGACTTGCCCGAGGATATCCGTGGAACCAGCCGGATCCATCGCGACGGAGCGGTTCTCTGGGAACGGCCATTCCTGTCGGGCGAGGCCAACATGACCCATGCGATCTCGAACCTGGAACATCACCACTTCAAGTATCCGCTGTTCTGCAATCCCGGCGATATCCACGTTCATGTCTTCGGGACGGCAACGATCAGCTTTGCCGATGGCGTCCGCCTGCGGGAGGGCGACGAGATGGAGATCGATTGCCCACAGTTCGGGCACCCCTTGCGCAATCCGGTTCGCGTCGCCGCGCCGCGCACCGTGAAGATCCGAACGCTCTGACCATAAAAGCCCGCCAACGGGCCCGGCCATTTCCCCCTTTCTGCTACGAGAACCGTGACATGAAAATCAAATCCGTCCGCGCCAAGATCTACCGCTGGACCGGCGACGTCGTTCCGCCACAGGCAAATTTCTGCACCAATGCCAGTGACATCCTCTACGAGAAGGGCGATGCGATGGCGTCGTTCCGCTTTCTGGAATGGCTCGTGGTCGAGGTTGAAACCGATACAGGCATCGTCGGCTACGGCAATGCGGCTCTCGCACCACGGCTGGTGAAGGCGACGATCGACCAGTACCTGGCGCCGCTGGTCATCGGCGAAAGCCCATGGGACTACGGCTACATCTTTGAAAAAATGTACCGAAAGACGCTTGCCTGGGGCCGCAAGGGCGTGGGCATCACCGCAATCTCGGCGATCGACATCGCCATCTGGGACATTCTCGGCAAGGCGAGCGGACAGCCGGTCTTCAAGCTTCTGGGCGGGCGCATGAAGGAGAAGATCCCGGTCTACGCCTCCAAGCTCTATGCCGACAGCATCGAAAACATGCAGGCAGAGGCCCAGCACTACGTCGACCAGGGCTATGCGATGATGAAGATGCGCTTCGGCTACGGGCCGAAGGACGGCGCGTTCGGCGTCAAGGAAAACCTGAAGCGCGTCGAGGCCGTGCGTGAAGTCATCGGCTACGACCGCGACCTGATGCTTGAATGTTTCATGGGTTGGACGCTCGAATACACCAAGCGAATGCTGCCAAAGCTTGAGCGGTTCGAGCCGCGCTGGCTGGAGGAGCCGGTCATTGCCGACGACATGCACGGTTATGCCGAGCTCAATGCCGGGCCTATTCCGATTTCCGGAGGCGAGCACGAATTCACGCTCTTCGGTTTCCGGCAGCTCCTGGACATGAAGGCCGTCAGCGTCATCCAGTACGACACCAACCGTGTCGGCGGCATCACCGCCGCCCAGAAGATCAACGCGCTTGCCGAGGCCTATCAGGTGCCGGTGGTGCCGCATGCCGGCCAGATGCACAATTTCCACCTGACCATGGCCAACACCAACTGCCCGATCGCCGAATACTTTCCGATCCATCCGGTCGAAATCGGTAACGAGCTCTTCTGGTACATCTTCGACGGCGAGCCGGATGCCATCGACGGGTGCATCGATCTCGACGACCACAAGCCCGGCCTCGGCCTGACGCTCAGCGAGAAGTATCTCGATCAGTTCGAGATCATCGAGTGATCGTAGGCGGATCGCCCCGACCGGCGGCGATCCACCAGCCTTGCCATTGCACGGGCAGATGACGCCGGACAGCACGGATATCCAGGAGGCCGCGGCCATGACATTGCACCAGAACCTGATTGCCGGCGAATGGGTCGGCGGTGATGGCGTTGCCAACATCAACCCGTCCGACACCAACGACGTGATCGGGGAGTATGCCCGCGCCTCTGCCGAGGATGCCAAGGCTGCGATCGCCGCGGCGAAGGCCGCCTTTCCCGCCTGGTCGCGCTCGGGCATTCTCGAGCGCCATGCGATCCTCAGAAAGACCGCCGACGAGATCCTGGCGCGCAAGGACGAGCTCGGCCGGCTTCTGTCGCGCGAGGAAGGCAAGACATTGGTCGAAGGCATCGGCGAGACCGTGCGCGCCGGTCAGATCTTCGATTTCTTCGCCGGCGAGGCGCTCAGGCTGGCCGGCGAGGTCATCCCCTCGGTGCGCCCTGGTATTGGCGTCGAGATCACCCGCGAGCCGGTCGGTGTCGTCGGCATCATCACGCCGTGGAATTTCCCCATCGCCATCCCCGCCTGGAAGATCGCGCC
>UBXV01000059.1 GCA_900469625.1 Hyphomicrobiales bacterium
GTCGCCGACCTGTTCGAAGCTCTGCCGGAGCTTGAAAAGGCGCTGTAACCATTCGCCAACCGCGCTGCCCGAGCCCCAAGGAAAAGGGCTGGCAAAAGCGCGGACTTGGCATTAACAATCTACCGGGCCGGCCAGACCGGCCCGGTATTTTCGTATGTGACGGCGGTCAGGCCGCCAAAATTCTTGAAGATGGATGTTCGCCGCGATGATCAAGACGGTCGGAGTTATTGGTGCCGGGCAGATGGGCTGCGGCATTGCGCATGTTTCGGCGATGGCCGGATACAAGGTGCAGATCTACGATCTTGCCGCTGATCGCATCGAGGCCGGCCTTGCCACCGTCAACGGCAACCTCGCCCGTCAGGTATCCTCCGGCAAGATGACCGACGAAGCGCGCAAGAGCGCGCTTTCGCTGATCAAGGGCTCGTCCGACATCAACGACCTGTCCCAGGTAGACCTTGTCATCGAGGCCGTCACCGAAGACGAAACCATCAAGCGAAAGATCTACGGCCAGGTATGTCCGATCCTGAAGCCTGAGGCGCTGCTGGCGACCAACACATCGTCGCTGTCGATCACCCGGCTTGCATCGGCCACCGACCGCCCGGAAAAGTTCATGGGCATCCACTTCATGAACCCGGTTCCGGTGATGAAGCTGGTCGAGCTCGTGCGCGGCATCGCGACGGACGAAGGCACGTTCAAGGCGGCCAAGGAATTCGTCGGCACGCTGGACAAGACGGTGACGGTCGCCGAAGACTTCCCGGCCTTCATCGTCAACCGCATCCTGCTGCCGATGATCAACGAAGCGATCTACACGCTCTATGAAGGCGTCGGCACCGTCGAGGCGATCGATACCGCCATGAAGCTCGGCGCCAACCACCCGATGGGCCCGCTGCAACTTGCCGACTTCATCGGCCTCGACACCTGCCTGTCGATCATGCAGGTGCTGCACGACGGCCTGGCGGACTCCAAGTACCGTCCCTGCCCGCTCCTCGTAAAATACGTCGAAGCCGGCTGGCTCGGCCGCAAGTCCGGCCGCGGCTTCTACGATTACCGCGGCGAAGTGCCGGTCCCGACCCGCTGATCGAGCCGGCATCGACCGCGTCCTCCACTGCCGACAGAGCGCGCAACTTCTAATATATTCTCGACAGAGAATAACATGCATAGAGGGTAACCGAGTTTAAAGATTGCGCTGCTACTGCCTCTCCCAATTCGTTGGGAGAGAGCATGAGTTTGCAAACCATAGCCGCTGCGGCAGCAAGATCCCTTCCCTCACTGGCAGGAGCGCGGACGTGGCACATGGCGCTCGTCCTCGGCCTGGCTCCCAATCTGGCGATGCTCCTGGTCTTGCCGTTCTACATAGCCGCGCGACCGCTTTCTCCATATCTTTACTTGCTCACAGGGCTGCTGGCGCTGCGCGCGCCAGCAGCCCTGACCTACCTTCTCTTCCCCGTCGTTGCCCTCATCGATTTGGGCCTGGTTGTCATGGTGGCGTTCCACCTGCCGCTCGGCGCCGCGATCCAGTCGATACGCTACATGGCGTCGCTTGATCTGACCTCGTCGATATTCTACCTGGTCGTGTTCGGCCTGTTTGTCGCAAATGGCTTTGCAATCGCGTGGCTTGTAAATAGCAACCGCCAGAGCTTGCGAGGCGCAACGATGCTGCCCGCAATTCTCGTCGCTATCACCGTCGCGACCGTGGAGGGGCAAATCAACCGGCCCTTTCTCAAGCAAGCTGCACCAACCTTTGAAAGTGCACTCTCGATCAATGGCATCGACACCGCGGACTTAGTGACGCGTGGCCGCAACGTATTGTTCGTCATGGTTGAGGGGCTGGGCGCGTTGTCTGATCCCGCACACGCTGCAATTCTCACAGAGCGCCTCCAGCCTGCCCTCGATACTGGACGCTACAGGCTTTCAAGCGGGCACAGTAATTTCAGCGGCTCGACAACCGGAGCTGAATCCCGTGAGCTTTGCGGCCAGTGGGGCGACCACACGGACTATCTTGGGCAAGTGTCCTACGACTGCTTGCCATCCGCCATTGCCAAGGAAGGCTACCACACCGTTTCCTATCACGGCTTCTCGCACAAGATGTTCGAACGGGAGAAGTGGTATCCAAGAATTGGCTTTCGGGAATCGCACTTCCTTGAGAGCCTTGCAGTCGACAGCGACCGATTTAGCCAGCGTTGCGGCAGCGTTTTCATGGGACTGTGTGACATCGACATTGGCCACGCAATCCGGCATCGGCTGACCCAAAAATCGTCTGAGCGGACCTTCCTGTACTGGCTGACACTGAATTCGCACATACCTTACGTGCCTAAACAGGAAGGCAGTCTGAGATGCGGCAGCGATGCAGCCGAGATAGCCAACCGTAGGGTCTGCGAACTGACTGAGCTTTGGGTCGAGGTCTTCGATAGTGTTGCAACCATTGCCAAAGACCCTGCCCTGCCGCCGACCGACATATTGATAGTCGGTGACCACCCGACGCCGCTATGGGAGCGTGAGGCTGCAGAACACTTCACGCCCCACAAGATCCAGTGGCATTTGTTGCGCGACGACCGCGACGGACCTACTGAAGGATGACGCCTAGGATCCAACTGCGGCGCTGATCAGCGCCTTTGCGTCATCGCTGTCCCACGCGGCCGGGCCGTTCATCGAGCCGATCAGGCATCCCTTGTCGTCGATCAGCAGGGTCGCCGGCAGGCCGAAGGCGAGCCCTTCCTTCTTCAGGTTGTTGAAGACCCCCATCGAGGCATCGCGGTAGTAGCGCAGGTCGTGCACGGCGGTCTCGTCGAGGAAGGCCTTCGGCTTTTCATCGTCGCCGACATCGATATTGATCGCGACCACTTCGAACTTGTCGCTGCCGAGCGACTTCTGCAGCGCGTTCAGCGCCGGCATCTCCTCGCGGCAGGGCCCACACCAGGTGGCCCAGAGATTGACGAGCAGGGTCTTGCCGGCAAAGGCCTTCACCGTCGTCGGCTTGCCCTCAGGGTCGTTGAAATCGAGCGCGATCGGGCGCGGCGATGCGGCCGGAGACATCGCCGCCACCTGGCCCTTCATGAACGGCGTCAGCGAGGCGACCTTTTCGCCGGTAAACGGGCAGCTGGCACTTGCCGTTTCGGCAGGCTCGGCATTGCCAGACCCCGTCTCCTTCACGTATACCGCAGCCGCACCGACGATCACGCCGAACACGGCGGCGAGCGCGAACAATTTCACGGCCGGGGGGGATTTCTTCTGGTCGGGCATTTCATTCTCCAAGGCGGGCATTCTTCATGGCTGACGGCAATTCCGAAACGAAATCCTCCAACCAGATGTGGGGCGGTCGCTTCGCTTCGGGTCCGGACGCGATCATGGAGGAGATAAATGCCTCGATCGGCTTCGACAAGAAGCTCTATGGCCAGGACATCCGCGGCTCAATAGCGCATGCGACCATGCTTGCGCATCAAGGCATCATTTCGGCCGAGGACAAAGACAAGATCGTTCACGGTCTCAACACGATCCTGTCAGAGATCGAGAGCGGCCAGTTCGAGTTTTCGCGTCGCCTCGAAGACATCCACATGAACATCGAGGCGCGGCTTGCGACCCTGATCGGGCCTGCCGCGGGCCGGCTGCATACCGCCCGCTCGCGCAACGACCAGGTGGCGCTCGACTTCCGCCTTTGGGTCAAGGAAGAGTTGCAGCGCACCGAAAAGGCCCTGACCGGCCTGATCGCAGCCTTCCTCGACCGCGCCGAGGAACATGCCGAAACCGTCATGCCCGGCTTCACCCACCTGCAGACGGCCCAGCCGGTCACGTTCGGCCATCATTGCATGGCCTATGTCGAGATGTTCGGGCGCGACCGCTCGCGCGTGCGCCACGCCATCGAGCACATGGACGAAAGCCCGATCGGTGCCGCCGCCCTTGCCGGCACCGGCTTCCCGATCGACCGCCACATGACCGCCAACGCGCTCGGCTTTGCCGGGCCGACCCGCAATTCGATCGACACGGTCTCCGACCGCGACTTCGCGCTCGAGTTCCTGTCGATGGCCTCGATCACCGCCACGCACCTGTCGCGCCTGGCCGAAGAGATCGTCATCTGGTCGACGCCGCAGTTCGGCTTCATCCGCCTGTCCGATGCGTTTTCGACCGGCTCCTCGATCATGCCGCAGAAGAAGAACCCCGATGCCGCCGAACTGGTGCGGGCCAAGACCGGCCGCATCAACGGTTCGCTGATCGCCCTTCTGACGGTCATGAAGGGCCTGCCGCTCGCCTATTCCAAGGACATGCAGGAAGACAAGGAACAGGTCTTCGACGCCGCCGAGAGCCTCGAACTTGCTGTTGCCGCCATGACCGGCATGGTGCGCGACATGACCATCCGCGCCGATCGGATGAAGGCCGCCGCCGGCTCCGGCTATTCGACCGCCACCGACCTTGCCGACTGGCTGGTGCGCGAGGCGGGCCTGCCGTTCCGCGATGCCCACCACGTCACCGGCCGTGCCGTGGCACTCGCCGAACAGAAAGCCTGCGACCTCGCCGACCTCACGCTGGAAGACCTGCAGTCGATCCATGCCGATATCACCGCCAAGGTGTTCGATGTGCTGACCGTCGAGGCCTCGGTCGCCAGCCGCACCTCCTTCGGCGGCACCGCACCGAGCGAGGTGCGCAAGCAGATCGCCTGGTGGCGCACCCGCAACTGATGCTTGCGCCCCGCAACCGCCCGGCGGTTTCGGGGCGATGGCCCGCCTGGACGCAAGGGCCTGAAACAGGTCGCAGAATCAGGGTGCACAAGCGCCGGAAAAATCGATAAGACATCGCACCAGCATCAGTCTCCCGCGAAGGAAAATCACGATGACATTCACGAAGGCGGCCCGGTTTGCGCTTCTTCTGGCGATCCCCGGGCTGGTTCTTGTCGGTTGTGGACGCAAGGGCGACCTCGACCGACCCGGCTCGACGGCACCGATCAACACCTTGACCCCTGCCGGAACCGTCGAACAGAAAGAGCAGCCGGACAACCGCCGTTTCCTGCTTGATCCCCTCCTCTAAGCCGAGCCAAGCCCCGTGAATCATTTCGAATACCGCGACGGAATCCTCTATGCCGAAGACGTGCCGGTGACCGATATCGCCCGCGCCGTCGGCACGCCCTTCTACTGTTATTCGACGGCAACGCTCGAGCGGCACTACAAGGTCTTCTCGAATGCCTTCGCCGATGTCGACGCCATGGTCTGCTACGCCATGAAGGCCAACTCGAACCAGGCGGTGCTGAAAACGCTCGCGCGCCTTGGCGCCGGCGTCGACGTTGTGTCGGGTGGTGAACTGCGCCGGGCTCTGGCCGCCGGCATTCCGGCAAGCCGCATCATGTTCTCGGGCGTCGGCAAGACCCCGAATGAAATGGATATGGCGCTCGACGCCGGCATCTACTGCTTCAACGTCGAATCCGAACCGGAACTCGAAGTCCTCAACCAGCGCGCCGTTCGCGCCGGCAAGCGGGCGCACGTCTCCTTCCGCATCAATCCGGATGTCGACGCGCGCACCCATTCGAAGATTTCGACCGGCAAGAAAGAAAACAAGTTCGGCATTTCCTGGGAGCGCGCTCGCGCGGTCTATGCCCATGCGGCAACGCTTCCCGGCATCCAGGTTACCGGCATCGACATGCATATCGGCAGCCAGATCACCGAGCTGCAGCCTTTCGACGACGCCTTCAAGCTTCTGCGCGAACTGGTCGACGCGCTGCGCAGCGACGGCCATGCGATCGATCACGTCGATATCGGTGGCGGCCTCGGCATTCCTTACAAGGAAGACAACAATCCGCCGCCGCTGCCCGACGCCTATGCCGATATCGTCAAGAACCAGCTGCAATCGCTCGGCTGCAAGATCGTCACCGAACCGGGCCGGCTGATCGTCGGCAATGCCGGCATCCTCGTGACCGAGGTCATCTACGTCAAGGACGGCGGCGACAAGACCTTCGTCATCGTCGACGGCGCCATGAACGACCTCATCCGCCCGACGCTCTATGAAGCCTATCACGAGATCAGGCCAGTGCGCATTTCGGCCGCCAACGCGCCGCGCATCAAGGCCGATGTCGTCGGGCCCGTTTGCGAGACCGGCGATTATCTGGCGCTCGACCGCGAGATGGCGATGCCGAAGCCCGGCGATCTCTTTGCCATCAGCTCGGCCGGTGCCTATGGCGCAGTCCAGGCCAGCACGTACAACAGCCGGCTGCTGATCCCCGAAGTGCTGGTCAAGGGCGACCGCTTCCACGTGATCCGGCCGCGCGGCAGCTACGACGAGCTGATCGGGCTCGATTCGGTGCCGGACTGGCTCGACTGAGCCACACCCGGATCGAACGATGATCTGTGGATCGCCCGCACGGGCGATCACGATTTTGTTGTCGCCCTCGTCTTCGCCACAAACGATGTTATCCTGACCCGTCAAGAGGTCGATCACGAGCGGTCATGAGCGACCGAAAGGGAACTTGGGCGGATGACGCAATTCCGGCAGGATGAAACGCCACAACCGAAGTCGTTTGCCAGGATACTGGCACTGAAGAGATATGTCGCGCGCGCGGTCCTCACCGCCGAGCAGGTTCTGCCACGTGCCCTTGTTCCCGCCTCGATCGTACTTCTTTTTCTGTCGTCCGCTTGGCTCGGTCTGTTCCGGATCGCTCCCCTTTGGTTGCATGCCGCCCTGCTCCTGGGCTTTCTCGTCGCCTTCATTGCCGCCCTCGTTCCGCTGACCCGGATCAGACTGCCGGGCACCGTCGATGCCGACCGCATGCTCGAAGAGCGCAACGACCTGCCGCACCAGGCGATCCGTGTCCAGGACGACATGCCGGCAACGGGCGGCGCTTTCGGCCAGGCGCTGTGGCGCGAACACCAGACGCGCATGGCCAGCATGGTCCGGGCGCTCGACACCGGCCTGCCGCGGCCCGACATCGCCCGTCATGACCCCTTCGCGTTGCGGGCGCTGCCGGTCCTGATCGCCTGCGTGGCCTTCGCCTATTCCTATTCCAACCGCGCGGGCCTGCTCTCCGACGCGTTCCACCTGCCGCAGCCCCAAAGCGAAGTTGCCGACATCCGGGTCGATGCCTGGGTGACGCCACCCGCCTACACCGGACGGGCGCCTGTCTTCCTCACCGGCCGCCAGGGCGTCGCCTCCCCGGCCGACGAGACAGCAGCGATCACCATTCCGCAGTTCAGCGATCTGACCGTGCGCGTCACCGGCACCGGTTCGGACGAGGCCGTGCGCTACACCGAAAGCGGCGGCACGGCACCGATCTTGATCCCGACCGCCGGCGAGAAGCCCGACGAAAAGGCGGCGGCAGCGGAGCCGGCCAGCCAAAATGCGTCCGAGACCGCCAACGCCGTGCGCAACCACCTCTACAAGATCGTCAAGGACGGCGAATTGTCGGTCGGCGGCCAGACGTGGACGTTCAAGATCACGCCCGACAGCGTGCCGCAGATCGCATTCGACGGCCTGCCGAAGCCGACCCCCAATGCCTCGCTCGACATCGCGTTCCTCGCATCGGACGACTATGGCATCGCCCAGGCCTGGGCCGAGATCAAGCCGCTCGAAGAGCCCGCCAAGGACGCGCGGCCGCTCTATCCGCTGCCCGAATACCGGCTCGACCTGCCGCGCCGCAACGCCCGCGAGGCCAAGGGCACGACCAGCCGCAACCTCAGCGAACATCCACTCGCCGGCAAGCACGTGCGTGTCACGCTCGTTGCCCGCGACGCCGCCGGCCAGGAGGGCCGCAGCGTGCCGCAGGACATGATCCTGCCCGCGCGGCAATTCTTCAATCCGCTGGCAGGCTCGGTCGCAGAGCAGCGCCAGGTCTTCGCGCTCAATGCCAACGAGCTGCCGCGCGCGATCGACCTCAATGACGCGATCACCAGCTTCGCCGAACAGATGATCCCCAACCTCACCCATTTCCTCCTGTTGAAATCGGCACGCTCGCGCATGGCGCTCGCGCATGACGACGACATGCTGCGCGATGCGGCCAAGCATCTCTGGGAAATCGCGCTTGGCATCGAGGATGGCGATCTGTCGCTTGCCGACCGGCGCCTGCGCGATGCGCAGCAGGCGCTTTCGGACGCGCTCGAGCGCAATGCGCCTGACGAGGAAATCGCCAAGCTGATGAAGGAACTGCGCGAGGCCATGCAGGAATACATGCAGGCGCTCGCCAAGGAGGCCGCGAAAAACCCGCGCATGGCTGCCAATCCGGACCAGAACAATGTGCTGCGCCAGCAGGATCTGGACAAGATGATGAACCAGATCGAGAACCTGGCACGCTCTGGCGCGCGCGACCAGGCCCGGCAGATGCTGTCCGAGCTGCAGCGAATGATGAACAACCTGCAGGCGGGCCGCAGCCAGCAGCAGCAGGGCGAACAGAACAACGCCATGCGCGAGCAGATGGACAAGCTCGGCAAGCTGATGCAGGAGCAGCAGCGGCTGATGGACGAGACCTTCAAGCTCGACCAGGCGCAGCGCGACCGCATGCAGCGCGGCGACCCGCTGCAGGGCGAGGACAACGAGCTTTACGGCCAGGACATGCCCCAGGACCCGGGCCAGCGCGGCGACGAGAACGGCCAGCCCAATCCGCTTGACGAGATGACCGCCGAGCAGCTGAAGGAAGCGCTGAAACAGCTGAAGCAGCAGCAGGATGCGCTCGGCAAGCAGCTGGGCGAATTGCAAAAGGGGCTGGAAGGCCTCGGCATCAAGCCCGGCAAGGGCTTTGGCGATGCCAAGCGCGAGATGGACGGCGCTTCCGGCTCGCTTGGCAAGGGCCAGGGTGAACCGGCCGTCGGCAGCCAGGGCCGCGCGCTTCAGGCGCTGCGCGATGGCGCGCAGGACATGATGAACCAGATGCAGGCCCAGGGTCAGGGACCCGGCCAGGGTGTGCCTCAGTATGGCCAGAACGGCCGTGATCCGCTCGGCCGGCGCCAGCAGAATGCCGGTCCCGATTTCGGCGACCAGGTCAAGGTGCCCGATGAGATCGACACCCAGCGGGCCCGCGAGATCCTTGACGAGATCCGCCGCCGGCTCGGCAACACGATGTCGCCGGAAGCCGAACGTCAATATCTCGAACGCCTGCTCGACATGCGCTGACGCGCGACCGGCAACACGCACCGGAACGAAAACGCCCCCGGCACCGAAATGTGCCGGGGGCGTTTTTATGATCGGGAATGAAATGCCCTAGGGGTTACCTAGGCGCCCGCCCGGCAGATGCGGACGTGTCAGGCATCGGGCGTGTCAGGCGGCAAGTGCCAACGCGACCGCCTTGCGGATATCGGGCAGTGAAAAGGGCTTGGAAATGACGTCGACGATCTTGTCGGCAAGGTCGTCTGCGCGCTCACGCTGCTCGGCATAGCCGGTCATCAGCAGGATCTTCATCGCCGGAAAGGCGGCGGCGGCCTGATGGGTCAACTCGATGCCATCCATCACCGGCATGCGGATATCGGACAGAAGCAGATCGAAGTTGTCGGTCTGCAAGCAGGCAAGCCCGTCTGCACCGTCTCCAGCCTCCACGGTTTCATGTCCATCGAGCCTCAGGGCCCGCGCGACGAAGGAACGCAATGCATCCTCGTCCTCGGTAATCAGGATCTTCGCCATCATGGCCTCCGCGTTCGCTGCGACGGCACGGCTCTTTCGCATAGAGACCGGCCCATTCCAATCGATACGGCAACGCTCACGAAAAATGTGACGGAAGACCGCAGCGGCGCGCAGCCTCACGAGGGGCCGAAACGCGACACCACGCCAAACAACCAGCTTTTTCTTTGTGTTCGGTAAACGCCGGGCGGCTGGATTTCAGAATGCCGCACAGGCAGGGCCAATTCCGATCGATGCGGAAGGCGGCGAAGGCGCTGCGAACCCGAAGGTCGCGGCGCTTTCTATTCCCGCATTTTTACTCGGCGTCGCCGGTGACGACGCCGACGAAGGGCAGTTCGCGGAAGGCGTAAGCCACGTCCATGCCGTAGCCGACGACGAAATGATCAGGGCATTCGAAGCCGACATAGTCGGCCTCAAGCTCGACCTTGCGCTTGATGCGCTTGTCGAGCAGCACGGCGATGGTGACGTTGCGCGCGCCACGCTCGAACATCAGCTCCTTGGCGAAGCGCAGGGTGCGGCCGGACTCCAGAATATCGTCGATCAGGAGCACGTCGCGACCATGTACGTCGCTGTCGATGTCCTTGATGATCTTGACGCCCTGCGAAACCGTGCCGAGCCCGTAGCTCGAAAGCGTGATAAACTCGACCTCGGGCGCAAGGCCGGTATTGTGCATCGCGCGGATCAGGTCCGCGGCAAAGATGAACGAGCCTTTCAGCACCGCGATCACCAGAAGGTCCTGATGCGGACCGTTGACGATCATGTCGGCAAGCTCGTTGTTGCGTGCGGCGATCGTCTCTGCCGTGTACAGGGGCTCGATATTCTTTCCGCGAACGACGGGCATGCGGCTTCTCCAGCGTTTCTCCCGGAAGACAAACGCCTTCCCTTTCGCGCCCGCTTAGCACAATCAGCGCACGGAGACACCGTTTTCGGCGAAGGAAACCTTCACCTCCGGCATTTTTCCACCTGCATATGGAAGCCTGGTCACGAAGCGGCGGCTCTCGCCGGGCGCAATTGCCGCGCCTTCCGGCAACAATCGCGTCGCCGTGACCTTGCGGCCATTGCTGATCACGTCCACCACGATCAATGGCAGGCGCTGGAGCCCGGAGGAGGAATTGTCGATCGCGCCGTAGACCGAAAGGACCCGCATGCCGCCGGAATAGTCGAGCGAGGTCGTTACATCGCTGATCGCCAGCGGCGCCTGTATGCGCTGGTCACCGGTCGAAAGGGCGATGATCCCCGCAAAGGCCGCAAGCGCGAAGGCTGCGACCAGCCCGGCGAACTGGCGCGGCGGCATGGCGCGCAACCGAGCCTCGGCCAAAGACAAAAAACGTCCCCCGGCAGCCTGTTCGTCGCGAACGACTGTCAAGCGCGGCCCGGAGCGTCGACTGCGCTGCCGGGTATCGTTGAACACCGGATAGGGAGTTCGGCGGGCCGTAGCCGCAACCGTTTCGAACTCGACGTCGACATAGTCGGCGCGGCGCGTTGCGGATGCAGCCTGGCGCGGCGCCCGATCCGGCGGCAACAGATCGGCACTGGCCGCGGCGCCGGCCGATTTCGTGCGGAATGCCTGCATCGCCTTTCCCTCCAGGATCGCGGGCCGAGCTGTCGTCCCACGCGAAACCATCGGGCAATGCGCCGAACCCATGCGGTGCAAGAATCTGGGCATTGCATCAAATCTTTCCGACACGTAAACCGAAATGGTTAATGCTTCGGAAAGAGGTCGCGAAACCGGCGCCTTTTCATGAAAAATTAACCGCTGCTTAACCATGGTTCCGCTGGCGGTTTTGCCTTTCGGTGTCTGGCGTCCTATGCGCAGATGACCGGCCTCCAGCAAAACCGCGCGGGTCGTGAGAGAGACTGGGCTACCCTTTGATTCATTTTGAGAACGTCGGACTGCGTTATGGTATGGGACCGGAAATTCTCCGGGACCTGACCTTCGATATTCCGCGGCGGTCGTTCCAGTTCCTGACCGGGCCCTCCGGCGCCGGAAAGACGACGCTTTTGCGCCTTCTCTTCCTCTCGCTGCAGCCGACACGCGGCCTCATCCGCATGTTCGACCGCAACATTTCGTCGATCCCGCGCGAGGAATTCCCGATGCTGCGCCGACGCGTCGGCATCGTTTTCCAGGACTTTCGCCTGCTCGATCACCTGACCACCTATGAAAACGTCGCTCTTCCCTTGCGCGTGCGTGGCAAGGACGAATCGAGCTACCGCGCCGACGTTCTTGAATTGCTGAAATGGGTCGGGCTCGGCGAGCGCATCAACGTGCTGCCGCCGGTACTGTCGGGCGGCGAGAAGCAGCGCGCGGCGATCGCGCGCGCCCTGATCGACCGGCCGGAGATCCTGCTTGCCGACGAGCCGACCGGCAATGTCGACCCGCCGATGGCCCGCCGCCTGCTCAACCTTTTCCTTGAGCTCAACCGGCTCGGCACGGCCGTCGTCATCGCCACCCACGATCTGTCCTTGATGGACCAGGTCGAGGCGCGGCGCATGATCCTTTCGCAAGGGCGGCTCGACATCTATGAGTGAGGGCCGCACCAAACGCACCCATGAGGTGCCCGAGCAGCCACCTGAACCGCAGCAGCAGCCGCGACGCACCGAGATGCGCGTGCGCCCCATGGGGCCGATCGTTCCCTCGACCAACGTGTCCGGCCACGCGCTGATGTGCGTGATCGCCATCATGTCGTTCCTCGCCTGCCTGACGCTCGGTGGCGTCAGCATGGTACGCGCCACGGCCCAGAGCTGGCAGAGCCAGATCTCCCGCGAGATCACCATCCAGATCAAGCCGGACGACAATCTCGACATGGAAAAGGCGCTGGCCGACGCACGCGATCTGGCGCTGACCTTCAGCGGCGCGACCGGCGGCAACATCGTCGACCGCGCGGCGACGGCCCGCCTGCTCGAGCCCTGGCTCGGCGAGGGCCTCGATCTCGACGAATTGCCGGTTCCCCGCCTCGTCATCATCACCATCGATGAAAACAACCCGCCCGACTTCGTCGCCATGCGCAAGGCGCTGACGGAGATCATCCCACAGGCGTTTCTCGATGATCACCGCACCTGGGTCGATCGCCTGGTGGCAATGGCCAACACGACGGCGATGATCGGTACAGGCGTGCTCGTGCTCGTCTTCTCGACGATGGTGCTGACCGTCATCTTCGCCACGCGCGGCGCCCTGTCTGGAAACCGCCATATCGTCGAAGTGCTGCATTTCGTCGGCGCGGAGGCCGGTTTCGTCGCATCCGAGTTTCAGAAGCATTTCCTCAGGATCAGCCTCAAGGGCGCCGGCGCCGGCGGGCTTCTGGCGGCGCTGTTCTTCGCGCTTGCCGGCTACTGGCAATCGCGCACGCTCGCGACACCGGAAACGGACCAGGCGACCGCCCTCTTCGGAACATTCACCATCGGTTACGGTGGGTATCTCGGCATTCTTGCCATCATGATCGTCATTGCAGTGTTGACCACGCTGACGGCACGGCTCACCGTGACGCGCACGATCTATGAGATCGACCTGATCCGCTCCGATCCCGGCCGCACGGATACGTACCAAAGCTGACGCCCTAATGTTTCGCCTTTATTCGATCCATTCCTTGCCGCAATCTGGCGCTATCTGAAGAGAATCATGATGGCGCAAGGACTTCGCGGGAGCGGGATGGCCGGAGGGGGGAAATGGCAAGGCGGAGCCGAACAGGAGCGCCGCCGCCGTGGCCCCTTGCGCAGAATTCTCCGCCGGACGTTCTTCGTCCTGCTTGTTCCACTCGCGATCGTGGTCGCTGCCTTCCTCAATTTTGCCGATACGGTCGCCTCGCTGCAGCCGCCTGACAATCCCAAGGCGGAGGCGATCGTCGTGCTGACCGGCGGCTTCCAGCGCATCGATCAGGCGGTCGACCTCTTGAAATCCGGCGCCGGCAAGCGGCTCCTCATTTCTGGCGTCCATCCGGCAACCACCGGCAGCCAGATCCGGCGCAACACGCAAAGCTCGGCCGATCTGTTCAAATGCTGCGTCGACATCGGCCACGAGGCCATCGACACGATCGGCAATGCCACGGAAGCCAGCCAGTGGATCAGCGACCGCGGCTACAAGCGCGTGCTTGTCGTGACCAACAATTACCACATGCCGCGCAGCCTGCTCGAACTGCGCCGTGCCCGTCCGGAGACCGAATTCATCGCCTACCCCGTCGTCAATTCCGACCTCAAGACGACGAACTGGCTGCGCAATCCGATGGTGCTGAAATCGATCCTGCTGGAATTCGGCAAGTATACTGTCGCCTCCGTGCGCGACATGGCCGGCGCCCGCCCTGCGAGTGGTTTGCGCACCGTTCCCTCGCGCGCGACACCTGCCGAAGAATAGTCGTCAGCGCGCTTCCATCAGCAAAGTGAGAACGAGCAGTTTTCCTTCGGCCTTTATTCGTGTACGCAGCGACCGACCGGCCATAGGCTGGATATAACTGAACTCGCCTTTCGAGAGCCTGCTGATGATCGTCCTGCGTTCGGTCCTTTTCAATCTGGTCTTCTACGTCAATCTGATCCTGCAGATGATCGTCTTTACGCCGGCCTATTTCCTGGTGTCGCGAAAGACGTCCTGGTTCGTCCCGAAGAACTGGGCGCGCAGCAATCACTGGCTGTTCGAAAAGATGGTCGGCACGACCTTCGAGATCGAGGGCCTGGAAAATATTCCGAAGAGCGGCTACATCTTCGCGCCGAAGCACCAGTCGTTCTGGGATGTCTATGCGCTGTTGCCCTGGCTCAATGACCCGTTCTTCATTCTCAAGCGCGAACTGACCTGGATCCCGCTGTTCGGCTGGTACATCCAGAAGCAGCGCATGGTGCCGGTAAACCGCGCCGCCCGCGGCCGCGCCATGACCGAGGTGATGGACCGCGCCAAGCAGGAAATGGCGTCTGGCCGCGAGCTGATCATCTATCCCGAAGGCACCCGCCGTCCGCCGGGCGCGCCGCCGCACTATAAGTACGGCATCGCCCGCCTCTACCGCGACCTGAACGTGCCGGTCGTGCCCGTTGCCATGCATCCCGGCCTGTTCTGGCCGCGCCGCAAATTCCTGCGCTACCCCGGTCATTTCAAGGTGCGCGTTCTGCCGCCGATCGAGGCCGGTCTCGATCCGGACGAGTTCCTCGCCAGGCTGATCGAAGTGACCGAAACGGCAAGCGACGAGCTTCTCATCGAGACCGTCAAGAACAACCCGCACCTGCCGCTGCCGCCGACGGCAAAGCAGCGTCTCGCCGAGCTGAAGGCAATGGGTCGCGGCTAACTCAGCCGCGGCGCTGGCAAGCTAAGCCGTCAACGTCGCCACGACTTCTTCGAGCCAATGGTCGCGAATGCCCATCTCCTTGAGATGGGCAAGGGTGTTGAACACGTATTCGCTGTTCGGCCCGGACTTTCCCACGGAAACGGCAACGATCGCCGCGGCTTCCGGCGCACTGAGCGCACCGGCATATTGCACGTGGGCACGGTCGATCACGTAGGTCAGCGCCGGCACCCGCCGGCCATCGGCAAGCTGAACGGGCATCGTCTTTTCCTTGTAGACGTGGGTCACGAGTTCGCGCTCACGCAAATAATCGATCACCGCCGTTTTCTCGCTCGTATCGACGCGAAAGGCCGTGCCGATGCAGGAGCCGCCATGGTCGAGGCCGAGCACCAGGCCCGGCCGCTGCTCGGTACCGCGATGGACCCAGGAGCGCACGCACAGCGCCCGGCGATAACCGAACGCCCGCGCCGTCGATCTTTCCTCGAACCGGAAGCCCGGGTTCCACATCAGCGACCCGTAGCCAAAGACCCAAAATTCGTCCATATCCACTGTCATTCAATCCGCGCTGTCTGATCGTCGCCGAATCGTCGGCTTACCGGTGGTCGGCCATGTCGGTTTTTCTACGGCACAGCATCCCGGCACGGAAGAGACAAGTCGTTCCCGTGCATCGAATGATGAGATAACAAGCAGGACGGGCGGCGCCACCCGAAAGGCGGCCGCGGTCTGAAGTTTTGTGGAGTAAGCGCTACCATGACCGCAACCGCAGTCGCCAATCCCTCGCCGGTCGCCCGAAAGTTCCGCTGGTTGATCGCCGGCATCGTGATCGTCTGCGCCGCCTATTCGGCCGGCTGGTTTGCCGTGGCCGCCCAGATCGAAAAGCGCCTGACGGCTGAGCTCGCCAATGCCAGCGCCAACGGGCTCGGGGGCGAGTGCACCAACATGGACGTGCGCGGCTTCCCCTTCCGCATCGGTCTCTTCTGCGACAAGGTCAATCTCGACGACACCCGCCGCGGGGCCTCCGCCTCGTTTGGAGCGCTTCGAACAGCGGCCCAGGTCTACCAGCCCGGTCACGCGATCATCGAACTCGACGGCCCGGCCGAATTTCGCGTCTCGCCCGACTTGAATGTCTCGGCAGACTGGACGCTGCTGCATGCGAGCGTGCGGGCAACGCTCTCCGGGCTCGACCGCAGCTCGATCAGCTATGACAACCTGACGGGCACGGTGCGCCTGCCCGTGACCGGTGACAGCTTCGGCTTTGGCGCGAGCCACGGCGAAATGCATCTGCGCCGCAACGGCAACGACCTCGATGCCGCCTTGAGCGTCGACAAGCTCGATCTGCGCCCGCAAGGGGGGGCGAGCCTGGCGCCGCCGGCGACCGTCGCAGCCGACCTCACCTTCGTCGACAAGGCGAGTTGGATGGGCTCGGGCATCCCGACACCGGCCATGCTGCGCGGCAGCAAGGGCGAGCTGCGCCAGATGACGCTCGACCTCGGCTCCGGCATGAACGCAAAGCTGTCGGGTCCGTTCTCGGTCAACGATCAGGGGCTGATATCAGGCGAGCTTACGCTGACGATGACCAACATAGACGCTTGGCGGGAAAACCTCGTGAAGCTCATTCCTGAGGACGCCAACCTCGTCAACAACACCGCCAACATGCTGAAGGCGCTTGCCAACGGCAAGAACGAAGCGACGGTGAAATTGAACGTGCGCGACGGCACCGCCTTCCTGGCCTTCATCCCGATCGGCGTGCTGCCGACGCTCTGATCGGGACGACGCCGCCTGCCGCATTGACTGCTAGAGACGGGTGCCGGGGCCACCTCGGGGCGCACTGTTTTCGCAGTCAGTCCCAATCGCTGGCAGACGTCCACGTGGAGTTACAAGAAGATTTCCGTCATTCCTGTGTGTGTCACAGGAATCTAGCCAGCCCAAGTCATTGGGCTGAAAGAGCGCTTGACCTGACAGACGTCAGGTCGCTGGATTCCGCCACAAGGCCGGAATGAGGAAAGCGAGCGAGCCTCCCGTCAAGCATGCATTCTCGATCTTTGTCGTCGCCATCAGCCTTGTAGCCTTCGCACTTTTCCAGGAACTGCTGGCAACCGCTACTTCTGGTCCATCGCATGGCGGCCGAAGTCGGGCATGGCGGTGTCCTGGCCGGCCTGAATGATCGAGCGGCGGATCGCGCGGGTGCGGGTGAAGAGGTCGAACAGCTTGTCGCCGTCACCCCAGCGGATCGCCCGCTGCAGATAGGCGAGGTCCTCGGAAAACCGCGACAGCATTTCGAGGATCGCGTCCTTGTTGTGCAGGCAGACATCCCGCCACATGGTCGGGTCGGAGGCGGCGAGACGCGTGAAGTCACGGAAACCGGAGGCGGAATACTTGATGACTTCGGACTCGGTCACGGCCTCCAGATCGTCGGCCGTACCGACGATGTTGTAGGCGATGATGTGCGGCAGGTGCGATACGATCGCCAGCACCTTGTCGTGATGCTCCGCATCCATTTCCTCGACCATCGAGCCGAGCGTTTCCCAGAACAGCCGCAGCCTGGCGATCGCTTCCTCGTCCTGGCCGGCGGGCGGCGTAAGGATGCACCAGCGGCCACGGAAGAGGCCGACGAAGCCGGCGTCCGGGCCCGAATGCTCGGTGCCGGCGATCGGATGTCCGGGGATGAAATGCACCGTGTCGGGCAGATGCGGCGCCATCTGGGCAATCACCGAGCCCTTGGTCGAGCCGACATCGGTGACGATCGCGCCCGGTTTCAGGTGAGCGGCAATGTCCTGGGCAACCGCACCGGACGCGCCGACCGGCACCGAGACGATGACGAGATCGGCATCGCGCACGGCCTCGGCGGCCGACAGCGTATAGCGATCACCAAGGCCGAGCTCTTCGGCGCGCGCAAGCGTCGCCTCGCTGCGGGTCGAGATCACCAGGGTGCCGGCGAGCTGTTTCTCGCGGATCTCCCGGGCAATCGATGAGCCGATGAGGCCGATGCCGATAAGCGCGATCGTATTAAACTGCTGTGTCATCATTTCCGTCCCATGAAGTCTGTCAGTGCCGCGATCACGCCCTCGTTGGCTTCCTGAGAGCCGATGGTCATGCGCAGGGCATTGGGGAAGCCGTAGGCCGCGACCGCACGCAGGATATAGCCGCGAGCGGTGAGAAAAGTGTCGGCATCGGTTGCGCGCTTGCCGTCCTCGTCCGGGAAATGGATGAGCACGAAGTTGGTCACCGATGGCGTTGCCGTCAGGCCGAGTGCCTCCAGGCCACGCACGACACGCTCCAGCCATGTGAGGTTATGGTCGACCGCCTGGCCAACGAAGGCCTGATCTCGCACGGCCGCGGCACCGGCCGCGATCGATGCGGCGCTGAGGTTGAAGGGGCCGCGGACCCGGTCGACCGCGTCGATCACCTCCGGCGGCGCGTACATCCAGCCGATGCGCAGGCCGGCAAGACCGTAGATCTTGGAGAAGGTCCGGGTCATGACGACATTGCGGTTGGCCGACACCAGTTCGAGCCCGGCGGCATAATCGTTGCGGCGAACATATTCGGCATAGGCCGCGTCGAGCACCAGAAGCACGCCCTCTGGAAGTGCTGCATGCAAGCGACGGACCTCGTCGACCGGGATATAGGTGCCGGTCGGATTGGCGGGATTGGCGATGAAGACGAGCTTGGTGCGCTCGGTGACAGCCGCAAGGATTGCGTCGACGTCGACCGTCGCGTTCCGCTCCCTGACGGTAACGGGAACGCCGCCGGCAGCCGTGATCTGGATCTTGTAGACCAGGAACCCGTGCTCGGTGATAACGCCCTCGTCGCCTGGCGCAAGATAGATGTGGCAGAGCAGGCCGAGCAATTCGTCAGAACCGTTGCCGCACAGGATGTTGGCCGGGTTGAGACCGTGCACGGCCCCGATCGCCTCGCGCAGCGCCCGCGCCTGCCCATCAGGATAGCGCTCCAGGTTGAAGGCCGCCGCCTGGAAGGCTTCGATCGCGCTCGGGCTCGCGCCGAGCGGCGTCTCGTTGGAGGAAAGCTTGTGAACCTTGGCGACGCCGGGGGCATGCTCCTTGCCGGGCACATAGGCGGCGATGTCCAGAATGCCGGGGCGCGGCTGCGGGCTCTTGGAGGCAAGGCTCATCGGATCAGCTTTCAAGGCAGGAAAGAAGGCCAAGCCAATACCGGCGCAATCGGGATTTGTCGAGGGTCGGCAGACCCTCGACGGGTGCGCTCACGACTGCGCGCGCGGCCGCTCCCGGGTGCTTGGAATACCCTGTGGCGCCAGCACCGGTACGAACACCCGGCGCGACGCGCGCGCGGCGACCGGCAGCCCCTGGTAAAGCCGCTTCTGCGCTTCGACCACGATCACGCCGGAAAAGACCGGCCACAGCGACCGGCCGAGCCGTTCGAAGCCGCGGCGCAGGCGCAGGATCATCTTCAGCTTCGACGGCGGGAAGAACAGCGCTTCGGCCGACGCGCCGGGGGTAAAATTCGTCTCGCGCAACAGTGCCGTCAGCTGGCTGCGCGAATAGGGCCGACCCGAGCCGAAGGGCGTATGCTCCATGCGCGCCCAGACGCCCCGACGGTTGGGCACGACGATCACCAGCCGGCCACCCGGCGCCAGCACCCGCCAGATCTCCTTCATCGTCTCGCGCGGGCTTTCGGCGAATTCCAGAGAATGCACCATCAGCACCCGGTCTATCGACGAATCGGGCAGCGGCAGTTCCTCGTCGAACACCAGCGCCGTCGACGACAGCTCGGCGACGGGCCAGTTCACCGCCCCCTGCCCTGCCGGCATGAAGGCGAAGGTCCGCTCCGTATCCTTGCGGAAGCGCTCCAGATAGGGAACCGCATAGCCAAGGCCGACGAGACGCTCCTCGGGCAGGCGCGCCCAGACCGAGGACAGCGCCATGGTCACGGACTGTTCCGCCATGCGGCCAAGTTCGGAGTGGTAGAATTCGCGGAGGTCGACAATATCGGTGTGCATGCGCAACATGTTAGCCTTCGAGCGGTAGACTTCAAGGCGAGCCTGACTACATTCGACGACAGTCAATGCAGCGCCATGCCCGCAAGAGCACCAGGGCACGCTGTAGCCCAGAACCCGTGGCTGTTTTCGCCTTCGCTCGATCGCGACCGAAAGCAGCCGCAGAAGCCCGATCGGACGATTTGCCATGGCCGCGCTCGAACTCGACCTTTTTCTTTGCCGCACCGACAATTTCGGCGTGCTGCTGCACGATCCCCAAAGTGGCGCCACCGCGTCGATCGACGCACCCGAAGAAAAACCGATCCTGGAGGCGCTGGAGCGGCGTGGCTGGACGCTCACCCATATCCTCACCACCCACCACCATGGCGACCATGTGGCGGCCAACGTCGCGCTCAAGGAGCGTTTCGACGCCATCATCATCGGCCCGGCGGCCGAAGCGGCCAGCATCCCCGGCATCGATCAGAGCGTGCGCCACGGCGAGCGCTTCGACTTTGCCGGCCACCCGGTAAACGTCATCGAAACACCCGGCCACACCGCCGGGCATATCTGTTTTTACCTGCCGCAGGACAAGCTGCTCTTTGCCGCCGATACGCTGTTTGCGCTCGGCTGCGGCCGGCTGTTCGAGGGCACGCCCGAAACGATGTGGCAGTCGCTCAGCCGGCTTCTTGCCCTGCCCGACGACACCACCGTCTATTTCGGTCACGAATACACGCTGTCGAACGCCCGCTTCGCCGTGACGATCGATCCTGACAATGCAGAGCTGAAGACGCGTGCCGCCGAGATCGAGGAAACCCGCTGCGACGGCGGCTTTACCGCGCCGACGACCATCGGGCTCGAGAAGCGCACCAATCCGTTCCTGCGCGCTGCCGACCCGAAGATCCGCAGCCATCTCGGCATGGAGGGGGCCAGCGATGCTGCCGTCTTTGCCGAGATCCGCAAGCGCAAGGACAACTTCTGATGATGGGCGATCAGGCGCTGACACCGGCCGCCATCATCGACATCCTCGGTCTGACCCGCCATCCCGAAGGTGGTTGGTACGTCCAGACCTTCCGTGACGGCAATGGCGGACCACGCGGCCATTCGACGGCGATCTACTATCTGCTGGAGCGCGGCGAGCGCTCGCATTGGCACCGGGTGCGGGATGCCGCCGAGATCTGGCATCACTATGCCGGCGCACCGCTGGAGCTCAGCATCGCCGCCGACGGCGCGCCTGCGACGGTTCTGCGCCTCGGTCCCGGTATCCTGGGCGGCGAGCGCCCGCAGGGGCTGGTGCCGCCCAACTGGTGGCAGTCCGCCGTCTCGCTCGGCGACTGGACGCTGGTCGGCTGCACCGTCGCGCCGGGCTTCGATTTCTCTGTCTTCGAGATGGCGGCTCCCGGCTGGGCGCCGCCCGAGGCATAATCCAGCGAGATCGTTGTTATTCCGCTGGCTGCGCTGTCGTGCCGCCTTTGCGAAAAATCATGTCCTTGGCCGCGAGCACGGCGCCGCCGGTCACGAATAGGCATGCCGCCGCGATGCGCCAGGACGGCTCGGCAAAACCGAACAGGATGAGGATCAGCGTCGACAGCACCGGGGCTGCGTAGCTGGCAACGCCGAGAAGCTGGATGTTGCCGTTCTTGACGCCGAAGTCCCAGGCATAGAAGGCGGCTCCGACCGGCAGCAACCCGAGGCCGGCGACCGCCAGCCATTCGAACGTCGTCGCCGGCCAGACGGTCGTCTCCAGGCCGAGATGGCACAGGAACGAGAGCAGCGACGTCGCCAGGCAGAAGCCGGTGACGACGTCGGTCGACACCGCCTCGAAGCGGCGCGTCAGAAGCGAATAGCCCGACCAGGTGAAGGCGCAGAGCAGCGCTGCGCCGTAGCCCATGAGATAGGCATCGTCGAAGGCGACGCCGTTGCGGGCGACGATCATGATCGTCCCCATCAACCCGGCGAAAGCGCCAGCGACGTGATACCAGCGCAGCCGCTCGCCCGGCAGCAGCGCCGAGCCGACGACGATCAGAAGCGGCCAGAGATAGGCGATCAGCCCCGCCTCGACGGCCGGTGCGTTGCGAAGCGCGGTAAAGTAGAGAAAGTGGTAACCGAAAAGGCCGGCAATGCCGGTGATCCACACCTTGGCCGGCTGTTTCAGAAGCGCCAGCCGCTCCGGCTTCAGCGCGAGCACGACCAGACCTGGAACGCTGCCGATGAGGAAGCAGATCGCCGACAATTGAAACGGCGGCATCTTGCCGGAGGCCGCTGTAAACAGCGCCAGAAGCGACCACATCAGGATGGCGGTCGCACCGATCAACGTTGCCTTGAATGTCATGCCTGATCCCCCCGAACGGCTTCCTCGCGCAAACCGGCGCGGATAAAACCACGACTGTCGGTGGATTGTTAGTGCCGATTGTTGCCGAAAGGCCGTATCAATCGCCGAATCGCGTTGCCGAAACCGTCACGGGACCAAGCTTGGTCGGGATGCGCACATAGACGGGCGCATAGACATCGACGGCATCCGACTTGGCAAACCAGATCTCCATGGTCTGAAGGCGCTTGAGATACTCCACATCCTCGCGCCCCTTCTTGTAGCCCGCCTTCGGCACGAAACGGATGCCGCAGACGATCGCTTCGCCGTCGAAGCCCCGGGTTTTGAAGGGCCTGGTGCCTTTCGCCGACAGCTTGATGTCGAGACGCGATTCGCCGTCGAAGATCGGCAGCGTGTTGGGGCAGACGCGGGCCGTGCCGGGAATGATCAGGCCGGACAGCGGGTCGAGCACGTTGCGCATGTCGCGCGAAGTCACCGGCACCCAGTTCTTCGGCAGCGGCGTGCGCTTGGGCGTCATGCTGGCGCGCACGACATTGCCGTTGGCATAGGTGACGTTGATCGCCCGCCCCTTCTTGCCGCTGCGGTAGGACATGGAATATTCGTTCGCGCGCAGATAGTCGCGGCCGATGACACCGGAAACGCGGGTCTGGCCCGATGTCCGGCTGAAGATGTCGACGAGGCCGGCCGAATGCAGCGTTCCCGAAATCGTGTAGCGATTCTTTTGGAGCGCCGTATGGAACGACGCCTTCGCAAGCGGCAATCCGGCAAGCGAGATACTATAATCCGTCTGATGCTCGATATCCGCAGCCAGCGGTGCTGTGGAAAACAATGCCACTGACAAAAGCGCTACCGCGCGAGAACCGTTGCGCAACTTCATGCCCTGAGAGATCCATTCCTCGAATGTCGTCGCAATGCCTTGGAATGCAGGTCGTTTACGGCTTTTCTACGCCTTTTCCGGGAGATCCGGCCGCCGGGCACAGAGCCGCGCCACGGGCGCCCGCTGCATCCACAGGACGAACGATAGCGCATGATGAATGGGCTTGGAATGGCTGCCGTCAAGCATTAGGATGGCCGCAATCAAGCTTGCCTGATGCAGAAAAGGCCGCACGAAACCGCGGAATTCCGAGAATGCAAGAGGTTTGGCTTGACGGGCGGGCTGTCTCTGACTATAGAACCGCAACTTTCCAATAATGGCCAACAGGAACGCGGCCTGGGCTCTGGGCCCGCTACCGCATCGTCCGGCGGCGATAAAGAGAATAGGTGTACCATGTCCCGTAGTTGCGAATTGACCGGCAAGGGCGTCCAGTCGGGCAACAATGTCAGCCACGCCAACAACAAGACCAAGCGCAAGTTCCTTCCGAACCTGTGCAACGTCACGCTGATTTCCGATGCTCTCGGCCAGCGCTTCCGCCTGCGCGTTTCCGCAGCAGCTCTCCGCTCGGTTGAACACCGCGGCGGTCTCGATGCTTTCCTCGTGAAGGCTGACGAGAACGAGCTGAGCATGCGCGCTCGCCTGCTGCGCCGCCAGATCGTCAAGAAGAACGCAGAAGTCGCAGCCGCCTAATCGGCGTCAGCGTCTGTCTTCGACACGACTTTAAAAAGGCTTGCGGATTTATCCGGCAAGCCTTTTTCTCGTGTGTAAATTGCATACTTCATCGGCCCGGCGTCCACGCTTGGCTTCCGCTCAACTGGTGGCATCTCCCAGGATAAAAAAATGCTTATAAACCGCACGTTCTTTGTCTATGTCGCGCTTATGACCCTGGTGGTCGTGGCCTCGAACTTCCTCGTTCAGTACCCGCTGCCAGGCTCGATTGCCGGCATGCAGCTCGGCGATCTCCTGACCTGGGGCGCCTTCAGCTACCCCTTCGCCTTCCTCGTGACCGACCTCACCAACCGCCATTTCGGCCCGCGCATCGCGCGTCGTGTCGTCATCGTCGGCTTTCTGGTGGCGATCCTCCTCTCGTTCTTCGCGGCCACGCCGCGCATCGCGATCGCCTCGGGCTCGGCCTTCCTGTTCGGCCAGCTGCTTGATATCTCCGTCTTCAACAGGCTCCGCCGCCAGAGCTGGTGGCAGGCGCCGCTGGCAGGCTCGCTGATCGGCTCCGCGCTCGACACGGCGATGTTCTTCTCCTTTGCCTTTGCGCCGTTCTTCGTGTTCTTCGGAGCGAATGACAGCTTCGCGCTGGAGACGGCACCGCTGCTCGGCCTTCTGTCGACGGAAGCGCCGCGCTGGATTTCCTGGGCGCTCGGCGATCTCTCGGTGAAGATCCTCTGCGGTATCGTGATGCTGCTGCCCTACGGCGCGCTGATGAGCGTGATCAAGCCCATGCCGGGCAAGGCTGCTGCCTGATATCATCTCAGATACGGAATTGAGACGGGGCCGATCGGTCCCGTTTTCATTTGATCAGCCGGAATTCCAGCATCAGATTTCGCTCGAGGATCGAGTGGTTGTCGTCGGAGACGATGATGACGCTGATATCGCCATTGGGGCGGGCGACGACGTCGAGCCCCTCCATGTTGTCGATCTGATGCCCCATGTCGGCTTCAAGGATAACGTCGCCGTCGACCACGGCGCCCGGCCGGATGGTGGCACCCGGAATGCGGCGAATACGCATGCCGAGGCCGGAGGCAAAATTGAACCGCCGCTCCAGTAGCAGGAGATCGCCATCGGGCAGGAAGGCGCCGTCGGTGACCGCATAGGGCTCGGTGCGCACGACGGCAAAGGCGCCCTTCATCGGCCCGTCGAGGATACCTGCCAGCAGATTGTCAGCCTTGTCGACGCTGCGCTCCGACACCGTTACGGCAGCGCCACCGAGCGGGCTCTCCTTCGGTGATACGGCGACCGTTTCCAGCCCGCCATTGCTGCGCAGTTCAGTGGCCGGAAACGGCAGTGGAATGCTCCCGGCCGGCCCTGAAACGGAAAACCCGGGGTCCGGATAGATATCGATGCGGTGGGCCTGCTCGTAGCTGACGATCACCTCGCCCTCGCGCAGCGCCAGCCCTTCCGAATCCACCTTCCACTTTTCCAGCCCGACGGCGCCGCTCCTGTCCGCCATCGGCGTCGCCGTCAGGTCGGTCAGACCAGAAAGCTTGCCACTGGCGTCGCGCGTCACGGCGCCTTCGAGCCAGTGCCCGGTATCCATGACCGCAACGAAGGAGGACCCATCCGGCCGGAAACGGATTGCCGACACCGCGCCGAAAAGCGCGTTCGACGACGTCATCTCCAGGCCGCCGACGAACTCAAGCTGACCGAACCGCGTCTGGCTGGAGCCAACCTTGAAAGCCTCGATCTGCCGGCTGCGGATGGGCAGTGTCTCGCTGTCGGTGGCGGCGAGAGCAGCGCTCGTGGACGCCAACAGGGATAGAACGAGGAGACCGCGGCCAAGCATCTGGGGGAGTTCCTTCGGCGGGCAGGAAAGGCAGGATGGAACGACAAGCGTGCCGCCGTCTTGTGAGTGAAAAGGGCGGCCCACGGTCGCCCCGGGGGGCGACGGTGGGCCGCCCGGTTTCGTGAGCGATTAACCTGCCCGGCGCGCGCGGCCGGGACGGCGGCGCATGCTTTCGTCTTCGAACAGGTCGGCGAGCTGCTCGGTCATCGCGCCGGCCAGCTCATCCGCGTCGACGATCGTCACCGCGCGGCGATAGTAGCGCGTCACGTCGTGGCCGATGCCGATCGCCAGCAGTTCGACCGGCGAGCGCGTCTCGATCTGCTCGATCACGGCGCGCAGGTGCCGCTCCAGATAGTTGCCCGGATTGACCGACAGCGTCGAATCGTCGACCGGCGCGCCGTCCGAAATCATCATCAGGATACGGCGCTGCTCGCGCCGCGCCATCAGCCGCTCATGCGCCCAGATCAGTGCCTCGCCGTCGATGTTTTCCTTGAGCAGGCCTTCGCGCATCATCAGGCCGAGATTGCGGCGCGCGCGCCGCCACGGCGCATCGGCCGACTTGTAGATGATGTGGCGCAGGTCGTTGAGGCGACCCGGCGACTGCGGCTTGCCGCTGGCCAGCCACTTCTCGCGCGATTGCCCGCCCTTCCACGCCTTGGTGGTGAAGCCGAGGATCTCGACCTTGACGCCGCAACGCTCCAGCGTGCGCGCCAGAATGTCGGCGCAGGTTGCCGCAACCGTGATCGGCCGTCCGCGCATCGAGCCGGAATTGTCGATCAAGAGGGTCACGACCGTATCGCGGAAATTGGTGTCCTTCTCGCGCTTGAACGACAGCGGCTGCATCGGGTCGATGACGATGCGCTGCAGCCGTGCGGTGTCGAGATAGCCCTCTTCCAGGTCGAATTCCCAGGAGCGGTTCTGCTGCGCCATCAGGCGGCGCTGCAGGCGGTTGGCAAGCCGGCCGACAGCCCCTTGAAGGTGCGAAAGCTGCTTGTCGAGGAAGGCGCGCAGACGGTCGAGTTCCGCCTCGTCGCACAGCTCTTCCGACGCAATGGTCTCGTCGAATTCGCGGGTGAAGACGGTGTAGTCGACCTTCTCGTTGAAGTCGGCAAACGGCTGGTTCGGGCGCTTGACCTCGCCGGGTGTCTCGCTGTCCTCGTCCCCTTCGTCCTGCAGGTCGTCGTCGGAGATCTCCGCGCCGTCCATCTCGCCTTCTTCCATCTGCTCTTCGGCAGCCTGGTTCTCGTCGGCGGGGGCGGCATCGTCGCCGGCTTCCTCGTCGCTGGCGCTCTCGTCCTGCTCCTGGCTGCGCGGCTGGTCCTCGTCGGTCTCGCTCTCCTGCTCGTCGGGCTCGATGTCGTCGTCGCCGTATTTCTCGGCGACGTCCATCGACGTCAGCATGTCGCGCACGACGCGGGCAAACGCCTGCTGGTCGTTGATCGCAGACGACAGGTTCTTGATGTCGCCGGCGGCCTTCTCCTCGATGAAATCACGCCAGAGGTCGAGCACCTTGCCGGCGGAGGCTGGCGGCTTCTCGCCGGTGAGCTTTTCGCGCACCAGAAGCGCCACGGCCTCGCCGAGCGGTGCATCCGCCTGCTTGCTGATCGCGCCGAAATTGGCCTTGGAATATTTCTCCTCGAGCATCGAGCTCAAGTTCCGGGCGACGCCTTCCATGCGCAGCGAGCCGATCGCCTCGACGCGGGCCTGCTCGACCGCGTCGAAGATCACCCGTGCATCTGCGCCCTGCGGCGACATGGTCGCATGCACGCGCGCATCGTGACAGGCCTTGCGCAGCGCCATGCTGTCGCCGAGACCGCGTGTGACGGCGAGTTCCTGGCGCGTCGGTCGCTTGGAGATTTCAGGCAAACGGATGCGTTCGCCGGTGATCCCGGGCCGCTCGTTGGCGAAGGCCACTTCCACCTCGGCATCGCCCGCGATCGATCGGATACAGCCGGAAAGCGCCCGCTTGAACGGTTCGGCAGCATTTTCACGCGTGGTCGGCTTTGCCTTGGAGTTCGAGCTCACGACATTTCCTTCTTCAGCCAGATGCGATGATGTCCCGGCGGGACATCATCGAGTTTGCCACGGAGACATGGGGTCCGCCCTTCAAGCAGAAAGGCGGGCCATGGATCAGGCGGTGGCTTCAAGCACGATGTTGGCAGCACTTTCCTTCAGCTCGACGCCGAAGGCGCGCTGGTAATGCTCGGCGACCAGCGCCCGCTCCAGCTCATCGCACTTGTTGAGGAAGGTCACACGGAACGCAAAGGCGATGTCGCCGAAGATGTGGGCATTCTCGGCCCAGGTGATCACGGTCCGTGGGCTCATGACCGTCGACAGGTCGCCGTTGATGAAGGCGGCGCGGGTGAGATCGGCAACGCGCACCATCTTCGACACGGTCTCGCGACCCTTGTCGGCGGTGAAACCCTTGACCTTGGCGGCGACGATGTCGACTTCCTTGTCATGCGCCAGGTAGTTGAGGGTCGTGACGATGGACCAGCGGTCCATCTGCGCCTGGTTGATCTGCTGCGTGCCGTGGTAGAGGCCGGTGGTGTCGCCGAGGCCGACGGTGTTGGCGGTCGCAAACAGGCGGAAGGCCGGGTGCGGACGAATGACACGGCTCTGGTCGAGCAGCGTCAGGCGGCCGGAGGATTCCAGCACGCGCTGGATGACGAACATGACGTCGGGGCGGCCGGCATCGTATTCGTCGAACACGAGCGCGACATTGTGCTGGTAGGCCCAGGGCAGGATGCCGTCCTTGAACTCGGTGACCTGCATGCCGTCCTTGACGACGATCGCGTCCTTGCCGACGAGATCGATACGGCTGACATGGCTGTCGAGGTTGACGCGCACGCACGGCCAGTTGAGGCGGGCAGCGACCTGCTCGATATGAGTGGACTTGCCGGTACCGTGATAGCCCGAGACCATCACGCGTCGGTTATGGGCAAAGCCTGCGAGAATGGCGAGCGTGGTTTCGCGGTCGAAGAGGTAGTCCGCATCGAGATCCGGCACATAGGCGTCAGCCTTCGAGTAGGCGGGAACGCGCAAATCCGTGTCGATGCCGAAAACGTCCCGAACAGAAATCGTCGTGTCGGGAAGGTTGGAAATGTCGAGGTCAATCTTGCTCATCATGTCTCCAGAGCGGCCACCGGACGGCACCCGCGCATTCGCCTGCAAAAGTGCTTCTGTAATAATCCGCGTTGTTAGCAGAAACCAGCCTGTTTTAACAATTGGTAGGCTTGAATTACTGCGCGAAAACGCTCCTCCGATCCCCTGTCGCCGCCATTGGCGTCGGGGTGGTGTTTCTTGACCAGATCCTTGTAGGCGGCCTTGATGTCGCTGGCGGTCGCCGAGGCGCTGAGGCCGAGCGTTTCGTAGGCCTTGGCCTCGAGCGTCTTCAGCTTGCGCTGGCGCGGCTCGGGCCGGCCGGCGCGCGCCTTTGCCTCGCTGACGAAGCCGAAGGGATCGCGCATGCGCGCCTGGGCGCCCGCCGAGCCCGAACGGGTCTGCGACTGGGTCGGGCCATTCTTGGCGTTCTTGTTGACGCCGACGGTCCAGGTCGGGCGATGCCCCGTAATCGCTTCCTTCTGGTAGCGCGCGACTTCGCTGTCCGAGAGACCGGAGAAGAAGTTGTAGCCCTTGTTGTATTCCTTCACGTGCTCGAAGCAGAACATGAAGTATTGACCTTCGGCGTTGCGGCCGACGGGTGCGCGATGAACGCCCTTCTTGTCGCAGCCATCCCACTGACAGGTGGGTGCGGAGGGCTCAGCGCGCGGCTCGACCTTGCGCCGTGTCCGAATGCGATCGAAGTATTTTGAATCGAGTCTCATGGCGCTCATTATGGGGCTTGGCCGGAGCCACAACAAGAATTGACAAACCGGAATGTTGCTGGCTTTGTGCGGGCCTTTTGCGCCGCCGAGACAGCGCTGCCGGGCCCGAACAAAACCGGGGCATCCAGCAACCAAGGAAATGGGACGGAACAATGTCGCTCAGGGATACGATCGAACGGAAACTGACCGAAGCCTTCCACCCCGAACGGCTGGCCGTGATCAACGAAAGCCACCTGCATGCCGGCCATCAACCGGATTTCGACGGCGGCGGCGAAACCCATATGCGCGTGCGCATCGTGGCAGACGCCTTTGCCGGCATGAGCCGGGTGGCGCGCCACCGCGCGATCAACGACCTCCTGAAGCCGGAACTCGATGCCGGCCTGCACGCGCTCGCCGTCGAGCCGGCGGCTCCCGGCGAGCCGACACGCTGGTAGGCGTCAGCCGGTCGGCGCCTGGTCTTCCGCCGGGCGGATCCTCAGTTTCGTGATCCTGTTCTTCACCCGCTTCATCACGATGAAGCGCTTGCCGTGGAACGTGAAGGCCTGGCGCTCTTCCGGAATGCTCTTCGACTCGTGGATGACGAGGCCGGCGACCGTTGTCGCCTCTTCATCGGGCAGCGACCAGTCAAGCGCGCGGTTGAGATCGCGGATCGGCACGGAACCGTCGACCACGATCGACCCGTCCGCCTCCTGGCGGACGCCCTGGATGTCGAGGTCGTGCTCGTCGGCGATATCGCCGACGATCTCCTCCAGAATGTCCTCCAACGTCACCAGTCCCTGAACCTGGCCGTATTCGTCGACGACGATGGCAAGGTGCAGCTTGCGGCGCAGGAAGGCGTTGAGCTGGTCCTTGAGATTGGTCGTATCGGGAACGAACCAGGGTTTCTGCGCGATCTTGACGATATCGAGGTTTTCCGGCTCGACGTCAGGCTCGGCCAGTGCCCTCAGCAGGTCCTTGGAATGCACCACCCCGATGATGTTGTCGGCGGCCCCCCGCCACAAGGGCAGGCGCGTGAACGGGCTCTGCAGGATATCGCGCACGCAGACCTCCGGCGGATCGTCCGCATTGATCGCCCGCATGTTCGTGCGGTGGATCATGATGTCGGAAATCTCGAGTTCTCCGAGATCAAGCACGCCGCCGAGCCGATCGCGGTCGGCCTTGATCACCGAGCCCTCGCGGTGCAGCAGATCGACGGCACCACGCAATTCGTCATGTGCCGACAGCATCGACATTTCGGAGGAAAGATTGACGCCGAAGAGCGCAAGGATGCGGCGCACGATGCCGTTGACCAGGCTCGAAAGCGGCCCGACGACGGCGACGAAGGGTCGAACCAGCCGGGCCACTGCAAGCGCGAAACGGTCCGGCGAGGCGATCGCCCAGCTTTTCGGCAGAACCTCGGAAAAAATGACGAGCAGCACGGTCATGACGACGGTGGCGATCGCCACGCCGGAACTGCCCAGAAGGCCGATCAGCAAGCTCGTCGTCAGGGACGAGGCGAGAATGTTGACAAGGTTGTTGCCGATCAGGAGCGCGCCGATCAGCCGGTCGCGACGTTCGATCAGCCGGTTGACGATACCCGCGCGTTCGTCGCCGTTGTTCTCCAGCGAATGCATGCGCGAGCGCGAGGCAGCCGTCAGCGCCGTTTCGGAGCCGGAGAAGAAGGCGGAAAACAACAGGAGGCAGAAGACCGCGACGATCGACAGCCAATACTCGACAACAAACGCCAAGATAGCGCCGCCGGTCATTTTGGGTGCTTTTCCCTGAGGAAGTTCACCACCTCGGACGCAGGCACGTCGTCGGCGACGAAGGACTGGCCGATGCCGCGGGTGAGGATGAAGGTAAGCTTGCCGCCCTTGACCTTCTTGTCCTGGGCAATCGCATCCATCAACTTTTCAGCCGGCGGCAGGTCACCGGGAATTTCGCCCATGCGCGTCGGCAGTCCGACGGCTCTGAGATGGGCCTCGACCCGGACCGCATCGTCGGCGCTTGCAAGGTTCATGCGCGTCGAGAACTGGTGCGCCAGCACCATGCCGATCGAAACGCCCTCGCCATGCACCAACCGGGCGCTGTCATATTGCGTGGCGGCCTCCAGAGCGTGACCGAAGGTGTGGCCGAGATTGAGCAGCGCTCGCCGGCCGTTCTCGCGCTCGTCGGCCGCCACGACATCGGCCTTGGCCTGGCAACTGACCGCAATCGCTTCGATGCGCGCCGCGCCGCCGGAAAACACCGCCTGCCAGTTCTTCTCCAGCCAGGCAAAGAAGTCCGGCTTGTCGATCAACCCGTATTTCGCGACTTCCGCATAACCGGCGCGGAATTCGCGCTCGCTCAGCGTGTCGAGCACATCCGTGTCGGCCAGCACCAGATCCGGCTGATGGAAGACGCCGATCAGGTTCTTGCCGTGTGGCGAGTTGATGCCGGTCTTGCCGCCAACGGAAGAATCCACCTGCGCCAACAGGGACGTCGGGATCTGGATGAAGCGCGAGCCGCGGCGCACGATGCCGGCGGCAAAGCCGGTCAGGTCGCCGATGACGCCGCCGCCAAGCGCGATCACCGCGTCGTTGCGCTCGATCCGCGCGCCGAGGATGGCCTCGCAGGCGGGAATGAGATGTTCGAAGCTCTTGGTCTTTTCGCCCGCCGGCAACACCAGCGTCACTGCCTCTATCTCCTTCTGCTTCAGGCTCGCCATCAGCGGCTCGAGATAACGCGGGCCGACATTTTCGTCGGTGATGACGGCCACCTTGCGACCCTTCAAGCGTGCGGCGATCTCGTTGCCGGCAGCCGCGATCAACCCCGGCCCGATCAGAATGTCGTAGGAACGATCTCCGAGATCGACCCGGACCTTGCGCTCGGCGGCAGGCATCGCATGGCTATTCATCATTTCGCACTTTCCGGAAATCTATGACGGCGTTGAGAACGTCCTCAACCATCGTCTCCTTGTTCACATCGCGCGACATCACCGTCAGATCGGCTTCCGCGTAGATCGGATAGCGGGCGCGCATCAGGTTTTCGAGCGTCTGCTTGGGGTTCTCGGTCTTCAACAGCGGCCGCGTGTCGCGCTTGTTGACCCGTTCCCACAAGACGTCGAGTTCGGCATTGAGCCAGACCGTCAGGCCGCCGCGCTTGATCTGGCGGCGGGAGCGCTCGTTGATATAGGCGCCGCCACCGGTCGACACGACCCGGGGGCCGGTGCGCAACAGCCGCTTCAGCACGCGCGCTTCCAGCGCCCGAAATTCGTCCTCGCCGTAGCGGGTAAAAAGGTCGCTGATCGTCATGCGCGAAACGCGCTCGATCTCATGGTCGGAATCGACAAAGGGAATGCCGAGCGCCTGCGCCGTCAGCCGGCCGATCGCCGATTTTCCGGCCCCCATCAGACCGATGAAAACGAGATTGCGTTTACCGAGCGCAAGCTTCGCCCGTTCGGCAAGCGTCGCGGAAACCGGTTCGATCACGTCACTCATTGGACTTCTTATTCCCCATTCGCTTCCGGTATCGACAAATCGGGGTGGAGCGTCAAGCCGTCGCACGCCTCCGTGCAAGCTTCTTGAACTTGGACGAAGGCGCGTTCATATAGATCGGGCGCCCGCAAGAGTGCCATGTCTCGCCTCGGACGGGCATAGGGTCGCTGTAGCACACTCAAAGGCTGCATGATTTTATCCGTGGGCTCGCTCCGGCTCAAGGAACCATGCAGAGGAGACCGACATGCCCACCCTCTTCCGGTTCCTGTTCTTCTGCGGCGTCATCGCCGTGCTGGTCTACGGCACGATGATCGCGCTCGTGACGTTCGTTGAACCGGTCGAGCGGGACGTCACCGTGAAGATCCCCTCCGAGCGGGTGAACAAAACACAATGAGCGACCTTTCCGCGGCCCATGTCGAGGCCTTCCTCGAAATGATGAGCGCCGAGCGCGGCGCCGCGGTCAACACGCTGCAATCCTACGAGCGCGACCTCGAAGACGCCCTCTCGCACATGCGCACGCGCGCCACCGGACTGACGGGCGCCGCCACCGACGATCTGCGCCACTATCTTGCTCATCTCGCCGCCCAGGGCTTCAAGCCGTCCTCCCAGGCCCGCCGGCTGTCGGCGCTCCGGCAATTCTACAAGTTCCTCTATGCCGAAGGCCTGCGCGGCGACGATCCGACCGGCATTCTCGATGCGCCGAAGAAGGGCAGAAGCCTGCCGAAGACGCTGAGCGTCGACGACGTCTCGCGACTGATCGGCCTGGCCGAGACGGAAGCCGCAGCGCCTGGCCCGGAGCGGCTTTCCAGGCTGCGCATACATGTGCTGATGGAGCTGCTCTATGCCACCGGCATGCGCGTCAGCGAGCTGGTGTCGCTGCCGGCAAGCGTGCTGGCGCAGGACGGGCGCTTTCTCGTCATCCGCGGCAAGGGCAACAAGGAGCGGCTCGTGCCCCTGTCCCAGGCTGCGATCCGCGCGATGCGCGCTTACGGCACGGCACTGGCCGAGGCATTTGCAAAGGCAGATACGGGCGAGCGAGAGAGCCCCTGGCTGTTTCCGTCAACGGGAAAGGCGGGCTATCTGCCCCGCCAGGTCTTTGCCCGCGAGCTGAAATCGCTGGCGTCGCGCGCCGGTATCCGGGTCGCGACGATCTCGCCGCATGTGCTGCGTCACGCCTTCGCCAGCCACCTGCTTGCCAACGGTGCCGACCTCCGCGCCGTCCAGGAACTGTTGGGTCATTCGGACATTTCCACGACACAAATCTATACACATGTTCTGGAAGAACGGCTCCACGACCTCGTGCAAAACCATCACCCTCTTGCCAAACAGGCGAAAAAACAGGATTAGGACCGCCGGGCAGGCTGGTTTCGGCCGGCAGATCCTTGTCGCAAAACGATCGGAAACGCATCTCATGCACAACTATCTCGATTTCGAAAAACCTATCTCCGACCTCGAAGGCAAGATTCTCGAACTGAAGAAACTCGCCGGCGAAGACGAGAGTGTGAACACTTCGGATGAGGTCGAACGGCTGGAGACGCGCGTGCGCGATGCGATGGCCGAGATCTATTCGAAGCTGACGCCGTGGCAGAAGACCCAGGTCGCGCGCCACCCCTCGCGTCCGCATTTCCTCGATTATTCCGCCGAGCTCTTCACCGAGTTCACGCCGCTTGCGGGCGACCGCAACTATGGCAACGACGAGGCCATCCAGGCCGGACTTGCGCGTTTTCGCGGCATGCCGGTCGCCGTTCTCGGCCAGGAAAAGGGCAGCGACACCAAGTCGCGCATCAAGCACAATTTCGGCAGCCCGCGGCCTGAAGGCTACCGCAAGGCGATCCGCGTCATGGAAATGGCCGACCGCTTCGGCCTGCCCCTGATCACGCTGATCGACACGGCCGGTGCCTATCCCGGCGTCGGCGCCGAAGAGCGCGGCCAGGCGGAAGCCATCGCCCGCTCGACCGAAATGTGCCTGAACGTGCGCGTGCCGATCGTCACCGTCGTCATCGGTGAAGGCGGTTCGGGCGGTGCGATCGCGATTGCCACCGGCAACCGCGTCTACATGCTCGAGCATGCGATCTATAGCGTCATCTCGCCGGAAGGTGCCGCCTCGATCCTCTGGCGCGATTCGACCCGTGCCAAGGAAGCCGCCAGCAACATGAAGATCACCTCGGAGGATCTGAAGGCGCTGGGCGTGATCGACGGCATCATCCCCGAGCCGACGGGCGGCGCCCATCGCGACCCGCAATCCGTCATCGCCCGCACCGGCACGGTGATTGCCGACGCGCTGAAGGAACTGTCCGGACGCAACGGCGACGAATTGCGCACCGATCGTCGACAGAAGTACCTGAATATCGGCCGCAACCTCTGACGAGCGGGCGATTGCCGGCCGAGAATTCGCAACCGCAAATCGGACTGTGGCCAAATCTTGGCCATATTCGTGGCGTCATGAACAACGGCACGCGCAGGGCGCCCTGCAGGGTTAAGAATTCGTGAAGTATAATGGCTTACTGATTCCCTAAGAGCCCTCCCGTCGGACGCGGCTCGCACGGACGAGTTTTGGTTTGAACGGGCTTTCGCTGATGCGCTTGAGAAACCTTGTTGCCACCGCCGCTGTTGCCGCGCTTCTTGCCGGCTGCACCAACGATGCGCTTGATACGGCCACGGTCGATCTTTCGACCGTCAAGAACAAGACCGAGTACCAGCTTTCGAGCAAGATGGCCGCCAAGATGAGCGAGCTCGGGATGCAGAAGACGGCGCCGATCGCGCTGCGCATCTTCAAGGAAGAAGGCACGCTCGAAGTCTGGAAGGCCAATACGTCCAACCGCTTCCAGCTGTTGAAGAGCTACAAGATCTGCGCCTGGTCGGGCAAACTCGGACCGAAGGTGAAGGAAGGCGACCGTCAGGCGCCGGAGGGTTTCTACCCGCTGTTCCCGCAGCAGCTGAACCCCAACTCGAAATATTACCTGGCGATCAACACCGGCTACCCCAACACCTATGACCGCGCCAACGGCCGGCAGGGTACGCATCTGATGATCCACGGCGCCTGTTCGTCGTCCGGCTGCTACTCGATGACCGACGAGCAGATGATCGAGATCTTCGCCATGGCGCGCGACGCCTTCAAGGGCGGACAGCAGAGCGTCCAGTTGCAGGCATTCCCCTTCCGCATGACCGCCGAGAACATGGCGCGTCATCGCAACAACCCGAACATCGAATTCTGGAACATGCTGAAGGTCGGCTACGATCAGTTCGAAGTCACCAAGCGGCCTCCGGAAATCAACGTCTGTGAGAAGAAGTACGTCTTCAACCAGCAGGGCAGCGGCGCCTTCAATCCGGGCGGAACATGCCCGGCGATGTCGACCCCGCCCGCCCTGCAAATGGCCATGTCGACCTTCGAGAAGAGCTACAAGCTCGACTATGACAAGGCGATGCGGAAGTATGACGGCATGGTCTGGTATGAGCCGAGCGAGGCCGAGCGCAAGGCGATCGTCGCCAAGCAGCGCGCCGGACGCGAGCTTGCCTATGCACCGACCGGCAACTCGATCGACGCCGGCAAGCTGATGAAGGCGAGCGACCTCGAAAAGAAGCTCGCCGAGCAGAAGGAAGCCGAAGAGACGAAGGTGGCTGTCGAGATCCAGAAGAAGGAACTCGAAAAGGCAACACAGGGCGGCACCCACGTCCCGGTTCCCGCCGCCAACCCGATGCCCCAACCGGTCTTGCAGGCAGCCGTCGATCAGCCGGCCAAGAAATCCTTCTGGAACCTGTTCTCCAAGGGCGAACCGGCAGAACAGGCGCAGTTCGCGCTGACACCGACCCCGCCAGAACTGCAGGCAGCCGTCCAACCGCAGGTCCAGCCGGCAACCGCCGCGGCAAAGCAGACCCGGTCGGCCACGGCCCCGCAGAAGGCTGAGCCTGAAGTGGCCGCCGCAGCCGCGGCAAATGCCGAAGCCGCCGCCGGGCCGACAACCGAGACACCCCTTGCCGTGGAAGAGCCGCCGAAGAAGCGGCCTTTCTGGAAGATCTGGGGCAATTGATGCCTGACGACAAGAAAACGGTCTACGACCTCAGGGGGCTTAAGTGCCCCCTTCCCGTTTTGAAGGCCCGCAAGCGCATCGCCTCGATGTCGGCAGGGGCCCTGCTCGAGATCGAGACGACCGATCCGATGGCGGTGATCGACATCCCGCATTTCTGCCGGGAAGACGGCCATAGCCTCGAGGCAGCCTCGCCCCTGGAAGGCGGCCATCGCTTCCTGATCCGCAAGGGCGCCTGACCCGCCGTTCTTGCCCCCTGGGCTTTTGTCCATGAACAAGCCGGAGCGCTGAACGCCGGGATGACCCGGCGCGATCGGCGTCATCCCATCGCCGCCCCCTACTCCTCGCGGAAT
>UBXV01000063.1 GCA_900469625.1 Hyphomicrobiales bacterium
GTGAGCGTCCGGTGAAGGCATTTTCGCTTGGTTGAGAGGCCGAGATTATAGGCCGCGTTTCATCTCGTCTGCCATAACGCGTTCGACCACATCCGGATCGCATTGTTCATCGACGAGGAACTGGCGGATTCCACCATCCCATGTCCGTATGTCGGCGAGGAGATTTTGGAGCTCATCCACGCCGTTCTGGGTCAGGCCCTTTGTGCCGTATTCGCTTCCGTCGCGGACATAAAGCAATTCGCCTTCGCTGATATTATGCGAGTTGGCGGTCACCTCTTCGATCAACTCGAGGTTCTCGCCGATCATCTCAGCGACCTCTTTGAGGGTATAGATGATCCTTGAGCGCGCCATCACGCAGCCTCGTACCGGTCTTTTGCCGGAGTCCACTGCCACGGGAGCAGTGCCTCAAGTCGATCCTTCGGATGGCTCTGGATCCTGGTCAGGACGTCTGTCAGATAGGCCTCTGGATTGTGGCCATGGAGTTTAGCTGTCTCGATGATGGTCAGGATATTGGCGATGCGCTCGCCGCCCTTGTCTGACCCAGCAAAGAGCCAATTTTTTCTTCCAATTCCGAGTGGCCGCATGGCGCGCTCAGCTATGTTGTTATCGATTTCGACACGACCATCGTCAATGTAGACACTCAAAGCTGCCCATCGTGAGAGGGCGTATCGCATCGCTTCTGCAAGCTTCTGTTTCTGCGGCATCGTCGAAAGCGTCCCTTCAATCCAGGCTTTGAGGTCCGCCAGAATGGGTCTGGCGTGTTGCTGGCGCAGTGTTCGCCTCTCGTCAGCCGACATTCCGCGGATACGATCCTCGATATCGTAGAGTGCACCGATGCGCGACAGAGCCTCGTCGGCGATCGGAGATGGCTTGAGCTTGATCACATCATGGAACTTGCGGCGCACATGCGCCATGCAGGCAGCTTCGATGATCTGGTTGCCGTAAAGCTTGCTATAGCCCGCATACCCATCCGCATGCATTACGCCGCTGAAGTGAGCGAGGTGTTCAGCCGGATGCACGCCCTTTCGGTCGGGGCTATAGTAATAGGCGATCGCTCCGGGCGTGGGATCCTGGTAGCCGCTGCCGTCGAAGACATAGACCCAGACCCTGCCGGTCTTCGTCTTTCCTCGTCCTGGGTCGAGAACATCGACCGGCGTATCGTCCGTGTGTATTCGGTCGACCGCGGCGATATGGGCTCTGATCAGCAAGATGAGGGGCGAGAGCAGAACGGACACACGGCCAACCCAGTCCGCCATGACAGACCGGGAGATGTCGATCCCCAGCCGGTCGTACATCTCGGACAAACGGTAGAGTGGGATATGATCGTCAAACTTGGCGACCATGATGTGTGCGAGCAGTCCTGGTCCAGGTTTGCCTCGCTCGATCGGCAAGCTCGGCATCTCACCCGATACCGTTGTATCGCAGTCCTTACAGACCATGCGCTTCTCGATATGCCGGACGATCTTCACAGAAGCCGGCACATGCTCCATCACCTGCACCACCTTGTCGGCCGCCTTCAGGAAGGACTCGCCACCACACGTCGGGCAACTGCAGGGCGCTGTGTACACCCGCTCTTCAGTTGGAAGGCCATCCGGCAGAGGCCTGCGTTTCGGCTTGTCGGGGGTATCATCCAGATCTGGCAGCAGGCCTTTTCCGGAACGAGCATCAGCCTCGGCGCGAGAGGCTTCGATCTCCTCGAGCATCAGTTCGAATTGCTCAATCTTCCGATCGATCTTTTCCGAGGATGCGCCGTGCTGCCGATGTCGGAGCAGTTCCAGCTGCGCGCGCAGAAGACCGATGATCGAGTCGCGTTTGATGACTTCGGCTTCTTGTGCGCTGAGTTTCGCCGCCTGTTCAGCGACGAGCGCGCGCAATGCCAATAGCTCGTCCTGACTGTCCAGCGGCGGTGCTTTCATGCCCAAAAACATAGCCGATTTGCAGCGAAAGCACTAGCGTTTTGCCCCGGATGTGCCTGTAAAATATAGCTTTTAACCCGTGCGGCCAGGGGCGGAAGTCCACGCTGGTCGGCGCCAGTCAATCCCTTCGACAAGCATCGACAACTGGGCCTGCGTAAGATGCGCAACACCATCTTTCGCCGTGGGCCAGGGAAAGTATCCGCGCTCGAGAATCTTGTAGAATAGGCAGAACCCTTGGCCATCCCACCATAGAAGCTTGATCCGGTCGGCGCGCTTTCCACGGAAGCCGAAGATTGCGCCGGATCCTGGCGCCTCCTTGAGGACCGTCTCAACGAGCGTGGAGAGTCCATCAATGCCACGCCGCATGTCGGTCACTCCGCAGGCCAGATAAACCCGCACATTTCCCGAAGGCCCGATCATGCTGCCTCCACACAAGCGACAAGCGACGATAGCATTTCGAGATCCATATCCGCTGCAATTCTCAGTAGACGGCCATTCCTCAAGACGATTTCAACGTCCTTGCATCTCGACCGAGCACCAATCCTCTTGGAACCGTCACTCACGCTCTCCGACGCTCCGATAAGCGAAACCGGGATGAACGATGGGGTCTGTGGAGGTTTCAATTCGGATGGCGAGAACTTCTTTCGCCAGGCGTATATTTGTTGCGGAAGAACGTCGTGTCGGCGCGCTACATCCGAAACGCTGCCATCCGCGCTGAACGCTTCTTGCAAGATCGAAAGCTTCAGTTCGGTGGACCATCGACGTTGTCGCTCGGCACCCGTCAGGATCTCAACCTTGGCCATTCATACCCTATTACGTCACAAATGAATCATCTGTGACGTAACTTGCGCCAATTCCCCGCCGGACCAAAATCCGCTCACCGGACGCTCACG
>UBXV01000057.1 GCA_900469625.1 Hyphomicrobiales bacterium
GACGACGACGCCGGGTCCGACCCGGACGACGACGATGATCATGGTGGTGACGACGACGATGACGACACCTGCGGTGGTGGCGACGGCGACGGGAATGGCTCTGGCGATGGCGATGGTGATGGTGGCGAAACGCCGCTGCCGGTTGCGGCGCGCACGCTGATCGGCACGTCTCAAGCGGATGTGTTGTTGGGTGCTGCCTTGGCCGACGTGCTTCTGGGCGGCGGCGGTGGCGACATCCTGTCGGGGGATGCGGGCAGCGACGTGCTGCGCGGCGAGGACGGCGACGACGTGCTGTCTGGTGGTGACGGCGATGACGTCGCCTCGGGTGGCTCGGGCGACGACGAGATCCATGGTGGCGCCGGTGCCGACATGCTGTTCGGCAATGGCGGCGACGACCTGATCTATGGTGATGCCGGCAACGACGTCATCGAAGGCGGGGCAGGGGCCGACAAGGCCTGGGGCGGTGCCGGCGACGACATCGTGCTCGCCACCAAGGGCGACGGCGACGACAGCTACTGGGGCGGCGAGGGCAGCGATACGCTCGACTACTCCACGGCGACCGGCAACCTGACGGTGGATCTCGGTAACGGCTTCATGGGCCGCGGCCAGGTCTCGGGCGTCGAAGTGGGCACCGACACGGTCTATGGCTTCGAGAACTTCATCGGCGGCTCGGGCCATGACGTGATCACCGCGTCCAATGCCGTCAACGTCATCGACGGCGGGCTTGGCGACGACGTCTTCCGCTTCACCTCGATTGCAGCGGCCGACGGCGACACGATCTACGGCTTTGCGCCGGGAGACCGGATCGACTTCTCCTCGATCGACGCCAACACCGGACAGGCGGGCCTGCAGCACTTCACGCTATCGGCCGGAACGACGCTCTCGGGCGCCGGCCAGATCGTGGTGACGCACGAGACCCGCGACGGCGAGGACGTCACCGTCATCCGCGGCAGCGTCGACGCCGACCCGGATGCCGACTTCGAGCTGGCGGTCGCCGGCACGCACAACCTCAAGGCCGCCGACTTCAACGGCGTCTCCTGACGATGAACAGGCCTTCCCGGCCGGCGGTTAGCCGGCCGGGACCTGATGCGGGCGGACAAAAGGGGATCTCATCATGAGCAAGAACAAAGAGCCGCAACACAAGATCGGCGGCATGCGCGGTATCCTGATCTATCTCTTCGGCCTTTCCGGCCTGATCAACATCCTGGCGCTGACCGGCGCCTTCTACATGCTGCAGATCTATGACCGGGCGCTGACCAGCGGCAGCATCTCCACGCTGGTGGCGCTGTCGGTGCTGGCGGTCGGGCTCTACCTGTTCCAGGGCCTGTTCGACGTCATCCGCTCGCAGATCCTGGTGCGCCTCGGCGCCCGGCTCGACAGCGAACTGGCGCCGCTTGCCCACAAGGTGGTGATCGAGATGCCGCGGTTCGGCTATTCGACGGCGGAGGCGACCGAGCGTGGCCGTGACGTCGACACGTTGCGCGGGTTCCTGTCGAGCCAGGGACCGGTGGCGCTGTTCGACCTGCCGTGGATCCCGATCTATCTGGCCTTCGTCTGGCTCCTGCACCCGATGCTCGGTTACCTTACGCTCGGCGGCGCGCTGGTGCTGGCGGTGCTGACGATCATTGCCGAGGTGCTGACCCGGCGCCATTCCAATTCGATGATCAAGGCGTCGGTGGCGCGCAGTTCGGTGGCGGAAAGCAATGCCCGCAACAGCGACGTGCTGCACGCCATGGGCATGACCGGGCGGGCGGTCGACCGCTTCGAGAAGGCCAACCGCCGCCATCTCGACTGCCAGACCAAGACGTCGGATATCGGCGGCACGCTGTCGGGGCTGTCGAAGGTGCTGCGCATGATCCTGCAGTCGGCGATCCTCGGGCTCGGCGCCTATCTGGCGATCCGCGGGCAGATGTCGGCCGGCTCGATCATCGCCTCGTCGATCGTGACGGCGCGGGCTCTGGCACCGGTCGACATGGCGATCGCGCAGTGGAAGGGCGTGGTGGCGGCCAGACGCAGCTATCATCGCCTGAACGAGACGCTCGGCGTGCTCGACGAGCGCGCAGGCAGCCTCGACCTGCCGGCGCCGACGACAAGCCTGTCGCTCGACAAGGTGACGACGGTGGCGCCGTCGACCGGAGCGGTGCTGTTGAGCGAAGTGAGCCTGGAACTGAAGGCCGGGCAGGCTCTGGGGCTGATCGGCCCGTCGGGCGGCGGCAAGACGACGCTGGCGCGCGCCATGCTCGGCATCTGGCCGGTGTTGCGCGGGGCGGTGCGCATCGACGGCGCCGATCTCAACCAATGGCCCGAGACGCTGTTCAACCGGCATGTCGGCTACCTGCCGCAGGACGTGGCGCTGATGGACGGCACGGTGTCGGACAACATCTCGCGTTTTGCCGAGGCGCCGAATGCGCGCGCCATCATCCACGCCGCCAAGGCCGCCGGCATCCACGAGATGATCGTGCACCTGCCGAACGGCTACCAGACCGAACTTGGTCCTCATGGAACCGCACTGTCCGCAGGCCAGCGGCAACGCATTGCCCTGGCACGTGCACTCTACGGGGATCCCTTTCTCGTGGTGCTCGACGAGCCGAACTCCAACCTCGACGCGGAAGGGGAAGAGGCGCTCTGTCAGGCCATCCTCAAGGTGCGCGAGCGCGGCGGCATCGTCGTCATCGTCGCCCATCGCCCAAGCGCGCTGCAGACGGTCGACATGATCGGCCTGGTGCAGGCGGGCAGGCTCGTCGCCTTCGGACCGAAGGAGGAGATCCTGCCGTCGCAGAAGATGCGGCCGCTGGTGGTGGAGAAGAACCGCAGGGCCGATGCCGCCGGCATGAACCAGGCGATGGGCCAGCCGCAACGGGTGCCGGCGGAATAGCCGGCCGGCCTGTTGCCGGGATCGGCCGCCGTCGGGCGGCCGATCCGAGCAGATGCCAAGGAACGACACCAGGCAAGGGCGCACGCGGAACCTCCGGTATCGGAGCCGGCGCCGGCCAAGGAGGATGTCATGGACGACAAGCTCATCCTGAAGCGACCCGACAGCCAGCAGGCGGTCGCGCCGATGAACCGTTACGAGATCGCCGACAGGCCGGAGCGCAAGCGTGGCCGCCTGCTGTTGTCGGCGCTGTTTCTGGGTGGTCTCGGCTCGGTGTTTGCAAGCCGTGACGAGGCCGGCGGCAATACGCCACCGCATCAGCCGCTTGGCGACGACCAGGCGATTGCGCCGGAAGCCGAACAGCCAACCGGGCCGGATCTGGCCGGTGCGCTCGATGTCGTCGAGGATGTCGCCGACTACTTCCGCGAACTGATGGCCGACTTCGCGCTGACGACCGGCACGGTTGCGACGGTAACCGGCCGGCTGCGCGCCTCGGTGCGGCTGTCCTTCGACGACGGCCGTCCCGACACCGGTATGATCGACAGCAGGCCGTTCCAGCCCTCGACCCGCTCGGCCAACGACAACACGCTGCCGGATTTCGATTTCCCCAGACTGTCGTCCTTCGGCAACCTGCCGTCATCAGGCGGTCGCGATGACGGCGATGACGACGACGATGACGATGACGACGGCAATGGCGGCAATAACGGCGGCAACAATGGTGGCGGCAACAACGGCGGTGGCAACAACGGCGGCGGCGACGATGATGACGATGACGACGACGGCAGCACCCGCACCAACCGGCTGCCGGTGGTCACCGGCCGCAACATCCTTGCCAACGGCTTCATGAACCTGTCGGCGATCGTGCTGCTCGACGATCTGCTCGCCAACACGCTCGATCCCGACGGTGACCGGCTGACGATCGCCAATCTGACGGTCTCGTCCGGTTCGGTGCGCGCCTATTCCGACGGCATGTGGCTCTATACGCCCGAGCGCGGCGCGCTCGGCGAGATCACCTTCAGCTATACCGTGTCGGACGGCAGCGGCAGCGTTGCCAATGGCGCGCTGCTGGCCCTTCTCGACTGGCCGGCGCACGAGATCGAGGGCACCGACGGACCCGACGTCATCGTCGGCACGCCGCGCCCCGACATCATCGCCGCCCTTGGCGGCGACGACATCGTCTATGGCCGCGAGGACGACGACCTGATCCTCGGCGGCAGCGGCAACGACACGCTGATGGGCGGCGACGGCGACGACGTCATCCATGGCGAGGCGGGTCATGACCGGCTGTTCGGCGGCAATGGCAACGACATGCTGTTCGGCGGCGCCGGCAACGACCAGCTCTATGGCGAGGCCGGCGACGACATCCTGATCGGCGAGAGCGGCGACGATTATCTCTCGGGCGGCTCCGGCCATGACCGGCTGTTCGGCGAGGATGGCAAAGACATCCTCGACGGCGATGCCGGCAACGATCTGCTCGATGGCGGTACCGAAGAAGACATCCTGACCGGCGGCAGCGGCAACGACACGGTGCTTGCCGGCGCCGGCGACGACGTCATCGTCACCGGCCGCACCAGCGAGGAGATCCGAAAGGCCGAAGCGACACCGGCGACCGCAAGCCAGGACGACGGCGACGATCACTATTCCGGCGGCAGCGGTTTCGACACGCTCGATGCCGGCACCACCACCAAAACCATCGTCGTCGATCTCGAACAGGGCACGGCGACGGGCGAGGAGATCGGCTCCGACACGCTCGACGGCATCGAGGCGGTGATATCAGGCGCGGGCGACGACCAGATCTTGGGCGACAGCCACGACAACACGCTTCTCGGCAAGGACGGCAACGACGTCATCGACGGCCGTGACGGCGACGACACGCTTGCAGGCGGCCATGGTCGCGACACCGTCAAGGGCGGCGATGGCGACGATACCATCCTCGTCGAAGCACCGACCGGAGAGGGCGATGCCTGCGACGACGACCAGGCCGGCCACGACGGCAACGACATCTACGAGGGCGGCGACGGCTTCGACACGCTCGATGCCAGCGCCACCACCAAAACCATCATCGTCGATCTCGAAGACGGCACCGCCGAAGGCGATGAGATCGGCGCCGATACGCTCGACGGCATCGAGGCCGTCATCGCCGGCGCCGGTGACGACCAGCTCTCCGGCGACGAGGCCTGCAACACCCTCATCGGCAATGACGGCGACGACGTCATTAACGGTCGCGGCGGCAACGACACGCTCTCAGGCGGAAACGGCGACGACACCGTCAACGGCGGCAG
>UBXV01000056.1 GCA_900469625.1 Hyphomicrobiales bacterium
ATCGACACCCCGGCAACGCCTGCCGCAGCGGATACGGCCTCCGCGTCACGCCCGACCACGAGCGCGACATCGGATATGGCCGCGCTCGAAAGCGCGTCGACCACATGGGCGATCATCGGCCGGCCGGCCACGGGATGCAGCACCTTCGACATCGACGACTTCATCCGCGTGCTTTCACCCGCGGCCAGTACAATCGCCAGGCAACTCCGTTCCATCCAATGATCTCCTTGGTCTTTTTCTTGGAGGCAGCGACCGGCGCTGCCCGATTCGGCACTTTGCTACCAGCAACATATTGCGGGAAGTATAATCCACACAATCACGTCACGTTAACCCGGTTACAACCGGATGATGCCATAAGGAGAGACGGAGCCTGCCTCGACAACCCATGCGCGTGCACCGCTCCCTTGGGAGGGACCAGAATGCATGCCCGCACCGATCTCGACGCATCGGCGAAGTCAGAAGACAGCGTTTACTCGGCCATCCGCTCGCCGATCGCGGTCCTGCTTGCGGCGCTCGTTCTCCTCGCATTGCTTCTGACCTTTACCATCCCACAGCCGATCGGCCCGATGTTCTGGGATCATTACCTCTATCTCGACGCCGCCAACCGGCTTCAGGATGGACAGATCCCATCGGTCAACTTTTTCGCGCCTGTCGGCGCGCTCGGTTACTATCTGTTTGCGGCCCTGCAAGCGGTCTTTCCGAATGGCCACCCCCTGCTGCTGGCCAGTTGGAGCCTTCTCATCGTCACCGGTCCCTTGATCGGCCTGGTGACGCTCGACATGCAGAAACGCTCCCGGACACTTGCCTATGCTGTCCTGCTGCCGTTCCTTCTCTATTCCATTCTTCCGTTCAACACCGGCGACTTCTATCCTTATCCGGGTTCGGATGGGTTTGGCATCTACAATCGGCAGGTCTGCCAGTTGCTCTATGTCCTGGCGGCCGCGCTGATCTATGTGCGCAACCCGCGCATTCTCGTCACGGTCGTCGCCGGCGCCATGACCGCGCTTTTCTTTGTCAAGGTCACCGGAACTGTCGCCGGCCTGATCCTGTGCCTGACGGCCTTTGTCGCGGGACGCATGCGGCTGCGCGACGCGACAGCGGCGGCCCTGGCGTTTTTTGCGGCACTCGCCCTGGTCGAGTTGTCGCTTGGCGCAGTGTCGGCCTATATCGGCGACATTCTGGCTCTGCTCGACGTCAATGACGGGATCCTGCTGACGCGCCTTCTGCAGGCCGCATCGCTCAATGCCGGGCTGCTGCTGCCGGCGGGGCTGCTCTGCCTCGTCTTGCTCCTTACAGGCTTGTCGGGACTTTCCGCGTCGCTGCGCAACGCCTATCGCCAACGCTCGATCATTGCGATCAGCAAGGTCTTCGATCAGAATTTCGTCTGGCTCGGCGCGTTCGTGGTCGCCGGCATCCTGTTCGAAAGCCAGAATACCGGCAGCCAGGCCTTCATCTTCCTCTATCCATTGCTGCTCAAGATCACACTTGATTGTATCGCTCACGGCGGCTCCTGGACGCGCACCATAACGATTTCGCTGCTGGCGAGTGCCGCCGCACTGCCGCCGATGACAGTCATCGCGCAAAAGAGCGCCCGCGCCTGGATCGGTGCTGCCAACAACATCACGATCGAAAGCCGAAACCTGAAAACCATGGGGGCCGTCAACGTCCGCCCGATCCTCGCCCTTCGGGCCGAGCGGATGCGCGATATCTACATATCCGAGCCTGGAGCTTTCGAGGCCTTGGCGAAGGCGGGCGAATTGCCGTCGTTCCTGCTTTACAGCGATTTCGACTTTCAAACCGGCTGGCTCACCAATGTCGACGATGCCATCGATGCGCTGCGCGCCTATGAACAGTCCAATGGCATTCGCTTCGACACGATCTTCAACATCGATTTTGCCAATCCGTTTCCCTGGCTCATGGACCGACACGCACCCAAGCATGTTGCCATCGGCGCGGATCCGTTCCGCGCGATCCCGCCACCGGATCAAGACGTGCGCGCGGCCGTCACCGCCGTCGACATAGCCCTCGTACCGACCTGCCCGACGACCAACGTCAACAGGGCGCTTCTGGCACTCTACCTGCCAAGCCTCGAAGCCAGCCACACGCGCATCAAGCTGACGCGATGCTACGATGCATTCGTGCGCAGCGGACTGCGCGCGGGGGAAGCGGCTACCGGATCTTGACGATCAGGCCGGCGGCCGCAATCTGCTTTCGGTCAGGAGCCCGTTCTCCTCGAGGATCGGATAGGCGACGGATGCGATATGGGCGTTGATCCGCTTCAGGTCGCGCAGCATGTCGAGATGCAGCGAACTGGTCTGCAGGCTCTCCAGCCGGCCGTCGCGCAGTCGCTCGATATGCCGCTCGGCCGACCGCTTTTCCATATGGCGCACATTGACCTTCACCTCGATCAACTGCCGGGCGAGATCGGCGTTGCGGGTCACGAAGATCGTCTGGGCGACGCGCAGGTTGTCGATCGTCAGGTTGAAAAGGCTCTTGAGCTCCTGGTAGCCGTCCTCTGAGAACTTGAGCCCGTTGTTGACCTTCTTGGTGATCTGCTCGCACAGTCCCTTCTCGATGATGTCGCCCATGTGCTCGAGATTGATGGCGTAGTCGATGATCACGATAGAACGGCGACCATCCTCCGGGCTCAGCCCGTCGCGGCCAAGGCGCGACAGGAAGATCTTCACTTCCTGCTGCAACAGGTCGACCTGCTTCTCGAACTTGCCGACATCGCGGATCTCGGAGAGTTCATTGTTGTTGAACGCGGTCTGGGCGCGGATCAGCATCATTTCGATCAGATCGCCGACGCGCAACACCTCCCGTGTCGCGCCCGAAAGTGCCATGACCGGCGTGTGCAGAACATTTTCGTCGAGATAGCGCGGGCCTGCCTCGTCCGTTTCGCTGTCGGGGATGAAGCGGGTCATCAGCCGCGACAAGAGCCCGGCGAACGGCCAGGCGAGGACCGCCACGGCAAGATTGAACGCCAGATGGATGTCGACCGGCAGGTTCTGCTTCGGCAAGGGCAGGCTTTGGAGGAATTCGACGCTGATGCCGGTCAGCGGCAGCGCGATGAGACAACCGATGGCACGAACCACGAGATTGCCGAGCGTGACACGGCGCGCAGGCGGCGCCGAAGATAGCGTCGCCATGACCGGCGGGATCGCTCCGCCAAGATTGGCGCCGAGCACCAGCGCCACCGTCAGCCCGACGGAAAGAATGCCGGCCGCTGACAGCGAAAGCACGAGCATGACCACGGCAAGGCTTGAAGACGACGCGAAGGCAAGGCCTGCCGATATGATCAGGGCCACAGGCCAGGCACTGTCGAGCATGCCGAGAAACGCCGCGAGCGCCTGGGATTCGCGCATCGGTTCGGTCGCGGCCCCCAGCAGATGCAGCGACAACAGCATCAGGCCGATCCCGACAAAGGCCGCGCCGAGGCCCTGGCGGGCGTTCGACCGGCTGACGCGATGCAACACGACACCGACCAGGATGATCATCGGTGACAACCATTCGATGCCGGTGGCGACGATCCAGGCGGTGACCGCCGTGCCGACATTGGCGCCAAGCAGGACAATCTGCGCCATGCGCGCGCGAATGAGCCCTTTTTCGACGAAGGACGCGGTCATCAGTGCCGTTGCAGTCGAGCTCTGCAGGGCAATCGTCGCGACAAGCCCGGTCACGAACGATCGCGTCGGACCGCTCGTCCCCTGGGCAAGGCCCGTCCGCAACTTCGCCCCGAAGGCGCGGGTGACCCCCTCCTTGACCAGAGACAGGCCGAACAGCAGCAACGCCACGGCTCCAAACAGGTTGAGCATCACGATTGTCGATTGCATGGCATCTCTTCCCACGGGGCCCATATGAATCACCCCGCCCTACAGACGGAAGCATAGGTCCGAACCGATTTCGATCTCAATCCGGAAGGCCCGAAATAGTCACTCTGACACGCAAATTTCTGTTGCCGGCTAACAAATCCGACATGAATTTTGCCGCCAGCGCCTCGCCGTTTGGCAGGATCGGCGCCGTGGGATATCGCCTGGACGACAACAACCGACGTTCCGGAGCCTTTGCGAACTGCGCGATCGAAAGGCGATCTTCGGGCGGAGCGCAATTTGCGGCATTGCGCCCTTCATTTCCTGTTTCGTTTGTTCTAAGGAACGAACTCGTTTGGCCAACAGCCACCGCACTGCAAAGAGGTTTCTGCCCCCATGCTCGAATTCCTGAGAAAAGCCGCCCAGACCTGGGTCGTCAAAGGCCTGCTCGTCATTCTCGTGCTGTCTTTCATGGTGTGGGGCGCTTCGACATCGATGATCGCCAACCAGTCGGATGCCGTGATCGTCGTCGGGGACGTCAAGGTCAAGGCTCCGGACTTCCGGCTCGCCTATGAACGCCAGCTGGCGCTCGTTTCCCGGCAGCTCGGCACCCGCCTGACGCTACAGCAGGCAAAGGCTTTCGGCATCGAGCAGCAGGTCTATTCGCAGCTCGTCGCAGGTGCCGCGCTCGATCAACTGGCCGGCGACATGAACCTTGGCCTTTCCGAAGACCGGCTGGCCAAGCTCATCGCCGAAGACCCGGCCTTCCACAGCGTCAACGGCCAGTTCGACCGCCTGACCTTCTCGAGCGTCCTGCGCAACTCCGGCCTTCGCGAACAGGACTACATCAACAACCGCAGCCAGGTCGCCGTTCGCTCGCAGATCGTTGACGCCCTTTCCGACGGCTACGTCGCGCCGAAGGTCCTAACCGACGCGATCGGTGCCTATCGCCATGAGAAGCGCACGATCGACTACATCCTGCTGTCGAACGCCAATATCGACCCGGCAAAGGCGCCCGGCGACGACGTTCTTGCGCCCTGGTACGACAGCCGCAAGGCAAACTATCGCGCTCCGGAATACCGCAAGATCACCTATCTGAAGCTGGCACCCGAAGATCTCGCCGACCCGTCGACCGTGGTCGATCAGGACGTTCGCGCCGACTACGATCGCCGCAAGGACCATTTCCGCACCGAAGCGATACGCACGATCGAGCAGCTCGCCTTCACGTCGCGTGAGGCAGCCGACGCGGCGGCAGCCAAGCTGGCAGCCGGCACGTCGTTTGACGACCTCGTCAAGGCCGAAGGCAAGACACCGGCCGACGTCCTGCTCGGTGACTTCACGCCTGCCAACGTTCCCGACGCCAAGCTCGGCGAAGCTGCCTTCGCGATTGCCGCCAATGGCGGCACGTCGCCCGTCGTCGACGGATCCTTCGGACCGGTGATCCTGCGCGCAACGAACATTCGCCCGGAAACAGTTCGCAGCTTCGACGACGTCAAGGAAGAACTGCGCAAGGAGATTGCCCTTTCCAACGCGCAGAACGAAATCATCGGTCTTCACGACAAGATCGAGGACGAACGCGCTTCGGGAGCCTCGCTGAAGGACATCGCAGAGACACTGAAGCTGAAGGTAGCAAGCGTCGACGGGATCGACGCGACCGGCAAGGACATGAACGGCGATGACGTCGCTGGCCTGCCCGAGCCGAATGCGCTTCTGCAGGAGGTGTTCAAGACCCAGATGGGCGACGAGACGCTGCCGGTCAACATCGGCCGTGACGGCTATGTCTGGTTCGACCTCGACGAGGTGGTTCCGTCACGTGACCGCACGCTGGATGAAGCGCGAGACGAAGTGGCGGCGGACTGGACCGCCGAACAGCAGCGGACCGCCCTTGCCGCGAAGGCCGCCGAACTGAAGCAGCGGATTGAAAAGGGCGCGACGCTCGCCGATATCGCAACCGAGCTTGGCCTTGCCGTCGAGACGAAGGCAGGACTGACGCGTTCGACGTCGGACGCTGCACTGAGCCCGGCCGCTGTCGTTGCCGCGTTCAACGGCCCAGATGGCCTCGTGACCAACGCAGCCGGCATCGGCGGCGACGGTCAGGTCCTGCTGCGGGTGACCGCGATCGAGAACAACGGCCCGACCGACGCGCTCGAAGACGACAGCCGCCAGATCCAGGCGATGGCACGCGCCAGCGGCGACGACATTCTCGAGCAGATGGTTTCGACGCTGCAGTCGGCTTACGGCGTGTCGATCAACCAGACCCTTGCCGAAACGGCTTTGGCAACGAGATAAGCGGCAAGGAAAAACAACCGATGAGTGATCTGAAACCGTTTGTCGCCAAAGTCGCCGCCGGCGAGGCACTCAACCGCGAGGACGCGCGAGCGGCTTTCGAGATCATCATGTCGGGTGCGGCAACGCCGTCGCAGATCGGCGGCTTCCTGATGGCGCTGCGGGTACGCGGAGAAACCGTCGACGAGATCGTCGGCGCAGTCGCCGCGATGCGCGCCCGCATGCTGCCCGTCGACGCACCCGCCGATGCGGTCGACATCGTTGGAACCGGCGGCGACGGCGCCGGCACCTACAACATTTCGACGCTCGCCTCGCTCATCGTTGCCGGCGCCGGCGTGCCGGTCGCCAAGCATGGCAATCGGGCGCTCAGCTCGAAATCCGGAACGGCGGACGCGCTGTCCTGCCTCGGCGTCAAGCTCGATATCGGCCCTGAAGCGATCTCTCGCTGCATCAGCGAGGCCGGTGTCGGCTTCATGTTCGCCCAGCAGCATCACTCGGCCATGCGCCATGTCGGACCGACGCGCGTCGAACTTGGCACCCGCACGATCTTCAACCTGCTTGGACCTCTCTCGAATCCCGCCGGCGTCAAGCGTCAGCTCGTCGGCGTCTATGCGCCGCAATGGGTCGAGCCGCTGGCCCAAGTGCTGCGCGATCTCGGTTCGCAGAATGTCTGGGTCGTGCACGGCGAAGGCCTCGACGAGATTACCACGACCGGCACGACGCAGGTTGCAGCCCTCGACAACGGCAAGATCAGCACCTTCACCCTGACGCCTGACGATTTCGGCCTGCAGCAGGTCACCCTCGATGCGCTAAAGGGCGGCGACGGCGCCCACAATGCCGTGGCGCTCCAGGCCGTGCTCGACGGTGCCGAAAACGCCTACAGGGACATTTCGCTTGCCAATGCGGCCGCATCGCTGATGATTGCCGGCAAGGCCGCCAACCTCGGCGAAGGCATGGCGCTCGCGCGCCAATCGCTCGCCAGCGGTGGCGCCAAGTCGGCGTTGCAGCGCCTTATCAGCGTTTCGAACGCTGGTTGAGATTAGGAAAAGACCATGACCGACATCCTGCGCAAGATCGAAGCCTATAAGCGTGACGAGATCGCGGCGGCAAAATCGCAGACCTCGATCGAGGAACTGAAGGCCCGCATCGCGGACCAATCCGCTCCGCGCGGCTTTCATGCGGCCCTGGCCGCGCGCCAGCAGCAGGGTCGGTTCGGCCTCATCGCCGAGATCAAGAAGGCCAGCCCGTCGAAGGGCCTGATCCGTCCTGATTTCGACCCGCCGGCGCTTGCAAGCGCCTACGAGGCTGGGGGCGCTGCCTGTCTTTCCGTTCTGACGGACGAGCCAAGCTTTCAGGGCGCTCCGGCTTTCCTCGAGGCCGCGCGCGCTGCCTGCGCGTTGCCGGCCTTGCGCAAGGACTTCATGTTCGACACCTACCAGGTGCTCGAAGCCCGCGCCTGGGGCGCGGACTGCATCCTGCTGATCATGGCTTCTCTCAGCGACGATGACGCCCGGCGCCTGGAAGAATCCGCCCTCTCGCTCGGCATGGATGTGCTCATCGAGGTGCACGACGCCGAGGAGATGGAGCGCGCCCTCAGGCTGACGTCGCCGCTGGTCGGCATCAACAATCGCAATCTGAGGACGTTCGACGTCGATCTTGCCGTTTCCGAACAGCTGGCATCCATGGTTCCGTCCGATCGGCTGCTGGTCGGCGAGAGCGGCATCTTCACCCATGCCGATTGCCAGCGCCTGGAAAAATGCGGGATCACCACCTTCCTCGTTGGCGAGAGCCTGATGCGCAAGAGCGACGTCGAGACGGCAACGCGCGCGCTCCTGACCGGTTCCGAAAGCGCTGTGGCGGCCGCGTGATGGGCAAGGCCACGCTCACGCACCTCGACAAGACCGGCGAAGCGAACATGGTGGACGTCGGCGACAAGTCCGAAACTGTCCGCATCGCAACCGCCGAGGGCCACGTTCGCATGCGTCCGGAAACGCTGGCGCTGATCCTCGAGGGCGACGCCAAGAAAGGTGACGTCATCGGCACGGCGCGGCTCGCCGGCATCATGGCGGCCAAGCAGACATCGAGCCTCATCCCGCTCTGTCACCCACTGATGCTGACCAAGGTAGCCGTAGACATCACGCCCGACCCCGCATTGCCGGGCCTGCGCGTCGAAGCGCTCGCTAAGCTGACCGGCAGGACAGGCGTCGAGATGGAAGCGCTGACGGCCGTCAGCATCGCATGCCTGACCATCTACGACATGGCGAAGGCAGCCGACCGGGACATGGAAATCGGCGGCATCCAGCTTGTCAGCAAATCGGGCGGGCGCTCGGGCGATTACCAGCGCCAGGGGGACTGACCAACGATGTCGCTGCTTTCCGTCGAACACGCCCTCAACCGTATCCTCGGCAGCGCCCGACCTTCGCGGGAGATGGAACAGGTGGCCCTGCATGACGCCCTCGGCCGCGTGCTGGCGCAGGATCTCATTGCAAACGTCACTCACCCCGCTTTCGACAATTCCGCGATGGACGGCTATGCGGTTCGTCATGCGGACGTCAGCGCCATCGGTGCCGAGCTCGAGGTCATCGGCCAGTCCGCAGCCGGGCATGGCTATGGTGGCAAGCTTGAGCCGGGACAGGCCGTTCGCATCTTTACCGGCGCCCCACTTCCCGCGGGCGCCGACACGGTGATTATCCAGGAAGACACCGAAAAGCTCCGCGACGGGCGCATCCGCACCACCTTTTCACCCGGCAAAGGGCGGCACATCCGCTTGTCGGGCCAGGATTTTGCAGCCGGCGAGATCGTTCTGAGCGCCGGCGATGTACTCGACGCAGGCCGCCTGACCGTCGCTGCCGGCATGAACCATGGCAGCCTTCCGGTTTTCCGCAAACCCAAGATCGCAATCGTCGCGACAGGCGACGAACTGCTGCCGCCCGGCAGCACGCCCGGCCCCGATCAGATCATCGCGTCGAATAGTTTCGGCGTCGCCGCCATTGCCCGTGACAACGGCGCCGATATCCTGGACCTCGGCATCGTCGCGGACAACGCAGCGGCCATTTCGGCCGCCGTCGAGCGAGCAAGGCATGCGCAGGCCGACGTGCTCGTCACCCTCGGTGGCGCGTCGGTCGGCGACCATGACCTGGTGCAATCGACATTGCTTGCAAGCGGCATGACACTCGATTTCTGGCGGATCGCGATGCGTCCGGGAAAGCCGCTGATGGTCGGACAGCTTGGCGACATGGCTGTCCTCGGCCTTCCTGGCAATCCGGTTTCGAGCCTCGTGTGCTCGCTTCTGTTCCTTGAGCCGCTCGTGCGCAAGCTGGCACGCCTGCCGGATCGGCAGCGCCTCTCCACGGCTCTGGTGGCAGACCCACTCCCCGCCAACGACAAGCGCCAGGACTATGTGCGCGCTCGCCTCTCGATCAATGCCGACGGCTCGCTCGTCGCCCACCCGTTCGGGCGGCAGGACTCATCGATGATGAAGGTGTTTGCGCAGTCCGATTGCCTGATCGTGCGCGCACCGAATGCCTTGGAGGCGCCCGCCGGCGCGCCGTGTCAGATCGTTCGGCTCCGGTAATATCACGGGCCTGGCCTGCGGGCGGAAAGAATATTTCCAGGCGCATTGTCATAAGCCCGACACAGTAACCCTTTAGTAAGGCAGTTATTCAATCATCGCTCAAGGCGAATGACTACGGATGTACTAGCAGGCGCCGTGATGATTTGAGGGAAAGGTCGGGTATTGCCCGACCTTTTGCTTTTTCTGCGCCATCTCGTTCGAAGGTGAGACGTTTGCGTTTGCCGAGCCACTATCGGGAAAGCGGCCGACCGGCGACGCCCGGGCGGACGCCGCGTGCTCCTTGGAGCCTCAGGCGGCGGTGTTCTGGCAGCGGCTGACGAGGATCTTGTCAATCCGGCGGGAATCCATATCAATCACCTCGAAACGGTAGCCATGGGCAATCGCAATGTCGCCCTCCTCCGGCGTCTTGCGCAACTGCTGAACCAGAAAGCCAGCGATCGTTTCGAAGTTTCCATCGGCATCGATGCCTTCGATCCCGATGGTCAGATGGATCTCATCAATCGGCGTGCGCCCGTCGACGAGATAGGTGCCATCCTCGCGCTGGCGGATCAGCGCGTGCTCGAGATCGTCGTAGTTCGACGGCAGGACGCCGACGATCGCCTCGAGAATATCGGCGATGGTGATGATGCCTTCCGTGCTTCCATACTCGTCGACAATCATCGCCATATTGATGCTCGACGACTTGAAGGCATCAAGCGCCTTCAGGCACGAGGCCGTTTCCGGCAGCGTGTGGATCTCGCGCACATATTTGCGCACGTCGAACGGCGCCGACGTCGGCGCGTTGAGGATTTCCTTCGCCAGAACCGCGCCAAGCACATCGCCGCTCGGGCCGTCGACAACCGGGTAGCGCGAATGGCCATATTGGCGGATCTTCTCGCCGATGGTCTCCAGGCTGTCGTTGATGTCGATGAAGCTCATCTCCGTGCGGTGCGTCATGATCGACTTCACGTTGCGGTCACCGAGACGGATGATGCGGCGAAGCATTTCATGCTCCGATTTCTCGATCGCGCCGCTCTCGACGCCTTCGGCCATGATCGCGTGGACTTCCTCTTCGGTGACATGGTCCGGATCATCGGGACGGATGCCGAGCAGACGCATCATCAGTGCGGCGGATGTCTCGAAAAGGTAAACGATCGGTGCGACGATGCGCGACAGCAGCGTCATTGGCCGAGCGACGAACATCGCGAAGCCTTCCGAATTCTTCAGCGCCAGCTGCTTGGGGATCAACTCACCGATGACAACCGACAGGAAGGTGATCAGCGTGACCACGATCGCCACGGCCACGGTATGACCGTAGGGGTTGATCCATGCAATGGTGTCGAAGAACGGAGCGAATTTTGCAGCGATCGTTGCGCCACCATAGGCGCCGGCGAGCGTGCCGACCAAGGTGATGCCCACCTGCACGGTGGAGAGAAACTTGCCGGGGTCCTCCGCCAGCTTCAATGCCGCATCGGCGCGGAGGTTTCCCTGTTTTGCCATCTGGCGAAGCAATGGCTTGCTTGCCGAGACGATTGCCATTTCCGAGAGAGCAAAAAATGCGTTGATCAAAAGCAGGACGAAAATGACAAAAAATTCGGACATGGTCTCCAAGTCACCGTTGACGAAAAGTCACCCAATTGAGAGCGACCGTTCACCAGATAAGGCCAGCGGGCGATCCGAGCAAGCACAAGTCTCGAAATCCGCGTCACCAATTGCGCCGCACCCGTATTTCGCGAGGAAATTCCGGGATCAGAGAGCAGATTTCGATGGCGCGTTCATTACTGTTCGCTCGATCGAAGTGCTCCGCGCACGCGTTCGCGTCCGATCTTGATGACGTTTTCCATCGCGGCGCGGGCGCCGGCTTCATCGCGGCGGCCGATTTCCTCCACGATCCGGATGTGATTGCGGGCGACTTCGTCGACGCCGCCCTTCTCCTCGACCGGAGAACTCAGCTTGAAGATGCCGACAAGGGCTGCCTCGATCAGCCCGCCGACGGTGCGCATGAATGGATTACCCGAGGCCTCGGCGATCGACAGATGGAATTTCAAGTCGGCATAGGCAAGGCTTTCTGCCGTGTGGCCGGCTTCACCCATGGCGACGGCGAGCCGCATCATTCGGCTGATTTCGGCGTCGGAGGCATTCCTTGCCGCCAGCGCTGCCGCATGTGGCTCGAAGGCCAGGCGGACCTCGCTCAAATGGTAGAGGAAGACTTCGTCCACGCCGCATTCGAAATGCCAGGTGAGAATATCGTTGTCGAAGAGGTTCCAGTCGTTTCTGGGCGTCACGCGCGTGCCGATGCGCGCGCGCGGAACGACGAGCCCCTTGGCGGCAAGCGTTTTCATCGCTTCGCGAAGAACCGTGCGCGACACCTTGAAGCGCGCTGCCAGCTCCGGATCGCCGGGCAGGATCGACCCGACCGGAAACTCGCCTGATACGATCGCCTTGCCGAGCTGGTCGACCACATGCGCATGACTGGTGCGCTTCCGCGTCCCGGAAAGGACAGTCTCCAGCAAGCTCCTGTTCAACCCACCTCCTCCAGGCACTCCCTTGCCTGCCAGCGCCAGATGCGGCGCCACACCACACGGTTGCTCCACAATCCCCCAATCCCCACGAACTGGGCGAAGGATCGTCTGAAGACCAACCGATTCCACAGAGCATTACACGAAATACAGCCGTGCTGCACTAGTGTTGAGACCGGGGTACACGACCATTGATTGCATCGCCGCCAGCGCGAAAAACGTCACCAGTTTGCGGTTGTAGACCTTTTGCCGCGCGTCCCCTCTGCCGCATGGCAACAAAGACAAACCCCGCCTCAACGGCGGGGTTTGCATTCTATTTCGTTGCTCTGCCGCGCTTACTTCGGCAGCTGGTCGTCGACGCCTTCGACGTAGAAGTTCATGCCGAGCAGCGTGCCGTCATCCGACGATGCGCCGGCTGCCAGCCACTCGCTGCCATCCTGCTTCTTCAGCGGACCGGTGAACGGCTTCAGTTCGCCCGACTTGATCTTGGCTTCGGCGTCCTCGGCCAGCTTCTTCACATCGTCAGGCATGTTGGTGTATGGCGCCATCGTCAGGATGCCGTCCTTCAGGCCATCCCAGCTCGACGTGGTTTCCCACTTGCCGTCAAGGAAAGCCTGGGTACGCTTGATGTAGTAGGCGCCCCAGGTGTCGACGATCGCGGTCAGCTGGGTCTTCGGGCCGGCGGCAATCATGTCCGAGGCCTGGCCAAAGGCCTTGATGCCGCGCTCAGATGCAACCTGCATCGGCGCCGTCGTGTCGGTGTGCTGCGTCAGGATGTCGACACCCTGGTCGACGAGAGCCTTGGCGGCGTCGGCTTCCTTGCCCGGGTCGAACCAGGTGTTGGCCCATACGACCTTGATCTTGAAGTCCGGATTGACCGAGCGCGCGCCGATGACGAAGGCGTTGATGCCCATCACCACTTCCGGGATCGGGAAGGAAGCGATGTAACCTGCAACGCCCTTCTCGGACATCTTGGCGGCGATCACGCCCTGGATGTAGCGGCCTTCGTAAAAGCGGCTGTTATAGGTCGCCACGTTCGGCGCAGTCTTGTAACCCGTCGCATGTTCGAACTTCACGTCCGGGAACTTCTGGGCGATCTTGATCGTCGCATCCATGAAGCCGAAGGACGTCGTGTAGATCAGGCCGCAGCCGGAACGGGCCAGGCGTTCGATCGCACGCTCGGCATCCGGACCTTCCGGAACGCTTTCGAGGAACTGGGTCTCGATCTTGTCACCGAGCGCCTTTTCCAGCTCGAGACGGCCGATATCGTGTGCCTGTGTCCAGCCGCCATCGGTCTTGGAACCGACATAGACGAAGCAGACCTTCGCCTTTTCCTGGGCGGCAGCGCCACTGGCAAAGCCGATGACGGCCGCCGTACTTGCAAGAGCGAGCAGTAGTTTTTTCATTTTCTTGACCTCTGTCGGTTTGAGAAACGTCCGTCTGGATTGTTATGTCACCGATCCGGCACAAACGGCTTACCGAGCGATGCCGGCGTGTTGATCAGTGTCGTGCGCCGGTTATGTGAAATGAGAATGAGAACGACGATCGTCGCGAGATAGGGAAGCGACGAAAGGAACTGCGAGGGAATGCCGATGCCGAAGGCCTGCGCATGAAGCTGGCTGATGGAAACGGCACCGAACAGGTAACCGCCGGCGACGAGACGCCACGGGCGCCAGGACGAAAACACCACGAGCGCAAGCGCGATCCAGCCACGCCCGGCCGACATGTTCTCCACCCATTGCGGCGTGTAGACCAGCGACAGCTGCGCGCCGGCCAGGCCCGCACAGGCACCGCCGAACATCACGGCGAGATAGCGCGTCCTGATGACGTTGACGCCGAGGGCATGCGCTGACGCGTGGCTGTCGCCAACCGCACGCAGCTTCAGCCCTGCCCGGCTCCTGAACAGGAACCAGTGAACGCCGGCGACGAGCGCAATCGACAGATAGAAGATGATGTCCTGACGGAAGAGCAGCGGCCCCACGACCGGAATGTCGGCGAGCACCGGTATGGCGATCGGCTGCAGCTTGATGCCCTGCATGCCGAGGAAACTCTCACCGAGCATGCCGGAAACGCCAAGGCCAAGCAGCGTCAGCGCCAGGCCGGTCGCCACCTGGTTGGCGACGAGCGTCAAGGTGAGGAACGCGAAGAGCTGGGAGAACACGGCGCCGCAGGCAATGCCTGCCAGAATGCCGAGATAGGGCGATCCGGTCACCTGCGTCGCGACGAAGGCGCAAACGGCGCCCATCACCATCATGCCCTCGACGCCCAGATTGAGCACGCCCGAGCGTTCCGTGACCAGTTCACCGAGAGCGGCAAGGACGAGCGGTGTCGCCGCCGTGATGACGCTCAGCAATATGGCTTCGACGATACCCATCAGCGGCTCCCGTCCAGATCTGATGACGTGAACCGGTACCAGACGAGCCGGATACGGTAATGAATGAGCGTGTCGCAGGAGAGCACGAAGAACAGCAGCAGGCCCTGGAAGACGCGCGTGACCTTGTCCGACACGCCGAGCGACAGCTGCGCCGCTTCGCCGCCGAGATAGGTCAGCGCCAGAACGAGACCTGCAGCAATGATGCCGAGCGGATTGAGCCGGCCGAGAAACGCCACGATGATCGCTGTGAAGCCATAGCCGGGCGAGATCACCGGACGCAGCTGCTGGATCGCGCCGCTGACTTCGGAAATACCGGCAAGACCGGCAAGCGCGCCCGACAGCAGCATCGAAAACCAGATCATCCGCCGCGACGAGAAGCCGGCAAAGCGCCCTGCCCGCTCTGACTGGCCGAGAACGGAAATCTCGAAGCCCTTCAGCGTGTAACGCATCATGAACCAGACCAGGATCGCCGCGATGATGGCGAAGGCAAAACCCCAGTGGGTCCGGCCCGAGGCGATCAGCTCCGGCAGGATCGCGTCTGCCGCAAATGTGCGCGTCTCGGGAAAGTTCATGCCCCCGGGATTGCGCCAGGGGCCGCGCACGAGCCAGTCGAGAAACAGCTGGGCAACATAGACCAGCATCAGGCTCGTCAGGATCTCGTTGGTGTTCATATGCGCCTTGAGAAAGGCGGGAATGGCAGCGAACAGCGCACCGCCGAGCATGCCCATCAGCATCATCAGCGGCAGCACCAAAGGCGACTGCCAGTCGTAAAACACCACCGGCAGGATCGAGCCGGCGATCGCACCCATGATGAATTGACCTTCCGCGCCGATGTTCCAGTTGTTTGACCGGAAACAGACGGACAGGCCGACCGCGATCAGGATGAGCGGTGCCGCCTTGATCGCCAGTTCGTGCAGCGACCAGACCTCGCTCAGCGGCTCGACGAAGAAGCTGTAGAGCGCCGTGACCGGGTTCTTGCCGAGCAGCGCGAACATGATGCCGCCGAAAATGATCGTCAGCAGGAAGGCGATGAACGGCGACAGGATCGAGAACAGCGCCGAAACCTTGGCGCGCTTTTCCAGTTCAATGCGCATGCACAGCCCCCGTGCCTTCCGTCTTGCCGTACATGCCGCCCATCAGCAGGCCGATCTTTTCGCGCGAGAGTTCGCGCGCCGGATAGGGATCGGAAAGCTTCCCTTCGCTGATTACGGCGATCTCGGTTGCGACCTCGAAGATCTCGTCCAGATCCTGGCTGATCACCAGAACCGCGGAGCCCGCCTTGGCGAGGTCGACAAGCGCCTGCCGGATGCGGCTTGCCGCACCCGCGTCCACGCCCCAGGTCGGCTGGTTGACGACCAGAACGGCCGGTTGCCTGTCCAGTTCGCGACCGACGATGAATTTTTGCAGATTGCCGCCCGAGAGCGACCCGGCCGGCGGGTCTTCCCCACTCTTGCGCACGTCCATCGCTTCGGAAATTCGTTTCGTCGCCGTCATCACTGCGTCGCGGCGGATGACATTGAGGAAGCCGGCGCCGAGGAAGGCCTTGGCATCGGAGCGGCTTCTGGCGAGCACGAGATTGTCCGACAGGGGCATCGCCGAAACGGCGGCGTGGCCGTGGCGCTCCTCCGGAACGAAACCGGCCCCCATCAGGCGACGGGCGTTGATGTTCCGGTTGCCGACAGGCTTTTGCCGAATCTGGACCGCGGCGTCGTCGGCGACCGGATATTCGCCCGACAGTGCGTCGAAAAGTTCGCCCTGGCCGTTGCCGGCGACGCCGGCGATCGCCAGCACTTCGCCTGCACGCACCTTGAGACAGATGTTCTTCAGCGAGACGGCAAACGGCGTGCGCGCGGGAACGGACAGATGCCGCGCCTCCAGTTGCACGTCGCCCTTGGTGCTGGTGCCTTCGGCGGTGACCGCGGCCACATCGCTACCCACCATCATGCGCGCAAGAGACGCCGGCGTTTCGGCCCTGGGGTCGCAGGCGCCCGTGACCTTTCCATGCCGAAGCACTGTTGCGCGGTCACAGATGCGCTGCACCTCTTCCAGCCGATGGCTGATGTAGAGGACCGAGCGTCCCTCTGCCTTCAGCTTGTTCAGCGTCTCGAACAGCCGGTCTGCCTCCTGCGGCGTCAGCACCGAGGTTGGCTCGTCGAGGATGATCAGGCGCGGGTTCTGCAGAAGCGCACGCACGATCTCGATGCGCTGGCGCTCGCCAACCGAGAGATCGGCCACGTGCGCCTTCGGGTCGAGCGGCAGGCCATAGGCATGCGACAGCCGCGAGGCCTCGTCGGCGACCCTTGCGAGCGAGATGTTACTGTCCATCGACAGGGCGATATTCTCGGCGACGGTCAAGGCTTCGAACAGCGAAAAATGCTGAAAGACCATGCCGATGCCGAGCTTGCGGGCTGCAGCCGGGCTGGCGATGCGCACGCTGCGTTCCTGCCAGACGATCTCGCCCGCCGTTGGCGCCAAAACGCCGAACAGCATCTTCACCAGCGTCGATTTTCCGGCACCGTTTTCGCCGAGAAGGGCGTGAATCTCGCCCTCGTCTATCTGCAGGTTGATGTCATTGCAGGCTGCAAACGAGCCGAACAATTTCGTCAGGTTGCTCACAGCCAGCAAAGGACTGTTCGCGTTGGCTCCCTCAACAGGCACGCTGCCCTCTTTTCCCCTCTGTCGATCCCCGTCCGCCTTAAGGCCTCGATCAAGGAATCAGCAGTGTTGTTCCACTCGTTTTTCTTGTTTCCAGATCCGTGTGCGCGCGACCGGCGTCGGCAAGCGGATAAGTCTGATTTATATTGATACGCACTTTGTTGCTTTGCACAATATCAAAGAGGGAGTTTGCACACGCTTCAAGCGCAGGCCGTGTCGCCACATAACCGAAGAGTGTCGGCCGCGTGGCAAACAACGATCCCTTCTGCGCCAGGATGCCGATGCTGAAGGCATCGACCGGTCCGGACGAATTGCCGAAGCTTACCCAGAGACCACGCGCTTTCAGGCAATCAAGCGAGGCGGGATAGGTGTCCTTGCCGACCGAATCGTAGACGACATCGACACCCTTGCCGTCGGTCAGTTCCTTCACCCGTGCGACGAAATCGTCGGTGCGATAGTTGATGACGTGATCGTAGCCATGGGCGAGCGCCAGATCGATCTTTTCCTGCGAGCCGGCCGTACCGATCACGGTTGCACCGAGCGCCTTTGCCCATTGACCCGCAATCAGCCCGACACCGCCGGCCGCCGCATGGAAGAGCAGCGTCGTGTCCGGGCCGACCTGGAATGTCTGGTTGAGCAGGTATTGCGCCGTCATGCCCTTCAGCATCATCGCTGCGGCTGTCTCGAGCGATATGCCATCGGGAACCTTGACCAGTTGCGATGCCTCGACATTGCGCTCGCTGGCATAGGCGCCATCCGACGACGCATAGGCAACGCGGTCACCGACGCCAAAGAGGCTGACGCCGTCGCCGACGGCCGTCACGATCCCCGCCCCTTCCTTTCCCGGAACAAAAGGCAGGCCAGAGGCCGACTTATAGAGGCCGGTACGGAAATAGACGTCGATGAAATTCAGCCCGACGGCCACCTGGCGGATCTGCACCTCGCCCGGCCCAGGCGGCGAGAGCGTCACGCCCTCCAACTTCAGGACCTCAGGTCCACCGAGTTCGCGAACGACAATTGCCTGTGCCATCGAAGAGCTCCTAGGTCCGGCCGAGCTTGGGGAAGATCTGCAGGACGAAACCGATCACATAGAGATAGATGCCCGTTGCAAGAACACCCGTCACCACCCAGGCCGGCGTGTTGAAATGCAAGAGCAGCGCATACATGCTGAGCGCCGACCAAAGGAAGAAGACGCCGAGGTTGAGCACCCGAAGCCGCTGGACGCGCACCGGATGCAGGAAATTGATCGGCAGGAATGTCAGCACCACCGAGACAAAAACGACGATCGAGGCGGTCAGCTCGCTCGCCTGGATGACGAACAGCGTAAAGACCACCATGTTCCAGACGACGGGAAAGCCCGAGAAGAAGTACTCGTCGGTCTTCATGCCCATGTCTGCATAGTAGATCGCGCTCGAGACCACGATCGCGCCCGCCGCCACGAACGACCAGGGTTCTCCAATCATGCCGCTCTGATAGAGCGCAAAGGCCGGCAACAGCACGTAGGTGACATAATCGATGACGTTGTCGAGCGTGTCGCCCGACCAGTTCGGCAGCACTTCCTTGACCCGGACCTTGCGAGCGATCGGACCGTCGATGCCATCCACCAGAAGCGCGAGGCCAAGCCACCAGAACATATCGACAAAACGGTGCTCGGCCGCGGCAACAACGCCGAGAAAAGCAAGGAAAGACCCTGATGCAGTCAATATATGCACGGAGAAGGCGCGAATCTCGGCGTAAGGGACACGTTTGTAGTTGAAAAACTTCATCTGCGGACGCCGCCTATCCCTTCTGCATTTCCCCAGACAGAGCCACTAACCCTGCCTCAACCGCTGTGGCGGCGCATTGCGCGTAATATGCACCCTTTGCAACGCATCGCCAGCAAAATTCAAGCGGGACTTTGATCGGCGCGGATTGTCCTGTGGACACTTTCAAAACGCTTCTGCGCTGATTCAACCCATTTATTTCGCGCCTGTCGAGGACTAGAAGTAAGCTCAAGACGAAAGAGCAGGCGCCTGACGGCGCGAGCAAAAGGGTTCCCTGATCATGGATCATTACGATATCGCCGTCGTCGGCGCGGGCCTTGCGGGTTCTCTGGCAGCAATCGCGCTTGCCGACAGCGGCTACCGCGTCGCTCTGATCGGACCGGAACCTCAATCAACCGATGGCCGCACCACTGCCTTGATGGACCAGTCGATCGACTATCTGAAGAAGTTGGGACTTTGGGATCAGGTCGAACCGTTGACGGCGCCTTTGTCGACGATGCGCATCCTGGATGGAACCAACCGCCTGCTGCGGGCACCGACGGTGAATTTTCGCGCCTCGGAAGTCGGCCTTACGGCTTTCGGCTACAATATTCCCAACGCCCCCTTCCTCGACATCCTGCGGCAGCGAGCCGGCGAGACGGAAACGCTCGATCGCATGGCGATGTCGGCAGTCAGTTTCGATATCGGTGACGACCGGGTGCGAATCACGCTCGAAGGCGGAACCGACATCACGGCCGATCTGGTCGTCGGTGCCGATGGTCGGCGCTCGCCAGTGCGTGAGGCGGCCAAGATCGCCGTCAGCAACTGGTCCTATCCGCAGAGCGCGGTCGTCCTCAACTTCGCGCATGAGCTCCCTCACCAGGATACGTCGACCGAATTTCATACCGAGAGCGGCCCCTTCACCCAGGTGCCCCTGCCCGGCAACCGCTCGAGCCTCGTCTGGGTTCGCAAGCCCGAAGATGCGGCGGCAACGCTCGCGCTCGATCTCGAAACACTGTCGCGCGCCGTCGAAGACCGTATGCAATCGATTCTCGGCAAGGTGACGGTCGAAGCTCGCCCACAGTCGTTTCCGCTTTCGGGCATGAGTGCCCACCGTTTCGGCAAGGGCCGGGTGACGCTCGTCGGCGAAGCCGCGCATGCCTTTCCACCGATCGGCGCCCAGGGACTCAACCTCAGCCTTCGCGACGCGATGACGCTGGTCGATCTCATCGGTGCACCGTCGGGCGGCAGCCTTCCAGCCGATATCGGCGACCGTTTCGACAGCCGCCGTCGTCCGGACATTCTCAGCCGCACGGCGAGCGTCGACCTCCTGAACCGCTCGCTGCTTTCGGGCTTCCTGCCGGTTCAGGCTCTACGAGCCGTTGGCCTGCACATCCTTTCGGCAGCCGGACCGCTGCGCAGCCTGCTGATGCGCGAAGGCGTGCACCCCGGCAGCGCCTTTCACGCGCTGAAGGACGGTTTACGGGAAAAGATCGGCCGGAAGAGCGCCTGAGCGGATCAGGTATAGCAGCCCGGTCACGGTCGCGACCGAAAGCAGCGTGGTGATCAGGATCGTCGCCGAGGCGCGCTCCTGCCACACGCCATATTGGTGGCCGATCACGAAGACATTCGTCGCCGTCGGCAGCGCCGCCAGCAGCACGGCCGTCTGCACCCAGACCGGATCGTAATTGCCAGTCAGGCTGAGCGCCATGAACACCAGCAGCGGGTGCAGGATCAACTTGGCAGGCACAATGTAGCCGATCTCGACCGGGATGCGCTTGATCGGCCTGAGCGCCAGCGTCACGCCCATGGCAAACAGCGCGCAAGGGGCGGCTGCCTGCGCCAGATAATCGATCAGGCGCTGCACCGGCAAAGGCGGCTGGACAGCGAAGAAGGCCGCGACCACCCCGGCAAGGGTCGACAGGATGAACGGGTGCAGGATGATCTTGCGGGCAATACCGAAGGCTAGCACCGCTGGGTTTTCCTTTCGCCCGCTCGACAACGCCATCATTGCCGGCGCCACCGTGAAGTGCGCCGCATTCTCGAAGCAGAAGATCAGCGCCACCGGCACCGCCGCCGCGTCGCCCAGCGCAAGCAGCGCGAGGCCCGGCCCCATGTAACCGATATTGCCATAGGCCGCCGCAAAGCCCTGGATCGTCGCCTCACCAATGGTATTGCGGCGCACATAAAGACCTACGACGAAGATCAGCGAAAAGACGACATAGGTGGCGCCGACGCTGGTCAGGATGAAGTCAGCGCGTGTCAGTTCTTCGATCGGCGTTCGCGACACCAGCTTGAAGAACAAAGCCGGCAGGGCAAGGTAGATGATGAAGGTGTTGAGCCAACCCATCGCCTCGCCGGGATGTTCGACGAAGCGAGCCGTGAGATAACCGAGAAAGATCAGCCCGAAGAACGGCAGAACAAGCCCAGCAATTTCCGTCATGCCACTCCCCGGTCATGTCACGTCAGAGGTTGAACGGCACATGCCCCGCCCAGAGCCCGGCACCGTCGCCGTTCGAGCGCAACTTCCGCACGGCTGTACGATCGGGCCTCGGCAACCCAATAGCATCAACGCCAGCGATTCCCATAGCTCGCGCCGCAATCCGCATGCGCGGTGCCGGTCAGCCGATTTTCATCAGGATCGGGAACGTCTGCTGGAACCAGATGGCAACGGAGCTGATGAAGCCGAAGAGGAAGGCAAGGCCGGCGAGCACCAGCAGCGCACCCATCAGCTTTTCCACAAGGCCGAGGTGGCGACGGAAACGCAGCAGAAAACGCATGAACGCGCCCGAGAAGCCGGCGGCGATCCAGAAGGGGATGGCGAGGCCGAGGGAATAGACGGCCAGCAGCATTGCGCCATCCGAAACCGTGTCACGGGCAGCGGCCACCCCGAGGATCGTTCCGAGCACCGGACCAATGCAGGGCGTCCAGCCGAAGGCGAACGCAAGGCCCATGATATAGGCGCCCGACAGCGTCGCCGGTTTGCCACCGCTTTGAAAACGCGCCTCGCGCGCCAGAAGGCCGATCTTGAAAACACCAAGAAAATGCAGGCCCATGATGATGATGATGACGCCGCCGACACGCGACAGCAGATCCATGTGCTGGCGCAGCAGCAGCCCGATCGACGATGCGCCGGCCCCCAGGGACACGAACACGGTCGCAAAGCCGAGCGTGAACAGCAGAGCCGCCGGCAATACAGCGCGCCGTGTGCTGCGCGCCGACACCGCCTCGCCGCTCTTGAACTGGTCGACCGATACGCCAGCCATGTAGCAGAGATAGGGCGGCACGAGCGGCAGGACGCAGGGCGAAAGGAAGGACAGAGCGCCAGCGAGAATGGCGGTCCAGATCGAGATATCGGCAATCGACAACGGCAAGAACTCCGGCATGCGGTATTTGCGCCATTCCTTAGCCGCACGGCCCCAAGGAGGCCAATCACCTTTTGGCGATCATTGCGCCATGCACCGTTTCTTCGCATCGCCCGTAATTTTTGGGTTGACCGGCGGGAAGCTCAAGTGCATATGTCCGGCCACTTCCGCCGGGCTTCACGGCCGCGGCCAGGGAGCGCGTAGCTCAGCCGGTAGAGCAACTGACTTTTAATCAGTAGGTCCAGGGTTCGAATCCCTGCGCGCTCACCACCTTCAGATCCCCTCACCTTCATCCGATGTCACGACCGCGCCGCGATGCCTGCCTCGCATCTTCAGCGGGCTCGTTCCATATTCCCGGCCATAAGCCCGCGAAAAGGCCGAGAGGCTGTCGAAACCGCAGCGAAGGGCGATCTCGCGGATGGGGCTGCCCGAATCGCGCACCAGGCGATGGGCGACCTGCAGACGCAGGCGAAGATAATAAGCGCCGGGGCTGGTCGAGAGGCCCTTTGCAAACAGGGATTCGAGTTTACGCCGCGATACGGACAGCCGGCGCGCAAGTGCCGATACCGTCATCGGCCGCTCCAGCGTCCGCTCCATCAGGCGGATCGCCTGCGCCAGGCCGGGATCACGGGTTTCGATCCGCCCGAGCGAGACTACAGGCTGGACATCGGCCGCGCTATGGGTCTGGTCGTAAACGAAGATGCTGGCGACATCGAGCGCGAGCGCCGAGCCGCAGCGTTGCGTGATGAGGTGCAGCATCATGTCGAAGGTCGGCGACGCACCGCCCGAGGTCCAGAATTTTCCATCGACGACGAAGCGATCGCCGAGCACGGTCAATGCAGGGAATGCCTGGCTGAAATCCTCAAGCTCTTCCCAATGGGCTGTCGCCTTGCGGCCGTTGAGAAGGCCGCTGCGCCCGAGCAACCAGCAACCGGATTCGATCCCGGCCACGACGCCGAAGTGACGGGCGCATTCCTGCAGCGTCGCGATGAACTTGCGCCCGACATGCCGATCGAGATTGAAGCCTCCGATCACCAGCAGAACATCGCCCTCTAGCGCCAATGCGAATTTGCCGTCGCAGGCGATCGGAATTCCGCATGTCAGCGTGACCGGATCACCATCCGCAGACAACAGCCGCCAGCGAAAGATCTGCCGACCCGAGACCCGGTTGGTCGCGCGCATCGGATCGAGGACCGAGGCCAACGACATGATCGAAGATTCCGGCAGCACGACCACCACGACATCGATCGAAGATTGCGTTTTCACGGCACCATCCATGCGAGAAATGTCAAATTTCTGGCGCAAAATGTCAATTGGGCGGCCCGCATTCAGGCATTATCAGGTGGCAATCGATCTCCCTTCGCGCGGCGCTGCAGCCCCGCGCAGAGACGTTCCCCTTTCCGCGAGATTGCCGGAACGGGCCGGTCGGATTAAACTCCACCGGCCCGTTTTTTTTAACCGGATCAGCACGAGCTCGACGACTGTGGGCGCTCAACGGCGCCAGGTCCACCGCCCAAGACCGAGCTCAACCTGCCCGCGAGATCGCGCCCTCGGCTTCGATCTGGGACGATAGCGTGTGCGCGACAACGCAGTTTCGGCCTGCGTGTTTTGCCTGATAGAGCGCGGTATCCGCCATGCTGAAAAGCGCTTCCCAGTTGCTCGCCATGTCCTGACCGAAGGCGACGCCAACACTGACACTGAGGGCAATACGCTGACCGTCGAAACGGACGTCCAGTTGCTCGGTGGCGCGACGCAGGCGTTCGGCGATCGCCAGTGCCTGTGTCTCGTTCGTTTTCGGAAGGTAGAGCCCAAATTCCTCGCCGCCAAGCCGGGCGAAACAATCGGTGGGGCGCAGGTTTGCGCGGACCATCCCGGCAAAGGCGGTCAATGCCTGGTCGCCCGCCTGGTGGCCGAAGCGATCATTGATGCGCTTGAAGAAATCAAGGTCCAGGACCACGAGAGCATCGCCCTTCCATCCGGAGCGCGGCAGCCGCGACAGAAACCACCGGCGGTTGCCCACGCCGGTCAGCATGTCCGTATCCGCCGTCCTGCGTAGCGCTGCCTCCGCCCTCTCCTTGACCAGCACCAGCGCAAAGAGCGCAATGGCAAAATGGCTGATGATCAGCAGGAAGAAGGCGTAGGTCGTCGTAACCGGCAGCATGTCCGGCTTGAGCAGCCCAACAACCACGGCAAGGCAAAGGGCGGCGCCAAGGGCGAGCGATACAGCAAAAATTGCCCTGACCGGCAGGGGTTCGCCCTTGCGGTCCGCCAAAACGGCAAAGGCGGATGCGGCGAGGAACAGGAAGGCAGCCGTGTTGAAGGCCGTTGCGCGGGCGTAGTTGACAACGTGGAAATGGGTGATCAGGCCGACGACCGCACCGGTCGCAGGAATGGCGAGCGCAAGCCAGTCGGCATGCCGCCGCCGCTGGCCGCTCAACCGACGCAGACCGATCCAGAAGAGCGCATATCCACAAAGGCCGATGGTAAAGCTTGAAAGCGTCCATAAATAAGCGGGTAACAGCTTCTGTTCGCCGTAGCCCGCAAGCGTCGAAGCTAGAGCGAGAGAAAGAAACCCGACCGCCAGAATGCCGAGCCCCCCGTTCAGCGGCGATTGCCAGCGCAGATAGAGAAAGCACAGCGCGCCGACAAGAAAAGACGACTTGTGAAGCAGCAACACTGTTGCGAGGTCGAGTTGGGCGGTCATCGGTCCAGATCGGATGGGTGTCGGTCCCCGCGCTCTATCGCATGGAGTTTAGGGATTACTAAATGAAAATGAGAAATCGACGCAAATGGCCGAAACCAGGGGCTGTTGGCGTGGCACGCAGGGGACGAACGGTGGACATCCTGCCCCTTGATCCGATCTGATTGAAATTTCATGTTGCAGGGCGTGGGTGAAGCGTGTATCTCCGGCGCCGTTGGCACGGAGTGTAGCGCAGTCTGGTAGCGCATCTGGTTTGGGACCAGAGGGTCGGGAGTTCGAATCTCTCCACTCCGACCAACTAAATCCCTGAAATCGCTGCAACTTTGGCACTAGTCGGCTAGAGCACGTCCTCCACTGTGGGAGCGATGTCGGCGAAGCGAGGATCCCCACGTGAGCGCAGGCTGGTCCTGATGCTGGCTTCACCCAGGAACCAGCAGACATTTCCCCGCCCAAGTGGCCAACAACCCAGATCGCCAACGCGATTGCGCGGCAATAATTTTCAGACGGTGGCCGAAAAGGCACTCGCCCGCGCGATGGAGCCAGCTGGATATCGCGACCGGCCCGCCTCTGCTCCAAACGCACATTCATACTCTCCGGGGAAAACACGGAGACTGAAAAGGCCGTCTCGCGCCTGCCCTTGTCCACCACGAACACAATAGCGGCGAATAGCCATATTTAACCGCAGCAAAGTCATTCCGTTTTAAATCATTCTGCGCTATGGGAAGACACGTGCCGGGGCGGGAATATGCCCCAGCAGCGAAATTTTACGGAGCCGTTCGAGACCATGTCCGCAAAGATCTACCGCCCAGCAAAGACCGCCATGCAGTCTGGCAAAGCCAAGACGAACCTGTGGCTGCTGGAGTTCGATCAGGAAAAGCCGCGGACCATCGATCCGATCATGGGCTATACCAGCTCGGGCGACACGCTGCAGCAGTTGCGACTGACGTTCGAAAGCGCAGAGCAGGCCATTGCCTATGCCGAGCGCAATGGCATCGAATACCGCGTGATCGCCCCCAAGGAGGCAACGCGCAAGACCGTTTCCTACCCGGACAATTTTCGTTTCAGCCGGATGCAACCCTGGACCCATTGAGGTTCCCGAGCCGTTCCTTTTTCATACGGGCTCCGCCCGCAACGGCCCCTTAGCTCAGTTGGATAGAGCACCTGCCTTCTAAGCAGGTTGTCGCAGGTTCGAATCCTGCAGGGGTCGCCATCACTTTTCTAAGCAATTGAGATAGCCGGATAAAAAAGAACATCGGTCCGACCACGTTTTAGGTGCGACAACTAATGTTCGATGAACTATCCGAGTGTCATTACCGCCGCATCGCCCAGGTCATACCTGGAACACAGGCGACATTCATGACAGGGCTTCTTGAAGCATCTTGTCAGGACGAAAACACCTCAGCCAAAGGGACAGTCGAATTTCCCCCGAAGCCATCGGAATTCCGTGGCAGCTTTGATCGCCTCATGGTCCCCCACCCTGACATCGTCTCGATCAAACGAGGTGAAATGGTGAATTCTTCATCCTTCACGCCGACCCTGACGTGCAGGCGATGCCGGGCTTCTGCTCGTCTTCCAACACAGCCATCACGTCTGTCTGTAGCCCTCGGGGTCGGCACTGCAATTGTCCCAAGAGATGCAGTTTCCACGGTCCGAGTGCTTCGATTCTCGGGCTTCCCGAACGCGTCTATGGACGTTGGCTGACGTCCGTCGGAATAACCGGTCTCGATGCATTGGGACGACACCGTTGGTCCGCGAACGGACGAGCGGGGGTTCATCCCCCAATTGGGGCACCCCAATACAGCCATAAGTAGATAAAATCGCCCCTTGCGCTCTTCACCGTGTGAATGGCGCTTTTCAGGGGAGGATAAAATGCAACTTAGCGTCAACGAATCAAATGAACTGAATCAAAACACTTATTTTGAGGATGCCCTCAAAGGCCTTTCCATCGAAGCCCAAGCGATCGCCAGAGCCACCGCCACGCTCATTTTGGATGAAATGGCCTACGGTGACTTTTCATGGACGGTTTGGCACGAAGGTATTCGGCTCTTTGACTTCCGGAATCCCGGATCCTATCGCGACGTGAACGCAATCCGGAAAGAAGCTCTGGGTGTGCAGGGGCACAACTCCGGTGCTCAACAGCGCATCAGCGCATTGAGCAACAATGAACTTGCCCAGCTCCTTCCGAGGGTCACGGACGAAATTCGGAGTAGTCGGGACGTTGGCGGACATTTCCGTTGGGTCGCTCTCCACGAAAACCGCCTTGCCGATTTCCGCGATTGCCTTGCGGCTGGGGATTTCGAAGAAATTCGCCGCATCTACAACGATTGCCAAGGGCACAACCCCAATGCTCGCAGCCTTCTGGCGGGCATTTCGAATGGACACCTGACAACATTCATCAATGCGCTTTAGCTGAACCAGCCTAACTTGTATCAGGGGTGACAATCGAACATCCCTGATACAAGAGTGTTCACGGCGCATGGGTTGGAGTTCTTCTCAACCAGCACCTGCATCCCACACGCTCCAAACCGCAACGAACGCGGTGCGCCGGATCGCTTCAGCGAATCGAACGCCACAGCCATCGTCAGCGGCGAATTTCAGAAGCGTTAGCGCATGGGGCAACACGATTGATTTACCTGCTTCGCCACGGAGAAACCGTGTGGAACACCTTGCACCGCTTCCGGGGTCGCCTTGATTCTCCGCTGACGGACCGCGGTATCGAACAAGCCGACACCGTCGCCGACCTCCTCCTGAGCGAGATTTCAACGAGCCGGCAAGCATTTGGGATCGACGTCAGCCCCTTGGGTCGTGCGCGCCAGACGGCCGAACGCATCAGGCGGGTGATTCCCCAGATCGCCCGCGAAGAGCCACGGCTGGCGGAGGTTTCGGCCGGCACTTGGGATGGTATGACGAAGTTCGAGATCGACAATGAATTTCCCGGAATGCTCGATGACGCGGACGCATTTGACTGGTATTTCAGGTCTCCAGACGGCGAAAGCTTCGATGCGGCGTGCGCCCGGGCAAGGGCCTGGCTTGCCGACACGCATTTGCCAACCATCGCGATTTCCCACGGCCTGTTTGGTCGATTGATACGCGGCGTCTATTCCGGTCTCTCCAGGCGAGAAATGCTGGAGCTGCCCGTACCCCAGGACAGCTTCTATCATCTGCGCAGCGGAGAATTTGTCCTCGTCAGCGCCTCGACAGCAGATGTTTTGAGTTAGCGGTCGCCGCGCACCATGGCCCACGGCCGCAATCGTGACTTTGAAGGCGCAGCGCTCCTGCGCCCCGGGTTCGGAAAACGGGAGACGATGGTGATCCCGCACCTCAATTCGGTTGCAATTGCTCGGGTACAACGGAACCCGCAGATTGATTCCCCCCGACAGAAAGGACCTTAAATGACCACGAGATTGCGCGTCGGCGTACTCTTCGGAGGCCAATCCTCCGAGCATGAGGTTTCCATTCTATCGGCGCGCAACGTTCTTGGCGCCATCGACCCGCGCACATACGAGACCGTGCCGATTCTCATCGACCGGAGCGGCCAATGGCTGTTGATCGAAGCGGATCAAGCCACCCTCCCCGCCGACATTGTCTATGCGGGCACGAAAGTCTGCCTGGTGCCGGGCGGGCGCGGCCGTCTGATTGCCTTCGATGTCGCCCAAGGCGCCGTTGATCCGCCGGCAATCGATATCCTGTTTCCGGTCCTGCATGGGTTGTTTGGTGAAGACGGGTCGATGCAAGGGTTGGCGCGGGCATGCAATATCCCGTTGGTCGGCTGCGGCATCCTGGGATCGGCAACCGCCATCGACAAGGACATGGCCAAGCGACTGCTGCGCGAGGCCGGGCTGCCAGTTGCCCGCTCCATCACGGTCAAGTCCGATCAACGCTCGCACTTCGACGACGTCAGCGCCGCGCTCGGACTGCCGGTGTTCGTCAAACCGGCGCGGCAGGGGTCATCGGTCGGGGTCAGCAAGGCGCGAACGGCCGCGGAGTTGCAGGACGCGCTCGACGAAGGCTTCAAGTTCGACAGCAAGGTTCTGATCGAGGAATTCGTCAAGGCGCGGGAAATCGAATGCGCCGTGCTCGAACGGCCGGATGGAAGCCTGACGGTTTCCGTTCCCGGCGAGATTGCAGCCAACGCCAGCCACGGTTTCTACACCTATGAGGCGAAATACATCGACGAGGATGGCGCAGCCATCAGCGTCCCGGCAGATTTGCCGCAGGAGGTCACGCAGCGCCTCCAGGACATGGCCGCTCAGGCCTTCGTCGCGCTTGGTTGCGAAGGGCTCGCGCGCGTCGACTTCTTCGTCCGTCCGGACATGAGCGTCGTGATCAACGAGGTCAACACCATGCCGGGCTTCACCGATATCAGCATGTATCCGAAAGCCATGGCTGCAAGCGGCGTGCCCTACCCTGACCTCGTCGGCCTGTTGATCGAACACGGATTGGCGAGAGCCAGGCGAAGCCTCTAGGCGCTAAAGGCTGTTCACGCCAATCGCGCGTTCTTTACGGCCTCTTTGCAAATCGGAAAGCGCGATCTCCGATACATAATGCTACTTCCCGTAGCAGACGGATTCAGCTAAGAGTGTGGCGCAGCACGTTTCGCTGTCTTTTTCTGGAGTTCTGCTTTGCCATTATAAGCCCCGGTCTCGCTAGTTTCACCCTGTACACCCGATAGCCACCGCTGTCGGGACGCGAATTTGCGCGTCTGTCGAGGTGACGGTTCGAGACCGGAATGGCATTGCCGACCCGTCGCCGCATGAACAGTCGTGCGGATCGAACCTTACCGAAACGCTGCCAGACCGCGTCCCCTGAACGGGTGCTCCAACCGTCGTCTCGATGGACTTCCAATCGGAAGAACCAGACGACATGTCTCATACACTCCTGGTCCAATGGACCATCGTGCCCAAGATCGCACCACGGGCCCTCATCGCTTGCAATCGCTGCCGAACGACACGCGCGTTCGTTCCGAGCGGCAAGACGAGGCTCAATGCCAACGGTCGACGGCTGGATGCCTGGCTGATCTATCGCTGCAGCGATTGCGACAACACCTGGAACCGCCCAATCTTCGAGCGTCGCCATGTCGGCGACATCGATCCGGCCGACCTTTGCGCGCTGCAAAACAACGATGAGATCTTTATCGAGAAAGTGGCCTTCGATATCGATGGCTTGCGCCGGCACGCGGGGCAAGTCGAAGAGTTCTCAGACGTTCATCTGCGAAAAGCGATCCTGCAACCGGCGGCCGGATCGCCAACGCGCCTCGAGATCCTCTTCGACCTGGCGATGAAATCCTCGCTCAGAACGGAGCGTCTGCTGTCGGCGGAGCTCGGCCTGTCGCGCAGTCGCATCGCCACCCTTGCAGACGCAGGCCGTGTCGCCGCAATACCGCCCGGCAGAAACGCGTTGCAACGCGCGCTCAAGGATGAAATGCGCGTCGTCATCGACCTTGCCGACGAAGCCGACCGCAACGCGATCCTCAGCCGCGCGGGGCCGTAACGGCGGGATCCGCTCTCGATGCTATGGAAGGTGTCAACGGGCGAACGACGACAAGAAAAAGGGCTCCGATTCCGTTGGAGCCCTTCTTCTTGGTCGCGATGGCATCTAGAACTTCACGCCGATGCCGACGGTGAACTGATGCTGGTCGAAATCGACGTTGGCGCCGCCGATGTCCTTGTCGCCATAATCGTTGTAGCGATACTCGGCCCGGCCAAACAGACTGTCGGTAAAGGCGTAATCGACGCCCGCGCCGATGGTCCAGCCATTAAAGGTTTCTTTTTCCTTGGATGCCCCAGGCACATCGACGAAACCGCGCGTAATCGCCCAGCCACCGGTCGCATAGACAAGCGCCTTGTCGTTGACGACATAGCCGACACGGCCGCGCACGGAACCGGACACGTCAGTGCCAACCTCAGGCGAGGTGCCGAAAATATCGAACGTCTTGTCGTTCCAGTTGTAGCTGACGTCGCCCTCGATGCCGTAGACCCAATCGTCGTGCTGGTAGTTGAAGCCGGCGAAGGCACCAAGCAGGCCACCATTGAAATCCTTGGACGCGCTTGCACCCGGCGTACTGAAATCGCCATTGAGCCAGCCGCCGCCGCCTTGCAGGCCGACATATCCACCCGTCCACACGAAGGTCGGCGCAGCCTCCACCAGGGGTGCCGGCTCAAGGTTTTCGGTCAAATCGGCGGCCAATGCCGCCGGCGCTAGCGCTGCTGTGGCGATCAATGCAACAAGCACATGCCTGATCATCTCAGATGCTCCTGTTGGTCCGAACAAAGATTAACAACTTATATAGGGCGCGTCTGCCGAAAAGGCCCCCTGCGGCGCAAGAATAATGATGCGCGCGTTCCAAATAGCCTGCTTGGACCGATCAAATCAGCGGGGACGAAAGAGACCATCGCGCGGAGCGCTCAGTTGCCGCCGATACGGGCGCCTTCCAGCCGATCCCCGGGCTTGATGCCGAGGCGCTTGACCGTTCCGGCATTGAGTTCCAGCACGAATGCCACCGGTTCTTTCGAATCGATGATCGCTTCCGAAAAAGGAACCGCGTCCTGATGGACGGCGCGAACGATGCCGCTCTTGTCGGCAAACAGCATGTCGAGTGCCAGATGGGTATTCTTCATCCACATCATCACCCGGCGGGTTTCGCCGAAATCGAACAGCATGCCATGGTCAGGCGCCATCGAGCGGCGAAACATCAGGCCCTGTTCGCGCTGCGCCGCATCGACCGCAAGCTCCACGGTCAATTCGTGTACCTTGTTGTCGGCCGTCACCACGCGCATGCGATCGGTGGTGAACTGCACCTCCGCGAATGCCACCGCGCAGAACAGCAGCGCCAACAAAAAAAGCGCCGTGGCGGCGCTTCTCGCAGTCAAGGTCCTGGCCATCGACATCAGTGCGAACGGCTCGTCGGCGTCGGGCCGTCCGGATGGATCTCGGCGGCCATCAGCCCCTTCTCGCCATCGCCGAAGCGCACCAGAACCACTTGGCCGGGGCGCAATTCGGTCAGGCCGAACCGGCGCAGCGTTTCCATGTGGACGAAGATATCCTCCGTCCCCTCGCCGCGGGTCAGGAAGCCGAACCCCTTGGTCCGGTTAAACCACTTGACAAGCACGCGCTCGAGACCGCTCGTCGGCGTGACCTGCACGTGGGTCCTGATCGGCGGCAGTTGCGAGGGATGAATGGCCGTCGACTGGTCCATCGAAAGGATACGGAAGGCCTGATAACCGCGATCGCGCTTCTGGATCAGAGCGACGACACGAGCCCCTTCGAGCACAGTCTGGTAGCCGTCGCGCCTGAGGCAGGTCACGTGAACCAGCACGTCCTGCATGCCGTTGTCGGGCACGATGAAGCCGAAGCCCTTGGCGACATCGAACCATTTGATCACGCCGGTGATTTCGACGAGGTCGAGGGCGTCGCTGCCAAAATCGTCATCTTGCATGACGTCTTTTGAAGATGTCCTATCCGCCATTCTCTCCCAGCCCCTCGTTTACGCGCGACTACCGACTACGGTTAACTGATTCTTATTGACCAGAATAACATCGTCCCGCCGCTGATGCGCAAGACCCCCGGCGTAATTTGGCCAAGACCTAATCTAGGGACGCAGCCTTGCCTCTGGCTTGCCGGCAGCTAAGTATACGCCATCTTATTCGAAACAGGGACATGGCAATGCGTTATCTGCACACGATGGTTCGCGTCAAAAATCTGGACGAGGCCTTGAGGTTCTACTGTACGCTTTTCGGCCTCAGCGAAATTCGCCGCTACGAGAACGAAAAAGGCCGTTTCACGCTCGTTTTCCTGGCCGCCCCCGGAGATCTTGACCGGGCCAAGGGTGAGCTCTCGCCGTGCCTGGAACTGACCTACAATTGGGATAGCGAGGACTATACTGGTGGGCGCAACTTTGGTCACCTGGCCTATGAGGTGGATGACATCTATGGCTTCTGCCAGAACCTCATGGACAATGGCGTGACGATCAACCGCCCGCCACGCGATGGCCACATGGCTTTCGTGCGCTCGCCCGACGGTATCTCGATCGAGATCCTGCAGAAGGGCGCTAACCTGCCCGCCCAGGAGCCCTGGGCCTCCATGGCCAACACCGGCGCCTGGTAAGCCTCGCGCAACTCTGACCGCCGATGATTGATGTCTGTCGCCGGGAATTCCGGCTTGGCACAGTCTGGTCGCGGATCCCTCGAAATGATGAATGATCCGGGGCCCGGCACCGACACCGGGCCTTCGCATGCTGGGCGCATGCGGGCTCCAAGGTTAGCGCCAGTTTACAAATCACGTATCGTTCAGTAACTTTCCGCGCGAAACGTTGATACGGGGTCTAATCCGCGATGTCTCGTGGTGATATTCCCTGACAGTAATTGGCCTAATCCTTCCCGCGGCGATCCTTTCGGCCTGCCGCGCGAAATTCGTGTTTGTTTGTTCTGAGCGATGTTTCGGAACTGAGACTTAATGCGTGAAAAGGTGACGATCTCACCGGTCATGCACGGAGAGCGGGGATTGGACGTTGCAACATCGGGAAACCAAGAGGGCGCTGCTGTCGTCGTTCAGCCGCGCCGCCGTGATATCCGTCTCAATGCTCGCCTTGAGCGGTTGCGTCTCCGCGGTCGCCGACAACGAGGCGGCCAACGCCTTGACCGCCGAGCAGGCGCAGCAACCCGTTGAAGTCGCCGATTCGGCTGCGGCCGGCGCGACCGTTCGCGACGCCCAGGTTTCGGCGGTCGGCAGCAATCAGCAGACGGCACAGACCAGCGGCACCCTTGCGCCGGGCCAGGATCCCACACAGCAGGGTGGACCGCTCGCGATGCAAAGCACGGGCCTGCGTGCGGCTTCCTCCAGCATCTTCGGTCAGGCGCCTGCAGCCGGCGCGCAGGCAGCGACCACCGGCGCACAACCGCAGGCGACAGGTTCGATCCCGGTAACGGGCGGCGTCCAACCGACCATGAACGCGACGACGAACAGCCTCTTCGGGACGCGCCCGGCACAGCTTCAACCGCAGCCACAGCCGATTGTCCAACCCCAACAGGGCGCACAGAACGAGACCCAGACGGCTCCTCCGGAAACGGCGGTCATGGCCTATGCCGCCCCCGAAAGCGCCACCCTTCCCGCCTCGGTGCCGCTGCCCTTGAGTGCCCAGGCCGCCCTTGGCGGCAAAACCTCGCGGGTACTGCAGCCGGTACAGGCCACGGAACAGGCGCTGTCTGAACCGCAGGACGCTGAAGTCGCCGCAGCCGTGCCGGACGACAAGTCCAGCCAGAGCGATGACGAGAGCTCAAAGACCTGGACGCTCGCGAGCCTCTTTGCCGGAAAGCGCAAGGAAAAGCAGCAACAGGCGACGGCGCGCGCGGCACAGCCCGCCGAGAAGAAGACGATCACAACAAGCAATGCCAGCCAGCCGCAGATGGCCTCGCTCGCCTATAGCAGCCTGCCCGGGGTCAAAATGAGCCCGCTGTTCAGCGTTGCCCATGAAGACCATGCTGCTGACGAAGAGGATGCACCGGTGCAAGTCGCTTCACTTTCCGGCCTTGCCCGCCTGGCACCCAGCGGACTGATCCTGCAGACCGAAAAGGTGGATGCCGGATGCTTCAAGCCCGAATTGATGCAGATGCTGAAGCAGGTCGAGACGCATTACGGCAAAAAGGTCATGGTCACGTCGGGGCTGCGTCCGATCAAGGTCAACCGCTCCAAGCAGTCCCTGCACACCCGTTGCGAAGCCGCCGATATCCAGGTCCAGGGCGTCAGCAAGTGGGAGCTAGCCGATTTCCTGCGCAGCGTTCCCGGGCGCGGTGGTGTCGGCACCTACTGCCATACGGAATCGGTTCATATCGATATCGGCACCCAGCGCGACTGGAACTGGCGCTGCCGCCGCAACAAGGGCTGAGACCAAGCCCTTGTTTCCATGGAATAATCCACAGGATCTGATCGTTTTGCCCGGGCTTTGCATTTTTTACAGAAAAATGAAAATTGCCGCTTGCGGTTATCAAATCGCCTGATTATAAGACGCCCACACAGCA
>UBXV01000054.1 GCA_900469625.1 Hyphomicrobiales bacterium
GGGGAGGGGAGGGGAGGGTAAATGTCGCCATCTCCTGCGGGCGTCGACGTGATACCTTGGCGGCTTCCCAGAAAATTCTCGACACATCTCCCGCATCATCGTCGCACATGATGCCGACCGTTCCTAGCGACATGGAAGTGTCAATTATACTTGCCAACGATGTCCGAACCACCGTTGTTCGTTCTGATGTTCGGCTCATCCTTGTATCCCGGTTTTTGCCTTCCTCGATCAAACTCCAGGTTAACGGACGATGGTGCTTCGGCAACATCCACTCCCGGAAACACCTCAACGGCCCTTAAGCAGAAACGCGAACCAGGGGATAAAACCCTCGTCGGCCAAGTTCGTGGCGAACCGCGGGTGGACAAATATGTCGCTGGTCATCGGTGGCGTTACGAGGCACGGGCAGAGGACCCGGGCAATGTCCGGAGAAGTGCCATGAGCACAGGCCCGAGAGAAAACTCACCTCGTCGAGCCTTATCCGTCAAGTTTCGCAGATAGCCGCCCGCCGAATTGATGTGGCCGGCTCTTTCCAAAATGCATGCCATCGTCGCCGCCGCATTCTCTGGCCCCATTGCCTCGCAGGCGTCCTGATAAGCGCTCGGACTGACCCCGAGCATCGATCGAACCACGACTGCCGCAGTCATAAGCTCGCGCCAGCTCGAAATCGCTCCGCCTGGTCCGTACATCGCAATCTCAGGGCAGGCCTGCAACACCATGCCCAATGGGAACGCCTTGATCGGCTCGCGCTTCGGCCCCGGCTTGATCTCTGGTTTCGCCCCCAGCTCATTTCCAGAGCTAGGTTCAATTTCATTGATGGATTCGGTATTTGAATTCTGTATGTGACGCTCATCTGGAGCAGCAATGCTGCTCATATTTTCAGAAACTAACTGCATTTCCAGGCGGTTGAGGATCTCCGCCCGAAGCATTTCCATTTCATCGAGGATCGTCGCCAAGTCGCTCATCCGTGGCGTGCGGGGAATGCGGGCAACCAATTGGATATACATCGCCTCGATCGCTGCCCAATCGCCAGAGACATCCTCCTCCATCGCGGCCGAGATGAGCTTGCGAACATCCCGCCGGCATACTGTGAGCGCTTCCTTGGCCCTACGGAACTGCGCACGATCAGCAGCGACCTGCTGCGCCATCAGAGCGAGCTCTTCGGCCCGTGCAAGCAACGGCGACAGATCGAAGCCGTAGGCTTCCTCGATATCTCCCTCCCGATCCTTGCGGGCAAAGCGTTTGCCGTTGGCGCTGTCCTTTCGGTTGATCAGGCCGGCATTAACGAGCGCTGCCAGCTGACGCCGCAGTGTTGCCCCGGCAATCCCGTGCGCGCGAACGGAAAGCTGGGCATTCGATGGGAAAACGACCATAGAGTGGTCGTGAGACAACTCGGGTTGAGGATAGAACGTCAGCAGAGCATCCAGAACGGCGAGTGCTCGATCCTGGATTCCAAGATGTATCCTCGCTTCCGAGGCATCCCGAAAAACCTTCCACTTTTCTGCTGATTTGCCTGGGCTGATTTCAGCGGTGGTCAGCTGCCTCTTGACCAAGGCAAGCGTCATCGGCCGCCGCCCGAAAGGCGTCGTCACACTTCCACTCTGCATTTCCTTCACCTCTCAAAAGGCAAAAGAAGTCCGCTCACCAAATTAGGTGCCAATCACTCTTGACGGGGATTCGTGGAAATGCGATTCTCAGATTGTCCAGATATGAGAGAGGCTTCCACGACGGCAACGTTTGGGGGCCTTTTTCTTTTGCGGTGTTCCTTCCGTATTCCCTTGTCGAATGCGACCCTTTGACAGCTGTCTGGGGTTCTAACCTTCACGCTCACGAGAGAAGCGTTCAACGAGATGCGGCAACGCGTTGCCGACGAACTTCACGAAGTCCTGACCGAGAGGGCCATCCGCGGAGATCCGAAGCTCTTTGGGCGAAACCTTCCAAGCACCGAGTTTCCTGCCGGCACTGTCCGTCAGTTCTTTTTCGTTCCGTCGCGAATGCGACGACGGCTTGATCGCTTCAAACGCCTGCTGGAAGCGTTGGTCTGACACGGAGACGCCGTCGCCTGCTTCGGTGAGCGCCTGGCGAACCAGAGCTAGAGATGCTGGATCGCCAGCGATGTTTTTTGCGAACTCCACCCAGCGGGGGCGTCCGACCTTCGGAGCCCTTCCGATCGTCTCGATCACATCTATAGGGATCGCCCGATAGACGCTGCGCATTCGAGCGAGCTCTGCGTCCTCAATCGATAGCGCCGCATAGATGTTACGCGCTTTGACGCCGGCATCATCCATTCGCGATGCAAACAGCGCGCGTTCAATCCAAGTCAGATCCTGCCGGCTGGCATTCTCAATGCCTTGGGCGACCACGAGATCCAGATCCGAGATCTCCACCTCGAGCGCGCGAACGGCCCTGCCGAGTTCCTTGGCAGCACGCCACCGACGGTGCCCATATACGATTTGATGGCGCCCAGCCGACGACGGATGACGGCGGACTTGAATAGGTACCTTTTGACCCTCGGAATCGATCGAACGCTTGAATGCTTCAAAATCCGTAGCGTCATCATCCTCCAGCCGGTCCGGATAGGGTGAAGGATCGATGAACGCGGGATCAAGATCAAGGATCGCGCCGCCACCCGACTCGACGATCGCCTTTAATCGGTCGCGCTCTGCCCTGATGTCATCGATGGCGCGATGTGCTGCACCGACGACGCCCGCGCCGACACGGGGCGAGGGGGCACGAGGCGTAGGTTGCGTGTCGTCTGCAAGCTTATTCTCCAGTTCTTGGGAGAGCAAACCGAAGCTCGCGACAAGTGATTTGCGAGAAGACTTGCTCATGGCCGCCCCCAGCTATCGTTGATAAGTCGGATGATCGCCTCATTCACAGCATCGACCGCTTCACGCGCACGCTTATGGGTATCACGCCCAATCTGGCCCATTTCGAGCTCGTAGATCGAACGCTTCGCCAAGCCCGCCGCCTCAACGGCCGTGCTTTCGATAGCGGTCGGCAGAAGAACGTCTGTTCCGAACATATGCCGCAACATAGCAACGACTTGCGACTGAGGGGCATCGTTTGGGTCATGCCGCGTCACGAGATACCGAATGAAGTCCTGATCGAGTTGAGCCCCGCTTTCATTCAAGACGCTGATGAGATCGCCCATCATCAGGAGGAACTGGCTCATGGAAGCCACGTCCAACATGGCGGGGTGAACGGTGATGACCATGCTTGTGGCAGCATAGATCGCGCTGAGCGTGAGGAAGCCAAGGGACGGCGGCGTATCGAGAATGACGATGTCGTAGTCTTGTTCGACCTCCGACAGGGCAAGCTTCAAGCGCTCGAAGAAGATCGCACCCGAGCTCGACTTGTTCGCCAGGACGCGAGGGGTCTCGTGCTCGTACTCCATGACTTCGAGGTTGCCGGGAACGAGATCGACACCATCGAAATAGGTCTTGCGAATGATGTCTCGGATCGGTCGCCGTTCAGCTTCATCGTAGCGAAGCGCTGCATAGATCGTTTCGTTGGCACCCACGTCAATTTCCGGCTGCGCGCCGAACATCGCCGAGAGCGATGCCTGTGGATCGAGATCAAGTGCGAGAACGCGATAGCCTTGCAAGGCGAGATGGTGCGCAAGATGAACACAGGTCGTCGTCTTGGCGCTTCCGCCCTTGAAGTTCGCAATCGCGAGAACTTGCAAGTGTTCGCCCGGGCGCCGGCGAGGGAGAAAGCGCAGGGCATCGGCAGGTTTCTGCTTGGCAAACAACTCCCGAAGCTCGTTGATTTGTGCGAGCGTGTAGACGCGGTGATTGTTCTCAAGCCGGCTCGGCGTCGGCCCGCGTCCCTCGGACGACATCAGCTTCAGTGTCGAATCTGGTATGGATGTCAGCTTCGAAACTTCGTTCGTGAGAAACGATCTCAAGGTCTTTTCAGCTGTCGGCGGGTACATACGGGTACGTAGCTGCTGCAGCTGACTCGACAAGAGACTGGCATGCCGCAAGATCTTCTCGGCAGCGTCTTCCTTGAGTTGAACGTCAGTTTCTGCGCGTATCGCTATCGCCATTTTTCCCTCTTGGCGGCTTAAAGCCGGTTTGCCGACTGTTGCCCGCCAAGAGATAGAACACGATTCTCCTGCACCGTCCAGAAATATAGGGTTAACAAAGCCTTAACGCCCAACGCGGGGTCTCAGCCAAGAACACCGGTCTACGCCCTGATATTGCGTTCTTTTTCAAAGAATCCGACGGGGCCTCCGATATGAATTAATGCACACTTTTGCTCATCGCAGTGAGGTCAGCGGGTCGGCGGTCCACTGAAAATCGCGGCCCATCGCCCGAATCAACACTCATGCATCAGTCGCGGCCGGCGGCATCAGAATGGCGCCGATGGACCGGTAGACTGTGGAAGCCGACCATCTGTCTGGTCAGGAATGGTTCTAAGCCCCCTAGAAACCACGTAGCGAAATCTCGGGAGCATTTCTGTCCCTCGCAACGGCCCCCTCAGTCGTAGCACTTCTCCTGCAATGAACGCAGGAGACCCACAAATGATGATCATTGCCATTGAGAATGGCAGTTCGAGCGACGCCAGGTCACTCCTCGATGGAATGTTTGCGCTGCGCGCGAAGGTTTTCGGTGAGCGTTTGGGCTGGACAGTTCTTGCCCCGGACGGTCATGAACGCGATCTTTTCGACAAACTTGATCCTGTCTACATTCTGGCCGCCAACGGAAATGATGAGGTTGTCGGCTGCGCGCGCCTTCTTCCGGCAACCGGCAAGACGATGCTTTCGTCGGTGTTCCCGCAACTCATCGGGGACCTGGAATTTTTTCCGCACGCTCAAATGGTCGAGAGCTCGCGCTTCTGCGTCGACACCACCATCCAACGAAAGGGCCGTAGCGGACTTCATCATGTTACCCGCTTGATGTTCGCCGGCATCCTCGAATGGTGCCTTTCGCGCGGACATACCGAAGTTGTCACCGTGACTGACCTTGCCATCGAGCGTATCCTTGGACGTGCGGGATGGACGCTTCGTCGGTTGGGATCAGCGCAGACAATAGGCGCTGGCAAGGCACTAGCCGGCATTCTCGCCGTGGACCGGGACATCTTCAGACGGGTCAAACCGCCCGGATACATTTCGGATCTCAGCCGTTTTTCGCTGCCCGGCCAAACGGTGTCTTCATGACATATAGCCGCTCGCTGCCCCGGCTCGTCCGCAAGCTCGAGGACGCCCTTGGCCCGGCCATTCGGGCGGCGCTCGATGACCCAAACGTGGTCGAGATCATGCTCAATGCAGATGGCAATCTCTACGTCGAGCGCCTCGGTCATCCGATCGCGCGTCTCGGAGAAATGGCTGCCTCGGCTGCCGAGATTGCAATCGGCAGCATCGCCCATGCGACCGGTACGGCGGTCGACGAACACAGGCCAGTCGTGTCGGCTGAGTTGCCGATCAGCGGGCACCGGTTTGAGGGGTTGATACCGCCCATCGTTGCCGCTCCGTCCTTTTCCATACGCAAACGCGCTTCGCGCCTCATTCCCATCGAGCAATATGTGGTCGACGGTTTCATGACTGCAAGACAGGCTCGCCTTCTGACACGCGCTGTTGCCGATCGCCTGAATATCCTCGTCTCGGGTGGGACCGGCTCCGGCAAAACGACGCTGGCAAATGCGCTCATCTTGGAGATTGCAACGGTCGCGCCCGATGATCGCCTCATCATCCTTGAAGATACCGTCGAGATCCGTTGCGGCTCGCACAACGTCCTTTCGCTGCGCACCAGCGACGACGTTGACATGTCGCGCTTGCTGAAAAGCACACTCAGATTGCGACCGGACCGCATCATAGTCGGCGAAGTACGAGACGCGGCGGCTCTATCGCTCCTCAAGGCATGGAACACCGGACATCCGGGAGGAATCGCGACGGTGCATGCCAATTCCGCGCGCTCGGCACTTCGCAGACTTGAGCAGCTCACCGCGGAGACAAGCCGGCAACCGATGCAGGACGTCATCGCCGAAGCCATCGATCTCGTCGTTTCGATTGAACGCACGGCGACTGGTCGTCGGCTCGGAGATCCAATGCGCGTCGTTGGACACGACGGGACGACCTATAGGCTGGACACTTACCAGGAAGGGGAACGAGATGCGGCATAAAAAGCGTTCAGTAGCGGTGGCTCTTGCGACGCTCCTGATTTTCTCCGGCTGGGAACCAGCGCTCGCCGGTTCGGGCGGCGGCCTTCCATGGGAGGGCCCGCTTGAGCAAATCCAGCAATCGATTACCGGCCCCGTTGCCGGGTTCATCGCTCTTGCCGCGGTCGCCGTGGCCGGCGGTATGCTGATCTTCGGCGGCGAGCTCAACGATTTTGCGAGGCGGCTCTTCTACATCGTACTCGTCGCCGGCCTCCTGCTCGGTGCGACGCAAATCGTCCAGCTGTTCGGCGCGACCGGTTCGTCGATCGACGACCTTGCCTTGGTCTTTCACCTCAAATCACCCGGAGGATCCGATGCCTGAGGCGTTCGCACACCTTGAACGACACCGTATCCATCGTGCCCTCTCTCGCCCGAACCTGTTGCTGGGTGCCGATCGCGAGCTCGTTCTCGCCGCGGGGCTGGCAACTGTCATCCTGGTCTTCGTCGTCCTGACCATCTACTCGGCACTGATCGGCTTCGCCCTCTGGATCCTTACCATCGGCGTCTTTAGGCGCATGGCAAAAGCTGATCCCCTCATGCGCAAGATCTACATGCGTCACGTGCGCTATCGGCGAACCTATCGTCCGACTTCGACCCCGTGGCGAAAAGGCTGAGTGTGTCGCGATGGTCAACCTGGCGCGCTTCCGTTCACCCGATCCATCCTTTGCCGACCTCGTGCCTTATGCCGCACTCGTCGACAACGGGGTCATCCTCTTGAAAGACGGCTCGTTGATGGCCGGCTGGTACTTCGCGGGCCCGGACAGCGAGAGCGCAACGGACCTTGAGCGCAACGAGATATCCCGCCAGATCAACACGGTCCTCGCCCGTTTGGGGTCTGGCTGGATGATCCAGATAGAAGCTGTCCGCTTGGGCACGGCCTCCTACCCGGATGCCGACCGCTCGCATTTTCCAGATCCGATAGCGCGTGCGATCGATGCCGAGCGCCGGGCACACTTTGAAAGGGAAGGGGGCCATTTCGAGAGCCGCCATGCGCTCATCCTCACCCAACGTCCTCAAGAAACAAGTCGACGCGGGCTCGGGAGATATGTCTATGCCGACGCCGAAAGTCGCAACAGAGGCCTCGCCGACACGGCGCTTGATCTTTTCCGGACCCGTACCCGCGAGGTCGAACAGTCTCTGGCGAACTGGATCTCGCTTCGCCGCATGGCAACCCGAGAGGATGGGGGCACCGGGGCACGACGGCAGCGCTTCGATGAGCTCTTCCAGTTCATCCGCTTTTGTATCACCGGACAGAACCATCCGGTCAGACTGCCCGACATAGCGATGTATTTGGATTGGCTGGCAACGGCCGAGCTTCATCATGGTCTCAATCCGGTCGTGGACAATCGCCACTTGGGCGTGGTGGCGATTGATGGTCTGCCCTCGGAAAGCTGGCCCGGAATCCTGAACAATCTCGATCGACTCCCGCTCAGCTACCGCTGGTCATCACGTTTCATCTTCCTGGACCCGCAAGAGGCTCGCCAACGTCTCGAACGCACACGCAAGAAATGGCAGCAAAAGGTCCGCCCGTTCTTCGACCAGCTTTTCCAGACCGACAGTCGATCCGTCGACCAGGATGCAATCGCGATGGTCGCCGAGGTCGAAGACGCGATTTCCCAGGCTTCATCCGAACTCGTTTCCTACGGCTACTACACGCCGGTCGTCATTGTCTTCGGGGTCGATGGCGCCGGCGTCCGCGACAAATGCGAGATGATCAGGCAGGCGATTCAGGCGGAGGGTTTCGGGGCGAGGATAGAAACACTCAACGCAACGGAGGCCTATCTCGGAAGCCTCCCGGGCGTCTGGTACTGTAATCTACGCGAGCCTTTGATTAACACCCGCAATCTAGCCGACCTCATCCCACTCAACACGGTCTGGGCCGGGAACCCAACGGCACCTTGTCCATACTTCCCGCCGCAATCGCCGCCTTTGATGCAGGTCGCCTCCGGCTCGACACCTTTCAGGCTAAACCTTCATGTCGACGACGTCGGTCACACGCTCGTCTTCGGACCGACAGGATCTGGAAAGTCGACGCTGCTTGCACTGATTGCCGCGCAGTTTCGCCGTTACGCCGGCGCCCAGGTATTTGCCTTCGACAAAGGCAACTCGATGCTGCCCCTAACGCTTGCTATCGGCGGCAACCATTATGACATCGGTGGAGAAGGAGACGGCGCTACCCTTTGCTTTTGCCCACTTCTCGATCTGGAAGGGGAGGGGGACCGTGCATGGGCGAGCCAATGGATCGAGGCGCTGGCTGAATTGCAAGGAGCCTCGATCGGTCCGGATGAGCGCAACGCAATCTCCCGGCAGGTCGAACTGATGGCCTCATCATCCGGGCGGTCGTTGTCCGATTTCGTGAGCGGCGTTCAACTCAAGGCGATCAAGGACGCACTGCGTCACTATACGCTCGATGGCCCTTTGGGCAGCCTTTTCGACGCCGAAACCGACACCCTATCCTTTGGCGCGTTCCAGACCTTCGAAATCGCACAGCTGATGAGCCTTGGCGAGCGCACCCTCGTTCCGGTGCTCACATACCTCTTTCGCCGCATCGAGAAGCGCCTGTCAGGCGCCCCGAGTCTCATCATCCTGGACGAGGCCTGGCTGATGCTCGGCCACCCGGTCTTTCGCGATCGTATCCGCGAATGGCTGAAGGTGTTGCGCAAGGCGAATTGCGCCGTTGTTCTGGCAACCCAGTCAATCTCGGATGCAGAACGATCCGGCATTATCGACGTGCTGAGGGAAAGCTGCCCCACGAAGATCTGCCTGCCGAATGCGGCGGCGCGCCAGCCCGGCGCCCGCGAATTCTACCAAGGAATGGGTTTCAACGAACGCCAGATTGAGATCATCGCGGCCGCGATACCGAAGCGAGACTACTACGTGACATCTCCTGAAGGCCGGCGCCTCTTCGACATGGCACTCGGTCCGATCGCGCTCGCCTTCACCGGAGCGACCGGCAAGGACGATCTGAAACGCATCCACGCTCTTCATCACGATCACGGCCAAAACTGGCCCACCGAATGGCTCAAACTGAGAGGCATTGCCGATGCGGAAACGCTTCTTACAAAGGGGTGACGTTGTGGCCCTCGTTCTCCTTGCGACGGCCATCAGCCCTCACCCGACATATGCCGGCGGTGCCACGGGTGCAGCTACCGAATGGACCCAACTTGCCAACAATGCGGAACTGATCAACCTCCTGCAAAAGTCCGGCGTCCAGATCGAAAACCAAGTGAAGCAGATCGGTCAACTTGCCGAGCAGATCCAGAACCAGCTGAGAATCTACGACAACATGCTGCAGAACACAGCGCGCCTGCCGCAGCATGCGTGGGGGAAAATCGAAGCGGATCTTCGGCGCCTTCAAAAAATAGTAGATACCGGGCGGGGAGTGTCCTTCGCCATGGGCAACGCAGATGATTTGCTTCGTCAGCGCTTCGCTAGCTACGCCGATTTCAAGACCGCCCTGCCTGATGGGAAAACCTTCGCCTCACAGTATCAGACATGGTCCGACACCAATCGCGATACCATCACCGGCACGCTGAGAGCCGCGAACCTCACTGCAGAACAGTTTTCGACCGAAGAGGCGACCATGCGCTCGCTGCGTTCTCTCTCGGAAACGTCCGACGGGCAGATGAAGGCACTCCAGGTCGGCCACCAGATTGCGGCCGAGCAGGTCGGGCAAATCCAGAAACTGCGTGGCCTTGTGTCCCAGCAGATGACGATGATGGGAACTTGGTACCAAACCAACCAGACGGACAAGGATCTCGCGCAGGCAAGACGTGAACGGTTCTTCGATGGGCCAGCGCAACTCGGTACTGGAGGGCAGAAGTTGGAGCTTCGCTGGTGAGTAAGATCAATCTCAGCGCCTCTGCAGTCAGCAAGACCATGACGCAGCTAGCTCATTCATTTGTCGTGATCTGCTGTGTGTTGTTAGGCTCCACTGTTGAAGTCCAGGCACAGGACGGAAGCGTCCTGACCGAGCTAGAGAACCAGGTCGCGGTCGCTGCCAAGGGGTGGGAGGTGCGGGTACTTTCTGCCGCGCGATCTTTGTTCTGGATCCTCGCAGGGATCGAAGTGGCGGTCGCTGCCGTCTGGCTCGCTCTACAGGCGGCATCGCTCGATAGCTGGTTCGCGGAACTCGTGCGCCGGATCATGTTCATCGGCCTCTTCGCCTTCACTCTCGAGGAAGGACCAGATTTTGCTAAGAGCATCGTGGACACCCTTTTCCAGATCGGCGCCAGCGGTGGATCGGCCTCGCCCGCCGACATATTCGACGCCGGGATCCGGGTTGCTTCGCACATGTCGAAACAGATCCAGTTCGGGCTATTCGAGGATAATGCGCTGGCGATCGCGGCGGTCCTTGCGATGGTCGTGGTGGTGATTTCCTTCTCGCTCGTTGCGGCAATCTTCGTCGCGATCATGGTCGAGGCGTATGTCGGGCTCCTGGCAGGGATGATCATGCTGGGACTCGGCGGTTCTTCCCACACCAAGGACTTTGCCGTGCGCTACCTCGTCTACGCGTTCTCCGTCGGGCTGAAACTGATGGCGCTCGTGATGATTGCTCGCATCGGATCGGAAGTGCTTTTGGGGCTTGCAAGAGCTCCGACAGGAGAAACACAGCAATTCGTCACCACGCTCGCGATCGCCGGCATCTCGGTCGTCGTCTTCATCATCGCAATCTACGTTCCGAACATTCTGCAGGGCGTTGTCCAGGGCGCCTCGGTGACTGGCGGAATGGAAGCAATTCGGCACGGCGGCCAGGCGGCATCCTTTGCGGCCGGCGCCGCGTTCCTGGCAGCCGGAGGGACGGCCGCCGGCATTGCCGCGGCGAGGTCCGCTCGCGCGGCCGGTGCATCGGCGGCGACCTCGGCTCTCCAAGGCATGAAACACAGCGCCGCCGCAAGCTTGCAGGCGGCGGGCTCCGCAGCAAAGGACAAGGCAATCGGTGCGCCCGGCGCCCACGCCGCCTCCTTGATGGGGCTTGCCAACGACAAGCTCGACAACAAGGGCTCAGCGCCAAGCGCAGGCAGGCGATCCTCGCCGGGCTCCACAGACCATTGAAGCACTTGAAGAGGATCATGATCGATGACTGATCGAGAGGCCCCCGAGAACCCTTATATCGCCGCCCGTCAGGAGTGGAACGAACGCTACGGCTCCTTCGTGCGCTCAGCGATCGCCTGGCGCATCATCGGGACGGCCTCGATGGCGATCGCGATCATCGGTTTCGTCTATGGGCTCCACCAGAGCTCGAGGGTCAAGCTCGTGCCCTACATCGTCGAGGTCGACAAACTCGGAGCAGCCGTCACCGCCGGCTTTCCCGAGCAGCTCGACTACGCCGACCAGCGTGTCGTGCGCGCCTCGCTTGCAGGCTTCTTTGCCAGCTTCCGATCCGTGACACCCGACGCGGTCGTACAGAAAAGATACATCGACCGAACCTATGCGCTGCTTAGAAACGCCGATCCGGCAACGGGGAAGGTCAACGCCTGGTTCCGGGACAACTCCCCATTCGAGAGGGCGCGGCGAGCAACTGTCGCGATCGAGGTGAACAACGTGGTGGCGCTTTCGGAACAAACCTACCAGGTCGACTGGACAGAGTTCGAACGGGACCGGACGGGAAAAGAAACCGGCTTACGGCGGTATCGCGGGATCGCAACGGTCACGCTCACGGCGCCGCAGGATGAGGCTGTGATCCGGCTCAATCCGATCGGCCTCTACCTCAGGGATCTCGACTGGACGGCGCAGCTATGATGAGGAAGGGAGAAGGGTTGAGCTACAACACAGCAGCCATGCTGACACTGATCTTGGCATCAACGCTACCATTCGGAGCCGCTTACGGAGAAGCGATCACGACGAAGGAGGCGAATGCAGCACGCCTGTCTGCAAAATGGCGGGCAGCTTCCAGCGTCATCACCACCGGGCCTGACGGAAAGGTCATCTTCCTTTACGGCGCAAGCCAGCCATCGGTCGTCTGCTCACCGCTCCAGGTGTGTGATGTCGAGCTTCAACCGGGCGAGATCGTGCGTGACGTGCTTGTTGGCGATACGGTTCGCTGGAAGATCGAAGCCGCGACGTCAGGTGTCGCCGGCGGCCAGGCAATCCACCTAGTCATCAAGCCGTCCGAACCTTCGATTGCAACTTCGATGGTGGTCACCACGTCGAGGCGCACCTATCATATCCAGCTGAAGTCTCACCCGACGCACTACATGGCGCGCATCGGCTTCGCCTATCCGGAAGACAGGTCGGCAAGCTTTGCCGATGCCAATGCCCGGCTGGAGGCGGGCGCTGGCAGCTTATCTGCCGAACGGCTCAACTTCACCTATTCCATCAACGGTCGAGCCCGCTGGAAGCCGACACGCGTCTATTCCGACGGTCAGAAAACCTACATCCAGTTCCCGAAGTCGATCGCCAACCAGGACGCGCCAGTCCTCTTCGTCGTTTCCGGCGGCCAGAACAGGGTCGTCAATTACCGGATGAAGAGCGGAGTGATGATCGTCGATTTCGATGTCGAGCGCGCGGTGCTCGTCTCGGGCGTCGGATGGCGCCAGGAGAAAGTCACGATCAGAAGGGGAGGGTAAGTGGTGAAGCCTCATACCGTCGCATTCATTCTCATCGCCGTCTTCGTCAGCGGTTGCCAGGCCGGCGATCCTTCGCCGCTGATTGACGAGCGCTCGCACGAAATCTCGGCGAATGCCGAAACAGCGATCGCCGGCGACATGGCTAACCGCTTCATTGAAGTGATGGGCAAAGACAAACCGCAGTTGCTCTACCTTTCCCAAACCGCGCGCCCCTCCGCAGAAGCACTCGAAAGCGCACTCAAGCTGTGGGGATACCCGGCGCTCAGCAAAGATAAACAGGCTCAGGGGAAGGTAGCTGCCACAGAGGTCACCTATGGCACCTCGGTGTTCGAAGACGTCGTTCTCGTGCGGCTAGCGACGCCGGCACTTACCCTGACGCGTGCCTACCGGGCGAATGCAACGGGCGCGCAGCCCGCGACACCGCTCGCCGTCACGCGGCATCCGTAGGAACCTGTCATGGCTCAATCGCTACAGCTCTCTCACGCCCCTAAACACATTCGCAGGGTCAATCGGTTACCGCTCTTCATCGCAGGCGCAATGATCGTCATTTTCTTCATCGTCATTGTGGCCGGCCTAGCCTCGCGCGGGATCGGAAGCCGGGCCGACCTCGACGCGGAGATTTCCTCAGGTGGTTCAGCGTCTTCATTTGCTGAGAACATCAAGCGTGGCGTCGCCGACGGCATCATCGCCGAGCCGTCGACATCGGTTGCTGAAGACATAGCGGTCGGGGCCCTGACCGAAATGGCTCACTCAGAGGTCAAAATCGACCCGGAGACGACACCGCATCCCGCAAACGTTGCGCAAGTCGAAACCCACTGGAATGAGCATGACTGGCTGATCCAGTTCGAGCGCGAACGCCGGGAACAACTGCTGCGCGCGCGCCATCGGCAGGACATGGCCCGACTGCAGGCACGGAATGCGGCCTTCGAGTCGCCGCTTACGGTTGAAATCAAAAACCGCCCGGAACCCATGGAGTATCCCGGGAGCACACCGAGCAGCGACACGCCCGCATCTCACAATCCCGCAGCGCTCCTGTCGAAAGCGCTTGAGGGGAGGGGTGGTGACGCCAACCTTCAGGCCTCCAAGGACGCCTTTTTCAACGCTGACATCAAGGAGCTCGGATACCTGCCAAGCACCGTCGTGCCGGCGCAATCTCCATTCGAGCTAAAGCGCGGCTCGGTCATTCCCGCGACCTTGATTACCGGCATCAACGCCGACCTGCCGGGTCGGATTTCCGCCCAGGTCAATCATCCGATCTATGACACCGCCACGGGCCGCCATATTCTCATCCCGCAAGGGACCAAGCTCTTCGGCCGCTACGACAGTGAGGTCGCCTTCGGGCAGTCTCGCGTTCTCGTGATCTGGACCGATCTAATCTTCCCGAACGGCTCTACGTTGCAGATCGGCGGGATGGCCGGGACCGATGCCGGAGGCTATGGCGGTTTCAAGGACAAAGTCGATCGACATATCCTCAGAACATTTGGTTCTGCGGCGCTTGTAGCCCTGATCGGCGCGGGCATCGATATGTCCCTCCCAGCCGATTATCGCGACAGAGGTCGCGATACGGCCTCGGACGCTGCTCGTCGCAGTTTTGCCGAAACCTTCGGCCGGGTGGCCGAGCGCACCATTGAAAAAAACCTCGATGTGCAGCCTACGCTCAACATCAGGCCCGGATACATTTTCAATGTCCTCGTCGATCAGGATATTATCTTTCCTAGCGCTTATCGCTGATCCGCCGCTGGCCGGCAGGTACGCCTCGCTGCGCCCACATTCTCATCGTTCTCGGTATCAGATTAGCAGACGACGGGTGGCGGCCGCGGTCGCCTGAGACAGCTTGCAGACGCCGAGCTTGTCCATCGCCCTTCGCAGATTGCGGCGAACGCACGTGTAGGTGATATCGAGTATTGCCGCGATCTCAACCATCGTCTTTCCCTCCGACGACCACTTGAGGCAAGCAAGCTCGGTCGCGCTCAACGATGCCGTACCGTTGCATTCCAAGTCTTCCATATGTCGCATCCGTGAATGGAGAAAGGCAGCGGCAGTTATGCCGAGCCCCGATGTCTCCCCCGCAAGACTGCCACGCCTTCTGCCATGGGACGAGGATGTAAAGGTCAGGATGGCGAACCTCCCGAAGCCGGCCGATACCGATACCGACAGACCTGACTTCAGCCCAAATTCGGCAGCCTCCGTGTAGAAACGCCGCTGATCGCGGCAGGCCCTTGGGCGCACGTCGTCGACAGACCAATAGAAGACCTGGGTTCCGCGCTTGGCCGTGGTCACAACAGGGTCGAGCGTCATGTAGGAGCGCGCGAAGTAGCGCCGCTGCCACTCGATCGGATAGTCAGTCGCCACGAAGTTGTCGTTCGGGTGGGCCCGGAAGTAGGCATAGTGGTCAAACCCGGCAGCGCCCGCCAAACATAAAAGGGAATTGTTCAGGGCGTTTGAAGATGACTGGACCTGGCAAAGATCTATTACGCGTTCAAAAATGCGTCGTTCGTTCATGCGATTTCACCTCCGGCGCGTATTGGTCGGATTGAGCCTTTCGCAGGCGGGCAACGACACACGGTCTAGATGCGGACAGCAGCCTCTGCAATCAATTGTAACACTCTCGCAACAAAACTTAACATTGCGCGGCGCAAGGCATCGCCTCGTTCAGTCATTCAATTTTCACGATATGTGCCAACAGGTAGCCGCCAAGCCTCACCGTCTTCACATAGATCGGATCGTCTGGCGCGGGCTCGATCTTTTGCCTCAGGCGCCGAACGTGCACGTCAACGCTGCGCTCCGACGGGCCGGCAAGCCCGAACCTGGTGGCGTCAAGCAACTGCTCCCGCGACAGAACTCTGCCCGGATTGCGAGCGAGTGCAAGTAGGATATCGAACTCACCAGCCGTCAGCGTTCTCTCCTGGCCATCCGGGGCGTGGAGCGTGCGTTTGCCCGGGTCTATGCGCCAGCCATCGAACACCAATATTCTAGCATCGTCGACGCCACCCGCGGCTAAACCGGTACGACGCATGACGCTGCGCAGCCGGGCAAGTGTGGCGTCGTCTTCGCCGACCCTTAAGACATAGGCATCCGCACCGGCGTTTAGTCCTTCGACAACGATACTGTCATCATGGCTGTCAACGATAAGAATGAGTGCAATGTCGCTCATGGCTCGCACTTGCCGGCAAAACCGGAGGCATTCCGTCGACGACGTCCTGCCCTCAACCAAAACTAGGTCGAACCTTCGTACTTTCAGGATGCGAAGGGCCAATGTCACATTGGTGAGGTGGATATCGTAGCCGTGACCGATCAGAAGCGAGGCAAACCGAAGACGCGTTTCCTCGTCGTCGATCACTGCCAAAACGACCTTTGAACGGCCGGCTATCCGCTTGTCTCTCAGCAACGAACCTCCCCGCGAAGTCGGCGCTGGCAGTTGTTGCCATGCAACCTTTTGGGGAGCTAACGTCGCAACACGATCTGCTCAAGGCACAGAAATGCCCCTTAACGGTATCGTCCGACTGATTTCATTCTCGAGCAAGTGGGTTTGTCGGCGTGCATTTAGCCATCCACTTCTTCCGTCGCTCGGCGCCTGGAGGATGCTTCACGATGTGCGGTTTTCATTGGTGACGAATGACACCCGCCTGCATCGTAAAGTGGGCAAAGGTGACAAGACCTCTGTATTCCCAACGTTCGACAATCGGGGAGTTTATCGATGAGGTTGCCGCTCTGGCTGTCAGTTGCTGCATGTTCCCGGTTTCGCATTGCGCTCCTCCCTCAAGGCCACTCGATAATGGCCCTGCCGTTTGCAACCCTCCAATTGACTACGTGTTGCATTGATAAGACTTGACGATCAGTCGTTCCTCAGCGGCCGCGTTTGAGGTCGCCCGCAACAATTCTTAATAGAACTTTGAGCCAGTTGGCGTTGAGACGCAAACCTATGCGTGCAATCATCGATCATTGCGTCACGCACCGCGATCGGGAGGCGAGCGATGCTTACCGCCGAAAACGGACCATTGATCGTCGTCAGCTCTCGCGACGCGGGCTTCAACCTGACACATCGCCACATTCTCACGGTTGCGGGCTACTCGACTGACCTTGCGCTCGGGCTCGACGACTTTGCATCGATTACAGGCGCACGATCCGTCGAGGCCATCCTGCTCGATGCGCCGAACGCCGCTGCGGCTGGCCGCTGCCGGGGACTGAAGCAGGACACCTCGACAAGATCGTCGGCAATCGTCGCATTGTTGCGAGCAAAGGCCGCTGTCGCACTTCCGGCGCTGGTCCGCGCGGGTGCTGACGAGGTATTCGTCTGCCCGGTCGAACCACAGCGGTACCTCGACGCGATCAAGCACTATCTAACGTCTTCGAACGACACAAAAACTCATCCGGTTTTGCACTACGGCAGCCTTGAGATCGACGTCCACAGCCACCGAGCCTCCTGGCGTGGAGACCCTTTCCATCTCGGCCTTCTCGAGTTTCGATTGCTTGAAACATTGATCGGGGGAACGGACAAGGTTCACACACGGGGCGAACTTATCCAACAGGTTTGGCCGAGCGGCATCTTCGTCGACACGCGAACTGTTAACGTCCATGTCGCGAGGCTTCGAAAGGCGCTCCTCGCGACCACCGGCCACGACTGGATCCGCACAGTGCGGGGTGTCGGCTACGGTTTGGCGCCGCTTGCGCCCAGCCTCGATCACCCATCTGATTTTAACCCAATCACCAATTTTCGACTGGAGGCGTGACATGGACACGGTCATCGTCAATGGCAGCTTGATCACCGGAGACGGGATCACCTTTCTGGAGAAGGCGAGTGTCCGAATCCGGGGAACCATTATCGTCGATGTTACCCCATACCAGGAGGCATCGAACGACGGGGACCGGATTATCGATGCCGGCGGGTCCGTCGTCCTGCCGGGCATCGTCAATGCCCACGCCCATGGCTGCATCGCCGGCCCTTCGATGCCATCCGGTTCATTGCCGCTTTCGACAGAAGACATCTCCTATCAACGCAACCGACATCTGCTGAGCGGCACGACCACACTCCTGAATGTCTGCGGCCTCGCCACCCCTGATGAAATTGGGTGCAGTGTTCTCTCACCCCACGCATTGGACGTCCATGTTTCGACAGCCCACACGCCGAGCAGTATAGCGGCTGCCGGTATCTCGGACGGAGCGGGGCTGTCGGCGCAGCACCTCTCAGCCACCATCGACGACATGCTTGCACGCGGCGCCAAGGCGCTCGGAGAGGCCGGCGGCGGTCAAACGCTTGGCGGTGGCGCACAGGACTACCGCTATCTGCCGCTTGCCATTGAGAAGGCAACCGGTATTTCCGTCCACCCCAAGGTCGCCAGGTTGTTCAAGGAAGTGGTCCTGGGGCGCAGGCTGGACTACGCAGCGGCCGCTTCGAACGATGAACTCGAGGCACTTCTTGAGCGTCATGCCCTCGATGACCATCTAACGGCGGTACAACTTCGCGGGATCGTCGTTGAGACCGTTATGCCACCTGTGCATCTGGCGATAAGGGGACTTGCGGAGATCGCCGCCCAATCAGAGCGAGTCGGAATGGCTGCGATATTCCACAATGCGGCACCAACTGCTGCAACTCTTGTGCAACTGGCGGAGACTTACCCGCGGGCCCGGATGATCGCCGGGCATTCGAACCACCCGATGTTCCTGCCCGAAGAAGCGGTCGCAACGGCAAGGTTGCTCAAAGACAGAGGCGTGACAATTGACGTGTCGACACTCGACTGTATCACGACAAGGTGGCGCAATGGCCCTGAAAATCTTGATCATCTCGCGACCGAAGGGCTCATCGACACGCTGTCGACGGACTATGCCGGCGGTGACTGGGATACGATCCTTTCGGCGATCCATCGCATGATCGCCAAGAAACAGATGCCGGCACCGCGGGCCGTCGCTCTTGCGACGGGTAACGTCGCCAAGGCTATTCCGGAACTTGCCGGAGACCGTGGATTGATCGAGCGGGACAAGCAGGCGGACATTATCATTTGCGAGGCCCATAACTTCGCCCGCGTGCGTCATGTCATCGCGAAGGGCCGTCTCGTCGTCGAGAATGCCCGTATTGTTTGAGGACCGACGCTTTAACGAAGGGCCATAAGCAGCCCCGACCCGTGGTCATCGGGTATATCGAGAACACCACCGATGATCTCGCGCTGACGCTCGGGCGCAAGCACGCGACGGGTCACCCGGAAGAATTTCTCCTCAATCGCGTCGAACGACATCGGCCGCTTCGGGTCTCCGAGCGGGCCCAGGATTTCAGAGCGCAGCGACACTGAAGGCGTCGATATTGTGACCCGTGCTAGTGTCTCGCCCGGAAACAGCGCGTCCATCTCGTCGTTGATCGCCAGGCGCACCCTGTCGCAAAACGCCGAAAGGTCGTCGCGCCCTATGAGATCGGGCCCTAAAGGCGCCAATGCATCGCGCCCCTCGACCGCGGCAATCGCGATGCAGTAGGGCAGGCTGTATTGGATGTCGACCAGCGTGGCTGGCCGCCACTTGTTGCCGAGCTTCAACGCCCAGCCGAAGGTCTCCACATCGACAGCGGTGATATCCTCAGCACCAATGCTGTTGCCTTCGGCAAGCATCAGGAACGCGTCCAGCGCGGCATGGATATAGCGGCAGCAGGCGTAGGGCTTGAAATATGTATCGACCAAATGGGACCGTTCGCCGAGGCCAGCCAGGATCGCTTGCCGATTGTAATAGTCAGGAAGATCGAACACATCAGCAGGCCCCGTGTGTCCTTCGATCGCCAGGTGGACGGCGACGAGCCCCAGGACTGCACTCCAGCCAATCCCTTCCTTGACGTCGTTGCCTGTCAACCGGGAATAACCCGAACTGCCGTTTGCCTGCTGATTGGGCGCAAGCACCGCTGCGATCGCCAGCGCCTGGGCGACGTGATCCTCGCGGAGACGCAACAGTCGCGCTCCTGCAGCCGCCGCTGCGACCGACGCCCACCGGCCGGTCTGGCGGGTCGCGATCGTGTTCGGCATCTGCGCCGATGCGATGCGAACGCCAATGTCGTAGCCAACGGAAATCGCCGCGATGAGATCGCCTGCCCCGGCATTGGTCTCCGGAAGCAATGTCAGAACCGTCGGAATGACTGCCGCTCCTGGATGCCCACGGGCCAGTCGATGTCCATCGTCAAGGTCGAGTGCGGAGGCTGCCGATGCGTTTGAGAACAGGGCACCGGCCAGCGAGGCCGTGTGACCTGTTGCCCAGACGGAACTCGCACCGGCGCCCATAAGCGTGTGTGCTGAAGCTCTGACGGCCGTAGGCCCCGGCATGTCGCGCCCAGCAATTGCGGCGCCGACAAGGTCAAGGACACATTTCAGCGCCACGTTTCTCTCGTCGCAGGTCGGCGCGCTGCGCGAGGCGGCCAGAATCTGTGCTGCGAGAACTTCTGTGATTAGGGGCAACGTGACCTCCGACGTCGCGTTAAGTTCAGACCTTGGCTCCTAAACTACGCGCCTTCACGAGCTTCTCCCAGGTCGCTTCGGCGACATAGAGATCGAGCATGGGAAGCCCGACGCAGGTTACGCAAACTGGTCCGGGACGCGGATCCTGCCACCCGGACGGCGCCGACATTTCGCCAATTCCCAGAATCGGGCCGGCGGTCTCAAGGCTCAGGCTCATGCGTGAAAAATAAAGTGAAATGCTCTGGGAGTTGCGGCGGGAGACGGTCTTCAAGTCGTCGCAGATGACAGCGCCCGTGCGTAGAGCACGTTTCAAGTAGGCCTCAGGGACCTCGTCGCCGCCAAGATGCAGCGTCACGGCATCCTTCGCAAGCTCATGATCATCGAAGACTGGGTCGCGCGCATTCGTTGCCGTTACGACGAAGGAACAGTCGGCAAGCGCGGCGTTGTCCTCAACTGGAACCAGGTCAATGGTCGTAGCAGAGGCTGCCGCATCCGCGAGCCGGGCGGCACTTTCTGGAAACCGGCTTCGTATGAAAATTCGCTCGATGCGCTCTGAACCCGTGAACGAAAGGCAGTCGATGACGCTTCTCGCAACCGGCCCGGCACCGAAGAGAAAGACCGATATCTTCATCGGCGTCTCGACGAACGCTTCCAGCACCAGCGAGGCATAGGTCCCCGTGCGCGCGGCAGAAAGTGCGGTTCCATCGAAGATGGCAACGGGCCTTAAGGTCGTCTTGTCGAGGAGAAGATAGGTCGACGTCGACCGCGGCAGACCGCGCCGACGATTGAACGCGTTGGCGCCGATGATCTTGACGCCACCAAACCGAGGATTGGCGCTGTAGAGCGACGAGAGCTTCCACCCAAGTCGCTCGGAGGCGAAAGACTCACGTTCAGCCTCAAATTCAGGGAGCGCCCAGAATTCGTCCTCAGGTAGGGAAAGTACCGCCTTTCCGCCGACTGCCCTCCCGCTCCTGATGTCACGCCAAGCCGCGTCGACAGCCTTATGCGCCTCTGCCACTGTGAGTTCCGCACCAAAACGACGAAGCTCTTCGGTTGATACGAAATTGAGAACCGCTTCGTGCAAAGTCATACTCGCCTCCCACACATGAAGAGCCGAGCATACGGGAAGGGCGCAGGCGGTGAGGCGAAGGTTTGGAGAAGATTTGGGCACGCAGGTGACATCACGGTCACAACACGAACCAAACCTGAGATCGCTGAGTGGCCGATCACAGATTAGCAGCGCTGGAGCTGAGCGCGAAACACACTGGTCAATCCGCCGGGAATCCCGTCCGCTATGAGGCGAGTGCGTATTCGAGATCTATCTCGGGTATTGCAGCAAGATCCGTCTCCAAAACCGCTGCCTCAATCTTGAGATCATAGCTGGCTTGCAGGTTCATCCAGAATTCAGGACTCGTGCGGAAAAATTTGGCTAACCTCAGTGCTGTATCTGAAGTTACCGCAGTCTGTTCATTAGCCAGGCGTTCAATGCGGGTGCGAGGAACGTTCAGCTTCTTCGCGAGCGCTCCAGCGCTCATGTGATAAGGAAGGAGGTACTCCTCGCGAAGGATTTCGCCTGGATGTACCGGGGGGAGTACACTGCTCATCTATTGGTCTCCTTCATACCGGTTCTAGTGGTAATCGACGATCTCGACATTTTCGACACCACCATCGTTCCAGACAAAACAGATCCGCCATTGATCATTGATCCTGATCGAGTGTTGCCCGGCACGATCACCCTTCAACGCCTCTAGGCGGTTACCTGGTGGAGAACGAAGATCGTCCAACACATGTGCAGCTTCAAGCATTGTGAGCTTACGGATAGCGACTTTGAGGATGTCAGCTGGAAACAACTTCGGTCGCGACATCCTTGTACGATCGAATCACCAATTGCCTCACTGTTGTTTTGTATCATAGAGTGATACATTTCTGGGTCAAGTCAATTGTATCGCAGCATGATACATTCTCGATCTCGAAACCATGCCAATGCGTTTGTCCCATGCATTTTCAAAGAGATTGGCTACATGCTCTCACGAGAGCGAGCAGTGAGCGACGCACTTGAACTGACGTAATGCGTTGAAACGCCATGTTCAGGGCAGTTCCTTCATTCGTCCCCAGAAAAGCGGCCAACTCCGCCAACTCCTCAATTGCCCCTCGTTGGTAGTTACACCCGTCGCGATCGACGAGTGCCGCGATTGGGACGCCAAGGGCAGTGGCAATGGCGGCGAGGCGGCTGGACCCGATCCTGATCCGACCGCTTTCGTACTTCCGGACCAATTGGACTGAAACGTTGAGGTGCAGAGCGAGATCCAACTGCCGCATCCCGACTTCGCGCCGAAGCCTCGCAATTAGCCTGCCGATCTCAACGTCGGCATCATCTACCCGTGGAGGTCGCATGCCCATTCGCTTTCCGACACCTCTCGACCGAAGCGAACATGCTGATCTGAAACAGCTATGCGCCTCCGCATAGCACGCATTTACATACTATAGTTGATAAACTCAAAGTTTCGCTCCTGCCATCAGTGGCGCATGGATATGCGCAAGTTGGTTGGCCGGAATTTTGCGCGCCTGCGTCGGGAAAAAGGACTGACGCAGGAAGAAATCGCCGCGTCAGCGGACATCAGCCAGCAATATGTGAGTGGTCTTGAACGAGGCGGACGCAATCCAACGGTCCAATCGCTCTACAAGATAGCCCAGGCCCTTGGCGTGAGCCACATGGAGCTTGTCCGTCCCGACCGTGAAGACGAGCACTAACAGATCGCAGCGTTCCCGTCGGGACGGACAAGATCCAGGTTCCGAACATCTACCCTATGGGCCGCCATAGGAATCAGGCGGCGGACGGCCTCAACTCGATCGAGATCAAGTTCGGCTTCCAACACGCCTATATCATCACCTGCCTCGGCGACCACTTTTCCCCAAGGGTCGCAGACCATCGAGTGACCATGCATGTAGCGCCGCTCGCCGTTGGGCGCCTCATAGTGTCCACATTGACCGCAGGCGACGACATAAGCCTGAAACTCGATGGCACGAGCTCGGCATAGAACTTCCCAGTGATCTCTTCCGGTCTGCTGCGTGAAGGCCGCCGGCAAGATGAACGCATCGACGTTGTCTTCGGCCAGGCGATCGAACAGCCTGGAGAAGCGCAGATCGTAGCAAATGCAGCAGGCCAGCTTCATTCCACCAATCTCGTAGACCAACAGGCTGTTTCCTGGTCGGACGGTGGCGGATTCGTTATATATCTTGCCGTCAGGGGCTACGATGTCGAAGAGGTGGATCTTCCTGTACGCCCCAATCTCTTTGCCTTGCGCGTCGAATACGACGCTGGTGTTGTAGATCAAGTCGGACGTGATGGTCGCCTCGAGAAGGCTCCCGGCGTGGACGGCGACCCGGTATTGCGCGGCAAAGTGCTGAACCAGATTGTAAGCCGCGCCTCCCGGGACATGGTCGGCCGCCGATCGCTTCGCAGACGGCGTTCCTCCCGTCCAATCGAAATGCTCTGGCAAGACAATGAGATCAGGTCGACCCGCAACCGCTTGGCGCATGAGTGCCTCGGCCTGCCGCAGATTGGCGGACCGGTCCGGTTGGGAGTTCATCTGAACGAGGGCGATTTTCATCTCTGGGTATCCGGTTGAAAGTCGAAGATGGAGTGGCCGGCCGCGAGGTGCCGGCGTACAGCGATCGAGTTCTGCTGACGTGCGATCGCAGCGCGCGCCAGCGTGAGCATCCGGTCGCGCGGCGCAACAAACACACCTTCCCGGTCGGCAAGAACCGCATAGCCGGGCAACACTGCAGCTCCGCCGCAGGCAATAGGTTCGTTAATCGAACCACCGATGGAGACCCGCCGGTTGGTCGTCTTTGACGACACACCACGGCACCAGACGGGCAGGCCTGTCGCGGCAATCTCCTCGGCGTCCGTGCAGGGACCATCGATGACGATGCCGACAGCACCCCTGGCCTTCACCGCAGTTGCGACACCACCTCCGACACAGGCGATATCGTCTCCATCAACCCGAGCAATGACCAGAAAGTCACCGGGCATCAGGAGGTCGACAGCCCTATAGATCACGGTGCCATCCCGCCCGGGGGCTGCGACGGTGACGGCGGAACCGGCCGCCTTTGCCGCAAACACCGGCAGCACGCTCTGGCTGACGAAACCGAGATGCTCGACATGGCCGATCGTGGCGGTCTCGGTCTTTTCCATCAATGCGACGAGTTCCTCGGAAAGGGGAGGTTGACTGTCGTTGATCCGGTAGGGGTGCATGTCTGACCTCCTGATGTCTTTTTCGGTCAGACCGGGCGTTCGCCTGATGTGGTCGTGCGATGCATGATCCGGATGGAGTTCGGATCGAAGCCATCCCGGCGGTGCATGGTGCAGCGATTGTCCCACATCATGATGTCGCCGACATCCCATTGCTGGACGAAGACCTCGCTGGTGGAGGTGGTGTGCTGCCAAAGATCGGCAAGGAGGGCCTCGCTTTCGTCGAGCGGCATACCGACGATCCAGGCGCCTTCAACGGTGCCCCCGAGATAGAGCGACTTGCGCCCGGTCTCGCCATGCACACGAACGAGCGGATGAACCATGCCGCTCCATTCGCGGAAATCGCGCGTCTTGGGGACCGACTTGCCCAGGCGAAGCTTGCCGGTCTTGTCGTATACGTTCTGGAAGAAGATCTGCCGGCCGTCGACCGACTTCTTCAAGGCTTCGGGCAAGGTCTCATAGGCACGATAAGACGAGAGGAAGTAGGTGTCACCGCCGCTCGGCGGGACAGCGACCGCCCGCAGGATAGCGCCGGCCGGCGGCCGCTCGTAAAACCAGGTGTCCGTGTGCCACGTGGCCTCGCTGTTACCCATGGCGCCACTCGGCTTGCCATCGGTCATGGCATTGCTGATGACGAGAATTTCCTTGTGGGTCGGATGCCCGCCCTCCTGGAGCTGCTTCGGATGGATGACGAACTCCCCGAAATGCCTGGAGAAGGTAACCTGCTGGGCGTCGGTCATGGACGTCTTCTTGAACCGCAGCACACCGTGCTGGAGCCAATAGCGACGGAGCTCGTCGATATCCTTCTGCGTGTAATTGTCGAAGTCGAAACCCTCGATGTCGGCGCAGACATTCGATTCATGTTGAACGGCACGAAGCCTCTGTTTATCAAGCATTTTCTTCTCCTTTGAAGTGACCTTCTGAGGTCGGGACCATGATAGAGAGGAGGCATCGGCTGGTTCCAATAACGATGCCTGCGGATTGATCACTCCACCCTATCGATCTGCCTCAAGCGCTCAGCGGCTGGATGTCGGCGTCCTCGATGCCGAGACGAATGGCGTCGCCGACACTCGGGGGAACACTCGCGCGGGTTGCGCGGAGAAGGACGTGGAGACGCACGTCCGAACCGAGATCGGCGTCAATTTCAAAGGCAGCACCAAGATTGACGACGCGTCGCACGGTGGCATTGAGAAGGTTCGCAAACCCGTTCCCGCCGACGCCAGACGGCAGTACCGCGATGCTCTCCGGACGGATCGAGCAGTAGCGGATCGCGGCAGAGAGCTCGGTCTTGCGCGCCTTCAGCATCAATCCATCTCCAACCGCTAGTTCGAGGTGGGCCGCTTGCGTTGCGGTGGATGCCACCGCCAAAATGTTCGACTTGCCGATGAAATCCGCCACGAAACGCGAGTTCGGCTCGCGGTAGAGGGCGGCAGGCTGCCCCTCTTGAGCAATCGCCCCCTGCCACATCACGACCACCCGATCGGACATCGCCATGGCCTCCTCCTGATCGTGGGTAACGTAGACGAAGGTCATGCCGAGTTGCTGCTGGATATCCTTCAGTTCGATCCGCATCGCCTCTCGAAGCTTCAGGTCGAGATTGGAAAGCGGTTCGTCGAGAAGCAGGACCGACGGCCTCGGCGCGATCGCACGTGCAAGTGCTACCCGCTGCTGCTGACCACCGGAGAGTTCACGCGGATATCGCTTGCCCATGCCTTCCAGGTGGACGCTGCGCAGCGCGCTTTTGACGGTCGTCTCGGCTTCCTCCCTGCGAACTCCCTTCATCTTGAGGCCGAAGGCCACGTTCTCCGTAACCGTCATGTGTGGAAAGAGCGCATAGTTCTGGAAGACCAGGCCGATGTTGCGCCGTTCCGGCGGCACGCGGACTTGGCTTCGTCCCTTGATCCGAATGTCGCCGCGGGATGGGGCGGTAAAGCCGGCGATCATGTTGAGCGTGGTCGTCTTGCCGCAGCCAGAAGGGCCGAGGATGCTGACGAATTCGCCTTGAGGGATAGCGAGGTCGATATCCCTGACGACCGCCATGCTGGCGTAGGACTTGCTGACCGAGACGAGTTCGATGTCGAGTGCGTTCATTTGCTGCCACCATGGAGTTGCGCGGAAAAGCCGCCGATCTTTTCGAAGAGGAAGATGACCGCGAGTATGAAGGCCATCGAGGCGACGTTGACCGCCGCTAGCACCGGGTCGAGGCTGTATTCGAGGTAGTTGATTACTGTGATCGGCAAGGTGCTGTCGCCGGGCCTGACCAGGAAGACTGAAAGCGGAATATTGTTGAACGAGATGATGAAGGCGAAGGTCACGCCCGAAAGGACGCCTGGCTTGATCATCGGCAACACCACCAGCCGGATGCGTTGCAGTTTGCTCGCCCCGAGAACCTGGGCCGCACGATCGAGATTGGCGTCGAAATTGGCGAGCGAGGTTGCCACCATGCGGGTGACGAAGGGCAGGGCGAGCACCACATGCGCAGCAATTAGCGCAGGCGTCCCTAGAAACCCCTGGAGCCCGATCATCGAAAGAAAGAGCACCACGGCGACACCCTTGACGATCTGCGGAACCGAAAGCGGGGATAGAAGGCACGACATTAGAGCGTCGCTACCGGGAATGCGCTCATAGACGACTGCATAGGCAGCAAACAATCCAAGCACGCCGCTGATCGCGGCGACGACGGTTGCGATCTTCACGCTCGCAAGGAATGGGTCGAGCCAGCGACTGGACCAGAGGTCCGCATACCATCGGCCGGTCCACTCCCAGGGTTGAAGCGTGACGGCCGACGTCGGGCTCAGCGAGGCGGCGACGACGACAATGAGCGGCAAGGTGATGAAGCAGAGGACGGCGCCGAGCGAAAACCAATAGAATATCGAAATAAGCCTGTTCATCTTTCACCTCCCGATGAAACAGAGGCGCGCGATCTGCGGCGGCTTTCGTACCGGACGCCGACAAACGAGATCGCCAGCATCATAAGGAGGAGCGACATCGCCATCACAGAAGCGAACGGCCAATCGATGTAGAAGAGCACCTGCTCGTAGATCATTGTCGCCAGCACCTTGAAGCCTGCGCCGCCAAGAAGAGCCGGGGTTGCATAGGCGCTCGCCGCCATGGTGAAGGCGATCAACATCGAGCTGACGATCCCAGGCACGGAGAGGGGCAGGACGATCGTGCGGATCACCGCCAGCCTGGAGGCACCCAGCATCTGCGCCGCTCGCTCCAGGTTCGGATCGATGCCCTGGATACTTGTCATAAGCGAGAGAATGCCGAAAGGAAGCACGACATGCGTCAGGCCGACGACGACGGCAAAGAGGTTCTTTGAAAGTGGGAGCGGCGAGCTGATGAGGCCAAGATGGAGAAGCAGATCGTTTATGAATCCCCGATCCTCCAGAATGATTAGCCAACCATAGGTTCGAAGAACGACGCCGGCGAGTTCCGGGGCAAGCGCAAGCGCAAAAACAACCGCCCGCCAACGTGTTGTCGACCGTGCCAGGAAATAGGCGACGGGATAGCCGAGAACGGTCACGCTGATCGCAACCAGCAAGGACATCAGGGCAGTGCGACAGAAGCCGGCAATCGAAAGCCCGTCGGTGAAAAAGCGCTGATAGTGATCGAGGGTCGGGGAGAACGTTTCGGTCTGCGTAAAGCTCATCCCGATCATCATCCCCATCGGCAGTGCGAAGAAGACCGAGAGCACCAGAAGCGACGGAGAGAGAGCTGCAAACGGAAACCACGTGAGGGTGCGCCGGCGTCGCGCCGGCGGATGCAAGTCGAGAGCAAGGCTGTTCATGAGCGCTCTCCTCAACGGGCGTTCGGAACGACGTCACGTTCCCAACGCTCGGCCCATTCCGGCAGCTTCTCCTGAAGTCGGAGGAGGTCGGGCAGGTGCAGACGATCGCCGTCCGGTCCAGCTGTGAGCTGCCGGTCCTTCAGCTCGTCAGGTACGGAGATGTCGCCGCGCGCGCTTCCGACCCGGTAGCCCGCCACCCATGCCTCCTGGCTCGACTTTTCAAGGAAAAATTCGATGAACTTCCGCGCCGCCTCCTTGTTTGCGGCGCCGACAGGAATGTTAAGGGTTGCGACGAGCGGAATGGTGCCTTCTTTCGGGCTGATGTAGTCGACAGGCAAACCTTCATCGACCATCAGCTGCGCTCGCCCGTTCCAGAACGGCATGGCCCAGACAGAGCCCTCGCGCAGATAGCTTTCGAGGATCGCGGAGGATTGCTCGAAACCCACCGACTGCGCCGATACCTTTGCCATGGCATCGAAGCCCGGGTCGACGTTGTCGATGAGGTCCCCTCCATTCGTGACCGACATCATCTCGAGCAGATAGACGGCCATGATGTTCTGGAAGGTGGGTAGAATGACCCGCTTGCTCAGCTCGGGCTCAACCAGAGCATTCCAGGAAACAGGAATCGTGGCCAGCTTGTCGGTGCGGTAAAGGAGCGACAGGTACTGGACCTCATGAACTGCGCCACATTCTCCAGCAACCGCAGCCAGATCTGCCTGGAGGGCGCTGAGGTTCGGAATCGACGTCGGCGCCAGTTTTTCGAGCAGGCCATCCTTGCACCCTTGCAGGGACTGGGATGCAGTCATTACGACGAGATCGAATCCAGGCTGACCCTTGGTTGCCTTGATCTTGGCGTAGTCCTGTTGGGCCGATCCGACGGCGTCGTAGACGACGTCGATGTTGAAGCGTTTCTCGAAAGGTTCGATGATGCGCTCGCGGATGATGCCCTCGTAGGGACCTCCATAACTATTGATGATAAGCGTTTCGGCCGCCGCCGATTCGCTGCCGATGCCCGAAACTGTCAGGCATATCGACGCGAGCATGCGTTTCGCTCCCACGGTGTCTCTCCCATTCGTTGTAAACAGAAGGAATGGTGTCCGTCGGAAGTCCGAGGGTCTAATAGGCGATCGCTAGGATTAATGTCCTATCCCTATTAATCCAGCCGAGGGATAGTGTCCCTCGCTCGACAACCACCGAGCTGTGCAGGACTTGTTATGACGAACGGGAATGTTATATGTAGGTAAATACCTACAAGGAGGTGCGAGATGGGCGTTACTACCCTTTCCAGCCGAGAGCTCAATCACGACGTGAGCAGCGCCAAGAAGGCGGCAAAGAGCGGTCCCGTCATCATCACAGACCGCGGTAGGCCGTCACACGTTCTCATGACATATGATGAATTCGAACGCTTGAGCGGCAAGCACCGTAACCTTGTCGAGGCGCTCGCCATGCCCGGGCTTTCGTCAATCCACTTTGAGCCGCAGCGGGCCGAAATCATGCCTCGCGAAGTGGACTTGTCTTGAAGTATCTGCTCGATACCAACGTCGTTTCGGAGTTGCGCAAAATCGGTGACGGCAAAGCTGACGCAAATGTCGTGACCTGGATTGGCGCGCACGACGCACGCGAGTTTTTTATATCAGTCATTACCATTCTGGAACTTGAGCGCGGTGTGCTTGGCGTACAGCGCCGTGATGCCACTCAGGGCGCCAGGCTGCGGTCCTGGCTCGACAGCCGCGTGCGTCCGGCATTCGCGGATCGCATCCTACCAATTGACGATTCTATCGCGACCCGGTGCGCCCACCTGCATGTACCTGATCGGCGCAACGAGGCAGACGCTCTGATTGCCGCCACCGCTTTGGTCCGCGACATGACAGTCGTTACACGCAACACAAAGGATTTTGAAGGGACCGGCGTCGTACTGGTCGACCCGTGGCAAGTCTGATCTGTCCATCAGGCCATCAATCTATCTGACCGGCACGCTGGGCGTGGGCGACCCGATCCCTGATAGATCGACCCGCATATCGGCCGACGTGATATCCCGCGGTTGGTCTTCGTCGCCCGATGGCATGGGGGGTTCGTCGATATTGGTTTTCTCATGCAGAAGAACGGCCTGTGGGCCAGCCAACCCGCCCGGATCCTCCGCCTGGAATACGTCTTTCCCTTCAAACTCACCCGAAATCCACGCATAAATGCTGTCGGCTAGGACATAGGGTAGCGCTTCGCTGCTGGCGTTTCTGCCATACCAGGCGGCGACGACACGCATGACTTTTGCGAACATGGTCGTCCCCAGGCGAAGGTTGTCGCAGGCATCAAAGATGACAGGGCTCAAATCCATCCCACTCCTGTCGCCCAAGTGAGCTGGGTACGAAGTCACTCCAACACGCACGATCGCCCGTCCGACGTAGCGGCGGGTGATTGCGAGCGCTTCTTCGGGGGTCGCGGCCTTCTCCACCAGGATCATCTTGCCACCGACCTTGACTGTTACAGCCAGAGGATCACCGTTCCCAACCGCATGGACGAACTCCTGGACCACGTTTAAATCCAGGGACGGATCTGCGCATTTCTCGATAAGCGCCGCCTCAAGCAAGAAGGCCTCCAGATTATGTGTTGAAGGAAATCACGAGCGAAGTGCCAAAGAGACTGGCCCATGCTGTCACGTTTGCGCGCTGGACATCGACTATTAAACTGCCGGCGGTCCACCAGCCATTTCCAACAGCGACCACGACATCGGCACCTGCGAGCAGGGAATGCAGAACCGGCCATACGAGCAACTGCTCGTAGCAGATCAACGGCGCAATTCGACGCCCGCCCACTTCAACCACCGGATCGGCGAAGAAATGCGCGCGCGCCCCACCATACTCGTCGACCAATGTCCCCCATGGGCGCCACATCGAAACAGGAACAGGCAGTCGCGCCCGATAGAGAACTTTACTGTCGTCACCATCGACCAAGAGCAACACGTTGTCGTACCCACCGGGATCGAGCACCGCGGCGCCGGCGATGATCGTGACCCCGCGGCCGCGCAAATTTTCCGTCCACAACGAACCAAGCGTCGGCGTCCAAAGCCCCAAGGCACTCTCGGGCAAGACGATGAAACCTGAGCCTTGACTTGCAACCTCGTGAACCGTTGCGATCAAGTCACGCTGCCGCTTCAGAGTAGCGTCGCGACCAAGCGACGGGCCCATTTCAAAGTCGACTCCGCGCCATGTCGCAGGTAAGTGAGGGTCGGTCCAGATAGCGGCGGACCAGAGCCAAAAGCCTGTCAAGGCAACGGCGACAGCCGGTCCCATACGGGTTACGAGGCCCATGAGGCCGGCTGTCATGGCTGCCAATCCCCACCATTCCCAACCAGGGAACAAAACGCCTGAAGCCGTGAGCGGATGTGCCCATCCGGTGATCCCGAAGGGTGGCACCGCCATCAGGACCAGGGCCACGAGAAATCCGAACGGCCTGGAAGTCGAGCGCTTGCTCCAGACCGCCAGATGGACAAGGACGAAGCTCGACGACGCCGCGAGCCAAAAGATGAGGCCAGGCCAGACGTCGGTGGAATAGAATCGCTGGACCCCATGCGGCAACCCGCGCGAAGCTGTCAGAAAGTATGCGGCCGAGACGATCAATACCGCTATCCGGTTCGGCGCCTTCGACCAGATGATCGCGAACGCGCAAGACGCCGGCAACAGCATCGGATTTCCGCTCCAGCCGATCCATCCGGAAATGACAGCCGCGACGGCCAGAACGGCCGTCAGGGTGAGGTCACGGCGCATAGGTCAACACCGCCTCGGCCAGGCCGAGAATTCCTTCCGCGGGAACCGGACCAAAGTATCGGGAGTCCCAGGATGCTGAAAAACTAGAGTGAAGGAACACGTGGCCAGCGGGAACGATCCCTCCCTTGAAAGACGAGAGCGGACGACCACGGCCATCGCTTTTCCGGTGATCGACGCGAGCAATTACGCGTCCGTCGATCTCAATGCTACCGCCGACTAAGACACGTTGTCCTTCAAGCGCGATCACCGTCTTTATCAGGGGGCCGTATCCGCCAGGGCAAAGGCCAGCTCGCAGATAACCGCGGATGCGCGCCTCGCGGAAGCGGAGCGTGTCGGGCGGGCAAACAAAGACGAGGTCACCGGTGGCGGCCGCGCCCGCCAGCGGACGGATGCGCCAAAGACCAAGCGATTGGCTCGGCGTCCAGTTGAAGCGATAGCCGCACGAGAAACCGCAAAAGAGAATGGCAAACGATGGTAGCAATCCGACCAACACCACCAGGTGGGGCCGTTGACGCCATTGGCGCGTTGTTCCGGAATGAGCGGATCCGCTTGTCATTTGAGCCTGAGTTCCTTGCCTTGTGATTGACGCTGCGTTTCGGACAGCTTGAGGCCAGCCGAGACACGATCGCGCGCAGAAAGCAGCTGGACAGTCCGCATCGTGTCCCACGCCAGGTGTACTTCAATCTTCTGCTGAGGGGTCATTCCGATCGTGACGGCCACGAAGACCTCACCATCCGGGGCCTTCGCAGCAATCTGCAGGAAGGTGCGCTCGCCAAACCTTTGGCTGACCGCCTCTGAAAATCGCTCGAGCTCCGTTCTGACTGATGGGTGGAGGGATGCCCCCCCAAGGCGCGCACAATCATCGCGCTCGAACTCTTCGCTCAATTGCTCGAGCGCCTTTCTGGCCACTGGTGAAAGAGCCGGGATCTCTACCGCCAACCTCGAACGAACAGCATTTTCTTCAGCCAAACACCTTCGCTCAATCTCAGCGCGTACGCGCATGTAATCTGCGAGATTTCGGGCGAGCGCCGGCACATTGAGAAGCGCTGTGTCGCGATCATGCTTGTCGGACCGGCTCGCAAACATCCCGGTCCTGCCCTTGAGCGCGCCGAAGTGCTGTGGCTCGGCGGCAAGCTTTTGAAGGACGGTTGAGGCGAGCGACGCATCGTTCAGCATCGCATCGATCTTGACTGCGGCAAATGCGACCTCCGGCTGAGCGTAAACGAGGTGGAAGCGCATCGAGGCGTCCTGCCAAATTCCCTTCAGGTTAAGATCGGCCCCGAGCTTGTTAGCGACAGCTTGCTCAACAGACTCGGCAAAAACCGTGATCGCGGAAACCATGGGTCTTACAGCGCCGATTGCTGGGGCCGCGTGCTCAAGCTTGCCGCGGGCGAAGTCGATTGAAGACGCCAGATCGACCAATCGCGCGCCCAGCGTTGCGAGGTGTTGCTTCTGCCTGATGATCCAGTGAAGCCGGTCGCGCACAACCGCGCGGGCAACGCTCATGAGGTGTAGTCCGCGTGCTTCGGCAAACCGCAGTGCCTGGCGATAGAGCGGTCGCGCCTCGTAATCCAGCGTCGTTTCCTTGGCGTCGCGGCGCGACAGGATCGGCACCAGGCCGCCCGACTTTGCGAAGGAACGACGACCATAATAGATTGCAAGGTCGTCGCGGTGGCGGGTCATCGCGACGTAGGTGAGATGGCGGTCCAATGACAGCGACGCGAGCACCTTCACCCGATCGACGGTCGCACCTTGCGACTTATGGATGGTCGTCGAGTAGCCGTGGTCGACATTGTTGTAGACGCGCTGTTCGACGGTAACGGCGCGTTGATATGTCCCTTCGCCAATGCTTGCGATGAAACGCCCGGGAACAGCTTCCATCACGCGCCCTAGCATGCCGTTCTTGACGCCGAGGATGCCATCGTTCTTCAGGAACACGATCTGGTCGCCGGCGGAAAAATAGCGGTTTCCGTCTGCGGTGCGGAACGCATCCCCTTCACCGACAACTCCACGTTCGACGAGCCTGGCGCGGGCTAGCTGATTGAGCAGGCGCACATCCCGCCGTAGGTGCGCGAGGATCAGGCTGGTCTTTGTCGGGTCATAACCCCTGTCCCAATCGGTGATGAGGCGCTCGACGGCCTCGGCTTTGAGTTCCGCACTCACTACTCTGCCATTGGCGCGATAGGCGTCGATCGCCTCACCGATCTTGCCGCTTGCCAGATCCAGCGAAGCGCTGCGCATCCAGGGCGCATGCTGTCGATAGATGGTCTGAAGTTCAGCATAGCCGACCCGATCGACGATCGCGCGGAACGCAGCACCGGCTTCGATCGGTTGAAGCTGTTCGGGATCGCCAACGAGAACGAGTTTTGCGCCGGCCCTTGCGACGGCTTCGACGAAGAACGCCATCTGTCTCGACGAGACCATGCCTGCTTCGTCGAGGACGAACACTGTCTTTTCGTCGAGGCGATCGATGCCTTGCATCCAGCGACGCTCCCACGAGGAAAGCGTGCGCGAGGCGATGCCTGCCTCCTTCTCCAATCCCTCGGCCGCTTTGCCGGCAAGCGCCCCGCCGACAACGAGATACCCCGCCGCCTGCCAGGCCTCACGAGCGGCTTTCATCATCGTTGTCTTGCCAGCGCCTGCACGACCGACGACGGCGGCAAGGGTCGTACCCGCCGTCAGATGTTCAATGGCCGCCTGTTGCTCATCCGAAAGACCTCTATTTCGAGAAAAGGTCTTCTCCAGAAAAACGCTGGGGATACCGTGCGACGTTCTTCTCGCGAGCCAGAGCGCGCGGTTCACCATCTCCGCTTCGAGCCGGATGAGTTCCCGTGTCGTGTATCGTGCCGGGGTGTAGATCCCCGTTCCAAAGTCGATACCCTCTGCAGTCAGGCGCAATGCGCTCGGGTCTCGAAGCACGCGCAACAACAACGCGCCGAAGAGAGCGGCATCGTCTATGTAGCGATGAAGGATCTTGGCGACATCCCGCTCATCGAAGACGCTCTTTTCGCGCGTAATCATCTCCAGCACGATTTGTGGACGACGCTCGATGCGGCGCGCATTCTCCCGACGAAGAGCCTCCTGAAGTTCGAGACGTTCCAGAGAAGCCGGAATATGCGATGCGGAGGACTTTCGCTCAATCGCCTTGGCGCCAACGCCCAGATGGATCGTCGGCGCGACAGAGATCCCCTGGCTCTCGTAGGAACGTCCATCGACGCGAATGTCTAGTCCGGCGAGCGCCAGATGCCTGTTCTGGCATTCGAACCATCCGTCTCTAAGAGCATTGAAATCATCGACACCGCCCGCCCAGAGCTCGTAAACGATCTTGCCCATGTCGTTGCGCATCGGCCGCCCGTCGGGTGCGAGCAACGGCACTTTCTTGGCTCCGAACCCTTCGGCGGTGAGAGGACGAAGCGTCGTCATCAGGTGGACATGCGGATTGCCGGGCGCGTCATGATAGACCCAATCGGCGACCATGCCTTTCGAAAGGATGTGCCTCTCCAGGAATTCGCGAACAAGCGCGATGTTTTGCTCGGGAGTTAGTTCGACCGGCAAGGCAATTGTGACATCCTTGGCAAGCTGGGCATCGGTGCGTTTTTCGAACGCTTCGACCCTGTTCCAGAAGGCCTCCGATGCGCCTGACACGGAGCGATCGGCGATCAGAGCGTAAAGCCAGGCTGGTGCATCTGCAGGCACCATGAACTCTTCGTGCAGCAGCCCCTGCTTGGCGCGATAATCGACCACACGGGCTTCACGATCGAAGTCCATCTTCGCGCAGTGGCGATAGGCAGCCGACATGACGGCACTGCGACCCGCGCCACGGGCGACGATGCCGACGGAGAAATGCGGGACGGCCACGGCGATATCACTCCCGGATGACAACGAGATCTACGCACCCCTGGAAGAGAGCGGCCACGCCGGGAAAGCAAAACGAGACGTCGCGCCAGCGACGTATAATTGCGCCCTTTGATGCCGCTCCTTCGGAACGGCCGGGATGATCGTCAAAGGCGTTGGCCAAGCCAACGGACACTTTTGTCCCTGGATGAACGAGCCCATCTGCTCGAATTTCGTGCCGTTGCAACAACGGCATGAAAGGACGATCGGAATGAAAAAGCCTTCTTCGAGGATTCGCGAAGAAATCGCCAAGCTTCAGGAACAGTTGAGGCAGGCCGAAACACGAGAAGCCGAACGGATAGGCCGGATCGCTTTGAAGGCCGGTCTCGGGGAGATCGAGGTCGATGAGCCCGAACTGCAGTCCGCCTTCGAAAAGCTCGCAGCGCGTTTTCGGGAAGCCGGGCGAACGGCAGTCCAGGGGAGAAAGGCCCCGCCGCTCACGCCTGGCGCGCCTCAGGGCCGCAATGAAGGGGCTTGAGCGAATGGCGCGCGCGACCACAAGTGACGCCCGGAGGAAGGACACGCGGGAGAAGATCGAACTCGGCGGTCTCTTTGTCAAAGCGGGGTTGCGCTACGAGACGCGCGCGCTTCTCCTCGGCGCCTTGATCGATCTTGGTCAGCGCCTGAAGGTCGACGATGGCGAGCGCAGTCGGCTAACGCAAATCGGCACGGAGGCCTTTCGCGATGGTCGTGAGTAGGATCGCACTTGTAGCCTCGCCATTTGCCTTGATGGCCGTTGCTCTTGTCGCAACACAAGGCGCCGGCGACTGGCTGTCGTCTTTCGCAGGGCGAGAGCCCGTACGCCTGGCATTGATCCGAGCGGGCATCGCCATCCCCTCTGTTGCAGCGGCGGTCGTCGGCGTCACCTTCCTGTTTGCGGTCGCCGGATCCACCACCGTCCGCTTTGCAGGATGGGGCGCATTCGGCGGAGGGCTGACCGCTGCCACTATCGTCCTCATCGACGGCTTTAAAGAGGCCAGCCAGGCTCAGTCATTGCAGTTCCACAGGCTGGACTTCGAACCGGCAGCGCTCGTCGGAGCCTTGGCGGCGCTTCTATCATCGGCCTTCGCATTGCGGGTCGCGATGATCGGAAATGCCGCCTTCCCCAAACCCACGCCGAAGCGCGTTCGCGGCAAGCGCGCCATCTACGGCGACGCCGAATGGATGAAGCTTTCTTTAGCGAAAAGGCTCTTTCCGGAGGTGGCGGGCATCGTGATCGGAGAGGGCTACCGGGTCGATGAAGATAGCGTCGCAGCCATCCCGTTTAGAGCAGACAAGCGCGAGACCTGGGGCGCTGCCGGCCGGTCGCCGCTCTTATGCTTCGACGGCTCTTTCGGCTCCTCGCACGGCATCGTCTTTGCAGGGTCCGGCGGGTTCAAGACGACCTCGGTAACGGTGCCGACGGCGCTCAAATGGGGAAAGACGCTCGTCGTGCTCGACCCCTCCAACGAAGTGGCCCCGATGGTGATCGACCATAGGAAAGCCGCTGGCCGGGACGTTCGCATTCTCGATCCGAGGAAACCCGACGCGGGCTTCAACGCCCTCGACTGGCTCGGCCGCTACGGCCGAAGCAAAGAGGAGGATATCGCAGCGGTTGCCTCCTGGATCATGAGCGACAGCGGTCGCGCGGTCGGGGTGCGTGACGATTTCTTCAGGGCGTCCGGACTGCAACTGCTGACCGCTCTCATAGCAGACGTCTGCCTCTCCGGTCATACGCGCAAGGAAGACCAGACGCTTAGGCAAGTTCGCCGAAATCTCGCGGAGCCTGAGCCGAGGCTGCGCGAACGCCTGCAAGCCATTCACGCCAACTCGGGTTCGGACTTCGTGAGGGAAAATGTCGCCGCATTCGTCAACATGACGCCGGAGACCTTTTCGGGCGTCTACGCGAACGCGGTGAAGGAAACCCATTGGCTCTCCTATGAGAGCTACGCGGGCCTGGTGTCATCTCAGAGTTTTTCGACCGAGCAGCTTTTGGCCGGATCGCTGGATGTCTTCATCAACATCGATCTGAAGACGCTGGAAACGCATTCTGGCCTTGCTCGCGTCATCATCGGATCCTTCGTGAACGCGATCTACAATCGCAATCGCTCAGGCGGCGATCTGGCTCTGTTTCTTCTCGATGAGGTTGCCCGCCTCGGTTACCTGCGCATTCTTGAGACGGCACGCGACACCGGCCGAAAGTACGGAATATCACTCACGCTGATTTTTCAGTCGATCGGCCAGATGCGCGAGACCTTCGGCGGCCGCGACGCGACCAGCAAATGGTTCGAGAGCGCAAGCTGGGTCTCGTTTGCCGCCATCAATGATCCCGAGACGGCAGAATATGTTTCAAGGCGCTGCGGCACGACGACCGTCGAAGTCGATCAGGTCAGCCGCAGCTTCCAGTCACGTGGATCGTCACGTACCCGCTCAAAACAACTTGCTGCCCGACCGCTCATCCAACCGGACGAAGTGCTGCGCATGCGCGCCGACGAACAGATCGTGTTTACGGCGGGAAACGCGCCGCTTCGATGTGGACGCGCCATATGGTTCAGACGAGAGGACATGCGAGGCTGCGTCGGAGGGAACAGGTTTCATGCTCCGTCGGTGCCCACCTGAACTTTCCAGGCGACCCATCATGAACATGAATCGATGAGGCCGGATCGATTCAAAACTCTCGTTGGACCTGGATCCGAGCATGGGCGACTCTCATCCCATGCTCACTCAGCCCTACCGCCTTTATGCCGAACGCAAGGATGCGGCAAAGAACATGGCCAGGTATTACGCCATGGACATTTCGCTGGACCTGTTCGGTCAAGCATGTCTCACGAGGCGGTGGGGTCGTATCGGCTCGGCGGGGCAACGCATGTCCCATCACTTCACCGACGAGAGCGAGGCGGTGAAGCTGTTTCTGGATATCGCGCGGCACAAGCGAGCACGTGGGTATCGACCAGCAGCTGACCATCGGGCTAAGACAAGTCCAGCAATCACGGAAGTCCTGTAACTGCTGTATGGATGAGACCCCGCCCGAAGGCGGGGCCAGTTGGGCTTAATCCCGGTTGGGTCGCGACCAGATCAGCTGGTAGCCATCCTCACCTTCGACTTCCGCAAGCGTCGCGTAGATCGGAGCGGGAAAGCTCGGATCATCAAGTTTGACCGAGAGGTAGTCGCGACCGGTCTGCTCGGAGCTCTTCTGCCAGGCCGCGCCGAACTCGACGTTGCCGGCGTAGATGCGGAAGTGGGGGCCCTTGTCGGAGGGAGATTCGATTCGGGCGATGCGCGCCTTGACGTTGAGGGCGAGGGTGCGGATCGAGCCGTTGAAGCCATTTTCGGTGGAGGTGAAGGTGCCGATGGTTGCCATGTCGAAGTTCCTTTCTATTGTTTCGGGCCGCGCCCTTCGCGGCCTCGATGGCTGTCGAAAGGACCGGGGACGATCGGACCGCACCCATTGGGCCGCAATGAAATGGAGGACGGCAAGGAGCACTTTTGTTGGCTGGTGGGGAATGGCGGCTGAGCTGCCAGGGGCGAGAAAAGTGCACCTGCCGTTGCGGGAAAACGATCGAGGCTTCAGCCGTTTTCGGGTCAGACACGCCTCATCGAGCCCGCGCAGGGAGCGCCGAAACACGGAGGGAACATCTCGTTGGCAGCGAACCCAATCATTGCTCCGGAACCTTCGGCGGCTCTCGACCACCGGCGAATGTCGTCGGCGCCGACTTTCACCATGAGTGTCTGCATCCTCGATCAAGGCACAGTTGCGGCTGCATGCCGCGCCAGATCGTTTTGACAGCGATTCGTGGCCTGGAGGAGATATGCGTCAGCAGACAAGATCGTTCATCGTCGAAATCAAACAGTCCAGAAAACCGCAGAATAAGACGCAAGAGCCGTCGATCTGGGGAAGTATGGATCTCAGCATTTCCGACGAACCATGTGTAGCCATGCCGACAGAGGGTCCGTCGGCCACCACCGAGGTCGTCAGTCAACTTCCTAGTGAGCGTCCTTCCGTTACGTGATGGATGCCCTAAACGTCCTTCCAATCCGAAGCTTCTGCACTTGCGGTCCGACCAGCCGGTCGAACGTTCTAGTCCAGCGCAGGCCGCCTCCAGGACGATTAGGGGTGGGCAGGGGAGTTTGAGGGG
>UBXV01000053.1 GCA_900469625.1 Hyphomicrobiales bacterium
TCCGGCATCGGCTTTCGAGCCCGACCGTCCGGTTGAGTTCATCGTCACGGCCGGCCCCGGCGGCGGCACGGACATCTTCGCCCGCACGATCCAGGCGATCATCGGCAAGTACGAACTGATGAAGGCGCCAGTTGTCGTCACCAACAAGGGCAGCGCCGGCGGCGCCGAAGGCTTCGTCTACGCGGCGACCAACAAGGGCGACGCCTACAAGCTCGCATTCGGCACCAACAACGCCTACCTTCTGCCGGTTCGCGCCAAGGTGCCCTACAAGGCTGAAGACCTGACCCCGGTTGCAGCGCTCGCCTCCGACGAATTCGTTCTCTGGGTCAACGGCAAGGNNCGCCAACGTCAACAACCCGAGCGAGAACCTCGGCCAGTGGCAGGCCGGCATGGTCAAGCCGCTGTGCGTCTTCAAGAGCGTCAAGCTTTCCAACGACGCCAAGGTTGCCGGCGACAAGGCGTGGAGCGACATCCCGACCTGCAAGGATTCGGGCATTGCCATCGACAACTACTCCATGCCGCGCACCGTCTGGATGCCGGCCGGCGTCGAGCCGGATGCCGTCAAGTTCTATTCGGACCTGATGCGCAAGGTCTCCGAGACGCCGGAGTGGGCGAAGTATCTGGCCGATACCTCGCAGTCGCCTTCCTACATCGCTGGCGAAGACTTCAAGGCCGCCATCGAGATGGACGGCGCCGCAGTCGGCGAAGTTCTGAAGCGCGAAGGCTGGCTCGCCAACTAAAACCGGCGATATATCGGGACGGGCGCTCATGCGGCGCCGCGCGTCAGGTCTGACGCCTGGAGGACGCTGCAAGGCGCCCGTCAACCGGTTCGAAAGGTCACGATCATGAGTGAGAACAGTGCGAATGGGCTCTCCCGCTTCGCGGTGGAGCTTGGCGTTGCCGCGTTGACGGGCATCTTCGGCGCAGCCATCTGCTATGGCGCCTTCGATATCGGCGCCGGTTGGAGCGACTTCGGCCCAGAGGCCGGCTATTTTCCCTTCTACATCGGCATCCTGATCATCCTGGGAAGCGTCGCCAATGCGATCGGCGCTTTCGTAAAACATCGCGGCACGGGCGACATCTTCATCGACGGTGCCCGCGCCCGCGTCGTCGCCTCGTTCTTCTTGCCGCTCGCAGCCTTTGCCGGCGTCTCCGCCTGGCTTGGCCTCTATGTCGGCACGGCGCTCTATATCGCCGGCGCGATGTTGTTCCAGGGGCGCTACAAGTGGTGGATCGCCCTGCCGTCAGGCGTTGCCGTTTCGCTCTTCTTCTTCATCGTTTTCGAGATCGGCTTCAAGGTTCCGCTGCTGAAGGGACCGGTCGAGGCCTGGTTCGGGATCTATTGATCCCGACCGCTTAAAAGTTTCCCCGGGAGGAATGACATGGAAAATATCGGTCTTCTGATCGATGGCTTCGGCCACATCCTCAGCTGGAATCACATCCTGCTGATGATGGTCGGCGTCACGCTCGGCATTCTCGTCGGCGTTCTGCCTGGCCTCGGTGCGCCCAACGGCGTCTCGCTGCTGTTGCCGCTGACCTTCTCCATGGATCCGATCTCCGCGATCATCCTGCTCTCCTGCATGTATTGGGGGGCGCTGTTTGGCGGTTCGACGACATCCATCCTGTTCAACATCCCGGGCGAGCCCTCGTCGGTGGCGACCACCTTCGACGGCTATCCGATGGCCAAGGCCGGCCAGGCGAGCCGCGCCTTGACGCTGGCTTTCGTGTCGGCCGGCATCGGCGCGCTTGCCGGCGTCGTCATGATCACGCTGTTGTCGGGCTGGGTCGCCAACTTCGCGCTGCGCTTCTCGTCGCCGGAATATTTCGCGGTCTATTTCCTCGCCTTCGCCAGCTTCATCTCGATGGGGGCGCAATCGCCCTTCAAGACGCTGGTGTCGATGATGATGGGCTTTGCGCTCGCTTCCGTCGGCATGGACACGATCTCCGGCGACCTGCGCCTGACCTTCGACATCCCGACCCTGATCAAGGGCGTCAGCTTCCTGATCGCCGTCATGGGGCTCTTCGGCATCGGCGAGCTGTTGCTGACGACGGAAGAGGGCCTGCGCTTCGAAGGCATCAAGGCGCGCGTCAAGCTCGCCGAAATCGGCCGCACGCTGGTCGAAATCCCGCGCTACTGGCTGACGATCGCCCGCTCGACCATCATCGGCATCTGGATGGGCATCACGCCCGCCGGCCCGACCGCGGCCTCGTTCATGAGCTACGGCGTTGCCCGCCGCTCGGCGCGCGACAAGTCGAAGTTCGGCAAGGGCGATCCGCGCGGCATCGTCGCCCCCGAGACCGCCGACCACTCGGCCGGCACCTCGGCGCTGTTGCCGATGCTGGCGCTCGGCGTGCCCGGGTCTGCGACGGCGGCCGTCATGATGGGCGGCCTGATGATCTGGGGTCTCACCCCCGGTCCGATGCTCTTTACCGACCGTCCGGATTTCGTCTGGGGCCTGATCGCCTCGATGTATCTCGGCAATGTCGTCGCCGTCATCCTGGTGCTCGCCACCGTGCCGCTCTATGCCTCGATCCTGCGCGTGCCGTTCTCGATCATCGGCCCGATCATCGTCGCCGTCATCTTCTCCGGCGCCTATCAGGTGGCCAATTCCGTCTCCGACATCTTCATGGTCATCGGCTTCGGCGTGCTCGGCTATGTCTTCAAGAAGCTCGATTATCCGCTGGCGCCGCTGGTTCTGGCCATGGTGCTCGGTGACAAGGCCGAAGACGCCTTCCGCCAGTCGATGCTGCTGTCGGGCGGTTCACTCAACATCTTCTGGTCGAATGCGCTGGTATCGTCTCTGATGGCGCTCGGCCTGGCAATGCTGCTGTCACCGGTCGTTTTCGGACTGATCGGCCTGGTTCGCAAGCGCAAGCAAGATGGCGCAACATCGAAAGACGATGCGACATCGCACGGCGACGGCAGCGCGGCGGCTTGACGGAGCCGCCGCACC
>UBXV01000052.1 GCA_900469625.1 Hyphomicrobiales bacterium
ATGGATGAGTTCAGGTTCGGGAACACGGACGAGTTGGCGCTGACCGAGTGCGGACGCTGGTTTTGCAGGCGAGGAAGCTTGAGACAACGCGAAGTAAGCCGTGAGCCGTCCCACCATAGACATACGCGCCACTGACGCTCGGTGGATCCTCGGTAGCCCGCAAGCCGCGCGCCTCTTCGCGTACGCCAGACAGCCGTTGAAAACACACGCGTGCGCCGGCCAACCTGCGTTGCGCGCGAAGTTTAATAGCTGTTTTCTCTCTGTCCCTCGGGCAGAATAACTTCTGCCCGCAAAGCTTATGTTTACGACAGCTACGAGATACCTTCCGAATGCTTCGCAGGTTCACGGGTCATCATGGCGACAGTCGACAACTTGTCATTGTTTTGCTCTAATATCGCTTCCTCAAATGGAGGTTTTCAACGCGATGGACAGCTGGAACAAGAACGGGCGCCGCAGCCTCAGAGTGTCCCCGGTCGTCGGCTGGAAGGTTGCGACGCTTAACGATAGTGAAGGTGATGTATTTCTTAGGCTTGAGTTCAGCGTCAGTCCCGACAACACAGATGTCTCCACACTTCAATTTGTGCTGAGTGAGCGCCAGGCGCGCGATATGAGTGCGGAACTAGAAGCCGTTGCAGATTGGCTATCAGCCAGGGCTCCCCAGCCCAACTGAGGAGCTCATCACGTCGCTACTCTTTTGGGACCAGCCGCCCAGCACGGTCGAGCGCCGAACGCCTTTGCGTTCGGCGAGGGCCACGATTTCGGCACCATTTGTGAGATCGTTGTAACCTCCCCCTCCGAAGGTAATCAGGTGGATAGCGTCAACGTCGCGGAAAGCGCCTTCGAGCGTACTGATGTTACTCAAGTCGCCTATGACCGCCTCGACTCCGGAAGCGAACCCGGCATTTTTGGGGTTGCGCGTGAGGGCACGGACCTCGTGACCCGCTTCTTGGAGCTGGGTGACGAGGTGCCGTCCGACGTTGCCGGTTGCTCCGGTGACGAGAATGCGCATGTTCAGTGTCCTTTCGGCGGGCTGACTGGTGCGATGCTAGGGTCTACGACGTAGACAATCCCCGTGGGTCCTTGAGCGCTGCCATTGCATCGACGAGGGTTGAGTGGATGTATTCCAGTTCCGGGCTTGTGAACGACTCCCAGCTGTTGTCGGCGTCTGTCGCCGCATCCAGCTGCCCCCAGTCTTGCGTGTCCGTCGGGGGATTATGACGGTAGACCCACCACAGGTTGCCCTGAGGATCTTGAAAACGCGAGAATACGTCCCCGAAGAACTCTGTCGGCCGCGTAACGATGCGGGCACCCAGTTGCTCCGCCCGCGCGAGGGTCGCGGGGACGTCGTCGACATAGACCCGAGTGAATGCAGGCGTGAAAGGCCAGTTGGGTTTGCGGTCTGAAATCGTAATCATCGAGTCGCCGATGAGCAGCTCGGAGTGCAGGATCAGTCCGTCGGCATCGACGGTACGCGCCTCGGGCACATTGACGGCGCCAAAGACTTCGGTAACGAACGCGATCAGCGCACTCGCGTCGTCAGTCATGATGAACGGATTGACGGTGTTCGAACCGGCAGGGCGAGCGGGCACGATGGTCATTCTTATTCCTTTCAGTGGGGTCTAGTTGCATGGTGCGGAGAGCACGGAGCCCGAGAAAAAAGCCCAGGATCGCGGCCACGTTCCCGGAGAAGAGGTCACATTCGCCGTCTACAACGCGGGTGAGCGGGTTGAACTGGTCCGCCTTGATGATGTGATGGCGGCTGTGACAATTTGCGATCACCAGCAATTCTCCACGCTGAAACGAGCAGACATTAGATACGCGCTGACTGCTGACATGACCCTGTCAGCAGTCCCATGTGAAATTTGTTTGGGGGTCTGAAATGAGAAGAACGAGCCGCCTTTTTGAACTTGTCCAGGCCTTGCGAGGGGCACGGCGTCCGCGCACCGCGTCGGGGCTTGCGGAGCAACTCGAAGTCTGCAAGCGGACGATCTACCGCGATGTTGCATCGCTTCAGGCGATGGGCGTGCCGATTAGGGGCGAAGCGGGGGTCGGCTACATGATCGAGCCAGGATTCGACCTGCCGCCGCTCATGTTTACCATCGACGAGGTTGAAGCTCTGGTCGTTGCTCTCTGCCTTCTGCAGCGGACCGGTGACGTAGGCTTGAACGTCGCAGCTGCAACGATCTTGGAGAAGGTTCAGGACGTCATCCCAAAGGCTGTTTGCGGTCCGCTCGTTACCGACAGCATTTATGCGACACCGCGCGGTCCATCACCGGTCAAGGGTGTGGATGTGACGATCGTCCGGCAGGCCATTCGCGAGGAACGAAAGCTGTTCCTCAACTATTCGGACGCCGCAGGTGAGGCAACGTCCAGACTGATTATGCCGATAGCGCTAGCCTACGACGTCGAAGCCCAGATGATCGTGGCATGGTGCGAGTTGAGGAGCGCGTTTCGCCGTTTCCGGACGGATCGAGTTCAGTCTTGTTCACTCGCCACTGATCGATTTCAGGGTAAGGGCGACGGTCTACGTCGCCTTTGGCAGAAACACCTAGGCGTTCGAGACGGTGATTGGTCGACGGTGGGTAGGCATTCGATGGCATCAAGCTGAGATTCTCGCAGCCGCATCATCGATCGGCTGGCCGCGGAACTTCGGGGCGATAGGTCGCGCGGGACAGACCACTAATGTCGCTGTTATCGCTTCGCGGAGAAATCGAAAGTGAAAACCGCTTGTTGATCGCTGGCCAAACTGACAGCGAGAGACTTGCCGCGCTTGGTCCGGTGCTTGCCAAACTCCAAAAGCTCGGGATTGCGCCCAAAACCGCGGACCAATTTCGAGGCGCCCTTAAGACGATGAATAGAGCGTCGCGCGGCTTGGTCGTCGAACCTGCGGACGCGCTGCGGCGAGCGGGGTTGCAACTGTCGCAGTCGGCGCCCCCAGGATGGCCGTCGCGCCCGACAATCTTGCGCATGCGATGATGCATGGCCTTCCGCCGCTTTATTTTCTGTCCCCATTGCAAGCGGACTATTGCCGGTAGAAGCGACCCTGCGTCTTCAGGCCTTCCTACTTGGCGCGCGAGAGGCCCGCCGCGATGCGTCAATTCATATTCATGATTGATACCTTCGGTATGATGGGTGAGTATTGCGCTGGAGCTCAATGGCTGAGGTTGGCGATGGATTTCGAGAAAATCGGCCGCACGCGCATGATGATCCGGCTGCCGAGACACCGGAGACAGCTTGCCGACCTCAACTATTCGGCGCTCTGCGATTTGCTGGAGAGGTACGGCATAGCAGCTATGAAACGCGACGAGCTTCGCGCATATGAGGGGAATGAAGAAATGCTAGCTGAGTACGACGAACAGTGCCAGGCCATGGAAGATCAAGCCGTCAAGTTGATCGCCTCCGCTAGCCCCCGAATCGTGCGTTAGGTTCAACACGCGATGGTACCCTTGATCTGCATTGCGAACGTTGTTGCGTTGACAGTGATCGCACTAGGATCACCGTCTCACGCACAGACGACAATGTGCATGGGAGATGTGTGCACGGTGACTTCGAATGATGGCAGTACACTACAAATGTCCGCAGACGAAATCGCGAAAAAAGCGAGAGAAGAGACGCTCGAGAATATTCGCGAAATCGATTGCAGCGCTGCTGACGATGCGGCCGAATGCCTGAAGGCAAAGCTCAAACTGAGGCGTCTTTTCTACTGACGAGCTTAAATGCCCGCCGCATTACGCGGATTACATACTTTGGGTGTGTTGATCGAATAAAGACCACTTTTGCGAGAGGCGAGAGATGGATTACGAAAGGATCGGGCGTGCTCGAATGATGGTCCGGTTGCCAAGCCATCGGGTACAACTGGCAGAAATCAAACTCCCTCTTTTATCCGAATTGCTGGAAATCTACGGGCTCGCGATGGTGAAGCGTGACGAATTGCGCGCGCGGAGGATTCGGCGCGACTTGGTCGCCGAGTACGATGAACTATGCCTAGCGATGGAAGATGACGCTATCCAGCTCATCTCATACGCCCGACCGCGCCTGGTTCGGTGAGGTGCCACATGCGCAGAACGACAAGATATGACTAGGATTTCGCGAGGGGCCGCAGGTGGAGGGAGGCCGGACTGGATACCACCATCGCCTTGGCGGGCCCTGTGGTTTCGGTCGCGACGCAAATCGTGACGAAGACGCTTTAGCGTCGTGTAACAGCCCGGGCGCTTGGCGCCACATGACGTCCAGCCGTTCCGCCGCGAAAGCGCGGGAGGTGATGAGCGAGTTCCGTCTTGGAGCAAAAAAAACGCGCCGCCCACGGCGGCAGGCTTGGAACCTTTGACCGCGACAATTCTCAATGGAATCAGGAACCAAAGGCGGCCAACCGAGTTTGGTAAGTAGGCTTTACTGGCTTACGAACAAGGATCCACATCATGAAAAATCTGCTGCTCGCCGCGGTATTCCTCGGCGCGTCGACCTTTGGCGCGCTCGCTCAGACCGCAACACCTCCCGCCACGACGGATGGCGACACACCCGCTGTCGCGACACCGGACACGACCAATCCCACCGCGCCGGTTGCCGGCTCCAACAGCTTTACTGAGGAGCAAGCCAAGGAACGCCTGGCAGAAGGCGGCTACACCGAGATCACCGGGCTAAAACTCGACGAGACCGGCGTCTGGCGCGCCACCGCAATGAAGGACGGAAAGTCCGTTGCCGTCGCGCTCGACTACCAGGGCAACATCGTTGCCAACTAACACTCTCTAGGAGATCCCTCATGAAAACCGTTACCGGACTTTTCGATGATTATTCCGACGCCCGCGCGGCAGTTAGCGCGCTTGAAGATCGCGGTGTGCCGTCGGACGATATCAGTATCGTTTCCAACAATAGTGGCGACCGCTCTGGGACCGACAACAACAGCAACGCCGCTGAAGGTGCCGGTACCGGAGCCGGTGTCGGCGCGGCGATCGGTGGCGTCGGCGGGCTACTAACGGGGCTCGGCGTGATGGCCATTCCGGGCGTTGGACCGGTGGTGGCTGCCGGTTGGCTTGCCGCCATGGCCGCAGGTGCAGCCGCCGGGGCTGTCGCGGGTGGTGCTGCTGGCGGCATCATCGGCGCGATGACGGAATCGGGTGTTCCGGCAGAGCATGCGCATGTTTATGCCGAGGGTGTGCGCCGCGGCGGCGCCGTCGTTACCGCCCGTGTGGACAACGCGCTCTACGCGGATGCGGAAGCTATTCTGCGCCGGGGCAGCTGGGTCGATCCGGTCCAGCGCCGGGCCTCTTACTCGGAGCAGGGTTGGGTGCAATTTGATGAGGCGCGCGATCCCTACACCACTGAAGAGATCGAGAAGGAACGTTTGCGTCTCCAGAGCATGCGCTAAGCCGGCAACCTCTATCCCTGGACACGGCCCCGATGGGGCCGTTTCCGATGACGTCAACAACAAGGACGATACTGAATCTTCATCCTACTGTGACTAGAACCTCGCCGGATCCCCATCGGGGACGGCAGCATAGTGGTGCAATGTCACAGTATGCGGCTCATCTGAACAGTAGCAAAGTACACACTGTCGAACCTCATCCCATGGCTTTTCACGCAGTCAAGACGGAAACCGAACTTCTCGTAGAGCCGAATAGCCGGCAGATTATCCTGGCGGGTCTCGAGTTCGATACAGGTAATGCCTTTAGCCTTCGCCTTTTCGATAGAAGAGCGCAATAAAGCTTCGCCTATTCTCTGGCCTCTGTAATTTGGCAGAACACCCATTCCGAGACTACCTCGATGGGAGATCGCGTCCTGCCAAGCGGGGAAGATATCCGCCCAGCCAATGACGCAATCGCCGTCCAGAGCAACAAACTGGACGCTATCATTTGCGACACTTGCTTCAACGAACTCCTGCACTTTTTCCAAGGGTAATACATTAGTCTGAGCGAGGTACCGCCTCTCCCGTGCAACGACATCTAGGCACGAATGGAAACTTTCTGCGTGATCAACTGAGATTGGCGAAACGACGAAGGACATCTCGGCTCCTGCTACTGAAAAGGTGCGGGGGCGAGCCACGATCAAACCCGACATCCACCGGTGTTAAAGGGGCCAAATCTCGTGCGAATTGATGGACACTTCAAGCCCGAAAACGCCCGGCGTTGGCAGCTACCCAAGTCAATTTTCTGTTCTTTTTCTTCTCCCTTTCAAAAAAGCCAGACATCAAGCGAACTTTTTCACCCTTGAACGGCAATCCAGCACACCTTTAGATTGGCGACGCAGTTGAAATTCTTCATCGCTCCCACCATTCCGGCACACTTTCTGCCAAACGGGCTACGCAATGTGCAGCGCCCAGTGGACTATTTTTCGAGAAAAAATGTCTAGACTGGTGCTTTGCTAACTTGGAAGGGTCACGACATGAACCTCTGGCGCGCCATTACTGCGTATCAGCGACGGTTGATAACGTAATGTTGTTGATCCCAAGCTGTTAATTACCTTGAAAGGACGCGTCGAGTCGACAATATTAGGCTGAATTCAAATTTATTTAGAGGTTTTTTATGGAACTCGACTTTCAAGGTACTTATATTGATAGAGCGGCTCTCGTGATTATGCACTATCAAGTCGACGTGTTCTCAATCCTTTTTGGAGATCAACCATCGCCATTGTTGGATCAATGCNNGCATTGATCCAACAATGGCGCGTCACCGGTCGGCCATTACTGTTCCCCAATTTTTCGCTGGGCGAGGCGTATGAACATGCACCGCCGCCGAATAACCGCCAAATCACACCCTTTTTATCGACCGGACGATTTCGTACGGGGCGGCCTGTCGAAGGGCTTGCGATTGAACCGGGGGACCTTTTCTACGCATGTCCGCGAGCTAGTGTCTTTCATGGAACATCACTTGACACCGACCTTCGGACGCGCGGCGTAAGCACTCTGGTAATGGCCGGGATAAGCACGACTGGCGTTGTTCTTTCAAGCGTCGCCTGGGCCAGTGATGCAGACTACGATGTGCGCTTGGTCCAGGACTGTTGCTACGATCCGGATCAGGACGCACATGAAGCTCTCTTTCGTTCCAGGTTTGGCGGACGCGTCGAGGTGGTTTGAAGCAGAACGCGGGTGTCGTGGCAGCGGCGCTACCCCTGTCGGCTTTCGCTTTCAGAGACCATTCGGTGGATTATTCCGCTTGCGTTACGTCAGGATGTGGCCTTCTCGCGTCGTGACGAACAAAGTCAGCCGCGATCCGACATGGCGCTGATCGGCAGGGCCGGCTCGGCGAAACTACACTGAGGTCATCATGACCAACGGACATAGCCAGTGTGAAGTTCAAATTCTTCCTTATGGTCACTAGTGGATCATCCTTTTTGCAAGCCGCGATAAAAGGAGGGCAATGGCAGCAAGGGCGGCCGCGATATAGCTCACCCGATCCGGTCCAATCCAATCGACACCGAGACCGCCAACCAAACCTGATAGTGCGATTGCCAGATAAAGGATCGCTTGGTTCAACGAAATCAGAACGGCTGCCGACTGCGGTTTCAGTGCGATCAGCATATGCTGCTGTGGTGTTGTGATTGCAAATGCAGCAATCGCAAAAAATCCAACCACGACGTAAGCCGACGACAGGTTTCCGATTGCATGGGGTATAGCCAACAAACTGGCTATCAGCCAAACGAGTGCAATCGCAACGACTTTCGGACCCCCGATACGGTCTGCGAAGATACCCGCGGTAAGATTGCCCAGTGTGCCGACAATACCGAGCGTCAGCATCAATCCTGCCAGATTAAGACTGCTTTCACCCGTCGCTGGTTCGAAGATCACGCCAATGTAGGTATAGGGAATGTAGACGGCGGTGAAGGCAAGGAGCGTGACACTAAGAACCGCAAGAATCTGAGGCTCGCGAAGCAGACGCGACTGCTGTCGGATGCCACTTGACTGAGCTGTCGAGGTCTTCCTCGGGACCAGAGCGAGCACCCCGAGGGCCCCAAGGATCGCAAGAGCGGCCGCCAGCCATAATGTTGTCCGCCATCCAAAGAGCCCGCCAAGTACCGTACCGAACGGAGCTCCGAGCGAAGCGGCGGCCGTGAAACCACTGACTACAATAGCGATAGCTTTCCCGCGATGCGCCTCGGGAACCAGAGCCGCCGCGGTTACTGTTGCGTTCGGCACGAATAGACCAACACCGAGCGCGGCCAGGATTTGGCCCGCGATAACGTGCCAGTAGTGTGGCGCCAGCGCGGTCCAGACACTCCCGGCCAGATAGACCAATATGGCGATCAAAAGTACCTGCCGACGTTGCCATCTGCGGGTAAAGGTTGTCAGAACGGGGCCTGCTAAAGCACATGTAAGTGCAAATACGGTTATCACCTGTCCTGCCGTGCTGACAGATATGTGAAGGGATCGACTGAGAAGTGGCAAAAGGCCTGCCAATACGAATTCGCCTGTGCCAACTACGAATACGCCGAAGGCCAGCATAGAGACTGTGACCCAGTGACCGGTGTGTTGTGACGTTTGCACATTGCTCGGTGTTGACCTGTTCATTGGTTTCCTTTCGACGGCACGGTGGCGTCAGAACTGCTGCGGAGCGCTCGTTCCCTTGACCGGCGGAACTCGTTTTGATATACATACGACCGTATATACAATTGGATTTGGAAGTCAACCCAAATTGGAGGTCTTGAGATGATGGAATTGGATCGCAGGCGCCAACGAGGAGAGAGGGCGCGCGCTCAGGTCCTTGAGCATTCGACAGCAATCGCGTCGACGGAAGGGCTCGAAGGCCTGTCGATCGGTCGTGTGGCCACAGATGCGGGCGTGGGAAAGGGCAATATCCAGGTACTGTTCGGCGACAAGGAAGCGTTACAACTCGCCACGCTTGAGAGTGCAGTCGCATTGTACCAGCGAAACGTGGTGGATCGCGCGATGCAGGAACTCACGCCTGCTTCAAGACTTGAGGCACTCGTCGATGGATGGTTCGGCTTTGTCGAGGCCCGCACTTTACCTGGCGGCTGCTTCATCAATGCAGTCAGCAGCGAATATCGAGCGCGCCCTGGACGTATTCGCGATCGCATCAACGAGCATCGAAAAGAAATTCGTTCCCGTTTCGCTGACTTGATCCGTGCTTCCCAAGAAGCGGATGAATTACGGGCCGATCTGGATGTCGAGCAGATGGTTTTTGAGCTTGTGGCCTATCAGGCAGCGGCAAATGTCGCCTCGTTGATGGGCGATTCCGGCGAATTTTTCCGAGCCCGAACCAGTTCAGTCGAACTCGTTCGTCTTGCTACGACAAGGCAGAACTAAGATGGCTATCCTGGCTAACGAGGGCGATGTGAGCTCGCCTTTCCATATAGGTGAGGAAGCTATCCAGGATCGCTTCGGCTTCAAAGAGCGGTTAGCGCGGACCCCCGCGATCCGTACATTCCTGATGGAACAGCAAACGGATTTTTTCGGCCATCTTTCGTATGTTGTGATTGGGGCAGCCGACGATGTCGGCCAGGTATGGGCGTCGATACTGTTTGGCCCAGAGCGTTTCATCTATGCGCCGGACCCGCAACATCTGTCCATTTCTGCCCTGCCTGAGTTCGATGATCCCTTGATCAATGCGCTATTGCCCGGCAAACCGATAGCGGTTTTAGGGATCGATCTTGCAACCAGGCGCCGTAACCGCGTCAATGGCTCGATTCTTGGCTTTACCGATAAGGTTACGTTCGAAATCGAAATCGAACAGAGTTATGGAAACTGCCCCCAATATATCTGGCCCCGAGCCATCGATTGGGTGTCACAAAAAGCCAACTCCGGGGATACCGAAGAATTGGAATTGAGCGACGAACGTGTCGAACGACTCATCCGCAAGGCCGACACCTTCTTCGTCGCGAGCCAACACCGTGATCGTGCACTGCTCAATCCGGGCGCCGTCGACGTATCGCATCGAGGAGGTCAAGCGGGCTTCATGCTTATCACGGATGGGGCGTTGCTATGGCCAGATTATCGCGGGAATTTTTACTTCAACACGCTCGGAAATCTGCTACTCAATCCAGCCTGTGGCCTTCTCGTTCCCGATTTTGACACAGGGGACATCTTGCAGATCACTGGAGCTGCTGAGCTCGTATGGTCGCCAGTCAAGGATTTCGAGGCTGCTGGAGGCCCCAGTGCAAACTGCCATGTGCGCCTCGTACCGAAACGCATTGTGTTTCGGCCCGGTGCTATCCCTCATTCGTGGCAACAGCTTGGAAACGCGGAGTATTTTCGATCTTAGCGATACCATTCCCCAACAACGATCCGGGGAACTCAGCAGTCGCGTGAGCATTCGAGGATTTATTACCTCGAACGCGCCAAAACGCTGACCCTGGCCCAATCCACCGACAACCCTCGAATATGAGGCAGGATCGAGTGAGGCAGAAAACGACTAAAGGAGGCCACGTGCATCCGTTTGAACATTTCGACTATCTCAGACGTCAGCTCGACAAGATCGATCCGTCGTACCGCAAGACGCACAAGAAAACCAACGTGGGAGTGGTCATGGGAAATCTCGAAGTTTTGTTCTTCGATGTCTTAGGAACAGTTGTTGATTGGCGTGGCAGCATTGCAGCGGAGGTCAAGCCCTTTCTCGCACGTTATGCGGCAGCAGAAATCGATGCTGAAGATTTTGCGGATGCATGGGTTGGCCGCTATGATGCGTCGGTCGAGGCGGTGCGAGCTGGCAATCGGCCATTTGTGACACTTGACCTTCTCAATCTGGAGAACCTCAAGGAGACCCTGGAAGCCTTTGGACTCACGCGTGTCAAAATGGACCAGGCGGACCTGCATCATCTCAACCTTGCCTGGCATCGGCTGCAACCTTGGCCTGATTCCGCGGCAGGGATATCTCGACTGAAAAAACACTTCATCGTTTCCCCACTCTCTGATGGCCACACTCGACTGATGATCAATGTGGCTAGACACGGAAAGCTCCTTTGGGACACGGTGCTCGGCGCGGATGTATGGCACTCCTACAAGCCGATGCCTCAGGTCTATGTGCGTGCTTGCGAATTGCTGGGCGTGGCGCCGGGCAATGCAATGTTGATTGCGGCCCATGACTACGATCTGAATGCTGCCCGCAATTGCGGGCTGAAAACGGGTTATGTTACGCGCTCTCATGCAAACGATCCCTCAAAACCGGCATACAGCCCGTTACCCAATAACTGGGATTGCGAGGCATCTGATCTCTTGGGGATTGCGGACATATTGTTGAAAGGTCGGTCGTGACCGATTTTCTTTTAGTAGTATTGGCGCGCTGGCACGGCCTCAAGGGCGAGGTCACCCGGTTGCCGTGGCCCTCGCATTTCTCGTATCGGAGCGACGGCACTTTTATGATGGCCCCCATTCAAGCGCGACTGCGACAAAGGAAGGCTGGCGGGAGGAGTGCCGGATGATCCACGCGGTTCCCTGCCATCCCGCCGTTCTAACTGGATTTATCCACTAAGCGTCGAACCCACAGGAAATACCTCTAAAGCAAAAGGCGCCAGGCAAGCGGCCCCATCTCCGGATCTCGTTATGGAGGCTCGTCGAATCGTATTTCTCGTCGGGTGAGTGAAGACGGTCATCGTTTTTGGGCGAAGCCGATGAGGACGCGCTTGAATTCGCCGCTAACGGCAATGGAGCCGCTGTTGCCCGTGATGACCGCAGGCTTTATTCGTAAGTGCGCATTGGGAGTGGCCTGTTGAGGCGAAGCCGTGGGAGAAGACGGTCGGCGCCGGGCTGCCACCATAGTCAGTGAACGTCGCTGAACAATTGGAAGGTAGTAACCGGTGTTCTTCCCCCACATTGCCCGCAGTCGCCTGATCTGTGATCGACGTTCCATGGACGAGCGAGAAGGAGTTTCTCCATGGACACTACATTGGAGGTTCTCACGACGCGGCGGAGTCGACGGGAAGCTCATCGCCAATGGCCTGACGAGATGAAGGCAAGAATCGTGTCGGAGAGCTTGCGTCCGGGCGTGACGGTGAACGAAGTGGCGGAACGCTACGGGATGAAGGCGAACCACCTGTCTTCCTGGCGCACACTGGTACGGCAGGGAAAGCTGGTTTTGCCCGAGCCGGAAGACGCAGTCGAATTCGCGGCCATGGTCGTCGAGACGCCCGCGCCGGAGCCGCCAACCGCCAAGCAGACCACCCGCACCGAGATCATCGTCGGTCCTGTCACGATCCGTCTTGAGGAAGGTGCGTCTGCGGCCCGGATAGCAGCCATCGCGCGTTCCTTGGCGGCTGCGACATGATCTTCCCGTCGAACCGCGTGCGGATCATGGTGGCGACCAAACCCGTAGACTTCCGCAAGGGTCATGACGGATTGGCGGCGCTTTTGAAGAACGAGCTGCACAAGGACCCGTTCACCGGAACGGTCTTCGTGTTCCGGTCGCGCAAGGCGGACCGGTTGAAGCTGATCTACTGGGATGGCAGCGGGATTGTGCTGGCCTACAAGCGGCTGGAAGAGCACACCTTCACCTGGCCCGTCATACGGGATGGACTGATGACGCTGACCCACGCCCAGTTCGAAGCCCTGTTTGCGGGTCTCGATTGGCGGCGAGTTCATGCCGTCAAGGCGAGAACGCCGGGGACTGTCGAATAACTGCGGCACGATGACTCAGGACGACAGATTCTGACGGCAAAACGGGCCGGGATTTGGTAGCTTCTGGCAATGCTTGATGCCACTGATCTTCCCGATGATGTTGCCGCCCTGAAGGCGATGCTGCTTGCGGCGCGGCTAAGCGAAGCGGATAAGGTTGCCCAGATCGCCCGCAAGGATGAACGGATCGAACGACTTGAGAAGTTGGTCACGGCCTTCAAGCAGACCGCCTTCGGGCGCAAGTCAGAGAAGACTGATCCCGACCAATTCGATCTGGCACTGGAAGACCTGGAAACGGCCATGGCAGCGATCCATGCCGAGGACGAGGCAGACGCTCCTACCGGAAACAGAATTAGCAAACCGCGCGCGACCAATCGCGGCTCCCTTCCAAAGCATCTTCCCCGTGTCGACGAGGTGATCGAACCGGAAAGCCTGATCTGCGCCTGCGGCGGATGCCTTCATTGCATCGGCGAGGATGTCTCCGAGCGTCTGGATGTGGTTCCCGCACAGTTCCGTGTCATCGTCACTCGCCGCCTCAAATATGCATGCCGTGCCTGCAGCGACGGCGTCGTCCAGGCCCGGTCTCCGGCGCGGTTGATCCAGGCAGGCCTGCCAACGGAAGCGACTGTCGCCCATGTGCTAGTCTCCAAATATGCCGATCATCTTCCGCTTTACCGTCAGGCCCAGATCATGAGCCGCCAGGGCATTGATCTCGACCGCTCCACGCTTGCCGACTGGGTCGGCCGGGCAGCGTTCGAATTGCGTCCCGTGTTCGATGCACTGATTGCCGACCTGAAGCGCTCGACCAAGCTGTTCATGGACGAGACCCGTGCCCCGGTTCTCGATCCCGGCTCCCGCAAAACCAGGACCGGCTACTTCTGGGCGCTCGCGCGTGATGATCGACCATGGATTGGCGGTGCGCCGCCAGGCGTCGCCTTTACCTACGCTCCCGGTCGCGGAGGCATTCATGCCGAACGGATATTGCAGGGCTTCTCCGGCATTCTTCAAGTCGATGGCTATGCCGGATACAACAGGCTGATCGCGCAAGACCGTATCGGCGCGGCCATCAGGCTTGCCTATTGTTGGGCCCATGCTCGGCGCAAGCTGGTGGAGATTACCCGCAACTGAGCAGCACCTATCGCCGAGGACGGCGTCAAACGGATCGGTGAACTGTATCGGATCGAGGCCGAACTGCGCGGTCTTGATCCGGAGGCTCGCCTCGCCGGGCGACAGGAACGGTCTGCGCAACTGGTCGCCGACATGCAGACCTGGCTTGCCCATCACCGTGCCCGTGTAGCAACCAAGTCCCCGCTTGGCGAGGCTTTGGCCTACATCGCCAAATACTGGGATGGCCTGAAGCTCTTCCTGACCGACGGCCGCATCGAGATCGACAACAACACCGTCGAGCGGACTATCCGGCCGATAGCCCTGAACCGAAAGAACGCACTCTTTGCGGGCCATGATGCCGGAGCCGAGAACTGGGCGACAATTGCCTCGCTGATCGAGACGTGCAAGCTCAATGCCGTTGATCCGTTGACCTACCTGACCGCCACACTCACTGCCATCGTCAACGGCCATAAGCAGAGCCGGATCGATGAGTTGCTGCCGTGGAATCAGCTTGTGGGCTAACATGTTGCTGGCCCCTTGATCGCCAACCATTCGGTCCGTTTCCACCGACAAAGCGATAGAAACTAGATTTTAACCGCAGTGAATGCAGGGTTCTACTTCAAGTTGTCGAGGTGCAACGATAATGAGAAATCTATTCGGCCTGGTCGCAGGCCCGATAATTTTGACCGGCCTTGGTTTTCTGTTCTTTGGAGTATGGGGAGGTATCATTGGCTTTTTAGTCTTGATAGCCGCCGTCGTGTTCGTCCCGCTGCTTGGAGCTGGAACAGCAATCATGGGCCCGTCTCTGCCTATGGTACTGCTCGTTGCGAACGCGATCCCGTTCGGATTCTATCTCTTGAACTGCACAGGAAGGGCATGTCCCAACTACACTCTTGCTGCCGCCGCGCCGATGTATGTGGCTGCGACATTCTGCGGCTTTGTTTATTGGCTTTTTGCCGCTCGTAAGCGTTAATGTAATGACGACCGTTGGTGCATAGGCACCATGCCGCGCGCACCCAAAATATTCAATGTCGACTAGGAATGCCAGTCAAGGTGCCAGCCGAACACCGCTTACGGAAGGTATGCGGGCGGGCGTCTGCGTCCGAACTGACTTGCGAATCCTTCTGGATCCAAGTCGCCGGTGAACTCGTGTTGTTAGCGAAATATCGGGAAACTTCAGGTCCGCCGTCGAAGCGCCACCGCGCGTCCACGGTCACTGTTAAGAACGATCCCATCTCCAGTGAATCTTACCGTATAGAGCCAAGGCAGAATCCAGGGTGCTGTGCGCCAAGCATCGTGGGGCTCCCGATCAACAGGATGCGCGAGAAACATGTCATCGTCACATGATTCCAGTTCGACGCAAGCGGCGCCGAACGGCGAAGAAATGTGCATCTGCCAACTTTCTCCCTGTTGGCCGACAGCTGCCGTCAGACCAGCCTCGTCGCTTTCGTAAACACCTGAGATACCAATGAACATGCCTGCCGATTCTTCAATCTTACGGTATAGCTTCCGGCGACCGAATCTCTCCGTCACAATCGTACCGTCCAATGCCACAGAGAAGATGAATGACGGGAGGGCTCCTCGAGCCTGAAAGATCCCGCGCTCGATTTCCTCTAGTGGCGACACACCCATGCTACCGGCAATCGCAGGAAGGCCTCCCGCCTCCTCCAGACGAAACAGGAATCCTCCATCTTCCGAGCGCCAGAAACCGTAGTGGGCCTCGAGTGTCGCAATTCCTTGCCGCGAAATCAGCCCACCTGGCTCGCGACCGAGTAAGATGTCCAACAAATCCCGCGCGATTCCGAACGACGAAAAATCGTCGTGGTTGGAAAGAAGGATGACGCTCAAATCTTCGGATGGAACGCGGAAGGATTCCGACCGCGATCCAGCGATCCAGCCGCCATGGCCGATTAGGTCAACGCCCTTTTGTTTCGTGTTGACCAGACCAAGGCCATAGGGTGAGGCGACGCCGCCGATCGTCACGAAGGAACGCCCCATCCGCTCGACCATGTCCGTGGTGCCGACCATCGGATTTCGAAGGTTCTGCTGCCAGCGTATCATGTCGGAAAGGGTCGAGACGAGTCCTCCCTCCCCGCCAATCGCGATCCCCCAGGTCGACTTCAGCCAGCTACCGTTGGCACCTCGACGATGGTGATCCACAAGCCGCGGATAGATTTCGTCGTCGCGCATCATCAGCCGCGTGTCGTTCATTCCAAGCGGCCCGGTGATATAGTGCGACAGTGCTTCGTCGAAGCCCTTCCCCGTAATCTTCTCGATGAGTTCGGAGAGAAGCAGAAAATTAGAATTGCTGTAGAGCACGTCGGTGGAGGGTGCGAAATTGAGGTCCCGTTGCCTCGCCACAATCGCCTTCGCCGTCGCTCGCGACGAGGGAGCCGTAATCGGCATGCCGGCCATGATCATTGAATCGAGAATATCCCGGATACCGCTGGTATTCGATGCGAGATGGCCGAGCGTTACTCGGCACTCCCAGTCGGGAAGCCACGGGAAGTGGCTGCGGATGTCGTCGTCGAGCGAGAGCTTGCCTTCCGCTTCCAGCAACAGGATCATCATGACGGTGATCTGCTTGCTCTGCGAGGCGATGCGCATCACGGAGCGGTCGGTCAGCGGAATGTCGTGCGCGAGGTTCGCAAGCCCCAGCACGCGCTTGTAAACCGGCTCGCCTTTGTGAAGGACGGCGACGGCCAGGCCGGGGCCCGATGCCGAAGCCGCAGTGGCTACGAGCGCATCGAGACGCTCGCTCGATGCAGAGGATATATTTCCGGTGAAAGAGGAGGACATCTGTTACCCGCGAACCCGCTGGTCCCCGCCTCGACGGGGACCAGGAACAATCTCTTAGTTTTCGAGTGAAACATTCCAGAAGGATGGCCAAGGAGATGGCCAGAAACCTTTCATCGCTGGCGACTTCGCGGAAAGTGCGCTGAAGTTGCCAACCTTGATCATCGGCGCCTGCTCCATGATCAGTGACTGGACGTTTCCAAATGCGGCTACGCGCTTGGCCTGATCGGTCGTACCAGTAAGCGCCGTCATCGCGCTTGCGATTTCGGGTGTGCTCCACCAGCCAACGGTGCTTGGAGAAAGGATGTTGATCAGCGCCGGTTCAGGAAGGAATGGGCTATGGGTAATGAAAATGTCCCAGAGCTCGGGATTCTGGATACGCTGCGTTAGCGTCGCCCAATCCACCACTTCCATCTTCACATCAAAGCCGGCGAGCTTCAGGTATTCCGCAGCGACCAGCGCTATCTTGTAGTGGAACTCATACTGACGGCTCGTGAGGATTCGAAGCGGTACCGGGGGGGCCAGGCCGGCGTCCGCCAATACCGCCTTGGCGGCATCAGGATCGGCAACGTCATAGTTCCCCTCGACATTGACATCCGTGCGCCAGGGATATCCCTCGGGGTACATACTACCATCAGCCGCATAAAACTTCGGATCGCCGAAGGCAGCCGCCAGCATGTCGGTCTCGCTCAGTGCCTTCTGCACCGCCTTGCGCACCTTCATGTCGGCGAGAACGCCCTGTTTGGAGTTCATCCGCATCATAAGCCATCCGAAGTTCTGGAGGAGCACGGCCTCCGACTTGGAATTGGTCAACCGGTCCATCTGTTCGACGGGGATCGAATCCGTGTAGGCGAACTGACCGGCGACCGCGCCTTCGAGCCGAGTCGAGGCGTCCGGCGCAGGCACGAAGCGAATTTCGTCGAGAAAAGCATAGCGCTCGCCAGCATAACCGGAAGCATCTTCGGAGCGAGGCTTGTAGTCGTTGTAACGGACGAGCTGGATGTACTGGTCCGGTTTGCGCTCCTTGAGCTGGTAAGGGCCCGTGCCTACCACATCGGTCATCGGATCTGCCTGTTTTTCGCTCGGAATCATAATCGCTGCGGAATTGTTGAACGCAAGCAATGCCGGGAGCGCCGCGTAGGGCTGTGCCATTGTGATGCGTACGGTCAACGCATCGACGGCTTCCACCTGTTCGACATTTGGAGCGATCTGTTTACCGCGCCCGGCGAGCTTCAGCCAGCGGTTCAGTGATGCGACGACGTCGGCCGAGTCGAAGGCGGTCTTGTCATGGAAGGTAACGCCCTCACGAAGCTTGATTGTATAGACGCTGCCATCCTGGCTGATCTCAGGCAGGCCCTCGGCCAAAAGCGGCGCGACATTCCAATTGCTATCGAAGGTGTAAAGCGTCTCGAAAATATGCTGGCTAATCATGCCGACGAGATCGGTGGACGTCACCATGGCGTCGAGTGTGGGAGGCTCGCCGATCGTTGCTACATCAATGACGCCACCCTTTTGCTGCTCTGCGTGAGCTACAGACATCGCTGACATCACGGCCAACGCAGTTAGCAATCCCAATTTCCTCATCATAAGCCTCCCAACTTACTTTATTATGGAATACATTCCACAACAGGATGAGGTTATGGGTTGAGTATTGTCAAGCCTTTTGTCTTGACCCATACGTGGGTTTGTCCGACGCAGAGCCATTTAGGTGTCCGGCCTTTCTTCGGTGTTATCCACAGTCAGACTGCGCAAAGCTTGGGCGCTTTTGGGCGGAAAGGGAATTGGCGAACCTCTTGCCTTCAAAGAAGGCGTACCTCTTCACCCCTGGCGCCGGACAAGAGGCAGGAGCGCGGACCGACTACCCCGCTGGCTTTGCAGCGAGGCTAATCCTGCACAATGCTTCCTCATTTCCCCGCCCTCACCAACGACCTCGCGATATCGATGATGTCGTCACGAGCGGTCGTCGGATCGTCCTTCGACCAGGCGACACCAAGCCCGATCCTGAAGTCCACTCCCTCACCTTGCGAAGTTCGAAATTGCGATTGGGCAGGTCCAGTGTCCATTCCGGCGCAAAGCCGATGCCAAGACCGGCCGAGACCAGTGACACCAGCGAGAAGGTGTCATCGCAGGTATAGGCGACACTCTTCGACAGATCGTGCTCCTCGAATTTCTCCGCGAAATAGCGCTCTGTGTAGGAGAGGTTCTGGCGCGAGAACGAGATGATCTTCTCGCCCTTCAGATCCTCAATGTCGATCTCGCTGCGAGAAAGCAGCGCACTCTTCTTTTCCAGCGCCAGCAGGTAGCGCTCATGCGCGATCGAGAAGAACCGGAGCGAGCCGATGTTTTCGACCGGGCGGATGAAGCCGAGATTGATCTGACCGTTTTCCAGCCCGCGGATGATGTCGTTGGTCGAGCCGCTGGAGATGTGCAGCTCGATATCCGGATACTTGCGGCCGATGCGCGCCAGGAACGCTGGCAGAACCCCGATGGTTGCCGGATAGACCGTTCCGATCCGGATCTTTCGAACCGCCTTGCCGGCAACCGAGCGCACCATCTCGGCCGACAAGTCGACATCGCCAAGGATCCGGATACAGCGATCGTAGAAGACCGCCCCTGCCCTCGTCAGCTCCACCCGCCTTGTCGAGCGGATGAACAGTTGAACACCGAGTTCCTTCTCCAGCGACTGGATCTGACAGCTCAACGCCGGCTGGGCGATATGCACCCGAGCCGCCGCCCGACCGAAATGCAGCTCCTCGGCAACCGCCACGAAGTAGGAGAGTTGGCGAAGTTCCATTGCAACACTCCAATTTGGTCACGACGCGTCGTATTCGGCAACGAAGGATGCCGCTGCAGAACTCGTGTATCTAACAATATGTAGAATATACTCTATGGATTAACGCTACGCAAGGTGGTGGCGATGCCCTATGGACACCCGTGCGCGCATAGCCTGGAATCTCCGGCACATACGATCTTCGAAGAAGATCACGCAGGAGCATCTGGCGGTTGATGCGAATGTGGATAGAACCGCGATCAGCGGTATCGAACGGGGGGAATACAATCCCTCCGTTGACCTGTTAGATCGACTAGTGGCCGCTTTGAGCGTCGATATTTCAGATCTGTTCGTGGACCGAGAAGATTCCGGCTCGCCGCCAGAACCATTGAAGGCAGGCAGGAAGCCAAAATAGTTGCACCCTGGAGCATCATGGCTCGTTTCGTTCCGATCGATACATTATGCGACCATTTTGCCCCAAGAGGTACATTCTAATTTGAAGTGCGACATGCCAATGATTTCAATGGCTTCCCCTTGGAGATTTTGGCATGGCCCGACGCTATTCGCAGCTGAATCTGACTGATCGACGCCGCCTCTTCCACTTTGTCGAACGCAAACTGCCGATCAAAGAAATGGCGCGTCAACTCGGTCGTCATCGATCGACGATCTATCGTGAGATCCGGCGCAACACCTTCCACGATCGCGAGCTGCCCGACTATAGCGGTTACTTCCCAACCGTTGCTGACGACATCCGCAAAGAGCGGCGGCAGCGTTTGAGGAAGCTAGTGCGGCACCCGCAATTGCGCGAACTGGTGATCGCGCAGCTGAAGGCACTTTGGTCACCGGAACAGATTGCCGGTCGTCTGCTCGCCGATGGCGTGAGCGCCGTGCGGGTCTGCACCGAGACGATCTATCGCTTCATCTATGGCAAGGAAGATCAGGCGCTGGAACTCCATCAGCATCTGGCGGAAGGCCGCCGCAAACGCCGCCCCCGCGGCCCGAGGAAACCCCGCGACGGCACTTTTCCTGCTGCCTGCAAGATACCGCAACGTCCTGATTTCATTGGTGATCGTTCGCAGTTCGGGCATTGGGAAGGCGACTTGTTGATCTTCCAACGTGACTTGGGCAACGCCAACGTAACCTCACTGATCGAGCGCAAGAGCCGCTACACCGTGATGATCAAGAACCACAGCCGGCACTCACGACCGATCATGGACAAGATCATCGAAACGTTCTCTCCCTTGCCAGCCTTTGCCCGGCAGAGCTTCACCTTTGATGGCGGCACGGAGTTTGCCGGCTTCAGGGCTTTGGAAGATGGCATCGGCGCGCGGAGCTGGTTTTGTGACCCCAGTGCACCGTGGCAGAAAGGTGCCGTGGAAAACATCAACAAGCGCATCCGTCGATACATGCCAGGCGATACCGACCTTGCAGGTGTGTCGCAACGCAAGCTCATCCAGCTTGCACGCCATCTCAACGACCAGCCGAGAAAGTGCCTCGACTACAGGACGCCGGCCGAACGGCGGACGAAGAGGCCATTCGGCATCGCAAACGTCAGTCGCGTAGGACCGACTTTTGCACCTGACCTTTGCGACGCAAATTCCACTGAAAATTCAGCGCGGCTGGTATGCTCGCAAAACTTAAGAATTGCGCGGCAGCTTCGTTCCAGTTTTCGATGCGAAACGTCAGCGCACTGACAGAAGGTACTCCAAGCCCTGCGTGAAGCCACGCGGCGCGACCGTGAGGTGATCCTCGTCGTCCAAGACCGCCGACTTCAATTGCAGGTTCGGATACTTTTGCCTCTGCAATGCTCCGGTCGCCACCAGAGAAACGCGTTGGGAGCCGCCCTTTAGCTCGGCAGCCACCGGCCAGCGATATGCGCGGAATGATTGAATTGCATGTTCATGTGCGAATGTACGTGCTTGTCTTGGCATCGCCGTTGTGTAACCGCCGATTGTGACGGCTTTTTCCACTCTCTGCCGTATGAGTGTAGATCGAGGTCTGGCACCACGCGAGGACATATTTTATTCCGATTGTTCTGCTGCCCATGGGATACGGGATCTGGAGCAATGCAACTCGTCGAAACAGTATGGAGTATTTAGATGGGGGGCACCAAACATATCGATGCGGAGCTGATCACGGCGCTACTGCGCGAGCAGCACCCCGACCTGGCCGACTTGCCCCCCACTTTGGGTGCAGTTGGGTGGGGCAATCAGTTGTGGCGGCTGGGGAACGACCTTGCCGTCCGTCTGCCTTGGTCCGCCGACGATACAGACGAATTGCTTCTAAAGGAATACGCATTGCTACCGGACTTAGCGCCGCGCCTTCCCCTGCCGATTCCTGCTCCTAAGCGGCTTGGCCGACCCTCCATGCTTTTCCCGCGCACTTGGATCGTGACAACCTGGATCCAGGGCGAGCCTGCCGATCGCGCCCCTGCAAGTCTTGAATCTGAAGCCGCAGACACTTTTGCCGCCTTTTTGGCAGCCCTTCATCAACCCGCCCCCTCCACTGCGCCGACTGGCCGGCACGGCCGAGGTGGACCTCTGGCCGCGATTAGCGATAGCTTCGCTCATTTTCTGAACGATGCCATCGATCGACAGTTAATCGCAAATCCAGACCAAGTGCGCGAGATCTGGCATGACGCAATAAATGCCCCTGACTGGAATGGTCCGGCCATGTGGCTTCACGCGGACCTACATCCGGCAAACCTTTTGACCAAGGATGGCAACTTCTGCGGCGTTGTCGACTTTGAGGATATGTGCGCCGGTGACCCTGCCTGTGATCTTGGCTCCGCGTGGCTATTGTTGCCCGATGGAGCCATTGATCGCTTTCTCAAGGGCTACTCGCCAGCACCCGAAAAAGCGACCCTTCGTCGTGCACGGGGCTGGGCACTTTGCAAGGCACTTGTGTGCCTGATCGTCGGCGACAACGGTCTCCACGGTCGGCCTGGTGGAAAGGCGACATGGGCTCCGCCAGCACAGGCTGCGCTGCGACGTCTGGTCAGTACCGCGTCGTAAGGTCGATGCGGCAGCAAAAGCGGTGCGTTAGCCTTAGCCGCAAGGCCACGGTAAGCCACCTAGCTCTAAGAAGCCGCTCGAAACATATAAACTAGCGGATTCTTCCAACCTACGGATGGCCAATGAAGGCTCTAGTACGTGATAACAAATCTACGTCACGTTCCATTAACAGGATGCTATTCGCGGCAGCATAAAGCCTGACCGCGCCGAAAACCGGTACATCAATAATGCCCACGGCTTGGAGCAATAATTATGCCAGCCAATCTTTCCGTCCTACCCTTCGAACGTAACGGAAACATGGCGCCTCCGTCCATCACCCTTCCAGCTCGGCTTTGAGCCTGCCAAGAATGGCGACCGCATAAGCGGCATAGCCGCTGATCCATCGATCATGAATGCGTTTGATCGGTAGCGCGTTGAGATGGTTCCAGCGTTCGCGTCCTTCACGCCTTACGATGATGAGCTCGGCGTTCTCCAGCATTTTGAGATGCTGCATGACGGTGCAACGATCCATATCAAAGAACGCTTGGCAGAGCATCCCGGTGGTGAGCGCCTCGTTCTTGAGGCGGTCGAGCATGGCACGCCGCCGTGGATGCGCCAAGGCCTTGAAAACCAGATCTTCTTTGGGCTCACTTGACATGTTATGTTTTTACAACATATTGGGAGCCGTCGCAACAGAGAGTATACGACCAGACCAAAATTCTCGGTATCCGTGCCGATCGGTGAGGCAATCCCGCCCGCCGTTCAAGTGCAGCATCGGAAGGCGTTTTTTAGAACCAAGATGCAAGCTGTCTCGACGTAAGGAGCTAATTGAAAATGTTGCCTGAGATCGTTTCGATGAAGGAGTGGCTCTGCGCTCTCGAGCAGCAAGTCGATAGGGAAAAAGCCTTCACCCGTGCGCGTGATGATTTGAACGCGCAACGGCGACGTTTGCCTATGGTCAAGATCGACAGAGAATACACATTTACGGGACCCTCAGGTCCCGCGAGCCTGCTCGACCTTTTCGACGGACGCCGGCAGCTCGTCGTCTACCACTTCATGTTTGCGCCTGAATGGCAGGCAGGGTGTGATGGCTGTTCCTGGGTCGTGGACGCAATGACACACCCGGCACATCTCAATGCGCGCGACACATCAATCGTTCTGGTATCGCGCGCTCCGTTGGACAAGCTGCAAAAATACCGGGAACGGATGGGATGGCGTTACCCGACCTGGTATTCCTCACAAGGCATCGACTTCAACCGCGACATGGGCGCCACGTTGGTTGATCCGAACGATCCGAACAAAACAAGCGAACGCCACGGCGTCAGCGTCTTCCTGCGTGATGAAGGGAATATCTATCGTACGTATTTTAATGGCGCACGCGGCGTCGAGCATCTCGGCAGTCTTTGGACCTATCTGGACCTCACCCCGTACGGTCGCCAGGAGTTCTGGGAAGACTCGCCGCCAGGATGGCCGCAGACCGAGCCGTACACTTGGAACCGGCGACACGACGAATACGCGGGATAGGGCTCGTCAGGCGGTGGCCAGTTTTTTGGATATCCTTGCCGCAGCTTGGCAAGCTCGAATGATTGCACGGCATTTTCTGATCATCGCACCACGCCTTCGGATTTTATGAACGCCCAATCGCTCGGCTTCAAAAGACGGGGTGTGGCCGTTATCGATACCGGCAGTTCACGTTGGCCGCGGCTCAAATGAAAACATCGAGCGGACCCACTATGAACAGTATGAACAACCGATAGGGATGCGCTCGACATGCATGCCAGAAACATGCCCTCCTCTGTCCGTCTCGCCTTCTGGTTCTGGATGGCCGCAATTGTTACAGCAATCATCGAGCTCGCAATCAGGTTGTTAGCGGATCCGCGCGGATTGGCTGAGACCATCGCTGCCAGCGGCACAGAGTTGATGGTCCGTGGCTGCGCGTATGTTTTGCTGCTTATGCTCGCTTGTTTGATGCTCTGGGGCTCCAACTTGGCGCGCCATCTTCTCACTGCTATCTACGGCGCGATCGGAATGTTTTCGCTCGTGGTCGAGCCGATCAGTTGGATAATAGACGGCGGCAACGTCGTCGGTTTCCTGGCCGAGGCCGATGCGGCCCAGTGGCTAATCACAATCAGCCGAACCGCCCATATCGCAGCCGTACTAGGTGGTGTCTGGTTCGGCTACCGCGGCGACGCGAGCAACTTCTTCCGCCGTCGCCGCTGTGCCAGTTCGACCACTGAGTGATCCTTCGGATGATTGAAGATGAATAGTATGAACAACGGGCCTGCGATCCCTCTCGAGGCAGAACATGCTCTTTGCATCCTGCGGGACAAGTTCGAGGACACATTGGTCGCGGTCTATCTCCATGGATCCGCAGTCAGTGGTGGCCTAAGACCAAACAGCGACGTTGATATTCTCGCTGTCGTCAGTCAACCTACGACCCATGCCCAGCGGGAGAGTCTTGTTTCTGAGCTGATGCAGATTTCTGGTCAGCCCGCAGACCCCGATAGCCCGCGTCCGCTTGAGCTAATAATCTTCAATCAAGCTGATCTCATCACCGCGCATTACCCTGCACGAAGCGAATTTGTCTATGGCGAGTGGTTGCGCCAGGAATTCCAGGCTGGTGAAGTCCCACATCCAGGATCTGATCCAGAGCTCACCGTGATCCTCCTACAGGCTCGGCGGGCCGCCAAGACACTGTTTGGTCAAGCGCCGGCTGAAATATTGCCTGTAATCGCCTTCAGTGACCTACTGCGCGCGATGAGCGAAGCGCTTCCGGCTTTGATCAAGTCACTCGAAGGAGATGAACGCAACGTATTGCTTACCCTCGCCCGAATGTGGGTGACGGTGACGACTGGGACCATCGTGTCCAAGGACGTTGCCGCGGAATGGGCCATCCCACATCTACCTGCCGATTATTCGCCGACCATCGCGGCGGCCCGCGCGGCCTATTTGGGTCTGGAAAACGACGATTGGACAAACCAAGGCGCGCGTGTCCGACAAACAGCGGACTACATGCATCGCGAGATTTCGGAGTTGCTGACTACGACGTGTGCATGGCGCTGACGGGCGCCTCAAAGAAGTCGACCGGCAACCCGGGCGCCATACCGCATAGCACCGCGGGCCAACTCCTTTTGCTCAATACAAAGGGCACCAAGGCAACGCACTCAACCTGAGTAAGGTGATGATAATGTCGAACCGACTTGCACCCGTGCTTTGCCTGTTCCTGATCACCCCGCTGATCGCCGAGTACCTGCTGGGGAATGTCCCCGTCACATGGATCGTACTGCTGCCGATCCTCTCGATCCTATATGGCTCAGGCGCCGTGCTCGTGCGGGAAATTGCCCGAAGGTATGGGCGTGGTTGGCCCACTATGGTGACGCTCGCGCTTTCCTATGCCGTCGTCGAGGAAGCCTTCGCCACACAATCGTGGTTCAACCCAAACTTCGCGGGACACCGTTTGCTGGACTACGGTTATGTTGCCAGCTTGGGCACGTCGCCGTCGTGGATCATCTTTGTCGTCATTCTCCACGTGGCATGGAGCATATGCACGCCCATTGCCCTCACAGAAGCCCTCTTCACCAAACGCCGCCTGGAGCCCTGGCTCAGCCCCAGAGGTTTATGCGTGGTTGGCGCTTTGTTTATCGCAAGCATCGCGCTGTTGATGGCGCATTTCATCACCAAGGACCAATTCGTCGCATCGCCGTCCCAGTTTGCTGTGAGCGGCGTCGCGGCAGTCATGGCAATCATAGCGGCATTCGTTTTATTTCCGGCGCGACCAGTTGCTTCGGCTTTCGGAGCCGATAGTCGCGAAGCCCCGCGCGTTAGCAACACTAAGTTGGCCCCAAATCCGTGGGTTCTGTGCGCAACGACCTTGGCCGCAGGTTCGGCTTTCTACCTGATCCAGGAATTCGCGCCGAAGTCTGGGATCCCGGCCTGGATCACAGCAATCATGAGCGTATCTTTGGCCTTCGGTATGCTTTGCTTGATCGCATGGTCAGCAAGGCACAGCGATTGGTCGGATCGCCACCGGTTCGCCTTGGGTTCCGGTGCAGTGCTTGTCTACTGCTGGTGGGGGTTCGCAATCGAAGCCGACATCTACGGGACAGGCGCGTTGCCCGGGCGCGTTCTGCTGGTCCTGATCGCACTCGCATTCCTCGTTCGAACCGGCCGCAGGCTCCAGAGGCCAAAGGCAAAAATGCACCCGTGAAAATGCTTGGAAAGTTAGCACAGACTTCTATCATCGTCCTATGTCCGCTTTCGAACCCGCCATGCAACAAGTCCCGAGCCCACTTTTTTACAGAACCAAAGGGTAATTAATCGCCACAATATGCTCGCCCCGGGGCAATGTCGCAGTCACCGCGCTAACGAGTCGGCGAGAACTCTTTTGCTGCACGACGGTACAGCGGTCCACCACGCCAAAGGCCTCGCACAGCATTCCGGTGCTGAGCGGACGGACGAAAGCGGGGTGCATTAGCACGCCACCCTTTGAGTGGCCTGACAATCGCTATGAAGGGGATTTCTTACACTCGCCTGCCCGGCTGCGCACGCGACCGGGCAATATCGATGATGTCGCCGGATCTTCCTTATTCCAGGCAACCCAAACCCCGATCGACACCACGCACAGGCCGAAGCTCAAAGTTGCGGTTCGGCAGATCCTTCGTTCATTCCGGCGCGAATCCGACGCCCAGGCAAGCGGAGGCGAGCGACACCAGCGAGAAGGTGTCGTCGCAGCCGTAAGCGATGTTGCCGGTCAGCGCATGGGTCTCAAACATCTCAGAGAAATAGCGCTCGGTAGGAATGATAACGATTGAGGTTGTCATTTCAGCCTCGAGCGCAGTGTCGCGGAGTTCGCGAACCAATCAAGAACTGCCCGCACGCGCGCCGTATTTCGCAGGTCTGGATGGGTCAGCAGCCATAGATCCGTGTCCAGTTCCGGAAGCGGCGCTGTTCGGCGAGCCAACAGTGGATCATTGTCGCCCAGATATGTTGGCAAGATACCGACACCGGCACCAACGCGAATGAGGTGATAAAGCGACAGAATCGAATTTGCCCGTATCGAGCAGATACCGAAGCCGATGTTACGAGTGGCTGTATGTAGAGGGGGATAGGAAAGCTTCTCACTCGGGCCGACCAAGGGAGTACCGGGTCGGCTCTCGAAAGAGGTGGCGGCAAACGCCGCCTGTCTGATGACACCGAGCTTTCGGCCTAAAAGGCTTTCTGGCGGACCGTTCGTAGGGCGCACAGCCACGTCTGCTTCCCGGTTTATAAGGTCCTGCAAGTCGTTGGAAACTTGCACGTCCAAAACGATCTTTGGAAATCGCTCGCGAAATCCGATCAGCTCGGACGCGAGCAACCCAGCAAAGAGCGTATCCGTCGTCGTCAAGACGACGCTGCCTGCAAGATGCCGATCCCGATCACTAACGTCACGCTCTGCGTCACGGGCAAGAGCTTGAATCTTTAGTGCCGCATCAAGAAGACCCTGACCCGCATCGGTTGGAGTGTAGCCAAGGCGAAACCGCTCGAAGACGCGAGCCCCAAGACGCCTCTCGATCGAGTTCAGCCGACGCATCAGCGTCGGCCGGCTTTGCCCGATCGCACGGGCAGCGCCGGCAAGGGAACCTGCTTCGGCAATCTGGAGAATTGTAAAAAAATCCGCCCAGTCGAGTTTCGCGTTCAACTTTGATCGCTCCGTGTTCAAAAACGAGCCTTTCGCGTTCAATCCTGCACACCTAACCTGGAACCAGCAACCGAAAAGGCAAATGACATGCAGGTTCACATCGTCCACGCCCATCCCGAGCCGAAGTCCTTCAACGCGGAACTGACAAACCGTGCACGAGCGGTCTTCACCGACAATGGGCACGGGGTCCATGTATCCGATCTCTATGCCAAATCGTTCGACCCGATAGAACGCGGCCACCATTATCTTCAGCGAATAGACGATGGCGTCTTCTCACCGCTCGCCGAGCAACGGCATGCCTACGCGACCCATACCGTCCCTCATGACGTGCTAGAAGAGCTTCTTGAATTGGAACGGTCGGACCTGCTCATCTTGCAGTTTCCGCTTTGGTGGCATGCGCCGCCTGCGATCTTGAAGGGCTGGTTTGACCGTGTGTTTCTCAATGGCGGCGTCTACACGAGCCGAAAGAGATATGATGCCGGTCACTTCAGCGGCCGGCGCGCACTGGTCTCGGTTACGAGTGGCGCGCCGGAGGCGGCCTTTGGCCCGGGCGCGCGTGGCGGCGACCCTGAGGTCATGCTTTGGCCCGTTCAATACTCCCTTCACTATCTCGGCTTTTCGGTCTTGCGTCCACAATGGACGTTCGGAGTGCAGGGACACGGCTATTCGTACGAAGACGAAAGCCTCGCCAGGCATCGGTTGGAAAATGGCCTCAGAGCGTGGGAAGACCGATTACTCGCCATTCACTCTGAACCCTGCTTGCGTTTTCCGGGATGGCAAGACTGGGATGATCGGGGCCGACCAAAGAACGGTTTGTGAACAAAGCGCCGATCGGGTTCCCGTCATTCCTGGCGCGCTCGTTGCCAAGCCTCGAACTCGGCGAGCGTACGGATGCCATGATCCAGCACAGCCTCGTACACGGCAGCGCTCGAAACCGTGTCAGCGTTCCGTGGATGTTCGGCCAAGGGAACCTTGATCCTCAATATCGCTTCCCTATGCGCTTCGGTCAGCCGCGGCATTAGGGTTTGCAAATGAGAAATGTCAGGCTGTCGCTCCGGCTGATCGATAAGCCAGATGTCGACGGTCCAGCTCTTTTGCTCCGGTGTCTGGACGGACAGCCATAAGTAGAGCCCATCTGGATATTTGTCAGACTCGCGGTTCCATGTTCCGCTATCATTACGGAAGCGCACCTCGACGACGAGATCCGATGCCCGCATCAGGCGAGCGCCTATAGCGGTAAATTCGTCAAATATTTGCGTATCGATTTTCGGGCAGATGACCGTAATATCTATGTCACGGCGAACCATCAGACCCATAGCAGAGCTTCCAACGCGGACAGGTTGTCCCACGCGAGAAAGAATTTCGTCCAGCCGCAAAGCCCGCACGACCTCGTCCGCCTCAGCCTGAAGGCGCCGCTGAACCTCAAACAGATTAGACATTCCGTTTCCTTCACTCCAGAATTTCGAACAATCGATTTGGCCCCGATCGATCAGCCTGTAGGATCGCTCCATCGTCGCGTCAAAAGATCATTGGCCGGCGCCGAATGCGGCAATCTTTCAGGACCGACGCGCAACCCATCCAATGCGATCGCAATAAGGCGATCGCGAGCGTTTCGAGCATCTTCCACCCAATCGTCACGACCCAAAGCTTCAAACTGATCGACCAGCGACCATTTTCCGAACTGCTCCAGGAGTAACGCTATATCGACCCTTGTTACGTCGCCTCGCAGCACACCGGCCCGGTGACATCGATCGACGAGTACGCCAACGAGTTCGTCCAGCCTCGTGAATCTTGACGCCATCTCCTCGGTGATTGCGATCGTACCAGCGATTGGCCCCAGCGAGCCGCCGCCAAAGGCGATAACCGCACGAATGTAGTCCGCAAAACCTTCCCAAGCGTCGCTATTTGCCAAGCCAGCTTCAGCGGCGCTCACCCACTCCTGCAGCGACAACTCACACAGATACTGGAAAAGCTCGTCCTTGGTGCTGTAGCGCCGGTAGAGGCTGGCTATGCCGACGCCGGCCCGCTTGGCGATCATCGCAACGCTAGCGTGACGCCCCTCCATCGCCAGAACCTTTTTTGCCGCTGCCAGTAGCGCTTCATCATTACGTTCGGCTTCCGCATGCCGCGCGGCTTTCCGGTTCATATCTCAAGACCTCTTGCGGAGTGGATCGCTCCGTTATAGCTTCAAATCAAAACGGAGTAAAACGCTCCGATTGCTTTGCAAAGGAGAAACGATGCGTGCAGTCGTCATGAAAGAGTTCGGCCCGCCAGGTGTCCTGGAATTCGCCGAACTGCCGGATCCTGTTCCCGGTGCGGACCAGGTCGTCATTGACGTGGCCTATGCGAGCGTCACCTTCGTCGAAACGCAGGTTCGAGCCGGCAATGGACCCTTTGGTTCCCCCGTGCTTCCGCGAGTTCCCGGCAACGGTGTTGGCGGCGTCATCGTGTCCACCGGCCCAGGTGTCGATGTGTCGCTAATGGGAAAAAGCGTGGTCGCAACAACAGGGGGGATTGGAGGTTACGCCGAGCGCGCCGTGGCTCGATTAAGCGACGTCGTTCCAATCCCAGAGGGCGTTGGCATGAGAGACGCTGTTGCCCTGCTGGCAGATGGTCGAACGGCGCTCATGCTGTTCAAGCAGGCTGGAATCAAAGCCGGTGAGCGGGTGCTGATTGAGGCTGCCGCAGGTGGCGTGGGGAGCCTGCTTGTCCAGCTTGCGCTCCAGACCGGTGCTTTTGTCGTTGGGGGATCAGGCAGCGCACCAAAAGCGGAGGTCATTCGTTCGCTTGGAGCGTTTTCCGTCGACTATAGCAGGCCTGATTGGATTGAGCTCACACGAGAAATCCTCGCGCGACATGGCGGCACATCGTCCCTGGATCTTGTATTTGATGGAGTGGGAGGTACGATTGGAACGCAAGCATCGACGCTTCTTCGTCCTGGGGGCCGACTCAGCCTTTACGGTGTCGCAAGCGGTTCCGAGACCGACATTACGAAAACCCACTCCATCCAGGTTATCGGACTCTCCAGTGCGCCCAGCGCCTCGGAGACAATCGCATTAATCAAGGAAGCTCTCGACCTTGCCGCGATCGGCAAAATCCAACCTCTGATCGGACAGATCTACACCTTGGCCAATGCCGCACAGGCGCACGCAGCGATTGAAGCGCGCGCAACCGTCGGCAAGACGCTTCTGACAACAAACCGACCTAGCGTGTCGCCATGAACATTTTGGCACAGAAATCGCCAGAGCGAGCCGGTCTGCGCGCGTGGTGCGCCCTGGCAGTGCTCGGGTTCACCGCTGTCCTCGTCATGATGAACATGTCGATTCTGTATCTGGCACTTCCGACGATCAGCAAAGCCATGGCGCCAAGTGGTGCCCAAATTCTCTGGATCATGGACGCTTACGGCCTGGTCATCGCCGGTTCTCTGATCACAATGGGCGCGCTCTCCGACAGGTTTGGCCATCGTCGCCTGCTTCTGGTCGGTTCGGCAATTTTTGCCGGAGCCTCAGTCCTTGCGGCTTGCGCGCCGAACCCTTCGACACTCATCGCGGCGCGTTCGCTCCAGGGGTTGGGCGCTGCCGCACTCGCCCCGACCTCCCTTGCGCTCATCAGAGCGATCTTCCATGAGCCTGGCCAACGCACGCTGGCGATAACCATCTGGATGGTCGGCTTTCTTGTCGGCGGAGCTATCGGCCCGGTGATCGGAGGCCTAGTCCTTACGTACTTTGCCTGGACTGCCGTCTTCCTTCTATTTGTCCCCGCCATGGTGGTCCTGATTTGCACGGCACCCATGCTCATTCCGTCACAACGATCCTGCAGAGCTGCTGAGTTGGACTTCCAAAGTGCGCTCTTGTCCATTTTGACCCCGCCGTTGATCGTTTTCTCGATCAAGCAGACCACGTTGTCTGGCTTCGATGCACTAACGGTCGTCGCGCTGCTGACAGCCTTGTTCCTCACGGCGGTATTCTTCCGCCGGCAATCTAGGCTGGCACGTCCCTTTCTGCCTCTCTCTATCCTCCAAGACCGCACATGCGCATTATTGCTCGTAGGCATGACCCTGGTCGGGGCGATACTCTTCGGCACCAGCCTCATCACCTCACAATATCTGCAACTGGTGTTCGGGTTCACGCCGCTCAAAGCAGGCTTGTGGCAGCTCCCAGGCGCCACTATCAACGCAGTGCTTGCCGTATGGGTTTCAACCTTGACCGCACGATATAGGCCTCACGTACTGATGGCAGTGGGTACGCTGGTGGCACTGGCCGGCCCCCTTCTTCTGCTGCTCGGAGGCCAGGATCCATTGGTGCTCGTCGCCGGGTCAGCATTCCTGCTTGCTGGGCTCACGCCATTTATGAGTCTTGGAACGGGTATGTTTCTACAGGCCGTCCCGGAGGGTTCGGCTGGATCAGCCTCTGCAATCTCTGAGACCGGTGCCGAGCTGGGTGCAGCGCTTGGGATCGCCGTCTTCGGCAGCCTGGCGACGTCTGCTTATCGAACGTACATGGCAGACCGCCTCACGGGTGATCTGCCTGACAAGGTTTCCATTGCAGCGCTGGAAACACTTGCCGGAGCAATCTCGTCCGCCGAGATGTTGCCCGTTCACAAAAACGCCGTGCTTGTTTCCCTCGCCCGGGAGGCATTCTCAAGCAGTCTTTACATCCACGCGCTGACGCTTTTGCCCGTCGTGCTCAGCCTCTCACTCATCGCACTCACCCTTCCAGGAAAAACACAATGCAACCGAACGCCCTGAGCAAAGCTCGTCAATCGATCATCGTTCCGGCCCAATCGGGCCGATCGGTTCGTGTATCGAAAGGCGACCTCGTTCGCATTACCGATCCGAAGGGCCAGCAGGTCGCCGATCTCTGGGCCATCGTAACGTCACCGCAGCTTGATTGGCTTAGTACGTCACAGACCCGCGACATCGGTGAGCGCATGTTTCCAGCGGTTGGCGAGTGGTTCTACAGCAATCTCGGCCGACCATTGCTAAAGCTTGTCGAGGACGGCTCGCCCGGGCCCCATGATATGTTGTTTCCTGCTTGCAGCCGAGAACTTTACGAGCGCGTTGGCTTACCCGATCACCCCAATTGTCGGGACAACATGCGGCAGGCTCTTCGAAACGAAGGCATCACATTTCCCTTCGTTCCTGATCCTGTCGATCTCTTCCAAAATTCGCCGCCACAGCCAAACGGTCGACTTGACGTTCTGCCATCAATCAATCCGCCGGGTGGTTACGTTGTATTTCAGGCAGAATGCGATCTTCTGTTGGTGGTTACCGCATGCGCAGTAGACTTTCATCCAACCAATGGCTCTTGCTGCACGGAGATCGCGATCGAGATCTCCCGCGGCACCCAATCTCAAGAACCCCCATTCTGATCGTCGCACGGGCGGGAGCATGGCTGGGAGCGACATTCTGCTGCAACGCCACAGGTCGCATCGCTGCTGCCCAATCCAATCAACCATCAGCGATAAGTCATTCGCTGACATTCAGTAGGAGAATAGAGATGCCGATCATCCGTGAAATCGTCTTCGAATCGTGGACACCGTCGCGCCTTGCGGCCTTCTGGGCGTCCGTTCTCGACGGCTATGCGGTTCGCCCCTATGACGACGCCGAGATTGCCCGCCTGGCTGGGCTCGGCTTAACACCTGAGACCGATCCGACTGTGATGGTGGATGGACCTGGTCCGTCGCTCTGCTTTCAGAGGGTGCCATCGCGCGACTACACCAACAACCGTATCCATCTGGATCTCGCGGTTGATGACGTGGCGACATGGGTCGAGCGTGTTGCTTCCCTCGGCGCTCGCATGGAACGGCGCGAAGCTGGGTACACCGTGATGAAGGATCCCGAAGGCAACCAGTTCTGCATCACCCCTGACAGGCGTGGCTGAGTGCCTGCCTATGGGAATTGCGCCGGGGCAACAGCGAAAAGGATGAAACCTGGCTCGCTTGTGCTGGCGGCTGAAAAATGGACCGGCGCAGCAAGAGGGCGACATGATTTCGCTCATGGCAACGGCCATCCGCGTGCCGTTGTCGTCGTGGACGTTATCGCCGATGCTGTCCTGGAATCGTTTCCTCAGCGACGACCATAACTCCGGCGGCTGTCGTTCCGGAAAAAATCGGGCCCGTTGATGCGATGTTCTATCCAGCGGTGTATCCGCCATCGATCGGATAGAACCCACCCGTGCAGAAGCTTGCGGTGTCAGACAGAAGAAAGGCGATGAAGTCGGCGACCTCTTGACGCGTTGCCATCCTATCCATCGGGTGTGACGCGGCAAATTTTTCAAGCACCTCAGAAGGTCTTTCTCGCATCCGTGGAGTGTCCACGTATCCGGGGCCTACAGCGTTGACGCGAACAGAATGATGAGCGAATTCTATGGCTGCCGTTTTGGTCAGTCCCACGACACCATGCTTTGCCGCTGTGTAGGGGCCTACACCCGATATGCCCACAACCCCGTTGGCCGCTGATAGATTAACGATGGAACCTCCACCGCTTTCGATGATCGCTGGAATCTCGTATTTAAGCCCATAAAATATCCCGCCTAGGCTCGTCGAAATTACAGTCTCCCAGTCCTCGACCGTCTGCTGGGGAATGGTTTTTCCCACTGTTCCTGGAGTGCCGGCATTGTTTACGGCCAGATGCAGGGCACCAAACGTTTCTACGGTTTTTCGGACCAAGTTTTGAACGGCCTCAGGGTCAGAGACATCGCAGACAACGCCAAATGCTGTTTTTAGCGAAGGATCCAGCTCACGCGCCTTGGACACAACGCGCACGGGGTCACGGGCTGCGACAACAACGTTTGCACCGAGGCGATGCAGGGTTTCAGCGACGGTTTCACCAATGCCATCCGTTGCGCCAGTCACCAGCGCGATCTTTCCCTGGAAGTGTTGCATTACATTGCTCACTTTCTTCGATTGAACCTCAGCCTAATCTACGAAACGGCTCTGTCAGTATGATCGCGAGAGCGATCCTTCAGTCCTTCGACGGCCTTGCGGCAGAGTTCGGCGAAAATCGCCTGTTCCCCGGGTGTCATGACGGATGCCACCAGTTGGGCTGCCCCACGACGCTGGAGGGCGGCCCTTTCCATGAAAGCGCCCCCTTGAGCGCTTAGTCGGGTTTCCTGGGCACGGCGGTCAGTGTCTTGCGACGATTGCTCGATGAGGTCCAGATCCTTGAGAACGCGCAAGGCCTTTGAAAGCTGGGTGCGAGACACACCCAATCGTTCGCTCATCGTCGACGGGCGCAAAGCGCCCTCCAGGCGCAGGAGTTCCAGTACGTCATATTGTCCCCACGACACAGCTTCAGGGGTGAAGCGGTGTCGTCGCGCAACCAATTCACACTGTAGAACGGACAGTGCAAGTTCGAGATCTGTTGAGCCAATAGTTTCCATAGGGAAACCATGTGTGTCACCATGTGAACATTTCAAGCCCTTTCGGACACAAGGAAATGCAGTATCCGACACTAAATTGTCTTGGTCCTTCTCAAACGAAGAACTGGATAGGTCAAATCGCCGGCACCTTTCGGCCCTCAAAGAGCAACGGCGCGAATGGGCAACATAGCCATTGGGATGGTGGCTAGCAGTCTCGCGCGAGGCACTCCATCGCGCG
>UBXV01000065.1 GCA_900469625.1 Hyphomicrobiales bacterium
GCGAGGCACTCCATCGCGCGCGTGCACCGCGAGGCCAAGAAGGATAGTCGCATAGTGGTCGGCAAGGGCCTGAGCGTCTGCCTCCGGCTTCAGCTCTCCTTCTGCGATCGCCAGCTCCAGACGCTTGAGCAACAATGCGAACCTGCCCCGGCGATACTCGGCCAGAAACTCCCGCACATCCTCGTTCTCTGCCGCACAATTGGTTGCCGCTGACACGATCATACAGCCTTGCGGCCGGCCCTTTCGTGTGCAGTTTTCAACAGCTTCTCGCAGGCTCCGCTCGATGGCCTGTGTTGCTGTCTTCTCTTCCGCCATGGCCCGGACGGCGAAGCCGCCTTCTTCGGCATCGTAGAGCGCAACCGCCTCCTGGAACAACTCCCGCTTCGACCCAAAGGCGGCATAGATTCGTGCGGAGGCGATCCCCAGCTTTTCCACCAGATCGGCCATCGACACGCCCTCATAGCCCCTCGACCAAAAGGCATCGCGCGCCTTTGCCAGTGCAACGTCGCGGTCGAACTCTCGCGGTCTTCCTGCCATCACGCCCTCCATTCCTGAACGATCAACAAATAATTCGCTTGACACTTCAATGCAAGCTTACATTATTTGTTAATCGACAAAGAATTGTCGTAAAGGAGATAAACATGACCGCATCGCACTACGACGGCGCAACACCGGCAACAGGCATAGACGGGCGAAGAGCCGCGGCACTCGCGCTGCTCGCCTTCGCCCAGCTCATCTATTCAATCGACATCAATATCGTCTTTGTCGCCCTGCCCGAGATTGGTGCTGGCCTGGGCTTTTCGGGCCGGACCCTGCAATGGGTCGTCAGCGCATACATGGTGTTTTGCGGAGGGTTCCTGCTTTTCGGCGGAAGGGCCGTGGACCTGATCGGCCAGAGGCGCATATTCATCTTCGCGCTGTGGCTCTATGCGCTGTCATCGCTCGCCGGCGGACTGGCCTGGTCGCCAGAGATTATCGTGGCAGCGCGTGCGATACAGGGCATCGGAGCGGCGTTCCTGTTCCCAGCCACGCTCTCGCTGATCAACCGGCTGTTTGCGGAAGGACCCGAACGCAACCGTGCGCTGGCCGTCTGGGGTGGAGCGGGCGCAAGCGGGCTGAGCATTGGCGCGTTGGCCGGTGGCTTCCTAACCGCGACCTGGGGCTGGCCCGCAGTCTTCTACGTCAATGTGCCACTGGCCGGTCTCGCGATCATTGCGGCCTTTCTGCTGATCCCGCGCGATCCAAAGCAGCATGAGAAGCGAAGCTTCGATCTGCCGGGCGCGCTCACGGTCACGGTCGGCGCTACTTTGCTCGTCTTCGCGTTGGTCGAAGGGCCTGAGATCGGCTGGGAGGCTGCAAGTGTCCTCTGGGCACTTATCCTGGCAGCGATCTTCCTGATCGCCTTCGGGGTCATTGAGGCCCGCAGTTCCGACCCTTTGATGCCTCTCCGGTTGTTCAGGAACCGCAACCTCGTCACCGGGATGATCATTACCTTCCTCTTCATGGGAACATTCGGCGCAATCCCCTACTTCCTAACGGTGCTCTTCCAGAATGTGCAAGGGCTGACCGCGCTGCAGACTGGTTTCGCGTTCCTTGTGCCATCGATCACCATTTTGACCGGCACGCAGATCGGTGAGCGTATGGCGACCCGGCTTTCCATCCGCACTACATTGATCATCGGGATGGTCGTTGGTGCGATCGGCACTGCACTGCTGGCGCCCGGCGCGGCGGCCGACAGCGGTTATCTTGCCATCGTGCCGGGTTTGATCATTTCTGGTGTTGGTCAGGGAATTGTCTGGACAGGCATGTGGATCGCGGCCGCATCCGGTGTGCGTCACGACGAACAAGGCATTGCATCGGGCATGGCCTCGACGACGCTGAGCGTCGGCAACGCAATCGGCCTTGCAGTGCTGCTTGCGATCGCCAACCGGCACACCGACGGCCTGGAAGGGGACGCCCTGCGAACCGCCGTTGCCGAGGGCACGCAACTTGCGTTCCTACTTGCCGCCGCCGGTATCCTCGTGAGCCTCGTCGCGGTCTTGGCCCTGCCTCCAAAGAACAAAATTCCCGCAGAATGAGTGGGTCGCAAAGTCATGCGGCGACGTCCAGTACCTGTAACTGATCGTCAATGGGGAGTGCCGATCCCAATGGGGTCGCGCACTTCCGGCACCTCTCATCCAGAGGAATGAAGGAGCCGAAGAACATTTCCTCCGAC
>UBXV01000051.1 GCA_900469625.1 Hyphomicrobiales bacterium
ATCTTGTGGTTTTGCTGGCCGAGACAGGCCAGCAAAACCACAAGATTGAAGTAGGTGCGACGCAAGAGAAGCCCGCGTTCGGCATGCTGTTGCGCCTCCTCGTAGTTGCCAAGATGATAGTGGGCCAGCGCGAGCCGGTTGAGGAAAAGATAGGTCAACGGATCGTGCGGGCTCAGCCGCAGGGCCTTGTGCAGCGGATCGAGCGCCTCGGCGAAGCGGCCGATGAAGATGCGCGCCCATCCGAGCGCCATGTGGGCCAGCGCGAGATTGGGATTGAGGTCGATGGCCTGCTGCGCCTCGGCAACGGCGGCATGCGGACGCTGGGCCGAGAAATTGGCAAGGCACATGACATAGTGCGAATAGGGGTCCCGATCTTCGAGCGCGATGGCGCGCTCGGCTGCGGCCAGCAGTTCGATCCGGTCGCGCTCGATATCGTCGCTGAAACCGAAGAAACATCGGGCATAGAGCGAACGCGCCAGCATCATATGGGCACGGCCGAAATCGGGATCCAGCGCGATGGCGCGGCGATGCCAGTCGATCGCCTCGGAAAAATGCGCCGCCGTATCCTGGGCATTGTGGAGCAGCGTGCCGCGCATGTGGCATTCATAGGCGTCGAGGTTCTCGGTGCCGCGCAACAGCGCCCTTCGGTTTTCGCCGATGAGGATCTCCGGCTCGATGGCGGCCACCACATGCTGGGTGAGTTCGTCCTGGATGGCGAAGATGTCCGCCACCTCGCGATCGAAGCGCTGCGCCCAGAGATGCACGCCGGTCTCGGCCTCGATCAGCTGCCCGGTGACGCGCACGCGGCTCCCCGATCGGCGCACGCTGCCCTCGACGATGTAGCGCACGCCGAGATCGCGGCCGATCTGCTTCACGTCCACCGCGTGCCCCTTGTAGGCGAAGGAGGAGTTTCGGGCGATGACGAAGAACCAGCGGCAGAGCGAAAGCCCGGTGATGATGTCTTCCGTCAACCCGTCGGCGAAGAAGTCCTGGCCGGGATCGTCCGACATGTTGACGAAGGGAAGCACGGCGATCGACGGCTTGTTCGGCAGACGCAGCGGCATGCCGGGCAGGTCGGGCAATGTCGGATCTTCACGCCACTCGACGCTGTGCACCAGCACCGGCCGCGGCATGTTTTTCAGCGTCTGCTCGCCGAGCTTGACCGTTGGAAAGTCGAGCTTGCCTTCGATCTGGTCGTGCAGCGTTCCGGAGATGCACACGCCAGCGGGTCGCGCCACCTGCTGCAGCCGCGCGGCGACGTTGACGCCATCGCCGAGCAGATTGGCGCCCTCCACCACGACGTCGCCCAGATTGATACCGATGCGGAACTCCATGCGTTTCTCCGGCGACAGGTCTGCATTGCGGCGCTGCAGGGCGCGCTGGATGGCGACAGCGGCGCGAACGGCCTGAACGGCGCTGTGAAACTCGGCAACGACGCTGTCGCCGGCAGTGCTGAAGATGCGACCGCCATGCTCGGCGACGAGATCGCCGATCGTGGCGCAATAGGTTCCCAGCGTCGCAAGCGTACCTTCCTCGTCGGTCGCAACGAGGCGACTGTAGCCGGCGACATCGGCAGCGAGGATGACTGCGAGCTTCCGTTCCAAGGGGGCGAGCCCCTCCTGCGGCGTACTGGTGAGATTAAATTAAGCGTAACGTAAATTAGCTCTATCTAGAAGCGTGAAAAGCGTTGGAGGCGCCCGCAACGGTGATTGCTGCGCCGATTTTGCGGTCATTTGCGCACGGCACGTGTTTTCGCCCGTGGATTGCGCGCGTGAAACGACCAAAGGCTGCGTTGTGGGTCTGCAATCGACCTTTCCACCCTCTGACGGAACGTGCGAGATATGCGACAGGCTTCGCCGGGCCCGAAACCGACACGAGGAAAAGCAACTTGATCATTGCCTGCCTGCACACCGCCGACGGCAACATCGCCGTTTTCGAAGCCGCCGCCCGTGAACTCGGTCTTGCGGCAGATGTGCTCGTACACACGGTACGGCCGGATCTGCTCGCGGCGGCCGAACGGTCAGGTGGACTTACGGAAGACATCGCCGGGCAGACCGTCGCGGCCCTTTCGGCGCTGGCGGCCGGCTCCGACGCCGTGATCCTGACCTGCTCGACGCTCGGCCCGAGCATCGCGGCGATCGGTGCCACGCCGGTGCCGGTGTTGCGGACCGACGCAGCGCTTGCCGAACTGGCTGTGGCATCAGGCGGAAAGGTCGTAGCGCTCTGCGCGGTCGAAACGACCGTGATGCCGACCACGGTGCTTTTTGCAGCAGCCGCAGAGCGCAAGGGTGCAGCGCTCGACGTTCGTCTCGTCTCCGGCGCTTGGGACCTTTTCAAGGCCGGTGACCGCGACGGCTATCTCGCCGCGGTCGCGGCCGCTGCCGAGGCGGCCTATGAGGATGGCGCCGATATCGTCGCCCTTGCTCAAGCCTCGATGGCCGGTGCGGCCGATCGCGTGCGCAACGGCCCAAGGCCGCTCACGAGCCCGGCTGCGGGTCTGGGTGCTGCACTGGAGTTGCTTGCGTCATCCTGAAACGCGCATTCCGTCAATAAGTCAGTGTTTTAGCGGCGAAATCTAAAGTTTGGAATCCGGTCGCTGCTACCGCGGATTAGCATTGACAGGATGGGGGCGGTGCGGGGAGGATCGCCCGGCTCGCGATCAACCGGGAACCCCTCATGTCTGCCTTTCAGCTCCGCCGCCTTGAAGCACGAGACGCCGAGCGCTATCGCGCGCTCCGGCTGGACGGCCTGTTGCGCCATCCCGAGGCGTTCGGCGCCTCCCATGAGGATGAGGCGAAACAGCCACCGGAATGGTTCGCCAACCGGCTGGCGATGGCGGCGATCTTCGGCGGGTTCGATGCGGCCGGTACGCTTGTGGGCGTCGCCGGACTGTCGATCCCGAATGCCATCAAGTCGAAGCACAAAGGCATTCTCTGGGGCATGTACGTCGTCGAGGCGGCGCGCGCGAGTGGCCTTGCGCGGCGATTGGTCGAGGCCGTGATCGACGAGGCGCGCGGCAAGGTCGAGCAGTTGCAGCTCACCGTCGTTGCCTCCAACGCCCCGGCGCTGCGGCTCTATTCCAAGCTTGGCTTCGTTGGTTATGGATTGGAGAAGCGCGCGCTTTGCGTCGACGGTCAGTATTTCGACGAGACGCTGATGGCGCTGTCGCTGGACTGAATCCGATGCAGGAAAAATTCGCGCGTTGACGAGCCGATGCGGATTGAGGTTCATCGCAGCCGGCTTCTCCGGCAGCTGGACGAGGCAGCGCGGGTCCATGGTGCGATCGGCGCGCAACTGACCACCTCGACCTTCCAGGCGATCGGCTTTTACGCACGCGGCGGATATGCCGAGATCGGGCGGCTCAAAGACCGGTCGCCCGGTGAAGACCGTGTGTGGATGGCGAAGAAATTCGGATAATTGATTGTTTTTGTGCGGAAAAGCTGAAAATCCTTCGCCGTCCTGCCTTGCGCGGCAGTCGGCATGAAGACGGCCTCGACGAGGCGGCTGTCATCGGTAGGATGCCGCCATGAACACCTTGATTCGACTGACCCGTGATGACGACGTGCCGGCGCTTCCAGCGATCGAGAGATCGTCGGGAGAAGCCTTTCGCGTCGTGCCCGACCTTGCCTGGATCGCCGACGACGACGTGCAGTCGATCGACGCGCATCTGGATTTCGTGCGCGCCGGTCTGTCCTGGGTTGCTGTCGACGCTGACGACCGTCCGCTCGGGTTTCTCTGTGCGGAGGTCGCCGATGGCGCGCTGCACATCTGGCAACTGGCGGTGCTGCACGACCGGCAGGGCCACGGCATCGGCCGCTCCCTTGTCGACGCTTCGATCGCGGAGGTCCGCGCGCGCGCGCTCGGCGCGGTGACGCTGACGACATTCCGTGACCTCGCATGGAACGAGCGCTTCTATCGCAAGGTCGGCTTTACGACGCTTGCGGTGGACGAGGTCGACGCGCGGCTGGCAGCGATCCTCGCGAAGGAGGCGACGTATGGTCTGCCTGCCGCGCGGCGCTGCGCCATGCGCCTGACGCTCGCGGGCGGACAGGCGGCGCCAGCGCTGACCCGCACCTGACCGCCGGCCGCTTCCAGCTGTGACCGATTGACCGACATCGCGCCGGCGTCCCGCGAGCGTGGTTGGTTCGCTCTTCCATGTCGGCAAGGCAGGCCGTCCCGCGAATGCGTGTCCAAGTGCCGCATTGCGATGGGGGCGCCAGGAGAATTAGTCATAGGCGGAAGGGACTGTTGCGCATGATGGCAAGGGGGACGGATTGGGCGAAAACGGTGCGCATTCTCTGCGCCATCGCCCTTTTGTGCCTTGGCTTGGCGCATAAGCCGCCGGTTATCGGCGCGCTCGCTTCAGGTGGACTGCTCGCCGAATATGTACTGCCGGATGGGACGCTTTCGAGCGCCTGCACGCCCGGCCATGATGAGGGCGAAGACCATAAGAGCCTCGATCGAGGCAATGGCTGCGACGCCTGCCGCATCGCGCAATCGATCAGTCTGGCGCTTCCGGCGGATCGGTGCGGACAAAGGGTCGAGGTCGCGAGCGATGTCCAGTTTCCCGTTCGGCGGGACGTTCTTCACGCCCGCCTCGTTGCGCCTAGCGCGCTTGCCCGCGGACCACCGTCCGTCGCGATTGCCTGAGGCCGGCCCCGTGCCGTGCGGCGAAGCTGCCGGCCGGGATCGACTGGCACATCTGTAGGCCGGAACGCACCATCGGGCGTCTGGCGGACGCAAAGCGACGTCGCAGGCCTCGGGCAGCTTGATCACCACCCTCCTCATTCATCGGTTTCGGCCAGGCTGCCGGCGCGCCGGCGCTCTC
>UBXV01000047.1 GCA_900469625.1 Hyphomicrobiales bacterium
CCTTCGGCCAATGTCTTGCCCTCCTCGCGCGACAGAAGCCGGCCGAGCTCGTCCTTGCGCGCCAGGATCTCGTCGGCGGTCTTTCGAAGGATCGCATGGCGCTCGAGAATGCCCGAGCGCGACCAGGCCGGAAAGGCGGCCTTCGCCGCGGCGATCGCAGCCTTGGCATCCTCGACAGAGGCGCGGGCATACTCCCCGATTACGTCGTTGGTGTCGGACGGATTGATGTTGCGGACGGTGTCCTGGCCGTTGATCCATTCCCCATCGATCAGGTTGCTGTGCATCATATCTGTCCTCCACGACGATCGCGCTTGAAATGTCCGTTCGCTTATCCGATGGGGGAAGGCCTCTACAAAGAACAATCTTTCGAGCCCGCCGTTGCCGAAAAGGCAAAGCCGCGAGAACTCTGTGTGTTGCCGTATCGGCAATGCTTACCGCTAAAAATTGTGCTTTATGAGATGCCAAATTCCATCATCATCGCTCCCATAACAAGCTAGGGGAACGATATGTCTCATTTCATGATGAACCGCCGGGGTTTCCTTTCCAATGCCGCCGCAGTCGGCGCGATTGCCGCAACCCACAGCCTGATCAACGTTTCGCCAGGCCGGGCGGCAGACCCGGCCACGATCCGCATGCAACTCGGCTGGCTGCCCTCGAACGGCCTTCTGGGAGAGCTGGTCGCGCGCAAGAAGGGCTATTACGCCGAAAGCGGCGTTGAGCTTGAGATCGTGCCCGGTGGCCCGAATGTCGATGGTGTGGCCGGCGTTGCGGTCGGCCAGTCGACGATCGGCCAGATTTCGTCGAGCCCCTCGGTGATGCTCGCCCGTTCGGCCGGTGCGCCGATCAAGGCATTCGCGGCCGGCTACCAGAAGCATCCCTTCGCCTACTTCTCCCGCAAGGCAAACCCGATCGCCAAGCCGCAGGATATGATCGGCAAGACGATCGCTGCGATCCCGACCTCGGTCATCCTGTTGCGCGCACTTCTTGCCAAGAACGGCATCTCGGAAGATCAGGTCAAGATCGTCAACATGGGCTCCGACATGAACCAGTTGGTGACCGGCCAGGCCGATGCCGTCTGTGGGTGGCTGACCAACGTCAACGCGCTGAAGGTCCTGGGCGACGACCGCGTCGACCTGACACTCTGGGACGGTGGCATCCGTCTTTACGCCAACGTCTACTACACGACCGACGACCAGCTGGAAAACCACGCCGATCATCTCTCGGCCTTCGTGTCGGGCGCGGCACGCGGATGGAAATATGCGCGCGACAATCAGGCGGAGGCGGTCGACATCCTGCTCGAGTCCTATCCGAACCTGGACAAGGCGAGCGAACTCGAAGCCATCGGGCCGCTGATGAAGTTCGTATTCAACGAGACCACGGCGAATGTCGGCTGGGGCGGCATGGAGCGCGCAAACTGGGAAGAACAGATCAAGACCTATGCTGACCTCGGCCAGTTCACCGGTCCGGTTCCGAAGGCCGAGGACGTCTACACGATGGCTATCCTCGATGCCACCGCCGACGTGCGCAAGAGCGTAGGATAAGGCGATGCTGGAAACGCTTAACAGACCCAGGGCCGTGACGGCCGGCGCAGCCTCCGGCTCGGCGGTATCGGTGCAGAACCTGCATATCCGCTTCGGTGCGGATGATTCCAGCTTCACCGCGCTGTCGGATGTTTCGGTCGAAATACCGGCCGGTTCTCTGGTGACCATGCTCGGTCCGTCCGGCTGCGGCAAGTCGACGTTGTTGCGCACGGTCGCAGACCTCGTGCATATCAGTGACGGTTCGGTGTCCGTGCACGGCCAGACGCCGCGCAAGGCGCGCGAAGGGCGCGATTTTGCCTTCGTCTTCCAGGAGGCGACCTTGTTGCCCTGGCGCAACGTGATCGACAACGTGCGCCTGCCGCTGCTGGTGGGAAAGCGCGAGGCGGGTGCGACCTATGCCGACCCGGAGGAACTCATCGCTCTCGTCGGGCTCAAGGGACGCGAAAAGGCGATGCCGCACGAATTGTCTGGCGGTCAACGCCAGCGCGTTGCGATCGCCCGCGCACTGGTCACCCGTCCGCGCATCCTGTTGATGGACGAACCGTTCGGCGCGCTCGACGAGATCACCCGCGACAAGCTGAACGAGGAGTTGCTGCGGCTCTGGCAGGAAACCGGGACAACGATCCTGTTTGTCACCCACTCGATCCCCGAGGCGGTCTTTCTCGGTCAACACGTCCTGATGCTCGCGGCCCATCCCGGCCGGGTCAAGGAGTTCATGAAGGTCGACTTGCCCTATCCGCGAACGCTCGCGATGCGTGACACGGTCGAGTTCATCCGCGTGACCGCCCACCTGCGTACACTTTTGGGAGAATGTTGATGGCTAATGCCCTTCCTTCGCCGGCGGAAGGCCGCACTTTGGTCGATGGCCAAAGGTTCAGGATGCTGGACACCATTGCTGCGGCTGGCCTGCGTCACCTGCCGGCAACGCTCGCGATCCTCGGCTGCATCCTCTTGTGGCAGCTCGTCGTCTGGGGCTTCTCTGTGCCAACCTTCATGGCGCCAGGGCCGGTCGACGTGGTCAAGGCATTCGGCGAGAATGCCGGTATCCTGTGGTCGAACTTCCTGCCGACGCTGATGGAAGCCGTGCTCGGTTTCATATTCGGCAATGTCGTTGCCGTCCTGCTGGCGGTCTGGTTCGTCTACAGCCCGCTTGCGGAGCGCGCATTCTACCCGATCGCTGTTATCATCAAGTCGATCCCGATCATCGCACTCGCGCCGATCCTGGTGCTGCTTGTCGGCAACGGCATTGCGCCCAAGATCATCATCGCCGGGCTGATCTGCTTCTTCCCGACGCTCGTCAACATGGTGCAAGGCCTGAAATCGGCGAGCCCGGCAATGCTCGATCTCATGCGCATCCTGTCGGCCAGCAACGCCGAAATCTTCTGGAAGGTTCGGCTTCCAAGCTCGCTGCCTTTCCTTTTCGCAGCGCTGAAGATCGCTGCGACGAGCAGCGTGATGGGAGCCATCGTCGCGGAGTGGATCGGATCGAGCTACGGCCTTGGCGCCCTCATCATCGAGGCGACCTATAATTTCCGTTCGCCGCTGCTCTATGCGACCGTCGTGATCGCCGCCTCGCTTGCCGTGGTTCTCTTCTTCGCGGTCTCGTTCGCGGAATCGAAGATCGTCCGCTGGAAGCCGACGACGGACCACTGACCCCAAACCCCTTCCTTGCCGGACCGCTGACCCGGTCCGGCCAACCGATGATGCCACTGGCTGTGAGCCTTCTCACATTTCGCCGGACACGCCCCTATGGAGGAAAGACAATGGAAACAATCAGGGAACCCTTGCGCAACGCCAGGATCGTCGACCGCTCGGATGTGGTCGTGGTCGGCGGCGGTCCGGCCGGCATTTCCGCCGCCGTCTCGGCGGCGCGCACCGGCGCCAGCGTCACCCTCATCGAGCGCTATCCCTATGTGGGTGGTCTTGCCGCAGGCGGTATGGTTCTGGTGCTCGACGACATGGTCAACAGCGTTGAAATCACCGTGCGCGGCATATGCATGGAGATGATCGAGCGGATGAAGACGCTCGGCCTCTGCGTCACCCCGACGGACGGCGACCGTCAACTCGATCTTCGCGATACGCCGGAAGCATGGCGCCGCTGGGCGCGCTGGGGACTGTTCGATTTCCACACGCCGTCTGCGCCGCATCCGATCTGCTACGCGGCGGCGTTTGATCCGGATGCCTTCAAGCGCGTCTCCTATGACGTGCTGCGCGAATCCGGCGTCAAGCTCAGGACACACAGCTGGTTCTCGTCGGCGATTGTCGAGGATGGCACGATCAAGGGCGTGGTCTGCCAGACCAAGGCAGGGCGCGAAGCCATCATGGGCGACGTGGTGATCGACGCATCTGGCGATCTCGACGTCGCAGCCGACGCCGGCGCCCAGCATACGGATGGCAACTTCATCCTGACGACCGTATCCCGCTGGGGCGGCATCGACACGGAGGCTGCCGAACGTTTCGAGTTTGAGGAGCCGGAGCGGTTCAAGGCACTCGACCATGAGGCGAAGCGGCTGATTGGCGGTTGCTGGTCGTTCTGGTGGCTGAAGACGCCGCTGCCCGGCGTCATCTGGCTGAATTGCCCGCACATGCCGAAGCTTTCCGGCCTCAGCGTCGAAGATCTGACCTATGCGGAGCTCGAGGGGCGCAGCCGGATCGGACGCCTGCTCGATTTCGCCCGCGCAAATCTTCCCGGTTTCGAAAATGCCCATGTCATCGACTTCGCGCCGCAGACGGGCGTGCGCCAGTCGCGGCTGCTTCAGGGCGAATATGTCGTCACCAAGGACGACGTGATGAACCGCCGTCACTTCAGTGACACCGTCTGCCGCGGCCGGGACTATTACACCCCGTACCGGGCCATGCTGCCGAAGGAAATCGATCAGCTGATCGTGGCCGGCAGGCACTACTCCGCGACGATCCAGGCGCAGAAGTCGAGCCGCGAAATCCCGCCGTGCATGGCCATGGGAGAGGCGGCCGGTGTGGCGGCCACCGTTGCGCTCAACGCCGGCGTGAAGGTGCGGGACGCCGATGTGCGAGCGATCCAGAAACAACTGCGCGCCCAGGGTGCCGACCCCGGGGACGTCCCATCCGAAAACGCAACCTATCTGGAGGCCGCAGAATGACGTCTCTTCCCCTCGACGGTATCCGCGTCGTCGATTTCACGCAGGTCATGCTTGGCCCCTGCTGCACGCAAATGCTGGCCGATTATGGCGCTGAGGTCATCAAGGTCGAGAAGGCCAAGATCGGGGATCTTTCGCGCTGGTCGCTGGGGTCTGATCCCGATGGCCTCAACAATCCGGTCTTCTCGTCGCTCAACCGCAACAAGAAGAGCCTGGCGCTCGACCTCAAGCAGGACGAGGCGCGTGCCGCGGTGCGCGCCCTGATCGACACGGCCGACGTGGTGGTCAACAACTTCCGCCCCGATGTGATGGAGCGCATGGGCTTCGGCTACGAAGAACTGAAGAAAACCAACCCGCGGCTGATCTACGCCGTCGGCACCGGTTTCGGCCTGGAAGGTCCCTATCGGCACAAGGGCGGACAGGACATTCTCGCGCAGGCGCTTTCGGGCGTCATGCGGCGGAAGTCTGATGAAAGCCACCCCTTGTCGATCTATGCGACGCCGCTTGCCGATTATTCGGCCGGCATGCATCTCGTCCAGGGTATCCTGCTGGCGTTGCTTCACCGGGGAAAAACCGGCCAGGGTCAACAGGTTGCGGTCAGTCTTTACAGTTCCATGCTCGCAATGCAGATGCAGGAGGGCACCACGCACATGATGCGGCAGAAGGATCTGAACTGGGGGGCCTTCCCGCTGACAGGCGTATTCGAAACCACCGACGGCGCCATCGTCATGGTCGGTGCCTTCAAGCCAAACCCGCTGAGGGACATCTGCGTCGCCCTGGAGATCGAGGACCTGTCCTTGCAGCCGCAGTTTGCCGATTTCGACGCCCAGATGCAGCGCCGCCCCGAGCTGCAGCTGATCTTTCGCGAGACCTTCGCCACGAACAGCAGCGCGCATTGGCTTGCCCGGCTCGAAGAGGTCGACATTCTCTGCGCGCCGGTGCGCTCACTTCCCGAAGCGCTCGCCGACGAGCAGACGGCTATCAACGGCATGATCCTGGAGGCGGGCGAAACCAAGGCCGGTCCCGTGCGCCTGGTTGGCTCGCCGATCGCCATGTCCGCCGCGACCGTGACCGTGCGCATCGCCCCGCCCAGGCTCGGCGAACACAACGACGACATCCTCTCGGCGCTTGCCGTCCGTCCGGGAGATGCGGCATGAGCGTCGCGTTTGTCGTGGAGGATCGCGTCGCGCGCGTCACGCTCTGCCGCCCCGACCGGATGAATGCGGTGGACGCGGCGACCGAGCGCGAACTCGAGGCGATCTGGCAGGAGATCGAAGCGCGCGACGACATCAGTTGCGTCGTGCTGACGGGTGCCGGCGAGCGGGCCTTCTGCGCCGGAGCCGATCTGAAAGGGGCCGAGACGAGCGGCCTCGACTACTGGAGCGAAAGCCGTCCGAACGGTTTCGGCGGCCTTGCCTTTCGCCGCTCGCTGGATGTTCCCGTCATCGCCAGGGTCAACGGTTATGCGCTCGGTGGCGGCTTCGAGATGGTGCTCGGCTGCGATATCGTCGTCGCTTCGACAACAGCGGCGTTCGGCCTGCCGGAAGCGCGCGTCGGCCGCCTTCCGCTCGATGGCGGCATGGTGCTGCTGCAGCGGCGGATCCCGCACAATCTCGCGATGGGCGTGCTGCTGACGGGCCGGCGGTTCTCCGCCGCCGAGATGCGAGATTTCGGCATCGTCAACGAGGTGGCCGAGCCAGGCGAGCTCGACGCCGCCGTCGAGCGCTGGGTGAAAGAGATCGTCGCCTGCGCGCCGCTTTCGCTGCGGGCGATCAAGCAGACGGTCAATCGCACCGGGCATCTTTCACCCGCCGAAGCCCAGGGCCTGCGCACGCCCGCGCTCGTGAAGGCGCTCAAAAGCGAGGACGCGCTGGAAGGAGTCAGCGCGTTCCAGGAGAAGCGCGCGCCCGTTTGGAGGGGACGGTGAGCGTGCTATAGCTCGGGGCCTTAAGGGGGAGGGAGGTTCCAATCGAATGCATGCCAGCATCCTGAAGTACTTCGTCGCGGTCGCGCGGTCCGGGTCCATTCGCAAGGCGTCCGAGGAGCTTCACGTGGCGTCCTCGGCGGTCAGCCGCCAGATCAAGAAGCTGGAAGACGAACTGGGAATATCCCTGTTCGAGCGGCTTTCGAACGGCCTCAAGCTGACCGTCGCCGGCGAAAACGTGCTACGCCACGCCCGGGTCACGCTCGAGAATTTCGAGCTTCTGCGCAGTGACCTCGGCGCATTGCAGGGCAAGAAGACCGGCCGCGTGCAGATGTCCTGCCTCGACAGCCTGGCGATCCAGTTTCTTCCTGACATGGTCAACGCCTTCCACAGCATCCACCCCGGTGTGAGCTTCCATATCCACACCGCCGGCCACGGCAACATCAGCAGCCTGGTTGCCGAAGGCGACGTGGACATGGGCTTGACTTTCGATCTGGCAAGGCCCGACGACACGGAGATGCTTTTCCGCGTGCCGATGCCGCTGATGGCGTGCGTCGGGCGTGGGCACCCACTGGCAAGACAGCGGCAGGTGTCGCTTGCCGAGTGCGCGCAGTATGATCTTCTGCTGCAGCTCGACACCCAGCCGATACGGTCGCTTATCGAAATCGAGCTGTCTGTGTTCGAGCGGACCGGGCGACCGTTCGTATCCTCGAACAGCCAGATGATGCTCAAGCCGTTCATCATTTCGGGCCAGGGCGTCGCCTTCTTCACGCCGATCGGTTTCCTGGCGGAAATCAGGGCAGGCGATCTCGTCGCCATACCGCTCTCCGGCTCGCGTCTGCAAAACCTGCACGTCGGAATTCTTGTCCAGCGGCGTCGCCAGCGCACGCACGCGGCCGAGGCCGTGATCGAGTTCGTCGGCGCGGAACTGCTGAGGTTCAGCGATCAGATCATGGAGGCCATCGGCACATGAGCCCAGGTGCAGCGCCCGGACGCCTTCTCTTGCGTCCCGGTCATGAGATCGCGCGGCGCGAGACGGACCTCTTGCGCCACCTGCCGGATTGCGTCCCACAGGCGGCGATCCCGGACAATGCCCTCGTCATGCCGCCGCCGGTCAATGCCCATGACCATGGCTATGGTATCCGCACGCTCGATTTCGGCAACCTCGACGATGCCCTAGAAGTCTGGATCCCGGGCCTGCGGCTGAGGCCGCGGACCGATCCCTATCTCGAAGCGCTCGTCGCTTTCTCGCGGCTGGCCCAAACGGGCGTCGGCGCGACCATGCATTGCCACAACTCGTTGAACATCGACCGGCTGGTCGAAGAGGCCGGCGCGGTCATCCGCGCCGCGAACGACGTCGGCATAAGGCTCGCGCTTTCTTGTCCTCTGCTCGATTACGACCCTTGGGCCTATGACGGTGGGCCGCAGCGACTGCGGCCGTTCCTCGCTCCGGAGGACTGGGACGAGCTCAGCGCATCGATCCCGAACTATGCGCCGCCGTCGGTCCAGATTGCCGCTGCTGACGCGGTCGCGGCCGCAAACACCAGCGCGCTGGTCGATGTCCAGTACGGGCCGATCGGACCGCAATGGTGTTCCAACGCCCTGCTCGAAGCGATCGCCGAGGCTTCGGCTGCAAGCGGACGGCGCATTCACATGCACCTGCTCGAAAGCCCGAGACAGAGGCAGTGGCTGGACCGGCGCTTTCCGCAAGGGGTCGTGCGATACCTCGACGAAATCGGCTTCCTGTCGCCGCGACTCGCGGTTGCCCATGGCGTCCAGCTGCGCGCTGATGAACTGGAGCTGCTGGCTGGGCGCGGCGTGCAGCTCGTCTCCAATCCCTCGGCAAACTTGCGCCTGCGCTCGGGCGTGGCGCCGCTCGCCACCTTGCCGGAAAGCGGGCCGGCGTTCGCCTTCGGTCTCGACGGGACGGGTCTCGACGACGATCAGGATCTCTGGCGGGAACTGCGCCTTGCCCATCTCTTGCACGGGGGAAGGGGCCTGACACGGGCCTTTGCCGCCGCCCGTGTGTTCGACGCGGCGATCGATGTCGGTGCTACGGTCGTGAACGCGCGAGGGAATGACGACCGCGTGCTCGTGGATTACGGCGCGCTGATCGCCGACAGTCTCATCGACGATCTGGACGAGGCGGAGGTCCTGCTTGCGCGGATGACAGGCGCTCACGCGAAAGGTCTCTATGTCGGTGGACAGGAAATCATGCGCGACGGCAAACTGATCCGTGTCGACCATGAGGGCGCCCGGGCCGAACTGTTGCAGCAGGCGCGCGCCGATCTTCCGCGGCTGAGCGGCGAGCGTCGCCGCGTGGCCAAGCTCGCCGCGGCGACGCGGGCCTATTATTCCGGCTGGTGAAGTCGCGCCGCCAGAAGATCAAGCGACGACCGGTGCGCTTCGGCGAGCAGCGGCTGCGGCGGCGCGGCATTGAGCCAGACCGGGTTTCCTGAGCGCTTCGCCACGAGATACTTGACCGACGGGATCAGTGGGTTGGCCGATATCGCCTGCCGCAGTTGAAGCACGCGATCCTGCAAGGGCGCATCGGCCTGGTCTTGCCAGAGCTTGGCCGATAGCACCGGCGCGATATTGACCGTTGCGGAAATCGTGCCGGCGTAGTTGTGGGCCCCCGCATCGGCGAGCGTCGCCTCGTTGCTGGGGAACACAGAAAAGTTGGGGATCACGGCCAGCTGGCGGGCATAGTCGAGATCGCCGGAGCTATCCTTCGCACCCTTGATGCGGTCGGGAAACGCTTCGGCAAGTCTGGCCACAAAAGCCGGGCTGAACGTGATGCCGGTCATCTGCGGAAAGTTGTAGAGATAGATGGCGATCGGGCTCTTGGCGGTGCTTCGGATGAGCCGCTCGAACCAGGCGAAAAGCCCATCGTCGGTGGCCGGTTTGTAGTAATAGGGCGGAAGCACCAGTGCGGCGGCATAACCCAGGTGATGGGCGAGCGCCGTCAGCGCGATCGTCGTCTCAAGGTCCGGCGTCCCGGTGCCAACCATCAGGCGCCTGGTATCGAGAGAATCGGCCGCGGCAGCCATGACTGCGCTACGCTGCTCGAAGGAGAGTGAGTTGGCCTCGCCGGTCGTGCCGAGCACATTGAGCGCGTCACAGCCATTGCTGAGGCACCAGCTGGCATGCTCGATAAAGGCTGCGGTGTCGATCCGGCCCTGATCGTCGAACGGCGTCGGCACGGCGGCAACGACGCCACCGAAATCTGTCATGGACATGTCTCGTTCCTGTTGCTGTGGTGGTGTTACGCTGCCGTGGCAGCTTTCTCGAAAGCGGCGACGAAGGGGTGATCTTGTACCGTGGAGCAATCCTTGCTCCATCCTCCCGGCGATCCCAATGCCGTGACGTCGGGGCCGAAGAACTCCCGGTTGACCGAAATGAAATGGCGCTGGTTTTCGGGGATTTCCTGATCCCAGACGATGGCATCGACGGGACAGATCGACAGACAGAGCCCGCAGTTGATGCATTCATCCGGATGGATGTAGAAAGTGCGGCCGCCCTCGTAGATGCAGTCCACCGGACAGGCCGCGGTACAGTCGCCGTCCTTTACATCGATGCAGGGCTCTGTAATGACGTAGGCCATCTTGCTTGCCTCCGGGGCGTTGCTTGATGGCAATCTCTCAGAGTTTTCCGTTGCGAAGAAGCAGAGATATTCGCCGCGACGATTGCCGAAAAGGCAACGTCAAGCGAAGGCCGGCACGACTGCGATCGCCGTCTGGCGCTGCCTTGACGATCGCGATCTCACGCTCGAACCGTTGCGCTCGGGTGCCGGCGAGGGCAGGGCGCAACGGTTCTTCAGGCAGCGCCATTCGGCTGTCGTGTTTCAGCTCGCCGCGGACTTAATGCGCAAGGCCCATGGGCTTGAATATCATCCAGATCGCCATGGCGACCATCATCAGGTTCTCGGTGAGCGATACGAACCCGAGCGGCACATTGCTGTCGCCACCGACGCAGGCGCACTTGAGCTCGCGCCTGTCGATATAGACGGCCTTGAAGACGGAGATCGCACCGACGCCGCCGATGAAAAGTGCGACGGGGATCGACAGCCACATCAGTGCGCCAGCCATCATCAGGATACCGGCGAGTGCCTCGGCGAAGGGGTAGATAGTGCCGTAGCGAACCCATCGCTGTGCCAGCAGGTCGTAGTTCAGGAACATGGTGGCGAAGCCCTCGACGTCCTTGAGCTTCTGCAGCGCCAGCAGACACATCGCGATGGCGACGAACCATTCCGCGGCCTGGACGGTCGCGACGTTGCCGAATGCGGCCCAGCTGGCAGCGATTGCCATCAAGGCAGCCATCGTAAAGAGCGCGATCACGGGTTTGTAGGTGACTGCGTCCTTGTCTTTGACTTTGCCGCCGAGGAACGCGACGAGATCGTCGTAGCCGCCGATACGCTTGCCGTCGATGAACGTCTGGGGCGTCGTCTTCACATTATGCCTGGCCTTGAAGGCATCGATGTCCGCGCGGGTCGTCAGCTTGCGATCGTCGACCTCGTATCCCTCGCGCTTGAGCAGGTCGAGTGCCTTCAGGCCATAGGGGCAGGTGTGTTCGGCCGTCACCATGCGATGAAGCTGGGCCCGTTTTATTGCATGTGTCGCCATGTCTGATCCTTTTGCCTTTAGGGTTTTGCCTTCTCGGAGGCCTTGAACGGTTCGTCGAACGTCCTGTGCTGACGGTCAGGGTTGCCGGATGATCGCAAAGTTCGCCTGTTGCGCGTCGTCTCCTTGTCGCCTGGCGCGCCTGCCCGGGCCGCCGGGCCATTGCCTTGCGCTTCAACCTGCAGGTACCAGATGTCGATCGGCACGCGCCGACCGGCAAGCGGCACGTCATTCTGCATCGTCCACAGCGCCAGGGGTGCAGGCTGACGCAACTGGTTGACCAGCGCCGAGGAGACGACAAGCGGCGTGCCCAAATCCTTCGTCAATGCCTCCAGTCGCTGGGCGACATTGACGGCATCGCCGATGACGGTGAATTCGCTGTGGCATCCGCTGTCGAGAATGCCGCCGACGACGGACCCATAGTGCAGGCCGATGCCTGCGCTCATGGCGGGCAGCCCATCGATTGCACTTTGATGCTTCCACCTGCGCAAGGCATGGACGAGCTCCAGCGCGCACGCCAGGGCACGGTCCGCATCGTCCCTCAGCGGCTTGGGTTGCCCGAATACCGCCATGACGCCGTCGCCGATGAATTTGTCGACGGTTCCGCCGTGGTCGAAGATGATCCCCGAAACCAGATGGCGATATTGCGCAAGCACCGTTTCAAGCTCGCGTGCGGGTGCCGCTTCAGCAAAACGCGTGAAGTCGCGCAGATCGACAAACATGATCACGGCGTTGCGCCGTTCGAGTTCGAGGACCGCGCTTCCCTCCTGAAGATCGGCGACGACGAGCGGAGAGAAGAAGCGGGAAAGATTGAGGCGCCGGCGGTTGGCGAGCAGCGCCTCCTTGCGCGTCCTGTCGTGATCCCTCGCGAGAAGGTAGGTGGCAAAGGCGGCAAGGCCGAAGCTCAGCGAGAGGCCAATCGAAGGACCGATCGGGGCGTTGTCCAACCATGCCGGGTCAGCCGGGTGACGCCCCGCCGCGGCACCCGCGAGCAGTCCGAACCAGGCGACAAGAACGATGCCCGCAAAGACGAGGACCAGCCGACGGTCGAGCGTCAGGCCAACATGACTGAGAAGGATCAACGCGACAGCGAGACTGGTGATCGTAACACCGCCGGCACCAGGGCTGGCGAGAATGTCGCCGTGCAGGATCACGGCGACCAGCAGCGCATCAAGAACTACGAAAAGCCTCTCCAGCCAGGATCGGCCTGCGAGAAACCGCGCGCGCGCCGTCGATGCGATACTGACGGCGAGGTAGGTGACAAGGATGCCGTAACGTGACACCTCGACACTTGCGTCAGCGTTGCGATGTAGGTCGGTGGCAAGGATGATGAAGCCCGCCAGCCGGAACAGCATCGCGCGGATCTCCCGCTGAAAATCCCATTCGTTGTTGCGTTGACGTGTCATGTCCTTTTCCGGCTGCGCGCAGCGCTTCCGGCCTTTCGTGCTGGCCCGAGCTCGCTCGTTCCCGGTGTCATTCCATGACGATCACGCGCGCTCGGATCTGTCTTTCAGGGGCGGGCGGCTTCGCGTCGAAACGGTTGTAGGGATCGGTGTAGGGCTTCCAACGATGGTAAGGTCAAGGCCTCCATGCGAAGGTCGAAACAAAACCGGTGCGAGCAGCGGTGGTCGTGGGACGGCAATCTGCCCGCTGATTTGCCAGTTCAACGACGAGGATAATGCGCAACGGCTATGGGTTGCGCGACCACGAAGGCTAAGCCACTTCAATCGTTGCTATCGACAATTGCGGGCGTTGCGTAGATGCTGGATTTCGTGCCGAGGATGCAAACCTGAAATGCCAAGATTGATTTCGAGCAAAGGGGTTAGAGCATGAGAAAGCTTATCATTGCGGTTGGATTGATTGGTACCCTGGCTTCCTGCACGCAGACGGAGCGGGGGACGGCGATTGGCGCAGGAACCGGCGCGATCATCGGTGGTGTCGTGAGCGATAGCTGGGGCGGCGCGGCGATCGGCGCCGTAGCGGGCGGCATCATGGGCAACCTTATCGGCCGCTCCCGTGAGCGCGAAGGCTATTGCATCTATCGTGATCGGTATGGCCGCCGCTTCGAAGCCCGCTGCCGATAGCGGCAACACAAGGAACCGAAGGCGCCGGTGCGCATTCGAAACGTTTCGTGAAGCGTAAGCGGCAGCATGTTTCGGCCGTCATGATTGGCGCTGGCCTTGCCACCCATCATGACGGACGGAATGCGCGCGGTTGCCCGCCAGAGACCGGCGGCGCCCGGCGCATCTTTGCGAGCGGGCTCATAGCCAACCGCCGGTGAACCCGGCTTTTCTCAGGCCGGTGACGAGCGGCGGGCATCGGCGCATGATGTTCCACAACAGGCCCGTCCGGTAGTTCTCGATCATCAGGACCACGGGGCCCTGGTCGATCCCGAAGTGATAGGGGCTGACCCACCACCCGGTGTCGTTTCCTTCCACGACATAGGTTTGATTGAAGGACGGCCTGAAGCCGTAAAGTCGCGTCATGCCGAGGTCCATGCGAGCGAAATTCCAGATGGTCGGGATGACGATCTCCGGCGCGAAGGGCAGTGACGCCACGACGGCCCAGGGAGATACGGTTCCGTCGTCGGGACCGAAGGGCGCCCCGCGGGCGGAATAGTCGAAAAAGTGGCGCTCTAGGCCACCGATGGTGCGACTGTCCCATCCGGGGCCGTCGCAGGCCGTAAATCCCCAGCAGTGCTCGCCGTACCCGGCGAAGTTCTGCGGATTGTGGATGGCGTATTGCTGCTGGACGAAGGTGGCATGCCGGCTGTTTTGAAAATAGTCGCTGTTGTGCTCGCGCATGAAAGCGTCGGTGATGCCGCGAAAATCGATCCACATGTGCGACAGCTGGTGCGTGAACAGCGGACCCGAATAGAGCAGTTCGCGGCCATAGAGGTTTCGCCACTCGTAACTTTCCGTATAGGCGGCATAGGATTCGGAAGGCAAAGGATAGGTCGGCGAGCCGAGGCCGAGGATGTAAAGGAGCAGACCTTCGTCGTAGCCGCGCCAGCGATAGGGAATGAAGCCATTCTCCGGGCGCCAGCCATGGGTCAGGGTCAGCCCGTGATCCCGTGCCCAGTTCCAGTCGGCCCGCTCATAGAGGGCGTTGGCCAGGCGACGAATATCGGCCTCCTCGTCTGTGCCGGCATCGAAATAGGTCGCAACCGTCAGTGCACCGGCGAACAGGAAGGCGGAGTCGATCGTCGACAGCTCGCATTCCCAAATGCGCCGGCCGGTTTCGATGTCGAGGAAATGATAGAAGAAACCCTTGTAGCCGGAAGCGTCGGGCTCTGGACCTTGCGGGCACTCCAGAAGAAATTGCAGCCGGCGACGCGCAATCTTTGCGGCAAACTTCCGAATGACGATGCCGCGCTCGACGAGCACCGGGATCGTGGCGAGCGCCATGCCGATCGCAGCTATGCTCGCCGGCGCATCTGCCTGGGTCTTGTCGCGCACGAGGCCGTTGTCCGGATTGGTGCAATGGAGATAGTAGAGCAGCGTCGTGAACTGCAGCCGAGCGAGATCCTGTTCGCTCGGCATCCGGTTCAGTTCTGGGTCCGTCGACAGCAGATCCGACATCCTATCCAACCCTGAGACGGTCACCTCGATCTTGCCCGTTGTCCCGACGCACCATCATGGGGCCGGTGTCGCCGCGCCCACGCCCGCCGACTAACCAGACGATCCGTCGATCCGGACTATAAGTTGTCACCTTCGGTCGACGTCGTTGCTTTTGCCCGTCCCGACGCCTTCACGCCCCATTTCCAGCCGGTGATCGACGGCATGTCGTCGCCATGCTTTTCGATGTACTCGCGGTGCTCGAACAGCTTGGCCTGAATGGCCTGCTTGAAATAGGCGGCCCGAGCACCGAGCTGCGGCAGGCGGTCTATGACGTCGCTGACAAGATGGAAGCGGTCGAGTTCATTGAGCACGACCATGTCGAAGGGTGTCGTTGTCGTGCCTTCCTCCTTGTAGCCGCGCACATGCAGGTTGCCGTGGTTGGTCCGGCGATAGGTCAGCCTGTGGATCAGCCACGGATAACCGTGGAACGCAAATATGATCGGTTTGTCGCGGGTGAAGATGCCGTCGAAATCCCGATCGGAAAGCCCATGGGGGTGCTCTTCCGCCGGCTGCAGCTTCATCAGGTTGACGACATTGACGACACGCACCTTCACGTCCGGCAGGTGCTCGCGCAGCAATTGCACCGCCGCCAATGTTTCGAGCGTCGGCACGTCGCCGCAGCAGGCCATCACGACATCCGGCTCGCTGCCCCTGTCGTTGCTCGCCCAATCCCAAATGCTGACGCCCATGGCGCAATGGCGCACGGCTTCCTCCATCGTCAGCCATTGCGGCCCAGGCTGTTTTCCGGCCACGACGACGTTGATGTAATTTCGGCTGCGCAGGCAATGATCCGTCACCGAAAGCAGCGTGTTGGCATCCGGCGGCAGATAGACGCGCACGACTTCCGCCTTCTTGTTGACCACGTGATCGATGAAGCCCGGATCCTGGTGGCTGAAACCGTTGTGATCCTGCCGCCAGACGTGCGAGCTCAGGAAGTAGTTCAGCGACGCGATGGGCCGGCGCCACGGGATCTCGTTGCAGACCTTCAGCCACTTGGCATGCTGGTTGAACATGGAATCGATGATGTGGATGAAGGCCTCGTAGCAGGAGAAGAAACCATGTCGTCCGGTCAGCAGGTATCCTTCGAGCCAGCCCTGGCACTGGTGCTCGCTGAGCACCTCCATGATGCGTCCATCCGGAGAGAGGTGATCGTCCTCCGGGTAGATTTCGGCCATGTAGCAGCGGTTGGTGACTTCGAGTACGTCCTGCCAGCGGTTGGAATTGTTTTCGTCGGGGCTGAACAGGCGGAAGTTGCGGCTGTCCATGTTGGCCTTCATCACGTCGCGCAGGAATGTGCCCATGACGCGCGCGGCCTCCACCGTGGTTGCGCCCGGGTGCGGAACGTCGACGCCATAGTCGCGGAAGGCAGGCATCTTCAGATCGCGCAATAGCAGGCCGCCATTGGCATGGGGGTTGTCGCTCATCCGGCGGTGACCGGAGGGGGCAAGGGCGGCCAGCTCCGGTTTCAGTCGCCCCTCCTCGGTGAAGAGCTCCTGCGGCCGGTAGCTCTTCATCCACTGCTCCAGGATGCGGATGTGCTCCGGCTTGTCCATCTCGCCCATCGGCACCTGATGCGATCGCCAGTAGCCCTCGCATTTCTTGCCGTCGATTTCTTCCGGGCAGGTCCACCCCTTCGGCGTGCGGAAGACGATCATCGGCCAGGCGGGTCGTTTCAAATTCCCCCGCTTGCGTGCGTCATCCCAGATCTGCCGGATCTCGGCCATGGCGGTGTCGAGCACGCCTGCCAGCTGCTGGTGCACGCTTGCCGGGTCGTCGCCTTCGACGAAATGCGGCTTGTAGCCCATGCCCTCGAAGAATTTCTGCAGTTCATCATGCGGGATCCGGGCGAGGAAGCACGGGTTGGCGATCTTGTAGCCGTTCAGATGCAGGATCGGCAGCACGCAGCCATCGCGCGCCGGGTTCAGGAACTTGTTGCTTTGCCAACCCGTCGCCAGCGGACCGGTCTCGGCTTCGCCGTCGCCGACGACACAGGCAACCACGAGGTCTGGATTGTCGAAGGCCGCGCCATAGGCATGGCTCAGCGCATAGCCGAGCTCGCCGCCTTCATGCAGGCTGCCCGGCGTTTCCGGCGCCACATGGCTCGGAATGCCGCCGGGAAAGCTGAACTGCTTGAACAGCCGCTGCAACCCGTCCGAATCCTCGCTGACATTGGGATAGAACTCGCTGTAGGTTCCTTCGAGATAGGCATGGGCGACGAGGGACGGTCCACCATGCCCCGGTCCGATTACATAGATCATGTTGAGGTCGTCGCGCTTGATCAGCCGGTTCAGATGCACATAGAGCATGTTGAGACCGGGCGAAGTGCCCCAGTGACCGAGCAGTCGGGGCTTTATGTGCTCGCGCTTCAGCGGCTTTCGCAGAAGTGGGTTGTCGAGCAGATAGATCTGACCGACCGAGAGATAGTTCGATGCCCGCCAATAGGCATCCATCAGGCGAAGTTCCTCTGAAGACAGCGGGGCTGCCGATTGCGACTTTCCGGATGCGGTCTTCCCTTTCGAAGCTGTATCAGCAGAAATCATCGAAGCCTCCCGATCAATGAGATGTGTTGAAATCCATTGGGCTTGCCGCCAGGCAAGCCGGTGAAACGCCATGACGAGCCGCCGTCATCGTCCTTTGCATTCCATGCTCCTCGCGTTTGCATGAGTTTGAAGACGCTGTTTGCGGTCTGTGGGATCGGCTATCGCGGATGCGGATCGGGGAAATGTTCCACCACGGCCCGGACGCCGTGGACGTTCTCGGCAAGGATGCGCGCGGCTCTGCGGCAGTCGGCCGTCTCGACGTTTCCCCAGAGGTGTACGATGCCATCGGCGACGTCGACACTCACATCCAGAGCTTCAAGGCCGGTGTTCTCTCCCAGACGAACAAGAATGCTGCGTCGGATCGCTTCGTCCCCGATGGCGGTTTCATCCGGTTTTGCCGACAGGATCGCCTGCAACAGGTCGGCGCGGCTGACGATACCGACTAGCGCGCCGTCTCGAAGAACGGGAATGCGCTTGATGCCACGCTCCTGCATGAGCGCCGCGGCGCGCGCGACAGACAAATTCTCGTCAATGGTCACGGGATTGGCCGTCATGGCATCACCGACGCGCCAGGAGGATCGCTTCAGATAGGCGTTAGCCCTGTCTTCGGCGGCAACTGCCGCGTCGACCATCGGCGCGGCGCCGCCAAGTTCGGTGCGACGGATCAGATCGCCTTCGCTGATGAGGCCGACCAGGTGGCCCTGGTCATCGACGACGGGCAGACCGCTGACGTGGTTGTCGAGCATGACCCTGGCCGCCTGCCTGACGCTGTTGTCAGGGGAAATATTGACGATTTCAGTCGTCATCACATCTTTGACAAGCATCGCTCTAGCTCCGGTGAGAGGCATACCGTCATGAGCGTGGCGGATGTTAAACCTGTTGCCGCGGTTCGACAACCGTTCTGCAACATACGGCTGTTGCAGCCGGGCGCGCTCAGCCCCAAGGCGTGTCGAGGCAGCCGGGACCGCGCCGGGTGTGCGTGTGCCGAGCATTTGGATGTCACGGCCGGCCTGTTGCGCGGTCGCTTCGGCATCGTGCGCCGGTGCGTTCCGCAGGCGGTCTGTCGGGGGGAAGGCGATCCAGCCGCGCCCTCATCCCGTGCGCCGGGCGGGCGGTCAATCCAGACGTGGCCGCGCGCCACCTTTCAGATCGGCGCGGCCAGGTCCTGTCTCAATGATATTTCTCTCGCTCGCGAACAAGGATCGCCGACGCGTTCAACCCGGCGATCGGTTGGTCGACATCCCGCGGAATGTCGCCCGCCAGTTGCAGATCGAGATACCGGGCGCAGCAGACCCTCAGGAAAGATGTGAAGTTCCCAAGGTCATGTCCGGCATCGATCGACTCGTGATGCAGCCTGGTGATCAGCTGCGTGACGTTCATGCGGTCCCGTCGTGCGATTTCCTCAAGCTTGGACCAGAAAAAGTTTTCCAGCCGGACACTCGTCACCATGCCATCGATGCGCAGGGAGCGCGTGGTGCTCTCCCAGAGCCTTGCGTCGGCCTTTATGAACAGTTCGCACATCCGGACCTCCCTTGCCCAATTCCTCAGGCAGCATCCGTTTGTAGCAGCGCGGATGCGTCAAGCACAGCCATGAACTGGCGCAGCCACGCGGGATGTGCCGGCCAGGCCGGCGCTGTAACGAGGTTACCGTCCGCAACCGCATCGTCGATGGCGATATCCGCGTAGATGCCGCCGGCAAGTTCGACCTCCGGCCGGCAGGCGGGATAGGCAGAGCATGTGCGGCCCTTCAGGACGCCGGCGGCAGTCAGAAGCTGCGCGCCGTGGCAGATGGCCGCCACCGGTTTGCCGGCCTCGAAGAAATGCCGCACGGCCTTGAGGACATCGGGGTTGAGGCGCAGGTATTCGGGTGCGCGACCGCCCGGAATGACCAATGCGTCATAGTCCTCGGCGCGGATGCTGGCGAAGGTGGCATTGAGCGCGAAGTTGTGGCCGCGCTTTTCAGAATAGGTCTGGTCGCCTTCGAAGTCGTGAATGGCGGTTGCGATGGTTTCTCCGGCTTTCTTGCCGGGGCAGACGGCATGCACGGTGTAGCCGCAGGCGAGCAGCGTCTGAAACGGCACCATCGTCTCGTAGTCTTCGGTGAAGTCACCGGTGATCATCAGAATTTTCGAAGCTGGCATTTGTTTCCTCCCAGAACCAATGGAAGGAGCTTAGCAATGTCGGCCGGGCAGCGGGTACTAACGGAATACTACAGGGCAAATTCATTGCAACGCGCATGACGCGCGGCGGTTGCCGCTCACGCGGCGCCGGTCATCTGCTTCTGCCTGCTCAGGCCGGCTTCGCGCACGATGTCGGCGATCCGTGCGAATTGCGCCGAAAGCGGATTGGTTTTGCGCCAAACCATGCCGATCGTCCGGGTGGGGCGGCGGCCGGCAAGCCGGGACACGCCGACGGAAGATGACCGCGTCTCTGTCTCGATGGCCATCTCGGGGATCAGCGTCACGCCGATGCCCGCACCCACCATCTGCACCAGGGTCGAAAGCGAACTGCCCTCCATCACGTCGCGGGTTGCCGCGGCCGTGATGTTGCAGACGGACAGGGCCTGGTCGCGGAAGCAATGCCCTTCTTCCAGAAGGAGCAGGCGCATCTCGTGAAGCCGCTCGGAGGCCGGCACGGGTTTTTCCGCATCCTCCAGCGGGCGCACCAGAACGAACTCTTCCTCAAAGAGCGGGACTTCTTCCAACGCGGGTTCGGAAACCGGCAGAGCGACGATCGCGATATCCAGTTTCGCCTCTGCAAGGTCCTCGATCAATCGTCCCGTGATCGCCTCGCGCGGTCGCGGATCGAGCCCGGGATAGACCTGCGCCAGCGACTTGATGATGGTTGGCAGCAGATAGGGGGCAACCGTCGGGATGATGCCAAGGCGAAGCCGGCCGGCCAGCGGCCCCTGGGCAGCCCGTCCGAGGTCCTCCAGTTCGTCAACGGCGCGCAGGATCGCGCGGGCTCGGCCAACGAACTCCTCGCCGAGCGTGGTCAGCCGTATACTGCGCCCGCCTCTTTCCACCAGCGGCGCGCCGAGCAGCTCCTCCAGCTCTCTTATCTGCACGGACAGGGCGGGTTGCGAGATGGCGCAGCTTTCCGCGGCACGGCCGAAATGGCCGATCCGGGCAAGGGCGTCGAAGTAGCGGAGGTGTTTCATTGTCAGGCCATTCATAACCTGAGCATATCGCAGCCTTTAGAATATACAATTGGAGTTTATGGAATCGGCTTGTTACTCATGGGGCACTTGGAAGACGCCTTGCGGCGGCGCTGACCCTATGAGGCGTGCCCGCGCGGTGCTTCCGGTGTCCGTAGATTGAAGAAAATCCGTTGGAGGACCAAAAATGGATACGAAAACAACCCCGGCCGGCAAATGTCCGGTCATGCACGGTGGTGCCACGTCTCTCGGCAACTCCGTCGTGGAATGGTGGCCCAACGCGCTCAACCTCGACATCCTGCACCAGCACGACAGCAAGACCAATCCGCTGGGACAGGGCTTCAACTACCGCGAAGAACTCAAGAAGCTCGACGTCGAGGCGCTGAAGGCGGACCTGCGCGCCCTGATGAACGACAGCCAGGAATGGTGGCCGGCTGACTGGGGCAGCTATGTCGGCATGATGGCACGCGTCACCTGGCATGCGGCCGGATCCTATCGTGCCGCCGACGGTCGCGGCGGTGCCAACACCGGCAACCAGCGCTTCGCGCCGCTCAATTCCTGGCCTGACAACGTCAACACCGACAAGGGCCGTCGCCTGCTTTGGCCGATCAAGAAGAAGTACGGCAACAAGATCTCCTGGGCCGACTTGATCGCGCTTGCCGGCACCATGGCCTACGATGTCGCGGGCCTGAAGACCTTCGGCTTTGCCTTCGGCCGCGAGGACATCTGGGCGCCGGAAAAGGACGTGTACTGGGGTGACGAGAAGCAGTGGCTTGCACCGAGCGATGGCCGCTATGGTGACGTGTCCAAGCCGGAAACACTGGAAAATCCGCTCGCTGCCGTGCAGATGGGCCTCATCTACGTCAACCCCGAAGGCGTGAACGGAAAGTCCGATCCGCTGGCGACCGCCGCGCAGATGCGCGAGACCTTCGCACGCATGGGCATGGACGATGAGGAAACCGTGGCACTCACCGCCGGTGGCCATACCATCGGCAAGTCGCACGGCAACGGCAACCCCGGCGACCTCAGCCCCGATCCGGAAGCCGCAGGCCCGGAATTCCAGGGTCTCGGCTGGGTGAACACCAAGGGACGCGGCATCGGCCGCAACACGGTCGTCTCGGGTATCGAAGGCGCCTGGACCGCCGAGCCGACGAAGTGGGACAACGGCTTCTTCGAAATGCTATTCAAGCATGAATGGACGCTGACACACAGCCCGGCCGGTGCCTCGCAATGGGCGCCGATCACCATCGCCGAGGAAGACAAGCCCGTCGACGTCGAGGATCCCACGATCCGCACCATCCCGATGATGACCGATGCCGACATGGCGCTGAAGGTGGACCCGATCTACCGCGAAATTTCGCTGCGGTTCCGCAACGATTTCGAGGCGTTCTCCGATGCCTTCGCCCGCGCCTGGTTCAAGCTGACGCACCGCGACATGGGTCCTAAGTCCCGTTATCTCGGCCCCGATGTCCCGGCCGAAGATCTCGTCTGGCAGGATCCGATCCCGGCCGGCCGCAAGGACTACGATATCGGTGGCGTGAAGGCAAAGATTGCGGCATCGGGTCTTTCTGTCTCCGATCTGGTTGCCACGGCCTGGGACAGCGCCCGCACCTTCCGCGGTTCGGATTTCCGCGGCGGCGCGAACGGCGCCCGCATCCGTCTTACCCCGCAGAAGGACTGGGAGGGCAATGAGCCAGCGCGCCTGGCCCGTGTCCTTTCCGTCCTGGAACCGATCGCCCAGGCGTCGGGCGCAAGCCTTGCCGACGTCATCGTGCTGGCCGGCAACTACGGCGTGGAGCAGGCGGCGAAGGCTGCAGGCTTCGATATCGCCGTGCCCTTTGCTGCTGGTCGTGGTGATGCGACCGCCGAGCAGACCGATGCGGACGGCTTCGCTCCGCTCGAGCCGCTCGCGGACGGTTTCCGCAACTGGAAGAAAAAGGACTATGTCGTGAGCGCCGAGGAGCTTCTGCTCGATCGCGCCCAGCTCATGGGCCTGACTGCGCCGGAAATGACGGCACTTGTCGGTGGTCTGCGCGTTATCGGCACGAACCATGGGGGTACGGCGCATGGCGTGTTCACCAGCAATGTCGGCGCACTGACGACGGACTTCTTCGCCACGCTGACCGACATGCGCTACTCGTGGGTTCCGACCGGCAGCAACCTCTACGAAATCCGCGATCGCAAGACCGGCGAGACCAAGTACACGGCGACGCGCGTCGACCTCGTCTTCGGTTCGAATTCGGTTCTGCGCGCCTATGCGGAGGTCTATGCCCAGGATGACAATAAGGAGAAGTTCGTCAGGGACTTCGTTGCTGCCTGGACCAAGGTCATGAACGCCGATCGCTTCGATCTGATGGCCTGATCTCAACGGCTTCGCCAACTTCGCCTTCCCCCGTCAATCGGGGGGAGGCTTTCTGCCCCTAAGCGCCTGTCGACAGTTCATCTAGACGCATGTGGGATATCAGGGGCGAGTTGCCGGCTTCTTCGCCGGCGCCTTTTCCTTGGCGCCGCTTCCCGCTGGCATCTTTCCGGCCGATTCCCGCGCGTGGGCCTCCGGACCCGCGACGATCGTTCCGGGTTTGGTGCTGTCCCGCTGCTTGCCCTGCTTCGATTTGTTCGCTTCAGCCTCGTTGGCCATGGCTGTGGTGCCTCCGTTGAACGACGCAAGACTTAACGGCATCGCCGGCCGATGGTTCCGTAGCGCCGGAAAAAGCGCCAATGTCTCCTCACTCGACAATCATACGCGAGCGCCTGCTGCCTCTGTCCGTTTTGTGTTGATCGCCACATTGGGGCTTGACGTCGACGCGCCGAGGGAAGGACACCTGAGACGCGTCGGACGATGGGCGAGGGGACCGGACCGTGAGCAAGCCGAACTATAGTGATATCGCCCGCCTTGCCGGTGTGGGCACGGCGACCGTCGAGCGCGTCCTCAACGGGCGCGGCGGCGTCCGGGCTGAACTGGTCGAAAAGGTTGTGATCGCCGCCCGTTCGTTGAACTATCCCCGGTTGCCGGCCGAAACCCATCGTGGCTTGCTACGGATTGAGGTGTTGATGGTGCGCCCGGAAACGACGTTCTACAGGCGGCTTTCCAGGGCATTCGAGAGGATTTCCGAGACGCTCGATCCGCTGGTCGTCGTCCACCGCACCTTCGTCGACGAGATGAAGCCTGCGGAGATCGCAAAGCGGATCCTGTCCACCGACGGAGCGCGTGCCGGCCTGATCCTGGCGGTGCCGAGCAATCCGGCGATCAGCGCGGCGGTGGAGACGATTGTCGGGCGGGGCCTTCCCGTCGTCCACGTGGTCACCCGCGCCTCGGAAACCAGGGGCGAGTTCGTCGGCATCGACAACTACGCGGCCGGACGGACGGCGGCGCACTTCATCGATCGCATGAGCCGGACTGGCGGCCCGGTCGTTGCGCTCTGCCATCCGGTCTACCAGGTCCATCGCGAGCGCATCCGCGGCTTCTCCGATTATCTCGGCGACCGGCCAGGTCCTCTCGCCTTCGAGTGGCTGGGGTTCACCCGGGACGACGAACTCTACAGTGCCGAGACGCTCGCCAACGCGCTCGAGATGTATCCCGATCTTGTCGGGCTCTATAATGCCGGCGGCGGGAACGCCGCGCTCATCGACGTGTTGCGCCGCCATCGGCGCGGCCGGGATCTGGTGTTCGTTGGGCATGAGTTGACCGACTATACCCGCGCTGCCCTCAAGGAGGGGATCATGGACGTGGTGCTGGACCAGGCGCCCGAGGCGCAGGCGCAGCGCGCGCTCGACATCGTCCTGCGTCGTATCGGCCTGACGACGATCGAAACCGATCGTGCCCCCATCCGCTTCATCACCATCACGCCGGAAGGGCTTTGATCTAATCTGATCAAAGCAGCTTTCGCCGTTCAGCGTACCTCCTGCTAGATTCTTATCAAGACGGAGGCCGGCTTTCCGAGAGGACGGGGCCGGATCGCTGCGCCCCGGGCGCGCGCCTCCGATCGCCAGCTTGCGCGGGCACGTGCCGCCCGCCGGAGGAGAGCGTGATGGACGACCTGAAGTATGGAACGCGCAACAAGCGCGGGGACTGGGCCCCGAATGAGCCGATCGAAACCGCGCCGCTATTTGCCTTTCCGCCGAGACTGCTGGCGCTTGTGAAGTGGTTGCCGCACTACTTCTTTCCCTGGAACGCGATCTTCGCCGCTTCGGCTGTGGCCTACTGGGCCTGGGTGATCCCGCCGATGGCGACGATGCAGACCTTGGCCATCGGATGGATCGCCTGGCTTTATGCCGTCAATGCCATCTGCGTCCTCTTGTTCTACGGCGCCTTCGAACTGCAGCTCTACGTCCTGAATCGCCAGGAAAACCGCTTCAAGTACAATGGCAAGTTCCCCGCCGATCAGAAGAGCAAGGCCTTCTGGTTCGAAAGCCAGAACGTCGACAACATCCTGCGCACTTTCCTGTCAGGCGTGACGATCTGGACGGCGATCGAGGTGATGATGCTGTGGGCCTACGCCAATGGCTATGCGCCCTGGCTGACTTTTGCGGACAATCCCTGGACGCTGGCGCTCGTCGCACTCGCCGTTCCGGTGATCCATGAATTTCACTTCTTCTGCGTGCACAGGCTGATCCACACACCGTTTCTCTACAAGTGGGTCCATTCCGTCCACCACAACTCGGTCAATCCGTCTCCGTGGTCGTCGCTTTCGATGCACCCCATCGAGCACCTGCTCTATTTCGCAACAGCCTTCTACCATCTTGTCCTGCCCTCCAACCCGATCATCATGCTCTATCAGCTGCACTATGCCGGTTTCGGCGCGATCCCGGGGCATGTGGGCTTTGACAAGGTCGAGGTCGGCGAAGACAGGCTGGTCGATAGCCATGCCTATGCGCACTACCTGCACCACAAGTATTTCGAGGTGAATTATGGCGATGCGCTGATCCCGCTCGATCGCTGGTTCGGCACCTGGCACGACGGTTCGCCGGAAGGCGAAGCCCGGATGCAGGAGCGCTATCGCAAGCGCAAGGAAAAGCTCGCAGCCCGCAAGACACGCAACACGATTGGGGAGGCCGCCGAATGAGCGATCTTATGACCTGGGTTTCCGCCTGCAAACTCGACGACATCGAACAGGAAGGCGCGCTGCGCTTCGACCATTCCGGCCGTACCTACGCGATCTACCGCGGCCCGGATGATAGCGTCTACTGCACGGCTGGCCTGTGCACCCACGAGGCGATCCATCTCGCAGACGGCCTCGTCATCGACTTCGAAGTGGAATGTCCCAAGCATTCCGGCGCCTTCGATTATCGCACCGGCGAAGCGCTTCGGCTGCCCGCCTGCGAGAACCTCAGGACCTATCCGGCCGAAGTGATCGACGGAGAGGTGCGCGTGGCCCTCGGCTAGAGGCGCCGCGACTGAACAGGCCCGTTGGGCCTCCGGAATGCGATCGGGTGATCCGGCACCCATTGGGAGGATGAGATGAAACATGTGTGCCTGGCGGCCGTACTGGCCGCCTTGATGGGAAGTGCTGCGTCGGCGGAGACGATCGGCGTCTCCATGCAGAGCTTCGACAACAACTTCCAGACCCTGCTTCGCCAGGGGCTCGACGCCAGAGCCGCCGAGGTCAGCGGCGTCAGCCTGCAGATCGAGGACGCACAGACCGATATTTCCAAGCAACGCAGCCAGGTGGACAATTTCATCGCGTCGGGCGTCGACGCGATCATCATGACGCTGGCCGACACGTCGGCCGCGCCCGGCATCAGCCAGGCGGCCGAAAAGGCCGGCATTCCGCTCGTCTATCTCAATCTCCAGCCTGACAACGTCGACAAGCTGCCGGCAAAACAGGCCTATGTCGGCTCGAAGGAAACGGATTCCGGCAGGCTGGGGGCCGAGGCTGCCTGCGAACTGCTGAAAGCCAAGGGAAAAGCGAGCGACGCCCAGGTCTATATCCTGATGGGCGACCTTGCGCATCAGGCGTCGAGGGATCGCACATCGTCGGTGAAAGAGACGCTGGCGGCGGGCGATTGCAAGGGTGTGACGATTGCCGACGAACAGTCGGCGGCCTGGACGCGCACGACCGCGATGGACCTGACCACGAACTGGATCACCGCCGGTCGGCCCATCGATGTCGTCTTCGCCAACAATGACGAGATGGCGATCGGCGCCATCCAGGCGCTGAAGGCGGCCGGCATTTCGATGGACGACGTGATCATCGTCGGTATCGATGCGACCCAGGACGCGCTGGCGGCGATGGCTGCGGGCGACCTCGACGTGACGGTGTTCCAGAATGCCAAGGGCCAATCGGCAAGTGCCGTGGATGCGGCCGCCGCGCTGGCGCAGGGCAAGAGCATCGAGAAGGCTGTCTGGGTCCCCTTTGAGCTCGTCACCCCGAAGAACATGGCCGAATACGCCCACCAGAACTGACCAACGTACGACCGGCGCAGCCTTCGCGCCGGTCCATTTTCAGAGGGAGATCGACATGGGCGGTATCGTCATTATCGGCGCCGGCGAATGCGGCACGCGGGCTGCCTTTGCGCTGCGCGAAGCCGGGTATTCGGGGCCTGTCACGCTTGTCGGTTCGGAGCCGCATGTTCCCTATGAACGCCCGCCGTTATCGAAGCCCGTCGACGGTGCGGTTCAGTTGAAAGCGATCTGCAGCGCGCAGGCGCTTGAGGCCTCCCGCGTCGATTATCTGCAGGGTGTGTCGGCGTCGCGGCTCAATGCGCAAGAGCGCACCGTGACCCTCGGCGACGGGCGCACCTTACCTTACGAAAAGCTGCTGCTGGCGACCGGCGCGCGCACGCGACCTCTCACCTGTCCGGGCGCACAATACGCGCTTTCCTTCCGCACCTATGCGGATGCGGCTGCAATCTTTTCGCGTGCCGGCGACGGCCGGCGCGTCGCGATCATCGGCGGCGGTCTGATCGGCATGGAACTGGCCGCGGTCCTGCGCAACAAGGGTGTTGCCGTCAGCATCATCGAAGCGGCCCCGGCGCCGCTCGGACGCGCCGTTCCCGCACGTTTCGCCGCAAGGCTTCACGCGAGACACAGTGGTGAGGGCGTGCAGTTTCACCTTGGGCAAGGCGTCGCTGAAATCACCGACTGCGCCGTGCATCTGGCCGACGGCACTGTCGTGCCGGCCGAGCTTGTCGTTGCGGCAATCGGGGTGCAGCCGGACGTCGCGCTGGCCGAACAGGCGGGTCTTTCGATCGGCAATGGGGTTCTGGTCGACGATCTCCTTTGCACCAGCGCTGCCGACATTTTCGCCGCCGGCGATTGCGCGGCGGTTCGCCAGCCGGGCGGCGGGCATCTGCGGTTCGAGAGTTGGCGCAATGCGCGCAACCAGGCTGAAACGGCCGCCCGCAACATGGCGGGCGGCAGCGAGGCGTTCCTGGCCGTACCCTGGTTCTGGTCCGACCAGTACGAGTTGGGCTTGCAGGTTGCAGGCTTGCCCGCCCCCACTCATCAGACCGTCTTGCGCGGCCGCGACGACGGCGAGGTGGAATTCTACCTCGAGGACGGGCAGCTCGTTGCCGCAGCGGGGCTGGGCATCGGCAACGCGGTCGCCAAGGATATCAAGCTGGCCGAGATGTTGATCGCGGCCGGTGTCCGTGTCGATGCGGCAGCGTTGGCAGATCCGGATTTCAATCTGAAAACACTTCTGAAAAACGCCCGGGCGGCGTGAACAATCCGGCCAGCGTGTCAGTCTATCGGGGAAGCAATGCAATCTCTTCTGGTGTTTCAGTCCCTTTGGGCGATGGAGCTGCGCAGCAGGCATCGCCCGGAATTCACCCTCGCACAGAATGTCGAGCGCATTGCCGAAGCAGGCTTCGACGGCGTCAGCGCCCACTGGCACGATCGTCCCTATGTGAGGCGCCTGCACGCGCTTTTGAGCGAGCGCGGCCTTCAAGCGGAAGGTCAGTGCTTTCCAAGGACGATCGACGACCTGAAACCCGTCCTCGACAATGCGTGCGAATTCGGCGTCAATCATATCTGCCTGCAGCCGGATGTACGTCTGCGCCGAATTGAAGACTGCCTGCCGTTGCTCGAAGGCTGGCACCGGCTCGGCGAGGAAGCCAATATACCGGTCTTCGTCGAGACCCATCGCGATCGGATGACCACCGACCTGTTCTTTACTCTGGATCTGCTCGACCGGATGCCGGAGCTGAGGTTGCTTGGAGATCTGTCGCACTATCTGGTCGGGCGTGAATTTTCGTGGCCGATCTCAGATGAAGATCACCGGCTGATGGAGGCGATCCTCGACAGTTCCTGGGCATTCCACGGGCGCGTGGCGTCCCGCGAGCAGGTTCAGATCGAGATCTCCTTCCCGCATCATCGCCCCTGGGTCGATCTTTTCCTGAGGTGGTGGGAGTTTGGTTTTCGCAGTTGGCAGAAGCGGGCAGGGGCGAACGATAGCCTCGCCTTCGTTTGCGAGTTGGGCCCGAAGCCCTATGCGATCACTGACCGCTACGGCGAAGACACCACCGACCGCTGGGCGGAAGCGCTGACGCTGAAACAACATGCGCGCGACCTGTGGTCGAAGCTTTCTACAGAACACCATCCCACCTAACCACCGGAGACTTATTCATGGATGTACGCGCCGCCGTCGCCGTTCAGGCAGGCAAGCC
>UBXV01000020.1 GCA_900469625.1 Hyphomicrobiales bacterium
CAATGTCTCTGACTTGGCTGGTTTTGCCGGTGGGGGCGGGGCCGGGGGATATGGCGCCGTCGCAACCGGAAACGGCGTCCACTCCAACACAGGAATGATCCGTGGCAGCAATGGAGGCAACGGAGGAACAGCGACGAACCCCGCATATGCGGGCAATGGCGGCGACGGCGGCATCGGCCTGCTATTCACCACGGCAGGCGCGACACTAACGAACTTTGGTACAATTCAAGGGGGGGCCGGCGGCGCATCTGCGAGAGCCGCAGGTCGCAACGGCGCCGGCATCGTCGGCACGGGCCTGACGATCATCAACAGCGGTACGATAAGCGGCGGGCCTGGCGCTCACGCGATCGATTTCACCGGCGGCGCCAATGCGCTCACCTTACTGAATGCCACCTCCGGCCTTTCCGGCGGCATCGGCGTCACCGGATCGCTCGATTTCATCCAGCCGACGAACACCACCGTCTGGAATGTCATTTCCGGGACCGGTTCCGTGAGCAAATCAGGCGCGGGAACGCTGACGCTCACCGGCGCCAACAGCTATTCAGGCGGCACTTCCCTGCTTGGCGGGCAACTGGCCGTTGCAAACGACATCAATCTCGGCGCCCTGTCCGGCGGCCTCGTCTTCAACGGCGGCACGCTCGCGACCACCGGTACGTTCACCAGCGCCCGCGCCGTCACGCTGAGCGGCACCGGCATCTTCGACGTGACATCAGGCACGACACTCGGACTGTCGGACACGATTTCGGGCACCGGCGGCTTGATGAAGAACGGTGCGGGAACGCTGTTGCTCTCGGGCGCCAACACCTATTCCGGCGGCACGACGGTCAATGACGGCATTTTGAGGAAAGACGGCGTGAATGCGCTGCCGGGGGGAGCCTTCACGGTCAATGGCGGCGTGCTCGACCTTGGCGGGTTTCCGATGCAAGGCACGACGTCACTGTCCGGCACCGGCGGCACGATCGATTCCGGGGCCGGGCTGGTCATCTTGTCGATTGATCAATCGACGACGACGAGTTTCGACGGAAACTTTGTCGGTGATTTTGCGATCACCAAGACGGGCAGCGGCAGCCTGACACTGAACGGTGTCGTCGACGGCATCGGCACCGGCATCAACCTTTCGAGCGGAACCCTTGTTCTCAACGGCGCCAACACCTATGGCGGCGGATCGGGCAGCACGGAGTTCGGCGACGCCAACCTGGTCGTCGGCAACGACGCCGCACTGTCGACGAGCCGCGTCGCCGTGAACGGCGTCAACTCGAATCTTTCGAGCAACAGAACCGTCACGCTCGCAAACACCTTCGATGTCAACCGCGACGCCAATCTTCGCGTCTCGGGTGCGAACGATCTCAGCCTCACCGGCAACATCGGGGAAACCGGCAGCGGCCCAGGCGGCGCCGTCGTCAAGAGCGGCACCGGCACGCTGACGCTTGAAGGCACCAACAGCTATTCCGGCGGCACGGTGCTGTCGGGCGGGCGGCTTTCCGTCTCCGCCGACAACAATCTGGGGGCCGCTTCAGGCGAACTCACTTTCAACGGCGGCACGCTTGCGGCCACCGGTACATTCAACAGCGCCCGCGCCGTTACGCTGAACGGCACCGGCATCTTCGACGTGACAGCAGGCGCGACGCTCGGACTGACGCACACGATGACGGGCACCGGCGGCCTGGTGAAGAACGGCACGGGAACGCTGTCGCTGTCGGGCGCCAACACCTATTCCGGCGGCACGACGGTCAATGCCGGCGTCCTCAAGAAGGACGGCGCGAGCGCCTTGCCCCAGGGATCCTTCACGGTCAATGGCGGCGTGCTCGACCTCGGCATGCCCTCCTATTCGACGCAGAACATGACATCGCTTTCCGGCACCGGCGGCACGATCCATTTCGGTACCAACCTGGTGATGCTGACGATCGACCAGTCGACCGCAACGAGTTTTAACGGAGACTTCACCGGGATTGCCGGTGCGATCAGCAAATCGGGCACCGGCAGCCTGACGCTGAACGGCGCTATCGGCGGCATGGGCACCGGCATCGCCCTGTCGCAGGGAACGCTGGTTCTCAACGGCACCAACACCTATGGCGGCGGCTCGGGCAGCACGCTGTTCGGCGGCGCGAACCTTGTCGTCGGCAACGACCGGGCGCTGTCGACAAGCCGCGTCACCATCAACAATGCCGGCGCCGACCTTTCGAACAACAAGGACGTCACGCTCGCGAACAATTTTGTCATGAGCCGCTCGGTTGGCGCCAGCCTTTCGGTCTCGGGTGCGCACGATCTCACCCTGACCGGTATCGTCAGCGAGAGTGGCTCCGGTGGCGGCGGCCTCCTAATGAAGAACGGCACCGGCACGCTGGCGCTTGCCGGCAACAACAGCTATTCCGGGGGCACGGTGGTTTCGGGTGGCAGACTTCAAGTCTCGGCCGACCGCAATCTCGGCGCGCTCTCCGGTGGTCTCACCTTCAACGGTGGCACGCTTGCGACCGCAAACACCTTCGACAGCGCCCGCGCCGTCACCCTGACCGGCGCCGGCGCAGTCGAGGTCGGCGGAAACGCCGCAGTTGGTCTGACAGGGCAGATTACAGGCGCTGGAAGCCTGCAAAAATCCGGCACCGGCCTGTTGCGCCTGACCGGCACCAACACCTACCTCGGCGGAACCGAGCTTCTGGGCGGCGCGATCGAGGTCGGCTCCGACGCCAATCTCGGCAATGCCGCGGGCCGCCTGAACTTTGGCGCAAGCGGCACGCAACTGTCGGTCACGCAAAGCTTTGACACCGGTCGCCTGTTTGCCGCCCAGGTCGGCACGCAGGCGGAAATTTCGACAGGCGCCGGCGTCGCGCTTGGGCTCACCGGGGGCATCGATTTCACAGGCGCCACATGGACGAAGACGGGCGCAGGAGCGCTTCGCCTGGCCGGATCCGGCATCAAGACCATCGACGACCTCAGGATCGCCGGCGGTAGCGTGCTTGTTGACGGCGGCAGTGTGACAACCGGCCGTGTCGATGTCGGCACGACCGCCGGCCCTACCCGATTGACGGTCAGCAACGGCGGCACACTCAAGACCACGAACCCGACGGGCACCGGCACGATCACGCTCGGCAACGCGCTTGCGACCGGCGCACGCCTGACCATAGGCGCAGAGGTCGACACCCCATCGAGCCCGACGGCAGCGACTGCTGCCGGACAGGTGCTGGCCGATGCCATCCGCTTCGGCCATGCCGGCGCCGCGCTCGATTTCAACCATACCTCGAGCGGCTATCAGCTGGCGTCAGCCCTTCAGAGCGGAGCCAACGGCCACGGGATCATCAACCACTACGCCGGTGACACCACACTCTCCGGCAACAGTTCTGGCTTCAGCGGCGCCGTCAATCTGGTCGGCGGAACCTTGCGCGTCAACGGCACGCTCGGCGGAGCCGTCGATGTGGCAGACGGCGCAACGCTCGGCGGCTCCGGCACGGTGGGCAACACGACCGTTGCCGACGGCGCCCGGCTGTCGCCCGGAAATTCGATCGGCACGCTGACGATTGCCGGCAATCTGGCGCTCGCGTCGGGCGCGATCCTCGACTACGAACTGGGGAGCGCTGGAACCGTCGGCAACCCGTCTCTCGGTAGGAGCGACCGGATCGACGTCACCGGCAATCTCGTTCTCGACGGCACCATCAATTTCGCCCAAAGCAGCAACCCGGCGGATGGAACGTCCGGTTTTGGCTACTACCGCCTCATGACCTATGGCGGCATACTCACCGACAACGGCCTGACGCTGGGCACGTCCCCGACCTTCGCCGATCCGTCGCGGCTGCAGCTTCAGACGGGCGGCGGTCGCGTCGATCTCTTCGTCGCATCGCTCGGCAACGACCAGCTGCAGCATTGGCAAGGCGGTGACGGCACCTGGAATGCGACGAATACAAACTGGCTGAACATTGGCGCAGGCGCGCCCGCCGGCGTCGTTCCGGTCGACTGGCACGGCAACACGGCCGTCTTCAAGAATGAGCCCGGCGGCTTTTCCGGCGGCAACATCGCCGTGTCCGGCGGCCAGACCGTCAGGGGCCTGCAGTTCGTCGACGAGGGCTATCGCCTCGCTGGTAGCGGTACGCTCGCCACCGCCGCCGGCGGCACCGAGATCCGGGTTCTCGCCAACCGCGTGGAAATCGCGACGACGATTGGCGGCACGGGCGGCCTAAACAAGACCGAGGCTGGAACACTCGCGCTCACCGGCACGAACAGCTATACCGGCGGCACGACGATCCTCGGCGGCGCGATCGAGGTTTCAGCCGACGTCAATCTTGGCGCCCTCAGCGGAAGCCTGGCGCTCGATAACGGCACGCTCTCGACCATCGGCAATTTCGACAGCGGCCGCCTGGTTTCCCTCACCGGCCAGGGTGGCTTCAATGTCGCCTCCGCAACGACGCTTGGTCTGACCGGAGCCGTCAGCGGCACGGGCACGCTCGTCAAGACCGGCGCCGGGACGCTGAAACTGAACGGGACAAACGGCTATGCCGGGGGCACCTCGATCCTCGGCGGCGTGGTGCAAGTCTCGACGGACGCCAACCTCGGCGCCGTGAGCGGCGGCCTCGCGCTCGACAATGCAGCGCTTTCGACCACCGGCACATTCGACAGCGCCCGCTCCGTCTCACTCATCGGCCAGGGCAGCTTCAACGTCGCCTCCGCAACGACGCTCGGCCTGAACGGAACCGTGAGCGGCACCGGATCGCTCGTCAAAACAGGCGCCGGAACACTGAAGCTGACTGGGACGAACGCCTATGCCGGCGGCACCTCGATCCTCGGCGGCGTCGTCGAAGTTGCGGCGGACGCCAGTCTCGGAGCTGCAGGCGGCGGCCTTGCACTCGACAACGCCGGACTTTCGACCATCGGCACCTTCAACAGCGGCCGCTCCGTTTCGCTCAACGGCCAGGGCGGCTTCAATGTCGCCTCGGCGACGACGCTCGGCCTGAGCGGAACCGTGAGCGGAACCGGATCGCTCCTCAAGACCGGCTCTGGAACGCTGAAGCTGACCGGGACGAACGCCTATGCCGGCGGCACCTCGATCCTCGGTGGCATCGTCGAAGTGGCGGCGGACGCCAATCTCGGCGCTTCGAGCGGCGGTGTCACGATCAATGACGCAGCACTTTCGACCAGCGGCAGCTTCGACAGCGCCCGCTCTGTTTCGCTCACCGGCCAGGGCGGCTTCAACGTCGCCTCCGCAACGACGCTCGGGCTGAACGGGACCATCAGCGGCACCGGATCGCTCGTCAAAACAGGCGCCGGAACGCTGAAGCTGACCGGGACGAACGCCTATGCCGGTGGCACCTCGATCCTCGGTGGCATCGTCGAAGTGGCGGCAGACGCCAATCTCGGGGCGGCGGGCGGCGGCCTGGCGCTCAACAACGGCACACTTTCGACCACCGGTACATTCGCAACTGGCCGTTCCGTTTCGCTTGCCGGCCAAGGCAACGTCAATGTGGCGACCGCGACGACGCTCGGTCTGACCGGAACCGTCAGCGGCACGGGCACCCTCGTCAAGACAGGCGCCGGGACGCTGACGCTCTCGGGAACGAACGCCTATGGCAACACGCAGGTCGTGGCCGGCACCTTGGTTGGCAGCGCCGCGTCGATCGGCGGCAACGTTTCCAACGATGCGTCAGTGATCTTCGATCAAGCCACCGATGCCGACTTCACAGGCACCACTGCCGGCCAAGGAACGTTCCGCAAGGAAGGCGCGGGCCGGCTGACCCTCAAGGGCGCATCCACGGCCAAATGGTCGGTCGAGGCCGGTGGCGTCTCGGCGGCGGCCGACAGGTTCTCTGGCGACATCGCCATCGGCACTTTGGGCAACTTCACGTTCAGCCAGGACAATGATGCCGCGTTCGCCGGCAAGTTGGCAGGCACGGGGTCCCTCACCAAAAGCGGGGCCGGGACGCTGCTCTATACCGGCGACGCATCGGGCTTCAGCGGCCGGACGCAGATTGCAGGCGGCCTGCTTGCGGTCGGCGCCACCGGCGGCGCGGCGACCCTCGGCGGAACCGTCGACGTGCTGGCAGGCGGCCGGCTCGGCGGCAGCGGCACGGTCGGCAACGTCAATCTCGGCGCGGGATCGACGATTGCCGCCGGCAATTCGATCGGCACGCTGGCGGTCGCAGGCAACCTTGCCTTCGACCCGGCGGCAACGCTCGAAGTCGAAGTCGATCCCGTGGGAACGGCAAGCGATCTCGTCAAGGTCACCGGCACCGCCCGTCTCACCGGCGCCACTGTCCGCCATGTCGGCCTGGCGGGGACATACGACCCAACCTCGAGCTACACGATCCTCACGGCTGACGGCGGGCTTGTTGGAACATTCGCAAGCGTCACCTCCGGTTATGCTTTCCTGTTGCCCGAGCTTCTCTACGACCCAAGGAAGGTCACGCTGCGGCTGACCCGCAACGATCTCGCCTTTGCCGACAAGGCGTGGACATCGAACCAGCGGGCTTCGGCAGGTGGTGCAGAAAGCCTCGGCCCGGCGAACGCGGTCTACGGCGTCGTTGCCGCCTTGCCCGATGACGGCGCCCTGATCCGCGCCGCGTTCGACCAGCTATCGGGAGAGATCCACGCTTCGACCAAGACTGCCTTGATCGAAGACAGTCGCTTCCTGCGCGAGGCGATCGGCGCACGACTGGATGCGGCCTTTGGCGCCGCGCAGACAGCAATGCCGGTCCTGGCCTATGGTCCGGGTGGCCCCGAACTGGCCCCTGCCAACAGCGAGGGGCAGGTTGCCTGGGGCCATGCCTTCGGCGGCTGGGGCGAGACGGAAAGCGACGGCAACGCGGCGGCGCTCGACCGCTCCAGCGGCGGATTCCTGATGGGCGCCGACACCACGATCGCGCCGCATTGGCGGCTGGGTCTTGTCGCGGGCTATAGCCGATCGTCTTTCGACATCGACGATCGCGCGTCCTCCGGCAGCAGCGACAACTACCATGTCGGCCTCTACACCGGCGGCGAGATCGACGCGCTGCGGCTGAGCGGGGGGCTCACCTATACCTGGAACGACATCGAGAGCGAACGCCCCGTCGTCATCGGCGGCCTCAACAACCGGCTCGACGCGTCATATGACGGCGGGATGTTCCAGGCATTCAGCGAAGCGGCCTACCGGATCGAACGCGGAGGCGCTTTCCTCGAACCGTTCGCAGCGCTTGCCCATGTTTCGTTGCACACGGACGGCTTTGTCGAGCAGGGCGGCGCGGCCGCGCTGTCGGTGGCGAGCCAGGCGACGGACACCACGTTCACGACGCTCGGCGCGCGTGCCGCCACGCAATTGGATCTCGCTGGAACGCCGGTCGATGCCCACGCGACCCTCGGCTGGCGGCATGCCTTCGGGGACGTGACGCCGATATCGTCGCAGCGCTTTGCCGGCGGGGCAGCGTTCTCGGTCGCTGGCGTACCGATTGCCGAGGACGCGGCGGTCATCAGGGCCGGCCTCGACTTCGCGCTTACGCCCGACGCCACACTCGGCTTAAGCTACACCGGTCAAGTGGCAGAGGACGCCAGCGAACATGGATTGGCCGGCAGGCTGTCGGTGAAATTCTAGGACGGCCATAGGGTCCGGCGCGGCATACGCCGCATCGGACCCTTAGGCTTGGCGCCGGAAGCGCTCGGGGCTTTCCATCGTCTTGCCTTCACGCATTCCTCGGCAAAACGCTGCCCGGTCCTGAAAATGTTCTAAAGTTTCCGGATGATCGCAGCGGCAACAGGCGGAGCGACGAGTTGCAGCAGTCTCAGCAGTTTTGCCTTGCCGACGTGAAGGCGGGCCGGACCTGGCTCAAGCGCACGCACGATCGCCGCAGCGGCCGCACCGGCCGTGATCTTGCCACGCCCTCGCCCCGCCGTCATCGGCGTATCCACCACCGGCAGCACGACATCCACGACGCGGACGGGCGTGCCGTCGAACTGCACCCGCAGGGCATCCGAAAACATCCGCAGCCCCGCCTTGGTGGCGCTGTAGACTGCCGACGTCGCCTTTGGGTAGCAGGCAAGAGCAGAGCCGACATTGACGATCACGAACGGGCGCGCTGGCGTGCGCGGCAGGAGCAGGCGCGACAGGATGAGCGGCGCGACAAGATTGGTTTCGATTTCGTCGGCGATCTCGTCGGCTCCATAAAGCCGGTCGTCGAGCCTGACATTGTGCTGGATCGCGGCGTTGTTGATCAGGCCATCGATGACATCGGCCCCCGCCAGTTCCGCCGCGAGCGCCGCGACGGCGGCACGGTCGCGGATATCGAGCACCCGAACCTCGATGCGTCGATCGCGCAGCGCCAGGTTTCGAAGGCGTTCCCGATCGCGACCGAGCGCAATCACCCCGTTACCTTGGGCAGCCAGCTGGAGGGCAATCTCCAGTCCGATCCCGGAACTTGCCCCGGTGACGACGTATCTTCCCATGTTTATCTATTCCCGTTGAGCTGGAAACAGAGCCTGCAGCAAGAGGACAGCGATGGCATTAACCGAGGTTAAGCATCAAAAAGGGGCGGCGATTTCGCTGTTCGAGCGGATTGCAGGGCAACCGCTTGCCAACACGGACCGGGTAACAGAGGCAATTCAGGTTCGCCTGATGCGGCCTGCGGAGACGATCTTCGACCAGGACGAACCGCACCCTTATGTCTATGTGGTCGAGACCGGCCTGATCAAGCTGACCTACCTTCGAGCCGACGGCGAACAATGGATCAAGTCCTTCGCGCTTGAAGGGCGGTTCTTTGCCAGTCTTTCGGCATTGCTTCCGGCAGGTCGCGCGACTTTTTCAGCGGTCGCGATCGAGGCCTGCCGGCTGGAGCGCATCCCGTTTTCGACCCTGCAGGCGCTGGTGGACACGGATCTCGGCTGGTCGCGGATGCTCAGCAACGCCCTGCTTTTCCTTGCCGAGCGCAAGGAGCGCCGCGAGCGGCAATTTCTGACGCTTGATCCGGAAGAACGCTACCGGTCGCTGATCGCGGAGGAACCGGAACTGGTCGCGCGCGCGCCGCAAAAAGATCTCGCCGGCTATCTCGGCATCACGCCCGTCGGCCTCAGCCGCATTGCCAAGCGCGTCCGGGTGGAGGCGGAAGCCAGACTTAACCCGGGTTAATGCCGCAAGCCATTCAACGCGCAATAGCTGCTCCCGTTCACCAACGGGAGCCACATCTTGACCAATACCGCATCGGACACACTGCTCTTTCTGCGCTCATGGCTGACGAAGCCGCTGGAGGTCGCGGCCATTGCGCCTTCGAGCACACGCCTTGCCGCAGCCATGACCTGTGAAATCGACCGATATACAGGCGACGTCCTGGAACTCGGGCCGGGCACCGGCATTTTCACGCGCGCCCTCCTGCGAAACGGCGTCCGGCAGGACCAGTTGGTCCTGGTGGAACGGAACCCGGCCTTCGCCGCCTTGCTGAGGGGACGCTTCCCCCAGGCGACGCTGATCGAAGGCGATGCGCAGCATCTGCGTCTATCGCCAGCGCGCAAGATCGGCGCCGCCGTCAGCGGCCTGCCGCTGCTTTCCATGCCGCGACAGACGGTGCACGGCATCCTCGACGCCGTCTTTCAGCATCTCGGCGACGGCGGCTCGCTCTTCCAGTTCACCTACGGTCCACGTTGCCCGGTGCCTTCGGCACTGCTCGACGCGCATGGCCTGGAAGCCTCGTTCCTGCGGTGGGTGCCGCTCAATCTGCCACCGGCGAGCGTCTACCGGCTGTCGCGCCGGAAGCGATGAATGACGAAGATCCCCGCCGCGCTCATCAGGGCGAGCGCGTACCAGGTCGCGGCATAGACGAGATGGCTGTTGCGAAAGCTGACGACGGTCAAGCCGCCGACCGGCAGCCCGCCCGGATTGGGCGTGGCGTCGGCATCGATGAAATAGGGTGCTACATCCGTCAGCGCTTTTGCCTTGGCAATGCCAGCGACGTCGCGGGAGTACCATCTGTTGGCGGCGGGATCGTTGGTGCGCAGGAAACCGCCACCCGGTTCGGCCATGCGAAGAAGGCCGGTGACGCGGACCGGCCCCGCGGCCGGGCTTGCCTCTGCACGCGCCAGCGCGTCGCGCCTGTCCATGGGCACGAAGCCGCGGTTGATCAGGATGGCCGAACGATCGTCCTGGATCAACGGCGTCATCACCCAGAAGCCGGCGCCGCGTTCGGTGACGGCCTGGACGAGGACGGCCTTGCCGTGCGCGAAGGTGCCGGTGGCGGTCACGCGCCGGTACTCGTCCCTGTCGGCGCTGACGGCTGGCCATTGCGATCGGGCGGGCGGCGGGACCGGCTCAGCATGAACGCGGGCGTCGACGCGAGCGATCAGGTCGAGCTTCCAGAAGAGCCGCTGCACCTGCCAGGTGCCGAGCGCGATGAACGCCGCCATCAGCACCATCAAGGCAACGGTGAGAAAAATGCGAGAGCGGGGGCGCGCGGCCCCCGTCCCTGTTTCCATCGCACGGTCGTTCATGGACGTGCCCGCGCTGGGACCGTCACGGCATGTTCTTCATCATCTCGTGCGTCATCGGCATCATGTTGACGTTGAGGTGATGCATGACCCAGAGCGAGCCGGCAAGCGCGATGCCGACGATGATCAGGGTGAAGATCAGCGCCATCATCGTCCAGCCGCCTTCCGAACGCGGGTTCATGTGCAGGAAGAAGATCATGTGCACGACGATCTGGATGGCGCCGAGACCCATGACGACGACGGCGGTCGCCATCTTGCTGTCGAGCGCGCCGCTCATGACCAGCGCGAAGGGGATGGCCGTCAGCACGACGGAAAGCGCGAAGCCGACCATGTAGCTTCGCAGCGACCCATGGCCCGCTTCGTGGCCGTGGCTGTGGCCGTGATGGGCCTCATGAGCATCTTCGTGCGCAAGGCTGTGGGGCTGTGAGCTCATCCGATGACTCCGATCAGGTAGACGAAGGAGAAGACGCCGATCCAGATGACGTCGAGGAAGTGCCAGAACATCGACAGGCACATCAGCCGTCGGCGGTTCTCCGGGATCAGGCCGTGCATCTTGACCTGCACCATCATCGTCACGATCCAGATGATGCCGAAGGTGACATGCAGGCCGTGGGTGCCGACCAGCGTGAAAAACGACGACAGGAACGCGCTGCGCGTCGGGCCCGCGCCCTCATGGATCAGGTGGTAGAACTCGTAGAGTTCGAGGCCGAGGAAGGCGAGGCCGAACACGGCGGTGACGCCGAGCCAGAAGATCGTCTCCATCTTCGCATTGCGCTCCATCTGGAGCATCGCAAAACCATAGGTGATCGAGGAAAACAGCAGCATCGCCGTGTTGATGGCGACGAGCGGCAGGTCGAACAGATCGGCCGGAGACGGGCCGGCCGCATAGTTGCGACCGAGCACGCCATGGGTGGCAAACAGCACCGCGAAGATGAGGCAGTCGCTCATCAGGTAGATCCAGAAGCCCAGCATGGTGCTGCCTTCGGGATGGTGCTCCTCCTCCAGATAGAACTGCGGCGCTTCGGTTGCGTCGGTTTGGGTCGCGTTCGTCATCTCAGCTGCGCTCCGCCAGAAGTTCGGACCGGGCGTCCTCGGTTGCCGTCACGGTCGCGGCGGGGATGTAGAAATCCCGCTTGTAGTTGAACGTGTGGCCGATCGACACGACGATGATGGCAATGAACGAGACGACGACGAGCCACCAGATGTACCAGATCAGCGCAAAGGCGAGCGCGACGCTGAGGCCGGCGAGGATGACGCCGGTGCCGGTGTTCTTCGGCATGTGGATCGGCTTGAAGCCGCCGAGCGGACGCTCGTAGCCGCGGTTCTTCATGTCGTACCAGCTGTCATGGTCGTGCACGACCGGGGTGAAGGCGAAGTTGTAGTCCGGTGGCGGCGACGAGGTCGACCATTCGAGCGTGCGGCCGTTCCAGGGATCGCCCGAGGTATCGCGCAACTGGTCGCGCCGCATGTAGCTGACGACGAGCTGCACGACGAAGGAGGCGATGCCGAGCGCGATCAGCACCGCGCCGAAGGCGGCGATGATGAACCAGATCTGCAGCGACGGATCCTCGAACTGGCTGACGCGGCGGGTCACCCCCATCAGGCCGAGCACATAGAGCGGCATGAAGGCGAAGAAGAAGCCGATCTGCCAGAACCAGAAGCTCATCTTGCCCCAGAACGGGTCCAGCTTGTAGCCGAACGCCTTCGGCCACCAGTAGACGAGGCCCGCCATCAGGCCGAACACGACGCCGCCGATGATGACGTTGTGGAAGTGGGCAATCAGGAACAGCGAATTGTGCAGCACGAAGTCTGCCGGCGGGATCGCCAGCATGACCCCGGTCATGCCGCCGATGACGAAGGTGATCATGAAGCCGACGGTCCACAGCATCGGCACTTCGTAGCGAATGCGACCGCGATACATGGTGAAGAGCCAGTTGAACATCTTCGCCCCCGTGGGGATCGAGATGATCATCGTGGTGATGCCGAAGAAGGCGTTGACCGACGCGCCCGAACCCATGGTGAAGAAGTGATGCAGCCATACCAGATAGGACAGGATCATGATCACGCAGGTCGCATAGACCATCGAGGCGTAGCCGAAGAGGCGCTTGCCGCAGAACGTGGCGACGACTTCCGAGAAGATGCCGAAGGCCGGCAGGATCAGGATGTAGACTTCCGGATGACCCCAGATCCAGATGAGGTTCACATACATCATCGGGTTGCCACCAAGGTCGTTGGTGAAGAAGTTGGTGCCGGCGTAGCGGTCGAGCGACAGCAGCGCCAGCGTCGCCGTCAGGATCGGGAAGGTGGCGACGATCAGGATGTTGGTGCAGAGCGACGTCCAGGTGAAGACAGGCATCTTCATCAGCGTCATGCCCGGCGCGCGCATCTTGACGATGGTCGCGATCAGGTTGATGCCCGACAGCGTCGTTCCGACGCCTGCCACCTGCAGGCCCCAGATGTAATAGTCGACGCCGACGCCAGGACTGTAGTCGGCGCCCGAAAGCGGCGGATAGGCGAGCCATCCGGTGCGCGCGAACTCACCGACGAACAGCGACATCATGATGATGACCGCGCCGGCCGTGGTCATCCAGAACGAGAAATTATTGAGGAACGGGAACGAGACGTCGCGCGCGCCGATCTGGAGCGGCACCACATAGTTCATCAGACCGGTGACGAACGGCATGGCCATGAAGAAGATCATGATGACGCCATGGGCGGTGAAGATCTGGTCGTAGTGGTGCGGGTTGAGATAACCCTCGTTGCCGTTGAAGGCGATCGCCTGCTGGACGCGCATCATGATGGCGTCGGCGAAGCCGCGCATCAGCATGACGAGCGCCAGGATCACGTACATGATGCCGATCTTCTTGTGATCGACCGACGTGAACCACTCGTGCCAGAGATAGCCCCAGAGCTTGTACTTGGTGATCAGCGCCAGGACGGCGATACCGCCGATCGCAACGGCGATGAAGGTCGCGACCAGGATCGGCTCGTGATAGGGGATCGCCTCCCAGGTGAGCCGCCCGAAGATGAATTGTGTGAGGTTGGTGCTACCGAACATAGGGCTATCCAAATTCTCTTGAGATGCGGGCTCAGGGCTGCGTCGCGGGGGCGGCGTTGTTCAACTGCGCCGGCGCCGGACCGTCCTGGCCCTCGGCAGGCGCCATCTTGCCGCCTTGCATATTGTGCATGTCGTGGTTCATCGATCGCGGCTGCGTGTCGATGCCTTCGGCCGGCTCTTCGCTCTTCGAGGGGTTGCCGGTCGCCGGGAAAGTGGCGCCCGGTGCCGCTTCGCCGGCATGGCCCGTGACATCAGCATGGCGATTGTCATGCTCGAGCTTGGCGCGGTTCTCGTGGCTTTCGACGCCGGCGCCGCCCATCATGTCAATGTGCATCATGTCCTTCATGCACATCTGGCCGCTGCGAACGCACATGTTCAGCACCGCTTCGTAAAGCCCGTCCTCGACGCCGGCATAGTAACGCACCGGTTCCTTGCTGCTCGGCTTTTCGAGCTTCAGATAGGCATCGCGGTTGAGCATCGTGCCGTTGCTCTTGACCCTGGCTACCCACTGGTCGAAGCCCGCCTTGTCGAGCCCGTGGAACTTGAAGCGCATGTGCGAGAAGCCGTCGCCGCTGTAGTTGGACGACAGACCTTCATACTCGCCCGGCTTGTTGATGACGGCGTGCAGCTTGGTCTGCATGCCCGGCATCGTGTAGATCATACCGGCCAGCGCCGGCACGTAGAACGAGTTCATCACCGAGGATGCGGTGAGCTTGAAGTTGATCGGCACGTCCACCGGCGCCGCCATCTCGTTGACCGTGGCGATGCCGTAGTCCGGATAGAAGAACAGCCACTTCCAGTCGAGCGCCACGACCTCGACGGTCAGCGGCTTGGTATCGGCCGGCACGGGCCGGTTCGCGTCCAGCCGGTCGAGCGGCCTATACGGGTCGAGCTTGTGGGTGCTGATCCAGGTGATGGCACCGAGCGCGATGATGATCGCCAGCGGCGCCGACCAGATGACGACTTCGAGACCGGTCGAGTGATGCCATTCGGGATCATATTTTGCAGCCGTATTGGACTGCCGGTAGCGCCAGGCGAAGAACAGCGTCAGGAACAGGACGGGCACGATGATGATCAGCATGAGGATCGTCGAAACGACGATCAAATCGCGCTGCTGCGCCGCGATATCGCCCGATGGCGACATCACGACCATGTCGCACCCGGCAAGGGCAAGGGTCGATAGAAGAACGGCCGAACGTCCGGCGAGCTTCAATGGAGTGGGCATTTTTGGCTCCATTTGCGTTTTGTCTAGTCGGCACTAATCGCGTAACGGGCTCGGCGGAATGAGGCTGTTCGTCGCAGTGCAGCATTCTGTCGCATTGCAGCAGATAGACAACGACGTCCGCAAATGCCCAATCTAGAGCATCCTCGCCGGCTGACCATTGGCAAGATGCCGGTGAATCCACGTTTTTTTTCGCCGCTTCCTTGATCTCGGGCGTTGATTGATCAACATTCCGACGAAGCGGCACAATTCGCCGGGAGGAATTCATGAGCTCGGTCGTCAATCCCACGTCTTCAGGCCTCGAGCGGGACGCCCGCCGCATCCATGATGACAAGCCGTTGTCGCCGGGCAGCATCGCCATCGGCGTGGTCATCGGCCGCATGTCGGAGTTCTTCGACTTCTTCGTCTACGGCCTGGGTTCGATCCTGGTTTTCCCGAAGCTCATCTTCCCGTTTGCGCCCAATCCTGTTGTTGCGACCCTGCTGTCCTTCGCGATCTTTCCGCTGGCCTTTATCGCGCGCCCTGTCGGCTCGCTGGTTTTCATGTGGATCGACCGCAATTATGGGCGCGGCACGAAATTGACGATCGCGCTGGTGATCCTCGGGGGCTCCACCGCATCGATCGCCTTCCTGCCGGGCTATGAGACCATCGGTTTCTGGGCGGTGGCGCTGTTGGCGCTCTTCCGGCTGGGCCAGGGTTTTGCGCTCGGCGGCGCCTGGGACGGACTTGCGTCCCTGCTTAATCTCAACGCGCCCGCGAACCACCGCGGCTGGTATGCGATGATCCCGCAGCTGGGCGCCCCCATCGGCTTTGCCCTTGCCAGCATCATTTTCTGCTATTTCGTCGCCAATCTGTCCGAGGAAGACTTTCTGTCCTGGGGCTGGCGCTATCCCTTCTTCGTGGCGTTTGCGATCAACGTCGTGGCGCTGTTTGCGCGCCTGCGCATCGTCGCCAGCAAGGAGTTCGGCGCGGCGATGGAGGCGCAGGAATTGCAGGCCCGGCCGGTGTTCGAGATGCTGAGCAAACATGCGGTCGACGTGGTGCTCGGCGCCTTCGTGCCGCTCGCCAGCTTTGCGATGTTCCATCTGGTAACGATCTTTCCGCTGAGCTGGGTGATCCTCAATGGCGGACAGTCGGCTGCGCGGTTCCTGATGGTCCAGGTGGCAGGTGCGGCGGTCGGCGTGATCGGGATTATCGTCTCCGGCCTGATCGCCGACCGGATTGGCCGCCGCAACGAGCTGATGATCGGGGCCATCCTGATTGCGATCTTCAGCTTCTCCGCCCCCTTCCTGCTTGATTCCGGCGGGGCCGGACAGGACGCCTATATCCTCATCGGTTTCGGCATTCTCGGTCTGACCTTCGGGCAGGCTTCCGGCGCAGTGTCGTCGCGCTTTACCCAATACTACCGCTACACCGGTGCAGCACTGACCTCGGATCTCGCCTGGCTCGTCGGCGCCGCCTTCGCGCCGCTGGTGGCGCTTGGGCTTGCAACCAGCTTCGGCATCATCTTCATCGGCGGTTACCTGATCTCCGGCGCGATCTGCACGCTGGTTGCCCTCAGCCTCACCAAGGCACTCGATCAGAACTGACGGCGCCTCAGCCTCAGAACGCTTTCTCCCGCATCGGCAGCCATTGCGGCGACGGCCTTGCGCCGTTGCTGCGCGGCTCTTTACTGCGACCTTCCGCCGGGAGAATAGTGGTCTTTTAGCAGCTATTACTCCGGGGATCGGCAGAATGGACCGCATCGATGCCATGAAGGTCTTCGTCACCGCGATCGACGCGGGCAGTCTTGCCGGTGCCGCAAGGCGGCTGAACCGATCCGCGACAGCGGTCAGTCGGGCATTGGCATTCCTCGAAGCACGTGTCGGCGTCGAGCTCTTGCACCGCACGACGCGCAGCCTGAAGCTGAGCGAAGCCGGCGAGCGCTATGCGGCCGCATGCCGGCGCGTGCTCACCGATCTCGAGGAGGCTGACCTGCTGGCCGGCGGCGAACGTTCGGCACCACGCGGCACTTTGACGATCTCGGCACCGCCGATCGTCAGCGAGGACGTGTTGCGACCGATCGTAGATCGCTTCCTCGACCTCCATCCGGATGTCTCGGTCCGGCTTCTGCTGCTTGACAGGTTCGTCAACCTCGTCGACGAGGGCATCGACATTGCCCTGCGCATCGGCCGACTGGCCGATTCATCCGACATTGCCACCCGCCTTGGCGGCGATGTCAGGCGTGTCGTCGTCGCGTCGCCGGATTATCTCGCAAATCACCCACCCATCAACGAACCCGCAGATCTCGTCAATCACCGCATCGTCGCCTTCAGCAATTTCGGCCTCGAGAGCTGGACCTTCGCGCCGGCGAAGGGCTCGAAGATCCCGCGAACGGTTCACCTGCAGCCGCGCTGCATCGTCAATAGCGTGCGCGCCGTGGCGGACTCGGCAGCCGACGGCAAGGGGCTGACAAGGCTCTACTCCTACCATGTCGCAGAGCACATGCGGAACGGACGACTGAAGATCGTGCTGGCGGATGCGGAACACCCTCCCCTGCCCGTCCACCTGCTCGCGCCGCACGGCCGCATGTCGGTGCCGAAAGTCCGGGCCTTCGTCGATTTTGCCGCCCCTATCCTGCGCGCCGAATTTTTGCGCCTCGCGACCGAGGCCGCAACGCTCGGCTGATCATGCCGATAATCGCACGAGTGTCCGCCAAGGCGCGAATATTCTGCCGAAGAGTGAATGGATCTAAATCAGTTGCACCAACGCCGAGGGCGTAGGGCGGTCGCCATCGGCGATCGCTGCAACAAAAAGGATCGAGAACATGAGCAAGGAGCAGAAGGTCGCCATCATCACCGGCGCTTCGCAAGGTATCGGCTCTGCCCTGGTGAAGGCCTATCGCAGCCGCAACTTTCGCGTCGTCGCCACATCCCGTTCGATCGAGGAGAGCGGTGACCGTGATATTGCGGCGGTTCGGGGCGACATTGCCAAGCCGGACACCGCCGACCGGATCGTAGCAACGGCGCTCGAGCGCTTCGGCCGTATCGATACGCTGGTAAACAACGCCGGCGTCTTCCTGGCCAAGCCGTTTGCCGAATTCACCCTTGAGGACTACGACCACAACATGGGCGTCAACCTCGCCGGCTTCTTCCACGTCACCCAGCGCGCTTCCGCCGAGATGCTGAAACAGGGCTCCGGCCACATCGTCAGCATCACCACCAGCCTCGTCGACCAGCCGATCGCCGGCCTGCCGGCGGCACTCGCGGCCTTGACCAAGGGCGGGTTGAACGCCGTGACCCGGTCGCTTGCCATGGAGTTCGCAAAGACCGGGGTACGGGTCAACGCCGTCTCGCCGGGCATCATCAAGACCCCGATGCACGCGGCCGAGACCCATGCCGCACTGGCAACGCTGCATCCCGTCGGCCGGATGGGCGAGATCGGCGATATCGTCGATGCGGTGCTCTATCTGGAGGCTGCCAGCTTCGTCACCGGCGAAATTCTCCACGTCGACGGCGGCCAGCACGCCGGGCGCTGGTAGCCCTTACGCGCTGGCCCGGCCACTGGCCGGAGCCGGCAAATGGAAACCTCTCGAAAGGAGACTGCCATGCCTATCGTCACCGTACAGGTCACGCGCGAAGGAACGTCCGCCGATCGCCATTCGGTATCGGCGGAAGAAAAGGCCGCCATCATCCGTGGCGTCAGCAACGTCTTGCTCGACGTGCTGAAAAAGCCGCAGGAATCGACCTATGTCATCATCGAGGAGGTCGAGCTCGACAACTGGGGGGGTGGGCGGCCTTCCCGGCTCGCAATACCGGGCTCGACAGATCACAGAAGCATGCTCCTGACACCGCGGGCGGAAATTTCGGCAGTGGCCCGACCGAAACGTTGGCGGCGCCCCCGACGACGTTTCGGCCCGGGAATAAACGTCCGCCGCATCCGTTCTTCCATCCACCCGAACGGAGAACGGACATGTTGCACTTCTGGAAGAAAGACCCGCCCAGCATTCAATTCCTGTGCGATCCGCAGGACTTGGGGGTTATCGCGCCGCCGGTGGCTGCCAAGACCAGCCTGCCCGAATGGTTTCGCAAGCTGCCCGCGGTCGACCCGCAGCATCTGTCGGCCCGCAACAACGGCCTGACCATCAAGCGCTGCATGCCGTTTCTCGACGCGATGACGACCGGTTGGATCCTGCCCTTGGCGGCAACGGTGCGGCTCGAAATCCGCGACGACGGCCGAGACGTCGAGGCCGGCTGGGAATTCGATCGGGTGATGGTCAGCAACCACGCCGCCCACCAGGTTGCGGGAAATCCGAAGGCACCGAGCCCGCCATGCAAGTTTCACAATTACTGGTCGATCCGCACGCCTCCAGGCTGGAGCTGCCTGTTTGTGCCGCCGCTCAACCGGCCACCGCAGCCGTTCGAGTGCGTCGCAGGCGTCGTTGATACCGACACCTACAGCGCCAATATACACTTCCCGTTCTTCGCCACGGCGCCGGATGGCGTCCGTACTATCGAGAAGGGCACGCCGCTCGTCCAGGTCATCCCCTTTCGCCGACAGGATGCCGCGATCACGGCCGAGATCCGCGCGGAGACAGCCGCCGAAAGAGCAGACCGAGACACCGTCTACCGCAATACGATCGCGAGCCCAGGCTGGTATCGAAAGATCGCGCGCGCCGCGCGCTGACGTCCATTCGACACCAATACTGGCCGACATCAAAACGGGGACCGGTTGCCCGGTCCCCGCCTTCTCGTATCGATCCCGCAACGTCGTCGTCAGCGTGTATGCCAGACCTTGCCCGGCCGGTAGGAGCGGTCTGAGCCATTTGACGAACTGTTGGACGATGAATTCGAACTGGAGTTCGAACTCGAATTGGAAGAGCTGTTCGAGGAGGAATTGGAACTCGAATTCGACGAACTGTTGGACGAACTGTTGGACGAGGAGTTCGAGGAAGAATTGCTCGACGAGTTGGAGGAGCTGTTGCCGGCGACCAGGATCGTGCCGTCACTGTAACCGCCCACCTGCCTGTCGACCGACGGCGCCGGCGCGGTGGTCGCCTTCGCCTGGGCCTGCGTGCCGGCAAAGGTGGCAACGCCGGCGATGAGGGCTGCGCTCAATTTCCAATGGTTCTTCATGCCCGTAACTCCTTGTTGAGAACGACCGGCATCTCCGGTCCGAAGGAATAACGGAGATCAGCGAACTCTATTCCATCGACGCAGGTTTTTCTCTCCCGGCGGTCACGGCTTGGCTCAATCGGCAGGCCACCGTGCCGGCGACGGCAGCTGCGGCGCGGTCCGTCGTCGCGAGCGGGCGAGCGCCGCCAGCCCCAGCACGACAACGGATCCAAACCCATAAGCAAGAACATCCCACCAGTCCGGCGTGGCACCGAAAACGGTCCTCAGGATCGGATCGGAGATACGGATCCCGAGCGAAGCCGCCAGATACTGGGCGAGTTCGATCGCCACGCCCATCAGGAATGCGGCGCCGGCGAGTAACGCCGGCCGCGCCCTCAGCACCGCGGCGAGCGCGTAGTAGACCCACATCACGGCCAGCACATCGCCGGAAAAACCGCGCACCCACCCCCATCCGGCTCCAAGGGTTGCCAGGAGAACCAGGGCGACGAAAAGCAGAACGGATGACAGGAAGGCGGTGCGATCGAAGCGGAGTTGCATGGCCGCCGATGTAGCGGCGCATGGCACGGCTGTCGAGTGGCGAACGAGGCCGTGACCGCTGTCCCGGTCTCAAGCGCTCGTGGCGCCATCTCCTGTCATCGCGAAAACGACCAGTCGCGCCCGGCCATCGAGCGGCTCCACATTTGTCGGTAAAGCGGCCACGTCTGAAGCAACTCCTCATGACGGCCGCTCGCGCTGAGCCGGCCACGGTCCATCACGAGAATGCGGTCCGCGCCGACGACGGAGTGCAGATTGTGCGCGATGACAAACAGCGTGCGGCCCGCGGCAAGCGCCGACACCGCTTGCTGGATCGCCTCTTCGTTCTCAGGATCAAGCGCCGAGGTTGCCTCATCCAGGATCACGATGGGCGCGTCTTTCAGGATCGCCCGGGCAATGCAAATGCGTTGGCGCTCACCCCCGGAAAGCCGACCTCCAAGCGCCCCGACAACCGTGTCATAGCCGTCGGCAAAGCCCATGATGGTGTCGTGCATGGCTGCGGCGCGGGCGGCATCGGCCACCTCGGCCTCCGACGCCGATGGCCGGCCGATGCGGATGTTGTTGCCGATGGTGTCGTTGAACAGCAGCGTCTCCTGGAAAACCGGCGCGATCATCGATGCCAGCGCCGCACTGTCGAAATCGCGGATACTGCGTCCACCGATGAGGATCTCGCCGGCGTCGGCCTCGAAGAACCGCATCATCATTTGCAGACAGGTGGTCTTGCCGCTGCCGCTGGCGCCGACCAGCGCGATCATCTGCCCCTGGCTGACCGCAAACGAGACATCTGAGAGTGCCGGTTCGCTCCTGCTTCTATAGGTGAGCGAGACGTTGCGGTAGGTTACGCCGAAGGTGCCGACGTCGGCTTCCTCCCCCTGCGGCAGCGTCGGGTTCGTCAGGATGGCCTCGATGTTGCGACGGCCGAGGCGGGCAAGCGTCAGCATCGCCGTCAGGCTGGCAAAGTTTCGGGCCGGCACGGTGGCCGAGAAAACGAGCAGGGCGGCCATGGCCAGCCGCACGACGTCGGCCCCGGATGCCGGTTCCGTTTGCGCGAGCGCGAGAACCGCCACAAAGACCGAAAATGCCGCCGACAGATCGATCGTCATGCGAAACAGCACCGCGATCGGTGTCATGCGCCGGACCCCGCGCCAGGCGCCATCGCGGAGACGCAGCACACTGCGGGCGAAGTCATCGCCGATCTCGCCGCGGGCAACGAAGGTTCTGAGCACCGCGACGCCTTCGGCGTTTTCCTGCATCACCAGCGCCGCCACGGCAAGGCTGTCCGCGCGCCGATCGAGCCCGGTCAAAAGCATGCGCTGCGCCAGCGCCAGAAGCGCAAATCCGATGATCATGGTGACGATCGCCACGGCGCCGACAAGCGGCCACACGATCGCGGCACCCGCCAAGCACACCGCCATTGCAGCGGCGTTGGCGGTGATTTCCGGCCGCGTGTAGGCGGCATGGTTTTCCAGCCAGAGCACGTCTTCCGAGATCGCCTGGATCAGCTTGCCGCCATCGATCGACCTGAAAGCGCCGAGCGGCATGCGCACGAGATGCTGCAGGATCGCTCGCCGCAAGCGCAGGCCGGCGGAATAGGCGCGAGCATAGAGGTGCCGGCCGGCCGGCCAGATCAGCAGACGGCGCAGCACGACAATGACGACAAGGGTGATCGCGCACCAGCACGGTGTCTGCGAAAGCGGGTCCAGGGCCGCCATCGCCACCAGCCATGCGACGATCAGCGGCTGGGCGCCGAGCAGCACCCCATCGACGATCCGCCCGGCAAGCGCCGGTTCGAAGCGCAAGCCGAGATGAAGAAGTCTGTCCTGTTCAGGCATCATTTCGCACCTCGTTGTCGAGGGTGAACGACCGCGCCGCAAGATGAGAGCGCCACTGCCGCGCATAGGCGCCGTCAAGGGCGATGAGGTCGTCGTGGTTGCCGCTCTCGACAATGCGGCCATCAAGCAGATAGACGATCCGATCGAAGTGGCGGACACTCGACAGGCGATGGGCGATCGCGATCAGCGTCCGGCCCTTTGCCAGTTCATCCAGCGCCTGCTGAACCTCGTGCTGGCTGTCCGGATCGAGATAGGCGGTCGCCTCGTCGAGTACGACAATCGGTGCGTCCTTGAGGATGGCGCGGGCAATGGCGATGCGCTGCTTCTGACCGCCCGAAAGCCCCTCGCCGCGATGGAGGACCGTCTCATAGCCCTGCGGCAGGGCGCGGATGAAGCCATCGGCCTGGGCAAGGCGCGCTGCTTTCACGATATCCTGCCCGGTCGCATCGGGCCGGCCAAGCGCGATGTTGGCGCCGACCGATTTCGAAAACAGGAACGTGTCCTGGAATACGGCTGTGAACTGGCCCGCCAGTTCCCGCTGCGAAAAGGAGCGGATATCGCGTCCCCCGAGCGTGATGCGACCCGCTTGCGGGTCGAAGCTGCGCAACAGCAGGCGCGCCAGCGTCGACTTTCCGGAGCCGCTTGGTCCCACCAGCGCAACCTTTTCGCCGGAGCGAATCTCAAGGTCGATATTGCTCAAGGAGATCGGACCGGAACTGGTGCCGGAATAGGCGAAGCTGACGTTTTCGAAACGCAGACCGCTTTCGACCTCAGGGTTGGCAGTCACCTCGAGCAAATCCGGCAGCCCGATCAGCGCGTCGACGCGCGCAAGCGACGCCTCCTGTATCCGCAGGCGGCCCATCGCGCCGAACAACCGCGTGCCGATCGACGACAGGATGAAGGCTGAAAGGAGAAAGAAGACGAGGACTGAAATACCCTGCGGCAGCGGATAGAGCCACAGGCCAAGCGGCGCCGCGATCACGAAGGTCGAGGTCAGCGCCAGGGCGAACCAATTGGTGCCCGACGCACTGAAGTCGAGCCACCGGCCGACGATCTCATCGACACCTCGAAACGCAGCCTCGGCGCGGGTCAAATCTTGCGGTTCGATCCCAAAGGCCTTGATGACAGGGACCATGGTGACGGCTTCCTGCAGCGCGGTGTCGACCGCCGCCTGCGCCTCGACGAAACGGCTCGATAGTCCGCCGTCGCGCCGCATGATCATCGAGAAGGCGACGATGCCGGTGACAATTGGGGCCAGAACGGCAACGGCCATGCGCCAGTCGACCGCGAACATCAAGGCCACAAGGAAGACCGGCGCAACGGATATCGCGACCAGATCCGGGATCAGATGGGCGATGCCGTCCTCGATGCGCTCGATATCCTCCATCAGCGTGCGCCGGATACGCGCTGCGTCGAAACGTTGAATGGCCCCGAGCGGAGCGGCCCAAAGCTTTCGCCCGATGCGCAGACGCGTCTCGGCGTGGACCTCGATCGCTACCCGGTGCGCCAGCAGGTTGCCAGCCATCTGCAACAGGCAGGACAGGATGAGCGCGCCGAAGAGCGCACCAGACCAGAGAGTGGCACGATCGCGATCGCCGGCGATCAACTCGCCCACGATGAGCGCGACCAGGGCGGCAGCGGCCGTTTCCAATGCCGCCGACAGCGTCGACAGGAAGCCGACCGCCGCCATGTAGCGACGATACCCCTCCGTCAGACCCCAGAGGCGGGAAGCGACGCCGCCGCCGGCAACATCGCCGCTCTTCGCCTCGCCTTGCGAAATTGACGTGTCGTCAGCCATCGGCGCGCTCAGAACTTGATCTTGAAGCTGCCACCGACCGTCACCGGATCGCCCGGCGAAACCAGCCGGCCAACGCCGAGATCGGATGCAACGACGCGGTAGTCGACATCGCCGATATTCTTGGCAAAGACGTAGGCCGCGTAACGCTCGTTCTCGAGCCCTGCATAAGCATCGAGAAGGCCGTACCCCTTCTGCCGGATCGTGTTCTGCACATCGAAATAGTAGCTGGAACGGTAGCGGTAGTTGACGCCGGCCCTGCCGATGAGGTCGTCGAAGCCGGTCTCCCACTGGTAGGCGATGCCGGCATTGCCGGTAAAGCGGGAGACGAACTGCTGCTGGTTGCCGCTGACGTCGACGCTGCCGGCACCGTTAAGCGCCCGTGCGTTGTGATAGGCCTTGTAGGTCGCGTCGGCGTAGCCCGCACCTGCCGTCAGGGTCCAATGTTCGTCGATGTCGAACCCGACCGACAACTCGCCGCCATAGGACTGGCTGTGCGGTGCGTTGGTGATCGGCGTCGCGCCGGTCAGGGCATTGAAGCCCTGGACCTGCTGGTCGCGCCAGTCGATGTAGAACAGCGAAGCATCGACCTTCAGCCGGTCGTCAAGGCTTGCCGACTTCAGCCCGACCTCATAGCTGATGACCCGCTCGGCATCATACGGCCCCTCGTCACCGATGCCGACGAAGCCGGAGTTGAAGCCGCCGGATTTGTAGCCGCTGGAGATGCCGCCATAAAGGTTCAGCCCATCCATGGGTTCGAACTGCAGGCCGATGCGTGGCGTGACATAGGTCTCCGACATCTTTGCGCTGTATCCCGGCGCAAATGTTGCCGTCAGGCCGAGCATCTGGGCGATGCTGTTGGCGCTGAAATCGTAATCGAAGGACTTGCGATCGTGACCGACACGCAGGCCACCGAAGATCTTCCAGTCATCGTTGAGCGCGTAGGTGCCATCGGCAAAGGCCGAAAGCGAGGTCGTGTCTGTATCGCCACGGGTCGAAAGCGTTGCTTCGCCACCGGTAAAGGTGCTGTTGGCGCCATAGGTGCGCGATCCGCTGGAGAATTCTCCGTAGACGCCGCCGACCCAGTTGAAATCGGCGTTATCCTCGGAGACATAGCGGATCTCCTGGGAGAACTGGCGATAGTCACCCTCAAACGGGTTTTCCGCACGGTAGCGGAAATTCGGAAAGCCCAGGGACTGGAACAGCGCGTCATAGGCGCCAAAATATCCGATCGGGAAACCGTTGCCGCTGACCTCGACCGCGCTCTTCTGGAAGCCGGTGATCGAGACGATCTTGTCGCCATTGTCGAGCGTATAGGTCAGTTGGCCGGAGAGCGTGGCGAGATCGCTTTCGATCCGGCTCGGATCGTCGATCGCCACGCCGCGCATGCCGTCCCTGAAATCCTGCTCCGGCATGCCGAACATCTCGCCGTCGAGCACCTGGCGCTCGATATCGACGATCCCGAGGAATTCGAGATTGTCAGTGATATCACCGGCGACGCTGACGCGGCCGTGCACGTCCTTGCCGCCGCCAAGGTCGGCGCCGTCGACGGTCGAATAGAGGAACCCGTCCGTCTTCGAGGTCGACAGCGCGCCGCGCACCGCCCAGCCATTGTCGCCGATCGGGGCGTTGATGATGCCGGTTGCGGTGAGGGTGCCGAAGCGGCTGAAATCCACGCCGATCTCGCCGCCAAGGCGCTCGGGATCGGGCAGGTTGGAGATGATGTTGACGGAGCCGGCGATGTTGTTGCGACCGTAAAGCGTTCCCTGCGGTCCCCGCAGGATTTCGACACGGTCGACGTCCAGAAGCGTGCCGCTATGGGCCTGGGCATTGCCGATACCGACGCCATCAAGATAGACGCCGACCGACGGGTCGCTTTCTATCAGCGAGGAACCGACGCCGCGAATGGCGGTGAACGACGTATAGAGCTTTGCCGTCACCGCTCCGACCTGCGCGTTCGGCACGGCCGCGATCGCGTCGTCGCGACGCCGCTTCTTCTGCAGCACCAGCGACGGGCCGCTCTCGACGGCAATGCTCGCCGGCAAGTCGGCGGCTTCCGCCTGGCGCTTGCCCGCCGTCACGATGATCGGCTGCAGCGTGGTCTCGTTTTTGGCCTCCTGAGCGAAGGCGGTAAGTGGCAGGCTCGTGCCAGCAAGAAGTGCTGCAAGCCGCATGGCAGTTTTCATGATCAATCCCCGGACCCCATTTCGCCGCGGATTATCGTGGGCGGCGGGGATGCGGTCGAGGCACTTGGCTTATGGGTTTCGACAAAAAGCTTACAAATTTTGTCCAGTTTTATGCCGCTCAGGATTTCAATCGGCTCGGCGGATAGCCGTAGTGTTTCGTGAAGGCCGCCGTGAAATTCGCCGGGTGCTGGTAACCGGCGCGATAGGCGGCTTCGGCAATGCTCAGCCCGTCGCGCAGGATCGCGTTTCTGCCGATGAGCAGCCGGCGTTCCAGAAGATATTCGCGGGCGCTGATGCCGAAGGCACGCTGAAAATCCTGCTTGAGTTTGCTCGGACTGATGGCAAAGGCGGCGGCGAGCGCCGAATGAGAGGTGATTTCGGCAGCGTTTGCATGAATGTGCCTTCGCAGCTCCAGCATCCGTTCCAGAGACTTCGGCGGAAGATGCGCGGTTGCGGCGGCTTCGGTCGGCCGGAAGGCTTCGGCAAGCGCCCCGAGCAAGCTCATGGCACAGGCGTCGAGATGCACGTTGGTGAAGACGCCGGCCGCCGGAGGGTCGAGCACCGACCAGGCGAGCTGGCGCAGCCGCGCATCGAGCGGTCGTCGCCTGATCATGACCGGCTGGCACATGGCGCGCTGCATGGCATGATAGGTCGGGTCGTCCTTCATCTGCGCATGGTTGTGCCCGGCCCATGCCGGCGTCAGCAGCAACTCCACCACCCGCACTGGCTGACCCGGATGGATGGTCATGCTGGTCGGCAGGCTGTCGCCCGTAGAGGTGATCCAGACTTCATCCGGGCAGAAGCCGCCCTCAAGCCCCTCGGTCATGTTGGTGGCATAACCCTCAAGCACGACGGACAGGCAGATCGCCGGGAAGGTACGGCTGCGATAGACGAGCGGCTCGTCGACGCGAAGGTCGGTCGCGCCCAGAAACATGCCAGGGCTGACTTCCCGCCAGCGGCGCGTCTCGCCCTGGAACAGACCCTGGTCCAGAGCGCCCGTGTCGATTGCTTCGGCGGGTTGCCCCGGTTCGCGAGCGATGCCGCCTCCGTTGCCGTTCGTCAGATCCATCAGCCGCCCTGCCCCGACCTCACGCCTTGTCGCATCCGCACTAGAACAGGATCTCGCCGGTCGACAGCTTTCGCAGCGCGACGGCGATGTTGGCGACGAGTGCCTCCTTGTTCGGTCCGTGGTCGGGGTAGCGGGTCATGTTGTCGCCGTTGTGCATGAAGACGTATCCGCCGCGTCCCGTCGCCGTTGGATATTGCCAGAGCCAGTCGGCCGGTTTCGGATCGCTTTGCGGCCCGACATCGGTCAGCCAGATCGCGCCGGGCGGCGGATCGGTCCAGCCGCGCGCGTATTGACCGAAAATCCCCTGCCAGCCATCGAAGCCGTCGCCGAGGTCAGCGAAGATGCCGAAGCGGTCGTTGCGCACCCGGACCTTGATGTTGCTGAACGGCCGCGGCGAAACCGCGTGGAATGGCGCCATGAAGGGCAACCAGGGTTGGCATGGTTCGGCGCAGATGATCAGGTTTCCGCCACGCTCGAGAAAACCGATGAGATCGCCTGCCCGGCTCTTCAGGAAGAACTCGTCATGGCTGCTCGGGATGTAGAGCGTGTCGGTCCCATCCAACAGTTCCGGGCCGAGCGCGCCGAGTGGAGCAAACGACGGCTCGAAACCGGCCCGTTTCAGGCTCGGCTCGATCCAATCCGGGTGCCACTCGGACGGCACATGCGAGCATTGCAGGTAGGTGAAGCGGTTTCTCGGTGCTCGTTCTATCCCGAGTTCGCGGTTGAGCCACGGGTAGAAGGACTGCAGGAAGCGCGTCGTTGCCGGCATGAAGCGCTGGCCGTTGTGCGAGTGCGGGTCGAGCGTTGCCAGCAGCAGCCGTCCGCCACCTGGCAGCGACGGAAAGTCGAGGAACAGGCTGCCGCCGCCACCGTCGATTTCAAGGATCGAGCGCGCGCCCTCGGGCACGTTGTAGGAGCCGCCCCAATGCCAGCTCATATGCGACAGCGGCAGGCTTTCGGTGATCGGGTGGTGCGGTTCGGTGAGGCTGACTTCGAGCCTTTCGCCCTTGGTCCACCACAGCCAGTCGCGGCAATTGCCGGGCGTCCATTCCAGCCCCTTGACGTCGAGCCAGCTCGCATGGCCCTGCAGAAAGACGACGAGAAAGCCGCCACCATGACGATAGGCGTTCAGTTGCTCGGCATAGGCACGCGGTGCCCCGGCGTCCATCGCATCCGGCATCACCACCGCCGCATAGGCCGACAGGTCCACCGTGGGCAGATCATGGATGTAGATCAGATCATCGAGATGATGACGGAAATCCTGGAAGCTGCGCAGCTGCCAGCTGTTGCCCCAGTGGATGTAGGCGATGCCCTTGCTACGTCCCGCGTTCTCAGCCATCGATGCTGGCTCCGTCATGGCGGAATACCGGCGCGTAGGTGTGTTTTGAAAGCCCGTTGAAATCGGCCCGCGCGATCGGCAGGTCATAGAGCGCCGTCAGGTTCTCGGCGCTCAACGCTTGCGCAGTCGGGCCAGAGACATAGCTGTTGCCGCTGGTCATCAAGAGCACGTCGCTGGCGATCTCGACCGCATGCTGCGGCATGTGGGTGGAAAAGACGATCGTCATGTCATGTGCCTCCCTCAAATGTTCGAGCAGGCCAAGGACCTTGTCCTGGTTCTTGTAGTCGAGTGCTGCGCAGGGTTCGTCGAGCACCAGAAGTTCGCACTCCGACGCCAGCGCCTGGGCGATCATTACCAATTGGCGCTGCCCGCCGCTCAGGGAATTGAATGTCTGCGGCTCGAAATGTTCGATGCCGAGCATATGGAAATAGTGCCGGACGATCGCGTAATCCTTTTTGCCGGGCGCCCCGAACAGGCCGAGATGGCGAGCCCGTCCCATCAGCGCGATATCGAGCGCGGAGTAGGCGAACGGCACCTCGAACAGTTGCGGCACGAACCCGACCTGCCCGGCGATCGAAAGATGCCCGGACCGCGGCTTGATCAGTCCGATCAGGGTGTTGATCAGCGTGGTCTTGCCGACGCCGTTGGCGCCGAGAACGGCCAGCGTCCGCCCGCGCGTCAGGCTGAGGCTGTAGTTTCTCAGGATGGTCTTGCCGCCGCGTTCGACGGTCAGATCGCTTGCCTCAATCACTGGACCAGCCTCCCTTGGCATGCAGGCGGCGCAGGATCACCGCGAAAACCGGCACGCCGATCAAGGCCGTGATGATGCCGAGCGGGATTTCAGCCGTGGTCAGCGTGCGCGCGAGATTGTCGACCAGCAGCAGATAGATCGCGCCGAGCACGCCGGAGACCGGCAGAAGCTTCTGGTGATCGGCGCCGACCAGCGCGCGGGCAACATGGGGAATGACAAGGCCGACCCAGCCGATGATGCCGGAGGTCGCGACCACGCCCGCCGATATCAGCGCCGAGGCGATGAGGATGATCCATTGCACGAGAACGACCTTCGTTCCGAGCGCCCGGGCCTTCTCCTCGCCCAGCGACATGATGTTGATCTGGAAGCGCAGGAGGTAGATCGCGACGGCGGACGGAACGACGGCGGCGGCGACCAGCAGCACGTCGAGATAGTTGCTCGAGGCGATGCTGCCCATCAGCCAGTATGTGATCGCCGGCAGCTTCTGGAAGGGATCCGCAAGCAGCTTGGCAATGGAAATCGCCGCCGAAAAGAAGGCGGATATGACCACGCCGGCCAGGACCAGCGTCAGCATGCTCGTGCGTCCACGAACGGTGGCCAGCAGCTTCACCAGAAAGACGCTGCCGACACCGAAGAGAAAAGCGAGCCCGAGCAGCAGATAGCCCTGCAGGCCGATGAGGATCGCCAGCGTGCCGCCGAAGCCGGCACCCGAGGTGACGCCGATGATGCCGGGATCGACCAGCGGATTGCGGAACAACCCTTGCAGCGCAGCACCCGAAACGGCAAGCCCGAAACCGACGATGACGGCGGCCAGAATTCGCGGCAGCCGAACCTGCTCGACGACGACCTCCTGAACCGGATCCCAATAGGGCGTGACCAGCGGATGGATGTTGTCGATCAGGATGTAGGCGACATCTCGAACCGACAGGTCGTAGCGCCCGATGGTAATCGAATAGAGAATGACCGCGACCAGCAGCGCGATCAGGACCGGGAGGACGGAAACCGATGCCAGTTTCCGACCGACCCAGCCTGTGGCCTGCGCCTTAGTCGAAGAGTTCGGCATATTTGTTCGCCGGCGCGTTGCGCTCGGATTCGAGGATCGACTGCACCTGTTCGCCCGAAAGTGCGGCACCGTAGATCAGCTTGTAGGTCTCGCCGATCTGCGCCTTGAACGCGGGCGCGAAATCGGCGCCGTGCGCGACTGCCGCCAGCCATTCCGACGTCAGGAAAATTTCCGGCGCGTCGGGCGTGCGGGCAAAGACCGGCTGCTTGTAGACGCGCTTGTCCTTGACGGCCTTCAGGCTCGCCAGAACCGGATTGTCGAAGAAATCCTTCGGGTTGAGGTCGTCGGCATAGGCCGGGATGATGATGATGTCGGGGTTCCAGACGAGCAGCTGCTCGAAATCGACCGTGCGCCACCATTCGCCGGTGCCGTCGGCGGCCGGATTGGTGACGCCGCTCAGCGACAGGTCCTGCGAGCCGTTGGCGATCACCTGGATCTGGTCGGCCACCTTGTCGATGTGCAGTACGGTCGGAAGCTTGGCCTTGTCCAGCTTTGCGACCTTGGCGTCTAGTTCCTTCAGCCGGTCGGACTGCGCCTTGAGGATTGCCTGGGCGCGGTCGTTGCGGCCGGTCATGTAGCCGGTCAGCGTGACGTAATCGAGCCGGTCCTGCTCCGAGCAGCACTGCCAGCCGACGACGGTAAGCCCGACGCGCTCCAACGGCTCGATCAGCTTTTCGTCATGGGTCCACTGGATCACCGCGTCCGGCTTCTGCGCGAGGATCGCCTCGACATTCGGCACGAAGCCGTCCTGGGCGGCACTGGCATTGATTTTTGCCATCTCCGGCAGCATGTCGGCATAGATGCCCTTGGTGAAGTAACGCACCAGGCTATCCTTGTTCATGCCGGCGATATTGTCCGCCTTGCCATCGACGGCACGATAGATGATCGGCGCGGAGCGGACGATGGTGACGACCCGTTCCGGCGGCTTGGCAAACGTGATCGTCTTACCGCGGTGATCGACAAACGAACTGTCGGCATGCGCTGCCACCGGCAACAGCAACGACAATACCAGTGCGGAGAAGGCCTTGAGACGGCTGGACATGGGTCACTCCCTTGACGGACACGCCGGCGCGCGGGTGATCCCAGCGCCGACGACCCTGTGGCAAATTTCATGAGTCTGCTAGTCAAGTTAAAGCGCTCTGTCCAGTACAAATTGAGGGTAAGAAGTCGTCATTCGACAGGCCCTGCACGCGCTGAGCGCAGGCGGATCCAGGCGGTCAATGCGCGATTGAGCCGACAGGGCCCATCACGCAAACAGCCGCTGTCGGAACGACAGCGGCTGTTTTAATTCGGCGGATCGCCAGCAAAGGAATTGGGGCGCTCTAGAAGCGGCCACCGACCCCGACGCGGGCACCGACATAGGCTTCGCCATCGCCTTCGACGGTGGCGCGCAGGTTCGCGTCGATGACCCAGGCCTCGCTTGCCTGGAGCGAGACGCCCGCCTGCACCGAGCCGAAGACGCCGCTACCGTCGAGACCCGAGTAACCGGCCGAGGCACCCACCCGTGGCTTGAGGGTCAAATCGTTCTCCAGCGTAAACTGCCGCTCGATCTCCGCCCCGAGGCTCACCCGGAACTGTTCAAGGGCAAAGCCCTCGAGCCCGATCTCGCCACCGGCATCGTTGTGGACGCCATAGTCGTCGACATCCTCGTTGAGATAGACGGCGCGCAGTTTCGGCGTGACGATCGTATCCTCATCCAGAACCCATTGGCCTGTTATCGAGCTGTCCCACAGCCAGCGGCTGCTGTCGAAGGAGCCGTCGAAGAAGGCCGTGTCGATATCGTTGCTGGAACCGCCGTAGAGCAGGCTGGTGTTGAAGAAGATGCCCTGCATGAGTTCGAGCGATGTATAGGGTCCGGCAAGCCAACCGGTGCCACGGATCTCCGCGTCGTCCTTGGTCGGATCGGTCATGTGATCGATATGGAACGAGAAGCCGATCAGCGCCTTTTCGTTGAGCAGATAGTCGATACCCGCCGAAAACAGGCCGAAACCGCCCCAGCGATCGTCGTTCTGTTTCCGGTTGTGCAACATCATCGTGGCATCGAGCCAGACGTTGAGCGGCGAGATTTCGCCGTCGATGCCATCCGCCGCGTTCCTCGCCGCCTCTAGCTGCGCCAGGCTGGTGGCGAAGCTCATGCCGACCCCGTCCGTCGAAGGCGACAGGCGCATGGTCACCGGATCGGTTGTCGTCAGCATGCGACGCCTCTCCAGCAGACCCGGCACCTGGATGCTGGACGCCAGCAGATTCTGCCGGGCCTGAACGAAGCCGCGCACGAGGTTATCGATTTCGCCGACGACGGCATTCGCGTCGAAGTTCAGATTATAGGTGATCACCCCGACATTGGAGGTCCCGGCGGCGGCCGTCAGCTGATAGCCGATCCTGACCTGGCCCGAGAAAGCCGGGTCCGGCGTAAACTTGAGATAGTAGCCGACCGGCGCGAATGCGCCGACCTGCGCCAACTCCCCCTCGATGATCTCCGCCTTGCCGGCGTTGGCGGGCGTCACGGTCAGGACCTGGGCGTCGCTGAAGGGGCCGCCCGTTGCTCCGCCGTTCAGATAGACATTCGGCGGCGACGATCCGGCGGGAACGTTGACGGTCTGGTCGGGAGCACTGACCTCACGCGCAGTAACCTGAAGCGTATAGGCGGCGCTCGCCGAACTGCCGGCAGCATCGGTGACGGAAATCGTGAAGCTATAGTCCTTGACCTCGGCATCTTCGCTCAGCGGCCCGGTCAGTTCACCGGTCGAGACGTTCAGCACCATGCCATCGGGCAGCGTACCGGCGCTGATGGCATAGAGCAGAGCACCATTGCCCCCGGAGGCCGATATCGCCTGGGCATATTTTTCGCCGGCCATGGCCGACGGAAGTGCGCCGGCTGCCGGCGTGAATGCGAATGAGGCGGCAGGTGCAGCGCGGGTGACGGTCACAGTGTAGGTGTTCACCGAACCATCCTCGGCCGTCACCACCGTGTTCACCGTGTTTGAACCGACTGCGAGCGAAATCGGGCCCGAAGCCGCGCCCGACGCGACCCCAACCCCGTTGACCGTAACCGTCGCCGCCGCATCGTTGACGACAGGCGTCAGCGTCAACGACGTCGTCGCATTGGAAACGGCAGCGGTGTAGGACGTCACACTCGCCGAAAAGGCCGGAGACAGCGTGGCGCCGCTGGCAGAAAGGCCCGCGAGCGTGGCATCCGTCGAGGCAGCCATCGCACGGGTGACGACGACCGTATAGCTCGTCTGTGTCGTGCCATCCTCAGCCGTGACGAGCATCGTCACGGTGTTGGCACCAATCGACAACGGGATTACTCCCGAAGCGGCACCCGAAGCGACGGCCACGCCATTGACCGTCACGGTCGCCGTTGCGTCGCTCACCAGCGGCGTCACCGTCAGCGACGTCGTCGCATTGGTCACGGACGCGGTATAGGACGTCGTGCCGGATGCAAACGACGGCGACAGTGTACCGCTGCTCAAAGCCAAGCCAGCGAGTTCCGAATTGGTCGAGGCCGCACGGGTGACCGTCAGCGTATAGCTCGTCTGCGTCGTGCCGTCCTCAGCCGTCACCACCGTGGAGATGACATTGTTGCCGACCGCAAGCGCAACGGAGGCCGAGGCCGCGCCCGACGCCACGGTCACACCGTTGACGGTGATCGTGGCCGTCGGATCGCCTGCGGTCGGCGTCAGTGTCAATGTGGTCGTCCCATTGGGGACCGATGAGGTGTAGGCCGTCGTGCCCGTCGCAAACGCTGGAGATAGCGTGCCGCTGCTGAGCGACAGGCCGGACAGGTCTGCGTTCGTCGACGGCGCGCGCGTGACGGTGACAATATAGGTGGTCGTCGTGCCGTCCTCGGCCGTCACCACCGTCGTCAGGGCGTTCGGCCCGACCGCAAGCGTGATCGGCCCGGAGGCTGCACCCGACGGGACCGTCGCGCCATTGACCGTGATCGCTGCGGTCGCATCGCTGACATCAGGCGTAATCGTCAGCGATGTCGTCGTATTGGGAACGGAAGCCGTGTAGCTGGTGGTCCCGGTCGCAAATGCCGGGGACAATGTGCCGGCACTCAGGGATAGACCGGACAGGTCGGAATTCGACGATGCGGCGCGGGTAACGGTCACCGTGTAAGTGCTCGTCGTTGTCCCATCTTCGGCCGTGACGATCGTCGTTATGACGTTGGCGCCAACGGCAAGCGCGATCGTGCCGGAGGCCGAACCGGGAGCGACGGTTGCGCCATTGACCGTCATCGTCGCGGTCGCCTCGCTTGCCCCCGGCGTCACCGTTAGCGATGTCGTCGTATTGGGAACCGCGGCCGTGTAGGTGGTGACACCCGAGGCAAAAGCCGGCGAGAGCGTGCCGGCGCTCAAGCTCAGGCTCGCCAGGTCCGCATTTGCCGACGCCGCCCGGGTTACCGTGACCATATAGGATTTGGTCGTGCCGTCCTGAGCTGTCACCGCCATCGTCACGACGTTGGCGCCGACAGCCAGCACGATGGGTCCGGAGGCCGAACCGGAACCGACGGTCGCCCCATTGACCGTAACCGACGCCGTCGTATCGCTGACCGTGGGCGTTGCCGTCAGCGATGCAGCCGCATTGGGAACGGCGGCCGTATAGGATGTGACACCGGCGTCAAACGCCGGAGACAACGTTCCGGCGCTGAGCGAGAGGCCGGACAGGTCCGCGTTTGCCGAAGGCGCACGGGTCACAGTCAAGGTATAGGTTTTTGTCGTCGTGCCGTCTTCGGCTGTCACAATCGCCGTCAAGGTGTTCGCACCGACGTTGAGCGAAATGGGACCGGTCGCCACGTTCGACGTGACGGCGGCGCCATTGACCGTCAAGGTCGCCGCCGAATGGCCGATTAAGAAAGTCGCGGTCAGCGACGACGTCGCATTCGGCACCGTGGCCGTATAGGAGGTCGTCGCCGCGGTAAACGAGGGCGACAATGTACCGTCGCTCAACACCAGACCGTCGAGGTTGGCATTCGCCGAGGGCGCGCGGGTCACCGTCACCGTATAGGTCTGCGTCGTCGTGCCATCCTGGGCCGTGGCAACGATGGTGAGCGTATTCTGGCCAACGGAGAGCGCAATCGAGCCTGACGCGGCCCCCGACGCAACGGTCGCGCCGTTGACCGTGATCGTGGCGTTGGCTTCGTTTGCCGTCGGCGTCACCGTCAACGACGAGGTCGTGTTGGGAACGGCGGCCGTGTAGGACGTCTGACCGGCAGCAAAGACCGGCGACAGGGTGCCGTTGCTCAAGGAGAGCCCCGACAGATTGGCATCTGACGACGCGGCGCGGATCACCGTTACCGTATAGGTCTTCGTCGTCGTACCGTCCTCAGCCGTCACGACCGTCGTCACTGTGTTTGTGCCAACCGCAAGCGCAATCGCGCCCGAGGCATTGCCGGATGCGCCCGTCGCCCCGTTGACCGTCACAGTCGCATTGGGGTCGTCGAGCGTGGGTGTGACTGCCAGAGATGTCGTCGCATGGGGAACCGATACAGCGTAGGACGTCTCATCGGCATCGAACGCCGGAGCGAGCGTGCCGGTACTCAAGCTCAGGCCTGTCAGATTCGCGTTGGTCGAAGGCGGCTGAGCGCGCGTGATGGTTACCGTGTAGGTCTTTGTCGTCGCGTTATCCTGCGCGGTTACGATCGTCGTGAACGTATTGTCGCCAACGGCAAGCGGCATCGGGATGGTTGCCACCCCTGGCGTCGCCGTCGCGCCATTGATCGTGACCGTCGCCGTGGCGTCGCTGACATCGGGCGTGATTGCCACGGACGAGGTGGCGTAAGGCACTGAGGCCGTATAGGACATCGTGCCAGCGGCAAATGATGGTGACAGCGTGCCATTGCTGAGCGACAGGCCCGACAGGTCGGCATTCGTCGAGGGCGCGCGTGCCACGATCACGGTGTAGGTCTTCGTTGCCACGCCGTCCTCGGCCGTCACTGCAATTGTCAGCGTGTTCGGGCCGGCGGAAAGGGGGATCGAACCAGAGGCGCTCCCTGACGGAACCGCCACGCCGTTGACCGTGATCGTCGCCGCGGCGTCCGTGACCGTCGGTGTAATCTTGATCGAGTCGATTTCATTGGAAACCGAGGCGCGGTATTCGATCCGGCCGGGCGTAAATGTGTCGTCTAGCGCGCCGGCGCTCAGCGCGAGGCTTTTCAAGGTCGCATCCGGGGAGGGTGGCCACGAGCAAGTGACGGTGGCATGCACGGTGCCGCCGCTGATATTGCTCCAGGCATAGACGACATGATTGCCGACGTCAGACACGGCGTAGGTGCCACTCAGGTCGAGCTCGGCGCCCGACCTGCCATGCTCTTGCAGGATTACTCCGTAAACCTCCTTGGTATACTCAGTATAAAGCGCGAATCCGGACCCGTTGTCCGGGCTATTGGCGCCGTTGAGGTTGCCCGACGTCGTCGCGTGATACGAAATCACTTCGCCGACGTTCAACGTCAGCCCCTCTTGCCACAATTCGTCGCGATCCGAGAACGTTTGCCCCGTGCCCCAGGTCGAATTGATCGCCGTGCAACCGGCCGAAGGAGCAGCCATTGCGACCTGCGGTACGCTCAACGCAACGACAAAAAGAGCAAAAAATGCCCACAGAACAGAAACAAAACGCGACAAAATCTTACCCTTCCCGCATGAATCACCAGCGGGCTTCCCCGACGCTCAACTAGCAATTGGGCTGGGATGGGCCAACCCTCATTTTACACATACGTAAAGTCGCATTTATCTATCGTTAACCTCCGATTAACGACTGGGCTTGTGCCGCAAGCGGGCCACTACCGTTGGCCGGACCTCAATAGTTCGGCGCTCGACGTTTATGACAATGCTGCGCTGCTTTTTCCGGAGTGCCTCGAACACACAGCCGTTGCGGCGGAGCCTTCGAGCAACGCCCCGAAGCCATTCAACCGGTGACGGCGCCTTCGGTGGCCGGGCGGGCCAGCGCCGCGAACTTGGCGAGCACGCCGCGTTTGTAGCGGGGTTCCGGCTGATGCCACTGGCTGCGGCGTCGTGCGAGTTCTTCCTCGCCGACGTCGAGCTGCAGCAGCTGTCGATGGGCATCGATGACGATCCGGTCACCCTCCTGCACCAGCGCGATGGTGCCACCCTCGAAAGCCTCCGGTGTGACGTGGCCGACCACCATGCCCCAGGTGCCGCCCGAAAAGCGGCCGTCGGTGATGAGGCCGACGCTGTCGCCCAGGCCCCGGCCGATGATTGCCGAGGTCGGCGCCAGCATCTCGGGCATTCCGGGGCCGCCCTTAGGCCCGAGATAACGCAGCACGAGGATATCGCCGGGCCTGATCCGGTCGGACAGGATGGCGTCCATCGCCGATTGTTCGTCCTCGAACACACGCGCGGGACCGGTCATGACCGGGCTCTTCAATCCGCTGATCTTTGCGACGGCGCCACCCTCGGCGAGGTTGCCCTTCAACACCGCGAGATGACCCTCGCGATAGATCGGTGTCCGGTAGGGCCTGATGACGTCCTGGTCGGCACGGGGCTCGTCGGGAACGGCTGCAAGCTCCTCCGCGATCGTCCTTCCGGTAATCGTCAGACAATCGCCATGCAGCAGGCCGGCGTTCAGAAGGATCTTCAACACCTGCGGTACGCCGCCCGCCCGGTGCAGATCGACGGCCATGTACCGACCCGACGGCTTGAGGTCGCACAGGACGGGGACGTTGCGGCGAACGCGCTCGAAATCGTCGAGCGTCCACTCGACCTCGGCCGCATGCGCGATGGCGAGATAGTGCAGCACCGCATTGGTCGAACCGCCGGTCGCCATGATCAGTGCGACGGCGTTTTCGATCGATTGGCGCGTGACGATCTTGCGAGGCGTGATGCCTGCCTTGACGGCTTCGACCAGAGCCGTCGCCGATTGAGCAGCGCTCTCCAGCTTTTCCCGATCGGGATTGGCCATGTTGGAGGAATAGAGAAGTGACATGCCGAGCGCCTCGAAGGACGAGCTCATGGTGTTGGCCGTGTACATGCCGCCGCAGGAACCGGTCGACGGACAGGCGTTTCGCTCGATGCCCTCGAAATCCTCCTCGCTCATCCTGCCGGCCATGAAGGCGCCGACGGCTTCGAAGGCGGAGACGACCGAGAGGCTCTGGCCCTTCCAATGGCCCGGCTTGATGGTGCCGCCATAGACGTAGATCGCCGGCACATTGGCGCGAAGAATGCCGATCATGCCGCCCGGCATGTTCTTGTCGCAGCCGCCGAGCACGAGCACGCCGTCCATCCATTGCCCCTGAACCGCGGTTTCGACGCAGTCGGCGATCACCTCGCGGGACACCAGCGAATATTTCATGCCTTCGGTGCCCATCGACATGCCGTCCGAGATTGTCGGCGTGCCAAAGACCTGCGGGTTGGCGCCGGCCGCCTTGATGGCGGCCACGGCCGCATCTGCCAGCGGCTGCAGCCCGGCATTGCACGGCGTGATCGTCGAATGGCCGTTGGCAATGCCGATCATCGGCTTGTCGAAATCGGCCCTCTCATAGCCGAGCGCATAATACATTGCCCGGTTGGGTGAGCGCGCGACGCCCTGCGTAATGTGCCGGGACCGTTCGTTGTGAGCCATGTTCCTCTCCGTCATTTGGTTCGCGGTCGAGTTTACTGGCCGTCAAAACGGTTGTGAAATATACTTTTAAAGCTCAAATAAGTCGCATGACATATCACTTGGACCGCCCATCATGGATCTGAGGCAGCTTCGCCAGTTCGTCGCCGTCGCCGAAGAACTGCATTTCGGCCAGGCGGCCGCTCGTCTCAACATGACTCAGCCGCCGCTCAGCCAATCGATCCAGGCCCTGGAAAGGGAACTCGGCGTCCAGCTCTTCGAGCGCACCAAACGGACCGTGGAGCTGACATCCGTCGGCAGGCAATGGCTCGCCCATGTGCGCCAGGTGCTCGACGGAGCAAGCGGCCTCGCCGACACGGCCCGGCGGCTGTCGCGCGGCGAGATAGGCTCGCTGCGCCTGTCCTTCGTCAGCACGGCCGATTACAGCGTTCTGCCCGAAATGGTCGGCCGCTATCGCGCTGCCTATCCGCATGTGGAACTGACCATGCGCGAGGCCACCAGCGACGTTCAGATAGAGGCACTGCTTGCCGACGAGGTCGATGTCGGCCTCATCATCGCGCCGAGCAAGGCCTCGCTTCACCAGAGCCTTTGTTACAGACCACTCCTCAGCGAGCCGCTGGTTGCCGCCGTGCCGACCAGTTGGGTCGAGGCAGGCCGACAGGGATTTGGCGCGCCCGCGCTTGAGCCGGCGGATTTCTTCCGGGCGCCGCTCATCGTTTTTCCGCGGCGGGCAGCACCCGCCTTTCACGATATCGTCTCGGGTTATTTCGCCGAGCATCACGTGCCGTTTTCGACCTATCAGGAAGCGATCCAGATGCAGACGATCGTCGGCCTCGTCGCCTCCGGGCTCGGGGTGGCGCTGGTCCCGCAATCGATGACCAATCTTCAGCGGCAGGGCGCCACCTATCTGCCTCTGGCCGGCCACGTGCCATCGGTGGAAACCGGCATGGCCTGGCGCCGTTCCGACCGGAACCCGGCGCTCGAAACCTTCCTTGCTGCCGCGACGCCGTTCGATATCGCCTGAAGACGCGATAGCATCGGGCGCTAGCGCATGAGGCCGCGCAGGTCCGGCATGCGGTTGCTGATGATGGTTTCCATGGAGAAGAAACCGGTGACCGTCATCAGGTCGAAATCGGTGATGAGCTTCTGGTAGAAGGCGTCGTAGCCGGCCATGCCGCGCGTCACCACCTTGATCAGATAGTCCCAGTCGCCGCCGATCCGGTAGAGGTCCGTCACCTCGGGCAAGCGCTCCACATGCGTGCGGAAATTGTCGGCCCATTCCTTGGAGTGATGGCGGGTGCGGATCATCACGAACACCGTGAGATCGAAGCCGAGGGCAGCGACATCGATCGCCGCATGGGTCCCGAGCACGAGCCCGCTGTCCTTCAGTCGCTGAAGGCGGCGCCAGCAGGCGTTCTGCGACAGGCCGACTCGGTCGGCCAGGTCCCGTTGCGAGATCGTGCCGTCCTTTTGCAGGCAGGACAGGATCCGCATATCAATGTCGTCGATTTTTTCCATTTTAGCGATCACATGACCCGATTTTGACGAATTCAAGCATAAGAATGATGAGGTTTGCATGCAACCGATCGATTAGAATTATCGCCTGCCCTGTGGAGGAGGAGATGATGACGACGCCGTGCCCGCGCCAGCTACACCTGAGCACTCCGCTCGATGCGTTTCGAAAGAGCCTTGGAGGCGACAACGCGATCGCCGCCTTGCGGGCCGGACTGGTTGGCAAGAATGCCGAGATCGACAGTCCCTTCGGCAAGCGAACGCTCGTCTATGCCGACTATGTGGCATCGGGCCGGGCCCTGCTGCAGATCGAGCACTTCGTTCTCGAACAGGTTCTGCCCTACTACGCCAATAGCCATACGGAGGCTTCCCACTGCGGCGGCTTCATGACCCGGCTGCGCCGCGATGCGCGCGCCGTCATCGCCGCCTGCTGCGGCGCGGGACCGGAGCACGCGGTCGTTTTCGCGGGTTCCGGGGCGACCGCCGGCATCAACCGGCTGGTCAAGCTGCTCGGTGTCACCGATGCGGTTGCCGATGGCCGGCGCGTGCGCATCCTGCTCGGCCCGTATGAACATCACTCCAACATCCTGCCCTGGCGCGAAAGCGGCGCGGAGGTGATCGAGATCGCCGAGTGTCCGGATGGCGGGCCCGATCTCGCGGCCCTCCGGGACGCGTTGAGCGAGCCGGCCGATCTTGTCGTCTGCGCGTTCTCCGCCGCATCCAACGTCACCGGCATCGTCACCGATGTCGCGGCCGTCACCCGCATTGCCAAGGCCGCTGGCGCCAAGATGGTCTGGGACTATGCCGGAGCCGGCCCCTACCTGCCGATCGACATGTCACCGGGCGATGACGCCGAGATCGACGCCATCGTCGTTTCGCCGCACAAGTTCATCGGCGGCCCCGGCACATCGGGCGTCCTGATCCTGCGGCGCGACGCTGCCGTAACCGTCAAGCCATCCTGGCCCGGCGGCGGCACCGTCAAGTTCGTTTCGCCGAACGGCCACGACTACAGCCAGAGCCTCGAGGCCCGCGAGGAAGCCGGAACCCCGAATGTCGTCGGCGATATCCGGGCGGCACTTGCCTTCCTCGTCAAGGAGGCGATCGGCGCCGAGGCGATGCGAGCGCGCAACGCCGAACTGACCCGTCGCGCGGTCAAGGCATGGCAAGGCGTCGAGCGGCTGGAACTGCTCGGCCCGCTCGGGCCGCAGCGGCTGCCGATCTTCTCGTTCCGCGTCAGCGACGGCAAGGGCGGCCATGTCCATCAGCAGCTCGTCACCCGCATGCTCAGCGATCGGTTCGGCATCCAGGCGCGCGGCGGCTGCGCCTGCGCCGGCCCTTATGTCCACCGGCTGCTCGGCATCGACGACGAGCAATCGCAGCGCCTGCGCGAGGCCATTCTTTCAGGACAGGAAATGCTGAAGCCCGGCTTCATTCGCCTGAACTTCAGCGTGCTGCTTTCGGACGAAGAGGTGGCGTTCATCCTCGATGCCGTCGCAAGGCTTGCCGCCGACGCCACGCGCTACGAACAGCATTATGATTTCGACCCGTCGCGCGCGATCTTCTTCCCGCGCGCAGCACTGGCAATGGGAGCCTGAGCGATGACGAGGCCTGACGTCGCAGCCTTCTTCGACCCTCGCACCTGGTCCGTGCAATATGTCGTCAGCGATCCGAAGACCCGGGCCTGTGCGATCGTCGACCCGGTGCTCGACTTCGACGAAAAGTCCGGCGCGGTCGCGACCGGCAATGCCGACCGCCTGCTCGACTTCGTGCGGACACAGAACCTCGACCTGCAGTGGATCCTCGACACCCACCCGCATGCCGACCATTTTTCCGCAGCCGCCTATCTGAAGGACAAGACCGGCGCGCCGACGGCTATCGGCACCCATATCGTCGATGTGCAGAAACTCTGGGCCGATATCTACAACTGGTCGCAGCTGAAGACGGACGGATCGCAATGGGATCGGCTGTTTGACCATGGCGACACGTTCCGCATCGGCAATCTCGATGCCCGCGTGATGTTCTCGCCGGGCCATACGCTGGCGTCGATCACCTACCTGGTCGGCGACGCCGCGTTCGTGCACGACACCGTATTCATGCCGGACAGCGGCACCGCGCGCACGGATTTTCCTGGCGGCAGCGCCAAGGCACTCTGGGCCAGCATTCGCGATATCATGGCTCTTGCCGATGATACCCGGATCTTCGTCGGCCACGACTATCAGCCCGACGGGCGCAAACCGCTGTGGGAAAGCACGGTCGCCGAGCAGAAGGCGGGCAATATCCACCTGACGCGTTATGCCGGCGAAAGCGAATTCGTCGCCTTCCGCGAGGGGCGTGATCGAACCTTGCCGATGCCCAAGCTCATCCTCCATGCCCTGCAGGTCAACATCAACGGCGGAAGGCTTCCGGAACCGGAAGACAATGGCCAGCGCTACCTGAAACTGCCGATCGACGCGCTGAAAGGTGCCGCATGGTCCTGATCCCGCCAGGTTCAGGCGCACGGCCCCCGTCGCGGCAATTCTCCCGCATTCGCGCCGCGACCATATCGTTTCGTCCGGGCGCCCTGCCATGGAATTAGACTTCATCCAATATGGCCTGGCAGCCCTCAGCGGCAGTCTCGTCGGCTTCAGCCTCGGGCTTTTCGGCGGTGGCGGATCCATACTTGCGGTGCCACTGCTCGTCTATGTCGTCGGCGTCAGCAATGTACACGTGGCGATCGGCACGAGCGCCGTGGCGGTCGCGGCAAATGCGCTCTGGGGACTGGCGATGCATGCGCGCCACGGCACGGTGAAATGGCGCTGCGCGGCCATGTACAGCGTCACCGGCATCGGTGGCGCATGGCTTGGCGCGGCCATTGGCAAGGCGCTGGACGGACAACGGCTGCTCCTGCTCTTTGCGGCGCTGATGGCGGTCGTCAGCCTCACCATGCTCAAACGGCGCCACCGGGTCGGCGATCCCATGTCGGCCTGCACCCCGCAAAATGCACCGAAAGTGCTGACCTTCGGTGCCGGAACCGGCGTCATTTCCGGCTTCTTCGGCATTGGCGGCGGGTTCCTGATCGTACCGGGCCTGATGGTTTCGACCGGCATGCCGACCATCAACGCCATTGCCACATCGCTGGTCGCCATCTCCGCTTTCGGGCTGACGACGGGAGCAAGCTACTCCGTCTCGGGCCTGGTCGACTGGCCGCTCGCCATCTCGTTCATCGGTGGCGGCGCCGTCGGAGCGCTGGCGGGCTGCCGCGCCGCCCACGGTCTCGGCAAATATCAATCCACGCTGAACATGCTGTTTGCCGGATTGACGTTCACTGTCGCCATTGGCCTTGCTGCCTACGCCGTCGGCCGCTGACGCCAAAGGATCGCACAGGCGCGCGAATGCCGGCGGCTCTTCCCCGGAATGCCGTCACACTTGTTACTCCCGCGTTTTCGCATTCGGTGCGAAACTGTCCTTCATTGCGACGGGCAGCCACGACGGCGCCCGCGCCAGCGAGGAGGTTTAACACCATGCCGACAGCAAACGATGCAGGCGGACGAACCGCTCCGCAGACACCCCCGGTCGTGTCTGCGCAAGCCTGGGAAGAGGCCCGCCAGAACCTGCTGGTCAAGGAGAAAGCCCAACCCGTGCGCGTGACGCGCTGGCCGCCGAGCGCCGGCGCATGCCATGGATGGCCGTCGAGAAAACCTACGCATTCGAGGGGCCGGCGGGCCGGGTGAGCCTGGACGACCTGTTTGCAGGCCGCAGCCAGCTGATCGTCTACCGCGCCTTCTATGAGCCGGGCGTGTTCGGCTGGCCCGATCACGCCTGCCGGGGCTGCTCCATGGTTGCCGACCAGGTTGCCCATCTCGCCCACCTCAACGCCCGCGACACGACGCTGGTCTTCGTCTCGCGCGCTCCGCAGGCTGATATCGCAAGATTGAAGGCCCGCATGGGGTGGCGGATGCCGTGGTTGACGATAACAGACGATTTCGATGCCGACTTCGGCGTGGCCGAGTGGCACGGCACCAATGTGTTCTATCGCGACGGCGGACGGGTGTTTCGCACCTACTTCATCAACAACCGCGGCGACGAGCAGATGGGCGGCACCTGGAACTACCTCGACATCACGCCGCTGGGGCGACAGGAGGTTTGGGAAGATTCACCTAAGGGCTATCCGCAGACGCAGACCTACAAATGGTGGAACTGGAACGACAGCTACGTGGAGGACGCAGCCCCCGACCAGAAATGGGTCGAAGTGTCGGACGCGGGCGAAAAGGCGTTTCGCGAACAGCAAGCCGGAAAGACGCCATAGGCCCGGCATCCGGTTACCAACCGGCGAACGTCATGTTGCAGCGTTGCTCACGGCGCGATTGCGGGGGTTGGAGGTGGCGGCGCTTCCACCCCCGGTTCGATGGCGAGGATGCTCAAAGCGAGTGCCACGAGCACGCAAATCAGGATGAGGAAAACGATGCCGGATTTGTCCATCGACCGACATCACCTTCTCAATGTGGGGAAATCGAGACCGCGCGCATGTTTCTCATCCGTTGACGGGGCCGCGCCGGGGCAAACGTCACGCCGTACATCGCGCCTAAGCAGCGCGCGCGCGCATACGACCGCCCGAGTGTGCCTGGCCGCATGCTTTGCAGAATCGCTGCGGCACCGGTAAAGCAGTCCGGCACGAGGGCGCTTCTGCACCTCGGGCTTTCCCGCATGAAACGAGCCGGACCGTCGCCTTGAAGACCATCGCCATCGATTTCGAAACCGCCAACGAACAGCGCGGCAGCGCCTGCTCGGTAGGCCTCGCCTGGATCGAAGGCGGCCGGGTTGTGCGGGTGGAGGAACGGCTCATTCGTCCGAAGGACATGCGCTTTTCATCGTTCAACATCGCGATCCACGGCATACGCCCGGCGCATGTGGAAGATGCCGGCGAATTTCCCGAAGTGATGGACGAGTTCGCCGACGACTTTCGCGGCGCCACGATGATCGCCCATAATGCCGCGTTCGATTTCAGTGTCTGGCGCGCCTGCCTCGATCTCTACCGGCAGGATTATCCCCAGCTGTCCTATCTCTGCTCGGTCAAGATGGCACAGAAGGTCTGGCCGCATCTGGGCTCGCACAAGCTCAACATCCTGGCCGGCCATCTTGGCCTGACCTTTACCCATCACAACGCCGCCGAAGATGCGGCCATCTGCGCCGAGGCGACGATTGCAATCGCCCGCTCCCTCAACCTTTCACGGATCGAGGACGTGCCGGGAAGGATCGGCATGAAGGCCGGAAGGCTGTTTGCCAACGGCTACGACGCCTGCACCTGCCGAAAGAATTGATGCGCTCACGCGGGATCGGCCACCGGCCGCCTATTGCGCAACGAGTTTGGTTCCCGCCCGTTTGCGTGCCGCGTTTCGATGCGTCTGGATATCGGTTCGAAACAGCCGGTCCCAGATCCCCGACGTGACGCCGAAATTGCCTTCCGCCGTCACGTGATGGTGCAGCGCATGACGGCGCTTGAGGGCGAAGAACAACGACCCCTTGCGGGCCGGCCGGTGATGCAAGAGATGGTGCACGACGAGGTACCAGGCGTAGCCGAGCAGGAAGCCCGCCGTCAGGCTGCAGGCAAGGGCCACGCCCCCGATCCACCACAGTGGAGCGAACAGCAGGATGAACGAGACGGGGGCGCCGACCACTGTGGGGAGGCCGATCAGTGCCTGCGGGTCGCGGTGGTGGGCCTCATGCAGGTCGCGGATGCGCGCAACGTGGTGCAGCACGAAGCGATGCAGACAATATTCGGCCAATGTCCAGGCGATGACACCGACAACGAGCAACGACGCGCAACGCCACCATTCCACATCCGGCGCCGCCCGCAGAGCCAGGGCCGAAAGGATGAGGATGACCGCTGGGTAAACGACGAAGCCGCTGTAGTAATTCCATCGATTGAGCTGCATCGCGCACGTCCCTGCGGCCGTTGAAAAAGACGGTCACCTATGTGCATGGCCGGAACATGGCTGGCCATACGGCGGATGCCGTAGAAGCGCACGGGAGAGGCCAGGTTTTGTCCATGGCACCCGCAGCGTTTTCGTGTCGGAAATGCTCGAAAGTCTGCTAGGTCAATTCCCAGTCAGGCCCGATCAGGGCCCATCGACGCCATTGTCACGCGAACGGGCGATCAACGAGCCGATGGATGAAATCTGCAATCAACCGGGCTCCCCTTTGCCAACGGCGGTAATGCCGACGACCTCCAAAGGTCTCGACGTTTTCACGGACGGTTCCCACGAGCCGCGTGCCGGCAATGGCGGTTGGGCATTCGTCGTCTACCGCGACGGGGCAGAAGCGGCATCGCAACAGGGTGGCGCGCGTAACGCCCGCGACAACACGATGGAGCTGACCGCCCTGCTCCAAGCCTTGCTCTGGCTCAACGACCACGCCCCTGGCGAACGCGCCACGCTGTGGTCCGATTGTGTCTACGCCGTCAAAGGCTGCAACGAATGGCGGCGGATCTGGAGAAACAATGGATGGAGAAAGATCGGCGCCAATTCGAGGGTCCGCAACCGCAAGATCGTGAACGCCGAACTCTGGATGGCGATCGATCGCGAACTCGACCGCAACCCGGAGCTCGCCATCGCCTGGTGCAAGGGCCATAGCGGGCTCGCCGGCAACGAGCGGGCCGATGCCCTTGCGACGGTCGGGCGCCAATCTGCCCGGACCGACGGCCGATGAACATCTAGAGCCTAAAGCGCGCTCGCCCCATGCGATCGCGACCCGGGATGTCGTTTCTGCTGCAGCCGTCGCTAATGACAGACGTGCGCCTGCTCGTGTTCGGCGGCATCGGCCGATCTTGTCGACGACAGGTGGACGAGCTTGATCCCCAGTTCGAGAAGCAGCTCGGCCGATTTCAGATCCTTCGCCCCGAGATTGTCAGTGTATCCGCGGATCGTACAGGCGACGCATTTCGAGTGGGCGGCAAAACGGATGTCGCCCATGTCTTCCGCCTCTTCGGCCACAACCTCCAGCGCGCCGGCAACCGTTTCCAGCATGCCGCTGCGTTCGCGGGCGCTCATGTCTTCCAGTGTCATTGGGATCCCGACCATGTCATCTCCTTTGCGCCCGGCAGGATAAGCTGCGGCGCCGGCATCACGTTCGAATTCTGGTGTTATTCCCCATATGGAGATTGTGGCGTCCATTAGCAAATCATGTCGGCCATGCGGCTGCTGCATGCCACGCGCAAGCGCGCGCGCACGCTTCCGCCGGGTTTCATCTGCGCGCCTGCGTGCTATGAGAGCTGACGACCCCATCTTGCCGGGGCAAAATTCGAGTTGGAAATGCGCAGCCCACAAAGCGGAGCGATGTTTGATTTGACCGGCCGTTCGCCATTGCACGCGCTTGATCGGGCTGAAGCTCACGGCAGCGCAGCGCGCAAGTCATCGGCTACCCCGGGCCCTTCGACGTGAGCAACGGCCTCCTGAAAGCCTGGCTGATCGGGATTGCGCTGTGGCTCGCGGCGGTCGTCGCTTTCGCGGTTTACTCGGTCGAAACGTCGCGCCAGCGCCTCGGAGACGAACTCGCGACAGTGGGTCGAACGCTGCATCGCCTGATATCTCAGCGCGCAGCGCAGCACGATGCCCACATGACCAGCCTGATCGCGCTTGCCGACGATACCGAGCCGGCACGGCTGGATGCCACCCGGCAGGTCATGGAGAGCGTCGCGCGCTTTTACCCGCGCATTGCCTGGCTCGCACTCGTTTCGCTCGACGACAAGGCCGGGCAGGGCGCCACTGCGGCACCACCAGGCAATCATGCTGTGAGGACGATGATCGAAGTCCCCGCCGGTGGCGGCGACGATCTTGCGCCGCTGCGCGACGCGATCGAAGGACAGCAGCGCGGCAAGGTCGAGGCCTATGTCGGCCGGAATGGCCGGTATCTGCTCGCCAAGCGAGCGCAGGCGCCGTCGGACGCGGCACTGGTGATCGCCATCGACGCGCGCCATCTGCTCGAGCCGGAGGAGCAGCCGCGTTGGGCGCATCTGACGCTGACCCTCGACGCGCAAACGCTGGTCGACCTGCCAGCGGACGAGACGGCCGGTGGCGCACCGCCGCTGCTCGCACCGCTCCGTTTCCTGTCGACGATCGACAGTGCCAGCCAGAAGATTTCGCTCTCGCTCGAGCGGGCGATGCCGACCGATCAGCTGCTGCCGGTGCGACCGTTGATCGGATTTGCCGCCATGGCCGGGCTGGCGTCGTTCGCGCTGATGTTCGCGCTGCGCCAGCGGGCCGCCGTCCAGAAATCGCAAAGGTCGACCGAAGAGGCGGAGGCCCGGGCGCTGCTGCAGGAGCGCCAGGCACTTCTCGCGCATGCCTCCCGCGTCAACGCCATGGGCGAGCTGGCGTCAGGCATCGCGCATGAACTGACACAACCCCTGACGGCGATGCTGAGCCGCAGCCAGGCGGCTGTGCGATTGGCCGGCGCCGACACACCCGATATCGGGCTGATCCGCGAGGCGCTTGAGGTCAATGTCCGCGAGGCGAAACGGGCGGGCGAAATGCTGAAACGGATGCGCGACTATGCGTCCAACCGGGCGCCCGTGCCGGTGCCGAGCGCGATCAACGATATCGTTGCCGAGATTGCGGCGCTGACCGGCGCCGATCTTCAGCGCCGCGGCATCGAATTGAAGCTCGACATGGCGAGCGAAACGCTCAAAGCCGACGTCGATGCGATCGAGATGGAGCAGGTGCTTCATAACCTGATCCGCAACGCCGCCGACGCCCTGGAGAGCGCTGAGACCGCCCGTCCGCAGATCGCGATCGAGACGCGCGCCGATGGCCAGGAGATCAGGATCGTCGTTCGCGACAACGGACCGGGGATTGCCGCGCAGGCTTTTCCAAAGCTGTTCCAGCCGTTCTTTACCACCAAGGCCGACGGCATGGGGCTGGGGCTGTCGCTGTGCGCGACGCTCATCGAGCGCGTCGACGGCCGGATCGAGGCGGAGAATGCACCGGATGGCGGCGCATGCTTTACCATTACGCTGCCGCGCACGCGCAAACGGGAACCATCGTGAACACATACCGGGTCTATCTGATCGACGACGACGAGGCGGTGCGCGCGGCGCTCGCCTTCCTGTTGAGCACTTACGGCATCACCGTCGAAACCTTTGGCGATCCTCAGGCCTTCCTCGCCCATATCGACGAGGAAAAGCCGGGATGCCTGATCGTCGATCTGCGCATGCCGCTCGTGTCCGGATTGCAGCTGCATGCCAAGCTGGCCGAGCGCGGCATCGACTGGCCGACGATCATGATCACCGGCCATGGCGACGTCGCCGCCTGCCGCCGCGCCTTCAAGGCCGGCATCCAGGATTTTCTGACCAAGCCGGTCGACGGCGAGGTACTGGTAGAAGCGCTGCAGCAGGCGTTTGCCAGTTTCGATGCGCGGCTGGAAAGGCGCGAGGCGCGCCAACAGCTTGCCCGGCTTACCGAACGCGAACGCGAAGTGCTCGACATGGTCGCGCTCGGATGGGCGAGCAAGGAGATCGCCGAAGCGCTCAACATCTCGGCCAGAACCGTCGATGCCCACCGCGCCAAGATCGCCGAGAAGCTCGGCACCAGCTCGGTTGCCGAATTCGTGCGGCTGACGCTTGCGGACAAGGGTACCGTGTGAGGCGGGAATAGGTAGTCCCACCTATTCCTGGTGGTGGCGTCGCGGATTCTGCCGGTCGGGGTAATCGGGTAGTTCTGGCTTCGGAAAAGCGGACCGCTTCCTCCGGAACAAGGATAGGAACCACGCCATGATCAGGACCCTTCTCGCAACGGCTTGCGCACTCTTCGTCGCCGGCACCGCCCAGGCCGAACTGCTCACCGAAAAGAACATCCCGTCGAGCCTTGCCGTCGAGATCGCCGTGAATGCCGTTCAGGCCTGCGCCGCCGACAAGTACAACGTCACGGCCGCCGTGGTCGATCGCGCCGGCGTGCTGCGTGCACTCGTGCGCGCCGACAATGCTGGCACCCATACGGTCGAGGCGGCCCGCGCCAAGGCGTTCACCTCCGCATCGTCGCGCACGCCGACCTCGAAAATGGCAGAGAACGTCGGCAAGAACCCGGCAGCGGCACAGCTGGTCAACATCGAGGGCTTCCTGGTGCTTGCCGGCGGCGTTCCCATCAAGGCCGGCGATGCGACCATCGGCGCAATCGGTGTCGGCGGCGCGCCGGGCGGCAATTTCGACGAAGCCTGCGCAACGGCTGCAATCGAAAAGGCCGCCGATCAGCTGAAGTAACGCTGTTCCGCGACGGCCGGGCCTGCGGGCGCGGCGATATCCCCAGGGCGGCCACACCGCCCTGGGTAAAGCGCGTGGTGATCGCGGGTCGCGATACACCCGCGGATACGGCGAAATAGGGCAAGCAGACCCGCCGCCACCCAGCCATAGATCACCAGGAAAAAGCGGCCAGACGGCGCCTTTCCGATGCCGGCGATCCGGAAACCCGCGTCGTTCCGAAGCGTCCCGCAGGACAGCAACGTGGTTTCGTCGCTGGAAGTGCGGTGCCCCATCGCGGCCTGTGAAAGTATTCTGTTGCAGACAGGCAACATATCTGCAGCAAGAATTTTCAATCCGAAATTGCGTCTTGCCGAATAGGCAATCCCGTGCGACGTTACATTGTCGGCAACCCACACTGTAGGAGGCGTGAGATGACATATACTCTCTTTAATATGCGCTTTCCTGGTGGATTCATTGTCGTGCCCGGGATGCAACTCGCATCCTGCTTTGCCCTGCCGGGTTCACAAAGCGTCTGAACGCTGACCTTCCACGGTTCGGCATTTCCCAACTGACCTAACTTTACCGGCCAACGACGTGATGATTCCCGTCCAGGCCCAAATCAACTTTTAGAGGACCCGATCGCGTCGAAGCGTCGGGAAAAACACATGCGCGAGACATCCTTTCCGGTCGCCGGCACTCTGCCGGCAGCCCTCGACGACCTGTGCCGCACATTCGGCATCTGGAAAACCGCAACCGGCCTTGTCCGGGCAGCCTGGCGGCATCACAGGCTGACAAACCAGACATCCGGCCTTTCCGACCGGATGCGCCGTGACATCGGGCTCCCCGAAATGGGAGATCCGCCCGACGATCCGTGGAACGCTGCCTGGGCAACGCCCAGGTGGGCACCCGCCATTCGCGTCACCTGATGGCGGCGACACGACCGCCAGACCCGTCAGGGCGAGGCGGTTGCTGCCACTATTGCCACACGGGCACGACGCCGGTCGTGCCCGTGACCTCATCCGGCAAGCCGACATCGGACACCATCAGCCCCAGGTCAGTGGATCGAGCCGCAGGTAGAATTCGAGGCGGGCAGCATCGGGCGCGGCGACCCCCAGCGTCTCGAAAAGCACCGCCGCTGCATGTCCTTCCTGCTCCGCCGTCTCCCAGCTTTCTCGCGCGTTGGCGATCATCAATGCCAGGTCAGCGTAACGGTCAGCCGTTCCCAGGCGCCCAAGATCGATCATTCCGGTGCAGCGTAGAGTATGGGGGTCGACCATGATATTGGGCATGCAAGGGTCGCCGTGGCAAATCACCCTGCCTGTCGCCTCCTGCTCGAGGCGAAGTGCCAGGTCCCGCTCCACCCGTGCCAGCAGCTCAGCCGCGGGCGTCTTCCGATCGTCGTCGGGCAGGAAATCGGGATTGACGGCATTGCGCGCGACCACGTCCATGGCCCGCCCGAAAATCGGCGCGAGGCTGCGATCGAAAGGGCATTGGCCGGCATCCAGCGCATGAAGCGCTGCGAGTTGCCGAGCCATGGAAGGCCAGGCCGAAAGCAGGTCGGTCGCCGACAGCGCCGCGGCCGGCACGCCTTCTATCGCGGTCATAATCAGGCAGGCACCTTGCTCGGCCACGTGCCAGCCGATCACCTCCGGCGTCAGGACGCCCCTGTCTTGCAGCCACAGGAGCCGATCGCGCTCGCCCGCGAGCTCCACCACCCGTGCTGCGTCCGCCACCTTCGCAAAGGCTCGCCCATCGCTGCGCCGGTAGACGGCGTCACCGGAGGCTCCGGCCACGACCGGCCCCCATTCGAAGGGCGAACGCTGGAGCAATTCCGGTGTCAAACTCAAGACCACGGCTCCTTCGATCTTTGAATGGCTTGTGTTAGTTGGGTGCCGCCAGCAAAGATTGCAACGCTTGAACGAACGGCCTTTTGCCTCATCAGTCCGGTCATCGCAGGCGTATCACGCGTCGCTGGCCTCCGACGGCAAGGCGACGGCCGTTCACGGCCAACGGTTGCGGTCATAGGACCACTGAAAAAAGCGAAGGACAGGCAGACATGAACCAGACGCTCGCACTCATTGCACTTGTCGTTCGGGACTATGACGAGGCGATCGATTTCTATGTCAACACGCTGGGTTTCATCCTGGTCGAGGACAGTTATCAGCCCGAGCAGGACAAGCGCTGGGTCGTCGTCAAGCCAGCAGGCGACGGCAGCACGTCCTTGCTGCTTGCGCGCGCTTCCACGGCGCACCAGCAAGACTATATCGGCGACCAGGCCGGCGGGCGGGTGTTTCTCTTCCTGCGAACCGACGATTTCTGGCGCGACCATAAAACCCTGGTGGCGCGCGGCGTCGAATTCATCAGGGACCCAAAGGAGGCATCCTACGGGACCGTCGCGGTCTTCAAGGATCTCTACGGCAACCTCTGGGATCTCGTGCAGTTTACCGACGGCCGGGCCTGAGGGGGCCTGCTGGCACGATCTCCGATAGACCTGGCGGGCAACGCCTCGCTCGGGCGGCGTGAGCGACACCTTTCGCTCGCCTCGGGCGGCATGGGCTTGACTTATCCATAACTCGGCAGCTATGCATTCAATCCATAGCCAGAGAGTTATTGATTTGACGCAGCTACCACACGAAATCCTGTTCAAGACACTTGCCGACCCGACCCGACGGGCGATCTTCGAGCGACTCTGCCGCGAAGGCGACCAGACCGTTGGCGCGCTCACGGCACATGCCGGGATTTCGCAGCCCGCCGTTTCAAAGCATCTCGGCGTGCTGAAGCGTGCCGGCCTGGTGCGCGACCGGCACGAGGGCCGCCTGACGCATTATAGCGCCGAGCTCGGTGCGCTCGACCCGCTGGTCGGCTGGGCCAAAGAGATGACCGGATTCTGGCAGAACCGGTTTGATGACCTTGAAGACCTTTTGAAAAGGATGGACCAATGACCCAAGCTGCAACCGAAACGCTGACCGTCGTCGTTGAACGGGAGGTGCCCTATCCGGCCGAGAAGATCTGGCGGGCATTGACCCAGCCGCACCTGATCGAGGAATGGCTGATGAAGAACGACTTCAGCCCGAACAAGGGGCATCAGTTCAGGCTCACGGCCGACTGGGGCGCGGTCGACTGCCAGGTGCAGGCGGTCGAACCCAACAGGTCACTGTCCTACACCTGGGACACCAAGGGCCTGAAGAGCGTCGTCACCTGGACGCTGACATCAACAGGTTCAGGCACCCGACTGCGCATGGAACAGTCCGGTTTCCGGCCGGATCAGCAGCCATATTATCAGGGTGCGCAGGCCGGATGGCCGAGGTTCGTTTCCGCGCTCGAGCAGGTCCTGGAGCGGCTCGACTGACGAACCGCCCGAGACACCGCGTTCACGCCGGGCGGATCATCCGGTCCGTCCCGCCTGGTATTTTGAGGAGGTGCCAATGAACTGGAGCAATTGCATTCGACAGGTCCACCGCTGGACGTCTGTTGTCTTTGCGGTGATCGTCGCTTCGATTTTCGCCACACTGGGGCTGGGCAAACAGCCGGCCGAATGGGTCTATTTCCTGCCGCTGTTTCCGCTCGCGATCCTGCTTGCCACCGGACTTTACATGTTCGCCCTGCCCTATCTTGGCGGCCGTCGCACGATCGGATAGGAGCAGGCGCAATGGGCGAAAAGACACCCAAAAGGCCGGCAAAACCGTTGGAAAAGCCGGCGGCGACGAAAGCCAGGCCGGGCGGGACCGCACCGATTGAACCCGGCGACGTTCCGCTTCTTTCCGGCGGCAATCCACAAATCGCCAAGGGCTATGGCGACGCCCCGGTAAAGGCCTACATCGCGGCCATGCCGGGCTGGAAGAGCGCTGTGGGAAAGCGGCTCGACGAATTGATCGAACGCGCGGTGCCCGATGTCTACAAGGCGGTGAAATGGAACTCCCCGCTCTACGGCGTCGAGGGCGAGGGCTGGTTCCTCGGCATTCATGTCTTCACCAAGTACATCAAGGTGGCGTTCTTCCGGGGCGCAGCGCTCGATCCGGTGCCGCCGGGACAGTCGAAGCAGAAGGATGTGCGCTATCTCGACATTCGCGAAGACATGGCGCTCGACGAGAAGCAGTTTTCCGACTGGGTGAAGCAAGCCAGGCAACTGCCCGGAGAGCGTATGTGACGGTTCGCGGGGCGCAGGCGCGCGCGTCCTTCGTCGGCAGTGCCCGTTGCCGTTAAGCCTTTGTTAAGCATAGCTTGAACCGCAACATGTCACGCACTTGGGGACGCCGGTGGCATCCCCTAAGTACACGATCATCATCCGATGCTGGGTGATTCGACGGAGTGACATGATGTCAATGGAACAAGAGGCGGCCGCGCAGGCGCTGGCCCTCGATCGATCGGTCAGCGATGCCGAAATCACCATCGCCCTTTCCCACGCGCAGAACGCAATCGCCGCAGCCGGCCAGATCCAGTCCACGGGCCTGCGTCGCGCCATGCAGGTCAAGGATGCGCTCGAGGGCGCGTTGCGGCTCCGCAGCCTGGCCGCCGGGCGATAGGAAGGCTTTAGCCGGGACGCGCCAACGGCCACCGCCCGGTAAGAAATTGCCGCTGACGCTCCACGTTTTGCACCATCACACAGGATACACGATGCAACTGATGTCCATGCCGGCCGTTGCCGGCATATCCCTGGGCGTTGCGATCGCCACTGTCTTCTCCGGCAAGCACCGCGCAAAGCCAGTCGGCGAGAAGACCCTGACCTTCCTCGGCAGCTTCCTGGCCACCGTTTTCAGCCTGTTCGTCCTCAACTTCGGCGTCTTCTACTTCCAGCCATCCTGACCGTGTCTTGCGAAACGGAAGGATGGCCGGGCGTCTCCATGTCTTACCCAAATCCCGCTAGGCAACGGCCCGCAAGCCGGGGTCGGGAATGGGGACGGCAGCCATCAAAGCCCGCGTATATGGATCCTGAGGGTTTTCGAACACTGCCCGGCGCGGGCCCATCTCAACGATGCGGCCTGCACGCATGACGGCGACATGGTGCGACATGCGCTCGATGACGGCCATGTCGTGGGAGACGAAGAGGTAGGCAAGTCCCATCGTCTCCTGAAGCTCCAGCATCAGGTCGAG
>UBXV01000042.1 GCA_900469625.1 Hyphomicrobiales bacterium
CCGGCCGCCCCTCACCCTAACCCCCTCCGCGCGCGCGGGGAGAGGGGACTTGCCCCGCTATGGGCTTTGGGTGACCTTGGGCCCATTTTCCATCCCACGATCACACGGCGTCTTCCCACGTCCTGTTCGCGCTTTACCGCTCGCCTCGCTTCCATTGGGGCTCAGGGCTTTGGGACTTAAGGGTGGGGTAGCGCGCCGCCGCGCGTGTCCTTCGCCCCGCCTGCGGGGAGAAGGTGCCGGCAGGCGGATGAGGGGCTGACAAAGCACTGTGAAACAGAGGGCAGCTCAGCCGCCGGTGACGCTCATGTGGCGGGCGACGGCGGGGCGGTTGTGTTCGCGGTCGATGATGAAATCATGGCCCTTGGGCTTGCGGCCGATCGCTTCGTCGATCACCTGGCCGAGATAGGCGACGTCATCGGAAGCGCGAAGGGCGGTGCGCAGGTCGGCGGCGTCGTTCTGGCCGAGGCACATGTAGAGCGTGCCGGTGCAGGTGAGCCGCACCCGGTTGCAGCTTTCGCAGAAATTGTGGGTCATCGGCGTGATCAGGCCGAGCCGGCCGCCGGTTTCGGCGACGTTCAGATAGCGGGCAGGGCCGCCGGTCTTGTAGGCGATGTCGGTGAACGTGAATTGCTCTTCCAGCTGCCGGCGCATCTCGGACAGCGGCATGTAGTGATCGGTGCGGTCTTCCTCGATCTCGCCCATCGGCATGGTCTCGATCAGGGTCAGGTCCATGTCGCGCCCATGCGCCCAGCGCATCAGGTCGGGGATCTCGACGTCGTTGAAGCCCTTGAGCGCCACGGCGTTGATCTTGACCCTGATGCCGGCGGCCTGCGCCGCGTCGATGCCTTCGATGACCTTGCCGAGATCGCCCCAGCGGGTGATCTGGTGAAATTTCGCGGGGTCGAGCGTGTCGAGCGAAACGTTGATGCGCCGCACGCCACATTCGGCAAGTTCGGCGGCGTGTTTGGCGAGCTGCGAGCCGTTGGTCGTCAGCGTCAGTTCGTCGAGCCGCCCAGCCTCGATCTCGCGGCCGAGTTCACGGACCAGAAACATGATGTTCTTGCGCACCAGCGGCTCGCCGCCGGTCAGCCGGAGCTTGCGCACGCCCTTGGCGATGAAGGCGGAACAGAGCCGATGCAGCTCTTCCAGCGTCAGAAGATCCTTCTTCGGCAGAAAGGTCATGTGTTCCGCCATGCAATAGGTGCAGCGGAAATCGCAGCGATCGGTGACCGACACGCGCAGATAGGTGATCGCCCGCCCGAATGGGTCGACCATCGGGGCGGTTCCGTCCATAAGCGCCGTGGCGCCGGTTCTCACTATCGCTGCTGTGTTCACACGTCTTTCTCCCAGCCCCTTCAATGTCGTTAGCAAACGTGGTCGCGTCAAGGCGCATCCTGTCGCAAAGTGTTGATTGGAAAAGCCGGGTAATTCTCGGCAGGCGATTCTTCCGTTAAGCGTGGGCTTGAAAACAGGAGCTGACAGCATGAGCGAATTCTGGCCGAGCGAACTGCGTGTCTCGAAAGACCGCCACCGCCTCGTCGTTGCCTTCAACGACGGCGCATCCTTCGATCTTTCCGCCGAAATGCTGCGCGTGCTTTCGCCATCAGCCGAGGTTCAGGGTCACGGTCCGGGCCAGCGGGTGACGGTGCCTGGCAAGCGCAATGTCCAGATCATCTCGGTGCAGCCGACCGGGAATTACGCCGTGCGCATCGGCTTCGACGATTTCCATGACACCGGAATCTTTACCTGGACCTATCTGCGCGAACTGGGCGAAAAGGGAGAAGAGCTGTTTGCAGCTTACGAGCAGGAGCTCGCCGACAAGGGCATGTCGCGCGACAAGGCCGAAAAGCCGCGCTGAACCATCTGAAAAGGAGACGGTCTGTTGGCTGGTGCATCTGAAGCGAATGACCTGACGCAGGTGGTGGTATTGCTGACGGCAGGCGTCGTCGCCGTGCCGCTCTTCAAGCGCATCGGCCTTGGATCTGTGCTTGGCTATCTCTTTGCGGGTTTGGTGATCGGGCCGTTCGGCCTGCGCTTCTTCACCGAACCGCAGGCGATCCTGCATGTGGCCGAACTCGGCGTGGTGATGTTCCTGTTCATCATCGGTCTCGAGATGCAGCCGTCGAAGCTGTGGAGCATGCGCAAGGACATTTTCGGGCTCGGCGCGGCGCAGGTGATTGCCTGCATCGCCGGCCTGACCATGGTCGGTCTCGCGCTCGGCTTTCAGCCGATACCCTCCTTCATCGCCGGCACCGGTTTCGTTTTGACGTCGACGGCGATCGTCATGCAGATGCTGCAGGAGCGAAACGAGATCTCGACGCTGAAGGGCCAGCGGATGATCGCCATCCTTTTGTTCGAGGACCTGGCGATCGTACCGCTGCTGGTGCTCGTGACCCTGCTGGGCAGCAGCGGCGCGGCCAGCGATCCGGCGGAGCGCTGGATGGCCGTCGGCATCGCTTTTGCGGCGCTTGTCGCGCTGGTGATTGCCGGCCGGTACCTGCTCAACCCGCTCTTCAGGCTTCTGGCGGCAGCCGGGGCGCGCGAGGTGATGACGGCGGCAGCGCTGCTCGTCGTGCTCGGTTCGGCGCTGGCGATGCAAAAGAGCGGCCTGTCGATGGCGATGGGCGCCTTCCTCGCTGGCGTGCTTCTGTCGGAATCGGCGTTTCGCCACCAGCTCGAAGCCGATATCGAGCCGTTTCGCGGCATCCTGCTCGGCCTGTTCTTCCTCGGCGCCGGCATGGCGATCGACCTTGCGGTGATTGCTGCCAACTGGCAGATCGTGGTGATCTCGGTCTTTGCCTACATGGCGCTGAAAGGCGTGCTGATCTATGCGGTCGCGCGGCTGCTGCGCGCCTGCCATAGCGAAAGCCTTGAAAGGGCGGTGCTGATGGCGCAAGGCGGCGAGTTCGCCTTCGTGCTTTATGCCGCTGCCGTTTCCGCCGGCATCATCGATGCGGAGGCCAATGCGACGCTGACGGCGACGATCATCCTGTCGATGATGCTGACGCCGATCGCGATCTTCCTTCATGGCCGGCTCGCCAAGCCAGTGCCGCCGCGCACCGATGATCTCGAAGTGCCGGAGAATGTCGAGGGCACGGTGCTGATGATCGGTTTTGGCCGTTTCGGCCAGATCGTCAGCCAGCCGCTTCTGGCGCGTGGATACAAGCTGTCGCTCATCGACAAGGATGCGGAATTCGTGCGCGACGCCTCGAACTTCGGCTTCCGCGTCTTTTACGGCGACGGATCGCGCAGCGACATCCTGCATGCGGCGGGTGCTGCGACGGCAAGGGCAATCCTCATCTGCGTCGACGACAAGGCGGCCGCGGTCAAGATCGCCCACACCGCCAAGGAGGAATTTCCGCTGGTGCCGGTGCTGGCGCGGGCCTTCGATCGTGGCCATGCCATCGATCTCCTCCATGCCGGCGTCGACTTCGAGATCCGCGAGACCTTCGAATCGGCGCTCGTCTTCGGCACCGAGGTGCTGAACGTTCTGGGTGAGGATGCCGAAACCGCCGCCGAGGTGATCGAAGAGTTCCGCGACCTCGACAAGGAGCGCTTTGCGCTGGAGACCGTCGGCGGGATCTACGCCGGACGGCAGTTGATCCGCGGCAATGCGCAGCCATCCGACATCATCGCCTCGAGAACCGCGCGGGCGCGGGCCGAGGCTGAGGCCCGGGAAGAACAGGAAGGTTCGCCCGGTTAGGCCCAGGGTCTTAGGCCGGTCTCAGGTGGGTTCGTTTTCATCCTTCAGGAGAACGCCGATCAGCCGCTCCATGGATTGCGCCACGACCTCGCACTCCTCTAGCGGCGCATCCTCCATCAGTCTCTTGATGAGGCCGGTCTGAACCTCCATCGCCTCTTCGGTCAACGTGCGCCCTGATGGCGTCAGCGACAGGCGCAGCACGCGCTTGTCCTTGTCGTCGCCGCGGCGCTCGATCAGGCCCCGTTTCTCCAGCTGCGGCAGCAGCATGCTCATGTTCGACCGTCCCACCAGGAGCTTGCGGGCAAGCTCCTGCTGCGAAATCCCATCGAAGCGATAGAGATTGATCAGGATATCGAGATGCGGCGTCTTGATGTCGAGATGCGCGAGCGACCGCGTCATCGTCTGCTGCATCAGCTGACAGGCGCGCGCAACGGCAATCCAGCTGCGAAAACGCGGGTGGTCCCAGGGGAAATGATGCTGTTCGTCCATCGCTTGATTTTTGTTCATCGTTGTACAATAATGTTCAGCATTGAACATATTAAGAGATTCTCACTATGGCATCCTTTGCGATCAAGGTCATCCGCCATGCGCTTGCCGGCGTGTCGGCCATTTCACCCGAGGCGGCCGGCCGGCTCGCCTTCAAGCTCTTCACTGTAACGCCCGGGCGCAAACCCAAGAGCGCCAAGGAGCGGGCGGCACTGGCGGCTGCGGTTCCAATCATAGCCAAGGGTACGCCGGTGACGCTCTCCTATGCCGGCGGGTGGGTGATGGCCCGGCATTTCGCTGGTCCGCGTAATGCCGCCAATGCCAAGCGGGTACTGCTCGTTCATGGCTGGGGATCGCGCAGCGACTATCTCGCCGCGATGATCGAGGGTCTTATTGCCGGCGGCGCTGAGGTGGTGACGCTCGACTGGCCGGGGCACGGCGCCTCGCCGGGGCGCACGTTGACCATGGTTGCGGCCGTCAGGGCGATCGACGCCGCCTGGCGCCATTTCGGCGGCTTCGATGTCAGCGTCGGGCACTCCTTCGGCGGCGGCAGCCTGGCTTGCGCCGCCGGCGGCGTCGTCTGCGACGTACCAAGCCATGTGGCCAAGAAGCTCGTGCTCATCGGCGCCCCCAGCGAGATGACATGGCTTTTCAAGGGGTTCGGCAAGATTCTTCGCCTGTCTGCGAAGACGCAGGCAGCCTTCGAAGGCGTCGTCGAGCGGTTGGCCGGTCGTCGGCTCGAGGACTTCGATGCCGCCAGGATCCTCGCGGCCAGGGCCGTGCCGACATTGGTCATCCATGCCGAGGACGACAAGGAGGTTTCGGCTGAGCATGCGCGCCGCTATGCGGCCGCCGGCCCCAATGTCGAACTTCACTGGGCGAACGGCTACGGTCATCGCCGGATCGTCTCCGCAGCGTCCGTGATCGACAGGGTCAATTCCTTCATCCATGGCGAAGATCGGAAGGCGGCCGCCTGAGCGGGAGCGCAGCGCGCGCCGAGCCCGGTCCTGGCTACGGTCCGGTCTATTTCACTGATGCCGTCATCAGCCCGTCATGCTATCGGTCGAAGGATCGCTTCGATCCAGCGGAAGCGGGCATTTGCGGGAGAAGACGGCATGACGGTCATTACTTCGGTCGAGGAATTGAACGCGCTCTACGGCGCTAGCAGCGAGGCGTCGGTGGCGAAAGTCACCAAGGCGCTCACCGCCGAGTACCGGCTGATGATCGAGGCATCGCCGTTTGCGGCCCTTGCGACCGTCGGGCCGGAGGGGCTCGACTGTTCGCCGCGCGGAGATGACCATTGCGTCATAAGGGTCGCCGATGACCGGACCGTGCTGATGCCGGACTGGCGCGGCAACAACCGGGTGGATTCGCTTGCCAACATCGTGCGCGATCCAAGGGTAGCGCTGATGTTCCTGGTGCCGGGATCCAACACCACCATGCGCATCAACGGCACGGCCGTCGTCAGCATCGACCCGGCACTAACGGGATCTTTCGAGGTCGACGGCAAGAACCCGCGCAGCGTCATCGTCGTCACCATCGGCGAGGTCTATTTCCAGTGCGCGCGTGCGTTGATGCGCTCGCAGATCTGGAACCCCGAACGCTTCATCGACCCGTCCGCGCTACCGACGCCTGGCGCCTTGCTGAAAGCGGCCAAGGCGGATTTCGACCGCGACACCTATGATCGCGAATGGCCAGAGCGCGCTGCCAAGACCATGTGGTAGGCTCGGCCCGGCCGGACCCGTCCGGCCGAGCGTGTCGCCGCGGCGACGCAAGCCGGGAGGTGGAATGGCGATGCGACATGTTCGTGCAAGCGCAGGCCTGGGCGCGGCCGTTCTGCTTCTTTTGACGTTTGCCGGTGTGGCGGTTGCGACCGAGCTGCCCTTGGCCGCCAGGCTCGAACTGCTTGCCGGCGCCTATCCCGATGCGATTGCCGGGGCAAGCGATGGTCACCTGGTCCTGCGCGACGGCGGCGCGGCGTTGCCGATCGACGATGGCAGGAAAAAGACGCATGCGCAGAAGCTTGCCGCAGGCGATATCGAGGACAGTCTTTCCCAGATCTATCCGCTGGGCGCATGTGATATGCGGCCGCCGCTCGACTTCGACCCGGGACGGATCCGCAACGAAGCCCTGTTGAAGCGTCTCTATGGCGGCAGCGCAGATACGGTCGCACGCGATCTCGTGGCGATCGACTGGTTCGGGGAGCGCCTCAGGGTGACCAGCAGGCACGGCGTTGCCAAAGCGTTGCAGGCGGTGGCTGCGGAACTCGCTTCCAGTCCAAAACTCAAGCGCTATCTCATCCCAAGTGCCGGGACCTTCAACTGGCGCACCATCGCCGGCGCGCGCACGCTTTCGGTTCACAGCTTTGGCGCTGCGATCGATCTCAACACCGGCTTTGCCGACTACTGGCGCTGGGCGGGTGGTGCCAAGGGCAGGGCAGTGCAATATCGCAACCGTTATCCGCTCGAGATCGTCGGTGTCTTCGAGAAACACGGCTTTATCTGGGGCGGGCGCTGGTATCATTTCGACACCATGCATTTCGAATATCGGCCGGAGCTGATTGCGATCGCCCGGCAGGCGGGCGCTTCCACCTGCCGGTAACATCTTGGCTACTCAGTCGCGCACGATCACCTTCGCGCCGATCTCGACATTGGCATAGAGGTGCTCGACGTCCTCGTTGGCCATGCGGATGCAGCCCGAAGACATCGCCTTGCCGATCGACAGGGGCTGGTTGGTGCCGTGGATGCGGTAGATCGTCGAGCCCAGATACATGGCGCGCGAACCGAGGGGATTATCGATGCCGCCCTCCATGCTGGCGGGCAGCACCTTGCCCTTCCTGGTTTCGCGCATGCGCATGTCTTCCGGTGGCACCCAGGTCGGCCATTCGGCCTTGCGGCTGACGGTGTTGGTGCCAGTCCACAGAAAGCCTTTGCGCCCGACGCTGACGGCGTATTTGACCGCGATTCCACGGCCGACGACGTGGTAGAGGCGGCGTTCGGAATTGTCGATGATGATGGTTCCGGGGGCCGCGGCTGCATTGAAGGCGACGAGTTCGCGGGCGATCGGCGATTGGTTGATGTCGCCGCGCTTGGCCTTGTGCCGCGTGCCGCCTTGCGACAGCACCTGCAGCCAACCGACACTGGCGGCATTGCTGTCGAGCGAGGCGACGGTGATCGGATCCTGCCCGGTTTCGGTGGCGTGGACGGTGGCGACCGGTCCGGCGAAAAATACCGTTGCTGCAATGGCTGCAAGAATGCGCTTCATCACGGGTCCCCCTTCGGATTGTGGGAACCGATCGCGCTTTTCGTAGCCGTTGTTCCCTGTTGTCAGGGTTGTAGCGTTTGCAGGCCGATCCGGCTGTTTCCAAGGGAACGCGGCGACGAAACGAAAATGGCGCCCGATGGGCGCCATTCGACGAAACGTTTTTGACGTCAGGCTAGCGCCTGTAGATCAGCCAGTTGCGGCCCGATTCCTTGCGCATGCCGTCCTCGAACAGCATGGTCTTGTTGCGGCCGGCATTCTTGGCCGAGTAAAGCGCGATATCGGCCTTGTTGTAGAGGTCCACAGCATCCTCGGCCGCGGTCGCCATGCAGACGCCGACCGAAAGCGTGATCGGGCCATAGTTGACCCCGGTCTTCGAATTACGGAACGGCGTGCCGGCGAGCACCGTGCGGATGCGATCGGCGACCTGCAGGCATTCTTCCTGGCTGCTGTCGTTCAAGATCACCGCAAACTCTTCGCCACCGGTGCGCGCGACGAAGGCATCGCGCCGGACATTGGCGCGGATGACGCTGCCGACCGTTGCCAGGATCTTGTCGCCGACCGGATGGCCGAACGTGTCGTTCACCTTCTTGAAATGATCGATATCGGCAACCAGCAGGCCGGTGAAATTCTTCTGGTGATCGTTGTTGTAGACGGCGGCCAGATTGTCGTCGAAGGCGCGGCGGTTGGCGAGGCGCGTCAGGGAATCCGTGTTGGCGATCCGCTTGTATTCGTCGAGTTCCTGGCGGATGACCTCCATCTCGAAGGACTTCTGCACCACGGTCTGCACGCGTTCCTTGCCCTGGCTCATGGTGTCGGCAGTCGCTTCCGTGAGGATGCCGATGGCATGGCGCAGGATGTCGGCGCTGGAGGCGCTCTTGCTGGTTATGTTGACGTAGGCTTCGTCGAGCACCTTGTTGTAGTTTTCAAGCGCGTATTGCTCGTCTTTCAGCAAATTGACCAGTTCGGCGAGCTTGGCGGCAAGACTGGTGTGGGCACGCTCGATGCCTGTCGAGCGGTGGATATGGCTGAAATACTGTGCGCCGATCGCGTCGAGTTCTTCCTGGGTCGCACGGCTGCCGAGTGCTGCGAGCTCCTTGGACAGCTGCGGGTTCGAACCGAGATAGGCTTCGTAATAAAGCTCGTAATTTCGCGGTATAGGCGACACGCCCATCATGCGCATCGCATGGGTGACCTGCGCTGCGATATCCGGAGCCTGCGTCTTTCCAGAAGTGGCCGTTTGCATCCGCAAACTCCCAATATTGCTTATTGCTTACGAGTACTGATTTTTAGGGGCAAATGATTTGCGAAGTCTTAATGATTGCTTCCTGAAGCAAAGACAATTCGACTGAACGCAGATAATGCGCTGCTCCCTGGAGGTCGGCGGGAGACGAGCCGCGACACCCCGTCTGGGCATCGCGGCTCGGATGGATGGATCAGGCCGGGCTGATCATCGTTTCCGGACGCACGACCGCGTCGAACTCCTCATTGGTGACGTAGCCGCCACCAACAGCTTCTTCGCGCAGCGTCGTACCGTTCTTGTGCGCGGTCTTGGCGATCTTGGCGGCATTGTCGTAGCCGATCTTCGGCGCCAGCGCCGTCACCAGCATCAACGAGCGGTCAAGCGCCGCCTTGATGTTGTCTTCGCGCGCTTCGATGCCGACGACGCAATTGTCGGTGAAGGAAACGGCCGCGTCCGACAGCAGTTGAACCGACTGCAGGAAGTTGTAGGCCATCAGTGGATTGAAGACGTTAAGCTCGAAATGGCCCTGGCTTCCGGCGAAGGTCAGGGCGGCGTTGTTGCCGAACACCTGGACGCAGACCTGGGTCAGCGCTTCGCACTGGGTCGGGTTGACCTTGCCCGGCATGATCGAGGAGCCCGGTTCGTTTTCAGGCAGCGACAGTTCGCCGAGACCCGAGCGCGGGCCCGAACCGAGGAAGCGGATGTCGTTGGCGATCTTGAACAGGGCGGCGGCTGCGGCGTTGATCGCGCCGTGGCTGAAGACCATGGAATCGTGGGCGGCGAGCGCTTCGAACTTGTTCGGCGCCGTGGTGAAGGCGATGCCGGTGATCTTGGCGATTTCGTCGGCGACCTGTTCGGCAAAGCCGACCGGTGCGTTGAGGCCTGTGCCGACGGCCGTGCCGCCCTGCGCCAGTTCGCAAAGGCCTGGCAGCGTCATCTCGATGCGCTTGATCGAGGATGCGACCTGGGCTGCGTAGCCGGAGAATTCCTGGCCGAGCGTCAGCGGGGTGGCGTCCTGGGTGTGGGTACGGCCGATCTTGATGATGTGGTCGAATGCCTTGACCTTGGCTTCGAGCGCCTGGTGCAGGTGCTTCAGCGCCGGCAGCAGGTCATGGATCACGCGTTCGGCGCAGGCGATGTGCATGGCCGTCGGATAGGTGTCGTTCGACGACTGGCTCATGTTGACGTGGTCGTTCGGATGCACGGGCTTCTTCGAGCCCATGACGCCGCCGAGCATTTCGATCGCCCGGTTGGAGATGACCTCGTTGGCGTTCATGTTCGACTGGGTGCCGGAGCCGGTCTGCCAGACGACGAGCGGGAAATGCTCGTTGAGCTTGCCGTCGATGACTTCCTGCGATGCCTTGACGATCGCATCGGCGACGGTCGCATCGAGGCGACCGAGCGCCATGTTGGTGCGGGCCGCTGCCTGCTTCACGATGCCGAGCGCACGCACGATCGAGGCCGGCTGTTTTTCCCAGCCGATCTTGAAGTTGCCGAGGGATCGCTGGGCCTGGGCGCCCCAGTAGCGATCGTTTGCCACTTCAATGGGGCCGAACGTATCTGTTTCCGTGCGCGTCGATGTCATCGTGATCCCTGCCTTCGTCATGCGGTTCATGAAGTTTGGGCGAGGGGACGCGGCCGTAACCGGCTGTCCCTCCCCAAGGTGCCGGGCCTCTCTCTGCCCCGGCTGGCAAGGCTTGTAAAGAGGTGGTTCCGGTACGCGCAATGCTACAATCGTTTCAAAGGCCGCGATGCCGTTGCGATCGGCGCGGGCTGCCGCGCGCTGGGTGATTCGCCCCGGTCAGGCCGCATGCGGATTTCTTGTGGCGTTTCAGTCACATTCGCGACCTTCCATGATGCCCGCAACACGCCATTCCGCCCGCAAAGGTTCACGGCGACGAAGTAATGTCGATGCAAATCAAATTTTTACGGCCGTTGGAACGTCCTGTTGATGAAGCGGTTATCCTGCGATTTTGAGGTGGTTTGATGCCTGTTCGGCGCTGCGCGTTTCCTTTTCATTCACCATCCTTTTCTATAAGTTTTGGAGCACGAGGGCGTGGCGAGGAATTGGCTAAAGCCGAGTTCGGCGACAACGCGATACGGGGACGCAGTTTCACATGAGAATTTTTAAGACGGCAGCGATTCTAGCGCTCATGAGCGGCTGTGCGATCGCGACCTTGGATACACGGCCGGCTTCGGCCTTCACGCTCGGCGATTTCATCCGCGCAGGCAGGAAGAAGCCCGAGCCCCAGCAGCAACAACTTCAGTCACTCCCGGGCGTCGGGGCCATGGTCGAGCCCCAGCAGAACACGGTCTCCAGGCCTTTGCCGAAGGTCACGGGTCCGCAGTACTATACCTACAAGGCGGACGCGCTACGCTGGGTCGCGACTGACAAGCTGCTCGATCCGGTCGTCACCGGCTCCGTGCGCAACGGGGCGCTGCCGCCGATGTTGCGTGCGCCGCTCAACGATGCCCGCCAATTCATGCCCGAAATCAAGGTGCGCGCGACCGCTGACGTGGCCAAGGCTATCGAGACCCATTACGGATCGCGTTCCGACTTCGTCTGGATCGATGCGAATGGCGTGAGCGCGCGGGCGAAGGCGGCGATTGCCGTTCTTGCCGACGCGGCAAAGGTCGGTCTCGATCCGCAGGACTATGCCGTTCAGGTGCCTTCGGACGATTTCGATCGCGGCGACATGATCGCGCGTGAAAAGGAACTCGTTCAGTTCGAGGTCTCGTTGTCGATCGCAACGTTGTCCTATGTGCAGGACACGGTGCGCGGCCGTATCGATCCGAACAAGATCTCCGGCTATCACGACTTCAAGCGCAAGACCGTCGATCTCGGCGCGTTCCTGGACAAGATGTCCGCAAGCGCCGACGTCGCCACGCTCATCAACGATCAGAACCCGAAAAGCGCGCAGTTCGCCGCTCTTTCGGTGGAGCTCGAGCGCCTTCGTGCCGAAAAGGGTGTGGAACAGCGCGTCGAAATTGCGCCGGGCACGCTCCTGAAGCCGGGCCAGAGCAATCCGGAACTCGCCAACATCGTCTCCGGCATCCGCATCAAGGGTTCCGACACGCTGAAGGCAGATCATGCGGATGCGTTGGCGGCCTATCAGGGGACGCCTGAATACACGCCTGAGCTGGTCGCGCTGGTCGAAGCCTTCCAGAAGGAACATGGCCTGAAGGCCGATGGCGTGGTCGGGCAGGCATCGCTGCGCATCCTCACCGGTGGCGACAGCACGGCCGCCAAGATCAACAAGCTGGAAGTCGCGATGGAGCAGGCGCGCTGGTTGCCCGACGGTCTCGGCAGCCGCTACGTCTTCATCAACCAGCCGGCCTTTACAGCCTCCTATACCGACAATGGCACCGAACAGTTCTCGATGCGCGTCGTTGTCGGCTCCAAGGCGAACCAGACCTACTTCTTCCAGGACGAGATCCAGACCGTCGAGGTCAACCCGTACTGGGGCGTTCCGCAGTCGATCATCATCAACGAGATGCTGCCGAAGCTGCGCAGCGATCCCGGCTATCTCGACCGGATGGGCTATCAGGTGGAAGTCGGCGGCCGCTCGGTGCCGTCCTCCTCGGTCAACTGGAATGGTTCGACCGCCTCCGTCGCCGTGCGCCAGCCGCCGAGCAGCGACAATGCGCTTGGCGAGCTGAAGATCCTGTTCCCGAACGCGCATGCGATCTATATGCACGACACGCCTTCGAAGAGCTTCTTCAAGCGCGACCAGCGCGCGCTGAGCCACGGTTGCGTGCGCCTTGCCGATCCGCGCCGGATGGCGGCGGCCGTACTGGGCACCAGCGTCGAGGATGTCGGCAAGGAGATCAATGGCGGCCGCAACAAGGCGCTGCAGGTGCCGCAGAAGGTGCCGGTTTACGTCGCCTACTTCACCGCCTGGCCGAACAAGGATGGCGCCGTCGAATATTTCGACGATGTCTATGATCGCGACATGTACATGAACCGCGCATTCGAGGCGACCCGCAACGCGCGTCGCGCCGAGGGGTAAGGATTCGGGTGGCGCCGACAGATTGGCGCCCACCATCAAGCAATGCATTAAGACCCCGTGGAGCTTCTCCCGGGGTCTTTCTCGTTCTGTCGATCGGCTGCAGGGAAGAAGACGCGCAGATGCACGAGCGCGGACGGACGAAGTCCATCCCGTCAGGGCGGCATTCGTCCGTTTGGATCAGCGGCGGTTCACGTCGATCGATGCCGGGCTGCGGTGCGCGCCGCCTGTTACTTGCCGTTGAAAAGTCCGGTCACCAGCTCCGGCGTCAGTTCGTCGAAGTGCCGGATGATGACGGTCGGTTCCAGGCTTTCGATCGGAACGTCGGAGTAACCGAATGGCACGGCGATCGACGGAATCTCGGCGTTGCGGGCGACCAGGATGTCGTTGAGGCTGTCACCGACCATCACCGAGTGCGCGGCGCTGCCACCGGCATTGGTGATCGTGCGCAGCAGATGATCGGCGTTGGGCTTGCGGATCTCGAAGGTATCGCCGCCGGAGACCGCGGCGAAGCGATCGATCAGGCCGAGGCGCTCGAGCAGCCGGTTTGCCAGCATTTCCGGTTTGTTGGTGCAGACCGCCAGCTTGAAACCCGCCGCCGTCAGACGGTCGAGCGCTTCGAGCATGCCGGGATAGGGCAGGGAATCGCCGGGCATGGAGCCATGATAGAAGTCGACGAACTCCTTCATCTGCCAGGTCAGCGCCTCCTCGTCGAGTGGCGTGTTACGCAGCGCGAAGGTGCGCTCGATCATGGCGCGGGCCCCGTGGCCGACGAGGTGGGTGAGGTCGCGATAGGTGACCGGCTCGACACCGGCCTGGGTGACCGCATGGTTGAGGCTCGCCACCAGATCCGGGGCCGTGTCGACAAGGGTTCCGTCGAGATCGAAGACGACAATGGGGGAAGACAACAGATGAACCTCGCGTAGCGGGAAGCGTTGCCGTTCGGGTAGGCGAAGTTGCGTCGGAATGCAATGGCGAGTGTGCGCGGGGCGGGGTCAGGATTCCGGGCCGAACGCCTGATTTTGGCTTTTGTTTGCGGCTTTGGCCGTGTAAGTGTCTCAGCGGAAAAAGGACGGAGATGGCGGGCGACCGCATGTCTTTTCCGGTGAAAAAAGGGAGCGACTGGCGCATGGACGCCCGCCAAATGAAAATCAAAGCCGCGGCAGCGGCGCTGGAACACGTCGAAGACGGTATGCGGCTCGGCATCGGCACGGGGTCGACGGCGGAGGAATTCGTCCGTCTGCTGGCCGAAAAGGTCGCCTCGGGCTTTCGCATCGAGGGTGTTCCGACATCCGAGCGCACGGCACGGCTCTGCCTGGAACTCGGGGTGCAGATGAAGTCGCTCGACGAGCTCCCGGAGCTCGACCTGACGATCGACGGCGCCGACGAGGTCGACGCTCAGCTGCGGCTGATCAAGGGCGGCGGCGGGGCGCTGCTGCGCGAAAAGATCGTCGCGGCTGCATCCAGGCGCATGATCGTCATCGCCGACGAATCGAAGGTCGTCGATGTTCTCGGCGCGTTCAAGCTGCCGATCGAGGTCAATCCCTTCGGTCAGGTCGCCACACGCATCGCCATCGAAAAGGTCGCCTCGCGGCTAGGTCTTTCCGGCGATATTTCCGTGCGCAATTCCGGCGACGGCCCCTTCAAGACGGATGGTGGACACCTCATTCTTGATGCATCTTTTGGCCGTATTCCTGATGCAGATGCGCTCGCGGGAGAGCTGAATGCCATTCCCGGCGTCGTAGAGCACGGACTTTTCATCGGTATCGCATCGCTTGCGATTATCGCCGGACCGGAAGAGGCACGCATTCTGACCGCATCTTGAGCCTGCTTCCCGCGGTCCGTTAAGGACGAGGGAGCGGCAAAGGCAACAGGTTACCACACATGCGGGCCTGGCGGCGGCAATCGCCCGGGCAGCATGCGACAAACACAGGAGCATGGATAAAAATGAACAAACTCGCAGGTCTTGCCCGCACATTCGCAGCCACCGCGGTTCTCCTTTCTGCATCCATTCCGGCGGTCCAGGCCCAGGACGTCTCTGACGCCCAGATCAAGGCCGCTCGTGCGACCATCGCCGCGCTTGGCGTCACCAACAACTTCGACAACATCCTGCCGAACCTTGCCGAGCGTCTGAAGAACACGCTGATCCAGGCTTCGCCGAACTTCCAGGAACTGATCACCGCGACCGTCGACGAAAAGGCCCTGGCTCTCGCTGCCCGCCGGTCCGACCTGGAGCATGAAGCGGCGGCAATCTACGCCAAGACCTTCACCCTCGAAGAGCTGAACGCCATCACCGAGTTCTACAACTCGACCGCCGGCAAGAAGCTTCTGAACGACGGCCCGATCGCTTCGCGCGAACTGCTGAAGGCGGCGGACATCTGGGCATCCGGCGTTTCGCGTGACCTCAACGCCGAAGCAACGAAGTCGCTCGACGCCAAGGTTGGCACCTCGGCTCCTGCGCTCGTCGAAGGCACGCCGGCGACGCCTGCCCAATAATCCGGGGCGCGTTGATGTGGGCATGAGCGCCGCGCGTTCGAAAGAGCGCAGCAGGCATGCTCTTGCGTCATGTCGACACGATCATCACGTTTTGAAGAGCCCGGAGCTATCCGGGCTTTTCTTTTTCCGCAGTGCAACACTATATGTGCCTGCGACGGGGCTGCCCCGAGCGGGCATGCTGTCGGCCAAAGCCGGTCGCACGGTGCTCCTTACAATCCCAATTGCAGTCTGCACGACCTTCAGGAGTACGCCATGCCCGCATTCGACTATGACCTCTTCGTAATCGGTGGTGGTTCTGGCGGTGTCAGAAGCGGTCGGCTGGCGGCGAGCATGGGCAAGAAGGTGGCGATTGCCGAAGAGTTCCGCTACGGCGGCACCTGCGTCATTCGCGGCTGCGTGCCGAAGAAGCTCTACGTCTACGCCTCGCAGTATTCCGAACATTTCGAGGATGCGGCCGGTTTCGGCTGGACCGTCGGTGAAAGCCGGTTCGACTGGCAAAAGCTGGTTGCCGCCAAGGAACAGGAGATCACGCGCCTCGAAGGCCTCTACCAGAAGGGGCTTGCCAATGCGGGCGCCGAGATCCTGCGCACGCGTGCCGAACTTGTCGGCCCGAACACGGTGCGCCTGCTCGATAGCGGCAAGACCGTCACGGCGGAACGGATCGTCATCGCGGTGGGTGGCCATCCGACGCCGCATGATGCGCTGCCGGGCCACGAACTCTGCATCTCGTCCAACGAGGCTTTCGACCTGGCCGAACTGCCGAAATCGATCCTGATTGCCGGCGGCGGATACATCGCGGTCGAGTTTGCCAATATTTTCCATAGCCTCGGCGTCGAGACGACGCTGATCTACCGCGGCAAGGAGATCCTGTCGCGCTTCGATCACGACATGCGTCGCGGCCTGCACGCGGCGATGGAAGAGAAGGGCATCCGGATCCTTTGCGAGGACATCATCCAGTCCGTTGCCACCGATGCCGATGGCAAGCGCGTGGCGCAGACGATGAAGCATGGCGAAATCGCCGTCGACCAGATTCTGCTGGCGCTCGGTCGTGTGCCGAACACCCGGGGGCTGGGGCTTGAAAGCGCAGGCGTGAAGACCGATGAGCGTGGTGCGATCATCGTCGATGCCTTCTCGCGCACCAGCGCGCCCGGCATCTACGCGCTTGGCGACGTAACCGACCGCGTGCAGTTGACGCCGGTCGCGATCCACGAGGCGATGTGCTTCATCGAGACCGAATACAAGAACAACCCTGTTTCGCCCGACCACGACCTGATCGCAACGGCGGTCTTCTCGCAGCCGGAGATCGGCACCGTTGGCCTCAGCGAAGAGCAGGCCGCACGGAAGTTCGATGACCTGGAGGTCTATCGCGCCGAATTCCGGCCGATGAAGGCGACACTTTCCGGCCGGAAGGAAAAGACGATCATGAAGCTGATCGTCAACGCCGCCGACCGCAAGGTTCTAGGCGCCCACATCCTTGGCCACGATGCCGGCGAGATGGCGCAGTTGCTGGGCATCTCGCTGAAGGCGGGTTGCACGAAGGATGATTTCGACCGGACGATGGCCGTTCATCCGACTGCCTCGGAAGAGCTGGTAACGATGTATGCGCCGACCTACCGCCTTCACAAGGGCGAGCGGGTCTGATTGCCTCGGACTTCTGCCTCAGGTGAAAACGACCTGAGGCAGGGAATTCTTGGGAATGGCAGGCATCAAAGGGTGAGCGTGCGCTTGCGGCGCTCATGCCGATGCGCGGCACACTAGGCGAACACGCCGGCGAACCTTGGCTCTTCCCTCCTGAACAGGTCCGCCAGGCGGTCGATGACCGAGCGGACTTCCGGGCGATGCCGGTCGTCATCGTTTGCGGCGATCCACAACGGATGCGTCAGGTCCTCGACCAAACCCCCTTCGCGCCTGAGCAGCGGGTCGCCGTCGCCGACGAAGGCGGGCAGGATGCCCCGCCCGGCGCCATTGCGGATCAGCCGCAGTAAAAGGGAAGGACTGTCTGTCCAGGTGTGGATCTGTTGCTCATGGTTCTGGAAGACCCATTTGTCGGCGGCAGTCCAGGCGGCCTCCGTGCCGATCGATATCCAGGGAAAGTCTTCGTGGTTCGGCATGTTTCCCGCGCGGTAGATGCCGTAGGCGAGGTTGACCGACCGGCGCACGGCGATGTTGCCGGAGTGGGGCTTTTCGTGAAGCACGGCGACGTCGGCCTGTCTGAACGTGAGGTCGAAGCCGCGATCCACCTGCTTGCAGCAGAAGCGAAATCCGTCGCCGCGGCCGCGAAGTGCGGATGCGTTATCAGCGATGAAGCCGGATACCCAGGCATCGCCTGCTACCGATACGATCGGCAGGGCGAAGGCGTCGCGGTGCCAGTCCGTGATGCTGTCGGCGGCGTTCTGCATGGTGCGGACATGTTCAAGCAGGATCTGACCGTCGTGTGCGAGGCGATAGCCCTGCTGGCTGCGGATGAAGAGTGCCCTGCCGATCGCTCGTTCGAGCGCGAGCATGCGGCGGCCGATGGTCGGCGCGCTCAGGCCGGTCCGCATGGCAGCGCCGCTCAGCCCGCCCTCGCTCGCGACATGGTAAAACAGTTTCAGATCGTCCCAGGCTGCCTCGGCCATATACTCTCCCTGATGATCGCGATCTCCTCCTAGCGCCAATTGCCGGAGTTCGCAGCGTTCGCGGATGAAAAACGTCTTTCAGTGCTGTGCCTACAACGGGTCGGACCCAGACATTAGGTCTCGTCCTGTCTCAACGCAAAGGAGGCGAGACCATGCATGAACAATGGGCACTCATCGGCACGACACATCTGCGCGGCAGTCGCCGGGATAAAGCCAAGAGCCTTGACGATCCGCTGGACCGACCGGAATGGGATGGCCTGCGCTGGGCGCTTGCGGTCTTGTCTTTCTTGTCGTCTGGCCTGCCGCCGGGCGGAAGCCGTGCGAAATCGAGTCCGACACGGGCCGTGCCAACGCAAGAGGCACGACGCGGAGCGGTCGTCGGCCACCGCGCAAGTCCGACGGAATGCCGCGCCGAGGGGGCCGTATCCCGTTGAAATGGCGCATAAATCTTTCGTCGCGGTGATGCCCGGTTTCGGGATCGTGCGTCCCGAGGTCATATCCTTGCGCGATGTGTGCTCCGGCGAGCAATGATTTCTGGCGGAATGACTTTCCAAGCGTTTCCTTAACGTCTATAAGCCCGCATTCTGCGGCGTTTCCGGCTGGCCAGGGACGGCCTGGCGTTCAGGCGGTACGCGCGGAGATTAGTGAAATTTCAGAATACCGGGCGGCTCACATTGGCCGTCAGGGCGCGACCCGCGCGGGCAATCATCCGCGGCAGACAACAGGTGATCGAAATGGCACAGACTTGGACCCCGAATAGCTGGCGGCAGAAGCCCATTCAGCAGGTGCCGGAATATCCGGACCTTGCAGCTCTTGCGGCAACCGAAGCGAAGCTTGCGAAGTATCCGCCGCTGGTATTTGCCGGCGAAGCGCGGCGTCTGAAGAGCGCGCTTGCCAACGTTGCCGAAGGCCGCGGCTTCCTGCTGCAGGGCGGCGACTGCGCCGAGAGCTTTGCCGAGCATGGTGCCGACACGATCCGCGACTTCTTCCGCGCTTTCCTGCAGATGGCCGTCGTCCTGACGTTCGGCGCCCAGCAGCCCGTGGTCAAGGTCGGCCGTATCGCTGGCCAGTTCGCCAAGCCGCGCTCGTCCAACATCGAGAAGCAGGGCGACGTCGAGCTGCCGAGCTACCGTGGCGACATCATCAACGGCATCGATTTCACCGAAGCCGAGCGCGTTCCGGATCCGGAGCGGCAGATCATGGCCTACCGCCAGTCCGCCGCGACGCTCAACCTGCTGCGCGCCTTTGCGATGGGTGGCTATGCCAACCTCGACAACGTGCACCAGTGGATGCTCGGCTTCGTCAAGGACAGCCCGCAGGCCGAGCGCTACCGCAAGCTCGCCGACCGGATCTCCGAGACGATGGATTTCATGAAGGCGATCGGCATCACCTCGGAGAACCATCCGAGCCTGCGCGAGACCGATTTCTTCACCAGCCACGAGGCGCTGCTGCTCGGCTACGAGCAGGCGCTGACGCGTGTCGATTCCACTTCGGGTGACTGGTACGCAACATCGGGCCACATGATCTGGATCGGCGACCGTACCCGCCAGCCTGATCACGCCCACATCGAGTACTGCCGTGGGATCAAGAACCCGCTTGGCCTGAAGTGCGGCCCGTCGCTGACGGCCGACGGTCTGCTGGAGCTGATCGATCTGCTCAACCCGGCCAACGAAGCCGGCCGCCTGACGCTGATCTGCCGCTTCGGCCACGACAAGGTCGCCGAGCACCTGCCGCGCCTCATTCGTGCGGTCGAGCGCGAAGGCAAGAAGGTCGTCTGGTCCTGCGATCCGATGCACGGCAACACGATCACGCTGAACAACTACAAGACCCGTCCGTTCGAGCGGATCCTGTCGGAAGTCGAGAGCTTCTTCCAGATCCACCGTGCGGAAGGTTCGCATCCGGGCGGCATCCACATCGAGATGACCGGCAACGACGTGACCGAGTGCACCGGCGGCGCTCGCGCGCTTTCGGGCGACGATCTGGCCGACCGCTACCACACGCACTGCGATCCGCGCCTCAACGCGGACCAGGCGCTGGAACTGGCGTTCCTGCTCGCCGAGCGCATGAAGGGCGGCCGCGACGAGAAGAAGCTGGTCGTCAACGGCTGATCAAGCCCCCAGCGCCCGACGCTTCAGTTTTTCTGATTGTCGGTCGTCTGCTATGAAATTGACAATGCCGGGCCCGCTCGCAAAGCTGGTCCGGCATTTTTCATTTCTGGGAGGTCGGGGGACCATGGCGGATATTCACAGCGGCGGCTGCCTTTGCGCGGCGGTACGCTTCAAGACGCACGGTGTGCTGCGCGAGCTGATCTTTTGCCATTGCAGCCAGTGCCGCAAGCAGACGGGCCTCTATTACGCTGCCACCAACGTGCTTGATCGCGATCTGGAGCTGCAAGGGGCCAAGGATGTGACCTGGTACCGTTCCAGCGAAAGAGCCCGCAGGGGCTTCTGCCGGCAATGCGGATCGGCGCTCTTCTGGAAATCCGATGGTGCCGAATACACGTCGATCATGGCCGGTGCCTTTGAAACGCCGACGGACCTCGAGCCGGGCTACCACATCTTCTGCGCCGACAAGGGCGACTTCTACGATATCGACGACGGCCTGCCGAAGTTCGACGCCGGGCGGACGTGAGTGGTCAGGCCACGCCAGCGCGCCAGGCGATGACGCCTTGCGTGCGCGCCCGTACTTCAGGCGACGCAAGGCAGTGGGCGACACTCTCAAAGCCCGGAGCTCCGGGATAGGGCGCGACTTCGCTCGGCGGGCTATGGTTGGCGGGGCACAGGATGATGGTTTCGCCCGACCCGAGCGCGCCAGGATCAAGGATGGCGTTGGAGCGGGTCAGCATGAATATGGGGCGCCTGTCGGCTCGACCGTCGCGCAAATGGCCGATCAGCGCGGTCTGCGATGCGGCATCGAGGTCCTGCTCGACCATATCGATGACGAATGCGCTGGCGTCGGCCTCGAGCGCCAACAGCAGAACGATCAGCGCCGATGACGCGACGGCACCGTCGTCCACCAAACGCGCGACCGTGGTCCCGATGCAGGACCGCAGCGCGGCATCCTCGTCGAGCCGGCGGGTGGCCGACAGGCGGCATGTCTCTTCCAGGCGGTCGAGCCCGACAAAAGCGCATCCGGGCAGGGCCGTGGCGATCGCCTTGGCGAGGCGTGTCTTCCCGCTGCCGAGTGGTCCGGTGATGTAGGTCAACGGGTGAAGTCCATTGAGGGTGAACGTCTCTCCGCCCCATGGCCACGGAAGCTCGAGCGCAAGACCTGGGCCGGTTTCCGGTGATTGCGCTTGCATCTGCGCCAGCGTCGCCGGCACGGCCTCGTGATCGGCCGGCAGGTCGAGGCGCAGACGGCGTAGTTTCTCGACGGTCGCGTGGAGGTCATGCATCCGTGTCTCGAGCACACTCTGCTGCGCGGCGAGCGTGGCGCCGAGCTGCCGTCGCTCTTCGGCAAGCACGCGCCCGATCTTTGCCAGGCTAAGACCAAGCGAACGAAGCGCGACGATCTCGCGGGCGCGCTCCATCTGTGCGGGCCCGTAGGTTCGCCATCCCGCCGAGGTTCGCACCGGGGCCATCAATCCGCGCTGCTCATAGAGGCGCAGTGCCTTTGCCGATACCCCGAGCCGTTTGGCAGCCTCGGTCGCGTTCAAGAATTGTGCGGGAGTGTTCACGAATCACCTCGTCCTGTTGGCCGCAGTCCTTATCGCTCCTGCCCCTGGGGACGGGTCAACCGGAGAGGTCAAAAATGTGGTGGGGGCGTGAACGCCGGGCGCATGGGCGCGCAAGGGGCTGGCCTGACGTGACGCATTGCAGCGCGGACACGTGCCTACTTCAGCAGGCGAACCGCATCTTGCGTGGCACGTTCGTAGGCGTTGGCGAGTGCAGCAAGCTTGACCGCCTGCCACCGACAATAGATATCGACCAGGCCCGCGCTCATCCAGAAGCGGCCGCGCGCGCCGTCATTCGCCCGGCCGATGAAGCCGTTGTCCTGCGCCTTGGTAAACAGCCTGCGCACATGGGTATTGGAAATCATGTAGTGCGTCGCAAGCTCGGCCAGATTGAGATCCAGCCAGACCTTTCCGTCGACCGGCGTCAAGGTTTTCGGACGGGCCATGAGGTCATCGAGCAGCAAGCCGCCGCATTCGGTCCAAACGAAGATCTCGACGCCTTCGGGCGGCACGCTCCAGCTCTTGTCGGACAGGAGCATCCGAGCCGCGATCGGCTGCGTGCGCCAAAGGACCGAGATATCCGCCTCGACATGCTCCAGCCGGTTGCCGCCATCCAGACGGTCAAGCGTGCCCATCTGGCTCATGAACCACCGCATCATCGCACTTTCGCTGACGTCGGTCGGCTCGAGAGGGCGAACCTTCCTGTTCGTCCGCTCGCCGCTTACATCCCGCAGGAGTTTGTAGGCCAGCAGTTCGGACAGGAAAGCGGCAGCGGTGTTTCTGCTGGCGCCACCGGTATCGCGCATGAATTTCAGCAGACGTGCAGCCGTTATGCCGGAATCGGGATGGGATGGATCGCGCTCGAGATGAAGGGCAAAGGCCGCCTGGGAGAGCATCCATTTCTGGTGGGAGGCCACCAGCCGGGCGACGCGGGGAAAGATGTCGTAGACCGCCATGAGGTCGCGGGCACTGATCTGCAACGTTTCGCGTAAAAGCGGATTGCGCAAAATCCCGTCCGCCGTGAAGGCGAGCGGTTTTTCCGGCGCAGCATCCCCCTGTTTTGCCACCCAATGCATCTGTTGTGCACGTCTCCCGACGATCTGTCGCACACGCCGCGAGGGTCGATCCCGCGCCGCGCCTGCCTCGATATCACTCAACCCGACCGCTTGTAGCAGTTCTACCTTGCCCATAACGTGCGAACCCATCATTTTGTTCGAAAGGGCCGCCAACGGATTTTCCGCTGTCGGCCCTTTTCGTGTTTGGGGGACGTCTTACTGGACCAGAACGGGAGGTTGGCACTTGACGCCTGTGACCCTGACATCCGCTTCACCCACCCGCACGCCCACCAGCAGCAACAGGTTGTAGAGCAGATCGTCTACCGGTTTTGTGACAGCGCCGAGCGTCTGGGCAAGAGCCTGCTGCAGGACCGTCGGGCTGCCGAGCGTCAGGAACAGGACCTGGATGTTCAGGTCGAGATTGTTGAGCAGGGTCTGCGTGGTCGATGACAGAATGTCTTTCGTCGAAACGCTCTTGATCGAACGCGCGGCGACTTCCGCCGGACTGAAGGTGAGGCGGGACGCTTGAAGGTTCTGTGCCTCGACATGGGCGATGGCGTCGATCTTGACGACGAGTGCGTCGACAATGCGGGCCCGCTCCACCCGTGCGTCGGATGAGAAGCTCGACAGCACCTTCGGGTTGACATCGCCGATCGCGATCTCGGCAACACCCGGCACGGCGTCGACGACGACGGCCGCGTTGTCCGGCTTGCCGCCGTAGCAGCGGATGTCGGCAAGCTTTGCTTCTGCGTGGGCGAGTTCGACATAGATGGGCAACCGAATGCGGATACCCGCAAGTGCGGCGAGGCCGTCGACATTCACCTCAACGGCGAGGCGCGTCTGTGCGGTGCGGACCGCGGCGCCCGGGGCACCGAGACGATGACTTGGTGTCTGGACCGGCGGCTCGCCGACCGCCAGCTTCACGGTTGCCGAGGCAATGCCCGGAAGTCCGGCAACGGCGTTAAGAGCGATCTGGTTCTCGCCATTGGCAATGGCGGCGGCAGCCGAGACGATCTGCAGCGCACTCACTCTCATCGCCCAGTCGGAGCCGGCATCAATCCTCAAGTCTTTCTTGGGGTCGAGATTGAGGATCTGGGCGAGGGTGAAGGTTTTCTTGTTGTTCGCCGTGGCGAGTTCGATGCTCTTGAGGGCGGAGTTGACGGTCCCCGACAGACCCTGGAACAGCCGCATCGACGACAGCAGCTGCGGCATGGTCAGCTGGGCGTTGAGCACGTCCTCGTAGGATGCAGCCGTCAGGCTGAGCTTGGTCGCGACGATCTTCAGGAAAGGCTGGATATCGATATCGGCAGCGATCAAGGCCTGGTAGTCCATGACCTTCAGGGAGATCTTGGTGCCGAGCATCTGACCGAGAATGGCGTTGAGCAGGCCATCGTTCAGGCTGGCAAGCCGGGACCCGACGGAGAATGCAGCGATCTTGGAACTCGCGGCCGTGCCGGTGACACTCAGATCCGGCGGCGCGCTGAAGGCGGACGCGAAAAAGATCAGCCCCTTCTTTTGGAGGCGCACCTGGACCGCATCCGAAGGGGAAGCATCCTTGATGAAACGCTTGCCGGCTGGAATGCTGGGGTCGGGCACATAACGTCCGCGCGTCACTGTTGCGACCCCATCGACCTTCGCCGTGCTGGCTTCACCCGCCGGCAGAACCTTGCCATCGACCGTCATCAGGCCGGCGGGTGTCGCGACGGCGAAATTCAGCTTGTTGTTGAAAAAATGCTTGAGCACGGCCTGCTCCGCCGAGGGCACGCTGGCAGCTGCGGCGATCGCTGCAAGATCGACCGTCGACTGCATTTCCTGCTTCTGGACCGTGAGGTAGCCGTAGTCGACGCCAAGGGCCATGGAGGCAATGACGAGCGGCATGACGAGCGCGGCGGACATACCGATATTGCCATCGTTTGCTCGCCCGAACAGGCGCATGGATGGGAACTTCATGGTCATCTCAGATCCCCCCCACGCGAATGGTGGCGAAGCGTTCGATCTTCTCGTTCGGCATTGCAAAGGTGAACATGTTGAAGATCGGCAGATCGCCTGCGTCGTACTTGATCCTGACCGTGAACTGGTTGGCGTTGCCCGCATCGTCCTTGACCGTGACGGTCATTCGAGACGGCTTGATGAACGCCTGATCCATGGTCGTGCGCTGGATATAGTCGGTGGCAAGCCGCTCCCGTTCGCCTTCGGAAAGCCCGGCGATCGCGGTTCGCGCAGCATCGGCTGCGATCTGCTGGATGGAGTGCGCAGCACTCAGGTAGATGCCATAGGCGATCAATGTGAGCACGCATAGAAAGAAGAGGGGCGCGATGATTGCAAATTCAATTGCGGCAGCGCCATCGCGGCTGCCAGACAGGCGCGTAAAAATGGACATTTCAGCAACTCCGACCGAACCGTGACTGCTTTTTTTCTGTCCCTGCGCCTTAACGGTGCGCCTCAAGTGTTAATTTTTCGATACGCGAATAGGTTGTTTCAATGGCTAGAAATAGCCTATTGTTGTAAAATGCATATTTGTGATTGAATTAGGAATTGCGCGGATTCCTGGGGTTTTTTACCCTTCGCGCGGTGCCCATTCCCGCTGTCTATTCGACATCCGGTGTGTTCCGATATTGGGCAAGCTGGCGGTTGAGGTTGGCGATGTCGGTGCGCAACTCGGCAATCTCGCGCAGCAGCACGTCATCGACCTTGTGGTGCAGGGCGATCAATTCGACCTCCGATTTCAGATTGACCTCATAATCCTTGGCTGCGGCGAAGCGGTCGCGCTCTGCCTGGCGGTTCTGGGACATCATGATAACAGGCGCCTGCAGGGCGGCCAGCATCGACAAGAGCAGGTTGAGGAAGATGAACGGGTAGGGATCGAAGGCACCTGCCACCAGCAGGATGGTGTTGAGGATGACCCAGACGACCAGAAAGCCGCAGAAGCCGAGGATGAAGGACCAGGAGCCGCCGACCCTGGCAATGGCGTCGGCGAGCCGGTCTCCGACGGAGAGCTCGGCGTTGAATTCAACATTGGTGTCCGTCGAGACCGTGCGCCGTTCCTTGGCGCGCGTCAGGATGCGCCGCTCGATTTCGCCGAGTTCGGTGACTGATTTGCCGAAGAGATGCTGCGAGATTTCGTTGATGTGCGACATGTCTGTCTCCGAGGAAGGATACGGAAATATCTAGCGCATCATTTCAATGAAGACATCAACGGGATCGACGAAATGACAGAGCCGGACGGGCGACCGTCCGGCTCTGTCAGTCTATGCGCGCATGGATGCTGCGTGCGGCTTGGCGTTCTTAAAGGCCGGCGGCGTAGAGGTCCGCGTGCGACTTGAAGAAACGGTCTGTCGAGTAACGCTTGCCGAACATCATGTCGTGCTGCAGGAAGCGGTAGTCGCGCAGCAGCGCCGGCACCTTCGGCTGGCGTGACCACTCGGCAACGTCCTTGCCGTTCTTGCGGATCAGCATGTAGCGGTCGACGACACGGTACTGGTCGTGCACCTTGCCGAGGAAGCCGGTGTAGTAGGGGTGCTCGTAGCCGGATTGCTTCAGGATCTGGTAGGAGAGGAACGCCGGGCTGATGGTGCCGACATTCTTCTTCGGGCCGGTCTTGTTCGACCAGACGACGAGCGGCGTTTCGTGCTGCGCCTTCATCTGCTCCTTCGAACCTTTGCGCTCCGCGGTCACGCCCTTCATGAAACCGGTGTTGGTATAGACTGTGTTGAGCGGCGGCAGGTGGTCGCCGAAGAGCACGATGACCGTTTCGCGGTCGCGTTCCTTGGCCCAGTCCATCAGCTTCTTCAAGCTTTCGTCGGCTTCCTTGATGCCCTGTGCGTAGGTTTCCAGCACCTGGCGATCGCTTTCGGGCAGGTTGCCTTCGACCTTGATGGTGTTCTTGGCATAGCGGTTGGCCTCATAGGGGCCGTGGCCCTGCAGCGTCACCGCGAAGAAGAAGAACGGATCGTCCATGGCGTCGGCCTGGCGGATGATCTCGTCGGTCAGCGATTCGTCCGAGGCGAAGATGCCGCGCTTCTGCATCGGCGGCATGTTCTCCTCCGACTTGAAGGTGTCGAAGCCGAAGGCCTTGTAGACGGCGGTGCGGTTCCAGAACCAGCTCTGGAACGGGTGGATGGCGCGCGAGACATAGCCTTCGCCGCGGAAGAAGGTGGCAAGCGAGGGGATCGGATTGCGGATGTACTGCTGGTACGGGATGCTGCCATAAGGCAGGAAGGCATTGGAAAAGCCGGTCAGCGCTTCGAATTCGACATTGGCCGTCATGCCGCCGAACTCGGGCGAGAACACGTTGCCGGACTGCATCTCGCGGATGGTCGGCATCGGGTCGGGCGAAAGCTTGACGTTCGGCAGACGGGTCGGATCCCAGAAGGATTCGCTCATCAGAACGATGACGTCGGGCTTGCTGCGATGGGAGGTGCCGGCCGGCAGCGGCTTGACCGGGATGCGGTCGATCGCATCGGCCATGTAGCCGGAGGGCGCGCTGACATTGGCCATCGGCAGGTTGATCGCGAAGGCGAGCGCAAAGCCGTTGTGGCGATAGTTCTCGGTCTGGTCCCACATGATCGGGATGACCTTCAAGCGGTCGCGGATCCAGGAGAACTGGTTGTAGTCCATGATGTTCCAGAAGGCGAACAGCAACGGCAGCGCAAACGCAGCGCGCGCGATGCGCTCGCGGCGCGTCAACTTGGGGAAGTTGCGCCAGGCGTAGCGCAGCAACAGGCCGATCGCGGCAACGGCTGCAACAAGACCGACGGCGATGCCGACGGCGGTCCACGGACGGTCCTTGACCAGAACCGGCATCAGTTCGAGGATCTGGCGGCCGAAGAGAAAGTCGGTCGGGTAGAGCGGGTCGGAGAGAAAGACCTGCTTCTGCTGGCAGATGATGGCCGGAATGATCGCCAGCGGCGCCAGCACCACGGCGGACTTGTGCTCACGGCCGAAGAAGCCGTCGATCGCAAGCAGAATGAGGAAGAACGCGCCGATGGTGGTCCAGGCTGGGCGCGTCGGATCGAGGAAATAGGCAACCGTGTCTGCCATGGACTGGCGCACGATCAACTCGACCGCAAAAACGAGGGCTGCCGCGATCGCGAGCGAAAACAATGCACTGCGTGCGGAGGTCAGCGTCTTGGCGTGCCGCGCGGCAAATCCGGGTCTAGTTGCGTAGACTCCCGATCTCCTGGCCACGGCTGTATCGATATTAGCCAACATCTTCTCCAATTTCATCAATGTGTCGTGTAACTGTCATACGACCGTCATTTTGAACAGGGGATGAATGGTTTGTTCAGGGAGATTGGAAACAGGCTTTCGTGACGTGAGGACGCGCGAGCGCGCGCCGATAACAAGCCGGAAAAGCAGAATTTTTTGGAATTTTTCGCGTGGCGATGATTGCCTGTGGGAATTTCCCCGCGGATTGCGCTAAAGATCGGTGCGAAAGTCAGACGCATTCGTTCGAGAATAGACCGACAGGCCCGCTCATGACCGCACACAACGCCGCTCCCACCGTGCTTCGCATTGCCGTCGCCCAGCTCAACCCGACAGTCGGCGATATCGCCGGCAATCTGGCAAAGGCGCGAGACGCGCGCGCCGACGCGGCCCGTCAGGGCGCCGATCTCCTGCTTCTGACCGAACTTTTCATTTCCGGCTATCCGCCGGAGGATCTGGTGCTGAAGCCCGCCTTCCTGAAGGCCTGCCTGCAGGCAGTCGAGACGCTGGCAGCCGAGACCGCCGACGGCGGCCCGGGCGTCATCATCGGCTTTCCGCGTCTGGCCAAGACAGGCCGCCACAACGCCGTCGCCGTCCTTGATGGCGGCAAGATCATCGCCGTGCGCGACAAGGTCGACCTGCCGAATTATGGCGAATTCGACGAAAAGCGGGTGTTCGACCAGGGTGAAATGCCCGGCCCGGTTAATTTCCGAGGCGTGCGCATCGGCATTCCGATCTGCGAGGATATCTGGGGCGATCTCGGCGTGTGCGAAACGCTGGCAGAAAGTGGGGCCGAGATCCTGCTGTCGCCGAACGGTTCTCCCTACTATCGCGGCAAGGTGGACGTTCGCCACCAGGTGGTGCTGAAGCAGGTGATCGAAACCGGCCTGCCGATGATCTATGCCAACCAGCTCGGCGGCCAGGATGAACTGGTGTTCGACGGCGCGAGCTTTGCCTTCAACACCGACAAGTCGCTCGCCTTCCAGATGAGCCAGTTCGAGGAAGCGCTGTCGATCGTCGAATGGAAGAAGGGCGACGATGGCTGGCACTGTGCCGGTGGCCTGAAATCGCGGCTGCCGGAGCGTGAGGAGGCGGATTATCGTGCCTGCATGCTCGGCTTCCGCGACTACGTCAACAAGAACGGTTTCAAGAATGTCGTGCTGGGCCTCTCCGGCGGTATCGATTCGGCGATCTGTGCCGCACTTGCCGTCGATGCACTCGGTGAGGAGCGGGTGCGCACGATCATGCTGCCTTACCGCTACACCTCGAAGGATTCGCTGAAGGACGCCAAGGATTGCGCCGAAGCGCTTGGATGCCGTTACGATATCGTGCCGATCGAGGAGCCGGTGGAGGGCTTCCTCGGCGCGCTCGCCGACATGTTCGAGGGCACGGAGACCGGGATTACCGAGGAAAACCTGCAGAGCCGGACACGCGGCACGATCCTGATGGCCGTTTCCAACAAGTTCGGCTCGATGGTGGTGACGACCGGCAACAAGTCGGAAATGTCGGTCGGCTATGCCACGCTCTACGGCGACATGAATGGCGGATTCAATCCGATCAAGGACCTCTACAAGATGGAGGTCTACGGGATTTCACGCTGGCGCAACACCACCGTGCCTCCCGGCGCGCTCGGCCCGTCCGGCGTGGTCATTCCGCAGAACATCATCGACAAGGCGCCCTCGGCCGAACTGCGTCCCAACCAGACCGACCAGGATTCGCTGCCGCCTTATCCGGTGCTCGACGATATTCTGGAATGCCTCGTCGAAAAGGAAATGAGCACCGAGGAGATCGTGGCGCGCGGCCATGACGAACCGACCGTGCACCGCATCGAGCACCTGCTCTACATCGCCGAATACAAGCGTCGGCAGTCGGCGCCGGGCGTAAAGATCACCAAGAAGAATTTCGGCCGCGACCGCCGCTATCCGATCACCAACCGCTTTCGCGACCGGGGTTAGGGGATGATCGCTGTCTTCGTCGCAGCGGAGGAAGGCAATGCGTAGTTCCGTTGAAACGTTTGACATCCTGACCGGCGAGACGCGCGTGGTCTGGCAGACGGACAGCTTGGTCGAAGCGCCGAACTGGTCGCCTGATGGCACGCATCTCGTCATCAACGGCGATGGACTGCTCTACCGTCTGGCGCTTGCCGGCGGCGAGCCGGTGCGGATCGATACGGGTTTTGCCCGGCTCTGCAACAACGACCATGGCATTTCACCCGATGGCGACACGATCGCCATCAGCGACAAGACCGAGTTCGGCAAATCGGCGATCTATCTGCTCCCGGCTTCAGGCGGCATTCCCAGGCTCATTACGCCCAACCTTCCGTCCTACTGGCATGGCTGGTCGCCGGATGGGCAAACGCTTGCCTATTGCGGCATTCGCGACCAGGTCTTCGACATATTCACCATCAACGCCGCGGGCGGCGAGGAGCGGCGGCTGACCCAAGGCGAGGGGCGCAATGACGGGCCGGACTGGTCGCCCGACGGGCAGTGGATCTATTTCAATTCGAGCCGCAGCGGCCGTATGCAGATCTGGCGCATCCGGCCTGATGGCAGCGACGTCGAGCGCATCACCGACGGCCCCTATGGCGACTGGTTCCCGCATCCGTCGCCGGACGGAAGGCACCTTCTGGTGCTGTCCTATGACGGCGACGTCTTCGATCATCCGCGCGATCTCGATGTCCGTCTGCGGCTGATGGATATGGATGGCGGCAATGCGCGCGAACTGTTCGCACTCTTCGGCGGGCAAGGTACGATGAACGTGCCGAACTGGTCTCCATCAGGCGATCGTTTCGCCTTCGTTCGCTACCAACCGGAAGCTGAGACCGCTGGACAGGAATACAGCCTGCGTGCTAGCGATCATGTCGTTCGCAGGGCGCACCCGATCCGCGGGAAGGGCCAGACCCACCTGTTTCACTGAACTTGGTTGCCACACCTCTTTTCAGTCTGTGGGCGCGGATACCGGACGTGAATGAAAGGAGGTCTTTCATGATCACGCGCGATCTTCCCGCGAATGCTACCCTCGAATCCATCCGCAAGCAGGCCAAGGCTTTTCTCAAGGCCCTGAAGGCCGGCGATGCCGCCGCACGCCAGCGGGCGCTTCCCTATTTTTCCGAACCTGCGGCCATCGGCCTGCAGGATGTGCAACTGGTCCTTGCCAGGGAATTCGGCTTTTCCAGCTGGACCCGACTGAAGACGCATCTCGAGCGCTCATCGAGCGGAACGCCTGCCACCGAGCAACTGGCGAACCGTTTCCTGGCGCTTGCAACCGTGTCCTATTTCGGCGACATCGCCGCCGATCCCGAGCGCTATCGACAGGCGAAAGATCTGCTCGACGAACACCCTGAAATCGCCGGTGAAAGCATCCATGTCGCAGCCGCGCTCGGCGATGGCGAGGCGATAGACCGTTGGCTCGACGGCGAGCCGCAACTGATCGGCAAGCGTGGCGGTCCTTATGATTGGGAGCCGCTGCTCTATGCGGCCTATGCCCGCGTTCCCGGACGGTCCTCGCTTGCCGCCGGTGAGCGGCTGATCGCGCGTGGCGCCGATGCCAACGCCTTCTGGATGGACGACGGCCAATATCGCTTCACGGCGCTGACCGGCGTTTTCGGTGAGGGCGAGGCAGGCAAGGAACGGCAGCCGGAGCATCCCGACTGCACAGCCTTTGCCGAAATCCTGCTCAAGGCCGGTGCCAGGGCCAATGACAGCCAGGCGCTCTACAACCGCATGTTCGAGCCAGACAACACCTGCCTGGAAATCCTGCTGCGGCACGGACTTTCGGCTACTGATCGAAACAACTGGCTCGTGCGGGAGGATGGCGATCTGATCGAAAACAGCCAGAGCGTTTTCGACTATCAGCTCGCCTGGGCGCTGGAAAAGCGAATGGACGAGCGCGTGCGTCTGCTGGTCGAGCATGGCGCCGACGTCAACCGCATGGTGAAGGGGCGCACGCCATACCAGTGGGCAGCACTTGGCGGCGATGCGGCTCTGGCGGCGTATCTGGTTGCGCGCGGCGCAGCCGTCGACGAACTCGCGGATGTCGACAGGCTGGCGCGGGCGATCGGAGAAGGCAAGGCAAGCGAGGCGGAAGCGCTCGTGGCCGGCGATCCGACGCTCGTTTCACGAGCGCAGGCCGCCCATCCGGCAATCCTGCACGAGGCGGCAGGCGAAAACCGTGCAGCTCAAGTGGCGCTGATGCTGTCTCTCGGTTTCGACGTCAATCGCATGACCTCGCGCACGCCGCTGCACGAGGCGGCGTTGCACGGGCACATCGACATGGCGAAGCTGCTGATCGGAAAGGGTGCCAACACCATGGCGCGCGACCCGTACCATCATGCGCCGCCGATCGGCTGGGCGCATTACAACGGCAAGGCCGACATGGTCCGCTTTCTCGAAGAACAACCGCTCGACCTGTTTGCCGCTGCCGCCTTCGGCAAGGCGGAACGGGTGCGGGATATCATCGAAGAAATGCCGGAGCTGCTCGACATACCCTTCGGCCGGTTCCGCGGACGCGGTCATCCGGACGCGCAGAATGACTGGATGACGCCGCTTGCGATCGCAGTCGTCAACCGGAGACCGTCGGTGGTGAAGCTGCTCGTCGAAAAAGGCGCCGATGCCAGCCTGCGTGATGGCAGCGGCACCCGCTCGATCCGGGAGCTGGCGCGTGACGCAGGCAACGCAGAAATCGTCTCGATGTTGCGCCGGGATTATTCACCCAACCAGTAGTCGTGCGACCGGTGATTGTTTCTCTATACTAGGCGGTTGAAGTCTTTAAGGCTTTCAATACCAGCTTGCTTAAACTAAATTTCTGCTTTGATCTTTAGGGTGGCGTCTGACCGGTGCCACCCTTCGCCTTTGACGGCTGGTCCGGTAAGGGGGCGTTGGAGTGATCGACAACAAGTTTCGGCAACCGAAGCGAAACAGGGCAGTCTGGGCAATCCACGCGGCCTGTACCCTGTTCGCGATCCTGACGATCGCCAGCCTCATCTTCGTTCTCAATCGTTCCGTGGTGGAGGCGGATCGTTTCGGTCTTTCGGCCGAGCGCCGGCTGGTTGCCAACGAGTTGCGCCACCAGATGGAGGCCGCCGTGCAATTTCAGGCCCAGGTCTCGTTCTGGAATGCCACCTATGCGGAGCTTGCCGCGGGTCGGCCAAGCGATGTCTTCGTCGCCCAGGAATTGTCGGGCTGGCTGTGGGAGGACTACGGCTTTTCCTGGTTGATCTTCAGCGATGCAGACGGGCATATCTCGACCGCGGTCAAGGACGGGTTGGTCGTATCATCCGATGTGGCCGGAGCGCCTCTCCACGACGTCGAGGATCTGGTCGAGGAGGCCCGGCGCCGCTACGACAACGTGCTGAGGAACCAGGGCGACATCTACACGCTGAGTATTCCCAGGCCCGACCGGCAATCGGCAACGCCGATCGTGCCCAACATTCATGCGGTGGACTTGCGCGAAATCGACGGCCAGATGAGCATCGCGATCGTTCAGGCCGTCATCCCGGAAACGCTGCAGCTTCCAGCCGCGCGTCGAAAGCCGGTGTTCATGACCTCTGTTCGTCCGCTCACCGCGCGGTCCCTGCGCGACATCGAGGCAAAGCTCGGCGTGACCGGCCTGTCATTCGTGCCGCTGTCGGACACGCCCGCTGACAGCGTCCATGTCCCTGCCGGCCGTTGCGCAGACGCCTCCTGTATTGTCGTTGCCTGGACGCCCAAGTCGCCCGGCGGGTTTGTGCGCGCCGAGATATTGCCGAGCGTTATCGCCATTGCAGCCGCAGTGACATCGTTGATGGCCTTTGTCGCCTTTCGGTTCGCAACGCTCTTTGCCGCCCTGCAGCAGAGTGAGGCGCGCAACCGCCACATGGCCAAGCACGACCGGCTGACCGGCTTGCTTAACCGAAGCGGCTTTGACGATGCGCTTGCCGCGGCACTTCTCGATGTCGACAACAGGCCGTTTGCGCTGGCCTTTATCGACCTCGACGAATTCAAGGCCGTCAACGACGAGCAGGGGCACGCAGCCGGTGATTCGGTGCTGGTGGCGATTGCGCAGAGATACCGCCGGCGCGTCGGCAGCAAAGGCACGGTTGCGCGCCTCGGTGGCGACGAATTCGGGGTGATCCTGCGCACCGGCGATGCGGAAGCGGATGCAACGGCATTGGCTGCCGGACTGGTCATCGATGCCCAGACGCCGATCGAACTTGCGGGGCAGTTGCTGCGCGTCGGGGGCAGTGTCGGTGTCGCCTTTGCGCCGAAGCACGGTCGGACCGCGCGCGCGCTGTTATCGGCCGCTGACGAGGCGCTTTATCTGGCCAAGCGACGCGGCCGCAACCGGGTTCAGACAGCAGACGATCTTACCCCTGAGGAGCGGATCGCGGCGGATGAAGAGATCGCCAGGCGACATGCCGGCTGATTCAGGCGATCGCCGAGCCCTCGGCATTCCCTTCCTCGGCGCGGCTGAAGCGCCCGCCGAGCGGCGCGGTTACCCATAACAGCCGGGCATCGTCGCTGCCGGTCGACAGGCAGGCATGCCCAAGGCGCGCATCGAAGTAGACGGCGTCGCCGGCCCTGAGCACGGCCGGGGCGTAGTGCTCGGTGTAGAGCGTTACTTCGCCATCGAGGACATACATGAAATCCTCGTCGTCGTGCCGGTCCCAATCGGGAAACTGGTCGAGCGACCGCGCCCGGACCTGAACCTCGACGACCATGAAGGCGGTGTTGCGCACCTCTTCCATCAACAGCCGCAGGCCATAGTTCGGCGTTTCGTGACGGGTGCCGTCGTCCTTGCGGGTGATGCTGCGTCGGCCGGCCGGCGGGCTGGATTCGCCAGAAGCCAGAAAGCTCAGGAGGTCGAGGGAGAAACCGGCTGCGAGCTTCTGCATGGCGTGAAACGTCGGCGACATCTCGTTGCGCTCGATCTTCGACAGCGCCGAACGGGACAGGCCGATGCGCTGGCTTGCGTCTTCGAGCGTCCAGTCGCGGGCGATCCTGAGCTCCTTGACCCGGGCGCCGAGTTCGCTTGGCCGCTCCTCGCTCGAGCGCAATCGCGCTTCGGCAGGGCGGCGGGTGATGGTCAGATTTGGCATGGCGTCTCCTCGATCCCTCAATACCGCCAAAGTTCACGATTCTCAATTCTGTTGACGAAATCCACTATAGTAGATAAATCCCGATTGTGAAACTTAACGGGAGGACGAACTATGATCAACATTCAGGAAAGCAGATACGGGGTCGACGAGTTGCTGGTTGCCGATGCGGAGGCCGATGAGCGACGCTGGCTGCCCTTCGGCGACAGCGCCTTTACCTTGCCCTTGCTGTTCGACGTGCGTGGCGGCAGCTGGGTCAGCATCTTCAAGGCGAAGGGCGCCGGTACGATCGAACGGCATCGCCACTCCAATCCGGTGACCGGTTGGACGCTCGAGGGCACATGGGGGTATCGTGAGCGAGATTGGATCGCCCGTCCCGGCACCTTCATCTTCGAACCGGCGGGCGATATCCATACGCTCTATGTTCACCCGGAGGCCGGCCACATGAAAGCGTTGTTCCATGTGTTCGGTCCTTTGGTCTATCTCGATGACGACGGCAACGCCGAAGGCTACGACGACGTTCTCGTCAGGCTCGATCGCTATGCGGCACACTGTAAGTCGGTCGGCCTCGGCGAAGATTTCGTCCGCACACTGATCCGGTAGGAGGCACAACCATGCATGCATTGGTATTCGACACGTTCGGCGGGCCGGAAGTCCTGAGCTACCGCGAGGTCGCCGATCCGGCTGTGCCGCCCGGCCATATCCAGCTTGCGACGCGGGCAATCGGGTTGAACTTCGCCGATATCTACCGGCGCAAGGGCAACTACACATTGGCCGGCAAGGCGCCCCACATCGCCGGTTACGAAGGGGCGGGCGAGGTGATTGCGATCGGCGAAGGCGTCGAAGGCGTCGCAATCGGTGATCGCATCGGCTTTGCCGACGTGCCGTTTGCCAATGCAACGCGGGTGACCGTGCCGCTGGAGCGGGCGATCCCGCTCCCCGACGATATCGGTTTCGAGGACGCTGCCGCACTTCTGCTGCAAGGGCTGACCGCGCAGTATCTGGTGGAAGACAGCTACGCCGTCCGCGCCGGCGACACGGTTCTGGTGCAGGCTGCCGGCGGCGGCGTCGGGCAGTTGCTGATCCGGCTTGCGATCGCAAGGGGCGCAAGCGTCATCGGCATGGCCTCGACGCTCGAGAAGCAGGCGCTCGCCAAGGCGGCGGGTGCGGCCTATGCGCTCGGCTATGACGAGGGCTGGCCAGACAAGGTGCGCGCCCTGAGTAACGGCGGCGTCAATGTCGCCTATGATTCAGTCGGCATAACCCTTCTCGACAGCCTTTCGGCGGTGCGTTCGCGCGGCACCCTGGTGACGTTCGGCATGGCCGGCGGTCCGGCGCCGCTGGTCGATCCGCGCTACCTGATGGAACACTCGAAAACCGTCACCGGGGGCGATCTCTGGGATTTCCTGACCGACAGGCAGCAACGCTTGAGCCGGGCCGGGCGGCTGTTCCAGGCACTGCGTGCGGGCGTCATCGAGCGCCCGCGCATCGAAACCTTCGCACTGTCGGACGGTGCCGCGGCGCATACCCGGCTCGAGGACCGGCGCTTCTCCGGCAAGATCGTACTTCTGCCCGCGTGAGATCAGGTCCCGCATTTGCGGGGCCAATCATGCCAGGGACGGCTGCCTGCGCCACACGGCTCAGGCGGCCGGCAGGTTGAAGGGCGTGATCACCTCGACGGCAGAAAGGCGGCTGCCGCCGAGGATCGTGCGATTGCCGCTACGCCGGGCGAGAATGGCCCGGAACGTCATGCGCGCGTCGCTGCGCAGATCATGGTGCAGCACGAAGTGGATCCGGCGTTCGCGCAGCAGTGCCAGGTTGTCCTGGTCCAGGTCGTGGGCGATGAACAGCGCGCAGGCCCGCCCGCTGCGCTCGAAGGCGGCGAGCACGGCGCGGTTGCCGCCGCCGATCGAATAGGCCGCATTGATGTCGGCATGTGCCGTGAGCGCACGTGTCGCCAGGGCACCGGTCTCGATGTCCTTGCCATGACCTTCGCTGATTTCGACGATACGGATTGCCGGATATTGCTGGCGCAGGATGCGGCGAAAGCCGATCTCGCGTTCTTCCTCGCCGCGGAAACGGCTGCTTGAGATCGTCACCAGTACGGTTGCCGGCGTCTCGGCAAAGCGTTCGCCGACGAGATAGGCCGCGGTCTCGCCGGCGGCTCGGTTGTCGGCACCGGCATAGGCGGTGCGTGCCGAGTTCGGCAGATCGGTGACGAGTGTAACGACCGCGATGCCCGCCTGTTCCAGGCGAGCGACGGCGCCGACGATCTCGGGCACGTCCGGTGCCTTCAGCACGACGCCATCGGTTCCACGCAGTCGAATGCGGTCGAGCATCTGGGCGATGTCGTGCGGGCGCATGGTCTCGGCGAAGTGGAAGCGACAACGGAACGTGGTTGGCATGAAAGTCGGCGCTTCCGTTTCGAACGCCAACCGGACGGCTTCCGTGAAGCGCTCCGGCGCCTCCATCACCACATCGATCGTGCGCTTCTGCCCCTGGATCTCCGACCCGGCTTGCTGCTTTTCCAGCTCGCGGATGGCGGCCTTCACCCGCGCCTCGGTCTGCTGGCGCACGCCTGGGCGTCCATTGAGCACGCGATCGACCGTCGCGGTGCTGAGGCCAGCCTGAAAGGCGATATCCTTGACCAGAAACGGATGTGCCATCGGCGATCTCTCCTGATGGTTTTTTGATGGTTTCCTGCTCTATATCACGATCGGGCGGCGCCTATAGTCGGGACATCCAGGGTTTCTGAGGAGGAACGAGATGAAAACCGACAACACGCAGCGCCAGCGGCTCGACCGCGTCTGGCTGAGCAAGGACAGCTGTGACATCGAAGCGTTCAGGGTCGAGGTTGAACGCCGCACAAACCTTGCGGACTACCCCCACGCGCTCGCCTGCGAAAAGAACGTGCTGATCTATGACAGCGCCAGCCTGCTGGCTGCATGTGCGACGACGGACGGGCGCCGCGCCGCGCTTGCCGAGATCTGCGAGGCGCTGGCCATCGGGCCGGGCGTGGCTGTCTTCAAACGGGCCTATGCCGATACCAGCGTCATCGATGCGGCCAGCGGCATTTTCGATGCGATCATCGAGGAGCAGCACCGCACAAACAGCGGCGGTGGTGACCACTTCGCCAAACCCGGAGCCAACGACCGGATCTGGAATTCGCTCGAAAAACACTGCCTGAAAAGCCCTGAGAATTTCGCGGTCTACTATGCCAACAGCATTGTCGCGCTCGTCAGCGAGGCCTGGCTGGGTCCGAATTACCAGATGACGGCGCAGGTCAATCGCGTCAATCCGGGTGGTGCCTCGCAATCGGCCCATCGCGACTACCATCTCGGTTTCCAGACCTCCGACGTCATTGAGCAGTATCCCGCGCATGTGCACCGGCTGTCGCCGGTCCTGACGCTGCAGGGGGCCGTTGCCCATTGCGACATGCCGCTTGAAAGCGGTCCGACGCTGTTTCTGCCTTACAGCCAGACCTATCTGCCCGGCTATCTTGCCTTGAAGCGTCCCGAGTTCAGCGCCTATTTCGACGAGCACCACGTGCAATTGCCTTTGGAGAAGGGCGACGTGGTGTTCTTCAATCCGGCGCTTTACCATGCCGCCGGCAGCAACCGCTCGGCCGATATCAAGCGCGTGGCCAACCTGCTTCAGGTCTCCTCGGCCTTCGGGCGGGCCATGGAAACCGTCGATCGCACCAGGATGAGTGTCGCGCTTTACCCGGCGATCAAAGCTCTTGTAGGCTCGGGCACGCTTTCGCCGGAAGAGGCAGCCAATGCGATTGCGTCGTGCGCCGAGGGCTACTCCTTCCCGACCAATCTCGACCGGGACCCGCCGCTTGGTGGCCTTGCGCCGAAGACCCAGGCGCAACTGATGCATGAGGCGCTGGCGGGCGGATGGAGCGATCAGGAGTTCCGCAAGGCGCTTGACGAGCAGACACGGCGCAAGCTGAGCTGACCTGAGGAAGACCTATCGAGATTGCCGGTCCCCACCGCTCTGCGGCGGGGGCCGTTTCCCTGTTTCCAAGTCATCTTCACTCCCGGGAGGAATTTCATGACCGAACACCACGGCCGTCTCGACGGCAAGATCGCCATCGTCACCGGCGGTACACAGGGGCTGGGGGCAAGGATCGCCAGCCTTTTTGCCGAGCGCGGCGCCAAAGCCGTCGTCATCTGCGGTCGCAATGCTGCCAAGGGCGAGGCGAAGGCGGAAGAGATCCGAAAGGCAAGCGGCGCTGAGGTGCTCTACGTCGAGGCCGACCTCGAAAAGGTCGAGGACGCGCGCAAGGTCGTCAACGCTTGCGACGCCGCCTTCGGGCGTGTCGACGCGCTGGTCAATGCCGCAGCGATCACCGACCGCGGCACCATCCTCGACACCAGCCCCGAACTGTTCGACCGGATGTTCGCGATCAATGTGCGCGCGCCGTTCTTTCTGATGCAGGAGGCCATCAAGGTCATGCGCCGGGAAGGCACAGAGGGCACGATCGTCAATATCGGCTCGATGTCGGCAATGGCGGGACAGCCCTTCATCGCAGCCTACTGCTCGTCCAAGGGGGCGCTGGAGACGCTGACCAAGAACACAGCCTATGCACTGTTGCGCAACCGCATTCGCGTCAACGGTCTCAACATCGGCTGGATGGCATCGGAGGGCGAAGATCGCATCCAGCGTGAATTTCATGGCGCCGCCGCCGACTGGCTGGAAAAGGCAGCGGCCGGACAGCCCTTCGGCCGGCTGGTCGATCCGGCTGAAGTGGCCCGTGCCTGTGCCTATCTTTCGTCGAGCGAATCCGGACTGATGACCGGTTCGGTCATCTGCTTCGACCAGTCGGTCTGGGGCGGGTATGACGGCTCGCCGCATCCGGTCGCACCGCTCTGAAGCTCTGGCCGTCGATTGGGGCTGTGGAGTGACAAGCAAGCGGCTTCACGCTTGCTTGTCATGCACCGTCGGCTGTGTCCTTATGAGGTCGTCAGGTGCCCGCGATACGGGAGAATCGGGAATCCGGTGCCACTCCGGAACGTGCCCAACGCTGTGACGGGGACGGCCTCCTCAAGAAGTCTTGAGTTTTCTCAAGATTTTGCCACTGGATCTTCATCCGATCTGGGAAGGTGAGGCGGCCGGCTGATCCGAAGTCAGAAGACCGGCCTGGCAAGATAGACCGAATTCCGCGCGGACGGCGGAAGGTTGTGCATTGTTGGGGATCAAACGATGCTGACTGACGCCAAGGGCGGCCTTGCGGCTGCCGAAGCCTTTTCATCCTGCGAGCGCGAGGCGGTCTATAGGGCGATCGAAACACGCCGGGATGTGCGGGATCAGTTTCTGCCCGCGCCATTGCCGGACGATCTGGTGATGCGACTGTTGAACGCGGCACACCGCGCCCCCTCGGTCGGATTCATGCAGCCGTGGAATTTCGTCCTCGTCCGGCAGGCGGAAACCCGCGAGCGGGTCTGGCAGGCCTTTTCCCGTGCCAATGACGAAGCGGCCCTGATGTTCGATGGCGACCGCCAGGCGATGTATCGCGCATTGAAGCTGGAAGGGATCCGCAAGGCGCCCTTGAGCCTATGCATAACCTGCGACCGCACCCGCGGTGGATCGGTCGTTCTCGGGCGCACGCACAATCCGGACATGGATGTCTATTCGACCGTCTGCGCCGTTCAGAACCTCTGGCTCGCGGCCAGGGCCGAAGGCGTCGGCGTCGGCTGGGTCAGCATCTTCCATGAAGCCGAGATCAAGGCGATCCTCGGCATCCCCGATCATGTCGTGATCGTCGCCTGGCTTTGCCTTGGTTATGTCGACCAGCTCTATCAGGAACCGGAACTGGCGGCGAAGGGCTGGCGACAGCGCCTGCCATTGGACGAGCTGGTGTTCGAGGAAGGTTGGGGAAACCGACGGCCCTCAGAGGCAGCGATCAGTTGTTCTGAACCGGCTGATAGCCGGGGCCCTTCGGGTGGCGAAGATCGATCGACGTCTCCTCCTGGGGAAGGAATGTCGGGCCGATGACCCGCACCTTGCTCTTGGCGGGATCGTAGGGGCGCTCCTCGGCGGGGGCTGCGGCCTTGTTGACGGGCGCCGCCGATCCCTTCGTGCCTTCGATGACGATGATCGAGGACTGGTTGTCACTGGCGCTGCCGCCCGTTGCCTTCGGCGTGGTCGCTGCCGTCTTCGGGATCTGGCAGCCGCAGATTCCAGGTTTGCCGACGTCTCGCGTCCGGTATGCGAATGCGTTCGGTAGCTCCCGGTACGGGCGCCCGGTCGAGGCGGACACCATCTGGTCGCTCTCTTCGGTGGCGAGCTCGTGGAAGAACAGTTCCGTTTCAGCGCCCGGGCAGCGGGCACGGCAGGCCTGCTCGTCGCGGGCAAAATCCGCAGGGCTTGCCTCTGACGAGATCGGGAAGAAGGCGCCGTCGCATGTGCGCACGCACATGGTGCGAAGCGTGCCGGAATAGATGCCGCTTTCCGGCCGGTACGTTCCTTCACCGCCATCACGCAGCAATGGGCCATAGCTTTCATCCGGCGGCAGATCCCGCAGGATATTGCGGTGGGTTTCGGGCGCGTCGGGATCAGTGCTGGCGAACTCCTCGCGGTCGCCGTAGCAGCCGTTGATTTCGAGCGCAGCCAGGATGCGCCGGCGCGTGTCGCCGCCATCGCCCGCGATCAGCTGCTGGCGTTCGGACTTGAGGATGTCGAGATTGTCTTCCATCTCGGCGATCAGGCTGTTGATGTCGGAGCAGATGTCGGGATCGCCGCCATTGAAGACGACGACACTGCCGGAGCCGCAGCCTGCGCGCCGGCGGTCGTTGCGTGCGCGGCGCAGCTCGATGTTCTGTCGCGAAATCGCGCTGGCATAGTCGCGCGTATCGGCTGTGGTGGTCATTGCCGCCGGCAGTTCGGCGAGCCGGGTGTTCAGGCGGTCGCATACGCTGGAGGCCAGCGCCTGATCGGCAAGAACCAAAAGCAACGGCAGGGTCGCCGCAGCAAGGGCTTTCATGTTCCGGAGCAAGGGCGAACGTCTCTTCCTGCAACCGCACGAGCGCCACCCTTATCGTCTGGGATCGGTCGCTGTCGGCACTTCCTGTTTGCGCCCTATCATAAGGCTTGTCACCGCGTGTGCAATGACAAGCCTCGCATTGCGTTAACAGCTCCAGGCGAAGGAGCGATCGGCCGGATCCGCGATCAGGCGGCGCGGGCTGTTTCCAGCGACATCGGCCGTTCGAGAACCGTGCCTTCGATTGCGGCCACGGCCTTCATCGCGCTCAAAAGCGACGGCGTCACCTCCCAGGCGACCGCCACGGCAAAGACCGAACCGATGCGGTGCGGTTCGCCGATGCGCTCTCCAGGGCAACCCATGCGGCGGAACATCCGCTCGAGGAACACGTCGGTGACCGTGACGATGTGGCTGATGCCGGAGGCAAGCCCGAGCTCGCCGACACCGCACATCAGTTCGGCAGCGGCCACCGTCACTTGGTTGGAAGCGCGGTCCTGCGAGATCTCCGGATCGATGCAGAAACGGCTCGATTCCCAGACAGAGGCGCTGCGGATCTCGGGATTGTCGCCAAGCAGGATCGGGAAGGTATCGTCGAGCATGTTGGGGCCGAGCGTCGGCAGCAGCCGCAGCGAGCCGCGCAGCTTGCCCGTTTCCGGCGAATAGGACAGCACGTAAAGCGGGTTCGACGTGTCGTAGTTGTCGATTTCCCAATCCCCTTCGGTCTGGACGTCCCATTTCAGGAAGTCGTGAAAGACGCGCTTGCGCAGCTTGAACATCTCGTCGATGGCCTGTGGGTGCTGTCCGCGCGTCCTGCCGTTGAGGATCCTGATCATCTTTTTCTCCATCCTTGTTCTTAAGGGATGGCGTGATGCTGTCAGGCCGGCGGCAGGGGCGAAACTGTCGCAAGCGACAGTAACGTAAACGGTTTTTTTACTCTAAATTTCGATGGGTTTCCGGAAGGGCGAGGGAGGAGCGACTTGAACCGGGATCAAACCGAAGGGATGAGCGCGTGGCGAACTGCCTGCGCTACGGCTTGCGTGTTGGAAACGACGTTGAGCTTGCGGCGGGCATTGGTCATGAAGAAACGCACGGTACGCTCGGAGATGCCGAGAATGGTGGCGATCTCCCAGTAGCTCTTGCCGGCAGCCGACCAGGTGAGGACCTCGGTCTCGCGGCTCGTGAGGCGCGTGTCGCGGGCGTTGAGCCCGCCGGTCATGGCGGCATTCTCCAGCATGCCGGCATGAAACAGGTTGGCGGCAAGCTGGAAGTCGCGCAGGTGGTTGCGCCGGTAGATCGACCATTCACCTGCCGACATGTTGACGTTGATCGCAAGCAGGGCCATGCGGCCGGCGGGCGAGGGCAGCGGCAGCGCGACGCCTTCGCTGGAGAGGCCAATCTCCTCGGCCGTCTTGAAAAGGGGCTCGCATTCGGGAAAGCGGTGGCGCGCGGTTGTCCATTCCACCGGCCTGACGCCGCCCAGCGCCAGCTTGAGGATCGGGTCGATCCGGTAGAGCCCGCGCGTCAGGTATAGCTCCGCCGCATAGGCCCCGAACGTGTGGTGGAGGCGGCAGATCTTGAGCTCGTCGGCATAGGGCTCAGCTTCAAGATAAAGGAGATGAGCGATGCGAAAGGTACGTCGCATCAGCGTAAAAAAATGGGCCGGCTCGACACAGCCTCCGCATTCCAGGATTTCCAGCATGTCGAGGACAGCCTGTTGTTCAGTCATGCCACAACACCGATTCTTGCCCTGAACCCCACAATGGTTGGGGGTTCACCTTTTGTCCAGAACCGTCATCCGTATTTGCTGTGGATTGTCGATCCTACAAACAACGGTTGTTGCCCGGATCACCACAGAAATGCGGGGCCACTGGCGAAAGTGGCCCCGCAAATTGCCATCAGCCCGGATGGCTGGCTTCAACGACAGCGAGTGCTGCCATGTTGACGACACCGCGCGACGTGACGGACGGCGACAGAATGTGAGCGGGCAGCGCCGAGCCGAGCAGAATCGGTCCGACGTGCAGACTGTCCGTCATCGTCTTGACGACGCCGAGCGTGATGTTGGCAGCGTCGAGGTTCGGGAAGACCAGCAGGTTGGCTTCGCCAGACAGCGTGCTGTTGGGCATGACGCGCTGGCGCAGCACCTCGGAGATCGCCGAATCACCGTGCATTTCACCGTCGACCTCGAGCTCAGGTGCCAGTTCGCGCACGAGCTGTAGCGCCTGGCGCATCTTGGTCGCACTCTCGGAATCGCGCGAGCCGAAGTTCGAGTGCGAGACCAGGGCGGCATGCGGCGTGATGCCGAAGCGGCGGATTTCCTGCGCGGCCATGACGGTTGTCTGGGCGATTTCTTCCGCACTCGGGCAATAGCTGACATAGGTATCGGTGAAGAACGTGGCGCCGCGCTGCGAGATCAACAGGCTGAGCGCGGAGAAATCGAGCACGCCTTCACGCTTGCCGATGATCTGGGAGACATCGCGAAGATGCTTGCTGTAGCGTCCTTCGACGCCGCAGATCAGCGCATCGGCTTCACCGCGCTTGAGCGCAAGCGCACCGATGACGGTCGTGTTGGTACGAACGATCGTGCGCGCGGCTTCCGGAATGACGCCGAGGCGGCCGACGAGGGCGAAATAATCCTCGACATAGTCGCGGTAGCGCGGATCGCCTTCCGGATTGACCACTTCGAAGTCGACGTCGGGGCGAATGCGCAGACCGTAGCGACGCAGGCGCGTCTCGATGATCTGCGGGCGACCGATCAGGATCGGGCGGGCCGTGCCCTCTTCCAGAAGCACCTGGGCTGCGCGCAGCACGCGTTCATCTTCGCCTTCGGCGAAGATCACGCGGTTTTTCTGCGCGTTCTTGGCGGCGGCAAAGACGGGCTTCATGATGAAGCCGGAGCGGAAGACGAAGCGGTTCAGCTTGTCGAGATAGGCGTCGTAATCCTGGATCGGACGGGTGGCAACGCCGCTCTCCTCGGCCGCCTTGGCTACGGCCGGCGCGATCCTGAGAATCAGGCGCTGGTCGAAGGGCGACGGGATCAGGTAGTCGGAACCGAAGACCGGCGTCTCGCCGGAATAGGCGCGGGCGGCGACATCGGACGGCTCTTCGCGGGCGAGGCCGGCGATGGCACGCACGGCCGCCATCTTCATTTCTTCATTGATCGTGCTTGCGCCGCAGTCGAGCGCACCGCGGAAGATGTGCGGGAAGCAGAGCACGTTGTTGACCTGGTTGGGGAAATCCGAGCGGCCGGTGCAGATCATTGCGTCCGGACGCGCGGCGCGTGCCGCCTCCGGCATGATCTCGGGCGTCGGGTTGGCAAGCGCCATGATCAGCGGCTTTTCCGCCATCTGCACCAGCAATTCCGGTTTCAGGACGCCCGCTGCCGACAGGCCGAGGAAGACATCGGCGCCGCCGATGCTGTCGGCGAGCACGCGGTTGTCGCTGTCCTGGGCATAGACCGATTTCCACTGGTCCATCAGGACTTCGCGGCCCTTGTAGACGAGGCCTTCGAGGTCGTGCACCCAGATGTTTTCGGGCTTGGCGCCGAGCGTGACGAGCAGGTTGAGACAGGCGAGCGCAGCAGCACCGGCACCCGAGGTGACGATCTTCGCCTTGGCGATGTCCTTGCCGGCCAGTTCCAGGCCGTTGAGGATGGCTGCGGCAACAATTATCGCGGTGCCATGCTGGTCGTCGTGGAAGACGGGGATCTGCATCTTTTCGCGCAGCTGGCGCTCGACTTCGAAGCATTCCGGCGCCTTGATGTCTTCAAGGTTGATGCCGCCGAAGGTCGGCTCCAGTGCGGAGATGACATCGACCATGCGTTCGATGCTGGCCGCGTCGATCTCGATGTCGAAGACGTCGATGCCGGCGAATTTCTTGAAGAGGACGGCCTTGCCTTCCATCACCGGCTTCGAGGCGAGCGGGCCGATGTTGCCGAGGCCGAGCACGGCCGTGCCGTTCGAGATGACGGCAACGAGGTTGGCGCGCGCGGTGTAGTCGGCTGCCGTTTCCGGATTGTCACGAATGGCGATGCAGGGCGCGGCCACGCCGGGCGAATACGCAAGCGCGAGGTCGCGCTGGTTGCCGAGCGGCTTGGTGGGCTGGATTTCGAGCTTCCCGGGGCGGGGGTAACGGTGGAAGAAAAGGGCCTGCTGGTCGATATCGCCGCTGGCCGGACCGGTATGGGATTTGGTTTTGTCGCCCGTGCTCATAGTCTGCATTCCTCTTTTTTGGACGTGGCCTTGTGGCATGAATTGGAGGGCGCGTACAGTTTTCGCACCGTTCTTTTCCGCCGGTGCGACGAAGGGGCCGGCATGCATGTCATCTTCCTGAAACACGAGTCTGGTTTTGACGGGGCCCATAAGGCGCAATCAAGACGAGGCTGGTATGATGGCGGCACCGCAAAACAACTCCGTAAGGCATGTCAGGACGTTGTTCATCTCCGACGTCCACCTCGGCTCCAAGGCAGCCAAGACCGACTTTCTCATCGACTTCCTGCGCCATCACGAGGCCGAAACCATCGTGCTCGTCGGTGATATCGTCGATGGCTGGCGGTTGAAGCGCAGCTGGTACTGGCCGCAGAACTGCAACGACGTGGTTCAGAAGCTCCTGCGCAAGGCGCGCAAGGGCACGCGCATCATCTATATCCCCGGCAATCACGACGAGTTCATGCGCGATTTTCCGGGCGTTCACTTCGGTGGCATCGAAGTGGCGCAGCGCCACATGCACAAGGCGGCCGATGGCCGCAACTATCTGGTGCTGCATGGCGACGAGTTCGATGTGGTCGTGCGCAACGCCCGAATCCTCGCCTATCTCGGCGACTGGGCCTACGACACCGCAATCGCGATCAACATCGGCCTTGCCGCCGTTCGTCGCCGGCTCGGCATGCCCTATTGGTCGTTCTCGTCCTGGGCAAAGCTGCAGGTGAAGCACGCGGTCAACTTCATCGGCGAGTTCCAGAAGGTGGTTGCCGACGAGGCGAGACGCCATGACGCCCAAGGGGTGATCTGCGGCCATATCCACCACGCTGTTATCGAGGATATCGGCGACATCAGGTACATCAATACCGGCGACTGGGTCGAAAGCTGCACGGCGATTGCCGAGCACCACGACGGCACCATGGAGCTGATCACCTGGCACCAGATGCGCGGCGGCGTGGCGGAGGCTGAGGGGACAGCCGAAGCCGAAAGGCTGCTGGCGCACCTGCTGACGCAACGCGCGGCCTGACGGCGGGCACGGTACACGCCAAGCGTGTCGCGAAATCTAGGTTATGGCGACCTGCCGGCGGCCTATGCTATTGGTGGACGGTATCCATCAGGTTCCGTCATGATTCCCTCCCAAGCGCCTGCTTCCGTGGGCCCTCCGCCGCGTTATTTCACGCTTCGCACCGCCTTGCTCTTCTGCGCGCCGCTGATCGTCAACGGCTTTGCCATGCCGTATTTTCCGGTCTGGCTGACGACGCTTTCGATGAGCGATTTCGAGATCGGCGTCGTGCTGGCGCTGCCGATGTTCATCAGGGTGTTTACCGCGCCGATCGCCGGCGTCATCGCAGACCGCATCGGAGAGCGCACGATCGTGCTCATCTGGTCGGGTTTCCTGTCGCTGGCGACGGCCTTCGTGCTGTTTTACGCCCGTGAATTCTGGCCTGTCCTGATCATCTACACGCTGCAATCGGCTGTTTATTCGCCCTATGTGCCGATCGTCGAGGCGATCGCGCTTTCCGGCGTCCGGCGCTGGGGCTTCGATTATGCGCAGATGCGTCTCTGGGGATCCGTCGCCTTCATCGGTGCCACCATGCTCGGCGGCTGGATGATCGGTATCTTCGGCGGCGACATGGTGCTGCCGGCGATGGCGATCGGCTTTGGCCTGACGATCCTGATGGCCTTTGCCGCGCCGAAGGTCGGGCGGCCCCGGCGCCCGTCACCGATCACGGCCTTGACCGAAGCGCCGCCGAAATCCTTGCGTCAGGTCGATCTGCAACTGCTGTTGATCGGCGTGACGCTGGTGAACGCCAGCCACGCGATGCTCTTCGCCTTCTCGGCGATCTATTGGCAGCATATCGGCTATAGCGGCACGGAGATCGGCATTCTCTGGAGTGCTGGCGTTGCCGCCGAGGTGACGATGTTCGTCTTTGCCAAGGCGATCATCCGCCGCTTCAGCGTCTGGGCGATGATCCTGTCCGGCTGTTTCCTCGCCGTGTTGCGCTGGATCATTTTCCCGATGGATCTCGGTTTCTCCGGCTATTTCGTACTGCAGTGCTTCCATGCCTTTACCTACGCAATCATGCACACGGGCATGCAGGCAAAGCTGGTGGAGCGCGTCGTCGAGGAGCAGGAGGCCGCGGCCCAGGGGATCTACTTCTTCTATACCGGCATCTTCACGGCGATCTTCACGTTCCTGTCAGGCTATCTCTACAGCTGGTACGGGGTGAACGGCTTCTATTCGATGTCGGTCGTTGCCTTTGTCGGCTGCTGCTTCGCCATTGCGGCCTGGCGTCTTCAACCCCAGAGGCGGGGCTCGGGCGGAAAGACCAGCGAGGCTTCGTAGCGTAGTCCCGGCGTGCGGTCCCGTGCCAGAAGCAGGGGGCCGTCGAGGTCGACGAAGTCCGCGCCCTGTGCCGCCAGGATTGCCGGCGCCATGCCGAGCGAGGTGCCGACCATGCATCCGACCATCACCTTCAGACCGAGGGACGTTGCCGCATCGCGCATGCGAAGGGCTTCGGTCAGTCCACCGGTCTTGTCGAGCTTGATGTTGACGGCGTCATAGCGATCGACCAGCGCCGAGAGGTCGCCGGTCGCGTGCACGCTCTCGTCGGCGCAGACGGGAACGGGGCGAGCGATGGTGGCGAGCGCCTGATCCTTGCCGGCCGGCAATGGTTGCTCGATCAGGTCGATGCGCTGTTCGGCACAGATTGCGAAGTGATAGGCGAGGGTATCCGGCGTCCAACCTTCGTTGGCATCGAGAATGATGCGGCTTTCGGGTGCGCCTTCGCGCACGGCCCGAATGCGCGAGGCGTCGTCCGATGTGCCGACCTTGATCTTCAAGAGCGCGCGGTGCGCATACTGTGCCGCCTGCGCGCGCATGGCATCGGGCTCGGCGAGCGACAGCGTATAGGCCGTGGTCAATGCTTCAGGTGAGGAAACGCCGGCAAGTTCATGCACGGATTTTCCTTTTCTCTTTGCTTCCAGATCCCACAATGCGCAATCGACCGCGTTGCGTGCCGCCCCCGATTTCATTGCCGACTGCAGTTCCTGACGCGTCAGACCCTGTTCGATCCGTGGGCGAATGGCCTCGATTTCAGCAAGCACCGAGGCGATGGTCTCGTTGTAGCGGCCATATGGCACGCATTCGCCCCAGCCGCTGGCGTCGCCGCTGGTGATTCGGCACGTCACGACGCTGGCAGTGGTCTTCGAGCCGCGTGAAATGGTGAATGTGCCCGCAATCGGGAAGTCTTCGGTTGTCGCTTCGAGCACAGTTGACATGAAATCTTCTCCGGCGGCCCATATCTGGTGGTTAGGTCTTGATGTTACCGGCTTCGTCAGGATGACATCAAGGATGTGAGCCGTTATGACGGAGCAAGCTTTTACGAGCGGTTAGCAAATCGGGATGACAGAGACCAGGTGACGCGTTCCCAGACCAAGATCGTTGCGGATGTCGCGCTCGACGGTGAGGCCGGAGGCTCCGGGCGCGCCTACGTTTTTTCAGGCGTCTGGCGGCACGAAACTGCCGAGGCCATGGCTGGCAAGCTCGATCAGCTGGCGCGCAAGGACAGCCAGGTCCGTCAGTTCGATCTGTCGGGCGTCACCGCCATGGACACCGCCGGCGCCTGGATCATCCGGCGCTTCATGACCAGGATTGCCGGTCCGGAAAGCGACGGCATCCAGTTCGTCGACGGCGGGCAGCGATATGTCGAGCTGATCGGCGCGTTGCCGGCGGAGCTGCCGACGCCGGAAGACGACAGCGAGCCGGTTCCCCTGTTCCAGCGGTTGTTCGCGCCGGTGGGCGAGGTGATGATCGCCACCTGGAACGATATCGTCGCGGCAATGTACATTCTCGGCTCCGCGGTTCGCGGCGCCCAGCTCAAGCTCGGGCGACACAGCGGGCTTTCGCCGGCGGCCATCGTGCACCAGATCGATCGCATGGGCGTCAAGGCCGTGCCGATCATCATGCTGATGTCCTTCCTGATCGGCGCGATCATTGCCCAGCAGGGCGCATTCCAGCTGCGCTACTTCGGCGCCGAGGTCTTTGTCGTCGATCTCGTCGGCATCCTGCAATTGCGCGAAATCGGCGTGCTTTTGACCGCGATCATGATCGCCGGCCGCTCGGGCAGCGCAATCACCGCCGAAATCGGCTCGATGAAGATGCGCGAAGAGGTGGATGCGCTGAAGGTGATGGGGCTCAGCCCCGTCGGGGTGCTGGTGTTTCCGCGCCTCGTTGCGCTGACGATCGCCTTGCCGCTGCTCACCATCATCGCCAACTTCGCGGCGCTGACCGGGGCGGCCCTCGTTGCCTGGACCTATTCGGGCATCACGGTCGCGACCTTCCTGTCACGTCTGCAGGAGGCGGTCGATTTTTCATCGGTCGCGGCCGGCATGATCAAGGCGCCGTTCATGGCGCTGATCATCGGCGTGGTTGCGGCAGTGGAGGGGCTGAAGGTGGGCGGTAGTGCCGAATCACTCGGACGCCACGTGACGTCCTCGGTGGTCAAATCGATCTTCGTGGTGATCCTGATCGACGGCCTGTTCGCCATGTTCTATGCAGCGATCGAATTCTGAGGCGGGTGGAGCGATGGACACGACAGCCACGGAAAGACAACCGGATATCGCCAACGGCCATGAGGCGGTGCTGTCGGTGCGTGACCTGACGGTCGGCTTCGGTTCGCATATCGTGCTCGACAAGCTCAATCTCGAGATCTATCGCGGCGAGATTCTCGGCTTTGTCGGTGCGTCCGGCACCGGAAAATCCGTGCTGATGCGTACCGTGCTCAGGCTGCTGGCCAAGCGCTCCGGCACGATCGAGATCCTTGGTGCGGAATACGACAAGATGACGGATGCCGAGCGCATCGCTCTCGACATGCGTCTGGGTGTGCTGTTCCAGCACGGCGCGCTGTTTTCCGCGCTCACGGTGCGCGAGAACATCCAGGTGCCGATGCGCGAGTATCTCGACCTGCCGCAGGGCCTGATGGACGAACTGGCGCGCGTGAAGATCGAGCTGGTCGGCCTCGCGCCGGAGGCTGCCGACAAATATCCGTCGGAGCTTTCAGGCGGCATGATCAAGCGGGCGGCGCTTGCAAGGGCGCTGGCGCTCGATCCGGATCTCGTCTTCCTCGACGAACCGACGTCGGGGCTCGACCCGATCGGTGCTGCCGAGTTCGACGAGTTGATCGCCAAGCTGCGCGACACGCTCGGATTGACCGTGTATATGGTGACTCACGACCTCGACAGTCTGTTTTCGGTCTGTGATCGCATCGCCGTCCTTGGAAACAAGAAGGTTCTGGTCGAGGGGACCGTCGAGGACATGCTGGCTTGCGACGATCCCTGGGTGCAGTCCTATTTCCGGGGCAAGCGGGCGCGGTCGATCGTCAGACACGACGAATAGCGCCAGGAAGCCGTCAGGCAATCCGGTATGTCTCCGGGATGCCTGAAGCAGTAGAACGGCCGATAGGATGGCCACTGAGGTAGACGGAACGAATGGAAACTAAAGCGAATTACGCCATTGTCGGCTTCTTCACTGTGTTCGTGATCGCGGCGGCCTTCGGCTTCGTCTACTGGATGTCGCAGTATGGCCGCAGCGGCGAGATGGTCGAGCTGGTCGTCAACATTCCCGGCTCCGCCAACGGTCTTTCCGTCGGTTCGCCGGTTCGCTTCAACGGCATTCCCGTCGGCTCCGTGCGCAATCTGGCGATCGACGCCAACGATCCGCGCTACTCGATTGCCGTCACCGAAGTCTCCATCGACGCGCCCGTGCTCAAATCGACCAAGGCGACGCTTGAGGTGCAGGGCCTGACGGGTGCGGCCTATATCGAGCTCAGTGGCGGCAACAAGGGCGACGAAAACATCCTCAGGAATGCGCTCGAAAAGGGTACGCAGGCCCGCATCCTCGCCGACCAGTCGAGCGTTACCAGCCTGCTCGCGACGGCAGACGCGATCATGGACCGCGCCAACGATGCGATCACCGACATCCAGGGCTTCGTCAAGGACGTGCGTGGTCCGCTGACGGGCACGATCGGCAATGCCGAGAAATTCTCGAAGGCCCTTGCCGACAATTCCGGCGCCATCGACGACTTCTTGAAAAGCGTGACCGAGCTGTCGGCGTCGATCAACGCGGCATCGAAGAAGCTCGATTCGACGCTGGCCACGGCCGATGTGCTGGTGAAGTCGGTTGATCCGAAAAAGATCGACAATATCGTCAGCAATGTCGAGCAGGTCAGCAACGACCTGAAGGCAGCATCCGGCGGCGTTTCCGAGACGATCCTCGCGTTCAAGCGCACGGTCGAAACCTACGACCAGTTCGGCAAGAACGCGCAGAAGACGCTTGAACGTGTCGACACGCTGGTGGCCGCCGTCGACAAGCAGAAGGTCGAACTTGTCATCAACGACATCTCGGCAGCCAGTGCCGACGCGCGCAAGGCTGTTGCCAGCGTCACGCAGTTTGCCGAGAAGATCACCGCGCGCCAGCAGGACATCGACCGCACCATCACCGACGTGACGCAGATGGCGAGCAAGCTCAACGCCGCTTCGAACCGCGTCGACAGTATCCTTGTCAAGGTCGACGGGTTCCTCGGGGATGCCGACGCACCGTCGCTTTCGGCCGAGGCGCGCACGACACTCGAATCGTTCCGCAAGGTGGCCGAGAACCTCAATGCGCAGATTGGCCCGATTGCCGACAATCTGAAACGGTTCTCCGGAGGAGGCCTTCGCGACGTCGAGGCACTGGTGACCGATACCCGCCGCACCGTGCAGAGCCTCGAAAACACGATCTCGACATTCGACAAGAACCCGCAGCGCCTGCTCTTCGGCGGCGAAACGGTCAAGCAATATGATGGTCGCACCCGACGGTGAATCAGATAAGACAAAACCTGCGCAGGGCCGGGCGGGTTGCTTTCACTAAAGAGCGCTCTAAGGTGCTGCTTATTGGACAAGGGTTTGGGCAGTATGAATTTTCCGGGGCTGGTGTGTGTGCGTGAGACTGGAGCGAAACGCTCCGCCCTGATTTTCACGCTGGCTGTGTTGCTGGCAGGCTGCGGAGCAGGCGCCGCCGTCAACGATACGTTCAATCTCTCTTCGTCTCCCACCATCGAAACGCGTGCGGCGACCAGCAAGCAGATCCTCGTGCCGGAGCCGACGGCTCTCAAGGCACTCGACAGCGACCAGATCGTCATTCGCCTGTCGGGCTCCGAACTGCAGTATCTGTCCAAGGCACAATGGAGCGACCGTCTGCCACGCATGGTGCAGGCCAAGCTGGTCCAGGCGTTCGAGAATACCGGCAAGGTCGGCGGCGTCGGCAAGCCGGGCGAGGGATTGGCGATCGACTATCAGGTGATCAGCGAAATCCGGTCCTTCGAGATTTCGACCGAAGGCGCCGACACGGCGGTTGTCGAAATCTTCGCCAAGATCGTCAACGACCGCAACGGGACTGTGCGGTCGCAGAAGGCGTTCCGCGCCACGGCTGGCGTGCGCGGCACTGGCAATCCAGGCTTCGTCAAGGCGCTCGACCAGGCGTTTTCCCAGGTCGCATCCGAGATCGTCGGCTGGACGCTGGGCTCGATCTGAGCCGGCGTTATCCCACCTCGACTGCCGTTACGCGATTGACCACTTCGGCGACGCCCTTGGTTGCTCGCGCTGATTCCTCTGCGCGAGCGATTTCAGCGCGTGTCGCGACGCGGCCGGCCAGCATGACCGTGTTTCCCTTGCAAACGACCGTGACGTCAACCGCATCGAGCCCCGGCGTCACCGCAAGACCATGCGCGACGCGGCGCTCAAGCTCGGCGGGCTGATCGGTCGTGCTTCGTTCAGGCTCGTTGCCGTGAAATGTCCGCTTCTTGAAGATCATGACCCGGTTCTCCTCCAGGGTGTCACTCATCACCAATGAAAGACAACGCGGGGCCCAGTTGTTTGTTCACCTGTTCCAATCGAAACAGCGCGCGCGGCGTAATTCATGCGATCGCTCTTACAGGCGGACCGCAGCGAGTTTCCGACCGCCGCATACCAACGGGGAACCATTCATGCGTCATGTTGCTCTCGCCATCGCCGTTGCGATGACGACCACCCTTGCCATCACCATGCCGGCGACGGCCGGCACCTACAGCTATGGCCAGCGGCAAAGTTGCGTCCTCAAGACGGTGAAGACCTATGGCGCCTATGGCAGGGTGGTGATCAGGAAAGTCCGCATCTGCAAATGAAGCACGGTCCTTCGTTGCGTGCGGGTGCCCGCGATCGTCCGTCCGATACACCACCACTGACCCCTGACGATCGAGCATCCGGCCGACTAGCCGGGCGTGCGGGCGGCTGCTAGGATTTCCATAACGGCCGATATGGCCGGATCCTTGCCGGAACGATAGTCGGCAAAGGTCGGCTTCACCTTCACGTTCGGTTCAAGCGAGCCGGCCGGAACGTCATAGATGTAGTTCAGCAGAAAACATGTCCTGAGCTGCGCCAGGCCGCATCCATTTTCCCAGTCGTGGAAGCCGGTGGTGTAGCGGATCGCAAGCTTCGAGTTCGGCAGAACGGCGCGGTTGCCTTCCCCCCAGAACTGCATGCGATCACCCACCGTCTCGCCAACGATGGTGACGCGCGCGCCGCCATAATATTTCAGCCACGCCGCCGTGCTGATCGCCGCGGAGAACGTGTTGCCGCTGGTCAGTATGAAAAGCCGGCCCGTCGGTGGCAGAAGCTCCGGCAAGCGTTGGGCGAAATCAGAAGACAACGTGTAGTTTCCGCCGCTGTTGAACCTGAGATCGACGATCGCGTTGCGAATTGGCTTTGCAGCCGCTTCATCGAGCGCATCGGAGAGATATTGCGACAGGCCGGTTGGTGCCTGGTCGCGGACGCGGTTGATCTGAACGTAGAGCAGGCCCGGTTCGGGATAGGCGTGCCAGTAGTTGCTCTCGGGGCGGGCGAGGTAGTCCGGCAAGGCGACCCCATCGAGGACATGTCGCCACTGGGCTGTGTCGCCCGTCTGCGCAACGGGGCTCAAATCGCGTGCGGGCCAGAAATTGGTGTTTTGAGCGCCTTGGCCAGCAGGGGTTGCGGTGAGGAGGACCGGGGCGACGCTTCCATCCGCAAGGCGCATGTCATAGGTGCTGCTTGCCCCTGTTTGCCCAAGGCCGGCCGCATGAAGAAGCTCCGGCGATATCAGGAAGTTCGGCGCCAATTCCTTGGCAAGATTGGCTGGACCGCCGACATATGGGCGCAGCGCCTCCACCATTTCATCCGTCGTTTTGCCATTTGCGCCGAGGATCTGTCGTCCGAGAAGGTGGCTCTGGTCTTCAGCGGTGGAGACGACGAACAACCCGTCGGAAAACCAGCCAAGGCGAATTGGCACCGCATTGAAGCTGCGGCCGCCGACGAGCCCGACAACGTTGGTATGACCGTTGTCGGCGAGAGCCACGGCCTTCGCGGTTGCCATGGCCAGTCCGGCCCGGTCGAGTTCGCCGGCGCGCTGCTCGATCTCGCCAAGGGCGAGCGTGAAGGCGGCTTTCGCCTCCGGCGTGAAGCTTCTTTCGAAATCCGGAAAATGCCTGAGGTGGGCGAGGTCCTGCCTGTTTCTGTCGAGCTGCGAAACGGCTGTCTCGATCGGAGGTGCCTTGGGATAGGGTTTCAGCGTCGGATAAAGGAGGAGCGCGAGCGGCGCCAGAACGAGAACGACCAGAACGGCGATGATGATCGCAGATAGCTTCAGCCATCGCGGGAAGCGTTTCCTGTGCCGGTCGGTAGTGGAGGCCGTGCTCTCGTGCGTCATGCGTTCGTCCTTCTCGCTTTGTGATGGCTCGTCAACTGTCGATGCCGAATCCGGGACCGGTCTGACCACCCGGATCATGTTCAGATCCAGGAACTGCAGCGGTGCCCGCGGGAACAGACAGATTTGAATAAGGATTTGACAACCGGCATGCTTGCGTGGTGGCGCGCAAGACTTTCTCGGCACCACCTTCAGGTAGATGTCGATGGGCCTGGCAAAGCGCAAGAGCCTCAGCGCATTTCACGAAAGGCGCGGTCAATTGACCGCAACCCGGCACGCCGGTGCCGTCGCGCGGCGGTGACGAGGCGCCTGGCTTGAACCCGGGATTTGGAAGGGGGACCTGTCGGCCATCATCCGAGCGATGGCAACACGCACGCAATCAGACGAAAGCGCGCGCGCCATGCGCTGCCGGCCTTCTGCCAGCAGCGCAGATCAAAAAACCGACCCGACCGATCTCATTTCTGAGCCGGTCAGATCACGAGACATATCAGGGCCAGCGGACGACCGGGGGCAGGGACGAGAGGATCGATTCGACGTTACCACCCGTCTTCAGGCCGAAGATGGTGCCGCGGTCGTAGAGCAGGTTGAACTCGACGTAGCGGCCGCGGCGAACGAGCTGCTCGTCGCGATCTTCCTCGGTCCATGGCATGTTGAAATTGGTGCGCACGATCTTCGGATAGACGAGCGTGAAAGCCTTGCCGAGATCGCGCGTGAAGGCGAAGTCCGCCTCCCAGCCGGCTTGCTCGGGGGACGATTGCAGCCAGTCGTAGAAGATGCCACCGGTGCCGCGCGGTTCGTTGCGGTGCTTCAGGAAGAAGTACTCGTCACACCATTGCTTGAAGCGGGCGTGATCGGCAACCGGGTGGCGATTGCAGGTGATCTCCATGGCGCGGTGGAACAGCTGGGTGTCGGGATCGCTCATGACCCGGCGACGGTCGAGCACCGGCGTCAGGTCGGCGCCGCCGCCGAACCAGTTGCTGGTGGTGACCACCATGCGGGTGTTCATGTGAACGGCCGGCACGTTGGGGTTCACGGGATGGGCAATGAGCGAAATGCCCGACGCCCAGAAGCGCGGGTCTTCGCTGGCACCCGGGATCTGCTCGCGGAACTCGGGCGAGAATTCCCCGAAGACCGTCGAGGTGTGCACTCCGACCTTCTCGAAGACGCGGCCTTCCATCATCGACATGCGGCCGCCGCCACCCTGGCCGCCGTCGCGGCTCCAGTCCTTGCCGACGAAACGGCCGGGCTCACGGTCGGACAGCGGCCCGGTCAGGTCGTCCTCGACAGCCTCGAAGGCGGCGCAGATCGTGTCGCGCAGGCTTTCGAACCAAGCCCTGGCTGCAGCCTTCTTTTCTTCGATATCGGCAGGCAGGCCCGGGGGGAGTTGCGGTCGTTCCATGAAAATTCGTCCTGTTAGCGGCTTTTCATGCCGGAAAGCCGCCGATTCGTTGATCTGCGCCACAGTTCATATTTCCGCCCTGTTGGCAACGGCGAAGGGGTCGCAGGGCCAGTCTGCCGCATGCGGCGCGTCCGGCACAACGCACTGGCAAAGATTGCCCTCACACCCTATCTTTACCTCCAGAGGTATGGCCGATGGCAAGAATACCCGCAGGTCCGCCGCTTGATGGTTTGCGGCGCCAGATCGCCCGGCATCGCCGGGAAAATCCGACACGAGGCGATGGGCTTTTCGTGCGAGAAACCTTTCGGCTTGAGCGAACTGCGGCCCGCGCCAAGGCGCGTGAATGGTTCGATACCTGGCCCAAGGCCGCCTACTGGACAGAGGTGGAGAGCTGGCGACAGCTCGACGGTGACCAGATCGAATTCACCATGCGGCGCCTGCCGACGGCCGATTGAGCGCTGGCGCAGCCTGCAGGGCGATGTCCGCTGGAAGAGGCAGCCTAAGGCTGGCCGTCTTCTTCGGTCGCGTCCATCAACCGTGGACCGGTGCCTTCCATCGAGAGCACATCGTGCGGATTGCGCAGTGGACATTCCCTGAGCGAGAGGCAGCCGCAGCCGATGCAACTCGTCAGATGATCGCGCAGTGCCATCAGGCTGGCGATGCGTTCATTCAGCTGTTCATGCCAGCTTTCCGATAGCCGTGCCCAATCCTGCACCGTCAACGGCCGGTCGTCCGGTAACACGCTCAGCGCCGCCTGGATTTCTGCCAGCGGAATTCCTGTGCGTTGCGCCACTTTGATCACCGCCACACGCCTGAGCACGCCTCGTGGATAGCGGCGCTGGTTGCCGCGACTGCGGTTGCTGCGGATCAGCCCCTTTGCCTCGTAGAAATGAAGTGTGGAGACGGCGACGCCACTGCGTTCGGCCACTTCGCCGACGGTTAGTTCGCGCCGCATCTCGCTGTTTCTCACAATCGCCATGACGTCTATTGACCTCAACTAATATTGAGGTTTTATAGCATGAGCTCCATGGCATTCACAACAAGGAGCAAATCCCCATGACTGAGAAAATGACGCTTGCGGTGATTTACGGCAGCGCCCGGCAGGGACGCTTCTGCGATACGGTCGCCAACTGGCTGATCCGCGAGGTCTCTGATTCGGCCGTCTTCAATCTGACCGTCATCGATCCGGCGAGACTAAAGGCGTCGCGCGGCGTCGGCGCGGCAGTCAATCCCGGCGAATGGCTGGAGCGCAAGGTCGCCGAAGCCGATGCGTTTCTCGTGGTCACGCCGGAATATAATCATGGCTATCCGGCCGCGCTAAAGGAACTGATCGATTCGGTCTATGAGCCCTGGCATGCCAAGCCCGTTGCCTTCGTTTCCTATGGTGGCGCGTCCGGCGGCATTCGCGCCGTCGAACAGCTGCGGCAGGTCTTCGGCGAATTGCACGCGGTGACGCTGCGCGACGGCGTACAGTTCGCCAAGGCCTGGTCGAAGTTCGACGCGGCCGGCAATCTCTACAAGCCCGAGGAGTTTCGCGCCCCGCTGTTCCTGATGATGGATCGGCTCATCTGGTGGGCGCGAACATTGAAACAGGCACGCAAGGCGACGCCCTATAACGAGGTCGCCGCCTGATCCTTTGGTGCCGTCCAAAGGCGGTGCCAATTGCCCCATCAACGAAGGCAGGGCAGGCTCATGCAAGACGGATCAGAGCAATTGCACTTGACGGATAGCCTCGCCGGCAATCATGGCGGCGGATATGGCGACGTTGAGCGACCGCTGCCCCTCGGCCATGGGAATGAGGATGCGGCCTTGCGCCAGATCATGCACATGGTCTGGCACACCGGCGCTTTCCCGGCCGAAGAGCAGGATATCGTCGGCGCGGAACTGGAAGCGGGTATAGGCCTCGGCCGCCTTGGTCGATGCGAGCACGAGCCGCCGTCCCGTCGGCGCACGCCAGGCCTCGAACCACTCCCAGTTGATGTGGCGGGTGAGGGTGACTGAGGCGATGTAATCCATGCCGGCGCGCTTCAGGTTGCGGTCGGACAGGTCGAAGCCCGCCGGTTCGATGATGTCGACGGCAAGACCGAGGCAGGCGGCGAGGCGCAGGATCGTGCCGGTATTGCCGGGAATGTCGGGCTGGTAAAGGGCAATGCGAAGGTCACTCACGTCTGGTCACTTTCCTTGCAACAGATCTTTTTGTGCGGAGAACTCGTGCGCGAGTATCCCCATCATGATGTCGTCATGCCATTCGCCGTCGATCAGCCCCGCCTCGCGCTCGCGTCCCTCGATCGAGAAGCCGCACTTGCGGTAGCTGGCAATCGCGCGCTCGTTGAAATCGAGCACACGCACCGAAACGCGATGCAGACCGAGCGCGCCAAACGCATGCGCCAATACAAGCTTGGTGGCGGCGGTGCCAAGTCCCCGGCCGAGCCTTTGCGGGTCGAAGATGCCGATCGCGAGACTGGCCCGCCTGTCGCTCCGGTTGATGTTGTCGAGCCGCACTTCGCCGATAGCGCCATTGTGGTCGATGATCCACGCTGCCGGATGCTCGGCGATCGAATTTACCCACCTCCGCGCATCGGCCCGTCGATAGGGAGGGGCGGAGGCAGCGCTGCCGCCGTACATGCGGTGGATTTCTGCGTCGCGTCCGAAGGCCAGCCGCGTCTCGACGTCACCATCCTTCGGGGGCCGCAGGACGATGCCATGTCCTGTAAGGACGGGAGGGCTGGTCGATGATGGGTTCATGGGCGGTTCCTGCCGGTTTCGGCCATATCCGTGCTGAATTTGTGGTCGCTAATCTGTGCCGAACGAGCAACATCCGATCAAGCGATGAAATAACAGGCAAGAAAGTGCCTGCGACAATCTGGCATGTCGGCGCGAATGGGGGTAGAGAGAAGCTCTCTTCAACGCGAACCGACGGAGGCAATGATGACTATATTGATGTTGACACGCCTTCCTGGAGTGATGGGCCACCGTTTGGCCTGACCGGTTCCGCGACCTATCTTTCAAGAGATTTATGCGCGCTTCCGGAACTCCGGAAGATAGACCCGCCGTGGCGGGGCAGCATTTCCGGACTGAAATTTTCACGATAAAGAATGCGGGGAGAAATGTACCCGCCTTCCTTCAAAATACTCTGAAGGAGCAAGATAATGTTTGGCTGGTTTGAATCCCGCCTTAATCCCTATCCGACGGAAGAGCCCGTTCTTCCGCCGAAAAGCCTTTTCGGCTTCTGCTGGCACTATTCCAAGCCCGCAGTTCCGTGGCTGCTCATCATGTCGGTCTGCACCATGCTGATCGCGATCGGTGAAGTGGCGCTGTTCCAGTTTCTCGGCAACATGGTCGACTGGCTTTCGAGCGCCAATCGCGACACGTTCCTGGAGGCAGAAGGCCACCGACTGATGTGGATGGGCGCGCTGATCCTGATCGGCCTGCCGCTGCTGGTGGCGATCGATTCGCTGATCATGCACCAGGTGCTGCTCGGCAACTATCCGATGATCGCCCGCTGGCAGATGCACCGCTATCTGTTGCGCCAGAGCATGACGTTCTTCGCCAACGAGTTTGCCGGTCGTGTCGCTACCAAGGTGATGCAGACCTCGCTTGCCGTTCGCGAAACGGTGATGAAGATCCTCGACGTCTTCGTCTACGTCGTCAGCTACTTCGTCTCGATGCTGATCGTCGTCGCCGCCGCCGACTGGCGGCTGGTGATGCCGCTGGCCGTCTGGCTGGTGATTTACATCGGCATCGTCAGCTACTTCGTGCCGCGCCTGCAGAAGATCTCCAAGGAGCAGGCCGACGCGCGCTCGATGATGACCGGCCGTATCGTCGACAGCTATACCAATATCGGCACGGTCAAGCTGTTCTCGCATGCGGGCCGCGAAGAGACCTACGCACGCGCAGGGATGGACGGGTTCCTTGACACGGTGCATCGCCAGATGCGCAAGGTCACGCTGTTTCATGTGCTGGTCTACACCAACAACAGCATCGCTCTGTTTGCGATCAGCGCGCTCGGCATCCACCTCTGGCTGACGAGTGCCATCTCGGTCGGTGCCATCGCGATTGCCGTCGGCCTTGCCATGCGCATCAACGGCATGTCGCAATGGATCATGTGGGAAGTCTCGGCGCTGTTCGAGAACATCGGCACGGTCTATGACGGCATAGGCATGATGACCAAGGCACAGGATATCGTCGACGAGCCGGATGCCAAGGCGCTGAAGGCCGAGAAGGGCGCGATCACCTACGACGACGTTCGCTTCCACTACGGCAAGGCGAAGGGCGTCATCGATCACCTGTCGCTCGACATCAAGCCGGGCGAGAAGATCGGCCTCGTCGGACGCTCAGGCGCCGGCAAGACGACGCTGATGAACCTGTTGTTGCGGTTCTACGACGTGGAAGCGGGTGCGATCCGCATCGACGGCAAGGACATCGCCACCGTCACCCAGGACAGCCTGCGCGCGCAGATCGGCGTGGTCACGCAGGATACCTCGCTGCTGCATCGCGCCATTCGCGACAACATCGCCTATGGGCACCCGGAAGCCGACGACGAGGCGATCATCGCGGCGGCCAAGCGCGCCAATGCCTGGGAGTTCATCCAGGGGCTCGAGGACAACCAGGGACGCAAGGGGCTCGATGCCCAGGTTGGCGAGCGGGGCGTCAAGCTCTCCGGCGGCCAGCGTCAGCGCATCGCGATCGCCCGCGTCTTCCTCAAGGACGCGCCGATCCTGGTGCTCGACGAGGCGACATCGGCGCTCGATTCCGAAGTCGAGCAGGCGATCCAGGAGAACCTGTTCGCGCTGATGGCCGGCAAGACGGTGATCGCGATCGCTCACCGCCTGTCGACGCTGACGGAAATGGACCGCCTCGTCATCCTGGAAGCCGGCCGGATCGTCGAAACCGGATCGCATGCCGATCTCGTGGCCAAGGGTGGACTTTATGCCGACCTCTGGTCGCGCCAGTCCGGCGGTTTCATCGCCGACGACACGGAAAAGGAAGAAGCTGCGGAGTGATCCGCAGCTGCCCCGCCCATGCTCGTGGCGGGGCCATCCCTTGACCTAACGTATTTGTAATGCGGCCGGAGGCGAAAACCGATTGCCGTTGGCGCCCAAGCGCCTATATCGGAAGCATGCTCAGCGCCATCGTCAGTATATTCGAGAGTTGGATCAGGCCGTTTGCGCCGCGCGAGCGACTGCAGCCGCCGAAATCCCTGTGGGGCTTTGCCTGGTTCTATGCCCGTCAGGCCAAGGGGCCGTTTCTGGCGATGGCCATCCTCGGCGGTCTCGTCGCCATGCTGGAGGCCGGGCTCTTCTATTTCGTCGGGCGCCTCGTCGATGTTCTAGATACCGTCAAGCCGGAGGCGGGCTGGAGCGGGCTGATCGCCGCCAATGGTCCGGAGCTGCTGTTCATGCTGCTGACCGTGCTGGTGTTTCGCTTCGTGGCGGTGTCACTGGCGGCGCTGGTCGAGGAACAGGCAATCACCACCGGCTTTCTCAATCTGGTGCGCTGGCAGACCTATACCCACGTCGCGCGGCAATCGCTGTCGTTCTTCCAGAACGATTTTTCCGGCCGAATCGTGACCAAGGTCTGGTCCGGAGCGCAGGCGACAAGCGACCTGATCGTGTCGCTGCTGCAGGTCGTCTGGTTCATCGTCATCTACACCGCCTCGACCATGGCGTTGGTCGCTCAGCTCGACTGGCGGCTGGCGGCCATGGTGGCGTTCTGGATCGTCGTCTTTCTCGCGCTGGCGCGCTACTTCGTTCCGCGCATCCGCAAGCATGCCCGCGAAACGGCCGAGATGGCCTCGATGCTGAACGGGCGGATGGTGGACGCCTATTCCAATATCCAGACACTGAAACTGTTTGGGCGCGACGACGAGAACGATCGCTACATCCGCGCCGGCTTCGACCGCTTCCAGAAAGCCGTTATCCCCTTCACGCGGCTCTTGACGGCCGTGCGCGCCTCGCTTGCGCTGCTTTCGGGCATGATGATCGCGGCGATCGCGATCTATTCCATCCACCTTTGGCTCGGCGGTGCGATCAGTGCGGGCGCCGTTGCGTTCACGCTGGCGCTGGTGCTTAGGCTCAACATGCTGCTTGGCCGCATGATGACGCAGTTCAACTCGATCATGCGCAATATCGGCACGATCCAGAATTCGGCCGAACTGGTCTCACAGCCGATCGGCCTCGTCGACCAGCCCGGTGCCAAGGCGCTTTCGGTGCGCGAGCCGGAGATCCGTTTCGAGCATGTGAAGTTTCATTATGGCAAGGGCGCTGGCGTCATCGACGACTTTACGCTTGTGGTGCGTCCGGGCGAGAAAGTCGGCATCGTCGGACGTTCTGGTGCCGGCAAGTCGACACTCGTCAACCTGCTCCTGCGCTTCTACGACCTCGAAGGCGGGCGCATCCTCATCGACGGCCAGGACATTGCCATGGTCAGCCAGGAATCGCTGCGCGCCCAGGTCGGCATGGTCAGCCAGGACACGTCGCTGCTCCACCGCTCCATTCGCGACAACATCCTCTTCGGCCAGCCGGATGCGAGCGAGGCGCAGTTGATCACTGCGGCGGAGAAGGCGGAAGCCTATGAGTTCATCCTCGGGCTGCAGGACCAGCGCGGCGCCAGGAGCTTCGATGCCCATGTCGGCGAACGCGGCGTCAAGCTTTCCGGTGGCCAGCGGCAGCGAATCGCCATTGCTCGCGTCATGCTCAAGGATGCGCCGATCCTCGTCCTCGACGAGGCGACGTCGGCGCTCGATTCCGAGGTTGAGGCCGCGATCCAGTCCAATCTCGACCGGCTGATGCAAGGCAAGACCGTGCTTGCGATCGCGCACCGGTTGTCGACGATCGCCGCGCTCGACCGTCTCGTCGTCATGGACAAGGGACGCATCGTTGAGGACGGAACCCATGCCGAACTGATCGCACGGGGCGGGCTTTATGCCGACCTCTGGTCGCGGCAATCGGGCGGGTTTCTGGCGCGCGAAGAAGCGGCGGAGTAGGGCCACCCTCTCGCTATTTCAAGATGGCTCGACGGCCATAATGCCAACCGTCAAGTCCTTGTGCCAATTGGCCGCGCTTTTCCCCGCGACAATCTGCCCACCCGCCCTTGTCAAGGCTGGACATAATTTGCGATCAAGCATAGAACGCGCCGGATTGACGGGGAATCTGCGAGCCGTGCGCGCGCAGAAGTTTACGGATTCTGGCGCTGAAAACGTGTTTGCAACGGTAAACACGCGAAAGTGTCAGCACTTTGATTGGGCGTGTTTCCTTGACCTAGGTCAAACCGCAAGGGCAGGGATCTCGCTGGGCGGATGCGGTTTCCGCAACATTGCGTGAGAGGATGGTTTAGCCGTGAGCGAACACGACATTTCAAGCGAGACCTCGGGCGAGCCCACTCGCCGCGATTTCCTTTACCTGGCCACCGGCATGGCAGGCGTCGTTGGCGCCGGCGCTGTTGCTTGGCCATTCATCGACCAGATGCGTCCGGATGCCTCGACGCTGGCGCTCGCCTCGATCGAGGTCGACGTATCGAGCCTGCAGGCGGGCATGTCGCTGACGGCCAAATGGCGCGGCAAGCCGATCTTCATCCGCAACCGCACCGACAAGGAAGTGGAAGAGGCCAAGGCGGTCGCTCTTGCGGACCTCAAGGACCCGGTTGCGCGCAATGCCAACCTTCCGACCGACGCACAGGCGAACGATCTCGATCGCTCGGCCGGCGAAGGCAAGGAAAACTGGATCGTCATGGTCGGCTCCTGTACCCACCTCGGCTGCGTGCCGCTCGGTCAGGCCGGTGATTTCGGTGGCTGGTTCTGTCCCTGCCATGGTTCGCACTACGATACGGCTGGCCGAATCCGTAAAGGTCCGGCGCCGGAAAACCTCCCCGTGCCGACCTTCTCGTTCGTTTCCGACACAGTTATCAAGATCGGTTGAGGGGACTACTGATAATGAGTGCTGAACATTCAACCTACACGCCAACGACTGGCATTGAGAAATGGGTTGATTCCCGTCTTCCGCTGCCGCGTATGATTCATGACAGCTTCATCAGCTATCCGGTTCCCCGGAACCTGAACTACGCATACACCTTTGGCGCCATGCTTTCCGTCATGCTGGTCGTGCAGATCCTGACCGGTATCGTGCTCGCCATGCACTATGCCGCCGACACGACCGTTGCGTTCAACTCGGTCGAAAAGATCATGCGCGACGTCAACCATGGTTGGCTGCTGCGTTACATGCATGCCAACGGCGCGTCTTTCTTCTTCATCGCCGTCTACCTGCACATTGCCCGCGGCCTCTATTACGGCTCGTACAAGGCACCGCGCGAAATCCTCTGGATCCTCGGCGTGGTCATCTACCTCCTGATGATGGCTGCCGGCTTCATGGGCTACGTTCTGCCCTGGGGTCAGATGTCCTTCTGGGGCGCGACCGTTATCACCGGCTTCTTCTCAGCCTTCCCGCTGGTGGGCGAGTGGATCCAGCAGTTCCTGCTTGGCGGCTTTGCCGTCGACCAGCCGACGCTGAACCGCTTCTTCTCGCTGCATTACCTGCTGCCCTTCATGATTGCCGGCGTCGTCGTGCTTCACGTCTGGGCCCTGCACGTCACCGGTCAGACCAACCCGACCGGCGTCGAAGTGAAGTCGAAGACCGATACCGTTCCCTTCACGCCCTACGCGACGCTGAAGGATGCACTCGGCGTTTCGATCTTCCTTCTGGTCTACGCGTGGTTCGTCTTCTACCAGCCGAACTTCCTCGGCCATCCGGACAACTACATTCCGGCTGACGCGCTGAAGACGCCTGCTCACATCGTTCCCGAATGGTACTACCTGCCGTTCTACGCGATGCTGCGCGCCATCACCTTCAATGTCGGCCCGATCGACTCCAAGCTCGGCGGCGTTCTGGTGATGTTCGGCTCGATCATCATCCTGTTCTTCCTGCCCTGGCTCGACACCTCCAAGGTCCGCTCGGCGGTCTACCGTCCGTGGTACAAGCTTTTCTTCTGGATCTTCGTGGTCAACGCCATCCTGCTCGGCTGGCTTGGTTCGCGCCCGGCAGAAGGCCTGTACGTTGTCATGTCGCAGATCGGCACGCTGTACTACTTCGGCTTCTTCCTCGTCATCATGCCGGTTCTCGGCCTGATCGAAACGCCGAAGCGCATTCCGAACTCCATCACCGAAGCGGTCTTGGAAAAGAAGAATGCAAAGGCGCAGCCAGCCACCGCACGTGCCTGATCAGAACAGCGATTGATAAGGAACCCACAACAATGAAAAAGCTTGTAACAGGCATTCTGTCACTTGCTGTCGTCGCTGGCCTCGGTCTCGGAGCGGCTGCCGCCGAAGAGGCGAAGGGCGGCGAGGAGCATGGCGGCGGTACGCCCCACTATCCGATCCACAAGCCGGAGCAGCAGGACTGGTCGTTCGCCGGCCCGTTCGGCAACTACGACAAGGGCCAGCTGCAGCGCGGCCTGAAGGTCTACACCGAAGTCTGTTCGGCCTGCCACTCGATGAACCTGGTGGCATTCCGCACGCTCACGGGCCTTGGCTATTCGGACGCTCAGGTGAAGGCATTCGCCGCGAACTACGAAGTGCAGGACGGCCCGAACGCTGACGGCGAAATGTACACCCGCAAGGCCGTGCCTTCGGATCACTTCCCGTCGCCTTACCCGAACAAGGAAGCCGCCGCCGCCTCCAACAACGGGGCAGCACCGCCGGACTTCTCGCTGATCGCCAAGGCGCGCGGCATCGAACGCGGCTTCCCGCAGTTCGTCTTCGATATGTTCTGGCCCTACCAGGAAGGTGGTCCGGACTATATCCACGCGCTTCTGACGGGATACCAGGAGCCGCCGGAAGGCGTCCAGATCTCCGAGGGCACCCACTACAACCCGTACTTCGCCAACGCTTCGGCGCTGGCGATGGCTCAGCCGATCTCCGCCGACCAGGTCACCTATGACGATGGTACGCCGCAGACGGTCGACCAGTACTCCAAGGACGTTTCGGCCTTCCTGATGTGGGCAGCCGAGCCGCACCTCGAAGAGCGCAAGCGCACCGGCTTCATGGTCATGGTGTTCCTGCTGATCTTCACCGGTCTGGTCTACCTGACCAAGAAGTCGGTCTACGCCAACAAGGAACATTGATCGCCAGCCGCTCAGGCCGGCTCGATCGAAGTTTGAAAGGGCCCCGGTTCATCCGGGGCCTTTTTTTGTTGGATGTGCCCGTGCATAGGCGGTCGCTGCGGCCAGCTTCCGTCGCTGTCGGACAGAGGCGATGGCAATGAGATGGAACAGGGTCGCGCCCCGCACGGAGGGCCGCAGAGCCTTTCCGAATGGAATATGCATGCAGAGACGCGCCATCGCTCAATCCCGGCCATTCCCGTCAGGAAACTGCTTTGCACGTCTGCCGGCGGCACTTCAAACGGGAACACTTTGTCTGGAAGTCGCAACAACCTCTCAGGTAAACGGCTGGCCACCATGGCGCCAACGTCGTGCCGTCTGAATTGGTGTCCATCGTCTGCGACGGGGTGGGGCTCAGCAGTTTACCGGGCATGCGCACGCTGCATCGCCCGGCCTTGCAGGCCAAGTAGCCTGTTTTGGCGCAGATTGGCTGGGGCGCCAATTCGCATTGGATGGCTTCCGGATGTCTCTCGGCGAGCACGTGCAGCGCCTCGAAGCCCGGCAACGGTAATGTGCTGGATATCCCGTGGACGATGCCTCGTTTCATGGGGACGAATTGCACCACCAGGCAGACCGCCGCGCTTGCCTTTGGCTTCTTCCAATCCTGGCGCTCTGCGGGAGGTCGTCTGCCCGGCTGCGACGAATGTAACGGTTTCGAAAGCCGTTATCACTCGGCGACGAGGATGCGCTATCCAATATGGGATTTGTGCGCTCGAGCGATACTGGGGGCAGGTGACGCCGTTGCTGGATCAGGTCCGCGAATTGCCGGCGGGAACGCTTGTCGCAAGCTGGTCCGTCAGGGACTGATCCGGCGATCCCAACTTTGTCATGGGTCGCGAAGGTGACGAGTGGGCCGTGTGCGTCGTCGGGCAAGGATAACGACTTTGCCTATTGCCCGCGTCGTGGGTTACGCACCAATAGTGCAAATTTCGGCTGGGCGGGCGTCGCAGCTCGCGTCAATGCGGTCGCGGTACCTGCCACTTGCCCGATACGGATCACGCCGGCACACACGCCGTGTCGTGCGAGACGGGACGTGGCTGGCAAGGGGACACGCCAATGGCTGTCGGCGGTTCAGCCACATCTGCCGCAATCCGTCACGGCCAGCCGTGATTTGCATGACCATGATCCCGATGTCGGGAACGCCCATCGCGCATGTGGTATTCAGATAGCGTGAGGTATCCAGGTAAGTTGCTGATCCGCATCGGCTTCGCACGAAGTTGCGGCACGCCCAAGCCGGAGCAAAACTCGCCGTATGGTCGAACGTGGACTGTGGCGCGCATACGAAAACGGCCCCACCTTGAAGGTGGGGCCGTCTGATCTTTACCGATGGTGCTTCCTTAGTTGAAGCGGCCGGCCGCGTGGGCGAGCATCGTGTAGACCTTGCCCGTGTCCGAGGTGAGGTAGGTCTGAGTGATGCGCTTGTCCGGGTCGTTGCGCGCAACGTCGGCGAGCAGCTTTTCGAAGTCGGCGATGTAGCGATCGACGGCGGTGCGGAATTCCGGCTCGCGGTCGTACTTGCGCTTGATCTCGTCGAAGGTCTGCTGGCCCTTCAGCGTATAGAGCCTGCGGGTGAAGACGTCGCGTTCGCCGCGCTGGTAGCGGCGCCACAGGTCGACAGAGGCGTCATGGTCGATGGCGCGGGCGATATCGACCGACAGCGAGTTCAGCGATTCCACCACGTGGCGCGGGTTGCGGGTGTCGCCGCTGCGGGCAACCGGCTGACTTTCGGCCGGGCGCTGCGGAGCGGCGGCCGGTGCCTCCTCGCGTGAAGCGGCGCGCAGCAGGTCACGCATCCAGCCGCCGCCTTCGGCGACCTCGCTGGTAACGGCCTGCGTTGCCGGCTGAGCGCGGGTCGGCTGTACGGGGGCGGGCTGCTGAACCGTGGTTGCCTGTTCGATACCGAGGCTGCCGCGCAGCGCCGGAGCGGGTTCCTGGCGGCGCGGTTCTGCGACCGGCTGCTGGACCGCAGGACGAGCGACAGGTGCAGCCGCAACAGGGGCGGCTGCGACCGGCTGCTGGCGCAGCGGCTGTGCGACTTCGAGCTGCGTCGAGGACTTGCCGATGATATCCGACAATTCCTGCAGGGCCTTGATCTGCTCGGCCACGGCACGGCGCATGACAGCGGCGTTCTCCTTGGCTTCCTCGGGCAGGTCGAAGGCGCTGCGCTTCAGCTCTTCGCGGGTCATGTCGAGTTCCTTGCGGATCTCGCCAGCCGAGCGCCGGATATCGTCGGTCGCGCCGCTGAAGCGGCCGATGGCTTCGTCGATGGCGACACGCACGGCTTCGCGCAGCTGGGTTGCCACGCCGTCCGACTTCTTGCCGCTCTCGTTGAGCATGCGTTCGACGTCGGAAACCGAGGAGGCGACACTGCCGCGCAGGCGGGTTGCCACTTCCTTGGAGCGCTCTTCCGCATTGGCGAATGCGCCCTCGATCGACGCGTTCGCATCTTCGCCGACCTTGGCGATCGCCTGACGCAGTGCTTCGGACGCGCCGAGCGCACGGCCCTCGACCGCCGAAAGCGTCTTGTTGACGTCGGCAAACGACGTCTCGACGCCGGAGCGAAGGGTATCGGCAATCTGGCGCGAGCGGTCTTCGGCGCGCGAGAACACGGCTTCGACCGAGGCACCCGCTTCTTCGCCGGCCTGGGCCAGGGCATTGCGCATGGATTCGGCGGCTTCGGCTGCACGCTGTTCGGTGCTCGACAGCAGGCGGCCGACGTCTGAGAAGGACTGCTGGATGCCGCTGCGCAGGTTGCCGGCAACCAAACCAGAGCGCTCTTCGGCGCGCTGGAAGGCGCCATCCACGAAGCCCTCGAGCGCACGCATCGTGCGTTCGATTTCTTCCGAGCGCTGGACGAGACCGACCGACAGGGTGCGAAGCGCGTCCTGCCGTTCCTCGAGCGTGCTGACGAGGTTCGACTGGGCGGCGCCCAGGAGGTCAGACGCCTGGCCGAGCACCTTGGAGTGATCCTCGAAGCGACCGACGATGCCGCCTATCTGCGACAGCGTGGAAGCGGAGATGTCCGAGAGCTTGTCGACCTTGCCTTCGATGAGGCGGGTGGACGTCGACAGCATGTCGGAGGCCTGGCGTGTGGTCTCCGAGAAGCGGGTGGCCGTAGCCTCCAGCCGCTGGTCCATGTCGCCGAGATTGTTGCTTGCCTGGTCGATGACGGTGGCAATTGCCGTGTTGTTGGCGGCGAGCTGGTCGATCAGGCCGAGCGCCGTCGACTGCAGACGGTTCTCGACCATCTTCATCGCCTTTGCCGTTTCTTCGGCGCGCAGCGAAATGGCGTTGAGCGTCTCGCCGGTGCGCTCGGTGATGGCGTTGACCAGGGCGGCATTCTCGGCGCGCAGGCGATCGGTGCTGTCCTGGGTGACGCTGGCGATGCGCTCGGCGGCTTCGCGGCCGGTCGCAGCGTACTGGTCGATCACAGGGCGTGCCTGCTCGTCGATGATGCGTGTGAGCTCCATCGAACGACCGGCGAGCATCGAGTTGAGTTCGCGGGTACGGTCGTCGAGCGTGGCGCGGATCGCTTCGCTGCGGGCTTCCAGCGCCTTCTCGGCGTCCGTGAGGCCCTGTTGAATATTCTGGGCGTGGCTCGCGACCTTGCCATGCGTCGCGGCAAGGCGAGCGGTGGCCGTGTCGGAGGCTTCGGCCACAGAGCGTGCTAGCTCCGCATGGCGTGCGGCTGTGGCTGCTGCCGTCTGCTCGATCGCATTGGCGAAGTCGGCGTTGCGGGACGCCAGCACGTTGGCGAAGTCCTGACCGGCCTTGGAAAGAAGGCCAGCAGAACGGGCCGCTTCCGCATCGAGCTCCTGTGCCGCGTCGCTGACAGCACCGCGAAGCGTGTCGACCAGACCCTGAGCCTTGCCCTCGATACGGGCGGCTTCGGCGTCAAGCTCCTGGGCGACATCGCCGACGGCGCCACGAAGATTGCTGACGAGGTCTGCCGTCTTGCCTTCGATGCGGCCGGTTTCGGCGTCGATCTCCTGCGTGACTTCGCTGACGGCGCCGCGAAGGCTGGTGACGAGGTCTGCCGTCTTGCCTTCAATACGGCCAGCTTCGGCATCGATCTCGTGCGTTACGTCGCTGACGGCGCCGCGCAGGCTGGTGACAAGCACCGCGGCCTTGCCTTCGATGGTCCGGTTGACGTTTTCAAGGCCGATGTTGAGAGCGCGGTCCATGGTGCCGAGCCGCTCTTCGATCCGGTCCGTGCCGGCATTGATGGCGCTGGAGATGCGGCTTGCCGCTTCCTCGCTGGCCCGGTCGATTTCGCCGGCACGCTCACCGAGGCTATCGGCAATGCGTTGGCCCGCATTGCCAACAATCGCGTTGACGCTGCCGACGCTGTCGCGGACGCGATCCTCCAGCGTGCCCAGGCTCGTCTCAAGCCGCAGGCCGGTGTCATCGACGAGCGCATTGACGCTGCCGACGCTGCCGCGAATACGGCTTTCCAGAGACCCGAGGCTTGTTTCGATCTTGGCGCCGGTATCGTCGACAATGGCGTTGACGCTGCCGACGCTGTCGCGGATGCGATCTTCAAGCGTGCCGATGCTGGCCTCGATGCGGAAGCCCGTGTCGTCGACGATAGCGTTGACGTTGCCGACGCTGTCACGGATGCGGTCTTCCATCGCACCGAAACGGGATTCGATCCGGTTGCCGGTTTCATCGACGATCGCGCCAACCTTGTCGACGCTGCCGTGCATGCGGCCTTCGAGCGAACCGAGACGGGTCTCGATACGGGCTGCCGTATCGTCGACAATGGCGCTGACATTATCAACGCTGCCGCGCATGCGTTCTTCGAGCGAACCGAGCCGTGTCTCGACGCGTGCCCCCGCGGTATCGGCAATCGCGCCGACGTTCTCCGCGCTGTCGCGCATGCGCTCTTCGAGCGCGCCAAGGCTGGTCTCGATGCGCAGGCCGGTATCGTCGAGACGGTCGTTGAGGCCGTTGATCGACATGTCGACGCGGTTGGTCAGGGTGTCGGCTGCAAGGCTGATCTGACCTGCTGTTTCGGCAAGGCGTTCGGCGATGTTGCCGGTGGTCGAGCGCATGCGGGCTTCGAGCGTTTCGCCGCTGCGATCAATGATGCCGGCAAGGGCCGCCTGGCGCTCTTCGAGCGACATTTCCAGCATGCTGGCGCTGGTGGCGAGGCTGGTCGCAATCGACATCGACTGGTCGGACAGCATGCCTTCCAGCTGGTCGCGACCCTGATCGACGGCGAGGTTGATCGCATGGATGCGGTCGTCGAGGGTTGCACGGATCTGCTCGTGCGTCGACGACAGGGTTTCGCGCAGGTGTTCGGCGCGACCGGTCAGGGTCTGTTCGATCTCCGTCGCCTTGCCGGCGAGCGAGGCGGTCGCCTCGGTGGTGCGCGCGGTCAGCGCTTCGGCAATCTGGGCGCTCGTGGCCGTCAGTGCATCGGAAATCTTGCCGACACGGCCGCTGAGGTCTTCGGCGATGCGGGCGCTGGTGTTGGTCAGCGTGTCGGAAATCTCGCTCACGCGGCCACCGAGATTTTCGGCGACGAGCGAGACGCTATCGGAAAGCTTCTGCTCGATTTCGCCGACGCGATCGGTCATCGTCTCTGCGACAGCTGTGGCGCGGAATGTCAGGTTGTCGGCAACGTCTTCGGCGTGGCGGCTCAAGGAGTCGGCCATCTCGTTGGCGCGGGCCGTCATCGTCGAGGTGATGTGGGCAGAACGATCGGCAAGAACGCCATCGAGTGCCGACGTCTGGGTCGACAGGGTTTCGGCAATCGCCTGGCTACGCTCGGACAGGACGCGCTCCAGCCGGTCGGCCGTTTCGCCCACGGCGCCTTCGATCGCGTCCGTGCCGGTCGACAGAACGGTCGAAAGGGCAAGGGTGCGCTCGGACAGGGTGTTGTCGAGGCGATGCTGGCTTGCAGCGATGGCGCTGGTGATTTCGTCTGCGGAGCCCGTCAGCGTCTGCTCGATGCGGGCATGGGCGGCCTGCAGGCCGTCGACGAACTGCGCCGTGCGGGTGTCGAGACCTGCGGTCAGCCGCTGCTCGCTCGATGTCAGCGCACTGGCGAGCGCCTCGGCGCGTTGGCCAAAGCCGTTCTCGATGCGATCCTGTGCCTCCGAAAGCGCGCCCATCAGGCTGGTGGTCTTTTCGGACAGGACGCTGTCGATACGGCTGTGAGCGCCGCCGATCAGGTTGCTGAGGTCGGATGTGCGGCTGCCGATCGTTTCCTCGATGAAGTCATGCGTGGCGCCGAGTGCTGTCGCAAGCGAAAGCGACTGATCGGACAGGGCGGAGCCGATCTTTTCGATGCTGCTGTCGAGCGCGCCGCCGATGGCATCCGATCCGCCGGAGACGGTCTCGTTGATGCGATGCAGGCTCTCCATCAGCTTGGTGTCGAGCATGCTGGCGCGCTTGTCGAATGCAGATGCAAACTCGTGGAAGCGCTCGTCGAAGGCGGTGGCGAGCTGGCCGACCGTCGTCTGCAGCTTCTCTTCGAAGAATCCGCCGCGCAGGTCGAGATCCATGATCGCGTCGTCGGCGCTGGAGCGCAGGCTCTGGCGGAAATGAGCGCCCTTTTCGTCGAGGGTGGCATTGAGCGTGGCCAGCACGTCTTCAAGGCCGCCGGCGATCGCGCTCTGGCCGACACTCAGGCTTTCGTTGAGGTCGCGGGTGCGGGCGATCAGCGTTTCGTTGAGCTGGCGTGCGCGCTCGTTGAGGGCGGCATTGAGCTTTTCGGTATTGGCGTCGAGCGAGGAGGCGCGGGTCTCGAACTGGCCGAGCAACTGCTCGCCGCGCTTCGTCAGCGTGTCGCTCAGCTGGTCGAGGCGGGTATCGAACTCGTTGCTGAGCCCGAGGCCGGCAGCGGTGAGGCCGGAAAGCAGCGAATCCGTGCGGTTCGACAGCATGGTGCTGATGTTCTGGAGCGCCGTGTCGGACTTTTCGCTGAGGGCGGCCGCACGCGTGTCGATCAGCGAGGCGAAGGCCTCGCCGGAGATCGCGATGCGCGACGCGATGTCGTCACCCGCCTGGTCGAGCTCGTCCTTGAGCTTGCCATGCGCCCCGGCAATGGTCGAGCGGATTCGCTCGGAGTGACCGATGATGGCTTCGCGCTCAAGGCCCAGTTCCTGGACCAGCGTGCGCACACGAAGCTCGTTCTCGCTGTAGCTGCGCTCCAGCGCGTTGACCTCGGAATGAACCAGCGTTTCGAGCTCGGTGGCGCGGGCGATCGTGCGCTCGATGCCTTCGTTCATCGCCGAGACTTCGCGGCGAACGGCCTGGCCGACAGTCATCACGCGGTCGGCGGCTGCCGTTTCCGGTTCGGCCAGGCGCAAGGCGACTTCGGCCATGGAGCGGGCGGCGTTGCGCAGTTCCTGCGCGCGGGCGATCATGATGGCAAAGGAGAAGAAGAGCATGATCGGCAACAGGATGCCGATGGCAACGCCGACCGCGCCTGGCGTGGCTGCCAGATCGCTCAGTGTGCGGATCTGCCAGATCTGCGGACCGTAGAGAAGATTGGCGACACCCAGACCGGCGATAGCCCAGACGATCGACACGAGCGCTGCAACCCGGATGGCGGCCCGGTTCGAGCGCACGTCGAGGGCGCGCAGCATGGCGGCCGGCGAGCGACGTCCATCGTCGTTGGCAGGGGAAAGGGGTGGTGATTTCGGCGCAGGTTCGGGTGAAAGTCCGCGCGCGGCGTCATTGGCTCGCGCAGCGCGGGCGGCGTCCTGCTGAGGCTTGGCATTTCGGCTGTGATCGGGCTGGGCAGCCTGATGGGTGGGTTCAGACACATTTTCCTCCGGATCATCCAAGGAAGTCTTGTCGTTAGGGCTCGACTTAAGCTCGTCAAAATCGATCTTAAGGGCCGCTTCCAGAGCCTGGAAGGCCTTTTCGTCGATCGACTCGTTGCTCTTCTTCGTCGCCATAGGGATACGCCTCATTACCTTTTGCCTCCGGCGAAACCTGCTCCGCATCGCCCGCGTCTGCGGGCAGGGATCGTCTTCACCGGGGCGGTGACGGCAAGATACGCGCATCACATCTACGCAATACCCTACTCACACCCACTGCATTTCCTCGATGGATAGTCGGAATTGGTCCCGGAGGGCACCACTCGCAACGCTTATCCACCGGAACGGTTGCCATTTTTGTACGCAGGTCCGCTCCTAACCGTATCGTAGTGACACATTAGCCAGGTTCTTACAATTAAGAGCACTCCGGCTTCATTAAAATCCTAATGAATTCTTAATGCGATAGAGGGGGTTAGGGCGGAAAAGACAAGGAAATCAGCAGGTTTAACGGTCGTTAACCAATTTCCCAGATTCCTGCCTATATTGCGCCCCGATTTAAGCCGATAGCAGCGCCCGCCCGTGGAGGATGATCGCTCGAAATCGTAGCGAGTGTCCTTTGACGGCGCCCGGTGAAAGGGCGCCTCAGGGCGCGGCGCCGGTGCCACCCGATGCGGTCGATGCGCAAAAGTTGCGCGACGGCGCGGCGACACCGGATAAAGACAACATATCAAGCAATAGGAAATTGGCTCATGGCGGCCCTCAGAATTGCCTTCGAAGCTCCCGACACACCCGGCAGCGCTTCGTCTTCCGGCCGGAAGCCGATCGATTTTGTCCATCTTGCCGCGCAAACGATGGGCGACAAGGCGCTCGAGATCGAAGTGCTGCAGCTGTTTGCCCGGCAAGCGCGCAAGGTGATGAAGGACATCACCGAAGGCGACGTCAACGCACGCGCCCAGGCAGCCCACCAGTTGAAGGGGGCGGCCCTTGCGGTCGGAGCCGTCGATGTCGCCGCTGCGGCCGGCGCGATCGAACAGCGCCCGATGGATCCAGCCTTGCCCGCCATCCTTGCGGAGAGCGTGCTCGAGGCGGAGATGTTCATCCTGAAGCTCTGCCGCTGACTGCAACCTGCCGAAAAGTGTCATCGCGGCGCGCGCCTGAAGGGTTCGGCCGCGATGCACAGTCGGGCCGTTGTTGACTGAATGGCCGAATTGTTAGAAGACCTTTTCCTGAATCCGCGCCCGCTGCCATGCGGCTTAGCGCTATCGGCCAGTCTCATCAGCTTATTCCGGAAAGTGACATGACAAAACTTACGATCGTCGCCTTTGATGGCACGCGCCACGAACTCGATGTCGCGAATGGTTCAACCGTCATGGAGAACGCCGTTCGCAATTCGGTTCCGGGCGTCGAGGCTGAATGTGGCGGTGCCTGTGCCTGCGCCACCTGTCATGTCTATGTCGACGATGCCTGGACGGCTGTCGTCGGCGCTCCGGAAGCGATGGAAGAGGATATGCTGGACTTCGCCTATGACGTGCGTCCGACCTCGCGCCTTTCCTGTCAGATCAAGGTCAGCGATGCCTTGGATGGGCTGGTCGTGCACGTGCCCGAGCGCCAGGCCTGATCCCACCCGCGTTTTCGGGCCGGTCCTTCAGTTTGTATATGCGCCAAAAAAGCGCCTCGCTGGTCGTGTGACGAGCGAGGCTAGGAGGGCGCATCGCACACAGATGAGGGAGGGAACATCTGCGGCATCAAGACACGCCAGGAGAACCTTCGTTGCCGCGTCACCTTGCTTTGCACCTGATGTGCCAAGACGACGCTGCGGAACTCAAGTAACGGCAATATTCAAACATTCTGCAGGACCGTCATGGTCCGCCAAATTGCTTTCGACAACGCAAGGGCAGAAACTCATCTCCCCCGCACGTTTCATGTTTTGAATATAAGCGAGTCGTTCAGCAGCAGCTATCGCTAGATTTCACCAATAAAATGCTGTGGGTATGCGGCCCTTTGCAGGGGGCTGCCAAGTATAGTCTCGCTATGCTTCGATCAACTGCAGCGGACGGTCATCGACTTGCTAACGCTGCGCCTTTTTCAGCGTTTCCAGGCGATACTGCAGCAAGCGGATCATGCGCCGGTCGAAATTGGCCGCCTCCGTCCGATCGAACCGGGCTTGATCCTTGTCGTGGGCGGCAATCGCTTCCGCGCTGGCGGTGGTGACGCTTTCCTGCATCTTTTCACAGTCAGTCTGCGGCCTCAGCGCCAGAAACATCTTCTCCATCTTGCGGGCGTGATTGCGGGCGATCTCTGCGTGCCGCTCCTCGTGCCGCTTGATGTCGCTCGACAATGTGTCCCAGACCAGGGCAAGGTCGCGGCCGGCCTGAGGGCGATGCTTCCAGCGTGGCAGGATGATGCGGGTGCTGAGCGTAACGCGAGCGGCACCCACCGCGCAACGACCACCGCGATTGACGTAGGTGATCGTGCCGCCGAACTTGATGCGCGTGGCGCCCGGATGACGGGCACCGGTCGACTTCATCATCGGCCCGCCCTTGGACAGGGCGTTGTCGAGTTCGGCCGCCGTGCGCCCGCCGATCGAAAAATACGAAAAGCTCTTGTTGATAACCGTCTCGCCGGACGCAGCGCCCAGAGGCATGGCAACCAGAAGCGCAAGAAGGGCGGCTTTGAACGGGAGGCGTACTCGGGACATCAATACGGAGTTCTCTTCAGTTGAACTTCAATCAAGCTTGGGGCATAGCCAGCGCGGGTGCAACAGCAAATCGAAATGGATCACCTGCTACGCATCGTGAGGGGAAATGACTTACAATCCATTTCTAAAGTTTCATTGGACACTGGCGCATGGGCGTAGCGTCGAACTGGGCTCGCGTGGCGTTTTGATGGCGATCATCAACGTTACCCCGGATTCTTTCTCGGACGGCGGACGTTTCGCGAGTACTGCGGCGGCGGTTACCCAGGGCAAGCGCTGTCTCGACGACGGCGCCGAGATCCTCGATGTCGGCGGTGAATCGACCAGGCCAGATGCGGCGCCCGTAAGTGCCGAAGAAGAGCAGCGCCGTATCCTTCCGGTCATCGCAGCCCTGGCGCGCGAAACCGACGCACTCATTTCGGTCGATACCTACAGGGCAGAAACCGCGCGGCTTGCGGTCGAGGCCGGCGCCCATATCGTCAACGACGTCCACGGCCTTCAGCGCGAACCGGATATTGCACATGTGGCTGCGCAGACCGGGGCAGGGCTGTGCATCATGCATACCGGACGCGATCGGCAGAAACTGGGTGACGTGGTGGCGGACCAGTTCCAGTTCCTGGACCGCTCGCTTGAGATCGCGACGGAGGCCGGCGTCGAACGCGAGCGCATCGTGCTCGATCCGGGTTTCGGTTTTGCCAAGGATACGGACGAGAACGTGGAGTTGATGGCGCGTTTCGCGGAACTGCACCGGTTCGAGCGGCCCTTTCTGGTGGGCACCTCCCGCAAGCGTTTCCTTGGCGCCGTTACCGGGCGGGAGCCGGCGGAGCGCGATGCCGCCACTGCGGCGACGACAGCATTGCTGCGTATCGCGGGTGCCGCCATTTTCCGCGTACATGATGTCGCAAACAGCAGGGATGCGTTGATGATGGCGGATGCTATGCTGAGTGCAAAGAAGAGCTGACGGGGCAAGAGACCATGAGCGCGACCTACACGATTACCTTGAAAAACTGTGCCTTCTTCGCGCGCCATGGCGTTCTCGACGAGGAAGAGTTCCTCGGACAGCGGTTTTTCGTCGACGCCGAACTCGAAGTGGATCAGGGCAACGCGCTGGTCGACGATTCGATCGACGATACCGTGCACTACGGTATCGTCTTCACGGAGATCGAACGCATCGTCACTGGGCGTCGCCGCTATCTTATCGAAGCGCTTGCCCTTGAGGTAGCAAAGACGCTTTGCGTGCGCTTCCCGCAGATCCGCCGTGCGAAGATTTCCGTGCGCAAGCCGAATGCGCCCGTGCCCGGCGTGCTCGACTATGTCGCGGTGACGGTCGAGCATGTCGCCTGACATGACCGGCGCGATTGCGACACTGGGGCTCGGCGGCAATCTGGGCGAGCCGCGCAGGGCCATGGCCGACGCGCTGCAGATGCTCGATGCCAGGCGCGATTGCTCGGTTCGAGCGGTTTCGCGGCTGTTTCGCACGCCCCCCTGGGGCAAGACCGACCAGGCCTGGTTTTTCAACGCCTGCGCAGAGATCGAAACCACGCTCGGGCCGGAAACCTTGCTCGACGTTTGCCTCGATATCGAGCGGCAGATGAAGCGGGTGCGTGACGAGCGTTGGGGCCCCCGAACGATTGATATCGATGTCCTGACCTATGGCGCGTTGTCCCAGGCCGATGCCAGGCTGGAATTACCGCATCCACGCATGACGACGCGCGGGTTCGTGCTGATGCCGCTTGCGGACTTCGCACCGGCGATGACGGTCGATGGGCGCACGATCGAAGACTGGCTGGCGGATGCAGACGTCAGCGGCATCGAAGTGGCCGACGAAGACAGGCAATGGTGGCGGGCATAGGCCGCAAACCAAGCCCGATAACAGCAAAAGCCCGGGTGTTCGACCCGGGCTTTTTGTTTGAATAGTGCTTCTTGCTTACTTGATCGAGCCGACGGCGATGTTGTCGACCTGGCGGTTGAGGCTGACGCCGATTACCGGGACCATGGCATTCTCGACCTTGACCGAGATCGTGATGTTCATCGTCGAGTCGTCCTGAAGCCGGGCGATCATTGCGCCGTTCAGCTTCTTGCGGTTGATGCCGACGACGACCTTGTCCTTGGCGACATTGCCGGACACGATATCGAGACCCTTGCCGCCGGCGCCGTCGAGAAACTTGCCGGTGTATGTGTTGCCCTTCTGGGTGATCAGCGCCGACATCGGCTGCTTGAACACGCCGACGCGGCAGAAACCGTCAAGCTTGATGCCGGCGTCGCTGCCTGAAACCGCTTCACCGGCGAGATCGCAGGTGAACTTCGTGCCCTTGTACTTGCCGGCGACGATCTCGCCCGGACCCTTCCACTGGCCGGAAACTTTCTCGAAGAAAGCCTTGTCCTTGCCGCCGGAGAGGGCTGGCGAAGCAACGCCGACGGTTGCTGCAAGCGCGAAAGCGGCAGCGCCGCGAGCGATCAAAGAAGGGCGCGAGAACATAAACGATCCTTGATGGGTCAACGTCCGAAACTAGGAGCCACATTTGCGCGCAAATGGTTAATGGACGGTTTCTTTCGGGTGGATATCAAGGCATCTTTGTGACGACGGAGCCGATCCCGTCGGCGTTGGTTGCCTCGTCGCAACATGCTGATGACCGATCACCATGATGTGCGCCGATGCGCGCAGACGTGTTTATGAAACTTCGTCGCCGGGGGATACGTATGCACTTGAAACACAGGAGGTTTCAAGATGGCGGCGGCTGACAACGGCACTGAGCAGACCGACCGTTCCATGTCCCTTGTGGTCAGGCGGCATGCACTTGTCACCCGGCTGACCCATTGGCTGTGGGCATTGGCATTGTTCTTTCTGCTCCTGAGCGGACTGCAGATCTTCAACGCCCATCCGGCGCTTTATGTCGGACAGCAATCGGGCTTCGAATTCGACAACAGCATTCTTTCTATCGACGCCACGCGCACGGCGGATGGTGACGTCCGTGGCGTGACGACGTTCTTCGGTCATGGGTTCGACACGACGGGGATGCTTGGGGTCAGCGGCCCCGTGGACCGGCGCGCCTACAGGGCGTTTCCCTCCTGGCTGACGGTTCCATCCTATCAGGATCTGGCGACGGGCCGGGTGGTGCACTTCTTCTTCGCCTGGGTCTTTGCAACGGTCTTTGTCGCGTGGATCATCGCCAGCATCATCAATGGCCACCTGCGCCGCGATATCGTGCCATCGGGCGAAGACCTGCGCGGCTTGCCACGGAGTGTCCTGCGTCATCTGCGCTTCCAGTTTGATCATGGTCGCCGCTACAACGGCTTGCAGAAACTCTCCTACGCCATTGTCTTACTGATATTTTTTCCGCTGATGATCCTCACCGGCATGTCGATGTCGCCGGGCATGAATGCGGCTTGGCCGTGGCTGCTCGATGTCTTCGGTGGGCGGCAGACGGCGCGCACGATCCACTTCGTGATCATGCTCCTCCTTGTTCTGTTCTTTGTCGTCCACATCTTCATGGTTTTTGCCGCAGGCCCCATCAACGAGTTGCGCTCGATGATATCGGGCCGTTACCGCATCGATCGCGAACAACGGCAACGGGAGGCGGGCCGATGAGCCGGCTCTGGATCACGCGCAGGCGGCTCCTGACGGCTGCCGGTCTTGCCGGGGCGACGCTGCCATTGGCCGGATGTGACGCTTTTGACGGCATATTGCAGAACCGTGCGCCTGTTCGGGATGTCCTGGCCTCGGCCAACGGCCTGACCTATCGGGTGCAACGGCTGTTGGCGGATGCTGACCGGCTGGCACCGGAGTTTGCCGAAAGTGAAATCCGCCAGGGCCAAAGGCCAAACGGTTCTACCGACCCGACCGACGAGGCCTACATAGCCCTTCGCCAGCAGGACTTCTCCGGATACAGCCTCGGTGTAACCGGGCTGGTTGAAAGACCACTCAGGCTGACATTGACGGAGCTCAGGAACATGCCATCGCGCACACAGATCACCCGCCATGACTGCGTCGAGGGCTGGAGCTGCATTGCCAAATGGACCGGTGTTCCGCTTGCCAGGGTGCTTGATGAAGCGAGGGTCAGGCCGGAAGCGCGCTATGTCGTCTTCCATTGCTTCGATCGCATGAACCTCGGGCTTTCCGGGGAGACGGCCTATTACGAATCGATCGATCTCATCGACGCGCGTCATCCGCAGACTATTCTTGCCTATGGATTGAACGGCAAACCGCTGCCGGTCGAAAACGGCGCACCGCTTCGCGTGCGCATCGAGCGGCAGCTTGGCTACAAGATGGCGAAGTACATCAGCGCCATCGAGGTCGTTTCCGACCTTTCACCGTTTGGCCGCGGCCGCGGCGGTTTCTGGGAAGACCTCGGTTATGACTGGTATGCGGGGATATAGCTCGCCGTCAGCTGACGTCATTCGAGCCCGACGCACGCCCCGCACCCGGCGTGAGGTCCGAGAGAAAGTCGCCGATCCCCGGGCGCTTCAGCGCACGGAAGGGCATTGGCCGGCAGAGATCCATGGCGGCGATGCCGATGCGGGCCGTCATCAGCCCGTTGATCACGCCTTCGCCAAGCCGCGCCGAGAGCTTCGAGGCAAGGCCGTGGCCAAGAACCTGCTGGATCAGGCTGTCGCCGGCCGCGATCGAGCCGGTCACCGCCAGGTGGGCAATGACGTCCCGCATCAGCCGGATCATCCCCAGCGTACCAGGGCGACCGCCGTAAAGCTCGGCCATGGCACGGATCATGCGGGTCGATTCATAAAGCACATAGCCGAGATCGACCAGCGCGCGCGGGCTGACAGCAGTGACGATCGACACCCGCTTGGATGCCGCCAGGATAATGCGCCGCGCCTCGCGGTCGAGCGGCGTCAGCAATTCGCGCTCCGTCAGGTCGAGCAGATGCGGGCCGTCGATGATCTCGCCTTGCGTCTCCTTGAGGCGCGTCCGGCCGCGTGCGGTACGCGGATTGGTGGCCAGAAGATGCACGAGCTTGTCCGAAGCCGATCGCGCCAGCTTGGTGTTGCCGGAGGCAGCCGCACTCTCGGTCTCCGACTTCAGGGCCTGCACAGCCGTCAGCTGCATCATGCCCGAAAGCTCGCGGGCGACAACGACCAGCAATGCCAGAAGGCCAACGGCGACGACACCCATCGCGCTATAGCCGAGCCAGTCGGCGCGGGAGAACAGGTCGCGGATCAGGCGATCAACCCAAAGCCCCGTTGCCAATGACAGGAGAATGCCGAACGCCCCGATCGCGATCCTGCCAACGGAAAAACGGCGTCTGCGCGGGCTTGCCTCCGGCAGCGCGTGGCTTTCGACGGCCAGTGTCGTCTCGCGGAAAGGATCCTCCGCGTCCGGCGTCAGGACCACCCTGTCGTCGAAGCTTGCCGGCGCGCGGCGAGGGCGGATGCCTTCGGCGGGTTTCGGATCAGGATCCGGACTGACCGAAAACGCCCCGGGCTTTCGGCCCTTGCCGGTGAAATCGTCGCTCATGCCAGCCGATCTCCAAACAGGAACTGCATCGCCCGGTCGAGCCGAATATGCGGCACCGACAGCTTCAGCCCACCTCCGGTTTCCTCGAGATGCGGTGGCCGGAACCGCACGAAACTGAGCTCCGGCATCGGGTGGGCGTCGCCGAATGTCAGTGCCTTGGAATCCGCATCAACAGCCTTGAAAAGAACTTCAGGATCATCCGGCAAGTCACCGGGAAATATAGCTGTTTTCCGTTCGCCATCGAACACGTCGCCGTTGATCCTCTCGCCGGCGATCGGTGTGCCGACGATGACGGGAAGTGTGTGGCCGCCGTGATCTACCGTTGCTTCGCGGGTCGCGCGCACGGAGGCAATCGCCATGACCTCGAGGCCCGCGCCGCTCATGCCGATGCTCGCCGCAGCCCGGCTGACGAGGCGCGCCGTGATGCGCTCGAGGCGGTCATGGCTTTCATGGTGCAGGTGATCGGCCTTGGTGGCGGCGATCAGCACCTTGTCGATCCGGCGGGTCAAAAGCGAGGACAGCCAGCTGTTCGTGCCGGGGCGAAAGCACGCCAGTACGTCGGCGAGCGCCTGTTCAAGATCGAGCAGGGCTTCCGGACCGCCATTGATCGCCTGCAGTGCGTCTACCAGCACGATCTGCCGGTCGAGCCGGGCAAAATGCTCGCGAAAGAACGGGCTGACCACGTGCTTCTTATAGGCCTCGTAGCGTCGCTCCATCATCGCCCAGAGCGAACCTTTCGGCGCACGGCCATCCGGCAGGTCGGGAAGTGGCGAGAAGGTCAGCGCCGGCGACCCTTCCAGGTCGCCCGGCATCAGGAACCGTCCGGGCGGCAGCGTCGAGGGCGAGCTGGCGTCGGCTTTGCAGGCCTTCAGGTAGGCCGTGAAGCTTTCGGCGAGCCGGCGCGCGCTGCTTTCATCGGCAACCGCGGTCGATCCCGCCGACTGGGCGAGCGTCAGCCAGTCCGCCGACAGCTTGGCGCGACCGAGAGCACGGGCGCGCGCTACCGAATTGTCGCTGAATGCCTTGAAATCCTGACCAAGCAGCGGCAGGTCCAGCAGCCACTCGCCGGGATAGTCGACGATGTCGAGCGACAGGCGGCCCGCCGAGAACATCCGGTTCCAGCCGCTGGCGCTCTCGAAATCGAGGGTGATGCGCAGTTGCGAGATCGCCCGGGTCGAATCCGGCCAGATGCGATCGCGAACCAATGCGGCAATATGATCCTCGTATTGAAAACGCGGCACCGCATCATCCGGCTGCGGCTCCAGCCTGATCTTAGAGACGCGGCCGGAGCGCACCGCCTCAAAGACCGGCAGGCGTCCGCCGTTGAGCAGGTTGTGGACCAGGGACGAAATGAAGACAGTCTTGCCGGCGCGCGAAAGCCCGGTGACCCCGAGCCGGATCGACGGATTGACGAGGCCCGATGCGCGGTCGGTGAGATTGTCGAATGCAATCAGGGCGTCGTCTTTGAAGCTGGTCAGATTTGGCGCCAAGTCGTGCTATCCCTCGCGGACCCTGCCGCTCTTGTTCGTGCCCTATGCCTTGCGCCGAGATGAACGGCGGTTGCGCATTGCCTTGGCGATATAGGAAATATTTCCCGCACCGCAACAATTGCCTGTCATTTAGGCTGGCCCGTCGGCAACATCAGTGACACGAGCGTCGCCGTCGCCGTCGCCGTCGCCGCGCCGCCGCCTGGCCACACATCAAGGATCGCAAGAGCTGCGGGCGGATATCCATGCGGAAGGCTATCTTCAGCCGCTTGGCTTCCGGCAAATCGGCGGAACAGCTCGTCGATCATGGGATTGTGCCCGACGATCATCAGTGAAGTCAGGTGCCTGTTTGCGTCGATGATATCCGCGTAGACGCTTGCCGGCCCGGAGTAGAGTTCGTCCACGTAACTGATGTCGAGGTCTTCACTGAGGGTGCGCAGGAACGGTTCGACGGTCTGACGGCAACGCACAGCGGTCGAGCACAGGATCAGATCCGGCCGGATGCCGCCATCGGACGCCATCTCGGCGATCAGATCCGCTTCGGCATAGCCTGTGGCGTCGAGCGCCCGGTCGAAATCGCGCTGCCCCGGCAGCGCCCAGCCGGAGCGGGCATGACGCAGAAGGAAGAGGCGGAAGGGCCTGGCGGCGCTGTCTTGCATGGGATGAATTCCGGTCGCTGCCGGCCGCGGGTCGCTGCCGGATCGGGTATCGCCGAAGCAGGCCCTTGCGCGACTGCCGGCGGATCACCACCTTTTCCCGTCGATGATGCAAAGATCAAGCTGCGAGACGCTTTTTTCCGGGGATTGCGCCAATGCGCGCAGGCCCGAAATGCCAGATTGGCAAAGACCGTCGATGCGGCGATAGGACATCCAGGTTAAGGCCGGTCTTCTTGGTGCAGAGTAGGTGATCATCTCTACGAATAAGATCTGATCTGTAATTTTGATGAAATATTCGCCAGTTAGCCTGAATTGCAAGCATCGTTAAAATACGGTTGAGTGTTTAATCCGAGGCTTGAATCGCGGCTTCCATGGGTCTATACACCGCCGCAATGAGATGTTCTTCAGGAGAATCGCGTTGAGTGAGAAGATCGATCTTAGTACCTTTGTTCTCTCCGAGGACGAGGAATTCATGAATGCCACCCACCGGGCCTATTTCCGGGCCAAGCTGAATGCTTGGAGAAACGACATCCTTCGCGAGGCGCGCGAGACACTGGATCACTTGGCCGAGGAGAGCGCCAATCATCCCGATCTCGCAGACCGAGCCTCTTCCGAGACAGACCGGGCAATCGAACTGAGAGCCCGGGACCGTCAGCGGAAGTTGATCTCCAAAATCGATTCCGCGCTGCAGCGGATAGATGAAGGGACCTACGGCTACTGCGAAGAAACGGGAGAGCCGATCGGCCTGAAGCGTCTCGACGCCCGACCGATCGCAACACTCTCGATCGAGGCGCAGGAGCGCCACGAGCGTCGGGAAAAGGTCTACAGAGACGAATAGATGTCCGGTTTCCGGAAGTTTATCGAGAAAGAGGCGCGGGTCTGACCCGCGCCTCTTTCTGTTTTGCTCGATGGTAAAGTGCAGCGCCCGTGCGCAGAGTGCGTCAAGGCTTGCGGCCGGCAGAGATGTCGGCGAGCATGCGGTTCATCTCATCCTCGATCGTTGGTTCCTTGCGGGCTCCGTCCGAGGGGGCGCCGAGTACGGGCTCCTGTCGCACGGCTGCTGTTGTCGGCGCCCGGTTTTCTGGCCGGGTAACGGCATCCGTCGGTGCCAGACGCTGCAGGTCCCCGGTGATTTCCGCGTCGAGAATTCGCTCGAAGTCCGACAGCGTACCCTGTTGCGGGGCCGGCAGCGGCTGGGCGACGGGTGCGGGACGCTGTTCCTGTTGCGCCGGCTGTGCCGGCAACACGCGGCTGCGGGCGGCATCGAAGATACCTTCGACCTTCTCGCTTGCCTGGGCAGGAGAAACGATCTCGGGGGCGGGTGGTACAACCCTTGCGACCGGGCGCGGCTCCACAGCCATCACCGGCGCGGGGCGCTGCTCGACGACCGGACGGATCGCCGGCGCAGGCTCGGCCCGGGCAACTGGCTGTTCCTGCGGAATGGATGCCGGGCGCACGGGTGCTGCTGCAACCACCTCAGGCTGAACGGCGACGGGACGCGCCTGTACCGATGATGCGGCAGGCGCCGGCACCTTGCTGCCGTTGCCGTTTGCAATCGAAGGTTCGATCGGCTTGCGCTCGTTGATAACAATGTTGTCGCTGCGCGACCCGTTGTCGTCTGCGGGTGCGATCCGGCTTTCGATGACGATATCCGTCGGGCCACCGATCATGATCAGGTGTTCGACGTCGTCGCGTCGAACGAGCACCAGCCGACGCCGGGTGTCCACGGCAGCCGCATCGAGAACCGCCAGGCGCGGTTGCCTGTTCTTGCCGCCGCGAATGAAGGGCGACGACGGCCTGTTGCGCATGATCCAGAGCACGGCCACAAGGCACAAAAGCCCGATAGCAACGGCGCCAGCAGCGATAATGAATCGGCTACCGTTGTCTCCGACGATCGTTTCCATCATAGGCTGAACTCCTTTAGCCTTTCGAGTGGCAGTATTTGACGGCTTTTTTCGGGCTTGGACAAGCACTTCGCCGACATTCCCTGTGAATTGACAGCTGCGCTTCCGCACAGGTGCTTTTTGCTGTTATCTCTGATCGTTAAAGATGATTCCTATCCGAATGATCGAGGGCGTGTCGGCATTGGCCGATTTCATCCCGAAGGATTGTGCGGATGCCGGCCGGAGAGCCGGACCGTTCCGTCGTGCGACGGGCGGCATTGGCGGCAGATGAGGACCCGATGACGAAATTGCGCCAGTCAGGCGACTACCAGATGCCGGTTGTTGACCGTGGCGTCAGGCCGGGAACCGTCATGCGGATCGTGCTGCTTGCGATCGTGCTGACCGTGTCTGCGATTGCCTTTGTGATCTTCAAGAACGAACTCGACAACGAGATCGTGCTGGGCATCCTCGGCGTCCTCGCCATGGTCGGGATCTTCTTCCTCGTCTCGTCGGTCATCGGCTTCATCGAGGTGATGCCGCAATCACGGCCGGACGAGCTGGCGCGCGCCTTCCTCGATGCGCATGAAGATGGAACGATCGTCACTGACCGCAAGGGCCGGATCATCTATGCCAATGCGGCCTATGGTGCGTTGACCGGCGCAAAGAATTCAGCCGGCATCCAGTCGCTCGAAACGATCCTGTCGCGAAACCGCGAGGCGACGGAGGCGATCTATCGCCTCACGAACGGCCTGCACGAGGGCAAGCAGGGGCACGAGGAGTTTCGCCTGCTGAAGCCTCTGGCGACGGCGGCTTCTTCCAGTGGGTCCGGCGCGCACTGGTTTCGCCTGAAGGCGCGCGTGCTACCGCTGGAAGACACGGACCGCAATCCGCTCTATCTCTGGCAGATCGCCGACATTACGGCGGAACGCGACGATCAGGAGCGGTTCTTCAAGGAACTGCAAAACGCCATCGACTATCTCGACCACGCCCCGGCGGGATTCTTCTCAGCTGGCCGCAAGGGCGAGATTTTCTACATCAACGCCACGCTTGCCGATTGGCTCGGCATCGACCTGACGAAATTCCAGCCGGGCTCGATGAGCATCGGCGACCTGGTTGCCGGCGAGGGACTGACGCTGGTGCAGTCGGTGCAGGCCGAGCCCGGGCTGAAGAAGACCAAGGTGCTGGACCTCGATCTGCGCAAGTCCAACGGCCAGAGCCTGCCGGTGCGCATGGTGCACCGGGTGTCGTCGGCGCGCGACGGCGCTCCGGGCGAGAGCCGGACGATCGTCATGTCGCGCGACGGTGGCGAGGACGAGGACCAGTCGGCGTCGAGCGCCGCCATGCGCTTTACCCGCTTCTTCAACAACACGCCGATGGCGATCGCTTCGGTCGACGGCAATGGCCGCATCCTTCGCACCAATGCGCCGTTCCTCAAGCTGTTTTCGGGTCTTGTTTCGCAGGATGATGTCGAGCGCGGTGCGCTGATCGAGACGGTCGTGCACCCGACGGAAAAGGGGCGCCTGCACGAAGCGCTTGCCGCGGCCAAGGATCGCCAGGGCGACATCGCTCCGATCGACGCGTTGCATCCGGCCGATGGCGAGCGCCACTTCCGCTTCTACATCAACGCCGTCATCGACCAGAGCGATCAGGCGCCTGAAGAGGCGGCGATCATCTATGCGCTTGAGATTACCGAGCAGAAGGCGCTCGAGAACCAGATGGCGCAGACGCAGAAGATGAATGCGGTCGGCACGCTTGCTGGCGGCATCGCCCACGACTTCAACAACGTGCTGACGGCAATCCTGCTGTCGTCCGATCACCTGCTTCTGTCGGCCCGTCCGGCGGATGCAAGCTTTGCCGATCTCATGGAGATCAAGCGCAACGCCAATCGGGCGGCCGTGCTCGTGCGGCAGCTGCTGGCGTTCTCGCGCAAGCAGACGATGCGGCCGACGGTTCTGAGCATGACCGACGTCATCGGCGATCTGCGCATGCTCGTCGATCGCATGACGGGAACCAACGTCAAGGTGGAGGTCGACTACGGGCGCGACCTCTGGCCGGTGCGCACGGATCTCGGCCAGTTCGAGCAGGTGCTGCTCAACCTCGCCGTCAATGCGCGCGATGCCATGCCTTCCGGCGGCATCATCACGCTTCGCACCCGCAATCTGCCGTCAAGCGAGATCGCCGCCCTTGGCCGGCGCGAGCTGCCGGAGGAGGATTTCGTGATGGTGGAGGTTTCCGACCAGGGAACCGGCATCCCGCCGGAAATCCTCGACAAGATTTTCGAGCCGTTCTTCACGACGAAGGAAGTAGGCAAGGGCACCGGCCTTGGCCTCTCGATGGTCTACGGCATCATCAAACAGTCCGGCGGCTACATCTACCCGGAGTCCGAAGTCGGCAAGGGAACCACCTTCCGCATTCTGCTGCCGCGCCACATCGACATTCCTGAAGTCGTGGACGACCAGGCTTCGGGTGCCGCGGGCGAGACAATGGCATTGCCCCCGGTCGCAACGGTCGCGAAGCCCGTCGCCAAGGCCGAGGAACCAACCGATCTCACGGGCGATTCGGCCGTCGTTCTTCTCGTCGAGGATGAAGAGGCAGTACGCCGCGGCGGCAAGCGCATGCTCGAGACGCGTGGCTACACCGTGCATGAAGCAGGCTCGGGCGTCGAGGCGCTCGACATCATGGACGAGCTCGATGGTGCCGTCGACATCGTCGTTTCCGACGTGGTCATGCCGGAAATGGACGGGCCGACGCTCCTGACCGAATTGCGCAAGAAATACCCGGACCTGAAGTTCATCTTCGTCTCGGGCTATGCGGAAGACGCCTTCGCCCGCAATCTGCCGGCCGATGCCAAGTTCGGATTCCTGCCGAAGCCGTTCTCGCTAAAGCAACTGGCAGTGGCCGTGCGCGAGATGCTCGACTCCTGAGACGCGCCCCAACCGTTAGCCCAACAAAAAGCCCGACGCATGCGCGCCGGGCTTTCTTTTTGTCCAGAATTGACTGACGCTCTTACTTCGCAGTCAGCGCCACAGCGATTTCACCGGCGAGGCGGGCATTGTTCTCCACCAGCGCGATGTTGGTTTCGAGGCTGCGTCCGTCTGTCAGGTGGAAGAGGTTGTCGAGCAGGTAGGGCGTGACGGCCTTGCCAGTGACGTCGTCGCGTTCGGCGTTGTCGATCGCGCGGGCGATGTAGATTTCCATCTCCTCACGCGGGATCTCGCTTTCGGCCGGAACCGGATTGGCGATCAGCATGCCGCCATCGACGCCGAGCTGTTCGCGCATGTTCTGGAAGTTGGCGATCGCCGCCGGGCTGTTGAGCATCAGCGGGCTCTTCAGGCCCGAATCGCGCGACCAGAAGGCAGGGAAGACGTCGCTATCATAGGTGACGACCGGCACGCCGCGGGTTTCCAGAACTTCGAGCGTCTTCGGAATGTCGAGAATGGCCTTGGCGCCGGCGCAAACGACGATGACGGCCGTGCGGCCCAACTCTTCCAGATCGGCTGAAATATCGAAGGTCAGCTCGGCGCCACGGTGCACGCCGCCGATACCGCCGGTCGCAAACACGCGGATGCCGGCGCGGGCAGCCGCAATCATCGTGGCGGCGACGGTGGTCGCGCCGGTGCGGCGCTCGGCGATCGCAAAAGCGAGATCGGCCCGCGAGACCTTCATTGCTCCTTCGGTCTTTGCAAGCTCTTCGAGCTTGGCGTCGTCAAGGCCGATGTGCAGGACACCATGGATGACGGCGATGGTCGCCGGGACGGCCCCCTGATCGCGGATGATCGCCTCGACGCTGCGGGCCATGTTGAGGTTGCCCGGATAGGGCATGCCATGGGTGATGATGGTCGATTCCAGTGCCACGATCGGCGCGCCACGCGCCTTGGCGGCTGCAACCTCGTCGGAATATTCCATCGGCAGGAAGGGAGAAGCGGGTTTGGTCATGGTTTTTCCTTGGGAGTTCGGCTGGCGGCGTTCATGCCAGCATTTGAGGCGCCGGCACAAGGGCCAGTGCCTGTTCAAGATTGGCCTGCGACATTTGTTCCGAGGCCGCCAGAGGCGAGCGCAGGGTGATACCCGCCGCTGCGATACCTTGCCTCAGGCATTCATCAAGCCCGCGCCCGGAAAGGCGGGCGGTGAGGAAGCCCGACGCCAGGGCATCGCCGGCGCCGGTGACATCGGCAAGTTCCGGCAATGCCGGCGGTGTCGCGACGCACACCGTTTCTCGATCGAAGGCGACGACCGCCCGGCCGCCGCGGGTAACGACACCGCCATTGAGGCCGGCTGCGCGTAGAAGCGGCGGCCAGCCCTCGGCATCCGGGCAATCCTTGCCAGTCAGCGCCCGTGCCTCGGCCTCGTTCATGAACAGGTAGCTGACCTTGGCTAGGCTCTGCTGGAAGCGGACGACCTTTGCCGGCGAAACGGCGATGCCGGCGACGATGCGCTCGTCGGTGGAGGCGCGATCGACGAGGGCCGCAATCGTTTCCTCGGGCAGGTTGGCGTCCGTCAGCACCAGCCGGCTGTCGGCGATGGCCTCACGCAATGCGCGCCGCTGCAACTGTCGCGGCGAGAACAGCCGGTAAAGGTCCATGTCGGCAAGCGCGATCACAAGATTGCCGTCACTCTCGATGATCGCCGTGTAGCTCGGCGTCTGGCGATCAAGAAAGGTGAGGGGCGTGTCGATGACGCCGGCCGCGGCGGCGGCCGCAGTGACCATCTCGCCGGCGGCGTCACCGCCGCGCGTGCTGATCATTCTGACGCTATGCCCCAGCCGCGCCAAGTTGCGCGCAGCATTGAATCCACCGCCTCCGGCCTCTTCGAACCAGGAGCCGGGATTGCTGGACCCGGGCGCCGTCGCGCCCGCGATGCGTCCGCGCCGATCGATATGAGCCCCGCCAAAGACGGCGATTTCGCCTTCCGTCATGAATCTTCCTCTGCTGTCTCTCGGGCGAATCGGATCGGGACTGTTCATCGTTTCCAGGCCCGCAGCGCGATGCTGGAAAAATCACGCCCCAAAGCGTGAACATGAATCGAACGCAATTCGAATTACCCATATTTTACAATGTCTTGTTCGGCTATTGCAAAACAGGAACAAAACATGTACAAAAACTCGTGCGGCGGCTTCATTGCCTCAGTAGCTTCAATAACCTAAAGGTGGACGAAATGGCACAAAACTCTTTGCGGCTCGTAGAGGACAAATCGGTGGATAAAAGCAAGGCACTTGAAGCGGCACTTTCCCAGATCGAACGGTCGTTCGGCAAGGGATCGATCATGAAGCTCGGTGGGAAGGACAGCATCATCGAGATCGAGACGGTTTCGACCGGCTCTCTCAGCCTCGACATCGCACTCGGCATTGGCGGCCTGCCGAAGGGTCGCATCATCGAAATTTACGGCCCGGAAAGCTCGGGCAAGACGACGCTCGCATTGCAGACGATCGCCGAAGCACAGAAGAAGGGCGGCATCTGCGCCTTCGTCGACGCCGAACACGCACTCGACCCGGTTTATGCGCGCAAGCTGGGTGTCGACCTCGAAAACCTGCTGATCTCGCAGCCCGACACCGGCGAGCAGGCGCTTGAAATCACCGACACGCTGGTCCGCTCCGGAGCGATCGACGTTCTCGTCATCGACTCGGTCGCCGCACTCGTGCCACGCGCTGAAATCGAAGGCGAAATGGGCGACAGCCTGCCGGGCATGCAGGCCCGCCTGATGAGCCAGGCGCTGCGCAAGCTGACCGCCTCGATCTCGAAGTCCAACTGCATGGTCGTCTTCATCAACCAGATCCGCATGAAGATCGGCGTCATGTTCGGTTCGCCGGAAACGACGACCGGCGGCAACGCGCTGAAATTCTACGCTTCGGTTCGCCTCGACATCCGCCGCATCGGTTCCGTCAAGGAGCGCGAAGAGGTCGTCGGCAACCAGACCCGCGTCAAGGTCGTCAAGAACAAGATGGCGCCTCCCTTCAAGCAGGTCGAATTCGACATCATGTATGGCGAAGGTGTCTCCAAGACCGGCGAACTCGTCGATCTCGGCGTCAAGGCCGGTCTCGTCGAGAAGTCGGGCGCCTGGTTCTCCTATAACAGCCAGCGCCTCGGCCAGGGCCGCGAAAACGCCAAGTCGTTCCTTAGGGACAATCCGGACCTGGCACGCGAGATCGAGACGGCTCTGCGCCAAAACGCTGGCCTGATCGCCGACCGTTTCCTGGAGAACGGTGGCCCGGAAGCGGACGACGGCGACGACGCTGCCGAAGCATAATTGTCACGCCAAGCGTGTGCGTTCAAAACCGGCCGCCTTCTATGGCGGCCGGTTTTTTGCTGCCGTCTGGACAGCATGATACGCGAACGATAAAAGCCTGTGGTTCCGGCGGCCGTGGGCGTTGGAGGGCGTAGCCGTCAGGGATGGCTGCGGGGTTGAAGGACAACGGCGAGGGGCGCGGCAAATGCCGGGGCTTGGGCCTGAATTGGTGCACAGATAGGACGCAAGATGAGCGGCGTGAATGAAATCCGGTCGACGTTTCTCGACTATTTCCGCAGAAATGGTCACGAGGTGGTGTCGTCGAGCCCGTTGGTGCCGCGCAACGACCCGACGCTGATGTTCACCAATGCCGGCATGGTGCAGTTCAAGAACGTCTTCACCGGGCTCGAGCAGCGTCCCTATTCGACGGCCGTGACCGCGCAGAAATGCGTGCGCGCCGGCGGCAAGCATAACGACCTCGACAATGTCGGTTATACCGCGCGCCACCACACGTTCTTCGAGATGCTCGGCAACTTCTCCTTCGGCGACTACTTCAAGGAAAACGCCATCGAGCTTGCCTGGAACCTGATCACCAAGGAGTATGGGCTCGACGCCAAGCGCCTGCTGGTCACTGTCTATCACACCGACGACGAGGCCTTCGGCCTGTGGAAGAAGATCGCCGGTCTCTCCGAAGACCGTATCATCCGCATCCCGACCAGCGACAATTTCTGGGCCATGGGCGATACCGGCCCTTGCGGCCCTTGCTCGGAAATCTTCTACGATCATGGCGACAAGATCTGGGGCGGACCTCCGGGTTCGGCCGACGAGGACGGCGACCGCTTCATCGAGATCTGGAACCTCGTCTTCATGCAGTACGAGCAGATCACCAAGGAAGAACGGGTCAACTTGCCGCGTCCGTCGATCGACACCGGCATGGGTCTCGAGCGCCTGGCGGCCGTGCTGCAGGGCCAGCACGACAACTATGACATCGACCTGTTCCGTGCGCTGATTGCTGCGTCCGAAGAAGCGACCGGCGTCAAGGCCGAGGGCGACCAGCGCGCCAGCCACCGGGTCATTGCCGATCACCTGCGCTCATCAGCCTTCCTGATCGCCGATGGCGTGCTGCCGTCCAACGAAGGCCGCGGATACGTCCTGCGCCGCATCATGCGCCGCGCCATGCGCCACGCCCAGCTGCTCGGCGCCCGCGATCCGCTGATGTGGAAGCTGCTGCCGGCACTCGTCGGCCAGATGGGCCGCGCCTATCCGGAACTGATGCGCGCCGAAGCGCTGATCTCCGAGACGCTGAAGCTCGAGGAAACACGCTTCCGCAAGACGCTGGAGCGCGGCCTCAACCTGCTTTCCGAAGCCTCGGCCGACCTTTCTGAAGGCGACCAGTTCAACGGCGAAACCGCCTTCAAGCTCTACGACACCTATGGCTTCCCGCTCGACCTGACCCAGGACGCCTTGCGCGCCAAGGGTATTTCGGTCGACACCGACGCCTTCACCACGGCCATGCAGCGCCAGAAGGCCGAAGCGCGTGCCAGCTGGTCGGGCTCCGGCGAAGCGGCAACCGAAACCATCTGGTTCGAGCTGCGTGAAAAGCACGGCTCGACCGAGTTCCTCGGTTACGACACGGAAGTCGCAGAAGGCGTGATCCAGGCTATCGTTCGCGATGGCGCCGTCGCCCAGTCGGCGGCCAAGGGGGAAACTGTCCAGATCGTCCTCAACCAGACGCCGTTCTACGGTGAATCGGGTGGCCAGATGGGCGACACCGGCACCATCACCACCGATGGCGGCAAGCTTGTTGTCACCGACACGCAGAAGCGCGGCGAGGGGCTGTTCGTCCATTTCGGCATCGTTGCCGAAGGCACGATCAAGGTTGGCGATGCGGCACAGCTCGAAGTCGACCACGCCCGCCGTTCGCGCCTGCGCGCCAACCACTCGGCCACCCACCTGTTGCATGAGGCGCTGCGCGAAGTGCTCGGCACCCATGTGGCCCAGAAGGGCTCGCTGGTCGCACCGGAGCGCCTGCGTTTCGACGTATCGCACCCGAAGCCGATGTCGGCCGAGGAGCTGAAGATCGTCGAGGAGATGGCAAACGAGATCATCGTTCAGAACACGCCGGTCACCACCCGCCTGATGAGCGTCGACGATGCGATTGCCGAAGGCGCGATGGCGCTCTTCGGTGAAAAATACGGCGACGAAGTACGCGTGGTCTCGATGGGCCAGGGCATTCATGGCTCCAAGGCCAACCGTCCCTATTCGGTCGAACTCTGCGGCGGAACGCACGTATCGGCGACCGGCGACATCGGTCTGGTCCGCGTCGTTTCCGAAAGTGCCGTCGGCGCCGGCGTTCGCCGCGTCGAGGCGCTGACGGGTGAGGCGGCTCGCGCCTACCTGAACGAGCAGGATGAGCGGGTCAAGACGCTTGCCAACACGCTCAAAGTTCAGCCGGGTGACGTGCTCGGCCGCGTCGAGGCGCTTCTCGACGAGCGTCGCAAGCTGGAACGTGAACTGACGGAAGCCAAGAAGAAGCTGGCGCTTGGTGGCGGCGGCGAAGCGGGTTCGGCCGATGCTGCCCGTGATATCGCCGGCATGCGCTTCCTCGGCAAGGTGGTTTCCGGCGTCGAGCCCAAGGACCTGAAGAGCCTGGCCGACGACGGCAAGAAGAGCCTCGGCTCCGGCGTCGTGGCCTTTGTCGGTGTCTCCGGCGACGGCAAGGCAAGCGCGGTCGTGGCCGTGACCGATGACCTGACCTCCAAGGTCAGTGCCGTCGATCTCGTGCGCGTCGCCTCGGTCGCTCTCGGCGGCAAGGGTGGTGGCGGACGCCCCGACATGGCCCAGGCCGGCGGCCCCGATGGCGAGAAGGCAGCCGAAGCAATCGAGGCTGTTGCCGTGGCATTGGCCGGCTAAGGCCAAGCGCTCACACTGGAATTTGAAGAAGGCGCCCGATTTCGGGCGCCTTTTTTCGTGTTTGCAAAGAGTGCCGCGCTGCGGGTTTGCCGCATGCCGCAAAACTCCGCAGGATTTGTCAAACTCGTCTATGGTCTACCGATCCGTGAGCAAAACGCGAAAGGTTCGGCATGGACGAGCAGGCAAGCTGGGCGACCTATGAGAGACGTCTGCACAGGGTGAGCGACTATATCTACGGCCATCTCAACGAGGAGCTCGATCTCGATCGACTTGCCGAGATCGCCTGCCTGTCGCCACATCACTGGCACCGGATCTACCGGGCCGTCCACGGCGAGACGCTGGCGGCAACGGTCAAGCGGCTGCGGCTGCAGAAGGCCGCCGCCGATCTCGTGCAGACCGATCTTCCTGTCGAAGCGATCGCGCAGCGCTCTGGCTACCCGAACGTTCAATCCTTCAACCGCACCTTCAAGGCAGTCTACGGGCTACCGCCGGTGCGGTATCGCAAGGAGGGCAGCCACAAAACCTTCGAAACCGCTTCATCGGAAGGAATTGCGGACATGTATGAAGTCACCTTCAAGGAAATCGACAGTTTCGACGTCATCGGCGTGGCCCATACCGGGTCCTATATGGGGATCGGCAAGGCGTTCGAGACGCTCTACGGCACGCTGTTTTCGCGCAACCTTTTCCGCCCCGACATGGAAATGATCGGCATCTACCTCGATGATCCGGAGCTGGTGCCGACCGACAGGTTGCGCTCCTTTGCCTGTGTGTCGGCCAAGGGAGATTTGCCCGCCGATGCACCGCTGACACCCCAGACGCTCGACGGCGGTCGCTATGCCGTTCTGCGCCACAAGGGCCCCTATGCGGACATGCCGCTGGCCTATCAATGGCTCTACGGCACCTGGTTGCCGCAGTCCGGTCGCGAAGTCCGCGACAGCCTGATGTTCGAGAAGTATCTCAACAATCCGCGCGAGGTGGCGCCGACCGAACTCTTGAGCGAGATCTATCTGCCGCTGAAGTGATCGGTCACAGCCTCGACAGCTCTCGTCCAGTTGCTGTTGTCCGACCAAAAAAGAAACCCGGCACTAGGCCGGGTTTCGCATTTCAGTCGCTTACTGGCGCCGATCAGGCAGCCATGGCCTTCTTCAGGTTTTCGTCGATCTTGTCGAGGAATCCCGTGGTCGAGAGCCACGGCTGGTCGGGGCCGATCAGCAGCGCCAGATCCTTGGTCATGAAGCCCGATTCGACCGTGTCGACGCAGACTTTTTCAAGCGTTTCCGAGAAGCGGGCCAGCTCGGCATTGTCGTCGAGCTTGGCGCGGTGGGCAAGGCCACGGGTCCAGGCGAAGATCGAGGCGATCGAGTTGGTCGAAGTTTCCTCGCCCTTCTGGTGCTGGCGGTAGTGACGGGTCACCGTGCCGTGCGCAGCTTCTGCTTCGACCGTCTTGCCATCCGGCGTCATCAGAACCGAGGTCATCAGGCCGAGCGAGCCGAAGCCCTGGGCGACGATGTCGGACTGGACGTCGCCGTCGTAGTTCTTGCACGCCCAGACGTAGCCGCCGGACCACTTCAGCGCCGATGCGACCATGTCGTCGATCAGGCGGTGCTCGTACCAGATCTTCAGTTCCTTGAACTTGTCGGCGAATTCTTCGTCGAACACCTTCTGGAAGATGTCCTTGAAGCGGCCGTCATAGACCTTGAGGATGGTGTTCTTGGTCGACAGGTAAACCGGAACCTTGCGCTGGATGCCGTAGTTGAGCGACGCGCGAGCGAATTCGGTGATCGAATCGTCGAGGTTGTACATGCCCATGGCAACACCGGCCGACGGTGCGTCGAACACGTCGTATTCGATTTCCTTGCCGTCTTCGCCGACGAACTTCATCGTCAGCTTACCCTTGCCGGGGAACTTGAAATCGGTCGCGCGGTACTGGTCGCCGAAGGCGTGACGGCCGACGATGATCGGCTTGGTCCAGCCCGGAACCAGGCGCGGTACGTTCTTGCAGATGATCGGCTCGCGGAAGATGACGCCGCCGAGGATGTTGCGGATGGTGCCGTTCGGCGACTTCCACATCTTCTTGAGCTTGAATTCTTCGACGCGGGCTTCGTCCGGGGTGATCGTGGCGCACTTGACGCCGACGCCGTGCTTCTTGATGGCGTTGGCAGCATCGATCGTCACCTGATCGTCGGTGGCGTCGCGGTTTTCCATGCCGAGGTCATAATACTCGAGGTCGATGTCGAGGTAGGGGTGGATCAGCTTGTCCTTGATGAACTGCCAGATGATGCGGGTCATCTCGTCGCCGTCGAGCTCGACGACCGGATTGGCGACCTTGATCTTTGCCATGAATATGCCTCGTAGTTTAGCGGGACAGCGGGAGCGATGTCCCTTCCTCTTTTGAAAAATCCTGTGCCCTATAGCATTGTGAAACGGCAAGGCAAAGCATGCTTGGCTGAAACTTTGGGTGGAGGATGAAACCACCTGAGGACAGCGCCCCGGGCGGTATTTCAGGGGTTTTTAATCCACCCGGCGCCTTGAAAAGATCAGGGGCGACGTTAATCAGAAAAGAGCAGCGAAGCGGCGCCGTTCGATGGTCGTCGCGGCAGGCAAAGGCATCCGATGGAAATCCGCTCCCGCGTGCGCGACTGGCTTCTGGCCAACGATCCGGCCTTTTCCCGGCTGCGCCAGGCAACACGCATCACCGCGACGATCGTTACGTCGGTTTTGCTGCTGATGGCATTTCACTTTCTCATCGCGCCGCTGCCACCTGCTGCCTATGGCCTAGCCGTTTCGCTGTCGATCGAAGGCGGGCTTGCGGTGCGCGATCGCACGCATGGCGAACAGCTGGTGACCCGCGTGATCGCGGTCGTGGTCGGCGTCTCCATGGTGGCGCTCGCCTCGTTGCTCGAGAGCCACCGCTATGTCTCGGACGTGGTGTTCCTGACGATCATCTTCCTGGCTGTTTATGGCAGATCCTTCGGACCCCGGTGGTTTGCCGTCGGCATGTTCGCCTTCATGTCCTATTTCATCGGCGCGTATCTGCGGCCGACGGCCGATCAGTTGCCGGCATTGTTTCTTGGCGCGGCGGTTTCCGCGACGGTCGCTCACCTGGTGCGCACCGTCCTTCTGCCCGACAACCGCTACCGGGATCTTCTGCGCGCTGCGGCCAGCGTCCAGCAGCGCGTCGACCAGATGCTGGAGGAATTGCTCGACGTCGCGCGAAAACCGATGCTGCTCGAAACGGATCGCACCCGGCTCCATCGCAGGGAAGAGCGCCTCAAGGAGGCGGTGCTGATGGCGGAAAGCTTTATTCCGACTGAAAACCGACGCCCGGAGCCCGAGCCGGGCCTGGCTTCCTCGGATGTGGTGATCAACCTCTTCGACCTGCACCTGGCCGCAGAAAGCGTGATCGTTCTCAGCCTTCAGGCAATGCCGCCCGTCGCCCTGATCGAAGCGATGCTTGCGCGCAACACGGCCGAGATCGAAGCGGAGACGGCACGCATCGACAAGACAAACGAGCGGCTCGCAGAAACAGCAAAGGCGCTCTTGTGGCTGCGCAACGTCCGGCAGCGGCTGGCGCGCAGCCTTGAAAATCTTGACGAGCATGACCTCGACGACCCGAGCAAACCCGAGACCGACCGAAAGCCAATGCGTCTCGACCTGTCTGTCGACAATCCGGCACTCAAGTCCGCCATCCAGATTACGCTCGCCACCGGGATCGCCATGGTCTTCGGGCTGATGCTGTCGCGCGATCGCTGGTTCTGGGCGGTGCTGGCGGCCTTCCTCGTCTTCACCAATACGCGATCGCGCGGCGATACCGCGGTCAAGGCGCTGCAGCGCTCGGCCGGTACGCTGTTCGGCATCGTGGTCGGCATCGTCGTTGGCACGCTGGTCGCCGGCAACATCTATCTGGTGCTGCCGCTCTCAGCCCTCTGCGTCTTTCTCGCCTTCTACTTCCTTGCCGTTTCCTATGCGACGATGACGTTCTTCGTCTCGGTCGTGCTGTCTCTGCTCTACAGCCTGATGGGCGTGCTGACGCCGGAGCTGCTGCAGCTGCGCCTGGAAGAAACCCTGATCGGCTCGATCGCCGGTGCTGCGGTTGCCTTCGTCGTCTTTCCGACGCGAACGCGAACATCGCTCGATGCGGCGATCAAATCCTGGTGCGCAGAACTGACGGGCCTGATGCAGGCGGCGAGGGAAGGCCAGTCGGGCATGGCGTTGATCGTCCGGTCTCAGGCACTCGACCGAGCCTATCGCGATCTGGCGGCCGCAGCCAAGCCGCTTGGCGTTTCCTGGCAACTGGTGACGCGCCCGGGGCATGTGCGGCAGACGCTGGCGATCTTCATGGGCTGCACCTATTGGGCGCGCGTCTTTGCCCGCCGTGTCGCCGACGAGGCTGATGCCGTTGACACAACCTTCCTCAATGACATCGACGAGAACCTCGCGCTCGTCCGCTCGATCGAGGAAAAGGGGGCCGGCTATTTCTACGACGTCGGCCGCGTCGCCGGACCGGTCGACCGGCACCTGCCGATATCGAAGGACGATGCCGAGCTGGGACTGGAGATGATCGGGATCTCTCTCAACCGGCTGCATCCAGCTGCGGCCTGATGTCCACAGATGCCTGGACTTTAACTTTCCGGGCTTTTGTGCGAGGGAAACGGCGAGCAGAAGACGAAGGCAAGAGACATGGCAGGCACCAACAGCGAACGAGAACTCCTGACCGAAGGACCGGCGATCATACTTGCCTATCCGCAGCTCGGCGAGAACATCGGCATGGTCGCCCGCGCCATGGCCAATTTCGGCCTGTCGGAACTGCGCCTCGTCAACCCGCGCGACGGTTGGCCGAACGAAAAAGCGCAATCGGCCGCCAGCCGCGCCGACCACGTCATCGAGGGCGCCAAGCTCTATGACACGCTTGAAGAGGCGATCGCCGACCTCAATTTCGTCTACGCGACGACGGCACGCGACCGCTACGGCTACAAGCCGGTGCGCTCGCCGATCATTGCCGCGCGCACGCTCAGGCAGCGCTTTGTCGCCGGCGAGGCGACCGGCATCATCTTCGGCCGTGAGCGCACCGGGCTTACCAACGAGGAGGTGGCGCTTGCCGACGAAATCGTCACCTTTCCCGTGAACCCCGCCTTTGCCTCGCTGAACCTTGCCCAGGCCGTGCTGCTCATGTCCTATGAGTGGCTGAAGACCGGCATGGAAAGCGAAGACCAGACGTCATTCCAGGCACTGGAGCAGCGCCCGGCGAAGAAGGATGATCTGCAGGGCCTGTTCGATCATCTTGAAGATGCGCTGGAAGCGCGCAACTATTTCCGCTCTGCCGACAAAAAGCCGAAATTGGTCGAAAATCTGCGGACCGTTCTGACCAGACCATCTTTCACCGAAACGGAAATCCGGGTGCTACGCGGCGTGATCTCGTCGCTCGACCGGTTCTCGCGCGAACATCCCCGGGGCTCCGGCGCGCCTGCCGACAGCAGCAGGGCCGAGACCAACAAGAAAGTATCAGACAGCGGTGACAGCGACTGACCTGAAACCCATTCTCGTCTTCGACAGCGGCATCGGCGGGCTCACGGTGCTGCGCGAGGCGCGGGTGCTGATGCCCGAGCGGCATTTCATCTACATTGCAGACGACGCCGGCTTTCCCTATGGCGGCTGGGAGGAAGAAACGCTGCGGGCGCATGTAATTGCGCTTTTCGGGCGCCTTTTGGCCGAACACACCCCTGAAATCTGTGTCATTGCCTGCAACACAGCCTTCACCCTCGTCGGCGCAGATCTGCGCGCTGCCTTTCCGCAGATGACTTTCGTGGGAACCGTGCCGGCGATCAAGCCGGCGGCCGAGCGCACGCGCTCCGGGCTCGTCTCAGTCCTTGCAACACCCGGCACGGTCAAGCGCGCCTACACGCGCGACCTCATCCAGTCTTTCGCCACGCAATGCCACGTCCGCCTGGTCGGATCGGAAAACCTCGCGCGGATGGCCGAGGCCTATATTCGCGGGGAGAAACTCGACGACGCCGAAGTGCTTGCCGAAATCGCGCCGTGTTTCGTCGAGATGGACGGCCGCAGGACCGACATTGTCGTCCTTGCGTGCACGCATTACCCGTTCATGGCCAACCTATTTCGCAAACTGGCGCCATGGCCCGTCGACTGGCTGGATCCGGCCGAGGCGATCGCGCGGCGGGCGCGCTCGCTGGTGCCGCTGCCAAACGGTTTTGCGCCATTGAACGGCGAAGACCCGGCGATCTTCACATCGGGACAACCGGATTTTTCGACGAGACGCCTGATGCAAGGCTTCGGTTTGAAGGTGCGATAAACAGCGCTTTCTTATCTGTGGGTTTTGCGCTTTGTACCGGGAAAATTCCGGGGAAGGGTGCTAGACCTCAGGGCTTGCGGGCACTCGCCCGAAATCAGCGAGAGCATGTCCAGGGAACGTTGCGAAGCGGATTTCCGTCGGGGAATGCGCCGAAGCAGAGATAGACGCAGCGCTTGTGCGCGTCCGTCTGAAACAGAAACAAATTGAAGGCAGGATGAGGTCCAGATGAAAGTCGGCATCGACATGGGAGCGACGTCCGAAGGGACTTCGGCCTCTCTCGATATCGAAGAGCTTCTGGCCACCCGTCTGCTGGTGCAGGGCAATTCCGGTTCGGGCAAATCGCACCTTCTCAGAAGATTGCTCGAGCAATCCGCCCCCTGGGTACAGCAATGCATCATCGATCCCGAGGGTGATTTCGTCACGCTCGCCGACAAGTTCGGCCATGTGGTCGTCGAGGGCGAACGCACCGACGCCGAGCTCATCGGCATCGCCACGCGCATCCGTCAGCATCGCGTTTCCTGCGTCCTGTCGCTCGAAGGTCTCGATATCGACCAACAGATGCGCAGCGCCGGTGTGTTCCTCAACGCCATGTTCGATGCGGACCGCGAGTACTGGTATCCTGTTCTGGTGGTGGTCGACGAGGCGCAGATGTTTGCACCGGCGGTTGCCGGCGACGTGACCGAAGAGGTCCGCAAGATCTCGCTCGGCGCCATGACCAACCTCATGTGTCGCGGACGAAAGCGTGGACTGGCCGGCGTCATCGCCACGCAGCGTCTGGCAAAGCTTGCCAAGAACGTTGCGGCAGAAGCCTCCAACTTCCTGATGGGCCGGACTTTCCTCGATATCGACATGCTGCGCGCCGCGGACCTCCTCGGCATGGACAGGCGCACGGCCGAGATGTTCCGTGACCTGAAGCGCGGCTCGTTCGTCGCCCTCGGACCGGCATTGTCGCGCCGTCCGCTGAAGGTGACGATCGGCACAGTCGAGACATCGGCGCGCTCGACGAGCCCGAAGCTGATGCCGCTGCCGGAAGCGCCGCAGGATGTCGAAGACCTTATCTTCACGCCCGACGCTGACGAACTGACGCGGCCGCTCGTGCGCCGCGCCGCGCCACCACCACGCCCGGCCACCGACATTCTCGCCGAACTGTCGCGTCCGCGACCGGAGCCGATGGCGCCAATCGAGGCAAAACCGGTACAGCCGGAAATGTCGTCTGAAGAGCGTGGCGCGCTGCTCGACAGCCTGCTCGCCGAGATTCTTGCCAATCCCGAAGCCGCATTCCGGCCGGACGCAGAGCTGTTCCAGGACTTCCTCGTGCGCTGCCGCATCCGCCGCGTGCCCGGTGCTGCACTGTCATTGAGCGCATTCCGGCGCAAGATGGCAATCGCGCGGTCCGGCGTCGATGCGGAGACTGCGGCGACGGACGCATGGGCGTCAGCCATTCGCTTGGCCGATCGCGTTACCGAAGATCTGCAAGGGGTATTCCTGATGATGGCGCAGGCTGCCGTGCGCGGCCTGGCATGCCCATCGGACGCGATGATTGCCCGGGCCTACGGCACCCATTCCGCCCGTCGCGCCCGCCGCCTGCTTGGTTATTTCGAGGAGAATGGGCTGATCGTCGTCCATGCCGATTTCACTGGCAAGCGCATCGTCGCCTTTCCGGATCTCGGATGCGAGACCGCGCCGGGCGACGCAAACGGGCCTGATGCCATGGATCCATCCGCCGCCGCGGCGGAATAGGCCCGGTTTGCGCCGCCAGTCGCGCTGTCTGTCAAACCCAGTCCTGAATCACATGATCGGACGCATGGATGCAGGTCATCTCCAGCCGGGCATTGCCGCTGTTGACGAAGCGGTGAGGCGTACCGGGGTCGACGACGATGATGTCGCCAGCCTTGCCGGTGAGCGTCTCTTCGCCGACCGTGAACATCGCCTCACCGGAATGAATGACCCAGGTTTCCGAATAGGGGTGGACGTGAAGCGCTGGTCCTTGCCCAGGCGCCGCATCCATCAGGAAGAGCGAAACCGGCGCGCCATATTGCCCGCCTTCAAACAGGATCGTCCGGTTTGGGCTCTGCTTCTGCTCTGCACGCGGGATGACATGAGACATGCTGGCCTCCATAGGGTTGCTGGCCGGTTTGAATAAGTTATCTTGATGAGAAGATATTATCTGAAACTATCTTCTCGTCAAGATATATTTTCTGAAGCAGCGGATGAAGGAGCGGAGTTGACGATGCGCAATGATGAAGAGGCGAGGGACCACGTGGACCGGCTGCGGGCGCAATGGGATCTCGAATTGCCGGATCTCGATACTGAGCCGATGGCCATTCTCGGACGTGCGTACCGGCTTTCAAACCTGGTGCGTCCGTCGATCGAGGCGACCTTTGCCGCCTTCGGCCTCGACCGCGGCGAATTCGACGTGATTTCCACGCTCCGGCGCTCCGCCCCCCCATATCGACTGACGCCGACCGATCTCTATACATTACTGATGATTTCGTCGGGCGGACTGACGCATCGTCTCGATCGGTTGCAGAAGGCGGGACTGATCGTGCGCGAGCGTTCGGCATCGGATGGCCGCAGCAGCGTGGTTGGTTTGACGGACAAGGGGATCGCGCTTGCCGAATCGGCGTTTCGCGCCGACATGGCGAGCGAGGCTCGTTATCTCGAAGGCTTGGGCCCAGAGGAGCGCAAGACACTGGCTGCGCTTCTGAAGAAGCTGCTTGTTTCCGTCGAAAGCCAACAGGCCGGCGAGCCCACCTGAAATGGCACCTAATGCTGCGATTTTGTTTGACAATGCCGGCCGGAAGCCCTAAAGCCGCCCCAACGCCGGGCAGAAATGTCCGGTGTTTCATTTGACATGTCCCGTGGTTTCTCCGGCATCGTGATCGTGAGAATCCTGTCAGAACTCTCAAAATGGGTTCAGAGGAGGGCGTGTTTCCTTGATCCGGTTTGGCAACAGACCGGTGTAACAGACTGAAAGGAAATGCGATGAGCAAGCGCGAATCGTCCAAGTACAAAATTGACCGCCGTATGGGCGAAAACATCTGGGGTCGTCCGAAGTCCCCGGTTAACCGTCGCGAATACGGCCCGGGCCAGCACGGCCAGCGCCGCAAGTCCAAGCTTTCGGACTTCGGTGTGCAGCTGCGCGCCAAGCAGAAGCTGAAGGGCTACTACGGCGACATCCGCGAAAAGCAGTTCCGTGCGATCTTCGCCGAAGCTGACCGCCGCAAGGGTGACACCCCGGAGAACCTGATCGGCCTGCTCGAATCGCGCCTCGACGCGATCGTCTACCGCGCAAAGTTCGTTCCGACCGTTTTCGCTGCACGTCAGTTCGTCAACCATGGCCACGTCAAGGTTAACGGCGTTCGCGTCAACATCGGTTCTTACCGTTGCAAGCCGGGCGACGTCATCGAAGTCAAGGAAAAGTCCAAGCAGCTCGTGACCGTTCTCGAATCGGTTCAGCTCGCTGAGCGTGACGTTCCGGACTACATCGAAGTCGACCACAACAAGATGGTTGCGACCTACGTCCGCGTTCCGGTTCTCTCCGACGTGCCTTACGCCGTCGTCATGGAACCGCACCTGGTCGTCGAATTCTACTCGCGTTAATCCGAGGCTCACGCCTTGTGACGTTTCGAAAACCGCCCGGAAACGGGCGGTTTTTTTGTCTCTTCAAATATCGTAGCCTTTGATCTGCTGCGCGTCGCTGTCGTCACGGACACGGCGATGACCTGCGCGGCGAAAGGGAATTCGCATGCCGGAGCAAAAGACGCCGCAGGACCTGCAGGCGATCATCGAGGACATTCACCGCGAACTCGCACCGCGTCTGGGCGAGGGCAAGGTCGCGGATTACATCCCGCAGCTCGCGCGCGTCGATCCCAAACATTTCGGCATGGCAATCGTCACCACGGACGGGCAGGTGCACCGGGTTGGCGATGCCGAGGTGCCATTCTCCATCCAGAGCGTGTCGAAGGTGTTCACCCTGACGCTGGCGCTGGGCAAGCATGGCGAAAACATCTGGCACCGGGTCGGTCGCGAACCCTCGGGCTCGGCGTTCAACTCGATCGTCCAGCTCGAGCAGGAAGGCGGAAAGCCGCGCAATCCCTTCATCAATGCCGGCGCCATCACCGTCAGCGACCTGATCCTCGCCGGCCACACGCCACGCGAACTGATCGGCGAGATCGTGCAGTTCGTCCGCTACCTTGCTGACGACGACGCCATCGTGATCGACCATGAAGTTGCCCGCTCCGAGACGGCGACCGGTTTCCGCAATTTCGCGCTTGCCAACTTCATGCGCTCCTTCGGCCGGCTCGATCATCCGGTCGAACATGTGCTCGGCGTCTACTTCCACCATTGCGCGCTTTCGATGACCTGCAGCCAGCTTGCCAAGGCCGGTCTCTTCCTGGCCGCCGGCGGCACCAATCCGCTGACCGGCCATTCGGTCGTCTCGCGCCAGCGCGCCCGGCGCATCAACGCGCTGATGCTGACCTGCGGTCACTATGACGGTTCGGGCGATTTCGCCTATCGCGTCGGTCTTCCCGGCAAGAGTGGCGTCGGCGGCGGCATTCTTGCGGTCGCGCCCGGCAAGGCGTCGGTGGCTGTCTGGTCGCCGGGCCTGAACGAGAACGGCAATTCGCTGCTTGGATCGCTGGCGCTCGAGATGTTGGCCGCGCGCACCGGCTGGTCGGTGTTCGGGTCCTGATTTCAGCCCAAAAGGCCGTTTTCCCTTGATCTTGCAGTGGGAACGGGGCAAGTGCTGGCCATGACGCGCCGCGCGCATTTTTCTCTGCGCCCGCCATTCCAGGACCGTTGCCATGGATCATTCGCCAGCCCTTTCGCCTGAAGCCATCGACATTGCCGTTGAAGACGGCGAGATCGAAACGGGCCTTCACCCGATCTTCGAACGCATGCCGTCGTCGGTCTCGTTCAACAAGCTGCGCAAGCGGCTGTTGCGGCAGACGCGACAGGCGATGGACGATTTCGGCATGCTGAAAGGCGCCAAGCGCTGGCTGGTCGGGATCTCCGGCGGCAAGGACAGCTACAGCCTGCTGGCCCTGCTGATGGACCTGCAATGGCGTGGGCTCCTGCCGGTGGAAATCATCGCCTGCAATCTCGACCAGGGCCAGCCGAACTTTCCGAAGCACATCCTGCCGGAGTATCTGGCATCGATCGGCGTCAAGCACCGGATCGAGTATCGCGACACCTATTCGATCGTGAAGGAAAAGGTGCCAACAGGCGCGACGTACTGCTCGCTCTGTTCGCGGCTGCGCCGCGGCAACCTTTACCGTATCGCCCGTGAGGAGGGCTGCGACGCGCTGGTTCTCGGCCATCACCGCGAAGACATTCTCGAGACCTTCTTCATGAATTTCTTCCACGGCGGCAGGCTCGCGTCGATGCCGGCAAAGCTGTTGAACGACGAAGGCGACCTGATGCTGCTGCGGCCGCTCGCCTATGCGGCGGAAGACGATCTTGCGAAGTTTGCCGCCGCCATGGAATTCCCGATCATTCCTTGCGACCTTTGCGGATCGCAGGACGGGCTCGAGCGCAATGCGATGAAGGCGATGCTCGGTGATCTCGAACGCCGCATGCCCGGCCGCAAGGACACAATGCTGCGGGCGCTCGGCCACGTGAACCCGTCACATCTGCTCGACCCCAAGCTATTCGACTTCCAGTCCCTCACACCGGAGCCCAAAGAATGAGCCATTCCGTCGACATCGCCGCCCTTGCCAATCTGCTGCAGGAGGCCGCGGTCAAAGAAATCCTGCCGCGGTTTCGCAATCTCGGCGCGGGCGAAGTCCGGATGAAGTCGGAAGCGATCGATCTCGTCACCGAAGGTGATGAGGCGGCAGAGCGCCTGATCAAGGCGCGCATGGACGAAATCGCGCCCGGCGCCGTGTTCATCGGCGAAGAGTCGGTGGCCGCCGATCCGGCCCTGCTCGACAAGCTGGCCGACGCTGATCTCGCCGTGGTCGTGGATCCGATCGACGGCACCTTCAATTTCGCAGCCGGCCTGCCACTTTTCGGCGTCATGGCAAGTGTCGTCTCCAAGGGCGAAACGGTCGCGGGTATCATCTACGATCCGCTCGGGAATGACTGGGTAATCGCCGAGAAGGGCTCCGGCGCCTGGATGTGCCGGCCCGATGGCTCGCAGGAGCGCATGGCGGTCACGGCAGGCGTTTCGCTCGAGGCCATGGTCGGCGGCGCCTCCACCGGCTTCTACAAGCAAGAGGCCCGGCGCGAAGTCATGGCCAATATGGCAAAGGTCCGGATCGCAACGAGCTATCGTTGCGCCGCACATGAGTATCGCATCCTTGCCGGCGGTCACATCCACTTCCTGATGTACCAGAAGCTGATGCCCTGGGACCACCTGGCCGGCACGCTGATCGCGCAGGAGGCTGGTGCCTATGCCGCGCGCTTCGACGGTTCGCCCTACCTGCCGGCCCACCTCAATGGCGGCCTGCTGCTGGCGACCGACAAGGACAGCTGGGAAACGCTGCGCCGCGAAGTCTTCACCGTTTGAGGCCATCGGCCTGCCAACAAAAAGCCCGCCCGGATCACTCCGGGCGGGCTTTTTTGTTAGTAGCGTCGCGATCACATATGGCCGCCGCCATGGTCGAGCGACACGTCCTTGTCGCCCGGATGGGTAAAGAGCTTGCCTTTCTCAGCCCAAAGCGTGGCGATGATTGTCACGATGCCGAACAGCGCAAAGCCGCCGAGCAGCGGCTGCAGCGTGCCGTTGAACAGCTGGCCGACGAGACCGCCGATGAGGGCGCCGCCTGTCGTCGAGACGAAGCCGGTGATCGCCGTCGCGGTGCCGGCCAGGTGCCCCATCGGCTCCAGGCTGATCGCGGTGAAGTTGGTGGCGATGACCGCGAAGAACATCAAAAGCACCGAGAACATCAGGTAGCTGACGACAAAAGCCGGTGTGCCCGATAGCGCCATGGCAAATCCGATGACCGAAATCAGCGTGAACAGGATCATCGACACGTGCGAGATGCGACGCATGCCGAAGCTGCGCACGAAGAAGCCGTTGGCGAAGTTGGCAACGGCGATGCCGCCGGCGGTCCCGGCAAAAGCGATCGGCAGCCACTCGCCGAGGCCGTAGACCTCGCCGAAGATCTGCTGGACGGTGACGATATAGGCGCAGATCACCGCGGTGAACATCGTCATGCCGATCATGTAGCCGCAGGTGATGCGGTTGGTCAGCACCGTCTTGAAGCCTGATGCGACCGACTTCACGGAAAGCGGCAGGCGCTCCTCCTTCGGCAGCGATTCCTTCATGCGGGCGAGCGCCCAGACGAAGAGGATGGCGCCGATGATGCCGATCAGGATGAAGATCCAGTGCCAGTTGGCATAGAGAATGACCAGCTGGCCGATCGACGGTGCGACGATCGGGACGACCATGAAGACGATCATGACGTAGGACATCACCCGCGCCATCTCGCGACCACCGAAGCAGTCGCGCACGATTGCCATTGTCGTGATGCGCACGGCGGCAGCGCCGATGCCCTGGACGAAACGCAGGACGAGCAGCATCTCGAAACTCTGGGTCAGGGCAGCGGCAAACATCGACACGGTGAAGAAGGCAAGGCCGCCGAGCAACACGGCGCGCCGGCCGAACGTATCGGAAAGGCTGCCGAAGAAGATCTGCGACAGGCCAAAGCCGAGGAAGAAGACGCCAATGACGAGCTGGGTATCGTTGGAATTGGCAACATTCAACGATTGGCCGATGCTCGGCAACGCCGGCAACATGCTGTCAATTGCGATCGCCACGCTCGCTGTCATGACGGCGATGGTGATGATGAATTCGAGGAGGCCCATGTTCAGGCGCGCGGCGCCGGAAACGCCGTCGGCGTGGTCTGTTTGTGTGGTGATCGTCGTCATTGTGGGTATCCGTAAAAAGCAGATCTGGGAGGAGAAATCTGGCTTGGCAGGCTGCGATCAGCCCGCCGGATTGTGTGGCTTGAACAGCTTTCCGCGTTCGGCGATCAGGACGAAGCCGATGCCGATCGCTGCAACGGTGAAGTAGCCGGTCGCCAGCGGCGTTGTCGTTCCATCAAAGGCCTGTCCGATGAAGGCGCCGATGACCCCGCCGCCGATGGTCTGGGTAAAGCCGAGCACCGACGAGGCCGTGCCGGCAACGTGGCCGAGCGGCTCCATCGCCATCGCGTTGAAATTCGACGCAATCAGCCCGAACTGAAACATCGCCGCGCCATAGAGAACGACGAAGAGCGGGAAGGGCACCGGCCCGTAGTGCGAAGCCAGCATCCACAGGAAGCTCGCAAACGCAAAGCCGAGCAGCGCCCCGTGCGACAGCGCCCGCATGCCGAAGCGACGAACGAGCTGCGAATTGGTGAAGGACGCCACCGCCATCATGCCGGCAAATGCCGCGAACACGACCGGGAACCAGAGACCCAGCCCGTAGACGCCGACGAAAATTTGCTGGGCCGAATTGATGAAGCCGAAGAGTGCCCCGAGGATCACCGATGTCGCCAAGGTGTAGAACAGCGACAGGCGGTTGGTCAGGACGATCTTGAAACCATTGAGGATGACCGACGGCGTGAAAGCCCGGCGATGATCCGGATTCAATGTTTCCGGCAGCCGCAACACCACCAATGTCGCCATGACAAAGGCAAACAGCGCGATGACGACAAAGATCATGTGCCATTCGGCAAAGATCATGATCAGCTGGCCGACACTCGGCGCGATCACCGGCACGATCATGAAAACCATCATGATCAGCGACATCACCTCAGCCATGCGGCGGCCACCATAGACGTCACGAACGATCGACACGGTGATGACACGGGTGGCGGCAGCACCTATGCCCTGCACGAAACGCAGCGCAAGCAAGGCGCTGAACGTCGGCACGATGGCGATGGCGACGGCGCAGAGACCATAGATGCCGAGGCCCGCCAGCAGCGGCGCCCTGCGGCCGAAACGATCCGACAGCGGGCCGAAGAACAGCTGCGCCACGCCCATGCCGATGAGGTAGGCGGTGATGACGTATTGCCGATGATTCTCGTCGGTGACGCCAAGGCTCGCCCCGATTTCCTGCAGACCCGGCAGCATGATGTCGATCGAGATGGCATTGACCGCCATCAGCATCGCCATCAGCGCGATGAACTGAAATTTGCTGAGGCCGGGCAGGGCCACGTCGTCTGTGATGCTCGTCATAGGCAAAATCCTTGCGGCGCGCCGGGCGCAACCGAAATGGGTCTAGGCCGGAGTTGGTTCCGGAAAGAAGCGACGTCGGCTGGCAAAATGCCGGTCGGCATGTCGAAGGTCGTTGGGGGGACGGGCCTGGTCCAGCGAAGCGGTGCAGGCAGCGTCCGGTGCGAAGCGAGAGGGACTTTCGGCTAGAAGCAGCAGGGCCAGGCCGGAGCGTGGGGGGGCGAGAATGCCCATTCAGGCTGCTTATGCCGAATTATCGCGAACGCTTCATGACAGAACGGGGCAGTGTTCCGCCCATAAAAGAACTAGGCAAATTCGGTGTTCCGGACGGTATTCCGGAAGAAAAAAAGGCGGTCGCCCGCCTTTTCCGATCATATCGGAGTTGGCTATTCGGCTTAGGCCGCGGCGCCCTTGACCGCGATACCCTGTTCCTGCAGATGCGACTGGAGTTCGCCAGCCTGGAACATTTCGCGCACGATGTCGCAACCGCCGACGAACTCACCCTTCACGTAAAGCTGCGGGATGGTCGGCCAGCTGGAATAGTCCTTGATACCCTGGCGCAGGTCTGCGTCGGCGAGCACGTTGATGCCCTTGTAGTCGACACCGATGTAATCGAGAATCTGGACCACCTGACCGGAGAAACCACACTGCGGAAACTGCGGCGTACCCTTCATGAAGAGCACCACGTCGTTGGTCTTGACTTCGTTTGCGATGAATTCGTGAATTCCGCTCATCTTTTCATCCTTCCTGCGCCGGCTTTAAGGGCCGGATATCCGTTTGGCCTTAGATAGCATGCATATCGGTGATTTTCATCACCCAAGTGCAACAAATATTGATGGGCCTCAAGATGTGGTTTTAATACAACTGCTCACACCGTCCTGCGCGCCTTGCTGCGGGAACCGGCGGTCCGACGCCGGCTCACCTGCTTCTTGGCCGGCTTGCCGATGGCGGCTTCCAGGATATCGCCCAGAATGCCGCCTGTCGCCGCCTTGCGAGTCCGGCGCTTGGTACGCTTCGTCGCGGTCCGCTTGACGCCGGTCTTCTTCAGGATTTCCTTCAGCGCGCTGTCGACGACGCCACTGACCAGTTCCTTGATCAGGTCGGCCATTTCGGCATCACTCCGGCGCGCTGGTCTGAAGGGCGAGGGCGTGCAGAACGCCGCCCATGTTGCCCTTCAGGGCGTTGTAGACCATCTGGTGCTGCTGCACGCGGGTCTTGCCGCGAAATGCTTCAGCCACGACTTCGGCGGCATAGTGGTCGCCGTCACCGGCCAGATCGCGGATCGTGACCTTGGCACCGGGAATTCCTGCCTTGATCATGTCTTCGATGTCGCCTGGTGCCATGGGCATGATACGCCTACTCCCTTTATTATTCTGCGGCTGCAGCAGCGTTGCTGGAGCCGTCCATGAAGTCAGGGAACCACGATTCATGGGCCGAGCGCAATTGCTGAATTGCCACGGCGCGCGCTGCACCGAGCTTGACGGCATCGCCACCGGTCTTGCCGATTTGCGGCAGGGAAACGCCTGCCTTGTCGGCACGGGCGCGAACAGCAGCGACGTTGGCGTCGGCGACTGTCAGCACGTAGCGGCCCTGATCCTCACCGTAGAAAACAGCAATCGGATCATGGCCTTCGACGGCATCGACCGTCGCGCCGATATCGGACGCCATCGCCATTTCGGCAACGGCAAGCGCAAGACCGCCCGACGAGCAATCGTGAACCGATGTCGCCAGACCGTCGACGATGAGTTCGCGAACGAAGTCGCCGACCTTGCGCTCGTGCGCCAGATCAACATGCGGCGCCGGACCGTCCGTGCGGCCATGAATGTCGCGCATGTAGACCGACTGGGCGATATGCGAACCGAGCCCCTCTGGCGCACCGGCAAGCAGGATCGTTTCGCCGGCGGCGGCAAAACGGATGCGCGCCATCTTCGACCAGTCCCTGATCAGGCCGACGCCGCCGATGGTCGGGGTCGGCAGGATGCCCTGGCCGTTGGTCTCGTTGTAGAGCGATACGTTGCCGGAAACGATCGGGAAATCGAGCGCCGTGCAGGCCTCGCCGATGCCCTTGATGGCATGAACCAGCTGGCTCATGATTTCGGGGCGCTCCGGATTGCCGAAGTTGAGGTTGTCGGTGGCGGCGAGCGGCAGCGCGCCGGTTGCCGTCAGGTTGCGCCAGCATTCGGCGACGGCCTGCTTGCCGCCCTCGAAAGGATCGGCCTCGACGTAACGCGGCGTCACGTCGGAGGAGAAGGCCAGCGCCTTTGTCTGGTGGCCCTCGACGCGCACGACGCCGGCGTCACCGCCCGGCAGCTGCAGCGAGTTGCCCTGGATCAGCGTATCGTACTGTTCGTAGACCCAGCGGCGCGAAGAATTGTTGGCCGAACCGACCAGTTGCACGAGCGCGTCGGCAACATCCGTCTGCGGGATGTCGTTGGTGGCCAGTGCGGTCGGAACCTTGGCCGGCGTCCAGGGACGGTCATATTCGGGGGCTTCATCGCCCAGTTCCTTGATCGGCAGGTTCGCGACTTCCTCGCCCTGGTGCAGGATGCGGAAGCGCAGGTCGTCGGTTGTCTTGCCGACGATCGCGAAATCGAGGCCCCACTTGACGAAGATCGCCTTTGCGACCTCTTCCTTCGCCGGCTCCAGCACCATGAGCATGCGCTCCTGGCTCTCCGACAGCATCATTTCATACGCCGTCATGCTCTCTTCGCGCACCGGCACGGTGTCGAGGTTCAGCTCGATGCCGAGGTCGCCCTTGGCGCCCATTTCGACGGCCGAGCAGGTGAGGCCGGCGGCACCCATGTCCTGGATGGCGATGACGGCACCCGTCTGCATCAGCTCGAGGCAGGCCTCCAGCAGGCATTTTTCGGTGAAGGGGTCGCCGACCTGCACGGTCGGGCGCTTTTCCTCGATCGATTCGTCGAACTCGGCCGATGCCATTGTGGCGCCACCGACACCGTCACGGCCGGTCTTGGCGCCGAGATAGACGACGGGCAGGCCGACGCCTTCGGCCTTGGAGTAGAAGATCGCGTCGCTCTTGGCGAGACCTGCGGCAAAGGCGTTGACGAGGATGTTGCCGTTGTAGCGCGCGTCGAACTCGACTTCGCCGCCGACAGTCGGAACGCCGAAGGAATTGCCATAGCCGCCGACGCCGGCGACGACGCCGGAAACGAGGTGGCGGGTCTTCGGGTGATCCGGCGCGCCGAAGCGCAACGCGTTCATCGCCGCGACCGGACGGGCGCCCATGGTGAAGACATCGCGCAGGATGCCGCCGACGCCGGTCGCTGCCCCCTGGTAGGGCTCGATATAGGACGGGTGGTTGTGGCTCTCCATCTTGAAGACGATGCAGTCGCCATCGTCGATGTCGACGACCCCTGCGTTTTCACCCGGACCCTGGATGACGCGCGGCCCCTTGGTCGGCAGCGTGCGCAGCCACTTCTTCGAAGACTTGTAGGAGCAGTGCTCGTTCCACATCGCCGAGAAGATGCCGAGCTCGGTAAAGGTCGGCTCGCGACCGATCAGGCCGAGAATGCGCTCGTATTCATCGGGCTTGAGCCCGTGCGAGGCGATGAGTTCCGGGGTGATGGGGCGAGTGTTGGAAATCGTCATCGTCGACCGTCAAATCCTTCGGGCGGCGCGCAATCCTTCCACGGGATATGGCGCGTGCGAACCGCAACAGACACAGGGGGCGCTTTGCGGCTTCTTTAGCGTATGCTGCGCCGCGGCGCGACAGAAAAATACGGCCGATCAACAACGGTTGCGGCGGGCACGCAGCGGTAAGACTGGCTCCCTGACCCGCGGCACCAGAACATGCTTGCCAAGGGCAAGGTGGCTCCATGTGGCCGCCTGTGCGCCCGTCTTCACGAAAGGATGCGTCAATCCCTGCGATCGAATGCCACCACGGAACAGATTTCACGCCACGGCTGCTGCCGCTACACGCCTTTACGCGATGTTAAGGTGCGCACCCTAAGGTTGCATACACGAAATAAACCCGCTCACCGTTTCGAACATGAAGCTCGAACCCGCGGACTTCCCCGACAATGAAGCGGCGGTGGAAGCATGAGAAACGACCGTGACATCCATCGCCTCCACGAACAACGCAGCTCTCTTGATTCTGCAGCAAGTTCGGCCTCCTGCAACCCACGAAAACGGCCCTCAGAAGAGCGCGACCGACGAAATTGCCGCGATCATCAACAGGGTCGCAGGCGGCGATAGCCCGGTGAAGACACAAGCCGCGTCCCAGATCACCAGCAGCCTCCTGGACGTGAAGCAGGCCAATGACGACATCGTCGCGGATGCGCTGAAATTCCTCGATTCGGACGGCTTCAAGTCCAGCGACCCAGGCGTAAAGGACACGCTAAAGTCGCTCATTGCCCAGGATGGCGGTGGCTTTGCGGGACTGGTGAAGGCGGAAAAAGCGAAAAACTCTCGGCTGGCTGACGAAAACGCAATCACGAATGCCATTATGAAAATGATCAAGGGGAACCGCGACAGGTTCACCGATGATGAAATCGTCATGGGTTTCCGCTACTCGAACGGTTCGTCGAACATAACCAGCATTGACGACAAAACCGGCAATAGCACCCACAGAGCCTTGTGGGCACGTCACACCGCAGCCCAGGACGAAGCGACTGCCACGCTGAAGGAGTTCCTCGAGGTCGCCAAGGACCCGACGAAGCCGAACAATTTTGACGGCAGCAGGTTGAAGACCACCCTGTTAGCGACGCTTGCCGCGGGCGCGGAACTCGGAGCTTGGGGTGACAGGTGGCAGCAAGCCTTTGGTTTCTAGCGCATCTCAAACATCGATGGCCAAAGCGCTGCGTGAGCACCCAAGCTTAGAACTTGTAGCCGAGGGCGAGGCCCGCGCGTGTCAGGCCATCGTTGGGACCATCGCAAAGTTCCGCATGCGAGGCATGCTCGACCGTTGCCGACAGGTTCCAATGCTCGTCAAACCGGTAGCCGGCCGCGGCATATTCGCGGAACAGCAGACGGCAACCGAGCTTCGGTCCGGATGTGCCGTCAGCGTGGAGGTCACCGTCATGGACCGTTCCGCCGGCGCCGAGCTCGACGAAAAACTGCTTCGTCACGTCGAAGGTCCAGCTCAATCCGCCAAAGACTTCGTTGGCGCCATGCGACGATGTGGCGATGGCAGCCCCCGCATGAATGCGCGGCCGCAACAATTTCTCGCCAAGATCCTTGGCACTGTCGGCGCCGAGCGGATCCAGAAAGACGGTGACAGAGGGAAAGACGCCATGCTCGCGCTTGTCGCCGTTGCTGATCGAGGCCGTCGTCCCGAAGCGCATCTCGTCGAAGACGCCGCCTGCGGCAGCGGCGGGGACGGCCTGAAGCATACCGGCGACAACAAGCGGCACTGCCGCCAGGCGGCGCAGGGGCCGAAGAAAAAGCAATGATGGCATACCGGTTCCTTGAGGCGAATCGATCTACGCAAAACTGCTGAAACATATGATGCTCAGCCTTGCGCGAAAGTCACCCCGCGGATCCAGCGATCACTCGAAACTATCGTATCCCGCCCGCCCACTGTCGAGCAGGCGCCTCAGCGTCTGGAAGCCGCGACGCACTTCGGCCCGATCGGAGGGGGACGAAAAGCCGATGCGGATGCGGTGAAAGACGCGGTCGGCGCGACCGGCCTTGAACTCGTCCTCGTCGTCGACAAGCACGCCTTCCTGTAGCGCTGCCTGCTTGAAGGTTCCAGACAGCCACGGCTCCGGCAGCTTCATCCAGAGGAAGGGCACGCAGGGGTGGGAGCTGAAGTCGATGCCATCGAACACTTCACGGGCGATCGCTTCGCGCGCCCTTATCTCCTCGATGCCCTTGGCTCTCAAAATGCTGGCCGAACCCGAAAGGACCAGCCGCGCGCACAGTTCCGCCAGGATGAACGGCAAGCCGCCGCTGACCATCTTGTGTGCGATGCGGATGCGCTGGCTGAAATGCGGCGGGCAGGCGACCCAGCCACCGCGCACGCCTGCCGCGACCGACTTCGAAAGACCGCCAACCAGAAAGGTGCGCTCGGGTGCAAGCTCTGCCAGGGGCGGCAGGGGGTCGCTGGTCATGGCGCCGTAAAGATCGTCCTCGACCAGCCAGACGCCATATTTGCGGGCGATGTCGGCAATCGCCTGACGTCGCGCAAGCGGCATGACGGCAACGGTCGGGTTTTGCGCACTCGGCATCAGGAAGGCGAGCTTGGGATGCTGCTGCGCGCAGACCCGCTCGAAGTCCTCCGGGATGAGCCCGAATTCGTCCGACTCCATCAGAGTGGTGCGCCGCCCGATCAACCCGGCGCTGCGGCTGACCTGGGAATAGGTCAAGGTCTCGAAAGCGATACGATCGCCCGGCGACGTGACGGCCGCGATCACGGCGATGACGGCGGCGTGTGCACCCAATGTCGGCACGATCGTCTCGGGAGAGGGACGAAAGCCTCCGCGCGCCAGCCACTGGCAACCGGCCTCGAACCAGTGGTCCGGGAAGTTGCGGGCGTAGCTCGCGATGTCGGCGTGGTGATCGCGGCTGATTTCGCTCAGCAATTCGCTCAGGACGAAGCCCTGGCCAATATCCGGTGCCGCCGTGCTGTCGAAGCGCAGCTTGCCAGCCGGCGCGATCAGCGGCCGGGTCCCGGCCAGCGTCGTGGTCAATGGGTCGGCCTGTTCCGGCGGGCGGCTCTCCTGGTGGTCGAGCACATAGGTTCCGCGCCCGACTTCGCCGCTGACGAGGCCACGTTCGCGCACCATATTGTAGGCGCGTCCAATGGTGCCAATGGTGACACCAATGTCATAGGCGAGATTGCGTTGCGGCGGCAATTTTGCGCCGACGGGCAGGGCGCCGTCGCCAATTGCCTGTTCGATCTGGTCAGCAATCCGCGCGTAAAGCGGACCATGACCCTGCTGAATGTCCGGGAGCCAATTTGTCATAGTGACAATTATCTAGATTACAGCGTCAAATATGTCAATTAACACCGATGCAATGATGTCAATCGATGCATTGGAGCAGACAATGAGTACAATAGATACAATTTGCTCAGGGGCCGTCGAAAAACCCACCCGTGCACGGCGCAAGGTCGGGTTCGACGTCGAATTTTCGGGCCGCGCGACGGGTGTCCTGCACCAGTTATGGCGGTTCTATTGCGTGCTGGCTGCAAAGAGGCGCAGCCGTCTGGCGCTCGAGGAGATGAGCGACTGGCAACTCTGCGATATCGGCGTCTCTGAAAAGGATGCGCGACGGGAATCGTCGGTGCCGTTCTGGCGATAGCGCGTCCAGGGACGCCGATTCCCGCTCGCCTTGCGCAAGGCAATGCCCAAAAACAAATCAGGCGCTGCAGGTGTCAAACCCACAGCGCCTGACTTCAATTGGCTGTTTGATTAGTTGCAGCCCTGGCCGCCAGCGGCCCAGCGCCGGATATCCGCACTCATGCGCGTACCGACCGGTTCGTTCATGAGCGGTCCGAACGCTTGCAGTCGCGCTGGCTGGCCTTCCGCCTGAACCACGGCCAATGGACGCGCCTCGGGCGACTTGCGCGGCACGATCAGGATACGCGGACGGCCGGAGAAGGAATTGAGTTCGGGCGCAAGCCGGTAATTCTTGAAGGCCGCATCGCCTGACTTGAACCAGCAGCTGTTGGCGCCAAGCGCAACGCGCTCCATCGTCGGCAGCGCTGCCGAGCTTGCGGTCGGCGCAGGCGGGCGCGGCGATTGGCATGAAGCCAGGAATGCCACGGCAAAAACCGTGCAAGCGGGGCCGATCAGGCGTCCAGAGAAGATTGAAGGCATCGACGGTCTCGCTTGCGTTGAGGGAATGGTCGAATGCCTTCTATCAGCGTCTGGGTTAAGCGGCGATTACTTCGAGAGCCGAAGCGAAGATACCGCGACCGTCGGAGCCGCCATGGGCCGCCTCGATCAGGTTTTCCGGATGCGGCATCATGCCGAGTACGTTGCCCGACGTGTTCATCACGCCAGCGATATCGCCCATCGAGCCGTTCGGATTGGTGCCTTCGGCATAGCGGAAGACGACCTGGCCATTGCCCTCGATCGACTTCAGGGTCTCGGCGTCGGCGAAGTAGTTGCCATCGTGATGGGCCACGGGGCTGCGGATGATCTGACCCTTGGCGTAGGCGCGGGTGAAATCGGTGTCGGCGTTGACGACCTCGAGCTTGACCTCGCGGCAGACGAACTTCAGCGAGGCATTGCGCATCAGCGCGCCGGGCAGGAGGCCTGCCTCAACCAGGATCTGGAAGCCGTTGCAGACGCCGAGAACCTTGACGCCCTGTTCAGCCTTCGCCTTGATCGCCTGCATCACCGGCATGCGGGCAGCAATCGCGCCGCAACGCAGATAGTCGCCGTAGGAGAAGCCGCCGGGGATGACGATCAGGTCGACATCGGGCAGCTCCGTTTCCGTCTGCCAGACGGTCACGGGCGCCTTGCCGGAGATCTTGGTGAGGGCAGCGATCATGTCGCGATCGCGATTGAGGCCTGGAAGCTGGACGACGGCTGACTTCATGGTGCGGTTCAAACCCTGCCTGCGCCTCTTGAAGCTCATGCAATTCGAGGCGGTTTCCGATGCGGCCGAAGCACGGTTGAGCGCGCTTGGAGCCGATATTGAATGCACTGCGCATCCTGTAATTTTCAAACCATCGAGCCGCGGACGGGATATCCCTTCGATGTCCTGTCAGGCCATCCGCGGCGCTCTCCCGCCGTCAGGCAAAGGAGATGCTGTAGTTTTCGATCACCGTGTTGGCGAGCAGCTTTTCGCACATCGCCTTGAGGTCGGCTTCGGCCTTCGCCTGGTCGCCGGTCTCGATCTGCAGATCGAACACCTTGCCCTGGCGGACCTGGCCGATGCCGTCGAAGCCGAGCGCGCCGAGCGCGCCTTCGATTGCCTTGCCCTGCGGATCGAGAACGCCATTCTTCAGCGTCACGGTTACACGTGCCTTGATCACTTTAAACTTTCCCCGAACTAACTTTGACCAGAACTTACTTGACCAGAACTTACTTGACCAGAACCGGGCCTGTGCCGCGCACGGGCTCGTTCTCGTTCATGATGCCGAGACGGCGCGCGACTTCCTGGTAGGCCTCGACCAAGCCACCGAGATCGCGGCGGAAGCGATCCTTGTCGAGCTTTTCCTTGGTCTCGATGTCCCACAGACGGCAGCTGTCCGGCGAAATCTCGTCCGCCAGGATGATGCGCATCATGTCGCCTTCGAACAGGCGGCCGCACTCGATCTTGAAATCGACGAGCTGGATGCCGACGCCGAGGAACAGGCCGGTCAGGAAGTCGTTGATGCGGATGGCAAGCGCCATGACATCGTCAAGTTCCTGCGGGCTCGCCCAGCCGAACGCGGTGATGTGCTCTTCGGAGACCATCGGGTCGTCGAGCGCATCGGCCTTGTAGTAGAATTCGATGATCGAGCGGGGAAGGACGGTGCCTTCCTCGATGCCGAGACGCTTGGCCAGCGATCCGGCAGCAACATTGCGCACAACGATCTCGAGCGGGATGATCTCGACTTCCTTGATCAACTGCTCGCGCATGTTGAGACGACGAATGAAATGCGTCGGAATGCCGATACGGTTCAGATGCGTGAAGATATACTCGGAAATCCGGTTGTTCAGGACGCCCTTGCCGTCGATGACGTCATGCTTTTTCTTGTTGAAGGCGGTCGCGTCGTCCTTGAAAAACTGGATCAGCGTGCCCGGCTCGGGACCCTCATAGAGGATCTTTGCCTTGCCCTCGTAGATACGGCGGCGACGATTCATGGATATTGTCTCTGTGGTTGTTGGCGCTCTTGGGCCGCGCTAATGGTGTCTTCTCACGGGGTCCATAGCTGAAAAGAACGCATTTCACAATCGGCGTGTCTTCCCGTCCCCTGATTTACCCGAAGCGCGCATCCACCTTTCGGGCTCGCCCACGGCGGGGGCATATTCATGCGGGTTTGCTAAGGTATCACGAAAGTCGCAAAACAGGAAAACGCGCATTGCACTTTGACCACTGTTTTGATTTATGGCCATAACTCTTTACGGCATGAAATTCTCACAGGAGATCGATTGATGACTGGTATGCAGGATCGCGAAAAGGCCTTCGAAGCGAAGTTTGCGCTGGACGAGGAACTGAGATTCAAGTCGGAAGCACGCCGCAACAAGCTGCTCGGCCTCTGGGCTGCCGGCCTGCTCGGCAAGTCCGATGCGGAAGCCTATGCCAAGGAAGTCGTAGCCGCCGATTTCGAGGAAGCCGGCCACGAGGATGTCGTGCGCAAGATCAAGGCAGACTTCGACGCTGCCGGCGTGGCGCAGAGCGAAGAGCAGATCCGCGTTCGCATGCTCGAGCTGCTCGGCGAAGCGATCGACCAGATCCAGAACAAGTAACACTGGGTCTTCAGATACCCGTGACACAACCGCTCGGCTGAAAGGCCGGGCGGTTTTTTATTTCGCAGCCCGGATGTTCTGCTGCGTCTGCACCGTTTCATCGGGATGCGGCGACGGTTTCCACCCGCTCTTCAGGCGCACTTCGAGCTCGCGGCGGCTCATCGGCCTTGCCAGCGCATAGCCTTGAAGAATGTCGCAACCGAGATCGCGCAACATCCCGGCATGGGCCCAGGTTTCGACACCCTCCGCCACCACCTTGATGTTGAGCGAGCGGCCGATGTCGATGATGGCGCGGACGAGTTTTGCCTGCTTGGCGCTTTCGGTAATCGGACCGACCAGCGCGCGATCGATCTTCAGTCGCGCGGGATTGAGGTTGAGAAGGCCGATGATCGATGCATGTCCCGTGCCAAAATCGTCGATCTCGATGTCAATGCCGAGCGCGTTGAGGGCGACGATCGTCTCGGCAATCTCGTCTTCGAGATCGTCGAGGAAGATCGATTCCAGCAGCTCGAAAGACATGACGCCGGACGGTATCTGCATGGCCCGAAGGTCCGAGATGAGGCTCGGATCGCGCAGCCGGCGCGACGAAATGTTGAATGAGATCTTCGGAACCATGAGGCCGGCACGCCGCCAGGCCTCGAAATCGGCATAGGCCATCTCGACGATGCTCCTGTCGATCGCCGAGAGAACGTTGATCTCCTCGGCAACCTTCAGGAAATGGAATGGCGCAAGCACGCCGCGTTCGGGATGAACCCACCGCACCAGGGTCTCGACACCGGTGAGCTCCAGCGATCGCGCGTCGAACTGCGGCTGGTAGTAGGGGACGAACTGTCCTTCCTCCAGCGCCTGACGGATATCGTCGCCGGTGCGCTTGGCGCTGAGGATCTGGTTCTGGATCTGCTCGGAAAACACCTCGAAACGATCACGGCCGAGGCTCTTGGCCCGGTAGAGCGCGATGTCGGCATTCATCAGCAGCTGCTTCGGATCCGTTTCGCTTTCGCCGCGCCAGGCAATGCCGATGCTGGCGCCCAGCCGGCAGAGCTGCCCGTCGTGGGGGATGGGGCGGCGGAAGGCATGAACGATGCGCGAGGCAAGATCCTCAAGCTGATCCAGGCTCCGACCGCGCCGGCAGAGGATCACGAACTCGTCGCCGCCAATGCGGGCGATGAAATCGTCCTCGTCGGCATGCGATCGCAAAATTGCCGCCGCATGGGTGAGCATGGCGTCACCCGCCTGATGTCCGAGCGTGTCGTTGATCTGCTTGAAGCGATCGAGATCGAGATGGAGGATGGCGTTGAGCGTGGGGTCGTCCGCGAGGATCTGATCGAGGTAACGCCTGTTGGGCAGATCGGTCAGGTAATCGTGCAACGCATTGTATTCGATGCGGATGCGCGCCTCTTCGAGCTCGAGATTGCGGGCCTCGGTTGCAGCCTTGGCCTTGCGCAGTTCTTCCTGCAGCGCAATGTCCTCGGTCACATCCCAGTTCGCGCCGATGAGTTTGCGGGTACCGTCGCGGTCGACGTAAAATGCGGTGTTGGCGCGAATGTGCCGGGTTTCACCGTCAGCAAGGACGATGCGGAACGCGTTGGTGAAGGGGGCACCGGCCGCGACGCCGCCATTGACCCGGGCGATGGCAGCCTGCCGGTCGTCCGGATGCAGCATGTCCTCCCAACTGCGACCGCTCGGAGCGCCGGCGTGCGGTTCAAGCCCGTAGATCCCGAGAATGCGCTCGTCCCAGAGCGTCTCGCCGGTTTCGAGGTTATGGTCGAAGACCCCGATTTTCGACACATCGAGGGCGAGCCGCAGACGGCGCGAGATTTCCTCGAGCTGCGCCTCGGCTTCTTTTCGCGCCGAGATGTCGCTGTCTGTCCCGATGATGCGCGTCGGCTTGCCGTCCGGCCCGTAGGCGACCGAAGCGCCACGGCTCTCGATCCAGATCCAGTGTCCGTCCGCATGGCGCTCGCGGTACTGGAAGGTGTTGTAGGTGGCCGCACCCGAATCCTGCCGTTCGATCGAAGCAATCACGTGCGCGCGGTCATCGGGATGCACATTCTCGATCCAGCGCTCGAGCGAGCCGTCAACCTGCGCATCTTCGGAAAGGCCGCGCAACCGCTTCCACGTGGCGGAATAGAAGAGATCGCCGGTTGAAAAATCGTGATCCCAGACGCCTTCGAGCGCACTTTCAAGCGCGTATTTCCAACGCGTCTCGTCGTTTCGCAGCCCCGCGATCTCCGAGATCAGATGATCGATCGGCAGCATCAGCAACAAGGAGGGGTCAGTCTCGGCACGCGACGTGCACACCACGGCCACGGTGGCGGTTGCGCCATGCAAACGCAGGGTCTGCGCCGAGGCGACGGTTTGCGGGATACCCGATGCCGTCAGCAGATCATGATCGTCGGCGTGAACGAGATCGCGGAAAGACCGACCGACCAGCGCAGACGACGACAATTGCAGTAGGCTGCACAGAAAAGCGTTAGCCGAAACGATGACACCCTGCATGTCGACGACGACCGCCGCTGCCGGCAGCTGGTCGAGCCCCGGGTCAGTCCAGATTTGCGGTGGCGCCGATGCTCGGCGCTTGCCCTTGATGGGATCTTTCGGTCCGGTCACGTATCCCACGATCCAGCATGTGTTACCGCACGATCATGATCGCGGACCATGAACTTCGGATTAATGCGGAACCGTGTATTTCGCAGTGCTGTCAGGGTTTGAGACGGCTGAGAAACTGCGCGAAGACCATCGTGCCTTCGGGCCAGGGGCCGTGTCCGGACTCCGTGTTGAGATGGCCCGATTCCCCGGCATCCACCAGCAGCGAGCCCCAGGACTTTGCGATCTCGTCTGCGTGTTCGTAGGATCCGAACGGGTCGTTGCGACTTGCGACCATCAGCGAGGGAAACGGCAGCGGATCGCGCGGGTAGGGGCCGAAGGTCATCAGGTGCTTCGGCCGGATGCCGGCATTGGCCACATCCGGTGGTGCGACCAGGAAGGCGCCGGCGATCTTCTTTTCGATATGGGGCAGGGCATGGACCGCGGTGGCGACGCCAAGCGAATGCGCGACGATCACCACCGGCTTTTCGGCGGCGTTGACCTCCTCGACCATTCGCGCCACCCAATCCTCGCGCACGGGCTTGGCCCATTCGGCCTGCTCGACGCGGCGCGCGGTCGACATTTTGCGCTCCCAGCGGGACTGCCAGTGTTCAGGGCCGGAATTGGTGTAACCGGGAACGATCAGGATATGGGCGTCGGAAAGTTTCATAGTGGCCGCGATGTGGCGTCGAAACGCGTCGAAGTCAAGGCGTAGGCGACAGCGGCCGCATTTTATGTATAATCGACACTGCAGGTCGCGGTCGATGCGGCTCGAGTTTTGCCGTTGTCGCTGGTCCGGGGCCGCTCTGTGGTGGTTGAGGAGTGTGAGCCATGACAACATTCCATGTTCTGTCGGGAGCGGACGCAAGTGTCGCCCATCCCGGAATACGAAAGATCGGCCTTTCCGACGTTACGGACGCGTTGCGACTGGGGTTCGAAGACTTTCGCGAGAAGCCGTCTCACTATGTATTTCTCTGCCTGATCTATCCCATCGCCGGCGCCGTCCTGATGACCTGGAGCGCGGGTGCCAACATGCTGCCGCTGCTTTATCCGCTTGCATCAGGCTTCGCGCTCATCGGGCCGGTGGCGGCCATCGGCCTTTACGAGATTAGCCGGCGCCGCGAACTTGGCATGGATACGTCCTGGCCTCACGCTCTGCGCTTGCATCGTTCTCCGGCGCTGCCATCGATCCTCGCGGTCGCGGCGCTGCTCTTCGTCATCTTCATCGCCTGGCTTCTGGTGGCGCAGGCGCTCTATATCCGGATCTTCGGCGCCGAACCTCCAGCATCGCTCGCAGCTTTCTGGAACGGCATCGTCAACACCGAGCAGGGCTGGAACCTGATCCTGGTCGGCAACGCCGTCGGCTTCGTGTTTGCGACCATCGTGCTGTCGATCAGCGTGGTCTCGTTCCCGCTGCTGATCGATCGCGACGTTGGCGCTGTCGCTGCGGTCGAGACTTCTATCCGGGCGACCCTGGTCAATCCCGTGCCTGTCGCCTTCTGGGGCCTGATCGTCGCGGCCGGCCTGCTGATCGGCTCACTCCCCGTCTTCGTCGGCCTTGCCGTGATCATGCCGATCCTTGGTCATGCGACATGGCACATGTATCGCAAGATGGTCGAACCAGGCCCACGCAGCCGGGCACGATAGCAAAAACCGGCCAGCCTCGCGGATGCGAGGTCTGGCCGGCTTTTCCTGAAAAGATCGCCCGAACTACTTGAAGAACTTGTAGTAGGCGGAAATCTGCGCCGCCGTGTTGGACGACAGATTGAGCTTAATGCCGATCTTGTCGCCACGATACCAGCGCACCATGCCGGTCAGACATCCGAGTTCCTCACTGCGGATCGTCACTTCCTGCCCGGTACGTGCATTGATGTCGAAGTAGAGCTGAAAGCAGATGCCCTCGGCGGAAAGATCCGTGACGATGCCGTTGCTTGCGCCCGTTTTGACGGAAACATTCCCGGTAATCTTCGTCTGCGTGCGCGCTGTGGCGCGATGAACACTGTCCTTGTAGGCCATGTGAACCCTCGACCTGGATTGATCTGGGTCGATCATCTCACGTAAAGATTGAATTCCTTGCTAACAAAAATGCCCGCATTCGCGCAAACTGCGTCAAAAGCGGGCATCTCGGTGCGCCTTGAGTGTCGAGTGCCGCGCTGGCGCGGCACTACTTTTCGTATGGCGGATTTAGCCGAACACGCGTCCGAAGATCGTATCGACGTGCTTGGTGTGGTAGCCGAGATCGAACTTTTCGCGGATGTCGGCTTCGGAAAGCGCAGCGCGAACTTCCGTGTCGGCGAGCAGTTCTTCCAGGAAGTCCTTGCCCTGTTCCCAGACCTTCATCGCGTTGCGCTGAACGAGGCGGTAGGCGTCTTCACGCGATACACCGGCCTGCGTGAGCGCGAGCAGGACGCGCTGCGAATGCACCAGACCGCGGAACTTGTTCATGTTTCTCGTCATGTTGTCGGGGTAGACGAGCAGCTTGTCGATCACGTTGGTCAGGCGGGCAAGCGCGAAGTCGAGCGTCACCGTCGCATCCGGGCCGATCATGCGTTCGACCGAGGAGTGCGAAATGTCGCGCTCGTGCCAGAGCGCCACGTTTTCCATGGCCGGAATGGCAAAGGCGCGAACCATGCGGGCAAGACCCGTGAGGTTTTCCGTCAGCACCGGGTTGCGCTTGTGCGGCATCGCCGACGAGCCCTTCTGGCCCGGCGAGAAGTATTCTTCGGCTTCGAGGACTTCGGTGCGCTGCAGGTGGCGGATTTCGGTTGCGAGCCGCTCGATGGACGAGGCGACGACGCCGAGCGTGGCGAAGTACATCGCATGGCGATCGCGCGGGATGACCTGGGTGGAGACCGGCTCCGGCTTCAGACCAAGCGCCTTGGCGACGTGTTCCTCGACGCGCGGGTCGATGTTGGCGAAGGTGCCGACGGCGCCGGAAATGGCGCAGGTGGCAATTTCCTCGCGAGCGGCGATCAGGCGCTGCTTGCAGCGATCGAACTCGGCATAGGCGAGCGCCAGCTTGACGCCGAAGGTCGTCGGTTCGGCATGGATGCCGTGCGAGCGGCCGATCGTGACGGTATCCTTATGCTCGTAAGCGCGGCGCTTCAGCGCTTCCAGCAGCTTGTCCATGTCGGCCAGCAGAAGGTCGGTTGCACGCACCAGCTGGACGTTGAAGCAGGTGTCGAGCACGTCGGAAGACGTCATGCCCTGGTGGATGAAGCGGCTGTCGGGACCGACAAACTCGGCCAGGTGCGTCAGGAACGCGATGACGTCGTGCTTGGTGACGGCTTCGATCTCGTCGATGCGATCAACGTCGAACGTCGCGGCGCCGCCCTTTTCCCAGATCGTCCTTGCGGCATCTTTCGGGATCACGCCAATTTCGGCCAACGCATCGCAGGCATGGGCCTCGATCTCGAACCAGATGCGGAACTTGGTTTCCGGCGACCAGATGGCCACCATTTCCGGTCGGGAATAACGGGGGATCATGGGCTCTCAGCTTTCGTCATCAGTGGAGGATGGCTGTGCCTCTAGCAAAGATGCCCGGCAAGCTCAACGCTGTTGACGACCTTCAGAGCGTGCAAGCCACAGACTGGCCGCCACAAGCACGGCTCCACCAAAGGGAAGATACAGCCGCACACCGAGCACAAGGAACTGATAGAACGCCACGAGGGAGGTGAAACCGAACTGGTAAAACCAGGTGCGCGTGCCCGTATGGGCATGCCAGCGCGCGTAGAAGACGCGGTAATCGAGTGCGAACAGCAGCGCCGTGAAGGCGATCGTTCCAAGCGACAGGCACAGCAGATAGGCGGCAAACCGGGTTTCGCCGGGACGCCCAAGTGTTGCAAAGCGTGCGAGAAAAACGGCAAGCGGCCAGGCCAGCATGCCACCGATCCCGTACATCACCAAGAGTTCGACCAGATGGAAGGTGAGGGCGCTTTCGCGCAGAAAGAGCGCGAACCAGGCAGATACGACCATCGCCAGCCCCCAGACGGGAGTGCCGAAGACGATCTCGGACGCGGAGGGAAACGCCTGCACGAACCGGGAGCGCGTCAGGACCAGGGCGGATCGGTAGGCCGATCTCGACCCGGTCCCGGTGCGCGCCTCATTCATTGTGCCATCCGGGTCGGAACAGCGATCCAGCGCCCGTCGGTGGTGCCTTCGAAGCCGAGCGATTTGACCAGCACCATGATGATGTGGGTCTGGGTGCCGTCGTCGTTCCTGTGCGTCACGGCACCGCCGATGCGATAGCCGGTGGGGCAACGGCGGCTTTCCGGCACGCGCTCGTCGTCCTGCAGCACCTCGCTTGCCGCCTTTCCAGCCTTCAACGTCATCGACAGGCGGAAACCTTTGACGTCCTTCAGGAAGTCCTTGCACAGCGGGCCGGGATCGAAGCTTTTTTCTTCGAGCGCCAGGCCATAGGTCTCGCGGAAAGCCTCGTCAGCGGCAAACGCGTCGTAGGTCAGCGCCAGCGGCGTTGCGTTCGCCTCGGTAATCGGGTTGTAGGCGGCGAGCAACCCAGGCTGGTCGGCCAGCCGGTAGGCATCGATCAAGGGCGCGGCGCGGCGATGCGCCTCGTGCCTCGTGCGGTGCAGGGGGGCACCGTCCTCGCGCCCGACCGCGCGCACCGGCGAACCCGGCATGAACGTGTCATTGCGCGTGTCGATGACGTAGATGGTGGAATAGGGGAAGCCCGAGCCGTCCTGGACGCCGTATTCCTCGAAGGCAAAGACATTGCCGTCGGAGGAAAAGCCGATTGGCTGAAACGCGGCGTAGTCTCCGGCAGACGCTTGCGTTGCAAGAAGTGTCGCCACTGCCAGGAAAAGCGATGGCGCAGCCGGGCGCGCCGTCATCAGCGTGCCTTTTCGGCGGGGGTGCGGATCGCCTGGATCGCCGAGCGATAGGCATCGACCGAACCGCCCTTGAAGATCGCCGAACCGGCCACGAGCACGTTGGCACCGGCGCCGGCCGCAATTGCCGCCGTTTCCGGCGCGATGCCGCCATCGACTTCGATCTCGATCGGCCGGTCGCCGATCATCTTCTTGATCCGGCGGATCTTTTCCGCCGTCGCGTCGATAAATTTCTGGCCACCGAAGCCCGGATTGACCGTCATCACCAACACAAGGTCCACGGTATCCAGCACATATTCGATAGCACTTTCCGGCGTTGCCGGGTTGAGCGAAACGCCGGCCTTCTTGCCGAGCGACCGCACGGTCTGCAGCGAGCGGTGCAGGTGCGGCCCCGCTTCGGCATGAACCGTCAGGATATCGCAACCGGCCTTGGCGAACGCTTCGAGGAAGGCATCGGCGGGCGAGATCATCAGGTGGCAATCGAAGGTCGCTTCGGTGTAGCGGCGCAGCGACTTGATCACGTCAGGTCCGAACGTGATGTTGGGCACGAAATGGCCGTCCATGACATCGAGATGGATCCAGTCCGCGCCGGCGTCCACGACGTCGCGGACTTCCTGTCCGAGCTTCGAGAAATCGGCCGCCAGGATCGACGGGGCAATGCGGATGGGATGGGTCATGAGAGGCTCCGGCTGTTTGTCGCGCAATAGCACTCTGTCGCCGCGCAAACAACATGCGCGGCGCTATTGTCGCTTTAGCCGCTGCTCAACCATGACGGCACGGGATCGTTTTCGGCCGCTTTCGCGTCGTAAACGCCGCGGGCGATCGCCCGCGCCATCGTCGCTGCGGCGGCCGCGCCCAGGTCGAGAAAATCCGCAAGCTCCAGGGTCTTGCCGCTGGCGCCGGTCGCAAGCGCGAAGATGAGGTCGCCGTCGAGCGGCGTGTGGGCGGGCCAGATGGCACGGGAGAACCCGTCATGCGCGGCAACGGCCAGACGTTTTGCCTCCGCCTTGGTCAGAACCGCGTCGGTGGCGATGACTGCGATCGTGGTGTTGGCGGCGGCCTTGAGATTAGCGCCCATTTTGGTGCGGATATCGGATGCGTCCGCCGGCATGGGGTGGGGCAGGCCGAGGCCGCCGAATTCGTCCTGTTGTTCGAAGGGAGCGGCCCAGAAATGGCGGCTGCTGCCGACGGTCACGGAGCCCAAGGCGTTGACCGCGACGAGCGCGCCGATGGTCACGCCGTTCGGCAGCACCGCGGAGGCAGAGCCGAGACCACCCTTGAAGGTCGCGGTCAAGGCACCGGTGCCGGCACCTGCGGAACCAGTCATGAATGTCGGGGCAGCGTTGCGCACCGCTTCGTAGCCGAGTTCGCGATAGGGCGGAAACTGTCCCCAGTCCTTGTCGCCGCCATTGATAAGGTCGAAGAGGATCGCCGTCGGTACGATCGGGACCCGATGCGGGCCGATGGCAAAACCACGACCCATTTCCCTGAGCGCCGCCTGCGCGCCGGACGCGGCGTCCAGTCCGAAGGCGGAACCGCCTGAAAGAATGATGCCGTCAACGGTCTGGACGGTATTGTGCGGCTCGAGCAGGTCGGTCTCGCGGGTGCCGGGCGCACCGCCGAGGATCTGGACCGCGGCCGTTGCAGGGGGATCACATACAATTGCGGTGACGCCAGATTTCAAGCGATGATCTTCGGCGTTGCCGACGGCAAGGCCAGCCACATCGGTAATCAGATTGCGCGGACCAGGCTGCATCAAGGCGTTCCTACCGTATCGGCAACGGGCACGAAACGGCCGGACTGCCATTGCATCAATCGGTAGGGGGTATCTCCACGTTCATGCCCGGCGTTGAACGCGATCGGGCCAAGGATCGTTTGATAAGGCCCCTTGAGCAGGGCGTCCGTCAACGGCTTGTCGTCCTTCTCGGCCTGGTCCTTGGCCTGCTCCAGCACGGCCATGGCACTGAACGCCGGGAGAACATAGCCTTCAGGCTCGAAACCCGCCGCGCGCATGGCGTCGGCGACAGGCTTGCCTTCGGGCGATTGCGCCGCGTCGGGCAAGGTCAGCGCCAGCACGCCATCGGCGAGCGGCAATGTTACGTCGGCTGCGTTCAGCGTATCGCCACCGAGAAGGGTCAGTTCGGCGCCTTCCTCCTGAGCATCGCGTGCGATCACGGCGGTATCCTGCCGGTCACCACCGGTAAAGACGTGCGTTGCGCCGCTCTTGACGAGCCGCCGGACGAGATTGATCTGCTGCTCCTGAGCCGGGCGATAGGTGTCGGTGAAAACAGGCGTCATTCCGATTTCGGCGAGTGCCGTGCGCACGCTTTCCACCAGTTCACGGCTGTGGATCGTACCGTCGTCGATCAGCGCGATCGGCTTGTCCTTCCAGCGGCTGGTAATGGCCGCAACGATTGCCGCCGGCTCGGCCTTGCCGCTCGGGGCGAGACGGAAGAACGGCCAGTTCTTCTTCAACACGTCTTCCATCAGGATATCGGAACGCACGCTGAGGGTCAGCGCCGGCACATTGGCCTCGGCAAGCGCCGGCAGCACGGCGTCAAGGCTTTCGGTGCAGAGAAAGCCGATCGCCGCTTCGGCGCCAGCCGCCAGCAGCGCCTTCGTCAGGGCTTCGGCCCCGGCCGCTTCGCATGTCTCGGGGATGACGACGACCTCACTGCCGCGGTCACCCGCCTGGAAGGACGCGCCATCGATGATCTGCTTGCCGAGAAGCGCGAAGGGTCCTTCGACCGGCGCGACGACCGCAACCTTGACGCCGGCTGCCGAGGCAGGTGCGGCTTGCGCCATTCCCGCAACGATGAAGCCCAAAACAATCGATCGAAGCATGCAATTCCCCGCAGCTGCATAAATCCCAGGCTCGGAATGGTCTCACGAGGAGATATGCAGCGAGACTGAATGCTACCGCATTCCCCGGCAAGAGCTCAACCGTCCGTGGCGCTGTAGTGGCCGCATGTTTTAAGGATGTGGCCACCGGCGTCAAAGGAAAAGATGTAAATGGAAACAACGGACATCCGATCCACGCCATGGCCATGTCGCGGATCTGCAAGAATCTCCTGGAAGCGGGTTTCATATTTCACGCCAACGGCTATATGTGCCTGACATCGCCCGGAGAGAGATGTGTTGGAGAGAACCCGACTGGACCCGATCAGTTATCGCGACGCAATGAGCCGCCTGGCTGGCCACGTGCAGCTCATCACCGCTGCCAACGGCGGCGAGCGCCGCGGCGTGACGGTCACCGCATCGTGTTCGGTGTCCGATAGCCCTCCCACGGTTCTCGTCTGCCTGAACGGCGCGAACCCGCGCAACGACATCTTCGTGCGCGGAGAGAGTTTTGCGTTGAACCTGCTCGGCGACGAGCATCGCGCGCTTGCCCATGCCTTTTCCGGCCGCGACCAGCTCGACATGGACCGACGCTTTGCGCTCGGGCAATGGACGCAGCTTACGACCGGTTCGCCGATCCTCGCCGACGCGACCGCCGCATTCGATTGCAGGCTGATCGAGGTCAAGACCATAGCCACCCATCTGGTGCTGTTCGGCGAAGTGGTCGATGTCACCCTTGGCTCCGCGCGCCCGCCGCTCATTTATCTGGACCGCGGATATCACTCGCTGTAGGTTTTTCAACAGGGGCGACTCTCGCTCATCGTTGACTTTATAAAATCACGACAATTACCTGATTTAAAACGACGAATACGCTTGATTGCAGCAACTGTCCGTGGCGGAGGACGCATGGCGGCACCGATGACAGGCGCATTGCCCCAATCCATCGACGAAACGATGGCGATGCTGGAGGCGCAGGATTACCTCGCCGGCACGGCGCTGGCGACGGTGTTGTTTCTCGCGCTCAGAATGAAGCGCCCGCTGTTCCTCGAAGGTGAGGCCGGCGTCGGCAAGACCGAGATTGCCAAAGTGCTGGCCCGTGCGCTCGATCGTCCCCTGATCCGCCTGCAGTGTTACGAGGGGCTGGATGTCGCCTCTGCCGTCTACGAGTGGAACTACCCGGCGCAGATGCTGGAGATCCGGTTGTCGGAAGCGGCAGGCACGGTCGACCGGCGCCGGGTCGAGAGCGACATCTTTTCCGAACGGTTCCTGATCCGACGCCCTGTTCTCCAGGCCATTTCCGCCGAGAGCGGACGGGCGCCGGTCTTCCTGATCGACGAACTCGACCGTACCGACGAGGCCTTCGAAGCGTTCCTGCTCGAAGTCCTCTCCGATTTCCAGGTGACCATTCCCGAACTCGGCACCATCCGAGCCACCGAGCCGCCTGTGGTCATCATCACCACCAATCGCACGCGCGAGATCCACGATGCCTTGAAACGGCGCTGCCTCTACCATTGGGTCGACTATCCCAAGGCCGCACAGGAACTTGAAATCATTCGCCGCAAGGTCCCCGGGTGCAACGCGGCCCTGTCGCGCGAGATCATCGCCTATGTGCAGCGGCTGCGCACCGTCGACCTTTTCAAGAACCCGGGCGTCGCCGAGACCATCGACTGGGCGACGGCCCTGACCGAACTTGATCGCCTTGCCCTCGATCCCGAAACAATCGCCGATACGCTCGGCACCTTGCTCAAGTACCAGGACGACATCGCCCGGATCGACGGTGCCGAGGGACGCAAGCTGCTCGCCGACGTCAAGGCGGAATTGCTGGCGGCGGGTTGACGATGCAGCCGGGAGAACATCCGCCCGATGGTGCCATTCTCCCGCCACCCCAGCCCGGTGACGGCAAGCTTGCCGACAACATCGTCTTCTTTGCCCGTGCCTTGCGACGCGCGGGCGTCAAGATCGGTCCCGGAGCTGTTGCCGATGCCATCGACGCCGTCACCCTGATCGGTATCGGCGGACGCGACGAATTCTACGCTGCCCTGCAATGCATCTTTGTCAAACGCCACGAGGACCAGCCGGTCTTCGACGAAGCCTTTCGCCTGTTCTGGCGCTCGCGCGGCCTTGTCGAAAAGATGATCGCCCTGATGTCGCCGCTGGCGCCGGAACGCGACAGCGAGCGCCAGCGCCGGCGGGCAGGCGAGACAAGGGTCAGCGATGCGCTCCGATCGGGGCATGATGAGCCCCGGCCACCGCGTGAAGAACCCGATGTCGAGGTCGACTCCCGCTATACGGTTTCGGGCGGGGAGCTTTTCCGACAGGTCGATTTCGCCCAGATGACAGCCGCCGAGATTATCGAGGCAAGGCGGGCGCTCTCGTCGCTGGTGTTGCCGCTCGACCAGGTCAGGACGCGGCGCTACCGGCCTTCGGCGAGGCAGATCCGCATCGATCCACGCGCGACGATGCGTGACGCCATGCGGTTCGGCGGCGAGCTCATTCTGCCGCGCTTTCGCGAGCGGCGTTTCGTGCATCCGCCACTGGTCGTCCTTGCCGACATTTCCGGTTCGATGAGCCAATACACCCGCATCTTTCTGCATTTTCTCCACGCCCTCAGCGAAAAGCGCCAGCGCGTTCACACGTTCCTCTTCGGCACCCGGCTGACCAATGTCTCCAGGCCGATGCGAAACCGCGACCCGGATGTCGCACTCGACGAATGCATCGCATCGGTCAAGGACTGGTCCGGCGGTACGCGCATCGGCGAAACGCTGCATGAATTCAATCGACGCTGGTCGCGGCGGGTGCTGGGGCACGGTGCGATCGTGCTTCTCATCACCGACGGGCTCGAACGGGACGATACGACAGAGCTCGAGCAGGAGATCGATCGCCTTCACCGGTCCTGTCGCCGGCTGATCTGGCTCAATCCGCTGTTGCGCTTCGACGGCTTCGAGGCGCGTGCCCGCGGCGTCAAGGCGATGCTGCCGCATGTTGACGAATTGCGAGCGGTGCACAATCTTCAATCCGTGGGAGAACTGGTCAAGTCGCTCTCGGGTCAAAGGTCCGGGGAGGCGGATCCGAGGCGGTTCATGAGCAAGCATCGCATCAAGACGGGAAGCCTTTGAGGGAGGACGTGACATGCAAGCCCTGACCGACATCCCGGATCCGCTCGTGGTTGCCGAAACCTGGATCGGCGAAGGCCGCCGGGTCGCGATCGCGACGGTGATCGAAACCTGGGGATCTGCGCCACGGCCGGTCGGCAGTCACCTGGTGATCGACGGTGCCGGTCATTTCGAAGGGTCGGTCTCCGGTGGCTGCGTCGAGGGCGCCGTAATCAGCGAAGCTGCCGATATTCTGGAGACCGGTCAGGCGAAGATCCTCGAATTCGGCGTTGCCGACGAAACGGCCTGGCGCGTCGGCCTGTCCTGTGGCGGCCGGATCCGGGTGCTGGTCGAACGGGTTGACGGCTGAACCATGGATCTCAAAACCCTGCAGGCATTGAATGCAGCGCGCGCCGGGCGGCGGGCTGCCGTTCTTTTCGCCGATCTGGAGACCGGCCGGAACGCGCTCCTAGTCGAAGGCGAACACTGTCCGGACGAATGGGTCGAGCCGATGGCTGTCGCGCTCCGCTCCGGCAAGCCCGGAACGATCGTGGTCAGCGAACGATCCTATTTCCTCAATGTCTACCTGCCACCGCCGCGCATTCTCGTCATCGGCGCCGTCCATATCTCCCAGGCGCTGGCGCGCATGGCACCGGTCGCAGGATTTGACCTGGCGATCGTCGATCCACGCACCGCCTTTGCCACGGCCGAGCGCTTCTCCGGCGTCGAGCTGATTGTGGAATGGCCCGATGAGGCGCTGAAAACCCGGCCGCTTGACCGGTTCACCGCCATGGTGGCCGTCACGCACGACCCGAAGATCGACGACGAACCGCTCCGCGCAGCCCTTGCCGCCGACTGTTTCTATGTCGGTGCGCTTGGCAGCAGAAAGACCCATGCAAACCGGGTTGAGCGGCTGCGGCGCCTCGGACTTGCCGACGACGCCATTCAGCGGGTGCGGGCGCCCATCGGCCTCGACATCGCTGCCGCAAGCCCGGCGGAAATCGCGGTCGCGATCCTTGCCGAAATCATCGAGGCTTTGCGCCGCCGGGATATAGGGTCCGCCGGCGAGGCGCGCCGATGAAGTTTGGTTCTGTCCCCGTCTCAAAGGCCGAAGGCGCAGTGCTGGCGCACGCCGTCCGGGCCGCAGATCTGCGCCTGCCGAAGGGCCACCTCCTGCAGGCCGGCGATATCCAGGCCCTGACGCAGGCTGGGATCGAAGAGATCATCGTCGCTCAACCGGACCCCGGCGACCTGCTGGAAGATGAAGCGGCGGCAAGGATCGCAGGCGCCATCGCCCCGGACCATCTCAGGTTTTCACCGGCGGCAACCGGCCGCGTCAACCTGTATTCCCGCGTCTCGGGCCTGTTTGTCGCCAGCCGGAAAACCATCGACGAGCTCAACCGCATCGATCCGGCGATCACGCTCGCCTGCCTTGCCGACCATGTGCCTGTCCGGCCCGGCGACATGGTCGCGACGATCAAGATCATACCGCTTGCGGTGGCGGGATCGCTGGTGGAGCGGGCCGAGACACTGCTGCGCGAGCGCGTCGCCCTCGAGGTCAAGCCTTTCGTCGCACGCCAGGCGGCGCTGATAGCAACGGAGTTGCCGTCATTGAAGCGCCAGGTCATGGACAAGACCCATGCGGTCCTTGCCGCGCGACTGACGCAATCGGAAAGCCGGCTCGTGAGCGAACGGCGCGTCGCGCATACGCACGAAGCGGTCGCGACAGCCATCAGGGATCTGTCCGCCGACCATGACCTGATCATCGTATTCGGCGCCTCGGCGGTTGCCGATGCGGACGATGTCATTCCGGCCGCCATCCGCCGCGCCGGCGGCATCGTCGACCACGTCGGCATGCCCGTCGATCCCGGCAATCTCATCGTCATCGGCCGCGTCGGCGAAGTGCCGGTGGTGGGGGCACCGGGCTGTGCGCGCAGCCCGCGTGAAAACGGCTTCGACTGGGTGCTCGATCGTATCATTGCTGGCGAATGGCCGAGCCGCGACGACATTGCCGGCCTCGGGGTCGGCGGCCTGCTGAAAGAAATACCGACCCGGCCACAGCCGCGCGAGCCCATCGCACAGCCGCCATTGGGACCAGTGGAAACGGTCGTCATGGCAGCGGGCCGCGCCAGCCGCATGGGGCCGCAGGGCGGCCACAAGCTCCTGGCGACGTTCAACGGCGTGCCGCTGATCCGCCGGACCGTTGTCAGCGCGCTCACCGCCGATATCGGGCGCGTGATCGTCGTCACCGGACATCGCGAACCGGAAATCCGCGCAGCTCTCGGCGACCTGCCGGTGACGCTGGTTTCCAACTCCGCCTACACGTCCGGTATGGCATCATCGCTGACGACGGGGCTCACCGCGCTCGATCCCGCAGCCGGCGGCATGCTTGTGATGCTCGCCGACATGCCGGGCATAACGGCCGGTGATCTGCGCCGGCTCGTCGATACCTTCACGAGCGAAGGCGGGCGCGCAGTGATACGGGCGACGGCCGACGGGCAGCGCGGCAACCCGGTCATCCTGCCGCGCCAGACCTTTGCCGCCGTTGGCCAATTGGTCGGTGATGTCGGCGCAAGAGATATTGTTGAGCGCTGCGGTCTGCCGGTGATCGACGTCGAGATTGGTGCTGCCGCACGGCTCGACCTCGATACGCCGGAGCAGATCATCGCCGCAGGCGGAATTCTGGAGGAGTAGACGCGTGGACAATGCCGCAATCGAAGAGATGTTCGAAACGCTCGGGCCCGTCACGATCAAACGCATGTTCGGCGGAAAGGGTGTCTATTTCGAAGGCATCATCTTCGCGCTCGAAGTCGACGGAGAGATCCTGTTGAAGGCGGATGAGCGGACAGGACCGACATTCGAGGCGGCAGGATCCCGGCAATGGGCCTATGACGGCAAGGGAAAGCCGGTGAAGATGCCCTATTGGAGCATACCGGAAGAGGCCTACGACGAACCGGATGAGATGGCGCGCTGGGTCAGGCTTGCCTATGAAGCGGCGCTGCGAGCCAAGAAATAGTGTGGCACGCGGATATCGCGTGCGCTCGACGAAAGCGGTCTAGTTGGTTCCAACCAGCCGCTTCGTCTCCGCCCGGATAGCGCCGACGGCGTCGGCCGCAAAACGCGAAAGCGGCTCGGGCAGGGCATCAAGATCGTACCAGCCGATGTCGGACAGCTTGTCCGGCTCGGTCAGCTGCGGCTCTCCCGAAAAATCGTCGGTCACGTAGATCATCGAGATCCAGTGCTGGCGATCCGCCTCGATCAACTGTTCGCTCAGGCAGAGAAAGCGCGTCGAGTGTATCGACAGGCCGCTTTCTTCTTCCGCCTCGCGGCGCGCAGCCAATTCGCTGCGCTCCATGTGGTCGACCTTGCCGCCCACGATGTTCCAGTGGCCGGCTTCGGGCGCCTTGAGGCGCTTGTACAACAGCAGCTTGCCGTCGCGCATGATCGCCAGTCCGCAGCCGAAGCCGGGAAAGTCAACGCCAGGCCGACCCATTGAAGGATCAGGCCTTGCCGGCGATCAGCATAAATGCGGGGATTTCGTCGCCGAAACCGACAGGTGTCGGGCCGTCGTCGTGATCGCGACGGTGACGATTGCGGCGATCGCGGTTGTCGTCGTTGGCAGGGTTTGACGCGCGGACCGGACGCTCCGGACGATGACCGTTGCTCGGCTTTGTTTCTGCGTTGCGTACCGGTTTCACCGCTTCCACCCTTTCGACGACTGCTTCGATTTCGGCCTCAATATCGGCGCGAACCGTATCGGTTTTGTGATCGGAACGGCCACGCGGTGAGCGGTCCCCATCTTTCTTGCGATCCTTGCGACCGTCGCGACCGCGCTCACGGCGACCGGTGTCGTGGCTTTCCATCGGCTCAGGAAGGTTCGCCAGATCACCGTTCAGCCACTCGACCTTCTGGCCGATCAGCTTCTCGATAGCCTCGGAGAACTTCGTGTCGCGCTTGGTAACGAGCGTGAAGGAAGCACCGGAGCGGCCGGCACGGCCGGTACGGCCGATGCGGTGGACATAGTCTTCCGCATGGATCGGCACGTCGAAATTAAACACGTGGCTGACATCGGGGATGTCGAGACCGCGGGCCGCCACGTCGGATGCAACGAGCAGCGTGATGTGATTGTCCTTGAACCCGGCAAGCATGGCCATGCGCGAGCGCTGATCCATGTCGCCATGCAAAGCGCCGACCGAAAAGCCATGACGCTCGAGCGAACGGAAGAGGTCGGCAACATCCTTCTTGCGGTTGCAGAAGATGATGGCGTTCTTCAGGTCGTCCTGGGCGCGGATCAGATCGCGCAACACGGCGCGCTTCTCATAATCCTTCGCGTGCGTCGCGACAAAACGCTGTGTCACGGTCTGCGCCGTGGACGCCGGGCGAGCGACTTCGACCCGCTCCGGGTTCTGAAGGAACCGGTCGGCCAACTTCTGGATTTCCGGCGGCATCGTTGCCGAGAAGAACAGCGTCTGGCGCGTGAACGGGATCATCTTGGCGATGCGTTCGATGTCGGGAATGAAGCCCATGTCGAGCATGCGGTCGGCTTCGTCGATGACCAGAATCTCGACGCCGCTCATCAGGAGCTTGCCGCGTTCGAAATGGTCGAGCAGGCGGCCTGGCGTGCAGATGAGCACATCGGCGCCACGCTCAAGCTTGCGATCCTGTTCGTCGAACGAGACGCCACCGATGAGAAGCGCGATATTGAGCTTGTGGTTCTTGCCGTACTTGTCAAAGTTCTCGGCGACCTGGGCTGCCAGTTCGCGGGTCGGCTCCAGAATCAGCGTGCGCGGCATGCGGGCACGTGCACGACCCTTTTCGAGCAGGGTCAGCATCGGCAACACGAAGGATGCCGTCTTGCCTGTTCCCGTCTGCGCGATGCCCAGAATATCCCGACGCTGAAGCGCCGGGGGAATGGCACCAGCCTGGATCGGGGTCGGGATTGTGTAGCCCGCATCGGTTACTGCGGAGAGAACTTTTTGGCTAAGGCCAAGGTCAGCAAAATTGGTCAAAGGGAAATCTGTTTCCGTTCCGGTTCGATAAGAACACTGCTCGATCGGTGGAAAACACACCACCGCGTGGCCGGGCTCTTAAGCCGAATGCCGTCGAAAGTCAAGAAATCCAGCACGTTGAAGCGGGAAAAGGTTGATGATGGCGAATCTGTCGCGTTTCTTGTCAAGCCATGGCCGTCAGAGACGCTGACAGAAGGCTCACTTCATGTAGCTCGCGAGCTTTGCTCCGGCGTTGAGAAACCGCATGGGATCCACGGCCTGGCCGTTGAGCCGGACCTCGTAGTGCAGGTGCGGACCGGTGGATCGACCGGTGTTGCCGGATTTCGCAACGATATCGCCCGCCTGGACCCGGTCCCCGACATTGACCAGCACCGTCGACAGATGGGCGTAGCGACTGGAAACGCCGTTGCCATGATCGACCTCGACCATGTTTCCGTATCCGCCCGTCAGGCCTGCAGTCACGACGGTACCTGGCGCAGTCGCCCGAATACGAGTGCCGACGGTAGCGCGAAAATCAATGCCCGCGTGCAGGGCCAGCCGCCCGAGGAAAGGGTCGAGCCGGTTGCCGAAGTCGCTGGTGATATCGCTTGCCGGCGACGGATTGCCGAAGGGCAGTTCGCGAACCTGCGCGCGCGTCCGTTCGAGCTCGACCAGCGCCGAATCGAGTGCCGCAAGCGACTGGCCGAACCCGCCATCATCGACCGGTTCCACGAACGGGCCGCCGATTGCCGTTTCACCCGAATCGGTTGCTTCGTCGACCGGCGCCAAGTCGGCGACATCATCCTGCGGCAAGGCAACGCCTGTGCGCACGACGATCTTTCGGATGGCTTCCGACGTTTTTGCCGCCCCATCGGTCAATTGCTCGAGCCGTTCCATCTGGTCCCGCTCGACGTCCTTCAACGAGAGCGTCACCTTGGAAAAGAGCCGATCGGCCCGGTCGGAGGTGCTTTCGCCGGACGTCGGTCGGGCATAGCCAAGAGCGGCGGCACGGGCAGGTGCTGCACTCGGCGCACCGCTTAACCCCATCAACTTTTCGATCGCCTTTACGCCGCCGGTCGCATCGGCACGTTTTTCGTAGGCGAGGGGTTCGATCGGCGCCGGCTGGGTGAAGTCAGTCGACAATCCGGAATTTTCCGCCCGCTCGATCAGCGCGCCGAGCTTGCCGTTGCGCGAGGAAAGCGCCTGCTGTTGCTGAAGCAGCTTTTCGACCTTGTCCTCGACCACCTGCTGGTCGAGCAACTGACGGCTGGTCACGCGATCGACCTGTGCTCTCAGCGCGGTGATTCGGTCTTCGTATTCGTGCTGCATGCGCGCCTGGCGGGCAATCGTTCCGCCAATCAGGTCATCACGCAGTACCAGGTAGGAGGTGGCGGCGAGATAGCCGATACCGAAGACGCCGACCGTACAAGCGGAAAGGACAGCCATCCAGGGACGCACGGTCATGTGGCGCACGCGGTCGCCACTCGCCAGGATCAGAACATGGTTCTGCGCGCGCTTTCCGAAGGTGCGATTTGCCGAACGCTCTGACACTCCACCACTCCCGCTGTCTGCGAATTGGTTCGCATTGCTTGAGGGGCATTACACTTCGTTAGGGTTAATATTTGGTTGCGGAGGCCGGTCAGGAGAGGTTCGTGGACGCCGTCATCGAGCGGTAGAATGATGGCGTCAAACCCGCTTCGGCGCGGGCGATATCATTGAAGGGTGCCTTGAGCGGTCCACGAAAATTGGCGCGGACAAGCTGTTGAAAGGTTGCCGCCGGATCCTTCTTCTCACGGGCGCACAAGAAGCGGAACCACTTGGCTCCAACGGCCACATGGCCCTTCTCGTCCTCGTAGATGACGTCAAGCACAGCGGCCGTCTCGAAATCTCCGGTTTCGCGCATGCGCGCCTGGAGCGCCGGCGTCACATCGAGACCACGCGCCTCAAGGATCAGCGGCACGACCGCCAGCCTTGCGGTCAGGTCGTTGCGGGTGTCGTGCGCCGCCTGCCAGAGCCCGTCATGGGCGGGCAGGTCGCCATAGTCGGCGCCGAGATCATGGAGGCGCTGGCGGACCATGCGAAAATGCTTGGCTTCCTCGAAGGCCACCTTCATCCAGCCGTCGAAGAACGAATTCGGCACTGATTCGGTAGCAAAGCGCGCGACGATGTCGAGCGCCAGGTCAACGGCATTGAGTTCGATATGGGCGATCGAATGCAGGAGTGCTATCCGCCCTTTCAGGGAGCCGAGCGAACGCTTCTTCACCTTTGTCGGCGGCGTCAGAACCGGCTTGTCCGGCCGACCCGGACGAAGCGGAACGGGGCGGTCGAGCGGCGACCGCAGCGACAGCGTGCGCCGTTGCCAGCGCCGGGCGGCTTCCTGCGCAAGCTCCGTCTTGACGTCGAGGTCGGCGGCACTGATCGCGGCTACCGCGGCTCCGCGCGGGCTGTGAAAGGTCGGAAGCATCGTCATTGCGGCCTCGTCGTTATCGCTCACAGCGCTTTGGCGGCCGCGAGCACCTCTTGGGCATGCCCGTTGACCTTGACCTTCTCCCAGATGCGGGCAATCCGACCGTCGGCGTCGATCAGGAACGTGCTGCGCTCGACGCCCATGTACTTGCGCCCGTAAAGGCTCTTTTCCACCCAGAGGCTATAGGCATTGATGGCACTCTTCTCCTCGTCGGCGGCCAGCGCGACGGTGAGTTCGTGTTTCTTGGCAAAGCGGTCGTGACGTTTCACCGAATCGGGTGAAATCCCGATTAGCTCGACGCCGGCGGCTTCGAAAGCAGAGGCAAGCTCGGTAAAGGAAATCGCCTCCAGCGTGCAGCTTTTGGTGTCGTCCTTCGGGTAGAAGAACAGGACGACCGGACGGCCGCGAAACGCCGAAAGAGAAATCGTGCCGCCGCCGTCACGGGGAAGCGTGAAGTCGGGAGCGAGTTCACCGGGAGTGAGGCCTGCCATCAATAAACCTTCCTTGCGCCAAGTTTTGCCGACAATCGACGGCTAGGGCATATCGAAAATCGACAACCTCCGTCCAGCGGATTTGTGCTAGATTTGACAGCTGCCGGACGGGTTGCGTCTATAGGAGGCTTTGCCCGGCGTTCGCACGCAGGAAACTGACAAATGTGTGAATGCTTTCCACAGCATGGTCGGCAAGACGTGATGACACCGTCCAGCCATATGTGGTCTACATGGCGGTATTGATCCGTCGCCCCGTTGCCGCATGATGCGCCTGCGGGAGAGGCGGGCTTTCCCGTTTTGAACCGGAGGGCGTCCGCGCCGATGAGTGAGATCCGCGGCGAAAAAGTCGGCTTTCGCAAGAAAGACATCGTCGCGTTGCACGCGTTGCCTTCGGCGCAGGCGCACGAACCCGTTATCGTGCATGCCCCGCACAAACGCGGTTTGCTGCGTTTTTTCAGCAAGATGGCCCTTTGTGCGCTCTTGCTCGCCTTCATCGTCGGGGCCAGCCTGATCGCCGTGGTCGAAAGCGGCGCGATCGACAGCACGCTCAATACACGTGCCCGGCTTGCGTTGAACGCGGCCCTCGGCGGCGCCTATCGCGCCGAGGTCGGAAGTACGGTCGTGCGCTTGAGCTCCAACGGTGCCCTGGCACTCAAGGCCCGTGAAGTGGCGCTGAGCGAGGCCGCCTCCGGCCAACCGGTCGCGAAGCTGCAATCGATTTCCATTGCCCTCGACCCGCTCGCGCTTTTGACTGGCCGGATAGCCGTCTCGCGCCTCGAAGCGGAAGGCGGTGATTTCGACACAGGGCTGCTGCCGCGCGGCGAGCCGATCGACCTGACCAAGATCAAGATCGCCGATGTCGGCGACGCCCTTGAAAAGCTGTTTGCCCATGTCGACCGCATGTCGCAGATGGCGACCACGCGCGGCGACCAGACGGTGCTGCTTTCCAACTTCTCGTTCACGGTCGCCGGCGCGCGCAATCGCGTCGTGCCGGTCGAGGCCAAGGAACTTGAATTCAACCGCGACGCCAACGGCTCGATGCACGTCAAGGGCAGTGTTGCCGTCGATGGCATGGATGTCGACCTGAGCGCCAACGCCCTTGGGGCGAACGGCCATGTAACGGGTTTCGAAGCGGCGATCACGAATGTGCCGCTGAAGCCGTTCTTCTATCATGGTCCTGCGGGCAGGGAGGCGGCCTTTGGCATCGACGCGACCGCCGGGTTGACGCTGACGGCAACGCGCGCCGCCGACGGCGCGAAACCGGACCTTCGTGTCGCGGTGCGCACGTCGAACGGTGCGTTTCACGCCGGTGGTCTCATCTCTTCGATCAATCCGTCGCAGATGGACATCGCCTATGATTTCGAGCGCGCTTCCGTCGAGATCCTGCCGTCGACGGTCAATATCGGTCGGTCGGTCTTCCCGTTTACCGGCGCCGTCAAAGACCTCGACCGGATCGAGGGTGCTGGCGATCAGGGCTTCGCCATCGATCTCCTGTTCAAGAATGCCAGTTCCGCGCCGGAGGACATCGCCGAGCGTCCACTCATCTTCGATGCAAAGGCGAGCGGCCGTTTCACCTCAGATGCGCGCCACCGGCTGATCTTCGACCAGCTCGCCGTTTCCAGTCCGCTCGGCTCGATGTTCGGCTCGCTTTCCGTCGCCTTCGGCAAGACCTCACCGCAGGTGAGTTTTGCCGCGGTCAGCGACCGCATGCAGCCGACGGCAGTCAAGCAGCTTTGGCCCTGGTGGCTTGCCAAAGGTGCCCGACGTTGGGCGATCGGCAATCTTTTCGGCGGCACCGTCACCGATGCACGCATCGAGGTCTCGGTCGCCGAGGGGCGGATCGCCGAGAACGAAGGCGAGCTGAAGCTCGATGAAAAAGAACTCAACATCGCATTCAAGATCGACGACACGCGCATCAACATCGCCGGCGAAATACCGCCGCTGCGCGATACCTCGGGCACGTTCAAGCTCAGCGGCCAGCGGATGGAAGTGGGCGTGGAGCGCGGCGCGGCCTTCTTCACCTCCGGCCGGTCCGTAGCGCTCAAGGGCGGCGACTTCATCATTCCCGATGTCTACACCAAGCCGCTGATCGCGGAGATGAAGATCGAAGTGGGCGGCGAGGCCGACGCGATCGCCGAACTTGTCACCTACAAGCCGATCCAGGCGCTGCAAAAGACGCCCTTCGCTCCCGGCGACTTTACCGGCCAGGTCACGGCGCAGGTGGGCGCACGGTTCGGCCTGGTGACCGACCAGCACCCGCCGCCGCCGCTATGGCAAGTGGAAATGCAACTGGATGACGTGACTGTGACGCGGCCGATCGCGGGACGCGCCGTGTCGAACGTATCCGGCACGTTTCGGGTCGACACCGCCCAGGCTGTCCTTGATGCCGATGCGGTGGTCGAGGGCGCGAAGATCAAGCTTGCGTTGGTCGAGCCTGTCGACAGCGCGTCAAAGGTGAAGCGCAAGCGCGAAATCAGCGGCACGATCGATGACGCCGCCCGCGAAAAATTGGCGCCCGGCCTGTCCAAGATCATCTCGGGGCCGATGGACGTCGATCTCGTGATCGACGAGGCGAACATCCAGCACGCCACCATCAACCTGACCAAGGCGAAGCTGTCGTTGCCCTGGATCGGCTGGAGCAAGGGCGCAGGCATTTCTGCCGAGGTGACATACAAATCCGACATCAACGATAGCCTGACAACCATCAAGGACTTCGCCATCGCCGGCGACGGTTTCGGCGCACGCGGCACGCTGCAGGTCGATGACGCCGGCATTGCCAACGCCAAGCTCAGCAATGTGCGCCTGGCGCAGGGCGACGATTTCAACGTCAGTATCGATCGCCGCAAGGGCGTCCATGTCGTGGCGCTAAGCGGAGCGGCCGCAGATATCAGGCCGATCCTTGCCCAGATGAAGAGCGGATCGAACGGCAATGGCGGCGGTGGCGACGACATCACCATCCAGGGGCAACTCGGCCGGGTTGCCGGCTTCAACGGAGAAGTGCTGTCAAACGTCAATCTGGTCTATTCGGAACACGGACAGCAGATCGAGGACATCAACCTGTCGGCCGTGACCGGAAGCGGCCAGGCCGTGGTGGCCAAACTCGCCAAAGCGGGGGCCGACAACATCCTTGAACTGACGACCGGCGATGCCGGCTCGCTCGCCCGCTTTGCCGATATCTACAGCAACATGCGCGGCGGACTGCTGAACCTGAAGCTGCGCGATCGCGGTGCCCGATCCTGGCGCGGTTCCATCGACATCCGCAAGTTCTCGCTGGTTGGCGAACAGCGCCTGCAGTCGATGGTGTCCACGCCTGCGGGCCAGGACGGGCGAAGCCTCAACCAGGCCGTCAGGCGCGACATCGACGTCAGCACGGCACGCTTCGAACGCGGCTTTGCCCAGCTTGCGCTCGACCGCAGCGCCATTCGCGTCGATGGCGGCGTCCTCAGGGGTACCGATGTCGGGGCCACCTTCCAGGGCACCGTGCGCGACGGAAACGGCATCATGGACATGACCGGCACCTTCATGCCGGCCTACGGCCTCAACCGAATTTTTGGGGAATTGCCGTTGATCGGCGTCATCCTCGGCAACGGCAGAGACCGTGGCCTGCTTGGCATCACCTTCAAGCTCAACGGCCCGTTCAACCAGCCGAAGCTGACGATCAACCCGCTGTCCATCATCGCCCCCGGCGTCTTCCGCGGGATCTTCGAGTTTCAATAAAAAGGGCCGGCGCAATGGCCGGCCTTAAAGGTCCTTCCCGATGCGCCGGCCTTTATGCCGGGCGAACGAGGATGTGCTTCTTCTTGCCGAGCGACAGCTTGACGATACCATCCGCGGTGACGTCGCCGCTGCCGATCAGCCGGCGCTCGTCGCTGACGGCCTCGTCGTTGATGCGCACGGCGCCGCCCTGGACGTGACGGCGTGCCTCACCATTGGATGCGGCAAGCCCGGCGCGCACGACCAGCGACAAAAGGCCAATGCCGGCCTCAAGATCCGCAGCTGCCACGTCGATCGACGGCAGGTTGTCGGAGACGGCACCTTCCTCGAAGGTCTTGCGCGCGGTTTCCGCCGCCTGTTCGGCCGCGGCGCGGCCGTGCAGCATGGCGGTGATCTCGGTCGCAAGGATCTTCTTGACCTCGTTGATTTCCGAACCGCCGAGCTGCGAAAGTCGCGCGATCTCCGCCATCGGCAGCGTCGTGTAGAGCTTCAGGAAGCGCGTCACGTCGGCGTCTTCGGTGTTGCGCCAGTACTGCCAGAAATCATAGGCCGACAGCATGTCCGGGTTGAGCCAGATGGCGCCGTTGACCGACTTGCCCATCTTGGCGCCCGACGATGTCGTCAGCAGCGGTGAGGTGAGGGCGTAGAGTTGCGTCGTGCCCATGCGGTGACCGAGGTCGATACCGTTGACGATATTGCCCCACTGGTCCGAACCGCCCATCTGCAAGCGGCAACCGGTGCGCTTGTGGAGTTCGACGAAATCGTAGGCCTGCAGGATCATGTAGTTGAATTCGAGGAACGACAGCGACTGCTCGCGCTCGAGCCGCGTCTTGACGCTGTCGAACGACAGCATGCGGTTGACCGAGAAGTGACGGCCGACGTCGCGCAGGAATTCGAGGTAGTTGATGCCAAGCAGCCAGTCGGCGTTGTTGATCATCAACGCGTCCTTGGGGCCGTCGCCGTAGGTCAGGTAGTTGGAAAACACCGTCTTGATGCTGGCGATGTTGGCGTCGATGGTCGCTGGCGTCATCAGCTGGCGGGCTTCGTCCTTGAAGGACGGGTCGCCGACCATGCCGGTGCCGCCGCCCATCAGCGAAATCGGCCGGTGGCCGGTCGCCTGCAACCAGTGCAGCATCATGATCTGGATGAGGCCGCCGGCGTGAAGGCTCGGCGCCGTCGGGTCGAAGCCGATATAGGCAGTCACGGTCTCCGTCCGGAACAGCTGGTCGAGGCCGGCGTCATCGGAACTCTGATGAATGAAACCGCGCTCGTTGAGGGTGTGGAGGAAATCGGACTTGAACTCGGACATGACCTGTCTCTTTCGGCTGGGTAGAACGTCTGCGCGCGGCGTTTAGCACTGTTTGGCAAAAAGTGCACGTCTTTGCTTGGCCGATGTTTTTGCTATGTAGACAGGCAACGCCTTGGAGGAATTGCATGGGCAAGATCATGACCGCGATCGGTTTGATGAGCGGCACGAGCATGGACGGGATCGACGTGGCGCTGCTGCGCACCGATGGCGACAGGCTCGTCGAGCGCGGGCCAGCCGCCGGATACGCCTATGAAGCGGGCTTTCGTGACCGGTTGAAACAGGGCTTGAATGAGGCAAAGTCGATCACGAACCGCAAACAGCGGCCCGGCAGCCTGACTGCTCTCGAACAGGATCTGACCCTCAGGCACGCCGAAGCCATCGAGGCTTTCTTAAAGAAAAACAACATCTTGAGAGAGAATGTGGATGTGGTCGGTTTCCACGGGCAAACCGTGCTTCACCGTCCCGACGAAGCCTTGACCGTTCAGATCGGCGACGGGTCGCTGCTTGCCCGGGAAACAGGGATCGACGTCGTCTACGACATGCGCGCCAACGACATGGAGCATGGCGGCCAGGGCGCACCGCTGATCCCTGCCTATCATGCAGCGCTCGCCCGCGGTGCGGCCGCAACCGCAGCGCTTGTCCCGCCGGTGGTCTTCGTCAATATCGGCGGCATTTCCAATCTGACCTTCATTGGCGCGGATGACGGGCTCGTTGCCTATGATAGCGGCCCCGGCAACACATTGATCGATCAATGGGTCGAAGCGCATGCAGGCATTCCCTTCGACCAGGGCGGGATGATCGCCAGCGAAGGCGCGGTGCTGCCAGATCTGGCCCAGCGCTATCTGCTCAACCCGTTTTTCTCGGCAACCACGCGCCGATCGCTCGATCGTAACGATTTCGCGCCGCCACAGGGACTGGACGCCAGCCTCGAGGACGGCGCGCGCACACTTGCCTATGTGACGGCGGCGGCGATCGTCAAATCCGCCCGCCACCTGCCAGCGACGCCCCGGACATACATCGTGTGTGGCGGCGGCCGGCTCAATCCGGTGATCATGCGGGACCTGGCATCCGAGGCGAAAGTTCATGGCGCCGATGTGCTGGCGGCGGAGGCCGTCGGCTTCAACGGTGATTCGATGGAGGCGGAGGCGTGGGCCTATCTCGCAGTCCGCTCACTCGAAGGATTGCCGCTCACCTATCCCGGAACGACCGGCGTGCGCAGGCCCGTTAGTGGCGGCACGCTTGCTCGCGGAAGCAAGCGGAGCGAAACCGCTTGAACAGCAAGTTGTGATACCGGGTGATTAATCAAATTTTCGCCTACCGCCGATAGTGTCCGCCGCGTACAGACAATTCGGGTTCCGTCGATGGGTGGTGCGATTTCTCTGCTGATCGTGAACTTTGTCATCGCACAATTGTTCACGGCAGCGTTTATGGTGACCGCGGCCAAGAGCCGGTCGCGCCAGGCCGCGCAGTATTGCGCCGCCGGCTTTGCCGTTGCGTCGTTGGCTGCCGTGTTTGAAACCGTCGTGCCCTTCACGTCGTTCCCGCGCTTTTTCGCCATCAGCGCCTTCGCCACGATGCTGGCAGGATTCTGCCTGCTGCGCTTCGGTCTCGGCCTTTTCTACCGGGTACCGGCGAGCTGGCAGGTACTGCTCGCATTCTTCCTGGCTTCCGTGGCACTCGATCTGGTGATCTACCCGATGCAGCGCGGCACGCTGCAGCACGCTATCCTCTATCAGCTTCCGTTCTTTATCATTCAGGCGTGGTCAGCGACGGCCGTGTGGCGATCGAGGCGCCGGTCGGCAGCCGACTGGATCCTGCTTTCGCTGCTGGTCCTGACCGCCGGCTATTGCGCCCTGAAGGTGTATATCGCCGTCGCCGCCGGATCGGGAACCACGGCCCAGGACTATGTTTCGAGCCCGTTCGCGCTGGTCTCCCAGGCGCTCGGCGCCATGCTGATCGTCGGTACCGGCCTTGCCATGCTCGGTGTCATGATCAAGGACATCGTCGACGATGCGCGCGCGCGTTCGGAAATCGACCTTCTTTCCGGGCTCTACAACCGTCGCGGCTTTATCGAGCGTGTCACTCCTATGCTCCAGCCGGGACGGCCGGCCGGCACCCTGATCCTGGCCGATCTCGACCGGTTCAAGCAGGTCAACGACAGTTATGGGCACCACACCGGCGACGAGGTCATCCGCCAGTTTGCCCGGGTGCTGAGCGAGGTCATGCCGAACCGCGCGGTCGCGGGCCGTCTCGGTGGCGAGGAATTCGCGGTGTTCCTACCCTCCACCGATCTGGAGGAGGCACGCGTGGTGGCGCATGGCATGCGCGCTGCCATGATGTCGCAGAAGATCGATGGCCTTGCAGAACAGGCGCGGATAACGGCGAGTTTCGGCGTTGCAGCCATTGCCGAGGGCGAACCGCTGGAGCAGGCGATGCAGCGGGCGGACAAGGCTCTCTACGCAGCAAAGGAAAACGGTCGCAATCGCGTCGAATGCGCAGATGCGCCGCAGACTGTGGTCAACCCTTTGGTGCCACAATGGATCGGGCGGCCCTGAGGACCGCCCGGATCTTGATCAACGGATGCGCTTGGCTGCCGGTTCCGGCGTCAACTCGCCGTTCAGGCGACGGTCGAGGTAATCCTCGCATTCCGCCATCAGGTTTTCGACCTGGCCGTTGAAGAAGTGGTTGGCGCCAGGCACCGTCTTGTGGGTAATGAGAATACCCTTCTGCGCCTTCAGCTTCTCGACCAGTCCGTTCACGTCCTTCTCGGGCGCCACCTTGTCCGAATCACCGTTGATGATGAGACCGGAGGACGGGCAGGGCGCCAGGAACGAGAAGTCATAGGTGTTGGGTTGAGGTGCTACAGCCATGAAGCCTTCGATCTCGGGGCGGCGCATCAGGAGCTGCATACCGATCCAGGCACCGAAGGAATAGCCGGCAACCCAACAGCTCTTCGAATCGGGGTGCAGGCTCTGCACCCAGTCGAGCGCCGATGCAGCATCCGAAAGCTCGCCGGCGCCGTGATCGAATTCGCCCTGGCTGCGGCCGATGCCCCGGAAATTGAAGCGCAGCGTCGTAAAGCCGCGCTTCTGGAACATGTAGAAGAGCTGATAGACGATCTGGTTGTTCATCGTGCCGCCGAACTGCGGATGCGGGTGCAGGATGATGGCGATCGGGGCGCTTTTCTGCTTCGAAGGCTGATAGCGGCCTTCGAGGCGGCCGGCAGGTCCGTTGAAGATAATTTCGGGCATTGGCTCTCCGGGGGTGTTCCTGGTTCGAATCTTGGTTTCGGATCGCGATGAGTCTTGACGCAAGCACTCAGCTTTTCTAAAACCTAGTTTAGAACCGTTCAAAACTTCTATGCGGGCATTCCGCCGTGTTTCGTCTCATAAGGCAAGCGGTGCGGAAAATTCAAGGAAAATGCATCGTCGGCGGTTGTCTGCGATGAGCCTATTGTTCTAGCGAAGGAAATTATGTCGACCTCGCGCATCTATATGGACTGGAACGCCACGGCGCCGCTTCTTGCCGAAGCGCGCGACGCGTGCCTGTCTGCGCTCGAAGTCACCGGCAATCCTTCCTCGGTCCACGGCGAGGGCCGAATTGTCCGCACGTTGATCGAAAATGCCCGCCGCGACATCGCCACCCTTTGCGGCGCGAAGGCCGCGAGCGTGATCTTTACCAGCGGCGCCACTGAGGCGGCCAACACGGTGCTCACTCCCGATTTTCGCATGGGCCGCACGGCGCTGAAAATCGGCCGGCTCTACGCTTCGGCGATCGAGCATCCGGCGGTGCGCGAAGGCGGACGCTTTGCGCGCGAGAACGTCACCGAGATCCCGGTGACCACCGCGGGGATCGTCGACCTCGAAGCCCTGCGTGGCCTGCTTGGTGCCCACGACCGCGATAGCGGGCTGCCGATGGTCGCGGTGATGCTGGTCAACAACGAAACCGGAATTGTTCAGCCCGTTGCCGAGATTGCCGAGATTGTTCGCGGCCATGGCGGTATACTGGTGGTGGACGCGGTTCAGGCGGCCGGACGGCTGGCGCTTTCGATCGAAGAGCTGGGCGCGGATTTCCTGATCATCTCCTCGCACAAGATCGGCGGCCCGAAAGGGGCAGGCGCGCTTGTCGCCCGCGGCGAGATCATGATGCCAGCGCCGTTGATCCGCGGCGGCGGTCAGGAAAAGGGCCATAGGTCGGGTACGGAGAACTCCGTTGCGATCGCAGGCTTTGCCGCTGCTGCCCGCAAGGTCGCAGATCAGTTGACGGACCGAATGAGATCGGTCACAGCGCTTCGCGACCGCCTCGAGCAGGACATGCGGACGTCGGCGCCGGATGTGGTTATCCATGGCTGCGACGTTTCGCGCGTTGGCAACACCATCTTCTTCACGCTTCCAGGCATGAAGGCGGAGACGGGGCAGATCGCATTCGATCTGGAGGGCGTGGCACTATCGGCGGGTTCGGCGTGCTCGTCCGGCAAGGTCGGCCAGAGCCACGTACTGACGGCGATGGGCTACGACCCGCGCCAGGGCGCGTTGCGCATCTCGATCGGACCGGCAACGACCGAAGCCGACATCGAGCGCTGCGCCGCGGTGTTCGCCAAGGTCGCCGCAAGGCGCCGGACAACAGGTCAGGCCGCATGAGAACGTGCGGTTGAACGAAATTGCGGAAAAGCAATTTTCCGCTTGGCAAATGGGGTGAAAAGCGCCTTTTAGCCATTACATAAGCGGTGCGCCAAGTTCGCATCGTGTTGACAAGCTGCCGGACCTTGGATCCGGAAAGATTGGAGAACGACATGCCTGCCGTGCAGGAGACCATTGATCAGGTCCGTCAGATCGACGTGGACCAGTACAAATACGGATTCGAGACGACCATCGAAGTCGAGAAGGCACCGAAGGGCCTTTCCGAGGATATCATCCGTTTCATCTCCGCCAAGAAAAACGAGCCGGAATGGATGCTCGAGTGGCGTCTTGACGCCTATCGCCGTTGGCTGACGATGGAAGAGCCGACCTGGGCGCGCGTCAACTATCCGAAGATCGACTTCAACGACCTCTATTACTACGCCGCGCCGAAGGGCACGACGGGTCCGAAGTCGCTCGACGAAGTCGACCCGGAAATCCTGAAGGTCTACGAGAAGCTCGGCATTCCCCTGAAAGAACAGGAAATGCTGGCCGGCGTGCAGAAGTCGAAGATCGCCGTCGACGCCGTCTTCGACAGCGTTTCCGTCGTCACGACTTTCAAGGAAGAGCTGAAGAAGGCCGGCGTGATCTTCATGTCGATCTCGGAAGCCATCCGCGAACATCCCGATCTCATCAAGAAGTATCTCGGCACCGTTGTGCCGACGACCGACAACTATTACGCGACACTCAACTCCGCCGTCTTCACCGATGGCTCGTTCGTGTTCGTGCCGAAGGGCGTTCGTTGCCCGATGGAACTTTCGACCTACTTCCGTATCAACGAGAAGAACACCGGTCAGTTCGAGCGCACGCTGATCATCGCCGAAGACAATGCCTACGTGTCGTATCTCGAAGGCTGCACGGCGCCGCAGCGCGACGAAAACCAGTTGCATGCTGCCGTTGTCGAACTAATCGCGCTGGATGACGCCGAGATCAAGTACTCGACGGTCCAGAACTGGTATCCGGGCGACAAGGACGGCAAGGGCGGCATCTACAACTTCGTCACCAAGCGTGGCGATTGCCGCGGCAAGAACTCCAAGATCTCCTGGACCCAGGTGGAAACCGGTTCGGCGATCACCTGGAAGTACCCGTCCTGCATCCTGCGCGGCGACGGTTCGCGCGGCGAGTTCTACTCGATCGCCGTCTCGAACGGTCACCAGCAGATCGACTCGGGCACCAAGATGATCCACCTCGGCAAGAATACGTCGAGCCGCATCGTCTCCAAGGGCATCGCTGCCGGCGTTTCGGAAAACACCTATCGCGGCCAGGTTTCGGCCCACCGCAAGGCTGAGAACGCCCGCAACTTCACCCAGTGCGATTCGCTGCTGATCGGCGACAAGTGCGGCGCGCATACCGTGCCCTACATCGAGGCGAAGAACTCGACGGCACAGTTCGAGCACGAAGCGACGACCTCGAAGATCTCCGAGGACCAGCTGTTCTACTGCCTGCAGCGCGGCATCCCGACCGAGGCGGCGATCGCGCTGATCGTCAACGGCTTCGTCAAGGAAGTCATCCAGGAGCTGCCGATGGAATTTGCCGTCGAAGCGCAGAAGCTGATTGGCATCTCGCTCGAAGGCTCGGTTGGCTAAGGCTGCGACACCATAATTGAATGGCGCGCATTGCCTTGCGCGCAAACAGACGTTCGTTTCCCAAGAGGACGATAGAAATGCTTGAAATCAAGAACCTGCACGCCCGTATCGCCGAAGACGGCACCGAAATCATCCGTGGCCTGAACCTGACCGTGAAGGCCGGCGAAGTCGCCGCCATCATGGGCCCGAACGGCTCCGGCAAGTCGACGCTGTCCTACATCCTGTCGGGTCGCGAAGACTATGAAGTCACTGAAGGCGAGATCCTTTACAACGGCGAGAACATCCTTGAGCTGGAAGCTTCCGAGCGCGCCGCCAAGGGCATCTTCCTCGCTTTCCAGTACCCGGTCGAAATTCCGGGCGTTGCCACCATGCAGTTCCTCAAGGTGGCGATGAACGAGCAGCGCAAGTACCGCGGCGAAGACGAGCTGACGACGCCGGAATTCATGCGTCGCGTCAAGGAAGCCGCAGCCGAGCTGAAGATCGCTCCGGAAATGCTGCGTCGCCCGCTCAACGTCGGCTTCTCCGGCGGTGAGAAGAAGCGCGCCGAAATCCTGCAGATGGCGCTGCTCGAGCCCAAGCTGTGCGTGCTCGACGAAACCGATTCCGGTCTCGACATCGACGCCCTGAAGATCGTTGCCGACGGCGTCAACGCACTGCGTTCGCCCGACCGCGCCGTGATTGTCATCACTCACTACCAGCGCCTGCTCGACTATATCGTTCCGGACACTGTCCACGTCCTCTACAAGGGCCAGGTCATCAAGTCGGGCGACAAGACGCTTGCACACGAACTCGAAGCCAACGGCTACGCTGACATCATCGAAGCTGCAGCCTAGGGCCTGTTGAAGGAGTGTTCGAATGAATATGCAACAGGCAATCAAGATGACGGCGGCGGAAACGGCGCTCGTCGATGCCTATACGGCACAGATCGGCGATCTGCCCGGCGACGGCGCAGTGCTTTCGGTTCGTGACACCTTGGTGCACGAACTGAAGACGGCTGGCCTTCCGACCCGCCGTGTCGAATCCTGGCACTACACAGATCTTCGCACGCTGCTTCGCGCCGTGCCGGCTGCCGACCCCTCGGCTTTCGCCGAGCGCGTCGAGGCTCTCGTTTCGGGCGCCACCGTGTTTTCTGTGCGCAACGGCCATGCCGATTTCAAGGGCAATGCGCCTGAAGGCGTGACGATCCGCTCCTACACGGACAGCCTGCTCGACGGCTCTGCTGCGGCCGGCCTTGCCGTACTCGGCACGGACGACGCCATCGGCCGCATCAATGGCGGCCTCGTGCGTGGCGGACTGGAACTTTCGATCGCGGATGGAACCGAACTCGAAGACCCGCTGGAAATCCAGCTGGTGCAGAGCCTTGGCCAGGCGCATACGCGCTTCCCGGTCTCCTTCGGTGCAAACACCAAGGCGACCGTGATCGAGCGCCACCTGTCGACCAATGCCGCGGAGAGCCTGATCTCGTCGGTCAGCGACATCACCGTTGGCGAAGGTGCCGACATCACCTGGATCATCCTGCAGCAGCAGGGTGCGGCCGATACCCATCTCGGCCAGATCCGCTTCGATCTCGCTGCCGATGCCAAGCTGCATCTGTTCATCATCAATGCGGGCGGCAAGCTGGTTCGCCAGGAGATCCACGGCAAGACGAGCGGCGAGGGCGCCGACTTCAAGCTGCGCGGCATCAACCTGCTCGGCGGCGAAAGCCACACGGACGTGACCTTCACGCTCGGTCATAACGTGCCGCACACGACGTCGACTGAAGTCATCCGCAACGTCGTTTTCGACCGCGCCAAGGGCGTGTTCCAGGGCAAGATCCTGGTGGCCAAGGATGCGCAGAAGACCGACGCGAAGATGGCGTGCAACACGCTCTTGCTTTCGGACGATGCCGACCTGTCGGCCAAGCCCGAGCTCGAGATCTTCGCAGACGACGTTCAGTGCGGCCACGGCGCCACCGTTGCAGATATCGACCACACGCAGCTCTTCTACCTGATGGCGCGCGGCATCCCGGAAAACAAGGCACGGGCCATGCTCGTCAACGCCTTCGTCGCCGAGATCGTCGAAGAACTTGACGACGAACCGCTGGTCGAAGCGCTGGAGAGCGTGATCTCGACCTGGCTCGACAAGCACGCCTGATCGGCGCGTCTGATTGGATTGAATGACATGGAACACACTGTGCCGGTGCCCGCCTACGACGTCGAAGCGATCCGCAGGGATTTTCCCATCCTGTCGCGGACCGTCTATGGCAAGCCGCTTGTCTACCTCGACAACGGCGCATCGGCGCAGAAGCCGCAGGTCGTCATCGACGCAGTGAGCCATGCCTACGCCAACGAATACGCCAACGTGCATCGCGGCCTGCATTTTCTCTCGAATGCCGCGACTGAGGCCTATGAAGCGTCGCGCGAAAAGGTGCGCCGCTTCCTGAATGCGCCATCGGCCGACAACATCATCTTCACCAAATCCTCGACCGAGGCGATCAACACGGTCGCCTATGGCTACGGCATGCCGAAGCTCGGTGAGGGTGATGAGATCGTGCTGTCGATCATGGAGCACCACTCCAACATCGTGCCATGGCATTTCATCAGGGAACGCCAGGGCGCAAAGCTGGTCTGGGCGCCGATCGACGATGACGGCGCGTTCCACATCGAAGATTTCGTCAAGTGCCTGACCGAGCGCACCAAGCTCATCGCCATCACCCATATGTCGAATGCTCTGGGCACGGTCGTCCCGGTCAAGGAGATCTGCCGCATCGCCCGCGAGCGCGGCATTCCCGTCCTGGTCGACGGCAGCCAGGGCGCCGTCCACATGCCTGTCGACGTCCAGGATATCGATTGCGACTGGTACGTGATGACCGGTCACAAGCTCTACGGGCCCTCCGGCATCGGCGTGCTGTACGGCAGGATGGATCGGCTGAAGGAAATGCGCCCGTTCATGGGCGGCGGCGAAATGATCGAGGAAGTGACGGAAGACCGCATTACCTACAACGATCCGCCGCACCGTTTCGAGGCGGGCACGCCGCCGATCGTCCAGGCGATCGGCCTTGGCTATGCGCTCGACTACATGGAAAAGATCGGCCGGGCAGCGATCACAAGGCATGAAGCCGACCTGACCGCCTATGCGCGCGAGCGCCTGTCGCGGATCAATTCGCTGAAGGTATTCGGCGATACGCCCGACAAGGGCAGCATCTTCTCCTTCGAGATTGCTGGCGTTCACGCCCATGATATCTCGACGGTGATCGACCGCGCCGGCGTAGCCGTGCGTGCCGGCACGCATTGTGCGCAGCCGCTCTTGAAACGCTTCGGCGTCACCTCCACATGCCGCGCATCCTTCGGGCTCTATAATACACGCGCCGAAGTGGATGCCCTGGCCGACGCGCTGGAGCACGCCCGCAAGTTCTTCGCCTGAGCGAACTCAAAATATGGTTTGGAAACTCTGCGCAAGCATCTGAACCGAAACAGAAAGTCTAGGAGGCCGACATGAGCCTGGATGCAACGGAAGACAAGATCGACGTGCGCGAGGGCATCGTGCATTCGGCCATCCCGGCCGAAGAGCTGGCGCGCCTGAGCGACGACATCATCAGTGCCTTGAAGACGGTCTACGATCCGGAAATCCCGGCTGACATCTTCGAACTCGGCCTGATCTACAAAATCGACATTGAAGACGACCGCATGGTCAAGATCGACATGACGCTGACGGCTCCGGGCTGCCCCGTTGCCGGCGAGATGCCGGGCTGGGTTGAAAATGCCGTCGGCGCCGTCGAAGGCGTGTCGGGCGTCGAGGTCGCGATGACCTTCGATCCGCCGTGGACACCGGACCGCATGTCGGAAGAGGCGCAGGTGGCGATCGGCTGGTACTGACCGGCCGGTGCCATATTGATCCGTTAAGCTACGGGCACTACATTTGATTCTGGAAGGCGCCGGGCCTTAACCCCGGTGGCGACAAGGAGAAGAGCCGATGGGCTTTGCCGTGATGAGCTTGACCGAGGCGGCCGCCGGGCGCGTTCGGGCGATTGTGGAAAATGCCGGTGAAGATGCCCTGGGCATTCGTGTCGGCATCAAGAAGGGCGGCTGCGCCGGCATGGAATATGCGGTGGATCTCGTCAAGGAACCCAATCCGAAGGACGATCTGATCGAGCGCGATGGCGCCAAGGTCTGGGTCGCGCCGGAGGCGGTACTTTACCTGCTCGGCACGCAGATGGATTTCGAGGTGACCACGCTTCGCTCTGGCTTCACCTTCAACAATCCCAACCAGACGTCGGCCTGCGGGTGCGGCGAATCGGTCGAGCTGAAGCCGGCCGATCTGGCAGCGCTTGCGGCAAGCGGCGAGGCCGTGGTGCGGGCGAACTGATACCAGCAATAGCGTCATCGAGAGTGCAGGCCCGGGTTTTCGCCGGGCCTTTTTTCTGCTGATATGCGGCGGCGTGGCTGGGGGAGACGGAGCGTGACGACGTTCGGCGAAGAGCTTGTCTTCAAAGCGCTCTATGAGACTTTCCCCGATCCGGTGATCATCCTCGACGCCGGGCGGGTCATCCGCTCCGCCAACCCGGCCGCACTCGACAAGTTCGGCTATCCTGTCGATGCCTTCATCGGGCAACCGGCGCGCCTCATCTACGCCGACGACCACGAATATGCGCGCCGCCTGCACAATCGCGCAGCCGGGGTCGACGAGCGGATCGCCCGCACCTCGACCTACAGCTACATCCGGCGCGACGGATCGACCTTCTCCGGGCATTTGCGCACGACGCCGCTGATCGATGCAGATGGCAAGGAACTGGCGCTGATCGGCATCATTCGCGACGTGTCCGACCTTGCCAGGGCAGTGCAGGAAAAACAGCAGGCATCCGACATGCTCGATGCTGCGCTCGATGCCATGCCCGAAGGGTTCGCGATCTTCGATGCGCAGGAGCGGCTTCTGGTCTATAACCGCGCCTATGTGACGATCTGTGGCCCGGCGGGCCCGCTCATTCGCCCCGGCATCACCGCCGAAGAGATCCTTCAGATTGCGCAAGAGAACAGCCACTATCCCGACGCCTTGCCGGATAGTCCGGACTGGCCGGCCTGGATGGCGCACCGCATGCAGGACTTCCGCCAACCGGACAACCGCGCCAAGATCTATCGGTACGCCGACGACCGGTGGCTGCGGGTCGAGAATATCAAGACCAAGGACGGCAACACGGTCGTCCTTCGCGTCGACGTCACCGAATTGAAGCGGGCGGAACTCGCGCTCGAGCGTCAGCGGCAGGAGTTGCAGCACAAGAACGAAGCGCTCGATCAGTTCACGGCAACGGTTTCCCATGACCTGAAGGCGCCGCTGCGCCACATTTCGATGTTCTCGGAGATGATCGAGGAAGAGCTTGCGGCTGGCAACCAGGAAGAAGTCGCGGCGAGCGCCCGGCATTTGCGCGAAAGCGCCAGGCGCATGACCCGCGTGATCGACAGCCTGCTCGACTATGCCCAGATCGCCTACCAGATCACCGCGTGGTCGGAGGTCGACCTTGATGATATCGTTGCCGACACGCTCGGCGTCCTCGGCAGCCACGCCCGCGAAGCGGATGTGACGTTCGAGATCGCTCCCTTGCCGAAGGTGCACGGCGACCCGGAACTCTTGCGCCGATTGGTGCAGAACCTTGTCGGAAACGCCATCAAGTATCGTCATCCGCATCGCCGGCCCATCGTGCGCGTCAGTGGGCGCGCGGCCGGCCAGCAGGTGGAACTCGTGGTCGAGGACAATGGTATCGGCATCGACCCGCGATTCGCGCTGCGCATCTTCGAAGTGTTCCAGCGGCTGCATCAGGACGAGAGCATCTATGGGGGCACCGGCATCGGCCTTGCGCTCGCAAAACGGATCGTGGAAAGCCACAATGGATCGATCCGTCTTGACACGGGCTTTACCGAGGGCGCACGATTTGTGGTGACCCTTCCGAAACGCATGCGGAAGACGAGATAAGGCGAGCGGCTTGGCCAAGTCACCGAAGCGATTGCTTGTGGTGGAAGACGACGTGCACGACGCGCGTTTCGTCACGCGCGCGCTATCGCGGACAGACGATACACTCGATGTCGTTCATGTCATCCATGCCGACGAGGCGGTGCTGCGCATGCAGCGTGAGCACTTCGACTATGTGCTTCTCGATATCAAGATGCCCGGGATCGACGGAATGGAGCTGTTGAGGCGCATACGCTCCAATGAGGGTACAGCGGTGGTGCCGGTCATCGTTCTGACCTCGTCGACCAATCCGAGCGACGTCGTCAGGTCTTACAAGGCCGGGGCGAACGCCTATGCGGCCAAGCCGTCATCGCTTTCGGGCTACCGGCAGTTCGCCGAAGCCTTCGTTCGCTTCTGGATCGACAACACCTTGCCGCCCGGCGGTGCGATGCTTCACCAGTAGAGTGAAAACGGGGCGCGCCATCGTGGCGCGCCCCGCTGTTTTCAGGCCTATTCGGCTGCTTCCGCGTAGCTTTCCAGCGGCGGGCAGGTGCAGACGAGATTGCGGTCACCGAAGACATTGTCGACGCGGTTGACCGGCGACCAGTACTTGTCGACCCGGAAGGCGCCCGGCGGGTAGCAGGCCTGTTCGCGCGAATAGGGGCGATCCCAATCGCCGACCAGGTCTTCGACCGTGTGCGGAGCGTTCTTCAGCGGATTGTTCAGCTTGTCCATCCGGCCTTCCTCGATGGCGCGGGCTTCCTCGCGGATTGCCAGCATTGCCTCGCAGAAGCGGTCGATCTCAGCCTTGGTTTCCGATTCCGTCGGCTCGATCATCAGCGTGCCGGCAACCGGCCAGCTCATGGTCGGAGCGTGGAAACCGCAGTCGATCAGGCGCTTGGCAACGTCGTCGACGGTCACGCCGGCGCTTTCGACCAGCGGACGGGTGTCGATGATGCACTCATGCGCGACGCGGCCCTTGGACGACTTGTAGAGCACCTCATAGGCGCCCTTGAGCCGGGCAGCGATGTAGTTGGCGTTGAGGATCGCCACCTTGGTCGCCTGCGTCAGGCCTTCGCCGCCCATCATCAGGCAGTAGCTCCAGGAGATCGGCAGGATCGAGGCCGAGCCGAAGGGAGCCGCCGAAACCGCGCCGTCATTGCCGTCCGTTTCCGGGTGGCCGGGCAGGTAGGGTGCCAGATGCGCCTTGACGCCGATCGGGCCCATGCCGGGACCGCCGCCGCCATGCGGAATGCAGAAGGTCTTGTGCAGGTTGAGGTGGCTGACGTCGGAGCCGATGTCGCCGGGACGGGCAAGGCCTACCATGGCGTTCATGTTGGCGCCGTCCATATAGACCTGGCCGCCGTGCTTGTGCACGATCTCGCAGACCTCACGCACATTTTCCTCGAACACGCCGTGCGTCGAAGGATAGGTGATCATGCAGCACGAGAGGTTTTCCGCGTACTGCTCGGCTTTCGCACGGAAATCATCCATGTCGATGTCGCCGTTGTCGCTCACCTTGATGACGACGACCTTCATGCCGGCCATCTGCGCGGAGGCAGGATTGGTGCCGTGGGCCGAGGTCGGGATCAGGCAGACGTCACGGTGTTCGTTGCCCTGCGCCAGATGGTAGGCGCGGATCGTCAGGAGACCGGCGTACTCGCCTTGCGCACCGGAGTTCGGCTGCATCGAGATCGCGTCATAGCCGGTAACGGCGCAGAGCTTCTCCGACAGGTCCTCGATCATGTGCTGGTAGCCGGCTGCCTGATCCTTCGGAACGAAGGGATGGATTTCGGCAAATTCCGGCCAGGTGATCGGCAGCATCTCGGCGGTGGCGTTGAGCTTCATCGTGCAGGAGCCGAGCGGGATCATCGCGCGGTCGAGTGCGAGGTCGCGGTCGGAAAGACGACGGATGTACCGTGTCATTTCGCTTTCGGCGCGATTCATGTGGAAGATCGGGTGCGTCAGGTACTCGCTGGTGCGCAGCAGCGGCTGCGGCAGGCGGTAGCCCGGCTCGAATTCTTCCGCCTTGAAGTCGCCGCCGAAGGCGCGCCAGACGGCTTCGAGCGTGACGGGGCGCGAACGCTCGTCGAGGCTGATGCCGATCCTGGTTTCGCCGATCTTGCGCAGGTTCACTTCCTCGGCGACGGCAGTCTTGAGGATGATGCCCTGCAGCTTGCCGACATCGACGGTGATCGTGTCGAAGAACACGTCGGGCTCGACGGTGTAGCCGAGCTTTTCAAGGCCCATGGCCAGACGAACGGTCTTCTGGTGAACGCTCTGGGCGATCGCCTTGATACCCTTCGGTCCATGGAAAACGGCGTACATCGATGCCATGACGGCGAGCAGAACCTGCGCGGTGCAGATGTTCGACGTCGCCTTTTCGCGGCGGATATGCTGTTCGCGGGTCTGCAGCGACAGGCGATAGGCGCGGTTGCCGCGCGCATCGACCGAGACGCCGACGAGACGACCCGGCATCGAACGCTTATGTGCGTCCTTGACGGCCATGTAGGCGGCGTGCGGGCCACCGTAGCCGACAGGAACGCCGAAGCGCTGGGTGCAGCCGATGGCGATATCCGCACCCATCTCGCCGGGCGATTTCAGGAGAGCCAGCGCCAGCGGATCGGCAGCGACCGTTGCGATCGCGCCGGTCTGGTGCAGGCGGGCGATCAGGCCGGTGAAATCATGCACATGGCCGTAGGTGCCCGGATACTGGAAGATGGCGCCGAAAACGTCGACCGGATCGAGATCGGTGAACGGATTGCCGATGACGATCTGCCAGCCGAGCGGCTCGGCGCGGGTCTTCAAAAGCGCGATCGTCTGCGGGTGGCAGCTCTCGTCGACAAAGAAGGCCTTGGCCTTGGACTTCGACACGCGTTCGGCCATCGCCATGGCTTCGGCGGCAGCGGTTGCTTCGTCGAGCAGCGAGGCATTGGCGACGTCGAGGCCGGTCAGGTCGCAGACCATGGTCTGATAGTTGAGCAGCGCTTCGAGACGACCCTGGCTGATTTCCGGCTGGTAGGGCGTGTAGGCCGTATACCAGGCGGGGTTTTCCAGGATGTTGCGCTGGATCACCGGCGGCGTGATCGTGCCGTAGTAGCCCTGGCCGATCAGCGACACGAGCTTCTGGTTGCGGTTCGCCGTTTCGCGCATCTTGTCGAGCGCTTCGCGCTCGGTCATCGGCGCGCCCCAGGCGAGCGGCGTCTTCTGACGGATCGACGGCGGCACGGTATCGTCGATGAGAGCGTCGAGCGACGGATAACCGACGACCTTCAGCATCTCGTCCATTTCCGCCGGCGACGGGCCGATATGACGCCGATTGGCGAAGTCATACGGCTTGTAGTCGGTAAAGGTGAAGTCCTTGGGCATGCTCATCAGGCGACGAGCTCCTTGTAGGCCGCTTCGTCGAGAAGGGCGTCGGCTGCGTTCGGATCGGCGAGTTTCAGCTTGAAGAACCAGGCAGCGCCCTGCGGGTCGCTGTTGACCAGCGACGGGTCGTCGACGATCGCCTGGTTGACTTCGACGATTTCGCCATCAAGTGGACAATAGACGTCGGAAGCTGCCTTGACGGATTCGACGGTTGCGGCCGTGTCGCCCTTGGCGAAGGTGGAGCCCGTTTCCGGCAATTCCACAAAGACGAGATCGCCGAGCTGGCCGGCCGCATGTTCGGTGATGCCGACCGTTGCGACGCCTGCTTCGACCTTCAGCCACTCGTGTTCGTCGGTGAACTTCAACATTTGCGCTCTCTCCTGATCAGCGTTTGTAGGTTTGTTTGACAAAGGGCAGGGCAGCGACGGCGACCGGCAGATACTTGCCGCGCACCTCCGCATAGACGGTCGTGCCGTTGTCCGTATGGGTGGTGTCGACATAGCCCATGGCGACAGGGCCATCGACCGTGGGGCCGAAGCCGCCCGAAGTGACCTTGCCGACGAGGGTCTTGCCCTCGGTGTCGGCAAACAGGTTGGCACCGCCGCGCACGGGCGCACGGCCCTCGGGCTTCAGGCCTACACGGCGGCGCGTGGCACCGTCTGCGAACTGGCCGAGAATGCGCTCAGCACCGGGGAAGCCGCCTTCGCGTGCGCCGCCGGCGCGCCGCGCCTTCTGCATCGCCCATTCGATGGCGCCTTCGACCGGAGTGGTCGTGGTGTCGATATCGTTGCCATAGAGACAAAGACCGGCTTCGAGACGCAGCGAATCGCGCGCGCCAAGGCCGATCGGCTTGACATCGGGATGTTCCAGCAGCCGTTGGGTCACATCAGCCGCGGATGCCGTCGGAATGGAAATCTCGAAACCGTCTTCACCGGTGTATCCGGAGCGCGAGATGATACAGGTGACGTCGTGCAGGTCGGCTTCCGCGACGTCCATGAAGCGCATGGCCGAGACGTCGGCCCACAATTCGCCGAGCACAGCTTCGGCACGCGGGCCCTGCAGCGCGATCAGCGCCCGGTCCTCGAGCATCGTCACTTCGCAGGTATCCGACAAGCCCTTCTGCAGATGCTCGAAATCGGCATCCTTGCAGGCGGCGTTGACCACGAGGAACAGATGGTCACCGCGGTTTGCGATCATCAGGTCGTCAAGAATGCCGCCTTCGGCATTGGTGAAGATCGCATAGCGCTGGCGGCCTTCGCCAAGGCCGAGCACGTCCACCGGCACCAGCTTTTCCAGCGCAAGGGCCGCGTCCTCGATCTTGCCGGACTTCGGACGAACGATGACCTGGCCCATGTGCGAAACGTCGAACAGGCCTGCCGCGTTGCGCGTATGCAGGTGCTCCTTCATCACGCCATCGGGATATTGCACCGGCATTTCGTAGCCGGCAAAGGGCACCATGCGGGCACCCAGCGACAGATGCAGCGCGCGCAACGGCGTATGTTTCAAATGGGAAATGTCTTCCAACTCCGGCCTCCAGGTCTGGCGCGCACGCGCGCCGGCTCACACTTCCGGCGTCAGACGCCGTCAAATTCGAGCCCCCTCTGTCCCTTTGCCTGAGATTGTTATCCCTTCGGCGAGCGCTTAAGCGCTTCTCTCCAGAGTCCTACCGGCACCTTGCTGGTCCTTTGGCCTGAGAGTTTCCGGGGCGGTTGCTCCTTCGGCACCGGAGCGAACCGGTTTCTCCCAACAAGATCGCCTCCAAATAACGGCGAACCCGTGACCTTGGCAAGGGGGCGGTGTCGCGGTCAAACACATTTTTGTCGCAGCGTTTTTCGGTCGCGGCAAAGGCGTGCGGCAATTCTGCCTTTGCATTCTTTTCCGCTTGAGGATAACTCACAACCGATACCGGGGACGATGATGACTGGGTTTATAAGACATTTGCCGATTGCCGTGCGCGTTGTCGCCGCATTCGCGCTTGTTTTCCTGTCGTTCGCGCATAAGCCGGCGATGGCCAAGAGCCTGTCGCCCGCGGAGATCGCAGCCTACCAACTTCCCGATGGAACGATCGCCGATATCTGCTTCGGCATGGACGGTATCGACCACGATAGCGGCAAGTCGCAATCGATGGCGCCGGTCTGCGAGGCTTGCCGTCTCGCCGCTGCCGCGCTCCTACCGACACCTCCGCAGCAAAGCGATCGTGCCGATGGGAGCAGCTGGCTTGCCAATCTGCTGCAGACCTACGATCACGCCGCCATCAGGCAAGCCCGCTTGCTGCCGCCGGCGCGCGGACCTCCTCGTCAGTCGTAACGTTTCCGCACGCATTCCCTTTCAGTGCGCCGCAATGGCGGCATCGACCACGGCGTTACGACGCTTCAAGCGGCCCGTGGTCAGGAGATTACGAGATGAACACGACCAGACTGACAATGCTTGCCCTCGGCCTTACGCTTGCGACGGCCGGCATCGCCCAGGCGCATGCGACATTCGAAAGCGACAGCGCCCAATCGGAAAAGAGTTTCAAGGCGGTGCTGCAGGTTCCGCACGGCTGCGACGGCAAGGCGACGACGGAGGTGCAGATGAAGCTGCCGGAAGGCTTCGTTTTCGCACAGCCGCAGCCCAAGCCCGGCTGGGAGATCGAGATCATCAAGGGCGATTACCAGAAGACCTACGATAATCACGGAAAGAAAGTCTCGTCAGGCCCCGTCGAGATCCGCTGGAAAGGCGGAAACCTGCCCGACGAGTATTACGACACCTTCGTCGTCAAGGGAAAGATCTCCGGCTTCGACAAGGAAACCGTGCTTGCCTTCCCGACCGTCCAGCTTTGCGGCACGGAGGGCAAGGTGCTGTGGGACGAAGTGGCAGCCGAAGGGCAGAGCGCCCATGACCTGAAGAGCCCTGCACCGACGGTGACGGTCACGCTGGCGGCTGCTGGCGACGAGCATGCGGGCCATCTGGCAGCGCCAGGACCGGTCATGCTGGGCGATCTCGAGATTTCCGGCGGTGCGACCAAGGCGATGCTGCCCGGCGCAAAGGTCGGTGGCGGCTTCCTGACGATCAAGAATGGCGGCAGCGCCGACGATCGCCTCGTCGCCGTCGAGAGCCAGGTTGCCGGTCGGGTCGAAATTCACGAGATGGCGATGGAAAACGACGTCATGAAGATGCGCAAGCTCGATGACGGCGTCGTCATCCCGGCCGGCGAGACCGTCGAGCTCAAGTCCGGCGGCCTGCACCTGATGTTCATGCAGGTGTCGAAGCCATTTGCGGAGGGCGAAACGGTGCCGGTGACGCTCACCTTCGAGAAGGCCGGCAAGGTCGATGCCACGCTTGCCGTGGGAACGGCAGGCGGCGCTGCCGCAGCGACCGGCGGTCACTCGCACCACTAAAGACCTGGAAGAACGGGCGGCGCCGCTTCAGGCAGCGGCGCCGTTCTCATCGTCGTGGCCGGCGGGGTCATCCTGCCGGCTTTCGCCTTCGGGATCCTGCGCGACCTCGTCTTCATCGTCGCGCATGTATTCGAGATAACGCCGCAGGGTTTCCGCCTCGGTCTGTTGCGGCAACCGCCCATCGGCGCTCATCAGCATCAATGACAAGGGCAGGGCGCCCTTCATCTTCGGGATGGAAGCAGGCGTGATCGCCGGCTCGTTGACGCGTCGGGCCGAAAGCAGGGTGATCGCCTCGTCGGCCGGACCATCTCCAGACACACGCGCCTTCGGCTTGACGGCTTCCGCCGCGTAAGCCGCTGTGGTCGCGGATACCGTAACGACCTGTACCACCGGGTTTCCCTGCCTTTCCTGTTATCAATCTTTCCTTTTTGCGCTGTTTCGCTTGAAGCCAGGTGAAAATTGGCAGTCGTCTTTTAGTCAAATCCTAACGATTGCCTTTGCCGGGCGTGGCGCACCAGCGACATCCGGCAGCCGAGGAAGGTTGCGCCGCAACCATCACATATACTTGCGATACACCTAAAATACGCGCACACTCGTGCATTGCCGCAGGCGCAGCCAGATAGAATCGAGGAGCAATGCGATGACGGATCGGACCGCATTAGAAGAAGCCGTGCGCTCGCTCTATGCAGCGCGCGATGCCAACGACCTCGAGGGCATGTTGGCCTGCCTGCACGCGACCTTCAGTTTTCGTATCGTCGGCAGCGGACGTCTTGATCCAATGACCCAGAAGGTCAGCGATCCGCAATCCGTGCGCTCGGCATTTCGCAGCCTGGTCGATGCCTGGGACTTGAGCCAGATGAAGACTGTCCAGCTCGATGTGGTGGACGATACGGCCTATGCCCACCGGGTCGGGGCCATTCGCTTCATTCCCACCGGCACATGGTTCGATACGGAAATCATGGACAGGTTCCGCTTCCGAGACGACCGCATGATTGACCTGACCGAATTCGTCGACACGCTGCTCGTTGCAGAAACCGTCGGTCTTGTTCCGAAGCAAGCGGCGGCAGCCGATTAAGCTTCGTCGATCCGCGACAGGATCAACCTTTGAATGTCTGGATCCTGGCTGCGGATGGCCGCCATCAGGGCGCTCAACCGGCCACGAAGACCGTGAACCTGATCGAGCAGCTGCATCGCGACGTCGATCCCGTCATCGTTGACGCCCATCGGCCCGGTCAGGTCCTGGATCAGACGGGCGCGGGCGAGATCGTCTTCCTCGAAGATCCAGCCGCTGTCCGCATGGCGCGGCACCAGCCAATGCTGCTCGACCCAAACCTTCAGAACGGTAACCTCGATCTCGAGGTGTTCGCAAAACTCGCTGTCGTTCATGCGTTGCCTCCCAGCTTCTTGCGCGGGTCCTCCGCCTTTCCGGCCGCCCAGCCCTCGACGAAGGCGGCCAGCGCCGGATCGGCCTGTGGCGCAAGGGTAATCTTAAGCGTCACATAGGCGTCACCGTGGCCGCCGCCCGGCTTGCGCAGGCCTTTACCCTTGAGCCGCAGCACCTTGCCGGTGTTGGAGTTCGGCGGGATGGTGACGTTGACGGCGCCATTCATGGTCGGCACGCGGATCTTGCCGCCGAGCACGGCCTCGCTGAGCGAGATCGGAATGTCATAACGCACATCCTCGCCGTCGATTTGAAACAGCGGGTGCGGGCGGACGCGGATGTCTATCAGCGCGTCGCCAGCCGGCGCACCGTTGAACCCGGGCTCGCCCTTGCCGCGCAGACGCAGCGTCTGGCCGTCGCGCGTACCCGGCGGGATTGTCAGATCAAGCGCAGGCCCGCCACCCGGCAGGCTGATCTGCTTCTTGGCGCCGTTGACGGCCTCGAGCAGATCGATCTCCATCGAAAAATGTAAATCCTGCCCGCGCATGGATTGCTGGCCCCGGCCGCGACGAGAAAAGAAGCTTGAGAAGATATCGTCCTTGTCCCCGAAATCCTGAAACCCGTGGGCGCTTTCGTAACGGCCGGCGGTGCCGCTGGCGCCGGCATAGTCGCGATAGAAGTTTCGCGGCGCGGTTTCTGCTCCGGTCTCGTCGATCTCGCCACGATCGAACTTGCCGCGTTTTTCCTCGTCACTCAGCAGCGCATAGGCCGCCGATACAGCCTTGAAGCGCTCCTCGGCTCCCTTGTCTCCGGGATTGAGATCGGGATGAAGCTTCTTGGCGAGCTTGCGATAGGCGCTCTGAATGTCTTTCTGCGTGGCGTCCCGGCTGACACCAAGGGTTTCATAAGGACTGCTCGGCATGCGGACTCCCTCGGACTGAAGCGATCGGCAGCGGACTGGGCTGTGTGGCGCAACGCACATCCAAACCCAGTTGGTTCATCGATCGGCTGCCTACAAGCATAGGGCACCCGTGCGGAAACGACAGTCAGAAAACGAACGGAGACCCGCTTCTACTCTCATTTCGCGAGCAAGCGGCCTGTGTTACAATTCCGGCATCGGAACCATCCGAGACAGACTGCGTTGCCAACAGGTGGTTTTCAACGGAGGCCGACATGTCAGTACGCCTGCAGCTCGCCATCATGGTTGGACTGATGATCAACGCCGTGCTCTTCGGCATTGGCGCGGTGATCGTGCTCTCCATCCCGGTGCTGGCCGACAATGCCAAATACGCTCTGCCTGTCGTGGTTGTGCTGTGTTTCATCCTCACGCCCTTCATCGCCTGGGTGATGGCCCCACGGCTCAGACTGCGTTACTGGCGGGACCGTGAGCAGGCGACAAAACACCTGTCGACGTGAGATTTCGTGAGCTCTCCTGTTTGAGGGAAACCTAATTCGAGAGATAGAGGCTTTGCACCTTGTCGTGGTTGCCCACCCTCAGCAAATGCTGTGGCACCGTGACGCGCCCGGAAATGGCCAAGCAGCACGCGCAGGCGTTGAAAACATCAACGGCAAGCACAAATTAGCTTTAAACAATCAACGCCCTTGATCGATTCCCTATCGGGCATCATAGAATTGTGGGTCAACGCGTCACGCGTCGCTTCGGCGGCCGCTTGACCGAATGTAAGAAACGACGCTGAAGGAGCAAAAGCCTATGAAAACCGCGATGTTGCTAATCGTTCTCTCCACGCTGGCTGCCTGTGCTCAGACCACCGGTGGCGGCTATGGTGTGAACTACGTGAGCGGCGACGGCGACTATTACCAGGGTATCGTCTCCCCGAAATAATCCGCCGAAGACAAGCGGAAATCCCACCTAATCGCGGCATTTTCCCAAAGCGGCTTCGGTTGCACGGTTGCGATCTCCCACGCACCGATCAATCGAGGCAGGAGCGCCCTATACGGTGGCATGAAGACTCCGAACAGCATTCGCCTGAAGTGCTGTCGGCGCGGGTAGGGGCGGTTGCCAGTCAACGAGGCAACCGCCGAACATGCTTTCCCGGCCTCAAGGCGTTCAAACTCACGCCAGCACTCGAACTCGGGGCTCCCTGTCCCAATATCTGCTGGCAGCGGCCTTGGCGAAATATGTGTCGAGCCCGACAACGCCTGCATCAGGAACCACACCCGCCTTTTCGAGAAGCGGCGTTGCAGCCCCGTTCGAGCCAATTGCCTTCAAATGCCCGAATGCATCCATCACCCATTGAATGGCGACCGCCTGTTTGGCGAGATCCTCGACGGCGGCATTCGAGAGGACCACGGCAACGGCGTCAAAGAGCTGCGACGGCGACCCGGCCAGTTGCCCGTCGACTTTCATGACTTTGCCGTCGGATAATTTGGCTCCGCCTATTCTGGGTGAAACAAGGAACGGGCTACCACCCGCTTTTTCAATTTCCGCCAGGAGGCCCTTCAGTTCTGCGGCATCTGTCCCATCCGCGATCAGGACGCCGACCTTACGGCCGGTCAAGACCGCCTTCATGTTTGCGTGAATACTCAACGCTGGCGACGGGTGCATTGACACGGGCTCGCGAGCGGCCGGCTTCTTGTCAGGCAGCGCAATAGCAAGGCCTTCGGCCACACGCTTGGCAAGTTCTTCGTCGACATTGCGCAGGTTAGCGATCATGCGTGCCGGCACTTGTGCAAGCTGCACCTTAGACAACTCGAAGACGAACGAGGAGGCGATATGCGCCTGCTCTGCCGGCTGTTGAGATAGCCAGAACAAACGTGCGTGACTGTAATGGTCGGCAAAGAGTTCGGCGCGTACACGTAACTTGTCGCCCTCTTCCTCATGCTCGGGACGGCCGGTCGACGTCGTGAAACCCGTCATAGGACATTCGCGCGGGCCGCCGTCTTCACCGTGGTCAGCGAGGCTGTTGGGCTCATAGTTGGCGCGCCCCCTCGGGACGTTCATCTGCATCTGCCCGTCGCGCTGGAAATTCATGACAGGACATTTGGGAGCATTAATCGGGATCTGATGGAAGTTCGCCGTGCCCAGCCGCGATTTCTGTGTGTCGAGATAACTGAACAACCGGCCCTGAAGCAGGGGATCGTTGGAAAAATCCACCCCCGGCACGATGTTGGCCGGACAGAAAGCGACCTGCTCGGTTTCCGCAAAGAAATTGTCAGGATTCCGATCCAGGACCATTCGGCCGACGATCCGCACCGGGATGACCTCTTCTGGAATGAGCTTTGTAGCATCCAGCACGTCATAAGGCTGGGCGTCGGCGAAGGCCTGATCGAACAACTGCAACCCGAGTTCCCATTCCGGAAAATTACCCACGGCGATCGCCTCCCACAGGTCGCGGCGATGGTAATCGTTGTCCGCAGCCTGCAGCTTCAAGGCCTCGTCCCATACTGTCGATTGAATGCCGAGCTTCGGCTTCCAGTGAAACTTGACGAATGTCGATTTGCCTTCGGCGTTCACCAGACGGAAGGTATGGACACCAAAGCCTTCCATCATGCGTAACGAACGTGGAAGGGTTCGATCCGACATCGCCCACATCAGCATGTGCGTGCTTTCGGGCATCAAGGACGCGAAATCCCAAAACGTATCGTGCGCACTTCCGGCTTGCGGAAAGGCGCGATCGGATTCCATTTTAACTGCATGCACAAGATCAGGGAATTTCATGGCATCCTGGATGAAGAAGACAGGAATATTGTTGCCGACCAAATCCCAGTTACCTTGCCGCGTGTAGAATTTCACCGCAAAGCCGCGAACATCCCGTGGCGTATCGACCGAACCCGCACCGCCGGCAACCGTTGAGAATCTTGCAAACAGGGGCGTTTTTTCGCCCGGCCGCTGGAATAGGTCGGCCTTGGTGATGTCTGCCAGGGATTCGAAAAGCTCGAAATAGCCGTGTGCGCCGGAGCCGCGAGCGTGGACTATGCGCTCCGGGATGCGTTCGTGGTCGAAATGAAAGATCTTCTCCCTCAGGACAAAATCTTCGAGAAGGGTAGGGCCACGCGCACCGGCCTTCAAGCTGTTCTGGTTGTCGGTAATGCGGATGCCCTGGTTTGTCGTGAGACGCGCAGTATCTGCCGTTCCCGTACTGTCGTCAGACACTTGCTGATGTGTCTCTCCGCCTTCGCCCTTGCGGGTTTCAAAGGTTTGCTTGGCCATGAGGTTGATCCTTGTTTGCGCGTCCTTGTCCGGCGTGGCCGCCACAGCAGCGCCGTGTCGGCTCTGACGCTTTGAACTCGCAGTGAGACAGCGCGTTGCCGTATGCGCGTCTGGCTTGCGTTGATAGCTCTGACCGTAATGCGACCGATAAGCGCGCGACCCGCAAACGGCCTCGACCGATTCCATCTCCTGGCGTCGAGCCACGGTGATGCAACCCTTCGCAGCATGGATGGTTCCCGGATCTCTGAAATAAACAGACCGGGCGTGATCGCGGAAAACCGCCTGATATTCTGGCACCGGATTGCCGCGCGTTATTTTGTGCAGTGCAGCAACCAATTTACCGCGAGCGCGTTGGTGTGATGTCAGCGCCTATGTTGGCACTCCCACCTTGAAGGATGCCTGAAATGAGAAATCTGCAGGACACCGTTGCCCGCCTTGCCTCCCTCAAAGCGGCATATCGCAAGGAGAGTGCTGCTCCCACCCGGAACCGGTTGGCGGACATGAAGATCGCGGGGGCCAATCCCGGAGCGCTGAAAGCCAAAACCTTCATCCCGGGCAACCTGTCCTCCGGTGCACCGCTGGTGGTCGTCCTGCACGGCTGCACTCAGAACGCGGCTGGCTACGACGAAGGATCGGGATGGTCGGATCTGGCCGATCGATACGACTTTGCGCTTCTCTTCCCGGAGCAACAGCGCGCCAACAATGCCAATCTTTGCTTCAACTGGTTTGAACCCGGCGATGCGAAACGCGATGGCGGTGAAGCACGCTCGATCCGCGAAATGATCGAGACGATCGTGACAACGCACGGCCTCGATCGCAACCGCATCTTCATCGTTGGGCTTTCCGCCGGCGGTGCGATGTCATCGGTGATGCTGGCAACCTATCCCGAAGTATTCGCGGGTGGGGCGATCATCGCCGGATTGCCCTTCGGTACCGCAACCTCCGTGCCCGAAGCGTTCGATCGCATGCGGGGGCATGGTGGCCCCGGTGAAGCCCAGCTGCAAACGCTGGTTCGCAGCGCATCGCCCCACAAGGGGCGCTGGCCGACGATATCGGTGTGGCACGGCACAGCCGATGGTACAGTCGACGTGTCGAACATGGAGGCAATAGTCCGGCAATGGACCGGGCTTCACGGTGTGAACACGACCGATTTCACCAGCGAACATGAGAAAGGTTACGTGCGACGGATCTGGAACGATGCCGATGGACGACCGGCCGTTGAAGCCTATTCTGTCCAAGGCATGGGGCATGGCACACCCTTGGCTACGTCTGGTGCCGATGGCTACGGCAAGGCTGGTCCTTATATGCTGGAAACCGGCATTTCGTCCACGTTACGGATTGCCAGCTTCTGGGGGCTTGTGGGCGCAAATCCATCTCACAGCAGAGATGATAGGAAAGGCCCCCAGGCGAAAGATTTCGTCCACACGGGTGATATTCTCCTGCCCGGCGCACTCGTCCATCAAAACGAGGAGACGCAGGCAGGCGGTCGCCAGACTGGAACGGCGAAGGCATCCGGCTCCGGCATCCAAAAAGTTATCGAAGATGCTTTACGCGCCGCGGGGCTGATGAAATAGGCTGATCACGGCCCTGCCCGAACAGGTCTGATATGGCAATTGGCCAGACTTGGAAACCGGCCTGCCGCTGGCGCGCGCGTCGCTTCGTTGACGCCGCCCGAAAATGAGCACGGCCCTATGACCCACACTGGCGCCACTGTCCCCGCCGAAGGCGGCGCCACAAGCTGCGCTCGTTTACGCGGAGGCTCTAAAACCGCTTCTTCAGAAAATACCGAGGTATTGCACCTGATCCGCCCTCAAGCTGGCCGAAAACCTCAAAACCGAGCTTCTCGTAAAACGGCCGCGCCTGGAATTCGAACGTATCGAGCCACAGACCGATATATCCGCGCTCGCGCGCGATCTTCTCCGCCTCAGCGACGAGCCGTTGCCCCAGACCCTGACCGCGAAGGCCTTCCGGTATCGCAAGGTAACGGATGAACGCCCAGCCATATCCATCCGTGGCATAGAGCCCGCCGATCGCCACCTCGGTTTCCGGATCACGGAGGAGGACAGCGAAGCCCGGCTGGTCGACCATGCCGCTATGCGCATCGTTATAGGCATCGAGCGTCGCAACGATCGCCCGCAGGTCGTCCTTACTCGGATCGCCAAGAATGATGTCGATGATGGGGGCTGTCATTTGGAGGGATCTCGCCTGCGCTCGGTGGAACGATGTCGGCAATCAGCGCCCTTGGCCGTGCCGGATGACGTCCTTCATCATTGCACGACCCATAGTTCAACGGCGCTCCAAAACGCAAACAGCCCGAAGTTTCCTTCGGGCTGTTTGCTATTCAAGCGATGGACGCAGGGATCAGCTGCAGCCGCTGGTGGCACCACAGGTGTCGCACTTCTCGCAGGTGCCGTTGCGCACCATCGTGAAGTTCTGGCACTCGGTGCACATGTTGCCGGTGTAGCCCTGCATGATCGAGCGGGCGCGCCGTTCGGCCTCGAGCTTCTTTGCATCCGCCTTGGCCGATGCCGCTTCGGCGGCGGCCTTGTCGGAGAACAGGGCCGTTACCGTCTCGGTCGTTTCCTCGGCGATCTCCTCGGCCAGTTCCGCCGCACGCTCTTCGTAATCGCGCTTGAAGGCGACGATTTCGGAGGTTGCGATCGACGTCGTCTGTTCGATCTTGCGCACCGTGTTGCCGGCAATCGACGTCACCGTCGCGGTGGACGAGGCGCGGGCAGGGGCTGCGGTCGCAGAGCCTTTCGGCTCGCCGGCGCGGTCCGCCGTGCCGCCGACGATCGTCGGCTTGTAGCCCCGGGTCCAGCCGGTCGAGATCAGGTTGGTCTTGCCTTCCTGAATGCCCTTGCCGAGTGCCGTGTTGCTGAAATCGGACGTGTCGACATGGGCCAGGTCGTGACGGCCGAGGTAGGACACCGCCAGTTCGCGGAAGACGTAGTCGAGGATCGACGTCGCGTTCTTGATCGCGTCGTTGCCCTGGACCATGCCGGCCGGCTCGAACTTGGTGAAGGTGAAGGCCTCCACGTATTCTTCCAGCGGCACGCCGTATTGCAGACCGAGCGAGATGGCGATGGCAAAGTTGTTCATCATCGCACGGAAGGCAGCGCCTTCCTTGTGCATGTCGATGAAGATCTCGCCGAGACGGCCATCGCCGAATTCACCGGTGCGCAGGTAGACCTTGTGACCGCCGACGACGGCCTTCTGTGTGTAGCCCTGACGGCGGTTCGGCAGCTTTTCGCGGGCGCGGATCACCTTCTCGATGACGCGCTCGACGATCTTCTCCGTGATGGTCACGGCCTGGGCTGCGGCCGGCGCCTGGATCAGATCCTCCAGCGCGTCCTCGTCGTTCTCGTCCTCGATCAGCGAGGCGTTGAGCGGCTGCGACAGCTTGGAACCATCGCGGTAGAGCGCGTTGGCCTTCAGTGCCAGCTTCCACGACAGCATGTAGGCGTTCTTGCAATCCTCGACGGTCGCCTCGTTCGGCATGTTGATCGTCTTGGAGATGGCGCCCGAGATGAACGGCTGGGCCGCAGCCATCATGCGGATGTGGCTTTCGACCGAGAGGTAGCGCTTGCCGATCTTGCCGCACGGGTTGGCGCAATCGAAGACGGGCAGGTGTTCGTTCTTGAGGAACGGCGCACCTTCGAGCGTCATCGCACCGCAGACGTGGATGTTGGCCGCTTCGATGTCCTTCCTGGAGAAGCCCATGTGGTCAAGCAGGTTGAAGTCCATCTGGGCGAGCTGCTCGTCGGTGACCTTCAGCGTGCCCTTCAGGAAGTCCGCACCGAGCGTCCACTGGTTGAAGACGAACTTGATATCGAAGGCCGACTTCAGGGCGGCGTTGACCGCCTCGATCTTCTCGTCGGTGAAGCCCTTGGCCTTCAGCGTCGAGGGATTGATGGCAGGTGCCTGGTTGAGGTTGCCGTGACCGACTGCGTAGGCTTCCATCTCGGCGAGCTGGCTCTCGGAGTAGCCAAGCGAACGCAGCGCTTCCGGAACGGCACGGTTGATGATCTTGAAGTAGCCGCCACCGGCGAGCTTCTTGAACTTGACCAGCGCGAAATCGGGCTCGATGCCGGTCGTATCGCAATCCATGACCAGACCGATCGTGCCGGTCGGCGCGATCACGGTTGACTGGGCGTTGCGGTAGCCATGCTTCTCGCCGAGCTCCAGAGCCTTGTCCCAGGCGCTCATGGCATGGATGACGAGGTCCTGGTCCGGGTTTTCGCTGTGAATGAGCGCGACCGGGTTGACCGAGAGGCCTTCATAGCCCGTCGTCTCGCCGTAAGCGGCGCGGCGATGGTTGCGGATGACGCGAAGCATGTTGTCGCGGTTCGGCGCAAATCCGGGGAACGGACCGAGCTTGGCGGCCATCTCAGCCGATGTGGCGTAGGAGACGCCGGTCATGATCGCCGTCAGGGCGCCGGCAATGGCGCGGCCTTCGGTGGAGTCATAGGGAATGCCCGAGGACATCAGCAGGCCGCCGATATTGGCGTAGCCAAGACCGAGCGTGCGGTATTCGTAGGACAGCTCGGCAATCTCGCGGGACGGGAACTGCGCCATCATCACGGAGACTTCGAGAACGACGGTCCACAGGCGCACGGCATGCTCGTAGTCGGCGATGTTGATGCGCTTGGTCGCTGCATCCTTGAAGGTCATCAGGTTCAGCGAGGCAAGGTTGCAGGCCGTGTCGTCGAGGAACATGTATTCCGAGCACGGGTTCGACGCACGGATCGGGCCGGCGGCGGGGCTGGTGTGCCAGTCGTTCATGGTCGTGTTGAAGTGCAGGCCCGGATCGGCCGAGGCCCAGGCGGCGTAGGAGATCGATTCCCAGAGGTCGCGCGCCTTCAGCGTCTTCATCACGCGACCGTCCTTGCGGGCAGTCAGGTGCCAGTCACCATCGGCTTCGACGGCGCGCAGGAAGTCGTCCTTGATCGAGACCGAGTTGTTGGAGTTCTGGCCCGAAACGGTGAGGTAGGCCTCCGAATCCCAGTCGGTGTCGTAGGTCTTGAACTCGAGGTCCTTGTAGCCCTGCTTGGCGAACTGGATGACGCGCTGGACGTAGTTTTCCGGAACCAGCGCCTGCTTGGCAGCGCGGATCTCGCGCTTGAGCGCCGGGTTCTGCTTGGGGTCATAGCAGGCGTCGTCGGTGCCTTCGCAATTGACGCAAGCCTTCATGATCGCCTTCAAATGCTTGGCGACGACCTTCGAGCCGGTGACGAGCGCTGCGACCTTCTGCTCTTCCTTGACCTTCCAGTTGATGTATTCCTCGATATCCGGATGGTCGATATCGACGACGACCATCTTGGCGGCGCGGCGGGTGGTGCCGCCGGACTTGATGGCGCCGGCTGCGCGGTCGCCGATCTTCAGGAACGACATCAGGCCCGAGGACTTGCCGCCGCCCGAAAGCCTTTCGCCTTCGCTGCGCAGGTGCGAGAAGTTGGAGCCGGTGCCGGAACCGTACTTGAACAGGCGCGCTTCACGCACCCACAGGTCCATGATGCCGCCCTCGTTGACGAGGTCGTCGGCAACCGACTGGATGAAGCAGGCGTGCGGCTGCGGGTGTTCGTAGGCCGACTTGGACTTCGTCAGCTTGCCGGTAAACGGGTCGACATAGAAGTGGCCCTGGCCGGGCCCGTCGATGCCATAGGCCCAATGAAGGCCGGTGTTGAACCATTGTGGCGAGTTCGGCGCGACGCGCTGAGTGGCGAGCATATAGGCAAGTTCGTCACGGAAGGCGGAGGCGTCTTCTTCGCTGGCGAAATAGCCGCCCTTCCAGCCCCAATAGGCCCAGGTGCCGGCCAGGCGATCGAAAACCTGGCGAGCATCGGTTTCGGAGCCGTACTGTTCTTCCTTCGGCAGCGCCTTCAACGCTTCGGTGTCGGGGACCGAGCGCCAGAGGAAGGAGGGGACATCGTTCTCCTCGACGCGCTTCAGCTTTGCAGGCACGCCGGCCTTGCGAAAATACTTCTGGGCGAGAATGTCGGCCGCGACCTGGCTGAACTGTGCCGGCACGTCGATATCGGCCAGACGGAAGACAATCGAGCCGTCGGGATTCTTGATCTCACTCGTAGCCTTGCGGAATTCAATCTCCGCATAGGCGGATTGCCCGGCTTTCGTGAAACGGCGTTCGATCAGCATTGTCCCGTGTCCTTCGTGTTGAAATGCGCCCGCCACAGACGCACGTGTCCCCGCCTGGTCGCGGAGGCATTCCGCAGCCAGTCTCAGCTTCCATCCTTAAAGGGAAACCCATCTTTGGGTGACCCTGTATCTTGTGAGATAGGCTGACTGCAAACACTAAATATAGTATCAACAGCTTCTTTTAGCCAGCCAAAACTTGCTCAAGCGGGCTCGGAAATGCGCACAGGTTTCCTCGTTGCGGCTCAAGCGAGAAACCCGCATTTGCCGCATGTCAGAACCGACGATTTCGTGAAATGAACCGGGCTCAAAACAATCCGGTCTGCCGCCGTCGCAACGTGAAATCCATTAACCGTGAATCGACCCGGGGCGTCAAGGGGTGGTTTGTGACGGAAGTTTGGGCGCTAGATGTTGTGTGGATCGACTGTGGAAAACGGGGAAAGCGGCCAACGCCTTGAAAATCAGGCACTTCGGCAGGTTGCCTGCGACGCTGCCGCAGCGGCAGCCGAAAAATCAAAAATTTGAAGGGTAAAAAAGCATATTATTGGCCTCCCCAGCGGCAGTCGCGATTGCGCAACCACGGCCGATGTGGGGTGGCGAAAATTGATTCGTTTTCGGATGGTCGCGACGGCTACATTTGGGCCGGAACAGGAGGCGCGGGCATTGTCCCGCACCTCATGCATTCAAAGCTTATCGCGCTCCAGGCCCTTACATTTGCACGGATCCTATAGAAGGATGCCGCGCATTTTCCGGGCAGGGCCTAATCGACGCGCTTTTGAAGCTCGCGCGCACCGTTCGGTGCGTTGACCTTGCCTTCCGTGATGAAGAAAACGAACACATCGCGCGGCTCCTTGGCGGCCTTGCGATCCGGCGCGCTTTTGGCAAGTCCCTCGGGTTCTCCGCCCGCAGCAAAAGTCTTGGCACGTTCGGCCCAGACGTCGAGCTGGTCGGGTGAGTAGCAGGTCTTGATATCGTCGCTGCCCTTCTGCAGGCGCAGATAGACGAAATCCGCGGTGACATCGGCAATCATGGGATAGTCAGCGTGCTCTGCCAGCACGACGGCGACCTTGTATTTGTCCAGCAGGTGCACGAACTCAGCTGTCTGGAATGTCGGGTTGCGCACCTCAACCACATGCCGAAGCGGCAGCCCGTCCTGCTTTTCAGGCAAGAGCTTGAGAAATCCTTCGAAATCCTCAGGCTCGAACTTCTTGGTCGGCGCGAACTGCCACAGGATCGGCCCGAGATGGGGGCCGAGTTCGGTCAGTCCCTGCGTCAGGAATTTCTGCATGGATTCACCGGCTTCGGCGAGAACCTTGCGGTTGGTGACGAAGCGGCTGGCCTTCAGCGAGAAGACGAAATCCTCCGGCACTTCGGCGGCCCATCGGGCGAAGGTCTCAGGCTTCTGCGACGAGTAATAGGTGCCGTTGACTTCGATTGCCCGCAATTCCTTGGACGCATATTCGAGCTGCCGCTTCTTCGACAGCGTGTCTGGGTAGAACGTTCCCTCCCAGGGCTCGAACGTCCAACCGCCAATACCGACACGGATCTTTCCGGATTTCGTCATCCCATCCTCCTCATGGCGGCACAGTCAGGCCGCATGTCAATTTACCCGGACGCCATCTGCCCGGCGGGCTTGGCCATATCCACGAGCATCCATCCTGGCCGATAGGGGTTCGCCCTGCGACCCGTTTCTTGAAAGCCATAGGCGCGATAGAGCGCGATAGAGCGCGATGTTCCGCTCCATCCGCGCATTGGTATAGAGCCGCACCTCCGGCACACCCCATTCGACGGCCTGCGCATCCACAAAGCGCAGCAGCGTGATCCCGAGGCCTTGCCCCTGGAAGGACGGTGAGACTGCGAGGCTGAAGATCAAGATGTGATCCGCGTGCCGCTCGATGACGGCAAGGGCAGAAACAACACGACCATCGTCACGAAGCCAGACTTCGCCTCGCGCTATGCGCGGCGCATAGTCCTCGGTCACCGGCAAGGGCGGCCCGCCAAGCAGGGCAGTGTAGGGCGCGTAGGCCGCAGCGGTGATGTCGCGCACGACCGGCATGTCGTTCATCGTCGCCGGCTGCATCATCGCGAGACCGGCAACAGGATCGTTCTTCCCGGTCGGTGCCAGGTTCACTCGGCTGCCTCGACCTTTTTCATCGGGCGACGCTCCAGGAGCTCCTTCAGGAACTGGCCGGTGTAGGAGCGCGGCTCTTTGACCACTTCTTCCGGCGTACCCTTGGCGATGACTTCGCCGCCGCCGTCGCCGCCTTCGGGACCGAAGTCGATGACCCAGTCGGCTGTCTTGATCACCTCGAGATTGTGCTCGATGACCACGACCGAATTGCCCTGGTTGACGAGTTCATGCAGAACTTCAAGAAGCTTCGCCACATCATGGAAATGCAGGCCTGTTGTCGGCTCGTCGAGGATATAGAGCGTGCGTCCGGTCGAACGCTTGGACAGTTCCTTGGCGAGCTTGACGCGCTGGGCCTCGCCGCCCGATAGCGTGTTTGCCTGCTGTCCGACCTTGATGTAGCCGAGACCCACCTGGTTCAGCGTTACCAGCTTGTCGCGCACAGCCGGAACCGCGGCAAAGAACTCGACACCTTCCTCGACGGTCATGTCGAGCACGTCGGCAATCGACTTGCCCTTGAAGTGTACATCGAGGGTTTCGCGATTGTATCTCTTGCCGTGGCAGACGTCGCAGGTGACGTAGACATCCGGCAGGAAGTGCATCTCGATCTTGATGACGCCGTCGCCCTGGCAGGCTTCGCAACGCCCACCCTTGACGTTGAAGGAGAAGCGACCGGGCTGGTAGCCGCGGGCTTTGGCTTCCGGCAATCCGGCGAACCAGTCGCGGATCGGCGTGAAGGCGCCGGTATAGGTCGCCGGGTTGGAGCGGGGCGTGCGGCCGATCGGCGACTGGTCGATGTCGATGACCTTGTCGATATGCTCGAAGCCGTCGATGCGGTCGTGTTCGGCCGGGTTTTCCCGCGCGCCCATGATCCGGCGGGCAGCCGCCTTGTAAAGCGTCTCGATCAGGAATGTGGACTTGCCGCCACCGGAGACGCCGGTCACAGCCGTGAAGATGCCGAGCGGTATCGACGCCGTGACGTTTTTCAGATTGTTGGCGCGGGCGCCGACGACGGTGATTTCCTTTTTTTTCTTCGGCTTGCGGCGCTCGCTGGGCACAGCAACCGACAGTTCGCCTGATAGATACTTGCCGGTCAGCGACTTCGGATTGGACATGATGTCGGCAGGCGAGCCTTGCGCGATGACCTCACCACCGTGAATACCGGCGGCAGGGCCAATATCGACGACATAGTCTGCCGTCAGGATGGCGTCCTCGTCGTGTTCGACGACGATCACAGTATTGCCGATATCGCGCAGATGGCGCAGCGTCTCGAGCAGGCGGGCGTTGTCACGCTGGTGCAGGCCGATCGACGGCTCATCGAGCACGTAGAGAACGCCCGTGAGGCCCGAGCCGATCTGCGACGCCAGCCGGATGCGCTGGCTTTCACCGCCAGACAGCGTGCCGGAATTGCGCGACAGGCTGAGATATTCCAGACCGACATCGTTGAGGAAGCGCAACCGGTCGCGGATTTCCTTGAGGATGCGAACAGCGATTTCATTCTGCTTGGTGTTCAGACGCTCCGGCAAGCCCTCGAACCAGTCACGGGCGACGCGGATCGACATTTCGGTGATCTGGCCGATGTGCAGCGTGTCGATCTTGACGGCAAGCGCCTCCGGCTTCAGGCGGAAACCGGCGCAGGCCGGGCAGGGCGCTGCCGACATGTAGCGCTCGATCTCCTCGCGCGCCCAGGCGCTGTCGGTTTCCTTCCAGCGACGCTCGAGATTGGGCACGATGCCCTCGAAATTCTTGGTGGTGTTGTAGGAACGCGCGCCGTCTTCATAATGGAAGACGATCTTCTCTTCCGTGCCATGCAGGATCGCGTTCTGCGCGGAGGAAGACAGCTCATTCCAGCGGCTGCCAAGCTTGAAACCGAAGACCTTGCCGAGCGCCTCAAGCGTCTGGTTGTAGTAGGGCGACGAGGATTTGGCCCATGGGGCGATGGCACCGTCGCGCAGCGTGCGGTGTTCCTCCGGCACGATCAGCGCCGTGTCGATCTTCTGCTGGCTGCCGAGACCATCGCAGGTCGGGCAGGCACCGAAGGGGTTGTTGAACGAAAACAGCCGCGGCTCGATCTCGGAAATGGTAAAGCCCGAGACCGGGCAGGCGAACTTTTCCGAAAACAGCACGCGCTCGTGCGTTTCGTTGAGCGACTTGTTGGCCGAGCCGCCGGCGGCCGTCTCTTCCGGGGGCAGCGGCTTGTCGGCAAATTCGGCAACAGCCAGACCGTCGGCCAGCGTCAGGCAGGTCTCCAGGCTGTCGGCGAGGCGCGAGGCGAGATCCGGCCGCACGACGACGCGGTCGACGACGACGTCGATGTCGTGCTTGTACTTCTTGTCGAGGGCGGGCACCTCGGCGATTTCATAGAAGGTGCCGTCGACCTTGACGCGCTGGAAACCCTTCTTCATCAGCTCGGCGAGTTCCTTCTTGTACTCGCCCTTGCGGCCGCGAACGAGCGGCGCAAGAATATAAAGCCGCGTGCCCTCACCGAAGGCGAGCACCCGGTCGACCATCTGGCTGACCGTCTGGCTTTCGATCGGAAGCCCCGTCGCCGGCGAATAGGGCACGCCGACGCGCGCGAACAGCAGGCGCATGTAGTCGTAGATCTCGGTGACCGTGCCGACCGTCGAGCGCGGATTGCGCGAGGTCGTCTTCTGCTCGATCGAAATCGCCGGCGACAGGCCGTCGATCTGGTCGACATCCGGCTTCTGCATCATCTCCAGGAACTGGCGCGCATAGGCAGACAGGCTCTCGACATAACGGCGCTGGCCTTCGGCATAGATCGTATCGAAGGCGAGCGACGACTTGCCGGAGCCGGAAAGCCCCGTCATCACGATCAGCTTGTTGCGCGGCAGATCGAGGTCGATGCCCTTGAGATTGTGCTCGCGCGCGCCACGAATGGAGATGGTCTTGAGTTCGCTCATCGGAAGCCAGCTTTTGCATGTCTGTTGGAAAGCCCCTATGTAATGACGCTAACGCCCATGTCGAGGCGCAATCGGCAAAACTGGTGGCCATTTCGATTCGGTTGACAGGATCATAGGCAAATACTAGAACAAATAAAGAACAAACATTGCGCAAATCGACTAAATCTGTTGTGGATTATGCATGATGCGGGGCGTATCCGCGGCAACGGACCGCTAAGATGCGCGCTCTTGAAATTCGAAAGCCGCGTCGGTGGCGCGGCAAAACCACGGGAAAAGCAATATGGCTGGTAGCGTCAACAAGGTGATCTTGGTCGGAAACGTCGGGGCAGACCCGGAAATCCGGCGCACGCAGGACGGCCGGCCGATCGCCAACCTGCGCATCGCCACATCGGAAACCTGGCGCGACCGCAACAGCGGCGAACGCCGCGAGAAGACCGAATGGCATACCGTGGTGGTCTTCAACGAGGGCCTCTGCAAGGTGGTAGAGCAGTACGTCAAGAAGGGCGCCAAGCTCTATATCGAAGGTGCGCTGCAGACCCGCAAGTGGCAGGACCAGACCGGCAACGACCGTTACTCGACCGAAATCGTGCTTCAGGGCTTCAACTCGACGCTGACCATGCTTGACGGTCGCGGCGAGGGCGGTGGCGGCGGCGTCAGCCGTGGCGGCGGAAGCGATTTCGGCGGCGCCAGCAGTGGTGGCTACGACGACTACGACCAGCAGCCGCGCCAGTCTTCCGGCGGCGGACGCTCGGGCGGCGGCCAGGGTGGTCAGGGCAGCCAGGGCGGCAACTTCTCGCGTGACCTCGACGACGACATCCCGTTCTGATCGACGCACTCAGCGTCACGAACGTCTCTGCGCGTGCCGCGACAACAGGAGCCGATCACCATCATTACATCAAAAGGGCCGGAAAACCGGCCCTTTCTGCGTTCATTCGAACGCTCGGTCTGTTGAAATCTCGATTGTCTCACATGGCCATTGCCGATTTCACGCCATCGACCACGAACTGCACGGCCAGCGCCGCCAGGATGACGCCGAGCAGGCGGGTGAGGATCGCACGGCCGGTAACGCCAAGGAAACGATCGATGCGCTCTGCGATGACGAGCGCCAGGAACAGGCTAAACATCGACAGCGCGATGACGATCAGCAGCTGCGTGCGCTCGACCGCCGTCGGGAACGAGCCGGCGAGCAGGATCGTCGCCGAGATCGCGCCCGGTCCGGCGATCAGCGGCAGGGCGAGCGGGAACACCGCGATATTGTGGATGTGGTCCTTGATCGTCGCATTCTCGCCGGTCTTTTCCTTGCGCTCCTGACGCTTCTCGAAAATCATCTCGAAGGCAATCCAGAACAGAAGCAGGCCACCGGCGATGCGGAAGGCGCCGATCGAGATGCCGAGCAGCCCGAGGATGCCGTTGCCGAAGACGGCGAAGGCGGCAAGGATGAAGAAGGCGATGAGCGAGCCGCGCGTCGCCACCTGACGGCGTTCCTGCCGGCTGAGACCGACGGTGAGGCTCAGGAAGATCGGGGCGAGCCCCGGCGGATCGAGCGTGACCAAAAGCGTCGTAAGTGCGTTGACCAGGAGGTCGACATTGAACATCCGTTTCCCCTTCCGGATTGTCTCGTGCCCCGGGTATTCCCGGTGACAGGACGGCATTGTTAGGCATGCGAGGGGGGCTTGGGAAGGGGTTGGTGGCCAAAGCTTGAGCAATAGCTTAATGAGGGGATGACGGAACGTTCTCGCAGCCGTTCAGGCCCGGCAGCCGACTTTGTCTCCAGCACTTCCGATTTCCGCCGCAATGCCCTAGAAAAGCCTGCTCCGACGGCAAAAGACTGTTCACAACCACGGGCCAAAATTGGCGCTGAGAGGCGCATTCCGCTATAAATATCCGACTGATTCTGAACAAAGATCGTGATCACAATTGACTGAGCAAAGCACTCCGGGCGGCGGAAAGACTCCGCCAGGCATCGAGCCGATTTCCATCATCGAGGAAATGCAGCGGTCCTATCTCGATTACGCGATGAGCGTTATCGTCAGCCGCGCGCTTCCAGACGTGCGTGACGGTCTTAAACCCGTTCACCGCCGCATCCTCTACGGGATGAGCGAGCTCGGCATCGATTGGAACAAGAAATACGTCAAATGCGCCCGCGTCACCGGCGACGTGATGGGTAAGTATCACCCGCACGGCAACTCGGCGATCTATGATGCGCTGGCGCGCATGGCACAGGACTGGTCGCTGCGGTTGCCGCTGATCGACGGTCAGGGCAACTTCGGTTCCGTCGACGGCGATCCGCCGGCGGCAGAACGCTACACCGAATGCCGCCTGCAGAAGGCTGCGCACTCGCTGCTCGACGACCTCGACAAGGAAACGGTCGATTTCCGCGACAACTACGACGGCACGCTGAGCGAGCCGGTGGTGGTGCCCGCGAAGTTCCCGAACCTGCTGGTCAACGGCGCCGGAGGCATCGCGGTCGGCATGGCGACCAACATTCCGCCGCACAACCTCGTCGAAGTCATCAATGGCTGTATCGCACTGATCGACAACCCGGCGATCGAACTGCCGGAACTGATGGAAATCATCCCCGGACCGGACTTTCCGACCGGCGCGCTCATCCTCGGCCGTTCGGGCATCCGCTCGGCCTACGAGACCGGCCGTGGCTCGGTCATCATGCGCGGCCGTGCGCATATCGAGCCGATGCGCGGCGATCGCGAACAGATCATCATCACCGAGATTCCCTTTCAGGTGAACAAGGCGACGATGATCGAGAAGATGGCCGAACTGGTGCGCGACAAGCGCATCGAGGGCATCTCGGACCTGCGCGACGAATCCGACCGCCAGGGCTACCGCGTCGTCGTCGAATTGAAGCGCGACGCAAATGCCGACGTCATCCTGAACCAGCTCTACCGTTATACGCCGCTGCAGTCGTCCTTCGGCTGCAACATGGTGGCGCTCAACGGCGGCAAGCCGGAACAGATGACGCTGCTCGACATGCTCAGGGCATTCGTCTCCTTCCGCGAAGAAGTCGTTAGCCGGAGAACAAAGTACCTCCTGCGCAAGGCGCGCGACCGCGCTCACGTCCTGGTCGGTCTTGCCATCGCCGTCGCCAACATCGACGAAGTGATCAAGCTGATCCGGCAGGCGCCCGATCCGCAGACCGCGCGCGAACAGCTGATGGAGCGTCGCTGGCCGGCGCACGACGTCGACAGCCTCATCCGGCTGATCGACGATCCGCGTCACCGGATCAACGAAGACAACACCTACAACCTGTCGGAAGAACAGGCGCGCGCCATTCTCGACCTGCGTCTGCAGCGCCTGACAGCGCTTGGCCGCGACGAAATCGGCGACGAACTCAACAAGATCGGCGAGGAAATCAAGGATTACCTCGACATCCTGTCGTCGCGCCTGCGCATCATGACGATCGTCAAGGACGAACTAACGGCCATCAGCCAGGAGTTCGGCACGCCACGTCGCAGCGAGATCGCCGAAGGCGGTCCCGACATGGACGATGAGGACCTGATCGCCCGCGAAGACATGGTCGTGACTGTCTCGCATCTCGGCTACATCAAGCGCGTCCCGCTGACGACCTATCGCGCGCAGCGTCGCGGCGGCAAGGGCCGTTCGGGCATGTCGACCAGGGACGAAGATTTCGTTACCCGGCTATTCGTTGCCAATACCCATACGCCAATCCTGTTCTTCTCTTCGCGTGGCATCGTCTACAAGGAGAAGGTCTGGCGTCTACCGATCGGCACGCCGCAATCGCGCGGCAAGGCGCTGATCAACATGCTTCCGCTGGAAGCGGGTGAACGCATCACCACGATCATGCCGCTGCCCGAGGACGAAACGACGTGGGAAAACCTCGACGTGATGTTCTCGACCACACGCGGCACGGTTCGCCGCAACAAGCTGTCGGACTTCGTCCAGGTCAACCGTAACGGCAAGATCGCGATGAAGCTCGACGAGGCTGGCGACGAGATCCTTTCGGTCGACACCTGTACCGAACATGACGACGTCATGCTGACGACGGCGCTCGGCCAGTGCATTCGCTTCCCCGTCGACGACGTGCGTGTCTTTGCCGGGCGCAATTCGATCGGCGTGCGCGGCATCAACCTTGCCGACGGCGACCGCATCATCTCGATGGCCATCCTCGGCCATGTCGATGCGGAGCCATGGGAGCGCGCGGCCTATCTGAAGCGTGCGGCTGCCGAGCGGCGCACGACGAATGGCGACGAAGAAGAAATCGCTCTGGTTGGCGAAGAAGTTACCGAGGGCGGCGAACTCAGCAATGAGCGTTACGAAGAGCTGAAGGCACGTGAACAGTTCGTGCTGACGGTTTCGGAGAAGGGCTTCGGCAAGCGTTCATCGTCCTACGACTTCCGCACCTCGGGTCGTGGCGGCAAGGGCATCCGCGCCACCGATACGTCGAAGACGGCTGAAATCGGCCAGCTGGTCGCCACCTTCCCGATCGAAGACAACGACCAGATCATGCTCGTTTCCGACGGCGGCCAGCTGATCCGCGTTCCGATCAATGGCGTCCGGCTTGCAAGCCGCGCCACCAAGGGCGTGACGATCTTCTCGACGGCAAAGGACGAAAAGGTCGTCTCGGTCGAACGCATCAGCGAGCCGGAAGGTGACGAAGAGGGCGAGGACCTGGTGGCGGCCGAAAATGGCGCACCGGAAACACCTGAAGCCGAAGCCTGATAGACTGCTTCAATGAACAGAAAAGCCCGCCAATCGGCGGGCTTTTCTTATTGGGCGGAGGGCACCTCCTGCGAGCGCAGATAGACCTTCAATCCCTTCGCCAGCGCATCGAAGACGACACGGCAACGGGGGGCGTTCTTCAGGTTTTCATGCATCACGAGCCAGGTCTCGAGCTTCATCGTGAAACTGTCCGCCAACACGGGCAGAATGTCGGGATCGCGCGCGGCAAGCGCGTCCTGGCAGATACCGATGCCGAAACCGGCGCGAATGGCGGCAAGCTGGGCGAGGTTGCTGTCGGCTTTCAACGCGAAGCGCACTTCGGGCAGTCCCGGCGTGCGCGCCATGATGGCGCGGATCGCCGCCGTTTCGCGATCATAGCCGATCAGATTGTGATTGCTGAGATCGGCAAGGGTCTGCGGCGTGCCGCGGCGCTCCAGATAGCGGCGATGGGCATGGAAGCCGAGCGGGACGGCTCCGATATGCAACGCCACGAGCGCATCCTGGCCGGGCACCGCCATGCGCACTGCAATGTCCGCCTCCTGCCGAAGGATATCCTCGATCGCATCGGAAGCCGACAGCTCGATCGTCAAGTCCGGATAGCGCTCATGCAGCTCGGCCAGGATCGACGGCAACACCTCGATGCCGATCACCTCGCTGGCGCTGATGCGCACCGTGCCGCTGACGACGCCTTGCCTGCCGGAGGCGGCGCGAAGCAGCGCGGCCGACGTCGCTGCCAGTGTTTCGGCATAGGGCTCGAGCGCGCGCGCCGCATCGGTCGGCAGAAGCCCTTGCGGCGAGCGCGTGAAGAGCGCAAAGCCAAGCATCTCCTCCAGCGCGTCGACATGGCGCCCGACCGTCGGCTGCGTGAGGCCGAGTTCTCGTGCGGCCGCCGACAGCGATCCTTGCCTCAGCACCATCAGGAAAGTCCGGTAATAATCCCAGCTTGGTTCGATCTTTGTCATACGGAAAAGTATAGCAACGAAAAATAAATCGACAATTCCGTTTATCCTTGAGTTCCGGGACAGTGTCACCATCAGAAGCGATGGAGACGTTTGATGACCGACAGATCACAGAAGCCACGGACAGTTCTCGTGCTCGGCGCAACCGGCGGCATCGGCGGCGCCGTTGCGCGCGGCCTCAGCCAACGGGGATGGAAGGTGCGCGCACTCAACCGCAATATCGCCCGGGCGGCCGCGAGCGCACCGCAGTTCGAGTGGATCGAGGGCGACGCCATGCGGCGGCTGGACGTTCGTGCAGCGGCCGAAGGCGTCGAGCTGATCGTGCATGCTGTCAATCCGCCGGGCTATCGCAACTGGGGTAAACTGGTCCTGCCGATGCTCGACAACACCATTGCCGCGGCCAAGGCAGAGGGCGCACGCATCCTCCTGCCGGGCACGATCTACAATTTCGGTCCCGATGCCTTTCCGGTTTTGACCGAAGAGAGCCCGCAGAACCCGCACACCGACAAGGGCAAGATCCGCAAGGAGATGGAACTGCGGTTGAGGGCCGCTTCAGAAACCGGCGTTGGCGTGATCATCCTGCGGGCAGGGGATTTCTTCGGTCCCGACGCCGCCAACAACTGGTTCTCGCAAGGGCTGGTCAAGCCGGGCAAGCCATTGGCCGCGATCAGCTACCCCGGAAAGAAGGGTGTCGCCCACCAATGGGCGTATCTGCCTGACGTGGCAGAGACGATGATCCGGCTGGTCGAGCGCGCGGCAGAGCTGCCGGCGTTTGCCGTCTACCACATGCGCGGTTTTTTCGACGACGACGGCACGAAGATGATTGCGGCGATCCGGCGCGCGGCGGGCGGCGACCGACTTCCGGTACACGCCTTCCCGTGGTGGCTGATGACGCTTGCCTCCCCCTTCGTTCCGCTTTTCCGCGAACTGCGCAAGATGCGCTATCTTTGGCGCCAGCCACTCGAGATGCCGAACGAAAGGCTGTTGGCGGCACTCGGCGAGGAGCCTCATACGCCGATCGACGAGGCGGTGGCAGCGACGCTCAAGGCGCTCGGCTGCGCGTCCGCCACCGCCGGCCGCATCGCAACAGCCGAGGGCTTGCCGCCGGCAAATATGGCCGTCAGTTCCTGAACACCAGGCAGGCGCCACCATTTTTCCGGATGGTGGCGCAAAGCGCATTGGCCTCCGCCTGGCTGTCGCGACCGATGCGGGCGGCATAGCGAATGCGGCGACCGAAGCTGGCGTTGCGCTCGCGCAAGAGCAGCGCCTTCTCGCTGCGGATCGGGTCCGGCAACCGCTTGACCGCGTTGACGAACAGCCGCTGCGCAACGGACTTCTGGAAGTGGGCTGCGAGTTGCACGCCCCAGGGCGCCCATTCGGCTTCGTCGATCACGTCGATCTCGCGCAGTTGCCGTGTGCTCGCGAGCGCGACGCAGCCGTCGAGAAAATTCTTGCTTTTGTCGAGCGTCAGATCGAGCACCTTGGGTGGATTGTCGCGCCAGTCCTCGACGCTATAGGCGGTGATCGCCAGCACATAGTTTCGGGTCTCGGAGGGCAGCCAATCGACTTCGAGGAAACGCTCGAGACCGTTCTCGCCAGCATTGTAGGCGGCCGCCGCGAAACCGACATTGCCGTAGCGGGCCTTCAGCTCACCGAGATATTCGGCCGATTTCCCCAAGGCGGCAACGACGTCGAAGCTGTTTGAAAGGCCGCGCATTTTCGCCGTACCCGGCATGAACTGCGCGATACCCTCCGCGCCCTTGGGACTGACCGCATTCGGCCGGAACAGGCTCTCGCGCCAGATCAGGCGTGCGAAGAAGGCTGGGGGCAGGTCGTTGGCGGCAGCGTAATGATCGATGACGCTGCAAACGTCTCGCTCGAAGCTTTCCTTCGTAACGCAGAGCGACTTGGTGGGATCGGTCGCCGATTGGCCAATGTAGATGCATCTGGCACGCACCGGCACATCATCGATACGCGCATGTGCAACATCCTGGTTCCCCACATTCGCGGCCATCAGCAGCGCGAGCAGAACTCTGGCAGCAAACGCAGGACCTTTTGACGTGCCGTTCCTCATGCCGTGTCGCCCGTTGCCTCATCAAACAGACCCGCTTCCTACATAGCATCTTGCAAGCGGTGGAAAAACAGATCTGTCAGGAAGGCGAACCTGTGCTCAGCACCAGTTGCATGAAGGTCAGGTCGAGCCAGCGGCCAAACTTCGTCCCGACTTCACGCATGCGACCTGTTTCGATGAAACCGAGCTGCTGGTGGAGCCGGATCGAAGCCGCATTTTCCGACTCAATGCCTGCCACCATCACATGCTTGCCGAGACGCTCGGCTTCGGCGATCAGGGCGACCATGAGATTGCGGCCGATACCGCCGCCGCGGCTGTCGCGGTGGACATAAACGGAGTGCTCTACCGTGTGCCGGTAGCCGTCAAACGCCCGCCAGTCGCCGAAGGAGGCATAGCCGACGACATCGCCGGTGTCAGACACGGCCGTCAACACCGGGTATCCGGCATCGCGTCTCGTCTTGAGCCAGGCGGATCGATTGGCGAGATCGACGATGGTCTCGTTCCAGATTGCAGTCGTGTTGGCGACCGCGTCGTTGTAGATGTCGCGGATGACCGGCAGGTCATCTTCCGTTGCTTGCCTGATCAGCATGTTGCCTCGCATGTTCGTCCACGATATGACTACGCGATGGACAATAAAGTGTACAGCCTCGAACAACGGATCAGCGATCGTATTCGGCTTGAAAGGGAGGTTCGTGGGTGGTCGCTGAGCGAGCTTGCCGCACACTCCGGCGTCTCCCGCACGATGATCCACAAGATCGAACGGGGAGACAGCAGCCCGACGGCCGCGCTGCTGGCGCGGCTTGCGGGCGCGTTCGGGCTGACGATGTCGAGCCTGATCGCCCGGGCCGAGATGAGCCAGGGTCGGCTGTCGCGACGACAGGACCAGCCCGTGTGGCGCGACCCGCAGAGCGGTTACCTTCGCCGTCATGTCTCGCCGCTGTCGGATCAGCCACTCGACCTCGTTGAGGTCGAACTACCGCCGGGCAGCGACGTGCCGATCCCGGCCGCAGCCTATGCCTTTCATCGGCGGTGGGTGTGGGTGAAACACGGAATCCTGACCTTCGTGGAGGGCAACGAGACGCATGTGCTGGGCGAAGGGGACTGCCTGGAACTCGGTTCGCCGCAGGATTGCGTCTTTCGCAACACCGGCAGCGCGCCATGCATCTACGCGGTCATCCTTGTGAAAACCGGTGCGACCTAGAGGATCTGCCTAGAAGTCGACACTGAAGGCGGACGAAGGGTTTCAGCACTACATCGGTTGTGCATTGCCCCGTTCTTCAGGGCGCGCAGGTCCTTAACGGTCAAGCTCGGCGATGGCGATGCGAGCCATCGTGAGATCGCTTTCGACGCCGTGATCGTCACCGTCCTCAATGAACCAGGCGGCGGAAAGCCCGGCATAGGCCAAAATCCACTGAAGGAGCCGGCGGGGTGCCAACCCCGTCTCCTCGGCAACGACGGGCAGGTGCCGTTGCAGCCGTCCAGGCGCGGTTACGAGCGGCAGTTCCGGATTGCAAAACAGGTTGGCATAGTCGTAGCCGCGGTCGCCAAGGACGCGCTTCGGATCAATCGCCAGCCAGCCGCGGTCGCCGAAATCGAGGATGTTGGCGTGATGAACGTCACCATGCAGCACGACCGGCGGCCCGGGATCGGCAAACAGGGTTTTCGCCGTTTCGAGCGCGCGCGCAAACAGTCCACCGTGAACGGGCGCGGCGGCCTCAAGCGAGGAAAACCATTTGTCGAGAGGCACGAGATCCGACGGAAAGGCGACCGGGCGCGGGGTGTGAAGCCTGGCAACGGTGCGGCAGATGATGCGGGTTGCGTCTAGGTCGCTTCCCGTCATCGCCATGTGGAACAGGTTCTTCTGGCTGTCCGTCCGCTCCATCAGAACGGCGTCGGCGTCCGATTCATAGACGCATGCAGCACCGTGACCGTTCCAGTAGACGAGCGGCAGACGACCGAACTTCTCCTCCGGGTCGTGAGCGATCTTCAGCATTGCCGGCCGGTCACGATAGCGAACCGGGTAAAGATGGCTGGAGGGCGTGGTGATCAGCGCGCCATCGGGCAGCAATGACCATTTATCAAAGTAGGATGATGACATGAACGGAGAGGCTTCCCGGGAAACATGCCCCGCCGGGTGACGGGGCATGAAGCCATGTGGGAGCGTCAGGCGACCTGTTCAAGGGACGGGTAGTCGGTATATCCCTTGGCGCCGCCGCCGTAGAACGTCGCCTGATCGGGTGCATTCAACGGCGCGTTCTCTTTCAGCCGCTCGACGAGATCAGGATTGGAGATGAAGGGCTTGCCAAAGGCAACCAGGTCGGCCTCGCCGCTGGCGACTGTCTCGACTGCAAGGTCGCGATCATAGCCGTTGTTTGTCATCCACGCGGCCTTGCCGCCGGCTGCGACATAGACTGCGCGCAACGCATCGTAATCGAACGGACGTTCGCCCTGCTGGTGGTCACGCGGACCGCCGGTCGCTCCCTCGATGATGTGGATATAGGCGAGGGAATAGCGCGCGAGGTGCTTAACGACGTAGCCGAAAAGCGGTTGTGGTTCCGGATCGAAAGCGTCGTTGGCAGGCGTCACCGGCGAGAGACGAATGCCGACACGGCCTGCACCGATTTCCGAGGTGATGGCATCGACCACCTGGAACAGGAATCGGGCGCGGTTCTCGATCGAGCCGCCATAGGCGTCGGTGCGCGCATTCGAGCCGGACCGCAGGAACTGATCGATCAGATAGCCGTTGGCGGCGTGGATTTCGACTCCGTCAAAACCGGCATCGATCGCGGCGCGCGCTGCCTTGCGGTAATCTTCGACGATGCCGTCGAGCTCGGAAATCTCGAGGGCGCGCGGCTCGGAGGTTTCGGCAAAGGCGCCCGTGCCATCCGGATTGATGAGAAAGGTCTTGGATTTCGCGCGGATCGCCGAAGGTGCCACCGGCTTGCCGCCGTCCGGCTGCAGCGTGTCATGCGAGATGCGGCCGACATGCCACATCTGCACGACGATCCGGCCACCACGGGCGTGGACCGCATCGGTCACACGGCGCCAGCCATCAAGCGCTTCCGGCGTGTAGAGACCGGGCACGTCGGCATAGCCCTGGCCCTGCTGGGTGATTGCCGTCGCTTCGGTAATCAGCAGACCCGCCGACGCGCGCTGTTCGTAATAGGTGGCATTGAGCGTGTTCGGCACGGCTTTCGGCGAACGGTTGCGTGTCAGCGGCGCCATCACGATACGATTCTTCAGGGTAATGTCGCCGATGGTGATCGGATCGAAGAGGGTAGCCATTACAGGTCCTTTCGGTTTCAGTTTCGTCTTGGGGAGGGGATGATTACAGGCTGCCGATATCCTTGAGGAAGGCAGCAATCGTGTCTTCATTGCGCTTGTAGAAGACCCATTGGCCGAGGCGCTTTGTCGTCACCAGGCCGGCGCGCTGAAGGATGGCGAGATGCGAGGAGACGGTTGATTGCGACAGGCCGCAGCGCTCGAACTGCCCGGCACAGACCCCCATTTCAAACGGATGTTCCTGTGTGGGGAAATGCGCTTCGGGCTCCTTCAGCCAGGCAAGAATGTTCACGCGTGCCGGGTGGGCCAAGGCCTTCAAGATTTCGTCTCTGTCCATCGTTTATCGCCATATCGTGTTTTATCGATAGATGTATCGCCGATACCAGATATACAAATCACAAGACCGTGAGCGGGAAAAAGGCAAAAAAAGAGGGCCGCAAGAAAACTTGGGCCCTTGTAGTTGTGAAGGTAATTAGAACCTCCAGAGGGGAACAGCTGCTGCGGTGGCGGGGGAGGAGAAAGCCACCAAGAATGCATCAGCTGCATTTTGATATGGTAAGCGAAGAACCGGTTTTCAATAGCCGGCTGTGAATTTCGTCACGGTTCGCCCGTGTCCAGATAGTAGACAAAAAAAGAGGGCCACAAGATGACTTGGGCCCTTATAGTTGTGAAGGTAATTAAACCTCCAGAGGGGAACAGCTGCTGCGGTGGCACTGGGAGGAGAAGCCACCAAAGATGCATCAGCTGAGTGTGGTATGCTGCTTTTTTGGGCGGGCAACAATCATTTAATATGCATGTCAGCCATGACATGCGCGCATCCCTGCCTAATTTTGCATCGCACAAAGAAAATGCGGCGCACATTGTGCGCCGCATCATTGATGTTTCTCTTACAAAACAGGACGTTGCCGACTTACTTCGAAAATGCCCACTGAATGAGCACCGGTCGTTTCGACATCAGAAGCTCCAGTTCCGGGCCTTGGCAACGATATAGTCGCGGAAGACCTTGAGCTTGGCGGCGTTCTTCATCTCGTCGGGATAGCAGAAGTAGGTGTCGAAAGACGGAATGTCGGCCGCTATCGGAAGCTGTATGAGGCCAGGGTCGCGGCCGACGATGTAGTCGGGCAGCATAGCGATACCAATACCGAGCAGGCAGGCGCGCTTGATCGAGGTCTGGCTGTTGATCTGCAGGTGCGACGTGCGCGGATTGTCGGAATCGCGGCCGGCGATTTCCAGCCAGTTGACGTCGAGCAGGTAGTTGGGCGCAGGCTCGCCGAACGTGATGATGCGATGATTGTCGAGATCATCCAGCGACTGCGGTTCGCCATGCTTGTTGATATAGGAGGGCGCCGCATAGACGTGCATGTGCACCGTGAACAGCTTGCGCTGGATCAAGTCGGATTGCTGCGGCTGGCGCAGGCGAATGGCACAGTCGGCATGGCGCATGTTCACGTCGAGCTCCTCGTTGTCGAGGATCAGCTGGACCTGGACATCCGGGTGCAGGGACATGAATTCCTGGATCTTGTCGGTCAACCAGCCCTGGCCGAGGCCCACGGTCGTGGTGATGCGCAGCTTGCCGCTCGGCTTGTCCGTCGTCTCGCTCAGCTGAACTTTGACGCTCTCGAGCTTCATCAGGACTTCATGCGCCGTCCGGTAGAGGATTTCGCCCTGCTCGGTCAGGATAAGGCCGCGCGCATGGCGATGGAACAGCTTGATGCCGACATCCTGTTCGAGCGAACTCACCTGGCGGCTGATCGCCGATTGCGAGAGGTGGAGCTTGTCTGCCGCATGCGTAAACGACCCAGCCTCGGCCGCCGCGTGAAAAATGCGCAGTTTGTCCCAATCCAGCGACATGAAGTCCCCCATATGAATCCACCCCGGGGGACGGGATCATGTCCTCCGGGTGCGGCTGATGCATCTGTTCCCACATGGGAAGGCGCCTTGCGGGGCGCCTCCCGATTCGCAGCTTCTATTCGGCTGCAATTGCGACGGGCATATGACCCGCCAGGTATTTCTCGGCCTCGAGCGCTGCCATGCAGCCCATGCCGGCAGCGGTTACCGCCTGGCGATAGATATCGTCGGTGACGTCGCCTGCGGCAAAAACGCCCGGTACGTCGGTCGCCGTCGAATCGGCCGCCGTCCACAGATAGCCGTTCGACTTTTGCCGAAGCTTGCCCTTGAACAATTCGACCGCCGGCGCGTGACCGATCGCCACGAAGACGCCGTCGATTGCGACGTCGGACAATTCGCCCGTCTTGACGTTGCGCAGCTTGACGCCATTGACCGAGGCCGGCATCGGCGGCTTGGGGGCCGCGCCGAGATACTTGACCACTTCGTGATCCCAGACGATCTTGACGTTCGGCTTGGCGAACAGGCGCTCCTGCAGGATCTTTTCGGCGCGGAACGAATCGCGGCGGTGCACGACGGTCACGGTCTTGGCGAGGTTCGAGAGGTAGAGCGCCTCTTCAACGGCCGAATTGCCGCCGCCGACGACGATCACGTCCTTGTTGCGATAGAAGAACCCGTCACAGGTGGCGCAGGCCGAAACGCCGAAGCCCATGAAGGTCGGCTCTGTCTCGATGCCGAGCCACTTCGCCTTGGCGCCGGTGGCGATGATGAGCGCGTCGGCCGTCCAGTCGTTGCCGCTGTCGGTCTTGACGCGGAAGGGCCGAACGGAAAGATCCACGTCCGTCACCAGATCGTTGACGATCTCGGCGCCGACATGCGTCGCCTGCTTCAACATCTGTTCCATCATCCATGGACCCTGGACCGGATCGGCATAACCGGGATAGTTCTCCACGTCAGTGGTGATCATCAATTGACCGCCCTGTTCCATGCCGGCGATCAGAACCGGTTCCAGCATCGCACGCGCCGTGTAGATGGCAGCTGTGTAGCCAGCGGGGCCGGAGCCGATGATCAGCACTTTTACGTGGCGGGCAGTCATGATCTTGTCCTTCGCTCACCGGGCAGCCGAGGCCCGACCGGTTCCGTTACATCCTAGGCAAATAGGTCCATACTTTAGGTATTCCCACCGGTGACTTTCAAGGGCGGCGGCAGTGATACACACAAGTGCTTGAGCCCTTGCGGCCGATTTGACACCAGATCGGGCATTTTTGCACCGCCTGGGCCGTGTCCGTCGGCGTCACGAACCCGTGAACGCACCGCCGGGTATCGCCTCCGGGCCCAATATCGTGGCCGACCGATGTTGCCCGCGACCGCCAATGGCGTCTGCCTGGTCGGGGATAACGACGAGCGCGAAGACCGCCAGCCGGAGCCGTTTACTCACGGTCTTTGCGCAACGAAACGATTTAACCCGGCAAGACGGCCGGCGAATGCCGGTTTTCCCGCGAATAGTCAGCGCAGATGCTTGTTGTCCGTGCGGTTTGGCGATATTTCACGCGGATTCATTTTGCTGGAGAGGCATATGGGGTTGAATGCAAGCCGCGTTTGGCTCGACCGCGAACCCGCTGCGTGGGGCACGTCGCCGCGCGGGAATTGCCTCGTCGTCGCCATGGATTGCGTGGCGCTACTGCAAGGCTCGCACCGCACCTTGAGCGCAACGTCGATCGACCCGTTGCGGTTGAACCGACGGCCCGCGGCCCGACGACACCATTGCTGATCTGATACAATCCCCGGCGACCACAACGTCCCGGCAATCCAGACAAAGATACTCCTGCCAGGCTTTGCCCACGCGCCAAAGTCGCTTTGTAAAAAGGACCAACCTTCATGACGAAACAAGTCGAGCTCGACGCAATCGATCTCAAGATCCTTCGCGAGCTCCAGCGTGACGGCAGGATGACCAATGTGGACCTCGCCCAGCGCGTCGGCATCTCGGCTCCGCCCTGTCTGCGTCGGGTGCGCAAGCTCGAGGAGACCGGCGTCATCAAGGGATACCACGCGCTTTTGAATGCGCCGGCGCTCGGCTTCGATCTCGTGGCGTTCTGCATGGTCGGGCTCAAGCGGCAGTCGGAAGCGGACCTGAAGGCATTCGCGGCAGCCACCGCCGAATGGCAGATCGTGCGCCAGGCGTGGACCGTTTCGGGCGAAAGCGACTTTCTGCTGCACTGCGTCGCCGAGAACCTGACAGCGTTCCAGGATTTCGTCATCGAGGTTTTGACCGCCAACGAGCGGGTCGATACGGTGCGCACGATGTTGACCATTCGACAGGTCAAGGATATCGGGCTGGTCCAGATCTAGGATCCTTTGATATTGAGGATCCGCAACGGCAGCGAGGCTCCCTTGGAGAACGCAGACACGACCGGAGTTGAGTGGCGTCATCCATGAGCAAGTTACCACTTTCCGCCTTCATCATCTGCCAGAATGAAGAGGCTTATCTCGGCAATTGCATCGAGAGCCTCGAGCAGTGCGCCGAGATCGTCATCGTCGATTCCGGCTCGACGGACGGGACCGTCGCGCTTGTGCAATCCTTCGTCGACAAGGGCTGGCCAATCCGATTCATGCACGAGCCCTGGCGCGGCTACGCCGGCCAGAAGCAGTTCGCGCTCGATCAGTGCACCCAGCCCTGGTGCCTCAACATCGATTCCGACGAGCGTCTCGACGAACCGCTGAAGGCGCTGCTGCCATCGCTTGTCGACGCCACACCCGAGACGGTGGGCTGGCGCGTTGCGCGCCGTCCCTACCTGATCGGCTATGGCTACACGCCGGAACGGGTGCACGAGCGGCGCAATCTGCGCCTGATCCGCAAGGGCAGGGGACGTTACGACCTCAACCAGAAGGTACACGAGGGTATCGTGCCGGATGGCCAGGTGGGTGTCGCGCGCAAAGGCAGCCTGCTTCACTACCGTCCGCTTGTCATCGACGAGCAGATCCTGAAGGAAAACAAGTATTCGACGCTGAAGGCAGACCAGCAGTTTGCGGCAGGCAAGCCGCCGCGCCCCTACAAGATGCTGGCAAGCCCGCCTCTCTATTTCTATCGTCTTTATTTCCGCAACGGGCTTTGGCGCTGCGGCTTTCCCGGCTTCATCGAAGCCATGACGGGTGCCGTCTATGCATTCCTGACCGCCGCCAAGATCTACCAGAGGCACGCGCTTAAGCGCCATCCGAACCATGACGACATGGATCGGCAGCGTCGGCAGCCGTGAGGTTCCCATGAAAGTCATGCACTACCACTTCGGCAAGGACGGCGGCGCAGAGCGCTTTTTCGTCCATCTCGTCAACTCCCTTGCCGAGCGCGGCGTCGAGCAGACCGCCGTCATTCGCCCGGGCCGCCTCTGGCGCAAGGATATCGAGGGCGCGACGCGGATCGTCGAGAGCAATTTCCGCAACCTTTCGCTCGACCGCATCCTGCTGCCCTTGAAGGTCAGCAGCATGGCGCGGCGCGAAAAGCCGGATGCACTGTTTGCCTGGATGCCGCGCGCCAGCCGGCTGATGCCCAACTACAAGGGTTGCATCAAGATCTCCCGGCTCGGCGACTATCCGCTGCGTCTCGACTATTTCCGCAACACCGACTGCCTCGTCTGCAACACGCCGGGTATCGCCGAACATGTGCGCAATATCGGCTGGAAGCGCGATGTCGAGGTGATTTCCAACTTCACAGGCACTGAACGGGTCCCACCCGTCAGCCGGGCGACGCTCAACACGCCCGACGATGTGCCGGTCGTGATGTCGATGGGACGCTTTGTTCCGCGCAAGGGCTTCCACACCCTCATCGAAGCGATCGCCAAGGTACCGGATGCGCACCTCTGGCTGATCGGTGACGGAGAACAGCGCGAAAATATGGAAAAGCTCGCCGCAGACCTCGGCGTCACCAATCGGGTCCGCTTTGCCGGCTGGCAGAAGGATGTGCGCCCGTTCCTGGCTGCAGCCGACATCTTCGTCATGGCGTCGAGCCACGAGCCGCTCGGCAACGTCGTGCTCGAATCCTGGGCGCAGGGGACACCCGTCGTCTCCAGTCGTTCGGAAGGTCCGCAATGGTTCATGCGTGACGGTGAAAACGGCCTGATGGTCGACATCGGCGACGCCGACGGTTTCGGCAGCGCCATCGAGCGCATTGCCAACGATCGGCAATTGGGGGCACGTTTGGCCGAAAGCGGCCATGAGACGCTGATGAACCAATTCTCCAAGCAGGCGATCACCGACGCCTACATGAAGCTGTTCGCCTCGAAAAAGTAAGAGACTGGGCGCTCGCCCAGTCAGCGCATCAATCGCTCATAGACCGCGTTGATGGCAGCCGCTTCGCCTTCGATCGCAAACGAGGTGGACGTGCGCGAAAGACCATTCGCGCCCGCAGCCGCACGCCGCCGCTCGTCATCCATGAAGGCAGCCGTCGCCTCGACCATGGCCTGAAGATTGTCGACCGGAACAATCGTGCCGGTTTCGGCTGAGCCGCCCACGACGAGCTCGGAGAAGGCGCCGACATCGGTCGCCACCACCGGGACGCCGGTTGCCATAGCCTCTAGCGGCGTCAGGCCAAAGCCTTCCCAGCGTTGCGGGGCAACGAAGAGGTCGAGGCCGCGATACCAGTCGGGAATGTTGGTGTGTTCGCCGACGAACAGGATGCGGTCGGAAAGGCCGGCCCTTGCCACGCGCTCCTTGAGCTCGTTTTCAAACGCCACATGCGGCCCTGTCGCCCGGCCGGCAACGATCGCGCTCCAGCCCGGACGGCAGGGCAGCAGCGCAATCATGCTGTCGACGAAGAGATCCGTGCCCTTCTGGCGGCGCACCCGCCCGAAGCAGCCGACGAACTTCTGCGCCGGGTCGACGCCCAGCGCCGTCTTTGCCTGACCAGAATCAATCGGCGGCCGGAACCGCCGGGTATCGATGCCGTGCAGGATCACGTCGTTCGGCACGTCGAGATAGGCGGCGGTCTTGCCGCTGGTTGCGATCACCGCATCCATCCGCCCGATGAGGAACTTGCTCCAGCCGGTATGGCGGCGCTGCGAGGCCGAGGTGAAGACGATCTTCAGCTTCATGCGCAACAGGTCACGCAGGATGATTGCCGGCAGCATCTCGACATTGCGGCGGGCATGCCAGACGCGCCGGCGCCGGCCTTCCGGTGCTTTCCAGAGGCGCAGGAGGTCGGAAAACCGGATCGACGGTAGCGTATCTGGCAGTCCCGGACCTAGCACGGCGATCTTCTGGCCGAGCGCTCGCTGGATCGGGATCAACTGGATGATTGTCGACGTCACGCCCGAGAGGCGCCGTTTGAAATTGGGCGCGATCACCTCGACGTCCCGGATATCGGCCACGGAAGCGCTCTCCTTGGGCATGCGACAATCAATGTCTTGGAAGAGAAGATCTGGGGCGCAGCGCTAACCGTCGCCCCAAGGGGCGATCAGCCCCAGTTGATCGCGAGGATCTCGTAGGCCTTGGAACCGCCGGGAGCGTTCACCTCGATGGAATCACCGACTTCCTTGCCGATCAGCGCGCGGGCAATCGGCGAAGAGATCGAGATGCGTCCCGCCTTCACGTCCGCTTCCTGGTCGCCAACGATCTGGTAGGTCTTTTCTTCCTCGGTGTCCTCGTCGACGAGCTTCACCTTGGCACCGAACTTGATCTTGGAGCCGGACATCTTCGAGAGGTCGATGACTTCCGCACGGGCGATGAAATCTTCGAGTTCGCCGACGCGACCCTCGTTGTGGCTCTGGGCTTCCTTGGCCGCGTGGTACTCAGCGTTTTCCGACAGGTCACCATGGGCGCGGGCTTCGGCGATGGCCTCGATGATTCGTGGTCGCTCTTCCTGCTGGCGCCAGCGCAGCTCCTCCTGCAGGTTGACGAATCCACCCTGTGTCATCGGCACTTTGTCGACCATTTCAATGTCCTTCATCAAGCACGAGGCGCCGCTTGGGGGCGGCGCCAACGCAAAAGAAAACGGTCTCCGGCGCGCAAGCGCTGGAACCGTCCGAAATATCCGAACCGTTCTTATAGCAGAAATGAAATAGCCAATGCCAGATTTTTCGCCATGATCCACCGCGCGCTTCGAGCAGCGACGCAACCTGTGGGGGGCTTGGAAAAGCGACATTCTCAATAAAGAGGCTTTACCTCAACCGCGGTTGAGGTCGTAACAGTCCTGTTTCCGAAACGACCAACAGACGGAAATGACAGGATGAGCATGACAAAAGACGGCCCCAGCGCTGGAAAACCCAGCCCGAATGTTGATGCGGAGGGGCGTTGGAGCGAGTTGTTGCAACCAAGATATCTGGCGGCGACCGTGACCCTTTGCCTCGGGGTCGCTCTTTTCGCATTCAACGAGTTCTTCATCTCGACCGCACTGCCGACAGCGGTGGAGGAATTCGGCGGAGCAGCGCTGCTCTCGTGGGCGTTCACGCTCTATCTCGTCTTTGCGATCATCGGCGGCGCACTGGCGGCTAATCTCAAGGCCCGCTTCGGCGCGCGCAACACGTTGATCGCGGCCGCACTTGTGTTTGTCTTCGGCACCATGATCGCGACGCTGGCAACCAGCATGCCGCAGGTCCTGGCCGGCCGATTGTTTCAGGGACTGGGCGAGGGCGTCATCGCTGCCATCTGCTATGCGCTCATCCCCGAACTCTTTCCGCCACGGCTTGTTCCGAAAGTCTTCGGCGCCGAGGCGATCGTCTGGGCAAGTGCAGCCTTTGCCGGCCCGTTGATTTCAGGGTTTCTGACCGAACACTGGTCGTGGCGCGCCGCGTTCTTCGTCAATATTCCGGCAGCCGCCATCTTCGTCGCCCTCGTTCTTGCCATCGTCCCCAAGCAGTCGAGCATTGCGCAGATCGTTCAGCCCATTCCACTCCTGCGTCTCGCGGGGTTTGGGGTCGGCATCCTGCTGATTTCAGTCTCGAACATGCTTCAGAACGGCTTTGCCATGGCAGCGCTGCTCGTGGCGGCGATCGCCATTCTTATCAATACCGTTCACCTCGATCGCCGTTCCCAGCATTCGATCCTGCCATTGGGCGCATTCGCGGTTGGCCGCCCGCTCGGCACCGGCCTATGGATCGTGCTCCTGATGCCGCTGGCGCAGGCCTCCGGCTCCGTCTTCCTCGTCTATGGCCTGCAACACCTGTGGGATTTCAGCCCGACGGCGGCCGGCTTTTCCAGTGCATTGATGGCGATGTCCTGGAGCCTGACGGCGATCCTTGTCGCAAGCCTGCGCTCGCACGATCTGCGCGTCCGGCTGATCGCGACTGGGCCGCTCCTGCTTTTCCTCGGCCTCCTCGGCATCACCGTGGCTATCGCGACCGGCGAGTTTCGACTGGTTTTCGTGAGCCAGATCGCCATTGGTGCAGGCTTCGGCATTTGCTGGGGCACGCTCAGCCAGCTTTTGATGGATGTGTCGCCGATCGCCGAACGTGACAAGACGTCGGCGCTGCTCCCGACGCTGCAATCGGCAGGCTACGCCATCGGCGCAGCGGTCTTCGGGGTGGCGGCCAACCTGCGCGGCTTCGACGAAGGCGCCCGCGTCGCAGTCATGCAAGAGGCGCTCTTCGCAGTGTTTGCCATGAGTTGCGTGATCTCGGTGCTGTCGCTGTTCTTCGGCATACGGACCGTCCGGCTTGCACGCGGCCCGCGTTCGTCCGGCCGCAGGGCGAGCGCACAGCGCCCCATGCCGATCGAATGATCACCAGGCCGTTGACAGGACGGAACCAGCGGCAGCAGGTCGGCGAAACACGCCCGCGTTGCCCCTGCCGATCAAGGCGTCTTGTTCACGGCCTCGGCCGTCCGATGGCGCAATCACCGCCAGCAGTTCGCCCTCGCCAGAACGAACGTGGACCTTGAGCGATCCATAGTCGGCATCACGGCCGATCCTGTCGGCTATCCTCTGGCCATAATACAGGGCCGAGCCTTCGTCGAAATGGCTGATGCCATCCTCGTCGACAAAACGCTCATCACCCCAATACAAATCGAAGAAATAGATCTGCACGATGTTGCCCCATCCCATGCGCGACGCCGGATCGTTCCGGCTCGGGTGCGCATGACGGCATATAAACATCGGCTGTCCGAATACAGGCTGAACCCGGCATTCACGTGGCGTTCACAACCATGAAGGGATTGCGTGGAGCGCCACGCGACTGCGACCCCCGGCTGAGCCTGACTGCGCGCATCGCACGACGCGCGCAGTCAATCGTTCAATCAGGCCTTGAAGTAGCTCTGCAGCGGGCGAACCTCGAGGTTGCCGGCCTTCAGCGCCTTGATGGCGCGCGCAGCGGCTTCCGCGCCGGACATCGTGGTGTAGTAGGGCACCTTCTGCATCAGCGTTGCGCGGCGCAGCGACTTGGAGTCGGAGATCGCCTTGTTGCCATCGGTCGTGTTGATCACGAGATGGACCTGGCGATTGCGGATCGCGTCCTCTACATGCGGCCGGCCTTCCTGGACCTTGTTGACCTTGGTCGCGGCAATGCCGTTTTCGCCGAGGAACCGCGCGGTACCGCCCGTTGCCATCACCTTGAAACCGATGTCGACGAGAATGCGGATCGCCGGCAGAACGCGGGTCTTGTCCTCGTCGCGAACCGATACGAACACCGTTCCGTCGCGCGGCAGGTCGACACCGGCGCCGAGCTGGGACTTGGCGAAGGCGAGCGCGTAGTCGGTATCAAGACCGATGACTTCACCGGTCGAGCGCATTTCCGGGCCGAGCAGCGTATCGACGCCGGGGAAGCGGGCGAACGGGAACACGGCTTCCTTGACGGCGATGTGCTTCAGGTTGCGCGGGTCGGGCTTTTCGCCATAGGCGGCGATCGCCACATCGAGCGTTTCACCGGCCATGACGCGAGCGGCGATCTTGGCGATCGGCGCGCCGATGGTCTTGGCGACGAAGGGAACCGTACGCGAGGCGCGCGGGTTGACTTCGAGCACGTAGATCGTGCCGTCCTTGATCGCGAACTGCACGTTCATCAGGCCGCCGACATTGAGCGCCTTGGCAAGCGCAGTCGTCTGGCGCTCCAGCTCATCGACCATGGCGGTATCGAGCGTGTGGACCGGCAGCGAGCAGGCGCTGTCGCCGGAGTGAATGCCGGCTTCCTCGATGTGCTCCATGATACCCGACACGAACACGTCCTTGCCGTCGCAGAGGCAATCGACATCGACTTCCGTGGCGTTGGTCAGGTAGCTGTCGAACAGCAGCGGGTTCTTGCCGAGAAGCGTGTTGATCTGGCCGGTCTTGTCGTTCGGGTAACGCTGCTTGATGTCTTCGGGCACGAGACCCGGAACCGTGTCGAGCAGGTACGTCTGCAGCATGCTTTCCGAATGGATGATCTGCATGGCGCGGCCGCCAAGGACGTAGGACGGGCGCACGACCAGCGGGAAGCCGATTTCAGCCGCAACGAGGCGCGCCTGCTCGACCGAGTAGGCGATGCCGTTGTTCGGCTGGTTGAGGTCGAGCTTCATCAGAAGCTTCTGGAAGCGGTCGCGGTCTTCGGCGAGGTCGATCATGTCGGGTGCCGTGCCGAGGATCGGGATGCCGTTCTTTTCCAGCGCTTCGGCCAGCTTCAGCGGCGTCTGGCCACCGAACTGGACGATGACGCCGACCAGTTCGCCCTTTTCCTGCTCGGCGCGCATGATCTCGATCACGTCTTCGGCCGTCAGCGATTCGAAGTAGAGACGATCCGAGGTGTCGTAGTCGGTCGAAACAGTCTCGGGGTTGCAGTTGATCATGATCGCTTCATAGCCGGCGTCCTTCAGGGCGAAGGCGGCATGGCAGCAGCAATAGTCGAACTCGATGCCCTGACCGATCCGGTTCGGGCCGCCGCCGAGAATGACGACCTTCTTGCGGTCGGAGACATCGGCTTCGGAACGGGCTGTGCCCACGAAGGGTGTCTCGTAGGTCGAGTACATGTAGGCGGTGGGCGAGGCGAACTCGGCCGCACAGGTATCGATGCGCTTGTAGACCGGGCGGACGTTGAGCGCGTTGCGCAGTTCGGCCACTTCCTTCGGGCGTTTGCCGCCGAGCGTCGCGAGCCGGGCGTCGGAGAAGCCCATGGCCTTCAGCATGCGCAGGTTCTCGGCGTCCTGGGGCAGGCCGTGCTCGCGCACCCGCGCCTCCATGTCGACGATCGCCTTGAACTGGGCGATGAACCACGGGTCGATCTTGCTCGCCTCGTGGACTTCGGCCTCGCTCATGCCGAGGCGCAGCGCCTGGGCGACCATGCGCAGCCGGTCCGGTGTCGGCGTGCCGATCGCGGCACGGATGGCGTTGCGGCCGTCACCGTTCTCGTCCATGTCGGGAATTTCGATTTCGTCGAGACCGGTGAGGCCGGTCTCCATGCCGCGCAGCGCCTTCTGCAGCGATTCGGCAAAGGTGCGGCCGATCGCCATGACTTCGCCGACCGACTTCATCGCGGTGGTCAGGACCGGCGAGGCGCCCGGGAACTTCTCGAAGGCAAAGCGCGGGATCTTGGTGACGACGTAGTCGATCGACGGCTCGAAGGATGCCGGTGTCGCGCCGCCGGTGATGTCGTTTTCAAGTTCGTCGAGCGTGTAGCCGATCGCGAGCTTGGCCGCGATCTTGGCGATCGGGAAGCCGGTCGCCTTGGAGGCGAGCGCCGAGGAGCGCGAGACGCGCGGGTTCATCTCGATGACGACGAGACGGCCGTCCTTGGGGTTGACGGCGAACTGCACGTTCGAGCCGCCGGTCTCAACGCCGATCTCGCGCAGAACCGCGATCGAGGCGTTGCGCATGATCTGGTATTCCTTGTCCGTCAGCGTCAGCGCCGGAGCGACGGTGATCGAATCGCCCGTGTGGACGCCCATCGGGTCGATGTTTTCGATCGAGCAGATGATGATGCAGTTGTCCGCCGTGTCGCGGACGACTTCCATCTCGTATTCCTTCCAGCCGAGAACCGATTCTTCGATCAGCACTTCGGTGGTCGGCGAGGCGTCGAGGCCGCTGCCGACGATGTCGAAGAATTCGGTGCGGTTGTAGGCGATGCCGCCGCCGGTGCCGCCCAGCGTGAACGACGGGCGGATGATCGCCGGCAGGCCGACGTCGTCGAGCGCCTGCGCGGCAATCGCCATCGCATGGTTCATGTAGCGCTGCTTGCGATCGCCTTCGCCAAGGTTCCACTGGTTTTCCAGTTCGTCGAGCGACGTGTCGAGTTCCGGACCGGACAGGCGGCTCTTCAGCTCGGCGCGTTCGGCCTCATGCACCTTGCGATCGTGATCCTTGATGTCGGTGGCGTTGGCGAGGCGCGACTTCGGCGTCTCCAGACCGATCTTGGCCATCGCCTCGCGGAAAAGCGCGCGGTCTTCGGCCTTGTCGATCGCATCCGGCTTGGCGCCGATCATCTCGACATTGTAGCGGTCGAGAACGCCCATGCGGCGCAGCGACAGCGCGGTGTTGAGCGCGGTCTGGCCGCCCATCGTCGGAAGCAGCGCGTCCGGCCGCTCCTTGGCGATGATCTTGGCGACGACTTCCGGCGTGATCGGCTCGACATAGGTCGCATCCGCCAGGCCCGGGTCGGTCATGATCGTCGCCGGGTTGGAGTTGACGAGGATGACCCGGTAGCCTTCCTCCTTCAGTGCCTTGCAGGCCTGTGTACCGGAATAATCGAATTCGCATGCCTGCCCGATGACGATCGGCCCCGCGCCGATGATGAGGATCGATTTGATATCTTGGCGCTTCGGCATGGTCGGTCATCCGTTTCTAGCTGCGCGAAAAACCGGCCAAGGTGGGAGGTCACCGGCCGGGCACGCAATGATGGTCTTTTCAGGCTAGAAGCGGCTTATAGGCAAATGTATCTGCAAGCGAAACCCCGAAAATTCCGGAATCGACAGGAAAGCCGACATATTTCGCCATGCGCCTTTGCATGGTGTTGCGCAGCGGTCTCAAGGGCACTCGAACTGCGTCAAGCGGGGCGTGGCACCACCAAGACCTTGACCTCGCCGGCAGCAAGCGGATGCGCGATAACGCTGACCGCCTCATCAAGCGAGACGCGCCGAGAGATCAGCTTGTCGATCTCGATCGTGCCGGATGCCACAAGGTCTGCCGCGCGGCGATGCGTGAAGGGATTGACGAAGGAACCGAGGACGCGCAGCTCGCGAAAGAGAATGTCGAAGGGTTCGATCTCGACCTTTTCGCCCTGCGGCATCACCCCGACAATGACGACCGTACCGCCCGATTTCGCAAGCCGAGTCGATTGCCTGACGGTCTCGGCGACGCCCGCACATTCGATCACGACATCGACGCCGCCCGGTACAAGCCCGGCCTCACCGGTAATGGCCTCTATGATATCGCCCGCGGATGGATCGACTGTCGCCGTTGCCCCAACCTCTTCCGCGAGCCTGCGCTTTGAAGCCTGCCGCGTCGAAAGAATGACGGTCGTCGCACCCGCGAGGCGTGCCAGTTGCACTGTCAGCAGGCCGATCACCCCACCGCCGAGAACCACGACGGACGATCCGGCACGAATGCCGGAAAGATCGATGCCATGCAGGCAGCAGGCGAGGGGCTCGCAGAACGCGCCGTGAGCCGGATCGAGGCTCAGCGGGATTTCATGCGCCTGATTGCGTGGAACGATGACATAGTCGGCAAAGCCGCCATCGCGGTGGATGCCGATCGCGCCCAGAGCGTGACAAAGGTTGACCCTGCCGACGCGACATTGCGGGCAGCAGCCACAGGAAATGTTCGGGTCGCCAGTGATGCGGACGCCGATGGCGATATCGCTTACGTCCTTTCCGACCGCTTCGACGATGCCGCAGAACTCGTGGCCGAGCGTGACCGGTGGCATCGATGGAAACTCGCCATGCAGAAGATGCCGGTCGGTGCCGCAGATGCCGCAAGCCTCGACGCGAACCAGAAGATCGCCGGGGCCCGGCGAGGGAATGTCCACCTCGCGCACGAAAAGATCGCCGATCGCCTCGAGCCGCAACGCCTTCATGACCATGCCTCACTCACCGGCTTCCCTTGAGGCGAATAGGATCGTCAAAGCGGGGCACGGTCAAGGATCCGATGAAGATTGGCGCTCAACCCCAGCGTTGCCGCACGGCCGCGGCATGGGTGCGACTGACCGGCACCTCAGTTCCATCCCCAAGCAGAATTGTCATGCGGCCGTTGTCGCGCACAAGCCGCGCGACATGCGCGTCGGCGACCCAATGGGAACGGTGCACCTGCAGCCCCGGCACCGCGCCGAGTTCGCCGAGCGCGTCGGCGAAACGCAAGAGGATAAGTTCGCGACCTGCCGTGGTGGTGACTTCCGTGTAATGATCGCTGACAGTCAGGTGCAGCGGCCAGCCGCGATTGACCGGTTTCAGCCGCAGAAGCAGCGGTATCCCGCCAGTCTCGCTCGAGCCGCCGGGGTCGGAGGGCTCCCGATTCGCGTCCATCCGGGGTCCCATTGTGGCAGCCCCGGTGTCGCTCGCTTCCAGCAGGTTATCGGTGTTCAGCGTCATCCAGGTCAGGGCGCAAAACAGCAGTGACAGCAACAGGCCGGTGGCAATGTCCGACAGCATGCCTCCTGGTGTCGGCGCCACCGCAAATGTCGCCGCCGCGAGCGCACTGGTGACGAGACCGATCGGGACACCCGCAACCGCCGCCCCGATCATCATGCGCGCGAAACCGGAGGCGACCCTTTCGCGCAGCAGGCCATTGGCAAGCACGGCCGAAACGATCGCAATCGCCCAGGTGGCGGCATGCAGAACGAGCCAGAACCCCAGCCTCGGCGCCGCCGCCAGCCGATCGGCGGTTCCATAGGGACCGGTGATCCAGAAGATCAGCACGACCGACGCAAAGGTCGCCCAGAAGCGAGGCGCCTTTGCGACAAGATGCAGTTCACGAAGCGTGGTTTGCAGAAGTGCGCGTTTCACGAAGTTTTCCGTCCGTTCCAGTCAAAGCATTTGAGCGCAGCGCCGGGGCCGCCGCAAGGTCGGGAAAGTCAACAATCTGGAAGCCGCCCATGACACTTGCGCCACTGCTCCATGCATCCTTTGCAATTCAGCTCCACGTGGCAACCGTCATTCCCGCCGCCATTCTCGGCGCCTGCTTGCTCGCACGTCCGAAGGGAACACGCATGCATCGGACGCTGGGCAAGATCTGGCTCGCGATCATGGTGGTCACGGCGTCCTCCACATTCTTCATTCATGAAATCAGGCTGGTCGGCGGCTTCAGCCCCATCCACCTTCTGTCGATCTATGTGCTCTTCGCCAGCTGGCAGGCGATCGCCGCCGCCCGACGCCACGACATCGCCGCCCATCGCGTCCACGTCGCCGGCATGTATCTCGGCGGCATCGTCGTTGCCGGCCTCTTCACATTGCTGCCGGGGCGATTGATGCATGCGAGCCTTTTTGCCGGGCTATCGCGCTGGCAGGCTGTTGCGACGACGGTTTTGCTGGCTGCACTGCTGATAGGAGCAGGCATCCTCGCCATCCGTCAGGGCCGTCTCTTCAAGCGCGGCAAGTCCGCGAAAAGATTGGCATGATCGCAACCTTGCGGGCCTGATTGCGTTTTACAACTGCATTCGGCCCGGCTTATAAAAGATCTGACCGATATTGCGTATCGACCACGCTGGGAGGACAGATCATGGAATGGAAAGGCCGCCGCCAATCCGGAAACGTCGAGGACCAGCGCGGAGCGAGCCCCGGAGGCGGCCTGGGCGGCAATCCATTCGGCCGGGGCGGTGGCTTCCGCATGCCCGGCGGTGGCGGCGGCATGCGCGGCGCCGGCGGCGGCATGAGCTTCGGCACCATCATCTTTCTCATCGCGCTCTACTTCATCCTGAAGGCCATGGGCATCGACATGCTGCAGGTGCTCGGCGGCGGCGGTGGTCCGGTCTCGCAACCGGGCTTCGAACAGAGCGACGGCTCGCCCGCACCGCGCGGATCGGCGCAGGAGGAGGAAATGAAAGCCTTCATGTCGACGGTACTTGCCGAAACCGAAGACACCTGGAACGGTATCTTCCAGGCGAGCGGCGAGCAGTATCAGGAGCCGAAGATGGTGCTGTTCAGCGGCTCCGTGCGCTCCGCCTGCGGCTTCGCTTCGGCCGCATCCGGCCCGTTCTATTGCCCGGGTGACCGCAAGGTCTATCTCGACATGAGCTTCTTCGATGAGCTTGAACAGAAGTTCGGCGCGTCCGGCGACTTCGCGCAGGCCTATGTGGTTGCGCACGAAGTCGGCCACCACGTACAGAACCTGATCGGCGTCCTGCCGAAGTTCAACCAGATGCGCCAGTCGATGAGCGAGACCGAAGCCAACCAGATGTCGGTTCGCGTCGAGCTGCAGGCCGATTGCTTCGCCGGCGTCTGGGGCAAATACACCCAGCAGAAGGGCCTGCTGGAGCAGGGCGACCTGGAAGAGGCGTTGAACGCCGCCACCCAGATCGGCGACGACACGCTGCAGAAGCGCATGCAGGGCTATGTCGTTCCCGAAAGCTTCAACCACGGCACATCGGAGCAGCGCATGCGCTGGTTCAAGCGCGGTTTCGACAGCGGCAAGATGGCAGCCTGCGATACATTTTCGGGCCAAGTCTGACGTCCTGAAGATCAGCTAAAGAACGCGAAGGGCCGGCAGCGATGCCGGCCTTTTCGATTAGGACCCGACCTTCGCAAGAACAGGCGCCTATCGCGCAAGCGAGTCCTCACAAAGGAACATCCCTTGAGGCAACCAACGTTCACGGCTTACGTCCGTCCCATCGGACGCCGGCGCGCCGGGGAGGTGTCGGGAGCATCGATAAAGAAACGTGATTGTTCTCATAAGAAACTTTGAGACGTTCACGTATTGTTTCGGGCGAAATCATCCGTTACACCGAAATTGGCAACGTCGTTCACGTTCTGTCTCCGCGCTGGCG
>UBXV01000022.1 GCA_900469625.1 Hyphomicrobiales bacterium
ATGGGCACCGACGTCGACCAGCCCCGCAACCTCGCAAAGTCGGTTACGGTAGAGTAGTCAATAGTGCCTGCGATGTGCCGTTGACATAGATCGTGGAGCACCCCATAAATATCACATTCCGAGGGGAGCACTTCATCAGTGCTGAGATGGCGTTGAGCCGGACCCTTGAACCTGATCCGGGTCATGCCGGCGTAGGAACGGGAAAAGAGCCGCTCTCGGCAAACTAATCGCGTCTTCGCTTTCACCTGGGTCTCCGTGATGTTTTGTCTGGAGATCGATCGATGTTGTCTTTTGCCTCGTTGCCGCCGGATGGCGGAAATGCGCTTCGTCCAGGTCGCCGGGTCGGCTGACCGGCGATGCGCCTGGCGTTTCCATTCGCTCACAGCCTTGTGGTGCTTGCCCTCGTCTGGCAGGGAGCCGTCGCCCTCTTTGCGCTTCCTCGATACCTGTTGCCGACGCCGCTTGAGGTACTGACCGTCTTTCAGCGCCAACCCGGGTTTCTGATTGAGCAGAGCCTCGTGACGATTGCCGAGATGCTCGCCGGTCTTGTGGCGGGCACGGTGTTCGGCGTTGCAACGGCGATCGGGCTTGCGGCTTTTCCGCGGGTCGGAAAGCTCGTCTGGCCCTTTGTGCTTGTCTTGCAGGCCTTCCCCGTTTTCGTCATCGCGCCCTTGCTGGTTGTATGGTTCGGCTTCGGGATTGTGTCGAAGATCGTGATGGCGGCGATCATCATCTTCTTTCCAGTCGTGTCCGCGTTTTCGGATGGCCTGCGCCGCACCGATGCGCAGATCCTTGATGCCGTGGCGCTGACCAAGGCGAGCCACTGGCAGGCGCTCTGGCTCGTCCGGTTGCCGCTCGCCTTGCCCGGACTGGTGACGGGGCTGCGGGTTGCAGCGCCCCTGGCGCCGCTTGGCGCTGTCGTCGGCGAATGGGTCGGGGCCTCGGCCGGGCTCGGATTCGTTATCGTCCAGGCCAATGCCCGCATGCAGACCGACGTCGTCTTTGCGGCGATGGCCATTCTTGCCGTTCTCGCCGTCCTGCTCCGGTTGATTGTCGAGGAGGCAACCCGTCCACTCGCGCACTGGGCGCGAGAAACCTGAATTACTGTTTTCGATTGGGAGAAATCACAGCATCATGATCCGCAAATTTCTGCTTCCCGCCAGCCTCGCGCTCGGCGTCGTTCTTTCAGCCGGTGCGGCGACCGCCGGCGAAAAGCTGACGGTGATGCTGGAGTGGTTCGTCAATCCCGATCACGCTCCGATCGTCGTCGCCAAGGAGCTCGGGCTGTTCGAAAAGGCAGGGCTCGAGGTCGAGCTCGTCCCGCCGGCCGACCCGTCAAGTGTGCCGAGGCTTGTGGCCGCGGGCAAGGCCGATATCGGCGTGCACTATCAGCCGAACCTCTATCTCGACCATGCCACCGGCTTGCCGCTGGTGCGCTTCGGCACCCTGGTCGAGACGCCGCTCAACACCGTGACTGTGCTCGACGACGGGCCGATCCGCAGCCTTGCCGATCTGAAGGGGAAGAAGATCGGCTTTTCCGTTTCCGGCTTCGAGGATGCGATGCTTGGCCGGATGCTCGCTTCGGCAGGCCTGAAGAAGGAGGACGTGGAGCTCGTCAACGTCAACTTCGCCCTGTCTGCCTCGCTGATTGCTGGCAAGGTTGATGCGACCATCGGTGGTTTCCGCAACTTCGAGCTGACGCAGATGCGGCTCGAGGGACATGAGGGACGGTCGTTCTTCCCGGAGGAACATGGCGTACCCGTCTATGACGAACTGGTGTTTGTCACCGACAGGGCCAGGATTGCCGACACGCGCCTGCGGCCGTTCCTCGCCGCAGTGGAGCAAGGCGCGATCTATCTCACCAACCACCCTGACGAAGCCTGGAAGCTGTTCATCAAGGCCTATCCGAACCTCGACGATGAACTCAACCGTCGCGCATTCACCGACACGCTTCCGCGTTTTGCCAAGCGGCCGGCGGCGCTTGATCTCGGCCGCTACGAGCGGTTTGGCGCGTTTCTCGCCGAAAGCGGATTGATCGGCAAGGCGCCGGCTGTCGACGATATCGCGGTGGACATCCGATGAACGGCCTTTCGAACCTCGTTGAAGGCGCCGCCGCATCGCTGGCGCTTGTCCGGCGCCAGCGCCCTCGCGTGCATTGCCTGATGAACACGGTGGTGCAGAAGTTCGTCGCCGATGGGCTGGCGTCGCTCGGCGCAATTCCTTCGATGACATCGTCACCAGAAGAGGTCGAGGCCTTTGCCCGACGTGCCGATGCGCTTGTGGTCAATCTCGGTACGCTCAACGAAGAAAGGCGTGCGGTGATCCGCCTGGCGACATTAGTCGCGCGCGATGCTGGCAAACCGTGGATCGTCGATCCCGTGCATTGCGATTACTCGCCATCACGGCTCGCTTTTGCCCTGGAGCTTATCGAGGTTACGCCCTCGGTCGTGCGCGGAAACGCGAGCGAGATGGAACTGATCGGTGATGTCGGCAGCGTGCTGACGATCAAGACGGGCCCGGTCGACGAACTGCGTCTCGATCAAGTCTGCGTCAGCGTAGCGAACGGCCACCCGCTGATGACGCAGGTCACGGGTACCGGGTGCCTTTCAGGCGCGCTGATCGCGGCCTTCATGGCGGTCGAGCCGGACCGGCTGACCGCAGCCACCGGCGCGTTGCTGACAACCGGCATTGCTGCCGAGATCGCTGCAAAGCGTTCGAGCGGCCCCGGAACCTTTGAAGCCGCGTTTCGCGACGCGCTCGCAGCACTCCGCCCCGAAGATATCATTGCCAATGCCAGGATTTCCAATGCCAAGGGTTGATTACCGCCTGAATGCCATCGTCGATGCCCGTCTTGCTGAAAACGCGAACCTGGCGGAACTGGCGCATGTCGCTGCGCTCAACGGTGCAACGCTGATCCAGTATCGCGACAAGAGCAATTCGACACGCACGATGATCGATCAAGCGCGGGCGATCGGTGCGGCACTTGCCGATACCGGCGTGCCCTTCCTCGTCAACGATCGCGTTGACGTGGCGCTCGCAGCTGGTGCCGATGGCGTGCATCTCGGCCGCGACGATATGGAAGCCGCAATGGCGCGATCGATTTTGGGCGAGGACGCGATCATCGGCCTGACGGTCAAGAACGAAACGGATGCGAAGGCCGCCATTGCCGCGCCGATCGCCTACGCCTGCATCGGCGGTGTCTACGAGACGCTGTCCAAGCACAACCCCGATCCGCCGGTTGGCGTTGATGGCTTCGCAAGGCTCCGTAAGATGCTGCTCGCAGCCAAACCGGACCTTCCAGTCGGCGCCATTGCCGGCATCGATCTCAAGCGTGCAAGCGAAATCGTCACCGCCGGTGCGGACGGCGTCGCGCTTATCTCGGCGATTTTTCAGGCGGCGGATCCGGCCACGGCCACGCGTGAATTGCGTGCGTCTGTCGATCGCGCGTTGGCGGAGGCGCGCCGATGACCGCCATTGCCGTCACCATTGCAGGCTCGGATTCCGGTGGCGGCGCCGGCATCCAGGCGGATCTGAAAACCTTCTCGGCGCTCGGCGTTTACGGCGCTAGCGTCATCACGGCAATTACTGCGCAGAATACGAGGGGCGTTACGGCGGTCGAGGACATATCAGCCGCGATCGTGCGAGCCCAGATTGACGCGGTGTTCTCAGATCTTGCGGTCGGCGCCGTGAAGATCGGCATGGTCTCTCGCGAGGAGACGATCGCCGTCATTGCCGACGGCCTTTTACGACACGGTCGATTGGCTGTGCTCGATCCGGTGATGGTCGCCACATCGGGCGACGCACTGTTGCGCCCGGACGCCATTGCCGCACTCAGGGAGCAATTGTTGCCGCTGGCGCTGGTCGCTACACCCAACCTTCCGGAGGCGGCACTGTTGACCGGCCGCGCGGTTGCCTCGGACGAGCGAGAAATGGCGCACCAGGCGGAGATTATTCTGAAAGCCGGCGCGCGATCGGTGCTGATCAAGGGTGGTCATGGCAGTGGCGTCGAGGCAACGGATCTCTTCTTCGATGGCGAGGAGCCACTTCGGCTGACGGCGCCGCGTATCAAAACGACGAACGATCATGGCACGGGGTGCACGTTGTCGGCGGCGATCACGGCCGGCCTGGCCCGCGGCGCGTCGCTGGCAACAGCCGTCACCGCTGCCAAGGATTATCTGCACGCGGCCATCGTTGCCGCGGGTGATCTCCAGGTTGGCGAGGGCAGGGGGCCGGTGCATCACTTCCATCATTGGTGGCAGAACGATGCTCACTAGTGCCGCGCAGGCGCTATCGTCGCGGCTAGAGCGCATGCTCGAGGCCGCGGGCGCCATGGTGCTCGCGGTGCTGCTTGCGACCGTCACGGCCTCTGTCGGCCTTCGGTACCTGGCGGCCAGCGGGTTGACGGGCGCGGATGAGGCGGCGAGCTGGCTGCTGGTGGCGCTCGTCTCGATTGGGGTGCCGCTTGCCTCGACCGCCAAGGGCTTGCGGATCGATCTGTTCGAGACGAGGTCGTCGTCTGGCTGCAGCACCGACCATGGGCGCGGCGCAGCGCGATGCGACGAGGAGAAAGAAGGGCAGGCGCTTTTCTCGGCGAGGCGTCTGACAGCGCGCGACGTGCGCGAGTTAGTTTCGGGCACCATCACGCTCTTTGCCTGCATCGTGCTCCTGTCCGGTAGCGGTCGGGCAGCGCTGGATCTCGGCGGCGTCTCGCCATCGCTCGGCCTGTCGGAGGGCCTGCGGCCGGCGATGCTCAGCGCTGGCGCTGGCGCGGCGATCGTCGCCATCTTGATCAGACGTATGGCAGAAAGGCGCATGGTCGCGTTTGGCCTGATGCTTGCGATCGCGCTCGGCTTGCATTGGGCGGTCGGCGCGGCGCCGCCGCTCGCCTCGTTGTCACCGAGCCTCACGCTCTGCTGCCTTGCGCTTGCGGCAATCCTGGCGGGAACGCCGCTTCCCCATGCCTTCGTCGCCGCGGCCTATGTTGCGCTTGCCTTCGGTGCGCCGATGCCGGAACAGGCGATGGCGGCTGCCACCTTGTCCGGGCTGTCGCGCTACCTGCTGTCAGCCATTCCCTTGTTTCTGCTCGCCGGCGCCCTCCTGACAGCGTCCGGTATCGCCGGCGATCTGGTGTGTTTTGCCGCCGCCCTCGTCGGCCACCGTCGTGCCGGGCTCGGACAGACCGTGCTGTTGACGGGCGTGCTCTTTTCCGGAGCCTCCGGCTCGTCGATCGCCAATGCGGCGTTCGGCACAGCCGCGTTCATGCCGCAGCTGATGGCCCGCGGCACGCCGCCTGAGCGCGCCGGCGCGCTGATTGCTGCCGTGTCGGTGCTCGACAACATCATCCCGCCATCGATCGCGTTTCTCATTCTGGCCGCGGCGGCGGACCTGTCCACCGGCAAGCTCCTGGCTGGCGGGTTTGTCGCGGGGCTGGTCATGGCGGCAACGCTGGCGCTCGCCATCCATCTGAACCGCGCGACCGCCGCAGGCGCGGACAGGGCTTCAGGAGCGGAACGCCGGCGTTTTGCCGTGCGGGCGCTGCCCGCTTTCGGCCTCGGCATCATTGTTGTTGCCGGCATTCGCGCCGGCGTGGTTGCGCCGACAGAGGCGGCCGCCCTTGCCGCCGTTTATACCTTGCTCGCGGCGATCCTGAAGCGAACAGGGTTTGGAGATATCGGCGCCGCCTTTCGGCAATCAGCAAGGGAAACGGCGGCGATCCTGTTGTTGATCGGGTCGGCCGCCCCGTTTGCCTTTCTGATCGCGGTCGACGGGTTGGCGGCCCAAATTTCGTCTGCCGCGAGCCTGCTCGGACACAATCCATTCCTTGTCATTGCGGCCCTCAACCTCTTGCTCCTCGGTGTCGGGCTGTTCCTCGATATCGGTGCGGCGATCCTGTTGTTTGCGCCACTGACGCTGCCGGTTGCCGTTTCGGCCGGCATCGATCCCATCCACTTCGGCGTCATTCTCGTCGTTAACCTGATGATTGGCGGCTTGACCCCGCCGGTCGGGATTTTGGTGCAAACGGTCGGAAACGCATCCGGTGTGCCTGTTATCGCGTTGTTTTCGGCGTCGCGGCCCTATCTCGTCGCGCTGCTTTCAGCGCTCGCACTTCTCAGCTTTTCCGCGGCGCTTGCCGCCTGTTTTTGAACCTTTTGGAGGACTTGGATATGCTTCGCCTCGATCGCCGTCAGTTCAACCTCGGCCTGCTCGCCACCGGCGCAACAGCGCTTGCGGCGCCGGCGCTTGCCGGCCGGGCTGCCGCCGCACGCCCCGTTGTCATTGCTTCGCTGCTTGGCGAAACCAAGCCGGAAACCAGGGTCTGGCTGAAGATCCGTGATCTCGTCGAAGCAGCGCTTTCGGGGCGGTTCGCCTTCAACATCGTGCCGAATGCTGCCCTTGGCGGCGAGAAGGATGTCAACGAAGGCCTGCGTCTCGGGGCAATACAGGCAAGCCTTTCCACGCTTTCGGCCTTGTCCGCCTGGGCGCCTGAAAGCCAGCTGTTCGATATGCCGTTCCTCTTCCGTGATGCCGCGCATGTCCGCGCAACGGTTGCTTCGAAACCCGGCGACGCGCTGAAGACGAAACTGGAGGCGCAGGGCTTTGTGGTTAGCGATTACGTCAACTATGGCGCCCGCCATCTGTTGGCGAAAGAGCCGCTGACGCGGCCCGGCGACGTCGTCGGCAAGAGATTGCGCGTCATCCAGAGCCCGTTGCATTCTACCTTGTGGGAGAGTTTCGGCGCCGTTCCGGTGGGGCTGCCGATTACCGAAACCTACAACGCGCTCGCGACCGGCGTTGTTGATGCCATGGATCTCACGAAATCCGCCTATGCCGGCTTCAAGCTTTATGAGGTCGTGCCTGATGTCATCGAGACCGGTCACATCTGGGCATCGGGCGCGCTCGTTTTTGCCAAGCCGTTCTGGAACGGTCTTTCCAGCGAAGAGCAGGCCGTCTTCCAGGAAGCGGCCACGCAGGGCGCCGAGCACTTTAACGCCTTGATCGTTGCCGACGAGGTTGCCTCCGTCGAGACGGCGAAGGCAGCAGGCGCTCGCTTTCATGTCGCCGAGGATCGGGACGGCTGGGTCGCCGGAGCCCGCAAAGTCTGGGCTGCCTATGCCGACAAGGTTGGCGGCATGGAGGCGATCGAGGCGGTGCGGGCGCTGGGCTAACGGCTAAGGAAGCGAGTTTCGATCACGCAAGCTTCCGTCAATCTCTCTCGCCAATCCGTCCGGCAGTGCCTTTTCTTCTGATCACTGTCGTGCAAGGCCAATGCACCTTCGTGTTTGGCAATCGTTGCATTCTTAAAATCAGTGCGATTCGTCTTATTGCCGCTCGCAATACACCTGCGCTGGAGACGCGTTAGAGCTCAGGGCCACGTGAACCACTTTACGGTGTTAGGAATTCTTTGTTGAGGCCAACGCTTCGATCATAACGACAAGCCGTTGGAGGTCATCGCTCTTTAGCGCCCGGAGCGCGGACGAAATTCTGTCTTGGAACTGTTCCTCGACTGTTCGGTTTTTTCCCTTTTCGTCACTGGTTCCAAGCAAATCATCTACCGTTGTTCCCAGAATGCCGGCGATACGGACAAGCGTAGATAGGTCTGGCTCTCGCCGACCATTAATGTAGTTGCCATAGCGGCGATCGCTTAGCCCCACTCGCCGAGCGACTTCGGCATTGGAAATCCCAAGCTGTTCTGCCCGCCGTTTCAGATTCGACGCGAATGTATCCATACCCACATTTTGTTCATGACAAACCAAACGGGTCCATGTACGTTATGTTTGCATTATAGCCAACGAAATGTGGGTAATATGGAGCTTAGGCAGCTTAGCTATTTCGTTGCGGTCGCAGAGGAACTCCACTTCGGACGGGCGGCGTCGAGGGTGTGCATTGCACAGCCGGCCCTCAGTTGCCAAATACAGGCACTAGAGAAAGAGCTTGGCGTTCGGTTGCTAGAGCGTTCCACGAGGAAGGTGGAACTGACACGAGCCGGCGAGGTCTTCTACGACAGATCTGTGAGGATCCTCAGCGACGTTGGTCAGTCGGCGGAAGTTACGCGGTCGGTCGCCGGGAAGGCTGCCCGTACCATTCGGATTGGAACTGTCTATCCCGCGACGATCGGCGTCCTGCCAGCGTTCCTTACACGTATAGGGCGCAAGTACCCCGGTATCGAGCTACATGTTTCGAGCGGATCAACCGGCGATATAATTCGTGGGCTGGAACATGGACAACTCAATCTAGGCTTCATTAGGCCGGTAGAAAACATCGGTTCATTACGCTTTTTTTCGATTGCTCATGAGCGCTACCTATTGGCGGTACAAAAGACGAACTCACTTCTTGACCGAAATGAGATCGACATTGAGGATCTAAGGGGGGAAAAGATCATCTCGTTTACGCGACGCAACCTCTCTTACACAGAGCGCTACTTCGCGGAGGTGTTCGACACTCATGGGCTGACTGGCAACATCGCATACAGCTGCGACGACACATTCTCGCTCGTTTCACTCGTATCGGCCGGCCTTGGAATCGGCTTCGCACCGGAATGGACGAGGGACCTTCCTAATCGCAACTTCGAGCTTAGACCAGTTCGTGGCGTCGAATTGAAATTGGGGCTCGGTGTGGCGTGGAATAAGGACGATCCCGCTACGTCGCGTGATGATATTATTGACATCGCCCGGTCTTTAGTTCAGGCGGGTAGGTGAGGGGTATCCGGCAAGCTCATGCGCTTGGTTGGCGCTGTGTTCATGTCAAAGAAAGTTGTCGCTGACGGAATGACGGGCGTAGCGGCGTCGCAGCGAAACGGATGACTGATTGAGTTTTCATCCATTTGCAGCAGCTCGCGAACTGCAAGCAGGCCTGATCGAATACCAGCCATCAAGACGACAAACTTGCGTCTAATCGAATTACTCGGGCGGCCCTAGCAAAGGTCAGCGGCTACCAGCGCCGATCGGTTCCCCTAAAATGGGCTAGGGACAATTGTGCAGTAGCGCACTTCGCCAATCTCTTAGATCCTTCCTCTACGAGAAGTTGCTTCGAGCCTGACAGTCTCGGGCTCAACATGATGCACGCTCGCGATTCAAGCGCGAAAAATCCGACGCCTTGATGAAAACATGAAGGGGAGCGGATTGCCTTGGTGAGTCCACATTTCGACGTGCGAGTGCTGAGCCGTGGATGCGGAAACAGCGCCGTGATGGCAGCTGCATATCACCACCGCTCGAAGATGTATTTCGAGCGGGAGGCTCGATTGGTCGACTACTCCGGCAAGCAGGATCTCATTCATGAAGAGTTCGTTGTCCCGACCGATGCGCCTGAGTGGATACGCAAGATGATCGCCGACCACTCACCATTGTCACTGTCGGAAACGTTCTGGAACCGGCTCGAAAATTTCGAGAAGAGATTGGATGCTCAACTCGCCACGGACGTGACCTTGGCGCTACCAATCGAGCTTTCATTCACTCAAAATATCGCGCTGGTGCGCGATTTTGTTGAGCAATTCGTGCTGGCTAAAGGCATGGTCGCCGATTGGGTTTACCACGATGCTCCAGGTAACCCCCATGTCCACTTGATGAAAACGCTAAGACCGCTCACTAGTACTGGGTTCGGCTCTAAGCGGGTCAAGGTCCTTCTTGCCGATGGTAGTCCAAAGCGGAACCGCCACGGCCGCATCGTATACATGGTGTGGTCGCGCCCGCGGGAGTTCAACGCGTTTCGTGACGGCTGGTTCGCTTGCCAAAATAGACATCTTGCCGTTGCCGGCCTCGATGTTCGAATAGAAGGGCGATCCTATGAAAGCCAAGGCATCGATCTTGAGCCAATTATTAGATTCAGTGCCACCACAAAGGCAATCGAGCGACGAATTGAGGAGGGAACTCTCACCGGCAATCGAAAACCTAAGTCGCTTGAGCTGCAGTCAGAACGGCGAACTGAGAACGCCCGGAGAATTCAAAGGCGTCCCGAATTGGTCCTCGACCTGATCAGCCGGCAGAAAAGTGTCTTTGACGAGCGAGATGTTGCCAGGGTACTTGACCGCTACTTCACCGACGCCGCGTTGCTGAAACCTCTGCTGGCCCGTATCCTCCAGAGCCCGGAAGCGTTACGCCTCGAGCGCGAGCGCATCGATTTTGCAACGGGAATCCGCGTCCCTGATAAATACACGACTCGAGAACTGATCCGCCTAGAAGCCGAGATGGTAAAGCGAGCCGTCTGGCTCTCCGGGCGATCGACACATGGCGTCGGGGAACGCGTCCGAGACCTAATAACTGCACGCCATACGCTGCTATCGCAAGAGCAGCTAGCGGCGCTGGCAGGGGTCACCGATACAGGGCGGATGGCGGTGATCATTGGTCGGGCGGGTGCCGGAAAGACGACGCTGATGAACGCTGCGCGCGAAACCTGGGAGATGGCTGGATATCAGGTCCTCGGTGCGGCGCTTGCGGGCAAGGCTGCCGAAGCGTTGTCAATCGAGTCGGGTATTCGGTCGCGTACACTTAGTTCCTGGGAGCAACACTGGTCGGAAGGACGACGTACGCTCAACGCTCGGACGATCTTTGTGCTCGACGAAGCCGGCATGGTCTCGTCACGCCAGATGGCGCTCCTCGTCGAAGCTGTAACGAAGGCCGGAGCGAAGCTTGTCCTCGTCGGGGACCCAGATCAATTGCAGCCAATCGAAGCGGGCGCCGCGTTCCGCAGCATAGCTGACCGCATAGGCTACGCGGAGCTTGAGACAATCTATCGCCAGCGTGAGGATTGGATGCGATCAGCCTCGATCGCCTTGGCACGCGGTAGAGTCGCCGATGCGCTCCATGCTTATGGCTCCAACAACAAGCTCATTGCTTCGGAACGCAAATCCGATGCTGTGGATCGACTGATCGCTGATTGGGACAGTGACTACGACCCGAAGAGAACGACACTTATCCTTGCACATCTACGCCGAGATGTTCGTATGTTGAACGAGAAAGCGCGCGCAAAACTTATTGAACGTGGCGTTATCAATCACGGACATGCGTTTTCGACAATGGACGGTAAGCGACACTTCGCGGCAGGGGACCAGATCGTGTTTCTGAAGAACGAAGGCATGCTCGGCGTGAAGAATGGCACAATTGGCCGGGTGTTGGACGCAAGCATAAACCGGATCGTCGTCGAGGTCGGAAAAGGCGAAGGTTTCCGAGAGGTCACGGTCGAGAGTAGTTTTTATTCCAGCGTTGACCATGGCTACGCAACTACGATCCACAAGAGCCAAGGGGCTACCGTCGATAGCGTAAAGATGCTCGCTTCACTCTCGCTCAATCGCCATCTCACCTATGTCGCCATGACGCGGCATCGCGAAAGTCTCGCAATCTACTATGGCCGTCGCTCCTTCGACAACGCTGGTGGACTGGTATCAATCATGTCCCGCTCTGACGTGAAGGAGACGACGCTCGACTATTCGCAGAGTCCATTCTACCGCCAAGCCCTTCGTTTTGCAGAAACGCGTGGCTTCCACTTGATTGCGGTTGCCCGGACAATGGTTCGTGACCGGCTGGACTGGACAGTTCGACAGAAAGAACGGCTCAGCAATCTTGTTGAGAGATTCACGAAAATCGGGAGGCGCTTAGAACAGGCTAGATACGTTTTGCTTTCCTCCGTCCCAAAATCAGTCGACAAAAATCGTCCTTTGGTTGCGGGTGTCACGACCTTTATCAGTTCATTCGAGCAGGCAATTGAAGAAAGACTTGAGGGTGATGCAGGCTTGACCGACCAATGGCAGAAGGTTTCCTTTCGTTTCCACCTTGTCTACCAGGACGCGCAGGCTGCGTTCAGAGTGATTGACGTTGACCGGATGCTAAAGAACCACGAGGAAGCGAAAGTCACGATCGATCAAATTGCTCGGGAACCGGAGCGTTTCGGCGCGCTCAAGGGAAAGACCGGACTGTTCGTCTGGAAGGCTGATCAAGTTGATCGCGAACGGGCACTTGTCAACGCGCCTATGCTTGGTCGCGACCTTGAGCGTTATCTTCAAATGCGCGCACTGGCCTCGACGAGGTGCCAGGAAGAGGAGCGCATTCTCCGCGAGAAGGCATCGATTGATGTTCCGGACCTTTCAGCAAATGCGCGCCAGGTGTTGGAGAGCGTACGCGACGCCTTAGAGCGAAGCGATCGGACAGGCGCGCTTGACCTCATGCATGGCAACAGCGAAGTAACCATGGAGCTAAGGGCGTTTTGCAAGACTGTGGCAGATCGATTCGGCGAGCGAACTTTCTTAGGAAACGCAGCAAGTGATGCCGGTGGGGAAACCTTCGATAAAGTGGCGCGGGGTATGACATTCAATCAAAAAGCTGAACTGCGTTCGGCATGGGGCCTTTTGAGAACCGCCCAGCAGCTTGCGGCTCAGGAGCGAACAAGCCTTGCCATCAAGCAAGCGGAAACACTTCGAAACACCAAGAGCCGCGGCCTTTCTCTGACGTAGCCAACTGGTAGCTGGGAGCTATACGCCTCACGCCAACGTCTCGCTGGCCGATTTGCTTGAATGACATGACAGCGGCGTGTCTTCCGACAGTTTGTCGCTTTCACGACACGCGTTTGCCGTTCCCGTCAAACACATGCAGGTCTTTGGCTAGCGCTCCGACGGTCACGTGATCGTCGATCTGCCGCGCCGAGCGCCCGGGCACGCGGAACACCAGGTCCTGGCCATTGCCGAACTTGCCGTGCACATAGCTTTCAGCGCCCACGAGCTCGATGCTGTCGATGCGGACATTTGCCGTGAAATCATACGCCATTTCGTTCGGTTCGCACACGGACAGGTCCTCCGGCCGGATGCCGATCGTGAATGCGCCCGTCGGTTTCGGCACGTTGGGCGAAACACTCCAGCCCTCAAGCGTTTCGGCGTGTGCGAGCAGGTTCATCGACGGTGAGCCGATGAAGGTCGCCACAAAGGTCGTGGCCGGCTTTTCATAGAGCTCGATCGGCGAGCCAACCTGTTCGATCTGGCCGCCATTGACGACGACAAGCTTGTCGGCAAGGGTCATCGCCTCCATCTGGTCATGGGTAACATAGACGCTGGTGGTGCCGAGAGACCGCTGCAGGCGCTTGATCTCGATGCGCATCTGGCCCCTCAGCTTGGCATCTAGGTTGGACAGCGGCTCGTCGAACAGGAAGGCGGCCGGTTCCCGCACGATCGCGCGCCCCATTGCCACGCGCTGGCGCTGACCGCCTGAAAGCTGGCGCGGCTTGCGGCTGAGATACTGCTCGATTTCGAGCGTCTTGGCGGCCTTGGCTATACGGCGCTCGATCTCGTCTTTCGGCGTGTTCCGGTTCTTCAGCCCATAGGCGAGGTTCTGGTGCACTGTCATATGCGGATAGAGCGCATAGTTCTGGAAGACCATTGCGATGTCGCGTTCGGCTGGCTCCAGGTCGTTGACCGTTCTGCCGCCGATGGCGATTTCACCGGAGCTGATGCTTTCAAGGCCGGCGATCATGCGCAGAAGCGTGGACTTGCCGCAGCCGGAGGGACCGACGAGAACGACGAGTTCGCCATCGTTGATCTCCAGCGACACGCCCTTGATCGCCTCGATATTGCCGCCATAGACCTTGCGGACGTTGTTCAGGGTAATTTGAGCCATTACTTTTCAGTCTCCACTAGGCCCTTGACGAACCAGCGCTGCATCAGGACGACGACGAGGATGGGCGGGATGATCGCAAGGATCGCCGTCACCATCACATAATTCCAGGGCGTCGAGGCGTCGGTGAAATCGACCATGCGCCTGAGGCCGATGATGATTGTGTTCATCTTGGCGTCGTTGGTCACCAGCAACGGCCAGAGATATTGCGTCCAGCCATAGATGAAGAGGATGACGAACAGCGCCGCGATATTGGTTTTGGAGAGCGGCAGCAGGATATCGCGCATGAAGCGAAAGGGTCCTGCATTGTCGATACGTGCGGCCTCCACCAGTTCGCCAGGGATTGTCAGGAAGAACTGGCGGAAGAGGAAGGTCGCGGTTGCCGACGCCATCAGCGGCAGCGTCAGGCCGGCATAGGTATCGATGAGGCCGAGGTCGACGATCACCTTGTAGGTGGGCAGGATGCGCACCTCCACCGGCAGCATCAGGGTGATGAAGATCATCCAGAAGAAGAGCATCTTCAACGGAAAGCGAAAGAAGACGATTGCGAAGGCCGACAGGAAGGAAATGACGATCTTGCCGACCGCGATCGCAATCGCGACGACGGTCGAATTGAACAGGAGACGTTCAAGGCTGACGCCGACGACGCGCTCGACGCCGCCGGCCATAGCCTCGGTGTAGTTCTCCGTCAGATGATCGCCGACGGTGAGCGACATTGGCGGACGGATGATCTCGACCGAAGTCCGACTGGAGGCGACGAAGGTGTAGTAGATCGGAAAGGCGACGATGATGACGCCGATGATCAATACGAGATGGCCGATGAAGTTGGCGATGGGACGTTTTTCAATCATCTGATCGCCTCACGAATAATGAACCCGCTTCTCGACGAAGCGGAACTGGAAGGCGGTCAACGCGATGACGATGACCATGAGGATGACCGACTGCGCGGCGGAACTGCCGAGGTCGAGATTGACGAAGCCGTCATTGTAGACCTTGTAGACGAGTGTTTCCGTCGCCTTGGCCGGGCCGCCGCCGGTCACCGCATGGATGATGCCGAAGGTATCGAAGAAGGCGTAGACGGTATTGACCACCAGCAGGAAGAAGGTCGTCGGCGCAAGCAGCGGGAAGACGATCGTCCAGAACCGCCGCGCGCCGCGCGCGCCGTCGATTGAGGCGGCCTCGATCAGCGATTTCGGGATCGCCTGCAGGCCGGCGACGAAGAACAGGAAATTGTAGCTGATCTGCTTCCAGGCGGCGGCAACGATGACGAGCGCCATGGCCTGATCACCGTTCAACAGCGGATCCCAGGCAATGCCGTTGCGCCGTAGGATATAGGCAAATGTGCCCATCGCCGGATTGAACATGAAAAGCCAGAGCATGCCGGCGACGGCAGGTGCGACGGCATAGGGCCAGATCAGCAGCGTGCGGTAGACGTTCTTGCCGCGAACGACGCGGTCGGCCGCCGTTGCCAAAAGCAAAGCTACCGCCATCGACAAAAGTGCGGTGGCCAGGCTGAACACCACCGTCACCTGCAGGGAATGCAGGTAATCCGGATTGGAAAGAACGGAACGAAAATTGGCAAGCCCGACAAAGCCGGACTTCAGGCCGAAGGGATCCTCCCGCAGCACCGACTGATAGAGCGCCTGGCTCGCAGGCCAGAAGAAGAAGATGACCGTGAGCACGATCTGCGGCGCGAGCAGCAGGTAGGGCAGGATCTTGTTGGGAAAGACGACAGGCTGCAAAGCGACACCCTTCTTTGCGCGAGGATATGGCCTGCCCCAGTTCGCGCCGAGGCAGGCCCGCTCATGCTTCGTTAGTTGCCGACGGCCGCCGCGATTGCGGCGTTTGCCTTCTTGACGCCTTCGGAAAGGGCTGTCTGGGCATCTTTCTGGCCGGCGAGCATCGCCTCGAATTCTTCGTTCAGGATGTCTCGGACCTGGGGAAGATTGACGAGCCGAACGCCCTTGGAATTTTCCGTCGGCGCCTTGCCCATCATCTGCAGGATCGGCGTTTCGCGGCCCGGATTCTTCTCATAGAAGCCCGACTTCTTGGTCTCGTCATAGGCGGCGATCGTGACGGGCAGGTAGCCCGAGACCTGATGCAGCCGCGCCTGCGTTTCCGTCTTCGACAGGAAGTTGAAGAACTCGGCGATGCCCTTGTACTCGTCGTCGGATTTGCCGCCGAACACCCAGAGGCTGGCGCCACCCGGAATGGTGTTCTGCGGACCGTTGCCCTCGTAATAGGGCAGCTGGCCGATGCCGTATTTGATGCCAGACTTGATGATGTCGCCGAGCCCGCCGGAGGATTCCGTCAGAATGGCGCATTCGCCCGACATGAACAGCTGCTTTGCCTCGGAGGTGCGGCCGCCATAGCGGAAGGTGCCATCCTTGGCGAGGTCGGCAATTGCCTGGAAATGCTGGACGAACAGCGGCGCATCGATCTTCAGTTCGACGTCGGGGGCGGCAAGGCCGTTTTCGTGGGTGCCGTAAGGCACATTGTTCCAGGCGGCGAAGTTCTCCGTCTGGATCCAGGTGAGCCAGGTCGAGGTGAAGCCGCACGCCGATGCGCCGCTCGCCTTGATCTTCTTGGCGGCGTCGAACACTTCCGGCCAGGTCTTCGGCGGCTTTTCGGCGTCGAGCCCGGCCTTGGTGAAGGCGTCCTTGTTGTAGTAGAGGATCGGCGACGACGAGTTGTACGGGAACGACAGCATCGTGCCGTCGGCCTTCGAATAATAGGCGACGATACCTGGCAGGTACTGGTCCTTGTTGAACTCGAAGCCACCCTTCTGCAGCACCTCGGCCACAGGCAGGATTGCGCCTTCTGCACCCAGCATCACACCACTGCCGGCATCGAAGACCTGCAGGATTGCGGGCGCCTGCTTGGACCGGAACGCGGCGATGCCGGCGTTCAACGTCTCCGGATAGGTGCCCTTGAACACCGGCACCACCTTGTAGGCGCTCTGGCTGTCGTTGAATTCCTTGGCGAGCTTGTCGACCACTTCGTTGTTGGCGCCGGTCATGGCGTGCCACCAGGAAAGCTCAGTGGCGGCCAACGCGTTCGAGGCAAAGCCGGCTGAGATTGCGGACGCGACCACGACGGTCCAGTTCAAATGTCTGAACATGATTCCTCCCATTTTCTAAGATGGCCAGGCCGAAAGACCCGCCTGGCAAAATCGATCCTCCTCGACCGAAGCTTGCGCAGCCTTCGCTGCGAAACTAAAAAGTAGTAGAAACGAAATGAAATGAATATGCAACGAAAATATGACAATGGAATTTGCATTCCATTGAGGCGAAAGCGCTCGCCTCGGCTTTCGCCAGTAAACGCTTCCCTGACGTTTTGCCTCGACACCTTGCGGAAACAGGCAGCAAGGTGTCCGCCAAGGTCATGGCAACTACACCCCGAGTTCGAAGCACAGACGCCGAACTGCATCACGACTGAGTATGACGCGAGGAAGAACGCCCGGGAACAAGGTCTCGAACGTCGCCGGCCGGCGAATTCCCTTGGAACGCTCGCCGTGATCGTCGGCACAAGTCGGCCCCTTTAACAGGACCGATTTCGACCTAATTGTTTCGAGCAGGAGGATTCCGCGATGTCAGGAGAATGGCCCATGTTCATCCTGCAATGCGTGGTCGTGATCGGTCTGGTCGGCGCTCTGTTCATCAGAGCGGACTAAGCCTTGCCGAAATAGCCGGTTGATCGCGAGCGAGCCGCTGGTCAGCCTCGCCACTTCGGCGTGCGCTGTGCGTTGTGGAGCAATTCGCGGGCCGTCGCGAAGTGACCGAAAAGATGCCTCAGTCTCTTTTCCTCTTCGTAGCAGAGACGGTGACGTTTGCAGAAGTCGCTCACGGACCAGACCTTGGTCGTTGCCTCAACCGCGAGTTTCTCGGTTTCAACGCGCTCCATGTTCGCCTCCCAACAAGCTGCCTCTGCTCACTCTACTAAAGTCTAATGTAGTGGGAAATAAACTAAGACATAGCCACTTTGGGCTATTCGGCGGTCTGAGCCACTGCGCTCAGGAGTGCGCCTCTCGAACGTGACACCATCATCCGCCAAAGCGACATCACTTTGGAGATCTATACGAGCGGCTGAAGCAGCAGAGCGAATATGCGAATGCCCTCGCCCATACTCGGCAGGGCACGTCGATGACAATCATGCGGTGTCAAGGTTTGGCACGCGCGCACCGCAAAGCAGTCGCGTTCGGCTGGGCGCCTCAAACGTCCGCGGTCAGAAAACTGCGGCGGCGAAAATCTCTGCCGGAGCCGGGCCTGATCTCGACGGCTCCTAGCGCCGTGCCGCTCGGCTTGTCGCGGGCTCAAGGCCCTTGCCGCGATAGGCGACGGGGATGCCCAGCGTCTCATGCGCGGTTGCCAGTGCCTCGAGCCAGGTGGCGAGTTCCGCAGGTACCTTTTCGTCACCCGTCTCCATAGCCTCGATCCACGCCAGGTTGCAATGAAGCGCGCTTGCAAGGTTGATCGGTGTCCAGCGAAGGGCAAGCAGGCATTGGGTAAATCGTGCGGGGGTCATATTATGGCTCAATGAAAAAGGTGCATTTGTTCAATGAGGCTTTACACGTGGAAATGAGTCAAGGCGATGACGTGTCGCACCACGATCGCGTGATCGGCGAATTGGTCCACCGCAATGATCGGAACCGCGCGTAACATGGCCGTAATCCATGTGGGAGGGTGGCGGAACTTGCCTTTGTCTGCCCTGCCCGGTAATGCCGATGATGATGGCAGGCGATCGCGACTCGCGCAGTGCGGGCGGACACGAGGACAGCCAAGACCGGGGCGATTGACCGTTGAACGCGACCACCTACCAGTCCGCCATCAACATTGCCGCAAAGGTCGGCCTCTACCTCTCGCTGACGATGTTCATCCCCGCGCTGGTCGATATCTACTACGGCCATCCCGACTGGATGGTGTTTGCACTCTCTGCCTGTCTGATGGGCGGCCTTTCGCTGGTGACGGTTGCAGCGACGCAAGGCGGGCCGCCACCGTTCAACCGCAAGATGGGCTTCCTGCTCGTCAATCTTCTGTGGCTCGTCGTCTCCCTGGTCGGTGCCGTCCCTTTCTGGCTCTCCTCCGTCAATCTCGATTTTTCGGAGGCTTTGTTCGAATCGGTGTCGGGCATCACGACAACGGGTTCGACCGTGATTGCCGGCCTCGACAACGCACCGCCCGGCATCCTCGTCTGGCGCTCGCTGCTGCACTGGCTCGGCGGCATCGGGATCGTGGCGCTCGGCCTGTTCGTCATGCCTTATCTCAGGGTCGGCGGGCTTTCGTTCTTCAAGATGGAATCGTCCGATACCACCGAGAAGCCTTTCGCGCGCATCGTGACCTACACACGGGCCTTCGTGCTGATCTACATCGTGCTGACGATTACCTGCGCTTTCATCTACGGCGCCCTCGGCATGAACCGGTTCGATGCAATCAACCACGCGATGTCGACGATCGCGACAGGCGGTTTTTCGACCCATGATTCGTCGCTCGGCTACTACAACAGCCTACCGATCCTGTGGGTGGCGACCTTCTTCATGACGGTGAGCAGCCTGCCGTTTTCGGTGCTCATCCTTTTCATCGTCCGCGGGCGGCTCGATACGCTCAAGGACCCGCAGATCATGGTGTTCCTGTCCTACCTCACCGTGCTTGCGATCGCTGCCAGCCTGTATCAACGACTGGAGAACGGCGTCCCGTTCCACGAGGCGCTGGCGCACGGCTTCTTCACCGTCACGTCGATCCTGTCAACGACGGGATTTGCCAGTGACGACTACATGCTGTGGGGCGAGTTCGTCGTTGCGCTCGCCTTTGCCGCCACCTTCATGGGCGGTTGCTCCGGCTCGACCGCCGGCGGCATGAAGGCCTATCGTTTCATCATCATCTTCAATTCCATACGCGCCGGGCTCTACAAGCTGATCTATCCGAGCGGCATCCACACGGTTCGCTACGGCAAGGCGCTGGTCGACAGCGACGTGCAGCGCGCGGTGTTCCTGTTTTTCACCGCCTATATGATGATCTGGGCCTTCGGCAGCATGGCCATGGGTGCCTTCGGTTATGATTTCCTGACGTCCATGTCGTCGATTGCGACCGCGCTTTCAAACGTCGGCGCCGGGCTCGGCCCGATCATCGGGCCGGCCGGCAACTTCTCGACCTTGAACGATCCGGCGCTCTATTTGCTGTCGCTGATGATGCTGCTCGGCCGCCTCGAGATCTTGACCGTTCTGGTGGTGCTGACGCCGCTGTTTTGGAAGGAATGACGCTGAGCGCAAGCACCCCTGCCGGTCAGACCGGTTCTACCTCTCGGCGCGTGGCGGCGTTGTCGACGTAATATTTCTCGAAGCGGTGGCGATAGTGTTCTGCGGCGCCGTAGTCGCTGTATTTCGCCAGTTCCCGCATGTCGGTCTTGTTGAGGATCACGCCCAGGATCTTGGCATTGATCTGTGGTTCGGCGTGGAGCAGGTCGCGCACGAGCCGCGACGGCGTCCGCCCCCACTCGGCAACGAACAGGAAGCCGTCGGCGAGCGGCGAAAACGCCTTGGCGTCGACGACGGGTGCGAGGGCCGCCAGATCGACGATGACATAATCAAACGACTTGCGGGCGTTCTCGATGAGCTCCGCCATGGCCGGCGAGGCAAGCAGATCGTGGCTGTCGTGCGGGTAATGGCTGGTGGCGTCACCACCAACGGGAAAGATCGCAAGCTTCGTCTGGTGGTCGATCTTGATGCCCGCCGGCCAGGACGTCTCTCCCGTCAGCGCTTCGACGAGGCCGGACTTCGGCGCCGGGTTGATCATCTTGCTGAGACCGGGCTTGCGGATATCGGCGTCGATCAGCAACGTCCGCTTGCCGCTGGCGGCGAGAAGTGCGGCGAAATTGGCCGCGACGATCGATTTGCCTTCGTCTGGAACCGCCGAGACGATGCCGACCACCCGGCAGGCATTGCCATGCAGCATCTGGTCGCAGGCGAGCTTGGCGTTGCGGAAGGTTTCCGTAAACGACGAGCGCGGCGCGTCGAGCACGATGCGGCTGACGCGCTCGAAAGGTACTGGTTCCGGTGCCGGTTGCGGCGGCCCCTTGTCCTTCACCAGGCGTGCGCGCATCTGGTCGGCCGTCGTCAGCGGACGCGGGCCGATCAACGGAACGTAGCCGAGCGAGCGGTGGCCAAGCAGCGAGCGTACATCGCCCTCGAGCCGGAACGTCCGCTCGCGGAATTCCTGGAATGCGGCAAACGCGCCGCCGGCCATCATGCCGAGTACGGCGGAAAGCGCGAGGATCATCGTCTTTTTCGGGCTTGAGGGCGAGACCGGTACGCCTGCCTCGGAAATCACCCGCGCCTTAGCGATCGGGAAGGAGCGCTGCTGCGCTGCCTGCTCGTAGCGGCCGAGATAGGATTCGTAGAGCGTCTTCAGCGCGGCCGCCTTCTGTTCGAGTTCGCGTAGATGCACGAGTGAACGGTTGGCGTCGGAGTTCCGGCCCGCGGTGCCTTCGATGTTTTCGCGCAACGAGGATTCGCGCGATTTCGCGACCTCGTATTCGTTGCGATAGCTCGACGTCAGCTGCTGCAGTTCCTGGTAGATCTGGCGGCCGATATCGTCCTTCTCGGTCCTGAGCGACACGGCCTGCGGGTGGTCGGCGCCGAAATTCTGGGTGACGTCCTTTTCGCGCTTTCCGACCGCGAGATAGCGGGTGCGGAGATCGCGGATAACCGAGTTGTCGCCGTCCTTGGAAGAGATCGTGGCGTTGTCGACGGCTTTTTCCTGGCCCTGCTCGACGATTGCCTGAAACTGCTTGTAACGGGCGGATGCGGTGGCGGTATCGGCCTGGGCGATGATCAGCTGGCTGTTGAGGTCGGCGAGCTGCTGCTCCGACATCAGTTCGCCGCGCGCGGAGGTCAGGCCGTTGTCGGTGCGATATTTCTCGACTTCGAGCGAAGCGACTTGCGCGCGCTGCCTGAGGTCATCAAGGCGTTCCTGCAGCCAGACGGATGCCCGCTCAGTCGCTTCGAAATTGGCGTTCAGCTGGTCGGTCAGGTAGGCGTCGGCATAGGCACGCACCACCTGTGCGGCCAGCTGCGGATCGCTGGAGCGGTAGGAAAGGGCAACGACCGAGCTTCGTGATACGCGCTCGACGGCAAGGCCCTGCTGGATGAGGGCTGCGGCCTTTTGTCGGCGACCGCTGCGCGCGGCTTCCTCCGACACCGAAGGGCCCCCGGAAAAGACGCCGGTGACCGACTTCATCCAATCCTTGACGACGCCGAACGGCGAGCGAGGCGGATTGAGGATCGTGTCATTGTCGGCAAGGTTGATCTTGTCGACGACGCGCAGCGCCAATTCGCCCGATTTCAGGATTTCTACGGCACTGGCGATCTGGGTATCGAGCAACTGGCTGTTCTGCGGCGACGCCTCTTCCTCGGCGTATTTGGAGAGGTTCTCGTCGAGCAGGATCTGTGTCATCGACGTGTAGTTCGGCGTGGCGAAAAGCAGGTAGATCCCGCCGAGCGCGATGAACAGGGCAACGAAAAGACCGACGCTCCTGGCGCGGCGAACCACGATCGAAAAAAGCCGGTCGAGGTCGATGAAGCCATCGGGCTCTTCGGCTTGTCGGGGCAAGACGCTGCTGAACGGTAGACTTCTTTGTTTCATTGGGTCGCTCTGTCCGTTTCCATACAGTCGATCGGCCGGCGCCCCTGGTCGAGGGCGCCGGAACCGGGCTTATGCCGCGCGGATGCGGCCTTCATGAGACAAAACCATGTCCTTGACGGACACATAGACCTGGTCACCGATATCCTGGCGGGCAAGGGCGAAGGCGACGTTCGCCTCGATGAACCCGTGCTTGGAACCACAATCGAAGGTCCGGCCATCATAGGGATGGGCGTGGAACGCCTGGTTCTTCGAGAGTTTCAGCATGCCGTCGGTCAACTGGATTTCGTTGCCGGCGCCGCGCTGCTGGCGGGCGAGAATGCCGAAAATTTCGGGCTGAAGCACATAGCGGCCGTTGAGGTAGAAATTCGACGGCGCTTCGCCGGATTTCGGCTTTTCGACCATTTCGGTGACCGCGAACCCATGCGGAACGCTCGCGCCCTTGCCGACGATGCCATATTTCGAGGCGTCCTCGGGCGCACATTGCTCGACGCCGACGACGTTGCCGCCGGTTTGACGGTAGAGATCGATCAGGCCCGCCATGCAGCCGCGCGCGCCGTAGGAGAGCATGTCGGGCAGGAGCAGCGCGAAAGGCTCGTCGCCGATCACGTCGCGCGCGCACCAGACGGCATGGCCGAGGCCGAGCGGCGCCTGCTGCCGGGTGAAGCTGACGGAGCCGGCCTTCGGCAGCATGCTCTCGAGCTCGGAAATCTGGGCGTTCTTTCCCGAGCGCGTCAGCGACGAAATCAGCTCGGGCGTGTCGTCGAAGTGATCTTCGATTGCCTGCTTGTTGCGGCTGGTGACGAAGACGATGTGCTCGATGCCGGCCTCGCGGGCCTCATCGACGGCATATTGCACGACCGGGCGGTCGACGATCGTCAGCATTTCTTTCGGTATAGCCTTGGTCGCGGGAAGGAAACGCGTGCCGTTGCCGGCAACCGGAATGACTGCTTTTCTGACAGCTCTGATACGGTCCATTGCATTATCCTTTTCTCGTATGGGGGCTTTTGCCCGAAGTGGCACGTTCAGCCGCCACCTTCATCGTGGCGGGCTTCAAGCGCGACAGCGGCGCAACGAGGCGGCGCAGTCGCACGGCGATCGGCATCCTGAGATGCCGGAGCGCACGGGGGCTGGAGAGCGCCGTCCTGACGGCGCCGACCAGCGATCTGGATTTGATGTGTTCGACAAGCGTGAGGAAGGCGCGCGCCTCCTCAAGGCTGCGGCTGCGCTTGCGCTGCATCGCCATCGCCTCTGGCTCCAGCGCGTGGCCGCGCACGAAATCCGCATCGGCCGCGATCATCGCATCGACATGGCCAAGTTCGAGGACCCGCGAGATCGAGCCCTCGCGAATGTGGTAGCGATAGCCGGCCGAGGGGTCGACCGCACAGCGCCCGCCTTTTGCCAGCGCCGAAGCGAGCAGGATGTAGTCCTCGCCGATGCGGATATCGGGCTTGAACCGCAGCTGTTTTTCTTCGAGAAAGCGCCGCGCGAAGACCGGCTTCATGTAGCCGAAATTGTAGGTCGAGCGGAAAAGCACGTTCGAGCCGATGAATGCGGCAAGCGTGAGAACAGGCGTCTTTTCAAGCGCCGCTTCCGAAAACATGCGTTCGCGCCGGCCATCGAGGTTCATGACCTCAAGATTGTCGACGACGATATCGGCGTTCTCGCTGCCGGCGCGGGCAATCATTCTTGCTAGCCGTGCGGGGCGGATCGTGTCGTCGGCATCGAGTACGGCAACCCAGTCGCCGCAGGCGGCATCGATGCCGGCGTTGCGCGCGCCCCCCGGACCGCGGTTGTCCGGAAGCCGGATCAAGCGGATGCGCGGATCGGTCATCCCCTCGACGACGGCTGCGGTATCGTCGGGCGAGGCGTCGTCGACGACGATCACCTCAACCTCGAGGTCTTCCTGGGCGAGCGCGCTGTCGATGGCGCGCGTGATGGTGTCGGTTGCCTTGTAGGCGGCGATGACGAAGCTGACGTCCGGATTGGTTTTCGTCATGGTGCAGCCACTTCCGATCCACCGTATTGCTCAAGCTCGCGAATGCCGCAGAGGCCGCTGACCACGCCCGCATGCATGATGGCACGCAGCGCGTAGCGCGAGCGAGCAACCGGGGAGACGATCACGAGCAGGCACGCTGCCGCGCAGTAACCGGACTTGGCCGCAGCCCTGACGATCTCGACAGGCCTGCTTGCGCCCGTCGCTGCTTCTGCCAGCAGGCGACCGTGGGTCTGGCCCGAGCGATAGCGTCGCTTGGCCAGCCATTCGAAACTGGCGCGCTTTTCCGGCACGATCTCATAGACGAGCGCGTCCGGTGCATAGGCGATCTTGCCGCCATCCTTGTGCATATGGGCGAAGAACTCCGTGTCCTCGCCGCCGGTGCGCCCTAGCGCTAGGTTGAAGCGCCGGCCTTGAAGCGATGGCCGCTTGCGATCGAGAAGCACGTTGCAGGTATAGCCCGTGACGATCTCGCCCTTGATCCAAACCGGTCGCGTCGAATGAAAATCGCCGCGCCGCATCCACGAGGGCGCGTCAAGGTCGTATCCGGCGCGCACCGGCCCGAGCACCGCCTCGGCGCCAGTGGCAGTGGCGGTTTCGAGAAGCCGGACCAGCCAGTCGCGCGACACCGTCTCGTCGTCGTCGACGAAGGCAAGGTAGTCGCCCGTGGCGTTGTCGAGGCAGGCGTTGCGCGCGATCGAGATGTTGCCCGAGGGGCAATGAACGTAGTCGATCGCGAAGGGAATTTCCGGTCGCAATGTGTCGACAAGCCCAGCCGCACTCGGCTCGACGTCGTTGTCGGCGACGATAATGCGGATAGCCACGTCATCGGGCACCGCCATCGCCGCCAGAGAATGCAGGGTTTCGGCGAGCTCAGGCCGACGAAACGTGCAGACGGCGATGTCGATCCGCACCGTTCGGGCGCTTTCCAGGTTTGCCGCACTCATGGCGCGACCCGCCTGTTGCGCAGGTCGAGCAATTCGCGCCAGAAGCCGGCCGACCACGCGAAATGCATCACCATGGCCGAGATCGCCGCAAGCGGACCGTAGGGGTTCTTCTGGCCGAGCGCCATCCAGGCACCGTAGCCAATGCAGGCGGCCGCCCAGAGAACGACCGGAACGACGGCGATCCAGTTGATGACGGCGAGAAGCGCGCCGATGGCAACAGGTGCGACTGCGAGCGGCAGAAGCTGTCTGAGGCTCGGCACGACGCGATGCTTCAGGACATTGCGTGCGCGCCCGCGGCCATAGCTGAAATATTGCCGGAACAGCGGGCCGACCTTGGCGCGGGGGTAGTAGACCATGCTGGTCCGGTCGGTCATCCAGATGCGGTACCCGGCCTTGCGGAAGCGATAGTCGAACTCGGCGTCCTCATTGTGGCTGAAGCCTTCGTCATAGCCGCCGATCGCCTGGAAGGCGTGAATGCGCATCAACGCATGATGGCCGTGATCGGCCCAATGGCTCGTTGCGCCGAGCCGATGCTTGGCGCCGCCATTCCCGAGTTTGGAGTTCTGGGCGTAAGCCGTTGCCTTTTGAAACGGTGTGAAGCCGACCGTCTCCATGGCAACGACGACGGAGTCGGCGCCGGTTGTAATCGCTTCTTCGACCAGCCGCTCGCAATAGTCATCGGGATAGGTGCCGTGTGCGTCGATGCGGATCAGAAAATCGAAGGACGAGCCATGTTCGGCGACCGCAAGGTTGATCGCCGCGCTCTGGATGCGCCTGGGATTGTCGAGCAGCAGGACATTCGGATCGTCCTTCGTCAGCCGCGCTGCGATTTCGCGGGTGCCGTCGGTGCTGCCGCCATCGGCGACCAGGATGACGGCATTGAGCACTGCCAGCGACGGCCGAAGCTTGGCGACCAGCGCCTCGATATGGTCCGCCTCGTTGAGGCAGGGAATGACGATCAGGCTGCGCGTCGTCGTCAGATTTGTCGGGTTCATCACAAACCACCTTCGTTTTGACGGGCGTGGGATAGGGGCGCTGTCGGCTCCGGGGCGCTACGGGTGATCGCCGACAGGCGCCGCACGAGGTTTTCGCAATCGTTGCGACCGAAGACCCAGGTGTCGGAATTGCAGGCCGCGACACGGCGTGACGCATCGGCGTAGCGCTCAGTGTCGATGTCGCCGAGAAGCGAAACGAGATTGTCGGGCCCGGCCTCATCGAGCAGAAGGCCGAGGCCGCGCACAGCGAGGAAACGCGCCGTCTCCGTGCCGCGCATGGCGATCGGAACCCGGCCGAAGCGGCAGCCCTCGTAGAGCCGGTTCGGAAGCAGCCAATTGGAATTCTGGCCCTCCTCGAAGAAGTCGATGGCCCAGGTGAAATCGACCTCTTCGTAGATCGCACCAAGCTCTTCCGGACTGCGATAAGGACCGTGGAAGGTCATGTGTGGCTCGTTGCGGACGAAGCCTTCGAAATCGTCGAATTCGGAGTGGGCGGGACGCCCGCGCAGAACGATCTCGAATTTGCCCTGCATGTGCCGGGAGAACGCCGCAAGCAGCTCCAGCGACTTGCGGCAGCGCAGCGCACCGAACCATCCGATCCTCCAGGGCGCGCCCGATCGTTCCATGGTGGCCGCCGCAACCGTAGCCGCGTCGCGCTCGTGAAGTTCCAGTACCTTGTTTTCGAGCAGCATGACGGGAAGATCGAGGCCGGACAGCGGACGGAAGTAGCGCTCGACGAAGGCGGGAGAGCTGGTGATCAAAAGCCGCGCATGGCGCCCGAGATAGGCTTCGCTCGCCCGCACCGCGCGCCCGGCCACATCCTGGCGCAAAAGCAGGCGGTGGATGTCGAGGCACTCGTAGACAACGGGCACGTCGCTGCCGAACAGCCCGACCGCCCTGTTGGCAATCGCGAGCATATCGAGGTTGCGGGCGAGGATCAGGTCCGGCCTTTCGACCGTGCGCAGCTTTGCCGGCAGCGTCAGGCAGGCTTTGGTGACCGCAGCCACGCGCTGGGCAAAGCGACCGTCGCGTGTCGTGCCGAGTTCGATCGGGGCGATGCCTTCGACGGCCGCGAGCGCATTGGCGTCCCGGCGAAAGCCGGCGAGCGTGACGTCGGCGCCGCCGGCTTTCAGCATCAGCACCCGACGGCGCACCGCGGGGTCGGCCAGATCCTGTGCCAGATAGAGTATCTTCAGCATGAAACGTCCGTTTTTCCACTCAGCTTGAGCCGAGCGATATTCAAGAAATCGCGCATCGCGGCGTTGCCGCGATGCACGGATGCGGGCGGCACCTTGCCGTCCTCAGTCCAGCTTGCAGGCGACGGATTCGGCGAACTGGCACTTGTCGCCAGGCGCGGTGAAAGCGATCCGGTCGACCTGCAACGCGGTCGGCCCCTTGTAGTTGAAGGTCCCCATCCAATCGCTGAGCGTGTCGGTGCCCCAGAGGCTGAAGAAGATCTTCTGGGCATTGGCCGGGATCTTGGCGGGATCGGTCACTTCGTGGACCAGTTCGCCATTGACGTAATAGCGGATCCGTTCTTTCTCCCAGACGAAGGCGTAGTCGTTGAAACCCTGGTTGGCGCCGCCCGGCACATCGGCGAGCTTCTCGTTGCCACCCTTGGCCGCGACGTACTGGTTGAGTTGCACCTTGGCCGGGTTCTTGCCGAGCACCTCGAAGTCGATCTCGTCGTGCTGTTTCTTGTCGGCGGGGCCGATGTAGGTAAAGAAAGCCGAATTCAGGCCGGATCCGTCGGCGGCCTTGATGCGGGCCTCATACGTGCCGTAGCCGAAGCGCTTGCGGGTCTGGACTTCGCCGCAGGCATAGTTGCGCTCGCCCGTCTTGCCTTCCTCGAACTTGAGCTCGAGGATGCCGTCGACGACGGCCGCATGCTCCTTCGACCAGGTGCAGTTCTGGTGCGGGCCGTTGTTCCAGCCATCGGAGATGTACCAGCGACCGGTATCGAGCGTGTCGAAACTGTCGAGGAACGAAGTGCCGGTGGCGCCTTGCTGCGCCGAAGCGATGCCGGCGTTGCCGGCAACGAGGATTGAGAGAAGGGCGAGGCGGTGAGGTCGGATCGATCTCATGGTCAGGTCCTTTGCTGAGGCGAGTAGTCGGTGCGTCGTCCTGCGTCCGGGCGCGCACCGGTTTGGGAGGAGCCGGTGCGGCTGCCGGTCAGGACGGCGGTGAAGCCCGGTGCCATGCGCTTGGCAAAACCATGCGCGGCAACGAGAAGGGCGATCGTGATGACGGGGCTGGCGAAGTAGAACAGCCGGTAGTCTGCTATCCCGGTCCGGTTCCAGATCATCCAGAACAGGATGAGCAGGGGGTAATGAGCGCAGAAGATAAAGAAGCTGAGGCCGCCGGTCCGCGTCAGCCGTTCGCCGAGCCGGGTGCGAACGAGTAGGGCGGAAATGGCCCAGGAACCGAGGATGCCGGAAAGCGCCACAAGGCTGCGCAGCATGTCGACCCAAACCGGAAATTCCGGGCCGGTCTGATAAAGAACAAGTGAAAGCGCCACGGCTACGGCGAGGAAGATAGCGGCAATCCATCGGGCATGGGCGTCGAACCGCTTCACGTCGATGCGATGGAGGCTCAGATAGATGCCGGCCGAGAAGCCGAAGAGGATCGATTTCTTCAGGAAAATTCCATTCGGCAGCGGAAGAACCGCATAGGCAAACAGGACGAACAGCGTCGGCAACGGATAGCGCTTGATCAGCCATGCCAGCAGCGGCGAGAGCAGAATGCAGAGCATCAGATCGCGCAGAAAATAGAGCGGAACGTTGATCGGCAGACCTTCGAGAGCAAACGCAAGACTCAGCCATTCGCGCGGGCTTGCATCGATCACATCAGGCAGATAGCCGAAGCCGATCGCCTTGAGCTGCGCGATGCAGACGAGCGCCAGAAATGCCAGGTTCCACAGAAGGAACGGCAGCATAACAGTGCGCGCCTTGGTTCGGATTGTCTTGCCGTAGTCGAATGTCTCAAGGCCGCGGCGGAACAGGAGGTAACCCGATATCGCGCTGAGGCAGGGAACGCCGACGCGAAACAGGCTGTCGCCCAGAAACACGCGCAACCAGTCCCAGAAACCGTAGATCCCGAGGAATGGGCTCGTCGAGGGATCATGCGGCACATGCACGAAGACGATGCCGGAGATCAGCACGATGCGCATCAGATTGATCCGCGAGGAGATGTTCGCGTCCATAGCCACGATATCCGTCACTCCTATCTGCCGGCGCCATTTTCGGCGCCGTTTCAACAGAGCAGACTAGAGCCCGCATCCCCTAAGCTAGGGCAGGGGCGTGGCTGAAAATATGGCGCTGCAGCAAAAGAATCGGCCACCATCTGCTGCAATGCAGCATTCGCCACAATTCAAAATCACTGCAATTTGATCACGATTTGACCGGCCCTATCGCCAAAAGTCCACCGGTTGTCGCGTCTTGCGGCATATGCGCATATTCTGATGGAGTGCTGCCGATGGTTGTGGCGGCGATCGAAATCAGCAAGCAAAAATTGCTGATTTTTCTGCGTTGACGATGGTCAATTCGGCATATTTTGCCGCGCCCGCTGGGAAATGCGGCGAGTGTAAGGCACTGTCGGCTTTGCCGACCGCCCTCATTCTGCGGGTTCTGGTGCCGGCGTCGGTGCGCCGCGCTGGCGGAGCATCTGCACGAGTTTCCGCAGCAGCTGGCGCTCCATCAAAGCCATCAGCACGAGGTAGATCAGCCCACCGACAGCGGCGCCAAGCAGCATCTGCACGATGGCGTTGGGAGCAAGCGACCCGAAGCGTTCAAGCAGGAAACGCACGGCAAGGGCCATGGCAAGGGCTGCAAACATCGGGCGGGTCGTAACAAGGAAGCCTCTTGCAAACGGCAATCGATCGGCCCGGAACACGACCCAGGAATAACCGACGAGCGTCAGCACGTTGACGATACAAAGCGCCACCATCGCATCGATCAGCGAGCCGTTGATGGCGCTGTAGGCCACGGCAACGGTGGTGATGACGGCACGGATCACGGCCCACCAGAACAGGATGCCTCCCTTACCGATGCCCTTGAGATAGGGCACGTAGGTGCTGCAAGGGGTCAGGATGCCCTTGGACAGTGCCAGCAGACCGAGCACCGGCCAGGCGGCGACCCATTGGCTGCCGAAGAGCACGAGCATCGCCGGTTCGGCAAGCGCCCACAGCCCGAACATCATCGGCGCGAGCAGGACGGTGGTCACTTGCGTGCTCAGCATCAGCGCCTGCGACCGGCGCTCGCGATCCTCGCCCATATGGCTGAAGGCGGGGAAGAGCACGCCCATGACGGCCGAAAGCACGATCTGGTTGGGAATGCTGGAAAACCGGTTGGCGGCGGAATAGGCGCCCGCGTCGGAAAGGCCGAGATAGCGCGAGATGATCACCATCGGCGATTGGAATGTGATGAAGTTGGCGAATTCCGAGCCCATCATGCCGAGGCTGAAGCGGCTCAAGGCCCAGACGCGGCGGAATGAGAACACCAGTTTCGGCACATAACCGGAAACGGCATAGAGTCCCGCAAGCCGGATCAGCGCCGAGACGAAGAGCTGCCCTAGCAGCGACCAGACGCCGAAGCCGGCAAGCGCCATGGCGACGGCGACGAGCGCGCCGATCGTTTCGGAAATCATGCTCCAGGCGGCATCCTTGCTGAAATTCATCCGCCGCGCGAGCAGCGCGTAGGCGACATCGCCGCCGAGTTGAAGCGGGATGAGCAGGCTCATGATCTCTAGAAGATAGGCGGCATCAGGCGCGCCAAGCAGCGTTGCCAGGGGGGCTGCAAAGACGAAAAGGCCAAGCGCCATGGCCATGGAAATCGCCAGATTGGCCCAGAAAGCCGAGTGCACGAGATCCATTTCCTCGTCGCGCTGAATGATCAGCGCGGAGGCAAGACCGGCTCCGCCGATCATCGCCAGAAACTGCACGACGGTGAGTGCTACAGCCACCGTTCCGAACTCTTCCGGCGTCAGGATACGCGCAAGAATAGGCACGGTGACAAATTTCAGCCCGAATGTGCCTGTCTTTGAGAGCACGCTCCAGCCGACGTTACGGGTGACAGATTTGACATTGACGGTTGAGGGCAAGGCGAACATCCCGTGAGCCCTTTGAAGCATGAGTGACAAAGGGCAAGCATTAGATATACGGCCGCGACCCGGTGGGAGGTGACCACGCAAGACTCTTCATAGAGAAACCGCAGGGGCGAAAAGATGGCAAAGCTTACGATTATTATTCCTTACTATCAGAAGGAACCGGGAATTCTTCGGCGGGCGCTGAAGTCCGTTTTCGACCAGACATTTCAGGACTTTCACGTCTTGGTTGTCGACGATCAGTCACCATATCCTGTTGATGAAGAACTGGCTCCGCTCGGTGACGATCTTCGCGCGCGCATCACCGTTATCAGGCAGGAAAACCAGGGGCCGGGCGGCGCGCGCAACACCGGGCTCGACCATGTTCCCGCTGATTGCGAATATCTCGCCTTCCTCGATTCGGACGATCTATGGACGCCGGATCACCTGAAGAACGCCTACCAGAGCCTGACGCGCTTCGGTGCCGATTGCTACTGGGCGTCGATCTCGGGAGGCGATGCATTCTATTATCATTTCGGCGTCGCCGACCTCCTGAAGAGCGACACCTGCATTCGGTTGCAGGAGAGCCCGTTGGTGGTCGAAATTCCCGATCTGTCCCAAGCGATGTTGCGCAACTGGAGCTTCCTGCATCTGTCGTGCATGGTGATCGGGCGCCCGCTGTTCGAGACGATCCGCTTCGATGCAGCACTTCGGCTGGCGGCTGAAGACGTCCTGTTTTTCTGCGACTGCGTGCTTGCGGCCAAGCGGGTGGTATTGTGCGATGCCGCAGGTGCCGAGCGCGGCGAGGGCATCAACATCTTCCATTCGATCGACAGCGACTCGCCTGAATTCCTGCAACAGCAGTTCAACACCTTCGTCGCGCTCGAAACGCTCGAAGGTCGCTTTTCGCGCCGGCCGCAGGAAGTTGCCTCGATCCGCTCCTACCAGCACACGGCCCGCCGACAGGCCCTGTGGAGCCAGGCGCGGCGGCTGCGTCGCAAACAATCGCCTCAGTTCAGGCTTCTGGCGCGCTGGGTATTGCGCGACCCGAAGCTGCTGAAAAGCGCCATCGAACTGGCCGTCGGAAAACTGTCACCACAACGCTGATCGAAAAGACAGCATCCCCGAGGAGGGAACGGACTCGCCGCTTGTGGCGCCGGACATATTCTATTCGAGAGAAGGGACCGCCTATGAAGCCCTATTACTGGGAATCACATCACGGAAATTTCGGAGACGACCTCAATCTTTGGCTCTGGGATTTCCTCTTGCCTGGTTTCCGCGACAGCCATGACGACATTCTGCTCGTCGGCGTCGGTACGGTGCTCAACCGCGCGTTATTGCCCGACGGCATGCGAAAACTGGTGCTCGGCAGCGGCTTCGGCTACGGGATGCTGCCGGACATGCGCGACACGGCGGAGTGGGATATCCGCTGCGTGCGTGGCCCGCTCACGGCCGAGAAGGTCGGGATCTCGCCGGAACTCGGTATTATCGATCCGGCGGTGATGGTTGCCGAAATGCCGGAATTCCGGGACCTGCCGAAGACCCACAAGGCCAGCTTCGTGCCCCATTGGGAAAGTGCCATCGCCGGCATGTGGCCGCAAACCTGCGGCACGGTCGGCCTTCACTATATCGACCCGCGCGGCGAGGCCGGAGCGGTGATCCGGGAGATCGCCCAATCCGAGTTGATCGTGGCGGAATCGATGCATGGCGCGATCCTGGCAGACGCGTTTCGCGTTCCCTGGGTTGCGGTCACGACATCGAACAGCATCAACAGCTTCAAGTGGAACGACTGGGCGCAAACTGTCGGCGTCAGCTACCGCCCGCGCCACGTTCCCGTTTCAAGCCGCGCCGAGGCGATGATCAAGGGCACGCGCTTCTGGGGCATGGACTTCGAGATGCCCGAAACCTATGGCGAGGATCCGAACCGCCGTCAGATCGACGGCGAACTGGTTGTCGGCACGATGCAACCGCGACAAACCTTCCTGCGCGGGGCGGCCAAGCAGTTACTTGCCGCACCCTCGACGCTGGCCTTATGGCAGGCGAGCAGGGCAGCGCCGCAACTGAGCGACGATCGTGTGCTTGCGGAGCGCAAGGCGCGCTTCCGCGACGTGTTGGATACGGTCCGCCGCGATTACTTCTAGCCGGATGAGATCAACGGCGCCCTCGCCGGGCGCCGTTGCAGGGGATCAGTTCCGTTCTGCGCTGGCAGGAAGCAAATAGCGCAGGCGGCGTGCGCCGTCGCCGCGTTCGTCATGCGCCTCCGGCCCGGTGGTCCTCAGCCGCTCCGTCTTGTCAGCCAGAATCCCACCGGCGACTGCGGGAAATGCCCCCGGCTTGCCGAGCAGGTAGCGAATGGCGGCAATCGGGCCACCATCGCGTTTCAGGTCGAGAAAGCGCCGGTGCTCGTAGCGCCCTCGGATATGGCGTTCGTGCCGGCGGATGACCGCGGCAGCCTCCACGCTTAGTCGGTTAGCGGCGAGAATGTCCCGATCGGCCTCGTAGAGCCTCTTCAAGTCGTCGGTGCGGTGACTGCCGCTCAGTGAATTGCCGCGCACGATTGCCGCGTAACCGCAGCTGTGAATGATGCTATAACGCGCACCCTTGGCGAGGGCCCGCAGGTAAAGATCGTAGTCTTCGCCCAGCCGAAGCGTCTCGTTGTAGACGAGCTCATGGGCGGACAGAAACTCACGCCGCATCAGGGGCTTCAGAAACCCGATCTCGCCCCGCTTGACCCCGCGGCGCGAAATATTGCCCTCGACGAAACCCGTGAGATCGAGACGGCGCGGCTCCGGCTGAAACCGGCCGATATCACCCGCAGCGCTTGCAGCGGTCACCTCGTCCATGAAGGCGATGTTGTCGGCCACGAAATCCCAGTCCTTCACGGCGAGCAACTGCGCGAGCCTTCCGGGCAGAAAGAAATCGTCGGCGTCGAGGATGGCAAGGACCGGCGAGCGGCTGATCGAGATTGCATGGTTTCGCGCAGCTGATGGCCCGCGATTTGTTTCAAACCGCACCACCTGCAATCGTCCGGTGTCGTCGGCAGCGGAAAGGGCAGCTGCGGCTGTTTTGTCGGTCGAACCGTCGTCGATGACGATGACTTCTGCGGTTTCAGGTTCGGCGAGCGCCGATGAGACCGCGCGTGCGATCGTTTCAGCGGCATTCTTGGCGGCGATGATGACACAGACGTCCATCGTTGCAGCTGCGGTCATTGTGGCCTCCAGCGTTCCATCGGTCATGCCGGCTGCGCCGGCGTGCCGCACGATGCAACGGGATCATGTCGCAACAGCGTCAAAACATTGGCCATTTTGGTGATTGTGCCGGTGGTCGCGCCATCGCACCACCTGATAAGCGTCAGGGATTGAAGTGTCCCGGCCGGTTCAGGCGGCCGGTCGTAACCTTGCCGGTCTGCTTGTCCTCGGGCGCCGCGCGTGCGCTCTCGGCCGCCTTCCTGTCGCGTTCGCGTGCCTTCTTCCAGACGAGGAAGACGACGGCCAGGAAATAGCCGACCTGCATCAGGACGGCACAGATCAAGGTCTGTATCAGGGTCGAGCTCAGGGAGCCGTTCAGCAGATAGGTGACGATGGCAAAGACCGTCAAGGCGCCGATCATGCTGACAAAGACACGGGGGGCGAACATCGCGCTACCCAGCCTTCCGGTCGACTGTCGGAGTGTTCATCGGAGCAAATGCCCTCCCTCCATGGAATTTCAATATATTGGCCGTTTCCGCCCGGTTCAACCGGCAACAGCCACAGATGCGACAGAAGCGGCTATAGCCCCGAAAATGTTTATGTCGCCTTTAGAACAGGCAGGCGCCAATCAAATTCCGTTGATCTGCCGGTCGGATGCTCTGCTGAAGAATCGTTTTCTGCCGCTCGACAGGGCGTCGGGGCTTGAGACGACTGGTCCGGTCCACCTTCCACTCCCTGTGGGTTTCGCCTTGTTTGGCTCGTCTTGCAGTTGGCTTCGATCAACCCGGACTATCAACTTTTGTTACAAGATTCTTGCCTGTGAAAGTTTTGTGCGTGCAATGCAAAATATTGCTGCGGCGCAAAATGCCGCTCGGAAATTGACGGATTGCAATTCTCGAGGGCCGAAATCTACGAGGCGCAAGACCAAAGCAAACATCCTCCGCTCGATGTATGGCCGATTATTTCATGAGTAATTTGGATTTATTGCCAAAATATATCGAATTAAACTCGGCGCCACTTGGCATTCCATGAATAGATGATCGTCGATTGGGCGAAAATATTACATATTCGCGATCAATGATATACGCCTGCGGCTCGCTACCGGGGCGGCGGTCATCTTTTCGCCTTTAAAAAGCAAATCCTAACCATACACTCATTCTTGGATACGAGTGCGCCCCAAGGGGACCGACCAATCGCCAACGTAAATGGAGTCTTCTCTATGAAGTCTGCGACTCGATCGGCCAATTCGCCGTTTTTCAGTACCGCAGAGTCGGGAGCATATCGTCCGGTAGGGGGAATTTCGAAGCGTGGCTTCGACGTCTTCACCGCTTCGCTGGCTCTCGTCTTTCTCAGTCCGCTCTTCCTGCTCTTGATGATGCTCGTCAAGTTTTCAGACGGCGGGTCCGTTTTTTACGGACACCGTCGCATCGGCCATAACGGCCGGGTGTTCCGTTGCCTCAAGTTCCGCACGATGCGGGCAGATGGGGATCGGATCCTGCAGGACTATATCCGCAACAATCCGGCCGCCTACGAGGAATGGCGCGCGACGCGCAAGCTGCAGGACGACCCGCGCGTCACCGTCGTTGGAAGCGTTCTGCGCAAGCTCAGCCTCGATGAACTGCCTCAGCTCTTCAACATCATCCGTGGTGAAATGAGCATCGTCGGGCCTCGTCCCGTCGTCGAAGACGAACTCGAGCTCTACGACGCCGCTGCCGTGTTCTATCTGCAGTCCCGTCCCGGCCTCACGGGTCTTTGGCAGATCAGCGGCCGCAACGACGTTTCCTATGCCGCTCGCGTCGCCTTCGACACGCACTATGTTCAAAACTGGTCGCTGATCCGCGACGTCTCCATCGTCTTCAAGACGATCCCCGCAGTCTGCTTTTCCCGCGGCAGCTACTGACGAACGCTGCGCCACGGATCCTGACGGCCACGGCTGTCGGCCGGCGGCGCGCGCGACCAGCAACCAGGACATTGTCATGAAGAACCCAAGTGCAAGCGGGAGATCGCGGATCTCCCCTAGAAAGACATATTCACTGAAGGTCGCCCTGCTGGCGGCCATCACCGTGTTGGGCACGCTGCCTGTTCACGCCGACGAGTACCATCTCGGCGTCATGGACAAGCTGAAGATCCGGGTTGCCGAATGGCAGACGGCCGAAGGTGCGGTGCGCGACTGGTCGGTCGTGAGCGGCGACTATACGGTCGGTGCGTCTGGTATGGTCTCCATTCCCTTCATCGGCGAACTGCCGGCAGCCGGCAAGACCACCAACGAGATGAGCGAGGCGATCGGCGTCAAGCTGCAGACGCTGTTCGGCCTGCGCGATCGTCCCTCGGCGTCGGTCGAACTCGCCCAGTACCGTCCGCTCTATCTTGCAGGCGAGGTCCAGAAGCCTGGCGAGTATCCCTACGCGCCGAATCTGACGGTGCTGAAGGCCGTCAGCCTTGGCGGCGGCCTGAGGCGATCGGAGAGCGGGCAGCGTTTTGCCCGCGACTACATCAATGCCCGCGGCGATTCCACCGTGCAGGTGTCCGAGCGCAATCGGCTGTTGATCCGGCGCGCCCGCCTGCAGGCGGAGATCGCGAGCAAGGACAAGATCGAGCTGCCGAAGGAACTGAAGGACGCCCCCGATGTTGCGGGCCTGCTCGAAAGCGAGACGGCCCTGATGGTCTCGCGCGACAAGAGACAGAAACGCCAGTTGGCATCGCTCGCAGACCTCAAATCGCTGCTCGAAAACGAAATCGAGGCGCTGGCGAAAAAGGCCGAAACCCAGAACCGGCAGCTCGATCTGGTGATCGAGGATCGCGACAAGATCGAGGGTCTTGCCGAAAAGGGGTTGGCGCTGGCTGCACGAAAGCTCGCTCTCGAGCAACGCGTGGCCGAGCTGCAGAGCGCGGTTCTCGATATCGATACCGCGTCTCTCAAGGCGAAGCAGGATGTCAGCAAGGCGACGCAGGACGATACCAACCTGCGCAACGACTGGGACGCGCAACTGGCCCAGGACCTGCAGAACACCGAGGCCGAACTCGACACGCTGGCTATCAAGCTCGGCACCAGCCGCGACCTCATGACCGAGGCGCTGCTGCAATCGGCCGAGGCCGCTCAGTCCAAGGATAACACCTCGGACGCCGTCATCAGCTATTCGATCGTCCGGGAGAAGGACGGGAAGGCGCAGGAGATTTCCGCCGACGAGAACACGCCGGTTCTGCCCGGCGACGTTATCAAGGTCGAGGCCAATCTGGCGATGCAATAACACGTTGCCAGCAAGGGCCACGATGCGGCTCAATCGAAACACGCTCTGAAGGATCGGCATGAGAATTTCCAAGGCGAGCCTCGTTTCTCCTGGTTCCAACCAGGCCTACGGGATCTTTGCGCTGGCGATATCGTTCTTCGTCTTTGCCTATTCCTCGCGGTTCGGGCAGGCGTCGATCCTTGCCTATTATGCGCTGTGGCTGCCGCTGGTCCTCGTCGACTACAGGCGGGTGCTTGGCAATTACGGCCGCTACATCTGGATCCTCGCCTTCGCCGTTCTTGCCTGCCTATCGGTCTTCTGGTCGGCAGCGCCGGGAATGACCGCAAGGACGGGGATACAGTATCTCTCCCATGTCGTTTGCGCCCTGATCGCCATGCGCACGATCGACATTCGCACGCTCGTGCGCGGCGCGCTTGCGGGTGTCGGCATCGTGCTCGTCTATTCGCTGCTTTTCGGCGTCTACCATCTCGATCCGCTTGACGGCACCTACAGTTTCGTCGGTGCCTTCGCCTCGAAGAACCAGCTTGGATTTTATGCGTCGCTCGGGATCTACTTCGCCTTTATCGCGCCGTTCGCGCTTGGGGAGCGTGGAGCCTGGCTTGGCGTTGCGGGCGCCGTCGGGCTGATCTCTGCCTATTCGCTGTTTGCTTCGCAATCGGCCACATCGGTCCTCACGGCCGTCGCCATCGTCGCCTGCTGGCTCGGCATGCGCGCCGTCGGGACGTTGTCACCCGGTCACCGCAAGGGCCTGTTCCTCGCCGTCGTCGTGATGGGCGGGATCACCGCGATCGCGGCGGTCTATGGCGGCGGCGTCGATCTCGTTCTCGGCCTCTTCGGCAAGGACTCGACGCTGACTGGCCGTACCTATCTCTGGCAGCAGGGCATCGAGGCCGCTTTGTCCTCGCCTGTCGTCGGCGTGGGCTACCAGGCCTATTGGGTCCAGGGCTTTTCGGAGCCGGAGCGTCTGTGGGAGGAGTTTTTCATCGCCACGCGGTCAGGCTTCCATTTCCACAACACCTTCATCGAGGCGATGGTGGAAACAGGCGCGATCGGGCTGTTTCTGCTCTGCGCCGTGCTGTTGGTGACCGTCTTCGGTCATATCAAGCGGCTGCTCACCCACGATCACCACACCGAATCCTCCGTCCTGTTCGGCGTCGCAATGCTGCTCTTCGTGCGGGCCTTCGTCGAGATCGACATCATGAACCCCTACCACGTCGGCTCCTTCCTGCTCTATTTCGCGGCGGGAAAGCTGACGATCCGCAAGGCGGGGCGCGTCGTCAGCGAGCGGCGGCTGGCAGAAGGCAGGGTGATGGCGAGCCATCACCCGCAGTTGAGGTTCTGATGGCCGGGACCCCGATGCAAACCATTCACGGCATCCAGTATCTGCGCGCGCTTGCCGCGCTTGCGGTGGTGCTGTTTCACGCCGCGGAGCGGACCGGCCACCACTTCGCGATCGGTGCGGCCGGTGTCGACGTCTTCTTCGTCATCAGCGGTTTCATCATGTGGGTGATCAGCGACCGCCGCCCTGTCGCTCCTCTTGCCTTCCTTGGAGAGAGGCTGCGCCGGATCGCGCCGGTCTATTGGCTCGCCACGATGGTGATGATCGGCGGCGGAATTGGCGGCCTCTTTCCCAACCTCGTCCTGTCGCTCGATCACGTCGTCGCATCCCTCCTGTTCGTGCCTGCGCGCTCGCCGAGTAGCGGCGAAATCTGGCCGGTGCTGGTGCAGGGCTGGACGCTCAATTTCGAGATGTTCTTCTACGTCGTCTTTGCCGCCTCGCTGATGCTGCCGCGGCATCGCCGGCTGCCGGTGATGGCGGCGATCTTCGTGTCGCTGGTCCTGCTCGGGCTCGCCATCGATACGGACAATGCCCTGTTTCTGACCTACACGCGCCCGGTCATCCTGGAATTCGTTGCCGGCATGATCGTTGCCGAGTTCTGGTTGCGGGGCAGGGTCGCAGGTCCTCGTTCCGGCATCGCGCTCGTTCTCGGCGCACTGGCCGGCTTTGCAGCGCTCGCCGTTCTGCGCCTGCCGTTCGACGAACGCATCCTCGGTCCACTGGCGGTGATGCTCGTCGTCGGGACCTTGGCGCTCGAGGCGGCCGGCTGGGTCCGCAAATGGGCATTGCCGACCTTGCTCGGCGATGCCTCCTATTCGATCTATCTATGGCACACCTTCGCGATATCGGTGGTCGTCAAGGTGGCGGGCATGATCGGCTTCGGCTCGGTGCCGACACTGCTCGTCGCGCTGGTCGCCGGTACACTTGCCGGCCTTGCGGCATATTTCCTGGTCGAACGGCCGCTTGTGCGACGTACCCGCTCCAGAATGCCTCTGAACCGGGTACGCCAGGCATCCTAGCCATTGCGGCCAGAGAGCGGTCAGTCGAGGCGCCTGATCTCAGGCGCCCTGGTTGCGGCGGGAATGCCAGTTCCAGGCCGTGCGCGTAATCGCCGCCAGGTCATATTGCGGTTCCCAGCCGAGCACTTCGCGCGCCCTGTCGTTGTTGGCGACGAGCGTGGTGGAATCGCCCTCGCGGCGATCGACATAGTCGATGCCGAACGTGCGGCCGGAGACCTCGGTGATGGCGTTGAGCAGTTCCTTTACCGTCGTGCCGGTGCCTGTACCCAGATTGAGCTCGACGCTGTCACCGCCTTCGAGCAGGTACTCGACGGCGCGCACATGAGCGTCGGCAAGATCGAGCACGTGGATATAGTCGCGCACGCAGGTGCCGTCGCGGGTATCGTAGTCGGTGCCGAAGACCTTGAAGCCGTCGCGGCGGCCGAGAGCCGCATCGATCGCCAAGGGGATTGCGTGGGTCTCGGGTTCGTGCCACTCGCCGATCCGCCCCTCAGGGTCGGCGCCGGCGGCGTTGAAGTAGCGCAGGATCACCGAGCGCAGGCCCTTGTACTGCCCGTAATCCTTCAATGCCTGTTCGCAGACCCATTTGGTGCGGCCATAGGGATTGATAGGCGCCTGACGGTGCTGTTCGTCGATCGGGACGCTTTCCGGCAGGCCATAGGTGGCGCAGGTGGACGAAAACACGAAAGCTTCGACACCTGCCGAAAGGGCCGCCGACAAAAGCGTCAGGGTGCCGATGACGTTGTTGTCGTAGAATGAAACCGGATCCTTGACGGACTCGCCGACCTCGATCATCGCCGCGAAATGCAGGATCGCCCGCGGCTTGTGCCGTGCCAGCACCTCGTCAAGCCGCTGCCGATCGCGGATATCACCCTTTTCCAGAACGCCCCATTTGACGAATTCCTCGTGCCCGTTCGACAGGTTGTCGTAGACCACGGGTTCGAACCCCTTGGTGGCCAGCTGAAGGCAGGTGTGCGAGCCGATATAGCCGGCGCCGCCGACGACAAGAACCTTGTTATTTGTCATGAATATCTCAATCTCGGGCTTGGAAGGAATTGGCAAAGTTTTCAATGGATAGGGGGCATATTGTCAATGCCTCGCGGAGCGTTTCGCCCACGTTAAGAGGCGGTCTTTCGACGCCCCGATCCGCATGTCGCTTGAGACCAGCAAAAGAAGGCGAGGAAACGGCCGGGGGAGAAATATCTCCATCGGCCATGGGGATCGAGATGCTTCTTTCATCTCGACCGAAAGATAGAGTATATTAATTTACTAGATTTAGTTGATGATCCGCCGTGTCGTCGTACGATAGCCTTCATAGATTTGAAGGAAGGCTTCTCCCATGACGACGAAACTGAAACGGCTCGCGCTGACACTGGCGACACTGACCGCCTCCGGACTTTTCCTGCCTGGTGCTTTTGCGAGCGATCCGGTCAAGGGCGGCACGCTGATCTATCTCGAGCAACAGGCCCACACCGTTCTTTATCCGCCGGCCGGCGGCTTTTATCCGAATGGCGGGATCCTCAACCAGATCACCGACAAGCTGACCTACCAGAACCCGAAGACGCTCGAGATCGAACCCTGGATTGCCGAATCCTGGACGGTGAACGCCGACGCGACGGAATACACCTTCAAGATCAGGTCGGGGGTCACCTTCTCCGACGGCACGCCGCTCGATGCAGCAGCTGTCGCGAAGAACTACGACGTCTTCGGTCTCGGCAACAAGGCGCTGAAACAGCCGGTCTCCGAGGTCATCAACAACTATGCGCGCAGCGAGGTCGTCGATCCGCTGACGGTCAAGTTCTACTTCAAGAAGCCGTCGCCGGGCTTCCTGCAGGGAACTTCGGTCATCGGCTCCGGCCTTGTCGCGGCAAGCACGCTGGCGCTTCCTTTCGAGCAACTGGGCGATGCCACCAAGATCATCGGTTCCGGTCCGTTCGTCGTTGACAGCGAGACGATCGGCAAGGAGCTGAACCTGAAGGCGCGTGAAGAATACGCCTGGGGCCCGGCCAAGCTGGAACATCAGGGCAGGGCCTATCTCGACGGCATCAAATACATCATCACCGGCGAAGACAGCGTGCGCATCGGGGCGCTGCTTGCAGGCCAGGCCGATTTCATTCGCCAGGTGCAGGCCTATGACGAGAAGCAGGTCGAAGCGCAGGATTACCAGATCTATGCACCCTCGACGCGCGGCGTGAACAACAGCGTCGTCTTCCGGCCCGACAATCCGTTGGTCGCCGACATCAAGGTGCGCAAGGCGCTCTTGCATGCCACCGACACCAAGGAAATCGTGACGACGCTGTTTTCGGCAAACTACCCGCAGGCGACGTCGATCATCGCATCAACAGCGCTTGGCTACCGCGATATCTCGGCCAAGCTCGCCTTCGATCCGGAAAAGGCAAAAACGCTCCTTGACGAAGCCGGCTGGACGGTTGGTGCCAACGGATTGCGCCAGAAGGACGGCAAGGAGCTGGTGCTGACGGCGTATGAATCGCTGCCGCAGCCGCAGAACAAGGAAACGTTGCAGCTCGTTGCCCAGCAATGGGGCAAGCTTGGCGTCAAGCTGACCGTGCTTGCCGGAGATAGCGGCAGCCGGGTCGTCGACGATCTCGATCCCTTGAAGACGCCGGTCTCGCCGGCCATGGTCGGCCGCGCCGATCCTGACGTCATCAAGAGCCAATATTACCCGAAGAACCGCGACGTGCTGCGCCAGAAGGGCGGGCAGAGCGACAAGATCCAGAGCTTTGCCGACGACAAGCTGAATGGCCTGCTCGAGGCGTTGACCTCGGAGCCTGATCGCGAAAAGCGGCTGGCGATTGCCGGCGAGGTCCAGGACTATGTTGTCGACCAGGCCTATGCGATCCCGATCTTCGAGGAGCCGCAGGCCTTCGCTGGCGCCCCTTACGTCCAGGGCATCGCTTTCGAGGCGGTCGGTCGTCCGAGCTTCTACAGCACCTGGCTCGCCGAACACTAAGGCGCGCACCGATCTCCCGGCCACGCCAATCGCCGTGGCCGGCTTTCTCAATGAGACCAAGCAAGGGAACGGCGATGTCCGGATATTTGCTCAATCGCCTGGGGCAGGCGTTGTTCGTCCTATGGGCGGCCTTTACCATCTCGTTCGTGCTGCTCCAGGCGATGCCCGGTGATGCCATCCTCATCAAGTTCCAGAACCCGGAACTCGGCCTCACGCCGCAGCAGATCGCCGAGATCCGCGCGTCCTATGCTGCCGACAGCGCCGTTTGGGTGCAGTATATCCAGACGATCAACCGGTTCCTGACCGGCGACTTCGGCTATTCGGTTCAAGCAGGCGTTCCCGTCGGCACGATACTGGCCGCGCATCTGCCGGCCACGCTGAAACTTGCATCGCTCGGTTTCCTGCTCGCCGCCACATTCGCGGTCGTGATTGCCTTCGTGGCGAGCTTGACGCCATTCGCCTGGCTGCGCGGTGCCATCCAGTCGGTGCCATCGCTCTTCATCTCGATCCCGACCTTCTGGATCGGCATCATGCTGATCCAGATCTTCTCGTTCCGGCTGAAGCTCGTGCCGGTGATCAATCCCGGCCCCTGGCAGGAACTGATCCTGCCGGTCATTACGCTTGCGATCCCGATTTCCGCGCCGCTTGCCCAGGTTCTGGTGCGCAACATCGACGATGTGCTGACACGTCCTTTCGTCGCCGTTGCCCGCGCCAAGGGCGCGACGCGCCACTGGGTGCTGTGGCGGCATGTGGCCAAGAACGCGCTTCTGCCGACACTGACGATTGCAGGCGTCCTCTTCGGCGAACTCATCGCAGGCGCCGTCGTCACCGAGACGGTCTTTGGCCTCAATGGCATTGGCGGGCTCACCGGCAGGGCTGTCGGCAGCCAGGACGCGGCCGTGCTTCAGGCGATCGTGGTGTTCTCGGCACTCGCCTTCGTCGTCATCAATCTCATCGTGGATCTGCTCTTCCCCGTGCTCGATCCGCGTCTTCGGACAAAAGCTGGAGCCACCGCATGACCACGTTCGATACGATCCACGACGATGCCATCGCGTCCGCGCGCGGCCAGCGGGCCGGCAAGCGCTTCTCGCTTCCTCTGTCGTTTCGCCGACTGCCGGTCGGCCTCATTCTATCCTCGCTGGTGCTCGCCGTCGCCTTCCTCTGGGCGCTCGCGCCGTGGCTTTTCACCAGCTACAATCCGCTCGAAGGCGTGGGCGGAGAACAATTGCGCCGGCCGGACGCAAGCCATCTTCTGGGTACCGACGCGCTGGGGCGCGACCTTTATGCCCGCATCGTTTATGGCGCGGTCCATTCGTTGACGGGCGCGTTTGTCGCCGTGGCGCTCGGTCTTGTTGTCGGCACCAGCATTGGGGTCATCGCCGGTTCGGTCCGACGTCGGGTGGACGACGCGATCATGCGTCTCGTCGATGTCTTGTTGTCGATACCGTCGCTCATGCTCTCGCTCAGCATCATCATCCTGCTCGGTTTCGGCACCGTCAACGCCGCCATTGCGGTTGGCGTGACTTCGGTTGCGCGCTTTGCCCGATTGTCGCGTTCGGAAGTCGTGCGTGTCCGGCGCAGCGACTATGTCGAGGCGGCTTTCGGCAGCGGCGGCACCTTCGCGGCGGTTCTTTGGCGGCACGTGCTGCCAAATTCGCTGACGTCGGTTCTGGCGATCGCGGCCCTGCAATTCGGTTCGGCGGTCCTGCAGATCTCGACGCTGGGGTTCCTTGGCTATGGCGCTCCGCCGCCAACACCCGAATGGGGCCTCTTGATTGCCGAAGGCCGCAACTACATCTCGACGGCCTGGTGGCTGACGACCGCACCCGGGATCATCGTTGTCCTGGTGGTGCTCTCCGCCAATCGCGTCAGCCAGTCCTTCGGCAAGGTGGCCGCATGAGTGCCTCGGGTTTCACACCGCCGGTGCTCGAGGTTGAGAACCTGTCGATCGCCTATCATGACGGCGTCACCCATCGCCGGGTCGTGCACGACGTTTCGTTCCGGATCGATCCCGGCGAGGTGGTCGCGCTGGTCGGCGAGTCCGGCTCCGGCAAGACAACGACGGCGCAATCGATCATCGGCCTCCTCCACGCCAATGGGCGCATCGAAGGCGGTAGCATCAGTCTCAATGGCACGGACATTTCGCGCTGGTCGGATCGCCAGCTCGATGCGGTGCGTGGGGCAAAAATCAGCCTGATACCGCAGGATCCGGCAAGCTCGCTCAATCCGGTCAAGACGATCGGCGCGCAGGTTGGCGAGATTCTCCGAATTCACGGCGTCGCAAGCGGCCGGGATCTGGAGGCTCAGGTGATCTCGCTTCTGGGGCGCGTCGGGTTGAGCGAGCCTGCACTGCGGGCGCGACAATATCCGCACGAGCTTTCCGGCGGCATGCGCCAGCGTGTGCTGATCGCGATCGCCGTTGCGCTGAAGCCGCAGCTGATCATCGCCGATGAGCCGACGAGCGCGCTTGATGTGACGGTGCAGAAGCGCATCCTCGACCTGATCGATGAATTGCGCACCGAATATGGAACGTCGGTTCTGCTCGTGACCCATGATCTCGGCGTTGCCGCCGACCGGGCCGACCGGCTCGTCGTCCTGCAGGGCGGGCGCGTGCAGGAGCTCGGAGCGACCAAGGTGGTGCTCGCCGCGCCGCGGTCCGCCTACACCCGGCAGCTTCTCGCCGATGCACCGTCGTTCTCGGCCGTTGTGCGCACCGCGCCTGCCACCGCGCGCGACAGGCACCCAACATCGGGCGATGATGTCGTCATCGTCGATGGCCTTGTGCAGGACTTCTCTCGGACCGATGATCGGGGCAAATCGTTTCGCGCCGTTGACGACCTCAGCTTCCGCGTCCGTCGCGGCACGACGCACGCCATCGTCGGCGAATCCGGTTCCGGCAAGACCACGACAATCCGCGCGATCGTCGGGTTTCAGAAGCCGACGGCCGGCCGCATCGAGATCGATGGCACCGACCTGTCGACGCTTCGCGGAGAGACGCTGCGCCAGTTCCGGCGCAAGATCCAGCTGGTTTACCAGAACCCCTATGGTTCACTCGATCCGCGCCAGACCGTGTTCGACATCGTCGCCGAGCCGCTCCTGAACTTCGGCAGGCTTGTCCGCCCGGCACGGGAGGAGAAGGTAAGGGCGATCCTCAGCCGCGTCGGCCTGCCGGAGGCAGCACTTGACCGCCGTCCGCATGCGCTTTCGGGCGGTCAGCGGCAACGGGTGGCGATTGCGCGCGCGCTGGTGCTCGACCCTGACGTCGTCGTTCTCGACGAGGCGGTATCCGCCCTCGACGTCACCGTGCAGGCCCGCATCCTCGATCTTCTCGACGAACTCCAGCGCGACCTGGGGCTCACCTACCTCTTCGTGTCGCACGACCTCGCGGTCGTCAGGCAGATTTCGGACACGGTGTCCGTGCTGAAGGACGGCCGGCTGGTCGATGGCGGCACGGTCGAGGACGTCTTTGTGCGACCCCGCAGCGACTACACCCGCGAACTCATCAACGCCATTCCCGGACAAAAACGAGCTGCCTTCGTCTGACGGCGCGGGACAGAATGACAGGACAGAACATGACGACGTCGACGCCACGCAAGCGCCTTGGGTTCTTTACACGTCTGCTCGACGACGTGCCCGCCGGTGCCCGCTACCACTATGCCGCCGAGCAGATCGCAACTGCCGAACGCTTCGGCTTCGATACAGCCTGGGTGGCGCAACACCACTTCCACGCCGACGAGGGCGGTTTGCCGGCACCGCTCGTCTTTCTCGCCCACGTCGCCGCGCAGACGTCGCGGATCCGGCTGGGCACCGGCGTCGTCACCCTGCCGCTCGAAAATCCGATCCGGGTGGCAGAAGACGCCGCGGTTCTCGATCTTCTCTCCTGCGGCCGTGTCGAAATCGGCTTTGGCACGGGCGGCACGCCATCGTCATTCACGGCTTTTGGTCTCGAGAGTGCGGAACGCGGCGAGATTTTCGCCCGACATCTGCGCGTCGTGCTCGACGCATGGGCCGGCCGCAGCCTTGCAGGCGGCGACCGGCTTTATCCGGCGGCGCCGCAATTGCTCGACCGGATCTGGCAGGCGACGTTCTCTGTGGCTGGTGGTGAACGGGCAGGGCGCGCGAGCGACGGGCTGATGCTGTCACGCACGCAACCGCGGAGCGTGGATCGGCCTGACGCATCGCTGGCAGACCTGCAGCACCCGATCATCGATGCCTATCTGGCGGCATTGCCTGCGGGCCGCACGCCGAAGATTCTCGGATCTCGCAGCCTTTTCGTCGCCGACAGCCGCGCCGAGGCGCTGCGCCTTGCCGAAATCGGCCTGAGGCGGGGTGCCGAGCGGTTGATCGCATCCGGCCTCAGGCCAGCCGGCACGTCGCTTTCCGACCTGATCACCGCCTTCGACGTTCATGTTGGCACGCCTGAGGACGTGATCGAAAGCCTGCGCGCCGATACGACGCTCGACCGGGTCACCGACCTCGTCTTCCAGGTGCACTCGGTCGATCCGCCGCACCCGCTCATCCTGCGCTCGATCGAACTGATCGCAACGAAAGTCGCGCCGGCGCTCGGCTGGTTGCCCGAGGAGAAATTCAGCCCCCGACGGCTCGGCGCCGTCGGTTGACCATTTCGGCGCCGCAGGCGTCGTTCATTGAAGGAAGGAGACCTCTCGTGACCACATCGACACCCGATATCATCGACCTCCTGGCCGGCATCAAGCCGGGCTCGTCGCTCGACCGCATCCGGACACAGCGGCCGGAAACGCGCGAACAGGCGCAGAAGAGCTACCTCGCACTCTTTGAGCCCGCGACCACAGGCGACGTCTCGCTGGTCGAACGGCAGGCGATCGCCAGCTTCGTCGCCGGGCTTCATCGCCAGCCTGACATCTTTGAATTCTATGCCAGCCCGCTCGAGGAAAGCGAAGCAAACCGGTGGCTCGCTGAAGTGCTGAAGGCCGAGATCGGTGTCGCGCAAGCAGCGGGGCCATATGGCCACTATCCGAGCGGTCCCTTAAGCGTTGAGAACACGGAAGGGCCGATCTACCGGGTTTCGAGCACCAGCCGTGAGGCGCTCGGGGAAAAGCTCTCCGCGGGCCTGGAGCACGCACATCTGCTGGTCTTCCATCTGCGTGATGCCAGCCCGAAGGCGCTGCAGGCGCTTCTTGATGCCGGATGGACGACAAACGGCATCGTGACGCTGTCGCAGCTCGTCTCGTTCGTCGCGTTCCAGATCCGCGTCATCGCCGGTCTCGGGCTGCTTGCAGCCTCCGCCCGGCGCGTCGCGGCCTAAGGCTTCAGAAGGACATCTCATGACCGACCATATCATCACGCCGGTGATCGAAAACCGCCCCGTCGCTTTCACGCAGGCCGAGATCGGCTGGACGCCCTGGCTGGAGCCACTTGCCGAGGAAGACCTGACGGAAGCGCATCTTGCGGGCCTCGTCGAAGCTGCGCGGGCGAAATCGCCCTATTTCCGCCTCCTCGTTCGTGATCCCGCCGTGCTCGAGGCGCGCACGAAGACCGACAAGGATATCTTCTACAACACCCGCACCGGCCTGCCGCGTGCCGAGCGCGAGCTGGCGGCCACGGCCGCGTCGCGCTCGAACGGCTGCATCTTCTGCGCTTCGGTGCATTCGCGTTTTGCCGCGCATCATTCCAAGCGGGGCGACGATGTGCAGACGCTGCTGGACGAGGGTGTGGAAGCCGATCTCGGCGAGCGCTGGAATGCGATCGTCGCGGCCTCGGTCGCCCTGACGGCGACGCCCCCGAGCTTCAGCGAGGAGCATATCGCGCGCCTGTCGGCGGCAGGCCTTGACGAACTCGAGATATCGGACGTCATCCACGGTGCTGCCTTCTTCAACTGGGCGAACCGCCTGATGCTGTCGCTGGGCGAGCCGACGCCGCCGACGCAATGATCTGAGAACAAATCGGCTGACCAACGAAACAAGGCGCAGACATCGTCCGCGCCTTGTTTCGTTTACGCATTTGCGGCCACCATAAGGGGGAGCTGCCGGATGCCGAAGTATCCGTCTCGTGACCGGTCGCTATTGGCTCGGAGCGAGCGGCTGCTCGACCTGCCTTCGCACCAGCTTTCCTTCCTCTGCCTTGTAGAAGAACTGGCTCGCAACCAGCCATCCTTTCAAGGGGCGAAGTGGCGGGATGCATGTCAAGAGCATGAACGGTCCGGTCACCAGCAGATGGACCCAGAGCGGCGCGCTGAACTGCACCTCCAGCCAGACACCCAAAAGCACGCTCGGCACGCAGCCGAAGCAGATGACGAAGAACGCCGGGCCGTCGGCCGGATCGGCGAACGAATAGTCGAGATCGCAGACTTCGCATTTCTTGCGCATCTTCAGGAAACCTTCGAAAAGATGCCCCTGGCCGCAACGCGGACAACGGCCGCGCAAGCCTGTCTGCATGGGAGGAATGGGAGGCCAATCGTGATCCGAAGACATGTGCGTTCCTTTCAGGCGTCTGCGGCGCAACCTTTGCCGGTGCGCCTGCTGATATGCCTGTGTGCGGTCACCGATCATTCCGTGCCGCCTCAGGCCTTGCAAAAGCTGTGCGCCCAAACCGCCAAATTGTCAATTTATTGTATGCATACATTGCTGCGACAATTTCGCCGACCTCAACGAAGGCCTTAAACGACGAGGCTCGAAGCGGCTGGAGATTGCTGCAGCAAGTCGGCGATCGCCATCAGGCTGCGGTGGAGCTCGTCGTGCGTGCGCGCCGCGCCGAGCCCGACGCGCACGGCCTCGGGCGCCGGGCCGATGGCAAACGCATCGCTGGTCACGACGCTGATGCCCGATGCCCTGAGCCGGTTGGCGAAGTCGCCGCGCGTCCAGGGAGACGGAAGGTGCAGCCACAGATGGAAGGCCTCCGGATCCGTCTGGACCATGTGCCGCGGCAGCAGCCGCGTCACCATTTCCTGCCGGATCGTCACCTCGCGGCGAATGACGGCAAGAACCTCGGCGGCCGTGCCATCCTCGATCCAGCGCGTTGCGACGGCTGCATTGAAGGGTGGGGCCATACCGCTTGTCGCCCGGATCGCGCCTTCGAGACGAATGCTGCTTTGGCGATCCGGCACGACGAGATAGGCGATCCTGAGCGCGGGCGAGAGGCATTTGGCCAGGCCCGCGATGTGATGGACAATATCGGGCGCAAGCGATGCCAATGGCGGCGGTCCATCCGTCGGTATCGCGCCATAGGCGTCATCCTCGATAACAGCGACGTCATGGGCCCGAGCAATGGCGGCGATCGCCTTGCGTCGCTCAAGCGGAAGCGTTGCCGTCGTCGGGTTATGCAGTGTCGGATTGCAGTAGAGCGCTCTTAATTTTTTGGATTTGCAGATTGCCTCAAGTGCCTCGGGTATCATGCCCTTTTCATCGATGGGAACACCGACAAGATCGATACCGAGGTGGGTGGTGAGGGCCCGCAAGCCGGGATAGGCGATGGCCTCCGCCGCGATGGTGTCGCCGGGCTTGGCGAGCGTGCTGACGGCGGCCAGCAGCGCGCTCTGCGCGCCGGCGCAGATCAGCACCCGCTCCGCGGGGATCTCTCCAAGGCGCGGTCGCAGCCAGGCAGCGCCGACAGCCCGATTGTGCGGCGCGCCTCCCGCCGCCTGATAGCGCATGAGGAGGTCGAGCCCATGCTCACCCTGCAGGCTGGCGATGTCGTTCCAGAGGCGCATCGTCAGCGCTGCGTCGTCGAACAAAGGTGGCAGGTTCATGCTCATGTCGACCAGGCCGTCGGCTGCCGGCTGCAGGCCCTTCATCCGTCGCGCCTTGACGTAAGTTCCCTGACCGACGCGGCCCTCCACCAGTCCGCGGTGCCGGGCCTCGTTGTAAGCGCGGCTCACGGTGGTGAAGTCGATACCCAATGTGCCGGCAAGGGCGCGCTGGGGTGGCAGTCGCGCGCCTTCGGGAAGTCGGCCCTCCGCGATATCGGCAGCGATCGCGTCGGCGATCGCGATGTAGAGCGGTCCCTTCGCTTTGCGGATCGCCGGCAGCCAGGTGGTTTCCGGTGCGTCCAAAGTCATGGCATGTCCTTACTCGGAATATTGTATGGATATTGCATGCAATCTGACAACGTGGCAAGTTCGATTTCCGCATCGGTCGGCCGACATCGATCCCTATCACGAGAGGTCGGCAATCGCTGTAGCCTGACAACCGTGCGCATCGTCTCCAACAGCTGACCTGTCGTGCCGGCGTGCATCGCCGGCCTGATCCACTCCGCTCCCGACGAAGCCTTGATCTTGCGCTGTCTGCGCACAAACGGCGGGATCGTTCCAAGTCGAGCCTTCGGGCCTTTGACTGCATGCTGCTCCAGTCAGTCTTCGCGCCACAGCCGCCCTCGACGCTCGGGCTCGGAGGCTCCTGGGGGCAGCGCGGCTGGATTGGCCTTTCGATGATGGCGGCACTGGCCTGGTTGAGCGTCACACCGGCCTTGCCGCGCCTTCGGGCATGACCAGCGAACAGCGACAGAGCGACACTGTCGCGATAAAGAAGAGCCCGTGCAAGGTTGCGGGCGGGCAAATCACTTTTGCCATATCGCGCGGCTGTCATTTGCGCGAAGAGCAACAATGTCATACGCTTACGCCGCGATGCGCTCTTCTTCCGAATGTGTCGGGCATGAGGCGCGCAAACGAGAAATGCAACAGGACCGGTCCACTTGAAGGGCCGTGGAGCAGCGCCATGCACATCCCCAAACAAAAAGCCATTCGTTCGTCTGTCGCAAACGGGGAGGGTGGCATTGGCACTGCTGCCGGCGTCAGGCGCGCCATTCGCGCCGGCGGGAAATCTTCGGCGATCGGCCTGTCCGCTTTGCTCGCCGCGCTCACGTTTTCCGATCTCGCTTCTGCGGCCAATTGCAAGGGGCCGTCGGCACCGGGTGCCGACTGGAGCGATTGCAACAAGAAGCAGCTGATGCTGGGCGGCATCGATCTTGCAGGCGGCAACCTGACCAACACCGATTTCACGCTCACGGATCTGAGGGGCGCCAATCTGACCGAGGCCAATCTTGAGAAGGCGACGCTGGTGCGTTCTTCGCTCGCCGGCGCCCGGGCAGACAAGGCGAATTTCGCCAAGGTCGAAGCCTATCGCAGCAGTTTTGCGGGTATCTCTGCAGAAGGCGCTTCCTTCAACAGCTCTGAACTTCAGCGCACCAATTTCAGCGGCGCCAAGCTGACAGGCGCCGACTTCGAAAAGGCCGAGCTCGGCCGCGCCAATTTCGACAAGGCCGTGATCACCGGCACGCGCTTCCCGATGGCCAACCTGTCGCGCGCCACCTTCGCCGGCTCCAGCTTCGAAGGACCGATCGACTTCACCGACGCTTTCATGTTCCTGACGCGGATCGAAGGCGTCGATCTGTCGGCGGCGACCGGGCTTGAGCAGGAACAGGTCAACCTCACCTGCGGCGACAGCGCCACCAAGCTACCGCAAGGCTTGACCACGCCGACCAACTGGCCGTGCCCGGTCGACTGAAGCAGACGATCGCCTAGGCGAGATGCTGCCTTGCGGCAATCGCCAGGCATTCCTTGAAGGCCTCGAGGTCGGTCAGCCGGTCGGCTTCGGCGACCTCGCGCTTCACGAACGTTCCGCCGCGCGCCAGGATGCCGCCGTCGAGCATCAGGTTGTCGGACATGTCGAAGTCCTCGATGCTCACACCATCCGGGCCGGCCATGCGGCCATCGGCGCGCGCCGCGGCCGAACCGGCGTAGTGGCCGTGCAGGATGCGATCATAGTAGCTGCGCGCCGTATTGGTATAGGCATAGACGTGACGGCCGCGGCCGCACATGAAGCCGAGTTCGAACGCCGTGCCGACGTCGGCGCTGATGCCGCGAAACGGGGTCAGATTGGCGATGATCATGTCGCTCGCGAGCATCATGCCCTCGTCGACGCCGTAGATGGCACGGCCGCGGGCATGCTTGGTCTCGGCCGGCGGGATTTCCAGGTCGCCCGGCACAAGTGGCGTAAAGCCGGCCGCGCGGGCAAGCGCTGCCTTCTGCGCCTGGATCTCCACGGCATTGCTCAGGAACACCTCGGGCCCCGCCAGATACACTTTCACGATCACGTCTCCTTGCAGATTTGGTCGGCAGCCTAGGGAGCTCGCGGGCGAGTGCCTAGTGGGCGTCCACGCCCCCGCGACGCTTGCCCACCGATATTTCGGTCCACGCGCGCGTCCCTGCCGGGGCCGATGGACAGCCGGCTCGGTCTTCCGCTATCTCTCGATCGATTCGTCGAGACATATCCTTCTGCGAGGTCCAGCATGTCGAGCCAGCCTTTGACCACCTATGTCGGCGTTGCCCATCCGTGGATGTGCGACACGATGGGGCACATGAACGTGCGCCATTATGCGGCAATGTTCGACGATGCCAGCTTCCAGTTGCTCGGCCATATTGCTGGCCTGGAAACCGAAGGCGAGAAGGCCAGGGGCTGGGCCGACGTACGCTCGGAAACGGAATACAAGCACGAAACCAAGGCCGGGGCGCTGATCACCATCCGATCGCGGGTCGTCAAGCTCGGCCGTTCCTCCGTGACCTTCGAGCAGATCATGTCCGGAACGCTCGATGACGTCGTTCATGCGGTCAACCGGACGGTCACCGTCCGCTTCGACCTCGACGCGCGCGCAGCGACGGCCCTTGAACCTGCGGCCCGTTCCCGTGCTGAGGCCCTGCTGCCGGTGGAATGAGCCGTCGGTCGGCGAAGGTTTCAGTCGGCGTAGATGCGCTCTTCCGCCGGTGTTTCGGCGATCAATGTCTGCAATCCGGCAATCAGCGCCTTTTCGGCCCGGTTCAGCGCCTTGTCGGGATTTGTCAGCATGAAGATGTCGATGGCGGGCGGCGCCTCGTAAGGGGGTAGCCGCCAGAGCGCGCCATCGGCAACATCGCGTCGCGCAACGTGCAGCGGCAGCGGGCCGACACCAAGGCCGGCCATGATCATGCGGCGCACCTCTTCGAGACTGGAGGAGACGCCGACGACGTTGGCATTGAGCTTGGCCTCGCTGCGCAGCAGCGCCACCGGGCGAAGCGCGTCGGCGATATGGTCGGTGTGGAACGAGACGGAGGTCTCGCCCTTGAGGTCGGCGAGCTTCAGCCCTTGCTTGCCGAACAGTCGATGGTGCGGACCGCAGAAGAAGCCGAAGAACTCGCGAAACACCAGCAGATAATCGAGCGCTGGATCGCGAACGCTGACGAGGCAGAGGCCGAAGGATGCGCGCTTCTCCCGCACCTGGCGGGTGACGTCGCCGCTTGCAGCCACCGAGATGTTCAGCGTCGCGCGCGGATAGTCGCGATGGAATTGCATCAGGGCCCGGTCGAAGAGCGGCGATACCACGTGGCTGGCAACGGCGATGGTCACGTGGCCGGTCACGTCGTCGCTGACGCCGCGCACCAGTTGCGGCAGCTGCGATATGGTTCCGAACACCTCGACGGCCTGTTCGTAGAGCAACTGGCCGACTTCGGTGAGGTCGAAGCGGGTCGCGTCACGTTCGACCAGACGCCGCCCGACCCTGTCCTCCAGCCGCTTCAAGGCATTGCTGACGCTCGGCTGCTTCAGGTTCAGCCGCTCGGCGGCGCGTGTGATGCTTTTCACCTCCGCGATCACCACAAAGGTGCGCAAGAGGTTCCAGTCAAGCTCCCAGACAAGCCGTTCTGACCGCGGTGTCGCCATTCTTCAAATCTATGCCTTCTATTCCCATTATCTATTTGCGCAATGCTGAAGCAAAGGCAATCATGAAATTCGGAAGGCGCCTCGATGCCCGTCCCAAGCGCACGAGAAGGCGCATTTGCCCAGAGGATCAAGGAACATTTCATGAAGACCATTTTCTCCGGCCTGCTGGCCGCTACACTGACCATTGCCGCAACTTTCTCCGCCGCATCAGTGCGTGCAGACGATCTGGAAGCCGTGAAGTCTGCCGGCGAGCTGAAGATCGCGATGAGCGGCCAGTACCCGCCCTTCAACTTCGTCAACGAACAGAACGAGGTCGTCGGTTTCGACGCGTCGATCGGCAAGGCGATTGCCGAGCGCGTCGGCGTCAAGGGCACACTGGTGACGACGGCCTGGGATGGCATCATCGCCGGTCTGCTTGCCAACAAGTACGACACGGTCGTCGGCTCCATGACCATCACGCCAGAGCGCGAGAAGGTCGTCGATTTCGTCGGTCCTTACTATCACGCCGGCCGCGCCGTCTTCGTCTCCGAGGACTCGGCCGTTGACAAGCTCGAAGACCTCAAGGGCAAGACGCTGGGTGTGACGCTCGGCGAAACCCATGAAAAGTGGGCGCGCGAACAGGGCGGCTGGGATGTGCGCACCTACAAGGGCCTGCCCGAGCTGATGATGGAACTGAAGAGCGGCCGCGTCGATGCCATCGTCGTCGACAACATCCCCGTCATGGTCGCCGTCAAGGAAACCGGCGAGAAGGTTCGCCGCCTGGAAACGCCTGATATCGAAGGCGGCAGCGTCGCCATCGGCATTGCCATCCGCAAGAACAATCCGGAGCTGAAGGCAGCGATGCAGAAGGCGCTCGAGGACATGCTGGCGGACGGCTCCTACGAGAAGATCGCCATGGAATGGGTCGGCAGCGACATTCGCTGATCGCTTGCTTCTATCGTCTCCGGCCGTCCGCTGACGGTGGCGGCCGGAGACCGTCGCATCCTCCTCCCGGAGTTTTCTCATGGACTTTTCGCTGGTGCAGCGCGTCTTCCCGTTCTTCGTGGAAGCGGCGTGGATCACGATCGAGATTTCGGCACTTTCGCTTGCCCTCGGGCTTGTCGTCGCCTTTCTCGTTGCGGCGGCAAAGATGTCGCGCTCCTTGCCCTTGCGCATCCTCGGTTCTGCCTATGTCAGCCTGTTTCGCGGCACGCCATGCCTGATCCAGCTGTTCGTTCTCTATTTCGGTGGTCCGCAGATCGGCATCAATCTCGAGCCGTTTGCCGCCGGCGTGATCGGGCTTGGTCTCAACATCGGCGCCTATATGGCCGAAGCCATCCGCGGCGCCATCCAGTCGGTCGACCGCGGCCAGACCGAGGCTGCCCGCTCCATCGGCTTCAGCCGGTTCCAGACGATGCGCAAGGTGGTGTTGCCGCAGGCCGCACGTCTGATGATCCGGCCGCTCGGCGTCAATGCCGTCGCCCTGGTCAAGGGGTCGGCACTGGTCTCTACGATTTCGGTGGTCGAGCTCACCTACACGGCCCAACGTTACATCGGCTCGACCTACAAGCCGTTCGAGATCTTCGGTGTCGCCGCCGTGCTCTACATGCTCATCGTCTATGTCGTCGCGCGGGTCGTCGATCTCATCGACCGACGCTACGCCATAGCCTGAGAGGAAACCCCGCATGCAAGGCCTCGATTTCAGCGTCGTTCCGCCCTATGCCGATATCCTGTGGATGGGTGTGTGGTGGACGGTCGTCCTCACCGTCTCGGCAGCCGCCATCAGCTTCATCTTCGGCGTGATGTTCGCGCTCGTCGTTCTCTATGCGCCGAAGGCCGTCGCTTTGCCGGTCAGGGCGTTCATGTGGCTGTTCATGGGCACGCCGCTGCTGTTGCAGCTGTTCCTGATCTATTACGGGCTGGGGCAGCTCGGCTTCAAGATCCCGGCGCTGATTGCCGGCATCATCGGCCTCGGGCTGCACTTCGCGGTTTATAACGCCGACATTCTGCGCGCCGGCATCGTCGCGGTGGATGTCGGCCAGACCGAAGGCGCGCGTAGTCTCGGCTTCGGTCGCTTCCAGACGCTGCGCTATTTCGTCGTGCCGCAGGCCGTGCGCAACACCATCCCGGCCATGGGCAACAACCTGATCGTGCTGTTGAAGGAATCCTCACTGGTGTCGATCATCGGCATTGCCGAACTCGTTCATGCGGCACAGCTCGCGATCAGCGAGACCTTCCGACCGTTCGAGTTCTACATCACGGTCGCCGCCCTCTATTACATCCTAAACCTCGTGCTCGAAGCGGGTCTGCGCCGGGTCGAACAGAACGTGGAGGTATCACGATGAACGCCGAGCGACCCATGGTCGAAGTGAAGGGGGCCCGCAAGGCCTATGGCGAGCTTCAAGTCCTGAAGGGCATCGACCTTTCGGTCGACCGCGGCCAGATCGTTGCCATCATCGGCCCGAGCGGATCGGGCAAGAGCACGCTCCTTCGCTCGATCAATCACCTCGAAACCTTGAATGGTGGCGAGATCTGGCTTGATGGCGTCCAGGTCAACCAGGATCTGCGCGGCCAGGCCTTCGAGCGCCACATCAATGCGGTGCGCCAGCAGATGGGCATGGTGTTCCAGCATTTCAATCTGTTCCCGCATCTGACCGTGCTCGAAAACGTCACCATGGGGCCCATCATCCTGAAGGGCATGGCAAAGGCGGCGGCGCGCGCGCTGGCGGTGGAACTTCTGTCGAAGGTCGGCCTTGCGGAGAAGGTCGATGCCTATCCCTCCAGGCTTTCCGGCGGCCAGAAGCAACGTGTCGCCATCGCGCGAGCGCTGGCCATGCAGCCGAAGGTGATGCTCTTCGACGAGGCAACTTCGGCGCTCGATCCCGAGCTGGTCGACGAGGTCAACGCGGTCATGAAGCAGCTTGCCGCCGAACACATGACGATGCTGATCGTCACCCACGAAATGCGCTTTGCCGGTGAAGTCGCCGATCGGGTGCTGTTCATGGATGGCGGCGTTGTCGTCGAACAGGGGCCTCCGAGCGAAATCTTCCGCGAGCCGAAGCAGGAGCGCACGCGGACATTCCTCAAGAAATACCTGGCGGCGTGATGGATGCGATGAAGACGAGCAGCGACCAGTTTCCCGATTTCGGGCTGACGCCCGATGAGCGCCGCGAAGCGGTGCTCGGCCACTACTACGAATATCCTGGAATGGACGGCGAGCGCGGCGAGATCTGGTGCTATACCGACGCCTATGCCTATCCGCCGGGCGCAACCGTGCGGCTTCAGGTAAGCTCGACGGCCCAACAGTTCGCGCTGGAGATCGTGCGCGACGGCGCGATCGAAACGACCGTCATGACACGTCAGGGGATCGCGGCCCGCTGGCAGGATACGCCGGATCAGTGTTCCGTCGTTGGCTGCGGTTGGGAGACGACGTTCGAGTTCGCGGTCGATGCGAGCTGGCCGTCCGGTGCCTACCGCATTACGTTGACGGCGGCCGGCCGCAATGGCGCGCCCATTCGCTGCCATCACCTCTTCATCGTCCGTCCCGAGGCCGGCCGCAAGCCGGGCCGCGTGCTGCAGGTGGCGGCGACCGGGTCCTGGACCTCCTACAACACCTGGGGCGGTTCGAACCACTACCAGGGCATCACCGGTCCCAACCGCGACCAGTATGCGACGACCGTCAGCATCGAGCGGCCGTTCTGCCGCGGCTTTGTACAACTGCCGGCCGATGCGCCGCGGGTTCCGCTGGAAATCTACTCGCCGATGGCGGTCGCCCCGCGCTACCCGCACATGGAATGGGCCTATGCCAACGGCTATTCCAAGAAATACGCCTCTTCAGGCTGGGCGAGCTATGACAGCCATTTTTTCCGCTGGGCCGAGCGCGAAGGCTACGCCGTCGATCTCGCCAGCCAGCACGAGCTGCATTTCAACCCGGAAATCCTCGACGGCTATGATTGCGTCGCCTTCGTGGGCCACGACGAATACTGGACCTGGGAGATGCGCGACGCGGTCGACGGTTACGTCGAGCGCGGCGGGCACGCGGCCCGCTTTGCCGGCAACTTCATGTGGCAGACGCGCCTGGAAGACGGCGGCAAGCGGCAGGTGTGCTACAAGTATCGCGCGCGTGCAGAAGACCCGGCTTTTCGGTCCGACGATCCGACCCGCATGACCGGCTCCTGGGAGGATAGGACAATCGGTCGTCCCGGTTCGTCCACCTTCGGGCTCATTGCCACACGCGGGCTCTATGTCGGCTGGGGTGGTTGCGCTCCGCGCGGCGCCCGCGGCTTTCCAGTCTATCGCCCCGAGCATTGGGCTTTTGCTGGGACCGGTATCTACTATGGCGATATCCTCGGCGCCGAGGGCCATGCCTTCGGCTACGAGGTCGACGGCCTCGACTACATCATCCGTGGCGGCCTGCCGGAACCGACGGAGGACAGCGGCGCACCGGACGGACTGGAAATCCTGGCGCTCGGCATGTCGTCGCTGAAGGAAGAAAGCGCCGACATTGCCGCCGATGATCAGTTCCTCTCCGACGCGGACGCCAAGTTCGTGGCGGAAACGCTGATCGGCGATGCCGGCGAAGCCTCGGTCGACAAGGTCAAGCGCGGTTGCGGCATGATCGTCAATTTCCCGCGCGGCAAGGGCGAGGTCTTCCACGCCGGCAGCTGCGAATGGGTGGCAGCCCTCAAGCGCGGCGATACGATGGTCGAACGCGTCACCGCCAATGTTCTCAACCGTTACCTCAAACGCTGACAGAGACCGGACATGCTCAAGACGACAGCTTCCAACGAACGGCCCGCCTCACACCTGTTCTACCAGTCGCGCCTGCGCCGGCCGCTGGTCGACCGGGCCGAGGGCATCTATCTCTTCGACCAGGATGGCCGACGGGTGATCGACGGCTCCAGCGGCGCGATGGTGGTCAATATCGGCCATGGCAATCGCAACGTGATCGAAGCCATGAAGCGGCAGATGGACCGCGTGACCTTCGCCTATCGCCTTCACTTTGAAAACGAACCGGCCGAAGAATTGGCGCGCCGCGCCGCCGAAAAGCTGCCCGAGGGCATGGACAAGATCTTCTTCGTCTCCGGCGGGTCAGAGGCGGTCGAGTCCTGCCTGAAGCTCGCCCGGCAATGGGCCGTCGCGACCGGTCAGAAGGATCGCTGGAAGGTGATCTCGCGCTTTCCGTCCTACCACGGCGGCACGCTCGGCGCGCTGGCTGTCACCGGTTATGCGGCGCTCTCCGATCCGTTCTCGCCGATGATGCGCGAAATGCCGAAGGTGCCGGCACCGACCGCCTATCTCGACCGTGACAACCTGACGATGGAGCAGCGCGGCATCAAATATGCCGATATGCTGGAAGACAGGATCCAGTCCGAAGGCCCGGAAAGTGTGCTCGCCTTCATCATGGAGCCGATCGGCGGCGCGTCGACCGGGGCGCTGGTGGCACCCGACAGCTACTACCGGCGCATCCGCGAGATCTGCGACAAGTATGGCATCCTGCTCATCCATGACGAGGTCATGAGCGGGGCTGGTCGGACCGGGAAATTCCTTGGTGGCGATCATTGGGGCTGCAAGCCGGACCTGATCGCGCTGTCGAAGGGCTTTGCTTCCGGCTATTGCCCGCTCGGTGCCATGGCGGCGCCCTCAAGGCTGGTGCAGCCGGTGCTCGACGCCGGCGGCTTCCAGCATGGCTTCACCTATGCTGGCAATCCGCTTGCCTGCGCCGCTGGCCTGGCGGTGCTCGACGAAATCGACCGGCTCGGGCTGATCGACAATGCGGCCGTCATGGGCGACGCGCTCAAGGCCGAACTGGTCACCCTTTCCGAACGCTTCCCGTTCATCGGCGACGTCAGGGGCAAGGGGCTGCTGCTTGCCGCCGAGTTCGTCTCGGATCGCGAGACGATGAAGCCCTTGCCGAAGGAGTTGAACGCGCACCAGCGGGTTGTCGATCTCGCCTATGAGCGTGGGCTGATCATCTATTCCAGGCGGACCCGTGGGGGTGTCGAGGGCGATCATTTCCTGGTCTGCCCGCCGATGATCATCACAAGGGAGCAGATCGGCGAAATCGTCGCAATCCTCGGCGACGTGCTCGAACAGCTCGCGGCCGAACTCAACCTTCCCGTCAACCGCTGAGATCGACACCATGACGAAAACCAAGACGTCGCGCAGGAAGGTCATCATCACCTGCGCGGTGACGGGCTCGGTGCATACGCCGACCATGTCGCCCCATCTGCCGATCACACCGGACCAGATCGCCGCCGAGGCAATTGCCGCTGCCGAGGCCGGCGCCTCGATCCTGCACCTGCATGCGAGAAACCCGGTGGACGGTCGTCCCTCGGCAGACCCTTCGCTGTTCATGCAGTTTCTGCCGCGCATCAAGCAGTCGACCGACGCCGTCATCAACATTTCGACCGGCGGCTCGTCGCTGATGGCGCTCGAAGATCGCCTGGCGGCCTCATTGCGGGCCGAGCCCGAGATGTGCTCGCTTAACATGGGATCGATGAATTTCGCCCTGTTTCCGGCACTGGACAAGCCCGCCGAATGGAAGCACGCCTGGGAGCCGGAGCTGCTGGAGGCAACACGCTCGTCGATCTTCAAGAACACCTTTGCCGACATGGAATTCATCCTGACGCGGCTTGGGCAGGGATGCGGGACACGCTTCGAGTTCGAATGCTACGATGTCGGCCATCTCTATTCTCTGGCGCATTTCCGTGACCGTGGGCTGGTTTCCGGCCATCTGTTCATCCAGTTTGTCTTCGGCATTCTGGGAGGCATCGGCGCCGATCCCGAGAACCTGACGCACATGAAGCGGATCGCCGACAAGCTCTTCGGCGACGACTATTCATTCTCGGTGCTGGCGGCCGGCCGACACCAGATGCCGATGATCACGATGGCGGCGGCAATGGGCGGCAACGTTCGCGTCGGGCTCGAAGACAGCCTCTACAACGGCCGCGGCCAGCTTGCGACGAGCAATGCTGAGCAGGTGCAGCGTATTCGCACCGTGCTCGACGCCTTGTCGCTGGAGGTTGCCACCCCTAAGGAAGCACGTGATCTTCTCGGCCTCAAGGGCGGTGATCAGGTCGCATTCTGATGCCGTAGGCCCCGGGCGAGATCGCCCGCGGCTTCGGTCGCTGCAGTAAAGGGGAAGACATTGACAACGACGCACGGTTCGACCGCGGTCATCCGCATTCGCTCAGGTGAAATCGGCGATGCCGAGACGATCCATGGTGCAATCCTGGCCATGGGGCGCGGGCTCGACATGGTAGGCAAGGTGACTTGCACCGCAGACGACTATCGCCGGTTCGGCTTCGGCCCGGGCGCGGCCTTCGGCAGTCTGATTGCCGAGGTGGACGGCGCGTTTGCCGGTCTCTGCCTGTTCTTCCCGATCTTTTCGACCTGGCGTGGGCGGCCCGGAGTCTTTGTGCAGGATCTCTATGTCGAAGATCGCTTTCGCGGCCTCGGGATCGGCGAGCGCCTGCTGCGCGACGTGGCGGCCTGGTCGAGGGCGCGCGGTGGGGACTATCTGCGTCTGGAAGTCGACGTGGAAAACACGACCGCCCAGCGCCTCTACGAGCGGCTCGGTATCACCTGGCAGGTGAAGGACCGCGCCCATGCCGCCTACGGCGATGCCTTCGTGGCACTCGCTGGAAAATGAACGTCCGAAGCCGCAGGAATTGGAGTGACCATGAAAGCCTTCTACGCCCGGGAACAGAAGCGACACGATCCGAAGGCTTTCCTTTCGAGTGGCGCGCCGCAGCCGAACCCGGAGCAGCCCGAACGGGTCGAGCGGTTGCTTGCCGGCGCTCGCGAAGCCGGTTGCACCATCCTTCGGCCAAGCGATCACGGTCTTGGGCCGATTGCCGCCGTTCACACCCCAGAATATCTCGATTTCCTCGAACATATCTATGCGCGCTGGCAGCGGATCGCCGAGGCCTCGGATGAAGTGATCCCGAACATCCATCCGCTCGCCCGTGATGGCCGGTACCCGGCGTCTGCCGTGGGCCAGGCCGGATATCACATGGCCGACACGGCGTGCCCGATTTCCGGGGAGACATGGGAAAGTGTGCGCTGGAGCGCCTGGAGTGCTGTCGACGCGGCAGACGCAATCCTTGCTGGCGACCGTGCCGCCTATGCGCTGTGCCGGCCGCCTGGCCATCATGCCTTTGCCGATGTTGCCGGTGGCTTCTGCTTCCTCAACAATTCCGCTGTTGCAGCACAGCGCTTGCTGTCGAACGCCGCCCGCGTCGTGATTCTCGACATCGACCTGCACCACGGCAACGGTACGCAGGGCATCTTCTACCGGCGCTCCGACGTGCTGACGGTGTCGATCCATGCAGATCCCGTGCGGTTCTATCCGTTCTTCTGGGGCCATGCCGACGAGCGCGGCGAGGGGCCGGGCCTTGGCTACAACCTCAACCTGCCACTTGATCGCAAGTCGGGAGATACAGAATTTCTGGCCGCCCTCGACGTCGCTTTTCGCCGCATCCGTGCCTATGCCCCGGATGCGCTCGTCGTGGCGCTTGGCCTCGACGCCTTCGAGGGCGACCCTTTCGGCGGGCTGTCCGTGTCGACGCCGGGCTTTGCAAGGATCGGTGCGGCTATCTCCGGCCTCGGCCTGCCGACGGCGATCGTCCAGGAAGGCGGCTATCTCTGCGACGCGCTGTCCGACAATCTGACGTCTTTCCTCACAGGTTTCGGCGCGGCTGCCACGATCTAAGGCTCACGTAACGTCAACTGAGGATCCAAGCTATTCATCGCCGACAGAAACGTTGTTTATGAGGCGTCGGCTTTCCGGGTAGGCGCCAAACGTTCAAGGCCTTATTTCCCGCCGGCAAGTCCGACGATGCTGGGGTGTTTCGTCACGCCCTTGATGGCCCCCGACCATCGCGCTCCCTGGATGGCGCGCCATTTTTCATGGCCGGAACTGGTCGATCACGCCCGAGCCCGCCCGATCCCGTTGTCCGATCAGGAGGGAGCGGCTGTGTGTCGGTCCCGAGGCCGGCCCTCTCATTTTCTTCAAACACTGCAGCCTCAAGGGCGGCCATTCGCGGCCCAATCCGCACGTTGCCGGGGGTGAAAGACGTGAACGTGAAAGGGATACTCCCAATTTTCACGTCAGGATTGCAAGCCCTTCCTTGATCCAAAGCCACTGAAATTACGTGGTTTTCCCCTTCAAGTTCGCGATTGCGTTTCATTGGCAACATAATTGTCGACAAAATAGTTGACATTAGCGCCAACAACTTCAAATCTAGCACCGTCAGCCTCCAGCGATCGAAGGATCGTGGACCGACCGGATCGGCACGGCGACGAATGGGAAAAACAGAGGGAACCACATGAAACTGAGAAAGCATCTCCTTGCGGGGTTGGCATTTGCCTTTCTCGCCTCCACGGCACAGGCCGAAACGCTGCGCTGGGGCAGCCCGCGGGATATCTTCTCGCTCGATCCGTATTCCTACGGCAGCACGTCGAACCTCGCCTTCCTCAATCACGTTTATGAAGGCCTGACGCGCTATACGCCCGAGTTTGTCGTCGAGCCGGCACTTGCCACCAAGTGGGAGCTGGTTTCCGAAAAGGTCTGGCGTTTCCACCTGCGCAAGGGCGTAAAGTTCCAGAACGGCGCCGATTTCACCGCCGATGACGTCGTTGCCTCCATGGCCCGCGTCAGCCACCCGACGTCACCGCTGCGCGGCAACATCCCGGCCTATGTCTCCACCACGAAGGTGGACGACTACACCGTCGACATCGAGGTGAACTCGCCAAGCCCGCTGTTCCTCAACGACATGACCAACATCTTCATGTTCGACAAGGACTGGCTTATCGACAACAAGTCCGAACTTCCGACCGATGTCGGCGGCAAGGTCGAGGGTTACACCACCTACCACACAAACGGCACCGGTCCGTTCATCGTCGAATCGCGCGTGCCTGACAGCAAGACCGTACTGGTCAAGAACAACGGCTGGTGGGATACGCCGAAGCACAATCTCGATCGCATCGAATTCACCCCGATCACGTCTGCCGCAACCCGTGTTGCCGCGCTGCTTTCGGGCGAGATCGACCTCACCGACGGCGCGCCCGTGCAGGACCTCGACCGGTTGAAGAGCGATCCGAACATCAAGGTCGTCGAGCGTTCCGACCTGCGCACGGTTCACCTGGTCTTCAACCGCAAGGAAAAGCTTGCTGACGGCCGCGACAATTTCTTCAACGACATCAAGGTTCGCCAGGCGATCGATCATGCGATCGACCGTCAGCTGATCTTCAAGCGCGTCATGCGCGGCAAGTCGCATGTGGCCGGCACCATGGTGGCGCCTGAAATCCCGGGCTACAGCGCCGAGCTCGACGTGCCGACCGCTTACGATCCGGAACTGTCGAAGAAGCTTCTCGAAGAAGCGGGCGCCGTTGGCACCGAGTTCACGCTCGTCTGCATGAACGACGAGAGCGTCAACGAGGAAGACGTCTGCAGCGCGCTCGTGTCGATGCTGTCGCGTGTCGGCCTTAAGCCGACGCTCGATATCGGCCCGCGCGCCGTTCAGGCGCCGAAGCGCGCCGGCGGAAAGTCCGACGCCTACATGATCGGCTGGGCCAACGAGCCGACGCTCGATGCCTATTCGCTGTTGATCCAGGTGCTTTCGACCCGCGAGGGTGCGGCTGGCGTCGCCAACTATGGCGGCTGGTCCTATCCCGAGCTCGACGCCATGGTGAAGAAGGCCGCCGTCGAGATGGACCGCGACAAGCGTCTGGCGATTGAGACCGAAGCGCTGAAGTTTGCCAAGGATCAGGTCATCATGATCCCGTTGCATCAGCAGCCGATGGCCTGGGCGATGTCGAAGGAGGTGACCGACGTCACCATCCGCGCCGACAACAAGCCGCGCCACTGGCTGACCCGTATCGGCGATTGAGCCCACATTGCCCCGGCAGAGCTTGCTCTGTCGGGGTTTCTCACTGAGCGGGAAATCCAATGATTGTCTTTCTGATCAAGCGGCTGGCCAATGCCGTGCTGGTCATGCTTGCCGTCGCGCTGATGGCGTTCATGATCTTTCGTTTCGCCGGCGACCCGGTCGAACTGATGGCCAACGAACAGATGTCGCAGGCCGATCGCGTCGAACTGCGCGAAAAACTCGGCCTCAACGATCCGTTCGTCACCCAGTACGTCCGCTTCGTCGTCAATGCGGCCCAGGGCGATTTCGGCATAAGCTACCGCAACGGCCAGGATGTGATGACGTTGATCGCCGAGCGTTTCCCGGCAACGATCGAGCTGGCGCTGGTGGCCACGGTCCTGTCGCTCCTGATCGGCATTCCGCTCGGTGTTCTCACCGCGATCCACCGCGGCCGTTGGTATTCCGAGGGGCTGCAATTCATCAGCATCATCGGCGTCTCGCTTCCAAGCTTCGTCGTCGGCATCCTCTTGATTCTCGTCTTTGCCGTTTCGCTCGGTCTGGTTCCGGCCTTCGGCCGCGGCGATGTCGTGCAGATCGGCTGGTGGAGCACCGGCCTTTTGACGGCCTCCGGACGCGCTTCACTGCTCTTGCCGTCCTTCGCGCTCGCGCTCTACCAGATCACCCTCGTCATGCGCCTCGTGCGCGCCGAGATGATGGAAGTGCTGCGTTCGGACTTCGTGAAGTTCGCCCGTGCCCGCGGCGTGCCGCGCTGGCGCATCTATTTCCGCCACGCGCTTCGCAACTGTCTGATGCCGGTCGTGACCATGACGGCCATGAACGTCGGTTCGCTGATTGCCTTCGCGCTGATCACCGAGACCGTGTTCCAGTGGCCGGGCATGGGCATGCTGTTCATCCAGGCGGTGACCTTCCTCGATATCCCGGTGATGGCAGGCTACCTGTGCATCGTCTCCTTCATCTTCGTCACGCTGAACACGCTGGTCGATATCGCCTATGCGGTCATCGATCCCCGTCTTCGCGATGCCACACGCTGAGGCCGCCCCATGACTGACCAGGCTCAGGACACACCTTCGACAGCCAAGATCGGCCGGCTCGCGCGCTGGCGCCAGAGCGATCTCTGGTGGTCGTTTACCCGCAGCCCGTCGGCAATCGCCGGCGCGCTGATCCTCACGATCCTTATTCTTGCCGCCCTTGCGGCACCGTTGATCTCGCCGCAGAACCCGTTCGATCCGGCGCAGCTCGACCTCTGGAATTCGGAACTGCCGCCGATCTGGCAGGCCGACGGGCAATGGCCCTTCATCCTCGGCACCGATACCCAGGGCCGCGACATGCTGTCGGCCATCCTCTATGGCTCCCGCATCTCGATCCTGATCGGCGTCTGTTCGGTAATCCTGTCGCTGACCGTCGGCCTCAGCCTCGGCCTGATCGCCGGCTATTTCGGTGGCATCATCGACAACGTCCTGATGCGCATCGGCGATGTGCTTCTGTCGATCCCGACGATCCTGATTGCCATTCTCGTCAGCGCTGTTGCCCGCCAGATGCTGCCTCCGGAGCTACGCGACGTCGGCTCGGCCGCCGTTCTCGTGCTGGCGATCACGCTCAGCGCCTGGGTGCAATATGCCCGCACCGTGCGCGCCCAGACGATCGTCGAGCGCGGCAAGGAATATGTGCAGGCGGCCCGCCTTCTGAAGACGCCGGCGCGGCGCATCATGCTCAATCATATCCTGCCGAACACGCTGACGCCGATCATGGTTGCCGCCACGCTGAACTTCGGCATGGCGATCCTGACGGAAGCCACACTCTCCTTCCTCGGCATCGGCATGCCGCCGAGCCAACCGAGCCTTGGAACGCTGATCCGGCTCGGCAACCAGTTCCTGTTCTCCGGCGTCTGGTGGGTCGTGCTCTTCCCGGTGCTGCAGCTTTGCCTTCTCGTCGTCTCGGTCAACCTTCTGGGTGACTGGCTGCGCGACGCTCTCAATCCGAAACTGAGGTGAATGATGTCCAATCTTCTGATCCGTAACGTCCGTCCGAACGGCGGGGCGCCCACGGATATCCTGATCCGCGACGGCAAGATCGACACGATCGGCCAGAACCTTCAGGCCGCTGGCGTGGCGACCGAGGATGGCCGTGGTCATATCGCCATTTCCGGTCTGGTCGAGGCGCACACCCATCTCGACAAGTCGGTCTGGGGCATGCCCTGGCACGAAAATGCCAAGGTCGCGACGTTGCGCGAACGCATCGATTTCGAGCGCGAGAAGCGGCTTGAGATCGGCATCGATCCCCATCGCCAGTCGATGCGCCAGGCAATCCAGCTGGCCGCCAACGGCACCAGCCATATCCGCAGCCATGTCGACATCGACACCACCCATGGCCTGGCGCTGATGGAAGGCATCATCCAGACGCGCGAGGCGCTCGACGGCATCATCGACATCGAGATCGTCGCCTTCCCGCAATCGGGGCTGGTCACACGTCCGGGCACCGTGGAGCTTCTCGACCAGGCTCTGAGCAATGGGGCAGAAGTCCTTGGCGGCATTGATCCTTGCGGCATCGACCGTGATCCCAAGGGCCATCTCGATGCGGTCTTCGGCCTGGCCGAAAAGCATGGCAAGCCGATCGATATCCATCTGCACGAAGCTGGCGAACTCGGCGCCTTCAGCATGGAGATGATGTTCGAGCGTATCCGGGCACTCGGCATGCAGGGCAAGGTGGCGATCAGCCACGCCTTTGCGCTCGGCGCTCCTGATTATCTGAGGGTCGCTGGCCTGATCGATCAGATCGCCGAACTGGACGTGCGCATCGTCACGACCGGTTCGCCGTCCTCGACCGTTCCGTCGATCCTGCGCCTGAAGGAAGCGGGCGTGAAGGTGGCGGCCGGTTGCGACGGCATCCGCGACACCTGGGGCCCGTGGGGCCAACCGGACATGATGGATCGCGCCCGCATCCTCGGCATGAAGAACGGCCTGCGCCGTGACGTCGATCTGGAGCATGCGCTCCATGTTTGCTCGACCGGTGGCGCCGACGTCATGGACATCGCCGGCTACGGCCTCGACATCGGCTGCAACGCCGACTTCACCCTGCTCGTCGGCGAAACGCTCGCCCATGCCGTGGTTGAAGTCGCGCCGCGCCCGCTGGTCGTCAAGCGCGGCCGCGTCATCGCTCGCAATGGCGTCGCGGAGGTCGCCATCCCATGATCGATCTCAAGGATTTGAAACTTGGCGCGCGCGCCGACGGCCGCACGCTTCTGACAGCGCAATGGGTGCTCGGGCATCGTGATGGCAGCCATCGCCTGATCCCGAACGGCGAGGTCGTTATCGAAGGCGGCAGCTTGCTTTATGTCGGCCCGCGGTTCGAAGGCGAAGTCGCCCGCCGGATCGATTTCGGTGCTGCCATGATCAGCCCCGGCCTGATCGATCTCGATGCCCTGTCCGACCTCGATACCACCATCCTTGCGGTCGACCACCAGCCCGGCTGGGCCAAGGGCCGCGTGTGGCCACGCTCCTATGTCGAGCGCGGTCCCTATGAAATGTACTCGCAAGATGAGTTGGCGTTCCAGAAGCGCTTCTCTTTTGCCCAGTTGCTGCTGAACGGCATCACGACGGCCGCACCGATCGCATCGCTGTTTTACCGCGAATGGGGCGAGACGGTGGAAGAGTTCGAGGCCGCATCCGATGCTGCCGGCGATCTCGGCCTTCGCGTCTATCTGAGCCCGGCCTACCGCTCGGGCGGCATGGTTCTGGAGGCACCTGGACAGCTCGAAGCCGTCTTCGACGAGGCGAGGGGGCTGCAGGGCCTCAACGACGCCATCGGCTTCATCCGTGATCACGACGGCCGCCATGGCGGCCTGGTGCGCGGGCTTCTGGCGCCCGATAGGGTCGAGACCTGCACGGAGACGCTCTTGAGGCGAACGGCGGACGCCGCGCGCGATCTCGACTGCTCGATCCGGCTTCACGCCGCGCAAGGCACGATGGAGGTCGATACCGTCCGTCGTCTTCACGGCAAGACGGCGCCGGAGTGGATGGCAAGCCTCGGCTTCCTGAGCTCGCGGCTGATCGCGCCGCATGCCACGCAGGCAACGGCTGATGACCTCACGCTTTATGCCGACAACGGCGTCAGCATCGTGCATTGCCCGATGGTTTCGGCGCGTGGTGGCAGCACGCTCAATTCGTTCCGCTCCGTCAAGGCGCGCGGCATCAACATCGCCATGGGCACCGACACGACGCCGCCCGACATGCTGATGAACCTGCTCATCGGGCTCATCACCTGCCGCGTCGTCGAGGGCGATACGGCCGCCGTCAGCTGCGCCGATCTCTTCGACGCCGCCACGCTCGGCGGCGCGAAGGCGCTGGGGCGCAGCGATCTCGGGCGGCTCGAAGCGGGTGCCCGCGCAGATATCGCCGTCTTCGACTTGATGGATCACCATATGGCACCGGCGATCGACCCGATCACGACGCTGGTCGTCGGCGGCTCCGGCCGCGTCACCAAGACGGTCTTCGTCGACGGTCGCCTCTCGATGCACCAGGGCGAGGTTGCCGGCTTCGACATGGATGCGGCGCGCCGCCAGGCGCAACGGCAATTCGACGGGCTGATTGCAAAGTACCCGGAGCGCAGCTGGGCGCATCCGCCGGTCAGCGAAATCTTCCCACCCAGCTACCCACTGGAGGATCTGCCGCATGAGTGAACCCAAAACTTCACCGGTCCTCGACGTGCGCGGACTTTGCGTCGAGTTCCCCGGACGGCACGGAACCGTGGCAGCCCTTTCCGACGTTTCGCTCAGCATTCGCCCAGGCGAGATCCTCGGCGTGGTCGGCGAATCCGGCGCGGGCAAGTCGATGACCGGTCTTGCCGTCCAGGGCCTGCTCGAACCGCCGGGACGGATCTCCGGCGGCGAGGTCTGGCTCTCGGGCCGCCGCATCGACCAGCTGTCGGACAAGGACATGCAGAGCGTGCGCGGCCGTCAGATCGGCGCGATCTTCCAGGACCCGCTGACATCGCTCAACCCGCTCTTTACCGTCGGCGCACAGTTGGTGGAGACGATCCGTCTACACCTGAAGCTGTCGAAGCAGGGCGCGAAGGATCGCGCGATCCACCTGTTGAAGGAGGTCGGCATTCCGGCACCGGAAGCCCGCTTCGACCACTATCCGCACCAGTTCTCTGGTGGCATGCGCCAGCGCGTGGTCATTGCACTTGCGCTTGCAGCCGAGCCGAAGCTGATCATCGCCGATGAGCCGACGACCGCGCTCGACGTCTCGATTCAGGCGCAGATCACGTCTCTGCTACGGCGCCTGTGCGACGATCATGGCACCTCGGTGATGCTTGTCACCCACGACATGGGCGTGATTGCCGAGACCGCCGATCGTGTCGCGGTCATGTATGCCGGTCGTCTGGTCGAGATCGGTCCGGTGGAGGAGGTGCTGCGCAATGCGCGCCACCCCTATACCCGCGGGCTGATGGGCTCGATCCCGGCACTCGGACGTCGCGTCGAGCGGCTGAACCAGATCGACGGCTCCATGCCGCGGCTCAACGCTATCCCGCGCGGATGCGCCTTCAATCCGCGTTGTCCCGAAGCGGGGCGGCGCTGCCGTGAAGATCGTCCCGAGCCGACCTCGGTCGGCCACGGCGTCAGTGCTTGCTGGCTCAATGCAGGAGGAGTTCTATGAGTGACGCCCTGACCGTCAATGATCTGACGTGCAATTTCGATGTGTCGGCCCCCTGGCTGAACCGGGTGCTGGAGCGCAAGCCGCGCCAGTTCGTGCGTGCGGTGGACGACATCAGCTTCACCGTGCCGATGGGTGGTTGCCTTAGCCTTGTCGGCGAATCCGGCTGTGGCAAGTCGACGGTGGCGCGGCTCGTGACCGGCCTCTACAGGGCTTCCGACGGAGAGATCCGCTTTGCCCCCGGGCGCTCGGGCGAACCGCTTTCGGCGCAGATGATCTTCCAGGACCCCTTCGCCAGTCTCAATCCGCGCTGGCGCGTGAAGAACATCATTGCCGAGCCTCTGCGCGAACTGAAGCTGCGCAAAACCGATGCGGAGGTGATGGAGCGTGTCGGCGAACTGCTGCGCATCGTCGGCCTTGCGCCTTCGGACGGTTCGAAGTTTCCGCACGAGTTTTCCGGCGGCCAGCGGCAGCGCATTTCGATCGCCCGTGCGCTTGCCGGCGAGCCGGAATTTCTCGTCTGCGACGAGCCGACCTCGGCGCTTGACGTGTCGGTACAGGCGCAGATCCTCAACCTGATGCGCAAGCTGCAGGACGAGATGGGGCTGACCTACCTCTTCATCAGCCACGACATGAGTGTTGTCCGTCACATGTCGGACCGGATTGCGGTCATGTATCTCGGTCGCATCGTCGAAGAGGCAGATACCGAGACGCTGTTTGCCAATCCGCGCCATCCCTATACGCGCCTGTTGCTCGAGACGATCCCCGACATCGCCGAGCCGAAGCGCCAGCGCAGCATCACGGCAAGCGAAGTGCCGAGCCCGCTCAACCCGCCGTCAGGCTGCACCTTCCATCCGCGTTGTCCGCTGGCCGACGCCCGCTGCAAGAGTGAGCGCCCGGCGATGCGAAGCTTTGCGGACGGCTCGCGTGCGGCATGCCACCGTGTCGAGGAAGCTGCTGCCGCAACGGCAAAGGCGACGCAGGCCGCGTAACCAAACCGGCATCTGTAAAAACGAGAAAAACTCCGGAGGGTTTCCCTCCGGAGTTTTTTTGTTTTCAGAGGTTTGCTGCCGTTTGTTAAGCGACAGCATCCACAGGGTGGGCGATCGTCGCGGCCTTGACCCTCGGGTAGTCATAGGCGCCCACCTTGGAGGTGGCGTAGCCGGCCCCGACCAGTGCTTCCGCAAGCTTGATCGCCGCAGTGACGCCGTCGATGACCGGCATGCCGGTTCTCGCCTTCAGCCGGTCGCACAATTCCGACATGCCGGCGCAGCCGAGAATGATCGCCTCGGCACCATCCTCCTGTTTGGCGCGCAGGATTTCGCCCACCAGCATCTCTTCGGTATGGGCGAGGTCTTCCTCCAGCGCCAGCACCGGCATATCGACCGAGCGCACCTTGCGGCACCGGTGGCCGGCGCCATAGGCATCGACGAGATCCTCGATGATCGGCACCGAGCGCGGCAGGGTGGTGATGATGGAAAAGCGAGTGGCGATGTTCATCGCGACCTGGATGGCGGCCTGGCAGATACCGATGACGGGCCCGCGTGCGATCTCACGCGCGGCGCCAAGGCCGGGATCGTCGAAGCAGGCAATGACATAGGCATCGATCCCGCGCGCCTCGCCGGCGCGGATCTCGGCGAGCATCGCCGGCACCGCCATGGCTTCGTCCGCATGGCCCTCGATGCTGGCCGGGCTCGTGGTCGGATTGATGGATTCGACCCGCGTGGCGGCGGACACGACCCGCTCGGCGCTGCGGTGCGCCTGTTCGGTCATCGAGGCGGTGGAGTTCGGATTGACGAGAAGGATACGCATGGATCAGGCCGTTTTCGCTTTGGGAGCAGCAAAGGAAGCGATGTCGGGCGTGCGCATCTCGAACTGCCGGTCTGATGTGATGTAGTTGTTGGCATGAAGCCGCGCGATCGGCTGGTAGCTCGACGGGTCGACATAGTGGCCCTTGTCGTCAAGGCAGTCCTTGCGCACATGCATATGCACGACTTCGCCCAGCACGATCACCCGGCGGTGGTATTCGATCAGCCGTTCGACCCGGCATTCCATCGAGCAGGGCGATTCGACGATGCGGCGGGCGCCGACCTTCACGCCGTCGGCCGCTGTCAGCCCGGCCATCGCCACCTCGTCGACATCGGTTTCGAAGGGAAGACCGCAGACCAGCATCTGGTCGGCGATCGCCATGTCGACCATGTTGACGACGAATTCGTTGGTGCGACGGATGTTGCTGACCGTGTCCTTCTCCTCGCCATCGGGGCGTGTCTGGATGCCGAGGATCACGATCGGCGGATCGTGCGAGAAGACGTTGAAGAAGCTCATCGGCGCGGCATTGTCCTGGCCACCAGGCGAGAGCGTCGAGACGAGCGCGATCGGGCGCGGGCCGATGAAATTTGTCAGCAGCCGGTAGCGGTCCTGGGCGGGCAGTTGTGTGAAGTCGAAGTCCATCAATGAGCTCTCGGGTCAGGCGCGGTCGGTTGTCACACCGGTCGATGGCCGTTGTTTAAGTGGTTGCCACAGCATATCAAGTTACGGTACACAATATTGTCTACAATTTTGTAGTCAATATCAAACTGCAGCGTGTGGAATTGACTTTGAACGCTGGCCGGCCAGAGTATGCGAACGGCTAAGGGAGATTTCATGTACAATGCGGACGAAGCCGCCGGAGCGCCGACGGCTATCATTTGTGAGAAAATCTGGCTCGCGATCGCCGAGCGACGGCTGCGACCCGGCACGCGCCTCAAGGAGGAGCAGCTTGCCGAGATTTTCTCCGTCAGTCGAGCCCGTATCCGCCAGGCGCTGACTGCGCTCGAACGCGATGGGCTTGTGACGATCATGCCCAATCGCGGCGCGTTCGTATCCGAGCCGTCGGTGGACGAGGCGCGCGACGTGTTCGTGACGCGAAGGGCGATCGAGCAGCGCGTGGTCGAGCGCCTCTGCGAACGCGCGACAGTCGAGGACATCGAGCGCATGCGCTCGCACATCGATGAGGAGCGGGTGGCGGGTAAAGTGGGCGATCTCTCTGCAATCGTTCGTCTTTCCGGCGGTTTCCATCTGCTTTTGGCGGAGCTTTCCGGTTCTGCATTCCTGTTCGGCATCCTGCGCGACCTGGTTTCGCGCACATCGCTGATCACCGCCATGTACCGGTCGAACCATCTGCACAATTGCGGACCGGATGAGCATATGGCCGTCGTCGACCGCATCGCCGCGCGGGATGCGGCCGCGGCAATCCGCGAAATGGCCGAACATCTGCACCACGTCGAGGCGGAACTGGACCTTGACGAGGAGAAGGACCAACCGCGCGATCTGCGCGCGGCACTGCTTTGACATCACATCGACAATAAACCCAACCGCGCCGCTCTTGTGAGGAGGCGGCGCCCGCTTGAGAACTGAAGGACTGAAATGACTGGTCGCAATTACTACGCGCCCCATGGCGGCGCGCCGGCACAAACGCAGCTCCTGACCGACCGTGCGGTCTTCACCGAGGCCTATGCGGTGATTCCAAAGGGGACGATGATGGACATCGTCACCAGCTATCTGCCGTTCTGGGACAAGACCCGCCTGTGGATATTGTCGCGTCCGTTGTCGGGATTTGCTGAAACATTTTCGCAGTACATCATGGAAATCGCTCCAGGCGGCGGTAGCGACCGGCCGGAACTCGACGAGGGTGCCGAGGGTGCGCTGTTCGTCGTCGAGGGTGAACTGGCGGTCACGCTCGACGGCAAGGAACACCGCATGCTGCCCGGTGGCTTTGCCTTCATTCCGCCGGCGAGCAAGTGGGCAGCACATAACAGAAGCGAAGCGCCCGTTCGCTTCCACTGGGTCCGCAAGGCCTATGAGTATGTCGATGGGCTTCCCGCGCCCGAAGCCTTCTTCACCAACGAGGCCGACATCACGCCCAATCCCATGCCCGGCACCGAAGGCAAATGGGCGACGACGCGCTTCGTCGATCCGACGGATCTTCGCCACGACATGCATATGACCATCGTGACCTTCGAGCCTGGCGCGATCATCCCCTTTGCCGAAACCCATGTCATGGAGCACGGTCTCTATGTGCTTGAGGGCAAGGCCGTCTATCGCCTCAATCAGGACTGGGTCGAAGTCGAGGCCGGCGACTACATGTGGCTTCGCGCCTTCTGCCCGCAGGCCTGCTACGCCGGCGGCCCTGGCAAGTTCCGCTACCTGCTCTACAAGGACGTCAACCGTCACATGAAGCTGCGCTCGCGCTGAAGTCTCGACCACAATTCCTATTGAAACAGCGCCGCGAAGAAGGCGCTGTTTCTTTTTAATCAAATGGATATGCGGAATACCTGAAGTACCGCTTTCGATGCACCGTCAGTCGACCAATTGCGGATTGGTCGGGCGCAGGCTTTTCGGCCGGATCAGGCGCAGGGAATCGCCGCCGGCGTCCTTTTCCAGCTCCAGCACGCGCGTGAAGAAGCCGTTGGCGCGTTCCTTGCGGCCGATATTGACGATGGCCGCCTTGCCGATTTCCTTGTCGAGGAAGGTCATGACCTTGCGGTAGCTGTCGTCCTCGAGGGTATCCAGCGCCTCGTCGATAATCAGCCATCGCGGCTTGTGCAGCCCCAGACGGGCGATGGCGAGCAGGCGCATTTCCACTTCGCTCAGATTGAGTTTCTTGCGCATGTCCTGGTCGAGGCGATCGGAAAGGCGGCCGAGGCCGATCTTGGATAGCACGCCGCTCAGTTCGCCGTTCTGGAAGCTGTCGGGCGTCTTCGGATAGGCAAGCACCTCTTCCAGCGTGCCGGGTGCAAAATACGGCGAGCGTGGCACGAAGACCAGTCCGTCGTCGATCGGCAGCGAGATGCGGCCGTGCCCGAAGGGCCAGAGGCCGGCGATGGCGCGAAAGAACGGTGCTTTCTCCACCTCCGGCGCACCGGTGACCAGCACCCGCTCGCCGGGGTTGATCGTGACATTCGGTTCCGAAAGCTTGATGCAGCCGGCCGCCGAGACGATCTCGATGTGGTCGAACATCATCTGCGGACCGTCCGACGTGACGAACTCGATGCGCTTGTCGCCTTCGTGCCGGTCGTCGATGACGAGCAGGGCGGAGCGGAATGCGGCGACGCGCAGCAAGGTGGCGCGCCAGTCGGCAATGGCGCCGATATTGTCGACGAACCAGCGCAGCGACGCATGCACCTGGTTGAAGGCGCCGACCGCCATCATCAGGCCGCCAAAGCTGAGGTTGCCAGCAAAATAGACCGGGGAGGCGATGACGATCGGGGCGATGACGGTGATCCAGCCGTAACCGGCCGTAACCCAGGTCAGCCGCGTGACGGCGAGCAGCAGGCTCTTGCTGATTTCGAGAACGGACTGCAGGTCGGCCTGCAGCCGACGCTTTTCGTTGGCCTCGCCCGACGACAGCGACACGGCCTCGATGTGTTCGTTGATGCGCATCAGCGAGAAGCGCAGCGATGCCTCGCGGGCGTAATGCTCGCCGTTGAGCTTCACCAGTGGCCGCCCCACCAGCCAGCTCAGCCATGACGCCGTGCCCGCGTAGAGAATGGCGGCCCAGACCATGTAGCCCGGGATGTTGAAGGCCATGCCGGAAACATGGAAGACGAAGCCGTCCGACAACGACCAGAGCACGCCGATGAAGCTGACGAGCAGAATGCCGGACTGGATCAGGCCGATGGTCAGCCCGGCCGAAAGGTCCGAGAGGTGGTTGGCATCCTCATGGATGCGCTGGTCGGGATTGATGCCGATGGCGCCGGCATTGGCGAGCCGAAACGCGCGGGCTGGCCGCATCCATTCGTTGATCAGGTCGAGTGTCAGCCCCTCGCGCAGCCTCAGCCGGATCAACTGGCCGAGCCAGGTCTGCAGCACGTTGAGCACAAGCAGAGCACCGGCGATCTGGGCAAAGATGGTCAGCTGGTGCAGGAAAGCCTGCAGGTCGCGCCGTTCCAGGGTGTCGTAGAAAGGCTTGTACCAGCGATTGAGGATGATCTGCCCGAAAGCGGTGGTGACGATGACCGCCAGGATGCCAAGGGCGAGCCAGATGACCCGGTTTCTGAGCGGCGACGCCATGAAGGCTGCATGCATCATCCGCAACTGGGCGCCGAGGGGTTGTTCGTCGTTGGCCTCTACCCGACCATTGTTCTTGTCATTCTTAGGCTTCGGCATCGATGCGAATCTCTCCGTCACGATCTCCACCAGGGAAATATAGCCTGCCGAGCCCGGTCTCCCTAGCGCCGATTGTCGTTATGCAATTCAGCAAACGGTTATTTGAGCGACTGCTGTTGCGGAAGTGACAGCATCGGAACGGCCGAAAGCGGGACGCGTGGGAGCTTTCTGGGGGGAGCGAGCTACCCCAAAAGCCATGAAATTGATTGTATCCTTATCCAGAGGGTTCATAGTTTCGACCGGCGAGACAGGAGAGCGTATCCGCGGGAGGAACGTGCATGTCCAACACGCTCGATCAGATCCGTGAACAACAGAAAGAGACCTGGGACCGGTTTTCGGCCGGCTGGAAAAAATGGGACGAGCTGGTGCTGGGTTGGCTCAAGCCGTTCGGCGATGCCATGATCAACAGCGCCCGGCTCCGTGACGGCGACCATGTCCTGGACGTCGCTGCTGGAACCGGCGAGCCGGGGCTGACGGCGGCGGCTTTGGTGCCGAAGGGACGCGTCACCGTCACCGATCTGTCCGAGCGCATGCTCGAGGCGGCGGCCGAAAACGCACAGAAGCGCGGTCTCGACAATTTCACGACGCAGATGTGCGACGCCGGCGCGCTGCCGTTCGCAGATCGATCCTTCGACATCGTCCTTTGCCGCTTTGGCTTCATGTTCTTCCCTGACGTCGTCACGGCGGCACGACAATTCGCCCGCGTGGCGAAACCCGGCGCGCGCGTTTGTGCGGCGGTCTGGAGCGCTCCAGAGAAAAACCCATGGGCGACGACGGTGATGGCAACGATTGCGCGGCATGTGACGTTGCCGACGCCAGCACCCGGCGCGCCGGGCCTGTTTCGCTGCGCAGCACCAGGCATGCTGTCGGCCGCATTTGCCGAGGCCGGCTTGGTCGATATCAGCGAAGAAGAGATTTCGACGCCGATGGTGCACGAAACGCCTGACCGCTACTGGACCTTCATGACCGAGATCGCGGCACCGGTGGTTGCCGGGTTGGCGCAGGCGGACGCCGCGACGCGCGAGGCAATTCGCACCGAGGTCGTCGACTTGGCCCGACAGTCGATGCGGGCCGACAAGGTGGAGCTTCGGTCCACCGCCCGGATCGTCACGGCAACGCGAAAGTAGACAGGCGCCAGAGGCGCTCGCGATCCCGGAGGCTCGCATGGACACACAACGGAAAGACGATCAGGCGCTTGAGGAGGAGACGCTCGACCCGCAGGACTGGGCGGCGTTGCGGGCTTTGTCGCATCGCATCGTCGACGATGCCATCGATTACGTGAGCGGCGTTCGCGACCGGCCTGTCTGGCGGGACATGCCCGACGACGTGCGCCGGTCCTTTGCCACCCCTCTTCCTGAGGGGCCGACACCGGCGGACGACGTCTACCGCGAGGTGGCGGCCAATGTCCTTAATTATCCCATGGGCAACATCCACCCGCGTTTCTGGTCGTGGTACATGGGGTCGAGCAATTTCACCGGCGCACTCGGCGATTTCCTGGCTGCCATTCAGGGCTCCAATCTGGGGGGCGGCAATCATGCCGCCGCGCTGATGGATCAGCAGGTGGTCGATTGGTGCAAGCAGATGTTGGGGTTCCCGGACAGCGCCAGCGGGACGCTGGTCAGTGGCGGGTCGGTCGCCAACATCATCGGCCTTGCCGTCGCCCGCAACGTCAAGGCCGGCCTCGATGTCCGCGAGCGCGGGGTGGCTGAAATCGAGCGTCCGCTGCGCTTCTATGGCTCCGACCAGATCCACAGCTGCCACCGCAAGGCCATGGAAACGCTCGGCCTTGGAAACCAGGCGCTGCGGCGCATCCCGACCGACGCCGCGCTCAGGATCGACGTCGCGGCGCTTCGAAACGCGATCGATGAAGATCGGGCGGCAGGGTTCAAACCTGCCTGCGTGATCGCAACGGCCGGCACCGTCAACACCGGCGCTATCGACGACTTGGAAGCGCTGGCGAGGCTCGCCGACGAGGAGGGCCTGTGGCTGCATGTGGATGGTTGCATCGGCGCCCTGCTCGCGATCGCGCCGGAGAACCGGTTTCGCGTCGCCGGGATCGAGAAAGCCAATTCGGTCGCTCTCGATCCGCACAAGTGGTTGCACGCGCCCTTCGAGGCCGGCTGCGTCCTTATCCAGGACGCTTCGGCACACCGGGGCACCTTCGCGGTGACGCCGGAATATCTGGTGGCCACGACACGCGGCCTGGCCGCGGCGCCCTGGCTCTACGACTACGGCCTGCAGACCACGCGCGGCTTCAGGGCACTGAAGATCTGGATGTCGTTGAAGGAGCACGGTATCGCCAAGTTCGGCCGGCTCGTCGATCAGAACATCGCCCAGGGACGCTATCTCAGCGAACTGATCGAGGCAGAGCCCTCTCTCGAACTGGTGGCGCCGACCGCCATCAACATCGTCTGCTTCCGTTATCGCAGCGTGGGCAAAAGCGCCGACGAACTCAAGACCCTCAACACGGAGATCATGCTGCGCCTGCAGGACGAAGGGACGGCCGTTCTGTCCGACACAACGGTGCATGGCGAGCACTGCCTGAGGGTCGCGATCAACAACCATCGCACCAGGCGCGGCGATCTCGATCTTCTCGTCGAAGAGGTCGTGCGGCTCGGCCGGGACATCACCGCGCGAACGTGATGCCTTGGATAAGGGCCCAGAAATTCGGCAGGCAATTACCGTTGTCGTTAACGGGTGAGCGGTCGCTTCGGGGGCGCGACGATGCGATCCGAGGTGCCTTCGGCAAGCAGGCGAAGCATTTGCGAGGTCGCCGCTTCCCGTTGCGGATCGCGGCCTGCCGCATAGGCAAGCGGAAGAGGAACACGAGTGTCAGGCGCGATGCCCTTTCCTTCCAGTCGGACATCGTCGTCGATTACGGCATCGGAGACGGCAATCTCAAGCAGGCTGTCGTCAGGCAGAACATAGGCGCGGCCTGCCAGCAGTGCGCCGGCGGTCTTTTCGCCGACAAGCGGAATGCCGTTGATCCTGAGCGCATAGGCGAAAAGCTCCAGGCCGCTGCGCGTGCCCTCGTCGATCAGCGCCACGACCGGACCGCGCCAGCGAACATTGGCGAGCGTCGCCTGTCCATGTCGCGGAATCAGCCTGAACGAAGGCGTATCGCCGAGGAAGATCTCGGCGGCGTCGGCTGCCCCACCGCCCCAGCGGCCGCGTAGATCGACGACAATGCCATCGACGTCGGAAAGACGCCCGGCCGCGATCTCCCGCGCCACGATATCAAGCCCGTCTCGCGTGGACAGCGTCCAGAACCTGACATAGCCGATCCTGCGGCCATCCTTTTCGCTGACGGCGATGCTGCTTTCGATCGCCTTTTCGAAGGTCGGCAGCGGGCGCAGCCATTCGACCGCAACCTTGACGACGATCGGCGTCGCATCGGGGGTGCGCCGCAAGCGTATGTCGACCGTCTGTCCGGCCTTGCCCTGAAACGAAGCGATCTCCCGATAGGGCAATCCGTCGACAGCGATGATCTCATCGCCCATCAGCAGCCCCGCCGTCGCCGCCGGTGAACCGTCATAGACATCGCTGACGAAGCGCTTTTCGCCGATCATTTCCGTGACCATGCCGATGCCGGGATAGGTCACGTCCCCTTCGGGCGGAAACAGACGTCGCAGATCGTTGCGGATGGCGAAGCGAAAGATGTCGCTGAGTTCGAAGTAGGCGATGGTGTCCTGCTTGAACCGGCCGTTGTGAGACGCACGGAGGCTTGCCAGTGCTGCCTCGATCGCGGCATCGACACGCAGGGTCGAGCCCGGCGAGGACAGTGGCGGCGTCGCCGCATCGATTGTCTTTTTCGCCGTTGCGTTGAAGCGCTGGAGCGCGGTTTCGTCATGAAATTCGGCATTGACCAACGCGATCGCGCGATCGAACACCGCGTCGCCCGATCGCGGCAGATCTGCCGCGAGCGCGCCCGCCGACATCAGCGCCAAGAGGAGCGCCGACTGGAATGCAGGGGAGATCGCTTTGCGCACCGGCGGCCTTTCGGTTCGTTTCCGCGCATTATGGTTTCAAGCGCGGCGAAGACGAGGCCATGCGACACAAGATTGCGTGATCGCCTGATGCGAGGTGTTCGGCAGGCGTCGGAAAGTCCGTGAGCCTGGCACCGACGCGGGCGCCGTCGGCTACCGGCGGCGGCCGTGGGAAATCTCGACGATCTTGACGCCGATAGCTGTCTTGGATTCGTTGAAAACGATCTCGCCACGCCCAATGACCGTGCCATTGACCTTGAGGTCGACCGGATCGCCGAAATTGGCGTCGAGATCGATGTGGTCGTCCTTATGCAGCTTGGACAATTGGGCCACCGTCAACCGGCTACGGCCCAGAACGGCTTCGATGACGAGCGGAATACCCTGTACCGCGTATTCCCCGATCGGAGCCGTCTCCTGCGGAACGGGGCCGGTTTCGATTTCCGGCACGCCATTGTACAAATTTTCGTTCATCATCATCATTCACCGCCCAAACACTGGTTTACAAGTCCTTAACGAAAGGGTTGCGCCAGTTCGCCATCTCAAGCAATGGCGCCTGGCGGGGTCGTGTCCCGGCGGCTCGCGTGAAGGTTAATGCTTGATTAACATCCACAAACACGGCCGTCGAAACGCGCCCTAGAGTGTCATTGCGGACCAACTTCCTTCGCGCTTCTCGAACCCGATCGCCCGACTGCCGTCCGGCAATCTGTCACCGAGTCGCACGACATAGACATAGCCGCCATAGACCATCAGTCCGCGATCCCCGTCGCTGTAGACAATTTCGAACGTCGGAGGGCTTGTGGCAATCATGCCTTTTGAAGGGTCGGCCTGCGGCGCGAACTCAACGACAGGTTCGCTCCACGGCAAACCTGGCATCTGCGCGACGTAATAGATGGCGGCGAGCGCCGACAGGCTGCAAATGGATATAGCGGCAATCTGCGATGAGATGCCGTTCGGTCGTCCGGCATTCGGGTGAAGGGTTGCGGCGCTCATTTATGGGTCTCCAATGCAAATGCGTGGGGCTGGTTCGCGCTGAGTGCGTCATGTCGCAGGGGCCGCCGCCCGTCATATGGCGCGGGCAGCACGCCTCCCTCGCACGGCACCACCGCGCGACTCATTGATTTCAGCTCTCACCGGAAGCTTTCCATTCACCCTTCGCAAGAACAACACGAAGCGCTGCCGTTTCCACACTTTTTGCGACGAGCGGCAGGGGGCATAACAACGTCTGCTGGCGCAGGCTGCGGGCGGCAGTCCCGCAAAGCATCATCCGGATGGCTTCGGCGGTGAATGCATCGCCTCAAGCATCTTGGCCCATTCGCGATAGAGAAGCGCTGCCTCGGATGAGATCTGGTGCGCCTCTAAGACCTTGTCCGTGACGGCCTCGACCCATTCGCCGGGTCCATGAGGCTCCAGTACCACAGCATCGTCGCCGAGATCGATTTGTTCCATTTTCATTCCTCACCGTTCGATGCGCCGCCGGTCCCCTTGTCGTCGTCCTCTTCGGGAAACTCGAGCGACTTGATGATGGCGTAGATGGCTGCGTGGGCCAGGCCACGGACAATCAGGATCTGCTCCGTCAGCTCCTTGTCCATCGGCTCCAATAGCCTGGCCACCCGGGTGCCGTCCGCCGTCGATGCGAAACAGGCGACGCCGATGCACGCCCAGGGCGGCGGCCGATCGGTCCGCGCATAGGCTGGGTGACAGATGGGGATCGCCAGGATGTTGTGCATTTCAAAGACATGTTCGCCGGGTGCGGGCGCGTAGGGGATCGGTTCGATAAGGTGCGATCGCCTCTGTTTGACCCAGGGAACAATGCGGCCCTGGCGGAACGCTACCCCCGCGATCCCGCGTCCGAGTGGAACGAGAAAGTCGCCGGCAAGCGGCTCAGTGGTCCAGGAGCGCCGAGCAAGGAACGGGCGTAGCCCTGTCTCCTGGCTGTCGTAGACGAAGAATTCGATACTGCGGTTCTCACCGTCTGCACGTCGGCTGAGCAGCCGCTCCGTTTCTTCGGCAAAAAGCTCGAAATATCGCGCGATCCGTGCCGGCCACCGCGATGCACAGGACGTTCGCCCAGACAGCGCATTCAGGATGGCGTGGCGCTGGTCAATGACCTCGGTGCGGATGGTCAGGCTTTCCGGCGTCGAGGGGGGCTCCCATAAAACCCTGTACTGATAACCGACGAGCGGCTTTTCGATGCGAAACGTGCACGTCCCGGTATCCAACTGATAGCTCAGTGAGCTCGCCTCGTGCAGCGTCATGCCTGTATCGACGTGGAGTTTGACGTCTGACTGGAATTTCGCGTCGCCATTCGCGTCCAGTTCGTAGGCGGGATAATTGTCCGGCGCGAGGCATTGCAGGTAGGGTCGAACATCGCGCAACGAGTCCGGGAGCTGGAGGTGAATGTCCAACACGTCGATGGGATGGGGCACGCGGAAACCGACGTATTCCTTGTCCCAAACGTCATTCTCCGGCCCCTTGCGCTCGATGCATTCCCACCGCGTCATGTTGAAATTGTTGGCGCAGGCATAGCGCACCCGGTAGTTCATGCCACCGTTGCGCAAACTGTCGTCTGGCAAATCGACGATGAAATTTCGGCTGTGTTCACCCCGTGACGTCGGCGCGCTCGCCGGGGACATCGTCATCTTTACCCCGGGGCTGCTGAAGGTTCGGTCAGGTTTGAACAACGCATCGACAAACCAGCCATCCCTTGCCACTTTGACACTGTGCGTACGGTGATGAAACTGGGTTGGATCGTTTGTCGTCAGCCCCTCCAATGTCGACTCGATGACCAGGTCACCGGTCTCGGTAATGCGATAATGCTGGGTTCTCGTCCGGCAATGCAGCGAGTGGCGCTCACGTGCCCGAATCGACGCCCGGCGCTTGGTGGTCGTCAGAGGCTCGCGGTAGATCGTGTATCGTTTCTGCCGGTTCGGCGTCGCTCCACCACCGTAGCGGAAGCTCTCGACTTCGATCTGCCCGTTCGCGGCAACCGTGATGAGATTGAAACAGTTTCCTTCCGCATCGTTCTCTGTTTCGAGCGCTCCGCATCCTGCCGAAACGACCGCCATCGTATGGCCGGTCTCGTCCGATGGAGACAGGTCGAGGCGCGCGAACTGCGCGACATGGTGGTGCCCGTGCAAGACGATGTCGAAGCGGTGTTCGCTCAAGATGCTCAGGACCGTTCCTGCATTGTGCAGTACCATAAGCGGCTCCGATCCGAGTATCCGGCCCGCCTTGGCAAATGCGATCGGCAGCACATGGTGGTGAATGACCGCTATGCGAAGAAAATAGGGATCCGTGATGGCTCTCAGTTCGGCTTGAAGCGCCTCGAGTTCACGATCGTCGACCCGTCCGGTGGCAAAGCTGATCCGTTTTCCAACCGAGTTGGAATCCAGCGTTGCGACAAGAACCTTGTTTATACCCGTTTGATTGACGAGCGGCTTTTTGGGCGCGTTCGGCAGGTGCGCCGCGAACGATGATCCGCCAACGAGATCGCGTTTCAAGCCGTCCAGAAGGCCGATAGTGGGTTTGGGATCGCTTCTATAGAACTCGGTGAACCCGAGCGGCTCTCCGAAATCCCGCATCGCAATTGCTTCTGCTTCGCTCGTATCGTCGTTGTAGAAAATCCGCTCGAACCAGTCCTTTCGCCGGCCCCACCAGCCGCCAGATTTAACGTCGTGGTTTCCTGGCACGACAATCAACTTGGCATTCATCCCCTCAGCAAAGCTCCGCAACTCACACTTTGCGGCCAGCAACTGGATGGGTGAGGGATGGTCGACCATATCACCGGAGACGATCAGCAGCTCCGGCTTGGACCGCTTGATCTCATCCTTGACCGCGCGCCAAAGCGCGATGTTGAATTTTTCGCCGAAATGCAGGTCGGATAGATGCGCGATGCGGATCGTCACGGCGGCCGTCCCCTGTTCCCTCCGCGAATCTAAACCACGGCACAATCAACCCCTAGTCATCAATTCGGGTGACGAACCCCGGCTGGTTGAGTGGTGGCAAGCGTTCCGGTCGCGACTTCCTGAACGCATTTTTCCCGTCGGCGGGATTGCTGCGGCGCAGCCAAGGCTCGCCTGGTCGTCCCTCTGCCTAAAATGAGGGGCGAACCGTGCTTTCGGCGCGATAGCGCCAATCATCGAAGGCGCACGTGCCCTGCAGCTGGAGGCGAACGGATTTTTCCCGCCGGGAGGAAATGAGAACCAATCATTCCTTTAGTCTACTAAATTAATAGACAAATATCCAAGGGCAGGCCGGGATTGAAGGCTTGGCTTGAACCCGTGAGATGAAGGGATGGGCAGAATGGGTATTCTTCGCAATAGAAAAGTCCTGGCGGCGGGCGCGTTGGCTGCCATGGTGTTTGCCGCGGGCGCATCGTTGGCTACCGACGCCTTCGACCTCAGTCCGGAGCAGCCTAACCGGTTGCGCGTCGAAAAGAACGACAAACGGATCGCCGAGGTGCCCGCGGACTTTAAGTTCGTCAACGACGGTGCGCTGACGATCGGCATCAGCACCAGCGGCCATCTTCCTCTGCACGATTACGCATCCGACAGCAAAACGGTCATAGGCTATGATGTCGATCTGGCGCAGGCGATCGCCGACAGTCTCGGGCGCGATCTGGAGCTGGTTTCCGTGGCGTGGGCGGACTGGCCGCTCGGATTGGTATCCGGCAAGTTCGATGCCGTCATTTCCAACGTGACCGTGACGGAGGAACGCAAGGAGAAGTTCGATTTCTCCACTTACCGCAAGGATGAACTCGGCTTTTACGTCAAGGCCGACAGCAAGATCCGGGCGATCAAGGCGCCAAAGGATATAGCCGGGCTGAAGGTGATCACCGACGCCGGAACCAATCAGGAAAAGATCCTGCTCGAATGGGATCGGCAGAATCTTGCCGCCGGCCTGTCGGCCGCCGAAGTGCAATATTACGACGATGATGCCGTCAAGGATCTGGCGGTGCAGTCGGGCCGGGCCGATGTGGTGTTCAGCGTCAATGCCACGCAAGCCTACTCGGCTGCTATCAACGGCAAGACAAAGCTCGTCGGTACCGTCAGCGGCGGTTGGCCGATCTCCGCCGAGATCGCCGTCACCACCCGCAAAGGCAGCGGTCTTGCCGAGCCGCTGACCGGTGTCGTCAACGACCTGATCGCCAGCGGCGACTATCGCAAGATCCTTGAAACCTGGAAGCTCGGTCCCGAAGCGATCGAAAAGGCCCAGACCAACCCGCCGGGCCTGCCCAGGAGCGGTTCGTGAACACGTAACCAATGGCGTGCGGGACCGGCGCCGTGGGCGCCGGTTTTCGTATGCGTACCATCGAGAATAGCCGGGATCGCCCCGGCATTGAAGTGCAGGATTTCATGAGCGACAACGACGACAGCCCGGCAAAACTGGGAACCAATACAAGGCTGCTGCGCGCGGGATACAATCCGTTCGACTATCATGGGTTCATCAACCCGCCGACGGTGCGTGCCTCCACTGTGCTCTTTCCCAACGCCAAGGCGATGGAAGGGCATGATCAAAAATATACCTATGGCACGCGCGGCACGCCGACGACGGATGCGCTTTGCGAGGCGATCAACGAGTTGGAGGGAGCGGCGGGAACGCTTCTGGTGCCGTCGGGGCTGGCAGCGGTGACGCTCGCCTTTCTGGCGCTGCTGTCGCCGGGCGACCACGCGCTGATCGTTGATTCCGTCTACGGCAATGTGCGCCATTTCTGCGATACGATGCTGGCCCGCTTCGGCATCGAGGTGGAGTATTACGATCCCGCTATCGGTGCGGCGATTGAGACCCTGTTCAAACCCAACACAAGGCTCGTTCACCTTGAGGCGCCGGGCTCCAACACCTATGAGATGCAGGACGTGCCTGCAATCACCGCGGCCGCGCACCGTGTCGCAGCAGTTGTGACGATGGACAATGCCTGGGCGACGCCGCTGTTCTTCAGGCCGCTCGACTTCGGTGTCGACGTTTCCATCCAGGCGGCGACCAAATTTCCGACAGGCAATTCCGACATTCTGCTCGGAACGGTATCGGCCAATGCGAAGTATTGGCCACGGCTCAGGCATATGAATGGGGCGCTTGGCATCTGCGGTGCGCCAGACGATGCCTACCAGACGCTTCGCGGGTTGCGCACGATGGGCGTGCGCCTCGAACGCCACCAGAAAAGTGCGCTTGATATCGCCGAATGGCTGGAAACGCGCGACGATGTCGCCCGTGTCCTCTACCCCGCGCTTCCAAGCTTTCCCGGCCACGCGATCTGGAAGCGGGATTTCAAAGGCGCAAGCGGCGTCTTTTCCTTTGTGCTGAACGTTGCGCGTCAGGATGAGTTCAAGGCGAGGGCGCAGGCTTTCCTCGATGGACTGTCACTGTTCGGGCTCGGTTACTCCTGGGGCGGGTTTGCGAGCCTTGCGCTCCATGTGGATCTCGCGGACCGGAAGGTTCTGGCAGCACCGAGCGAAGGGCCCTTGCTACGGCTTCATATCGGGCTTGAAGATGTCGATGACCTCAAGGCCGATCTTGAGCGCGCTTTCGCGGCGGCCGCCTCCATCTGAGCGGCCATCGCTTGTCTTGCCAAGGGCGTCTCCCTGTCATGGACCCCAGTCAGGGCAGGGGGATGGTCCCGGTGAAATGCGGCACTTCGTATCCGCGCTTGACGGCCGGCCGAAGCGCGATCCGCAGGTACCAGGACTTTACATTCGGATAGTCGGAAAGGTTGATCTTGTGACGCTCGAAGCGTGACACCCACGGCCAGGTCGCGATGTCGGCGATCGAATAGTCGTCGACAAGATACGCGCGGCCTTCAAGCCGGGCATCGAGCGTTTCATAGAGCCGTTGCGTGTCCCGCCGAAAGATGTCTTCGGCAAAGGGCGCCATGCCCGGGTTGTAGGTCAGGAAATTGTGGGCATGGCCGAGCGTCGGCGCGAAGCTGGCAGCCTGCCAGATCGACCACTCGATCGCGTGATGCCGTGCAATCCCGCTCGCTGGCAAAAGCCGACCGGTCCTGTCTGCGAGATAGAGCAGGATGGCGCCGGACTCAGACAGGGTGATGCCGGTCGCGTGGTCGATGATCGCCGGGATCTTGCCGCCGGGATTGATGGCGAGATAATCGTCAGAGAATTGCGCGCCACTTGTGATGTCGATCGCGTGCGCACGGTAATCGAGGTCGAACTCCTCAAGGGCGATGGCAATCTTCAACCCGTTCGGCGTGATCCAGGTGTAAAAGTCGATCATCGGCCGATCAATCGAACATCACTTCGTCGACCGGCAGCCGTGTGATGCCGAAGCGGCCCGTGACATCGTCGAGCCCGGCAAACATTTCGCGCAAGGTACGAACCACCGTTTCGACACGCGGGTCGGTGACCCTGTAGACGATTGCCTTGCCGTCGCGCTGCCCCTCGATGATGCCAGCCTCGCGCAATTCGGCCAGCTGTTGCGACAGGGTCGGCTGGCGAATGCCCAGCTCGATTTCCAGCGCCGAGACCGATGCTGGCGCCTCCATCAGATAGCAGACGATCGCCAGGCGATTGGCGTTTGCGATCAGTTTCAACAGTTCGCTGGCTTCGCCAACGCTGCGACAGACCTTTGTCGGTGCCGGTTTCGTCATCATTGCCTCTTTCGTTTCATAAAAAAGTAAAGTGACTGTCCCCGGATTTCAATGCGCCTGCAGCCGGTAAACGCTTATGCGGCAAAACATTTTATTATCTGTAGAATTTATAGATTAAATATCCCGCGCCATCGTGGGTGAAGGCACGGCCTTTCTCGCATTCATTTCATAAAAAAGTAGATTGTCCGCATTGGCACTGCAAGACTGCGATTGGAATGGTCATGAGGATTGGCGTTCACCCCAACAACCTGCATTTGCGATTGGCACAGCTTTGGCCCGGCGCATTTGCCGAACTCGATCCGATTTTCGTTCCCTATGGCGAGGGTAGGGATACCGGCGCGCTGATCCATCGGGGCGATATCGACTTCGGCGGCACCGGCTCCACGCCGCCGCTTGAGGCGGATGCCCGTGGCCTTGGTGTCGAATACATAGCCGCCTCGGCTCCGCGGCCTGCGAACGGCGCGATCTTCGTGCGCGCCGAGAGCGACATATCGGCGGTCGCCGATCTTGTCGGGCGAAGGATCTCGTTGATCGACGGGTCGTTTCATACCTATCTGCTGGCGCGCAGCCTCGAGGGGCAGGGTCTCTCCCTCTGCGACGTCGAGCGTGTCGAAAGCGGCACCCGGGATTCGCTGACGGAGTTGCTGGAGGGCCGTGTCGATGCCTGGGTGGCGATGTCGCCGCGCCTCGAAAAGGCGATCGAGCTCAGCGATCTGCGCCTGCTTCTGAGCTGCGGGGCGGCAATCCCGAACCGTTCGCTGTTTTGGACCCTGCAGCGAACGGGGCTGTCGGCCGGCGAATTGGCAGCCATCGCGGCAGAACTCAACAGGATCGGTCAGGAGGTCGGCGCCGATCCGAAGGCAGCCGCGCGCCTGCTTGCTGCAGACGACCGCACCGGGACGGATGTCGATATTTGGGAGCGGGTCGTGCGCTCGCGCGATTTTACCGTCGGCCCGATCGATGCGGCCGTTCTCGCCGAACAGCAGGAGGAAGCAGACACGCTCCACCGCCACGGCCATTTCCTTCATTCCATTGCGGTCGGCAAGCCGCAGAAGACAGCATACTGAGGACCTCAACGTGAACGTATTCTGGTATATGTGTGCGCCTGATGGCGCTTACCCCTGGCAACCGGAGGGCTCCCGCAAGGTCGATTACGGCTATTACAAGCAACTGGCGCAGGCCTACGATCACCTCGGCTATACCGGCGCTCTGTTTGCGACAGGAGCTCACGACGTCTGGGTGCTGGCAAGCGCGCTGCTTTCGCACACCGAGCGGCTTCGCTTCCTGGTCGCGATCCATCCGGGGCTTGTCGCTCCGACACTGCTTGCCAAGATGGCCGCCACCTTCCAGGAATTTTCCCGCGATCGCCTGTTGATCAACGTCGTGTCTGGCGACGCCAAGATGCTCGGCGCCTACGGCATGATGTTGCCGCATGACGAGCGCTACGACATGGCGGACGAATATCTCCAGCTCTGGCATCGGCTGTTTGCCGGCGAAAGCGTTACGCACAAGGGCAAGTATTTCTCGACCGAAGGCGCCAAGCTGGCGCTTCCCGTAAGCGAAACCATTGCGCCGCCGCCGCTGTGGTTCGGTGGTTCCTCGGACAAGGCGATCGATGTCGCGGCGAAACATGTCGACACCTATCTGTCCTGGGGTGAAACGCCGGAACAGATCGGCGGCAAGATCGAGGCGGTGAAGGTCCGTGCTGCCCACTACGAGCGGGAGCTGAAATACGGCATCCGCCTCTATGTCATCGTGCGCGATACCGACGAACAAGCATGGGAGGCGGCGGCCGACCTCTATTCGCGCATGGACGATGCCGCGATCGCCGCCAACCAGCGTTTTGTCGCCAGGAGCGATTCCGTCGGTCAACAGCGCATGACGGCGATGCACGGCGGCCTCAAGCCTGCCAATCTGCGTGATCTCGAAGTCGCTCCCAATCTCTGGGCCGGTATCGGGCTGGTGCGGCCGGGGCCTGGCACGGCGATCGTCGGCTCGCCCGATACGGTCCTTCGCACCCTCGAAGCCTATCAGCGGGAAGGTGTCGAGACGTTCATTCTCTCGGGCATGCCGCTGCTCGAGGAAGCCTATCGCTTCGGCGAGAAAGTCCTGCCGCGCCTCGACGTTCAGCGCGACATCGCTCCGGCTCGCAACTTCACCTGGTCCACCCTGTTCGACCGTGACCTCTCCACCGTAAAGAGCGCGTGAGCCTCTCGTCATAAGGGAACGTTTGCGTGGCCATCACCGAAATCCAAACGACCGAACCGGCCTCCATCGTGCGCCTCGGTGCGCAACGGCTCCTTAAAGCACTGGAGGCGAGCCTCGGCGTCGCGTCCGCCACCGTGCTTGCCGTCCTGCTGGCCGTCGTGCTGACGAGCGTCTGCATGCGCTATTTCTTCAACACCGGCTTCGTCGGCGCAGAGGATCTCGGCATCTGGCTGCATGTCGCACTGATCGCACTCGGCGCGCCCTTGAGCCTCAACAGCGCGCTCGCCATGCGGCTCGACATCTTTGCCAGAATGCTGCCGTCGCGGCTCTATCCGGCAACGCAGGTCGGAGCCGATGCCTTTACGGTCGTTACCGCGCTGGTGCTGGCTTTCGGCGGCCATGAGATCATGGCCATGCTCGGCGGCGTCTCGCCGACGCTCGGCGTGCCGGAATGGTATCGCTTCGGCTTCCTGGGCGTCGGCGGCTTGCTGGTCCTGCTGGTGTTGATGCTTCAGCGCGTTAGCGAAGGCAGAACGCTGCACGGCCTGCTTTCACTGGCGATCGGTGCTGCGATCTATGCAGTGGTTCCCCATGTCACGGTCGAGCTTGACTGGCCGCCAAGCATCGTTCTCGGTCTTGTCGCAGCCCTCGGCCTGGTGCTTGCCGCGCCACTTCCGCATGCGTTCCTTGCAGCGGCCTACGTCGCGATCGCCTTCGGCAGCAGCCTCCCGGAACCGGCGATCGTCTCGTCCACGGTAACGGGGATCTCGAAGTTTCTTCTTCTGGCTATACCCTTCTTCCTGCTTGCCGGCGGCTTGCTGACCGCATCTGGCGTCGCCAACCAGCTCGTGCGGTTTGCAGCCTCCATCGTCGGCCATCGACGGGCGGGCCTTGCCCAGACCACGCTTCTGACGAGCGTGCTTTTCTCCGGCGCTTCGGGTTCGTCCGTGGCCAACGCCGCTTTCGGCGCCTCGACCTTTCAGCCAGAACTCGTCAAGCACGGCTATCCGCCGGCGCAGGCCGCCGCCATCATCGCCTCGACCTCGGTGCTCGACAATGTCATCCCACCGTCGATCGCGTTCCTTATTCTGGCGACTGCGACCAATCTCTCGGTCGGCTCGCTGCTCGTCGGCGGTTTCTTCGCCGGCGGCCTGATGGCGATCTGCCTGGCTGTTGCGATCCACCTGACAGTGCGCGAACAGGTGCCGCAAACGCGTGCTAGCGGTCCCCAGCGCTGGCAATCGGCGAGACAAGCCATACCGGCCTTCGGCTTGGGGATCATCGTCGTCCTCGGCATCCGCTTCGGCATCGTCACCACGACGGAAGCTGCAGCACTCGCAGCCCTTTACACGCTGTTTCTCGGGTTTGCCGCGCGCCTCGGTATCCGGTCGTTCTATGCGACGTTCCGGCAAGCCGCGACCGAGGCTGCGGCGATCGGGCTCCTGATCGGAACCGCCGGCCCTTTCGCATTCCTGCTTGCGGTCGATGACGTCGCGGGCCTGGTATCGGACCTGACGACGCTGCTCGGGGGCAGCGCGCTCGCGGTCCTCCTGCTGTCCAACGTCATTCTTCTGGTCGTCGGCCTGGTGCTCGATATCGGCGCGGCGATCCTGCTCTTCGGGCCCATTCTCCTGCCGGCGGCTGTCGCGGCCGGGATCGATCCGATCCACTTCGGCGTCATCATCGTCGTCAATCTGATGATCCACGGGCTAACGCCGCCGCTCGGCATGCTGATCTTCGTGGTCAGTGGCGTCACCAAGTTGCCAGCCCCGGCGCTGTTCCGGGCGGTTGTTCCCTATCTGCTCGCCCTTCTCGTTTCCCTCGCGATCCTTTGCGCCTGGGCCATTCTATTCTAACCAACAGGATCTTCGTCATGAACGCTTTCAACAGACGTGCCTTCCTAAAGACGACCGCTCTTGCCGGAGCAACGCTCTCCTTGCCCGCGATCCTGCGTCCGGCACACGCCCGGACCACGCCGATCACGATCGCCTCGCTTTTCGGCGACGACAAGCCGGAGACGAAGATCTGGTTGAAAATCAGCGAGCTTGTCGAAGCCCGGCTGCCCGGGCAATTCCGCTTCAACATCGTCAAGAACGGCGCGCTCGGCGGCGAGAAGGAAGTGGCCGAAGGCGTGCGTCTTGGCTCTGTCCAGGCCAGCCTTTCGACCGTGTCTTCACTGTCGGGGTGGGCGCCGGACCTGCAATTGCTGGACCTGCCGTTTCTGTTCCGCGATGCCGACCATGTACGCAAGACCGTCGAGGGCGAGATCGGCGCCGATCTCAAGCAGAAGCTGCTGTCGCAGAACTTCGTCGTCGCCGATTTCATCAACTACGGCGCTCGCCACCTGTTGACCAAGGAACCGGTCACCAAGCCAGAACAGCTTCAAGGAAAGCGTATCCGGGTGATCCAGAGCCCGCTTCACACCAAGCTTTGGAGTGCATTTGGCACGACGCCGATCGGCATTCCGATCACCGAGACCTACAACGCCCTTGCAACCGGTGTCGCCGATGCGATGGATCTGACCAAGTCGGCCTATGCGGGTTTCAAGCTCTATGAAGTGGTGCCTTACCTGACTGAAACCGGCCATATCTGGGCATCCGGCGTCGTCTATTACTCGTCCGATTTCTGGAAGCGTCTGAACGACGAGCAGAAGGCGGTGTTTGCGCAGGCATCGGCGGAAGGCGCTGCCTATTTCAATCAACTGATCGTTGAGGACGAAGCCAAGTCGGTTGAACTGGCCGTTCAGAACGGTGGGAAGGTGCTGAAGCCGGAAGCGTTGGACGCGTGGCAAAAAGGCGCCCATGGCGTCTGGGACGAATTCGCACCTGTCGTCGGCGGCATTGACCGGATTAAGTCCGTGCAGGCTATCTCCTAGAGCGTCAGCTGGATCCCGCAATTGACAAGAGAAACGCCCGGCGCATCGCGCCGGGCGATTTGGTTCAGTGGTGATGCTCGGGCATCGCCTTCAACTGTTCCTTGGTCCATGCCGTCACTGCGTGGACCTCGCCGTCTTCGTCGCGCATGAAGTCGAGCTCGCCGAGCGGCACCGCCACGGGCTTGGCGCCAATGCCAAGGAAGCCGCCGACGTCGATGATCACGGTGCTGCCTGAGCCTGCACCATGAACATGGTCGACCTTTCCGACCTTGTGGTCGTCCGCGCCATAGACTGTAGCCCCCTCAAGGATTGAAGGCGTGAGATCTGCGGTCGCCAGGCGAACGTGGTTTGTGTGGTCCATCGTCATTGCTCCTCTCATTTGAACTGATGATTAAACCGATCTCGGAGCGAACTGTTCCACCGGTACGGGTTTTCGGCCGCCTCCAAACGGCGATTTTGGGCATCGATGCACTGTGCGCCTCACCGCTGCGAACGACACTTGCCCCCTGATGTCATCCGTCCACTCGCATTCTTTAACTGCGCTGATCCTTGTCCTGATGGACAGAAAGGTCGTGTCGATCCGCCAACAATCGCGCCACATATAGCAACACATAGTTATTGACATGTTATACCAGTTGGGGAATATATCCCGACACCGGTTAGCCGGTGTGGAAAGTCGGCTCGGCTCGAGCGGGCTGCGTTACGGCATTTAGGGAGATCTTCGATGACATCGATCGCGTTGTTTGGTGCCGGTGGGAAAATGGGCTATCGGCTTGCCAAGAACCTTCTGGGGTCGCGGTTCGATGTCCGTCACGTCGAGGTCAGCGATGGCGGTAAAGCCCGGCTCGCCAATGATCTCGGCATCACGTGCGTTTCGGCCGAGGCAGGGCTTCGCGGAGCTGACGTCGTGATCCTGGCTGTTCCGGATACGGCGATCGGCAAGGTCGCCAGCGGTATAGTCGATATGCTGGAGCCGGGCACGATGGTCGTTGCGCTTGATGCCGCAGCGCCTTTTGCCGGCCATTTGCCGCAGCGCGCGGACCTCACCTATTTTGTCACGCACCCCTGCCATCCACCTATTTTCAATGATGAAACGGATCCATCCGCTAAGCGCGATTTTTTTGGCGGCATCGCTGCAAAGCAGCACATCGTCTCCGCCCTGATGCAGGGCCCCGAGAGCGCCTATGGCCTCGGCGAGGAGATCGCCAAGGTAATCTGGGCGCCCGTCATGCGGTCGCACCGGGTGACCGTCGAGCAGATGGCGCTGCTCGAGCCAGGGCTTTCGGAAACGGTATGCGCCTCGCTGCTCGTCGTCATGCGCGAGGCCATGGACGAGTGCGTGCGCCGCGGGGTTCCGAAGGAGGCGGCACGCGACTTCCTGCTCGGCCACATGAACGTGCTTGGTGCCGTGATCTTTGAGGAAACGCCGGGGGTCTTCTCCGATGCCTGCAACAAGGCGATCGAGTTCGGCAAGCCGGTGCTGATGCGGGAGGATTGGCGGCGCGTCTTTGAGCCCGCGGAAATCGCGGCAAGCATTCAACGCATCACCTGACATGCGGCGGACGTCGTCCGCCACCTTGGGGCGTCACGCGGCGCCCGAATGAAGCGATCGCACCGGAGGCCACTTTCAATGGAGGGGTGGCCGAGGAAGTCCTGTGCCTAACTGGGAGGAGAATATGAGAGTTACCCGTAGACTGATTACCGTCGGCTTCGCCGCCGTCCTGGCGGCAACGGCCGCAATGCCGGCGTTCGCTGCCGATCTCATCGCCATCATCACGCCAAGCCATGACAATCCGTTCTTCAAGGCGGAAGCGGTCGGCGCGGAAGCCAAGGCCAAGGAACTTGGATACGAGACGCTGGTGCTGGTCCATGACGACGATGCCAACAAGCAGTCGCAGCTGATCGATACCGCCATCGGCCGTGGAGCCAAGGCGATCATTCTCGATAATGCCGGCTCGGAAGCTTCGATTGCCGCCGTCAAGAAGGCCAAGGACGCGGGCGTTCCCTCGTTCCTGATCGACCGCGAAATCAACGCGACCGGCATTGCCGTCTCGCAGATCGTCTCGAACAATTATCAGGGCGCGCAGCTTGGCGCTGAAGAGTTCGTGAAGCTGATGGGCGAGAAGGGCAATTACGTCGAGCTGCTCGGCCGTGAAGCCGACCTCAACGCCGGCATTCGCTCAAAGGGCTATCACGACGTCATCGACGAATACCCCGAGATGAAGATGGTTGCCCAGCAGTCTGCCAACTGGAGCCAGACCGAAGGTTACTCCAAGATGGAGACCATCCTTCAGGCCAATCCGGACATCCAGGGCGTGATTGCCGGCAACGACACGATGGCCATGGGCGCCATCGCAGCGCTTCAGGCCGCCGGCCGCAAGGATGTCATCGTCGTCGGCTTCGACGGCTCCAACGACGTGCGCGACTCGATCAATGCAGGTGGCATCAAGGCGACCGTCATGCAGCCGGCCTACGCCCAGGCCCAGCTCGCCGTCACCCAGGCGCACGAGTACATCACGACCGGCAAGGCGCCGGCGGAAGAAAAGCAGCTGATGGACTGCGTGCTGATTACGGCAGCCAACGCAGACAAGCTCGAGACGTTCGCGCTCTCCGAATAAACTTCCCGCGATAGCGCAAGGCGGGCGATCCCCGCCTTGCGAGCTATAGTCATGACGGAGAACGGGAATGCTTAAGGTTCAGGCTGCATGTACGCTCATGCTTGCCGGCGCTCTTGCGCTTGGCGGCTGCAAGCTCGTCAAAACAGAGGATGAGCAGAAGCAGGCGGCTGCCGGTGCTTTCAATCCCGACAAACTGGTCGCAGACATCTGGGATGCCAAGGTAGTGCCCTATCTTGATGGTCGGGCCGGGGCGCTCCAGGAGGTCACGGCGTTGACCGCGAGCAACCTTGACGCGGCGGCGCAAAAATACGGCCACAAGGAAAAGCAGGGCAATGCGCCCTGGACGTTTGCCGCCAAGATCGACGGCGTGATCGTGGCGGAGGAAACGAAGTCGCGCGCGGGCTATGTCGACGTCGATGTCGACGGCGACGGAAAGGCGGATGCGCGCGTCTCCATCGGTCCGGCCATTCGCGGCACGGCGCTGCGCGACAGCCTCGACTTCGTCAATTTCAACGAATTCAAGAACCAGATCGAATGGGCCCAGTACGGAAAGTCGTTCAACACGCATGTGAACGGCACCCTGCTTGAAAAGCTGTCGCGCGAGGGGCTGACGGGCAAGAAGGTCAAGGCAACCGGCGCCTATCCATTGCCTGCCAAGGGCCAGTTGCCGCAGTTCGTGCCGGCCACCATCACCGTTGGAGGCTGACGATGAGCGGTATCGACGAGGGCGACGTCATCCTGGAACTGAAGGACATCACCAAGGCCTATTCCGGCATCGTGGCGCTCAAGAACGCGGATCTGAAACTCCGGCGCGGCGCCGTGAACGTGCTGGTCGGCGAAAATGGTGCCGGCAAGTCGACGATGATGCGCATCATCGCCGGCGTGGAAAGGCCGACGCTCGGTGAAATCTGGCTCGACGGTGAGCGCATTCATCTCGGCAGTCCTGCCGACGCAGTCAGCCACGGTATCGGCATCGTCTTCCAGGAGCTGAACCTCTTCGGCAATCTCTCCGTCGCCGAGAACATTTTTGCCACGCGAGAGATGACGCGCGGTCTTCGCGGCATCGATCATCGGGCGCAGGTCGAGAAGGCCAATGAGTTCCTTAACCGCCTGGAAGCGGGGATCAATGCGGAGACGCTCGCCGAGGACCTGCCGATCGGGCAGCAGCAGCTGGTCGAGATCGCGCGCGCGGTGTCGCTAGACACGCGCATCCTGATCATGGACGAGCCCACGTCGGCGCTAAGTGCCGCCGAGGTCGATATTCTCTTTCGCGTCATCTCCGATCTCAAGGCACGCGGTGTCGCCATCGTCTACATCTCGCACCGGCTGGAAGAGCTGATGCGCATCGGCGACTACATCACCGTCCTGAAGGATGGCCAGATCACCGGCCATGCCATGGTCAAGGACATCGACACGCGCTGGATCGTGCGCTCGATGATCGGCTCCGATGCCAAGGATTTCGCCAAGCAGGTTGATCATGAGCCGGGCGAGGAGATCTTCCGCGCCGAGGACATCTGCCTGCCCCGCGCGCAGGGCGGCTTTGCCGTCGACCATGTTTCGATCGGCGTTCGCAAGGGCGAAATCCTCGGCATCTACGGCCTGATGGGCGCCGGGCGTTCTGAGCTCTTCGAGTGCATCATGGGCTGCCACGAGCATTCAACGGGCAGCATCTATATCGACGGGCATGAACTGAAGGACCGCGATACGACACGGCGTATTCGCAACGGACTGGCGCTCATTCCCGAAGACCGCCAGCGCGAAGGGCTGGTGCAAACCATGTCGATCGCGGACAACCTGACGATGGCGAGCCTCGGGCAGTTCCTGAGGGCCGGCTTCCACATCGACGTCGCCCGCGAAGTCAAGGCGATCAAGGAGGCCATCCGCAATCTTTCGATCAAGGCCAGGAATCCCGAGTTCGACGTGACGTCGATGTCGGGCGGCAACCAGCAGAAGGTGGTGATCGGCAAGGCGCTGATGACCGGGCCGAAGATCCTGCTGATGGACGAGCCTAGCCGCGGCATCGACGTCGGCGCAAAGGCCGATGTCTTCCTGACCATGCGGCGCCTGGCGGGCGAGGGGCTCGCCATTCTGTTTTCCACCTCCGACCTCGAGGAGGTCATGGCCCTTTCCGACCGTATCGCGGTCATGAGCAACGGTCGGCTGGTCACCGTGGTCGATCGCAGGCACGCGACCGATGAGATGATCGTTTCGGCCTCTGCAGAGGGACATAAAACCAAAAGGATGCATGCGTGATGACGACAGCAACGCAAACTGCCGCCGCCGACAGCTTTTCCAGCGGCTCGGCGCTTCTCATGCTCATGAAGCTGAGGACGTTCATCGCGCTTTTCGCGGTGATCATCTTCTTCTCGATCGCCGCACCGAACTTTCTTTCGACCGGCAACATGATCCTGATGACCAAGCACGCGACGCAGAATGCGTTCCTGGCGATCGGCATGACCTTCGTCATCATTACCGGTGGGATCGATCTCTCCGTCGGCTCGATCGTCGGCCTTTGCGGGATGATCGCTGGCGGGCTGATCATGTACGGCGTGGTTATGCCGCTCGGCTACACCATGTACTTCAACGTCATCGAAGTGGCGATCATCGTTGCCATCGTCGGCATCCTGATCGGCGCCATCAACGGCCTGCTGATCACCCGGTTGAACGTCGCGCCGTTCATTGCGACACTGGGCACGCTCTATGTGGCGCGCGGCATGGCGCTCCTTTATTCGGACGGCCAGACATTGCCCAATCTCACGGGGCGCGAGGATCTCGGCAACCAGGGCTTCAGCTATCTCGGCTCCGGCACGATCTTCGGCTTGCCGGTCTCCGTCTGGATCCTGGTCGTTGTCGCGCTTGGCGCCGGTTATTTTGCCCGCTTCGTGCCGCTCGGCAGGCACATCTTTGCGGTTGGCGGCAATGAGCGCGCCGCGCGCATGTCGGGTATCCGCGTCAACCGGGTCAAGATGTTCGTCTACATGTTTTCCGGCTTCTGCGCAGCGATAGTCGGGCTGGTCATATCGTCTGAACTCATGGCCTCACATCCGGCAACCGGCACCAATCTCGAACTCAACGCCATTGCGGCCGCCGTTCTTGGTGGTACATCGATGTCTGGCGGGCGCGGGACGATCGGCGGCACGATCATCGGCGCCTTCGTGATCGGGATTCTCTCGGACGGATTGGTGATGATGGGTGTCAGTTCATTCTGGCAGATGGTGATCAAGGGACTGGTGATCATCGTCGCCGTGGTTGTCGATCAGGCGCAGCGTCGCCTGCAGCAACGCGTCACCCTGATGCAGATGGCAAAGGCGGGTTGAGCATATGGGCAGCATAAAGGGCGCGCTCATCGGCTGCGGCTTCTTCGCGGTCAACCAGATGCACGGCTGGCAGGACTTGGCCGACGTCGAGATCGTGGCGATCTGCGATCGTGATCCGGAACGGCTGCGGGTTGTCGGCGATCAGTTCGATATCTCGCGACGCTACACGTCGGCGGAAGCGATGTTTGCCGATGGCGGTTTCGATTTCGTCGACATCGCGACCACCGTCGGCAGTCACCGGGCATTGGTTGAACTTGCCGCCTTCCACAAGATCCCCGCGATCTGCCAGAAGCCGTTCGCGCCGACGCTCGATGATGCCAAGGCCATGGTCAAGGCGGCCGACGAGGCCGGCATCGCCCTGATGATCCACGAGAATTTTCGCTGGCAGACGCCCATCCTCGCGGTGAAGGCAGTGCTTGAAAGCGGGGCGATCGGCGTGCCGTTCTGGGGCCGCATCTCGTTTCGCTCCGGCTTCGACGTCTTTTCGGGCCAACCTTATCTTGCCAAAGGAAGGCGTTTCATCATCGAGGATCTCGGCATCCATTCGCTTGATATCGCTCGCTTCCTGTTCGGCGATGTGAGCCGGATGACCGCCCGCACGGCACGCATCAACAAGGCAATTGCCGGCGAGGATGTTGCGACGATGCTGCTCGATCACGACAACGGCATAACCTCCATCGTCGACGTCAGCTACGCGACGAAACTGCCCGAGGAGCCGTTTCCGGAGACCTTCGTGGAAATCGACGGCAGCGAGGGGACCTTGCGCCTCGGCAAAGACTACAGGCTGACCGTCCATTCCGCTGATGGAACAAGGGAGAGTGTCGTTGCACCGAACCTGCTGCCCTGGGCTTCGCGACCCTGGCACAATATCCAGGAAAGCGTCGCGCTGATCCAGAAGCATTGGGTCGAGCGCCTCGCCTCCGGGCAGCAACCGGATACGTCGGGCCGGGACAATCTGAAGACCTTCGCTCTGGTCGGGGCCGCCTATCTAAGTGCCGAGCGCGGCGAAACGGTTGACGTCGGCGAGCTGTTGGCATGAGCCGGGAGATGCTGCGTCTTTGTGGTACCGCCGAGCGCGAGCCGGAAACCCGCACGCTGGTCGCCGGTGATCTCCGCGTGGAGCTGCAGAACGGCAATCTCGCCGGCTTGCGCTTCCGGGGGCATGAGGTGCTGCGCGGCATTTCCTTCCTCGTTCGCGACAGGGATTGGGGCACGTGCACAGCCTTGATCACGGATCTCGCGATCGCCGAACAGGACGGGGGCTTCACGCTGCGTTATCACGCTCGCTTTACGGCACCATCGGGCGCAAATCTCGACTGCAAGGCCACGATTTCCGGCACATCTGACAGCGTGACCTTTTCTGCCGATTGTATCAGCAACGCGGATTTCGAGACCGCGCGCGCCGGCTTCGTGGTCCTGCACCCCATCGTCGGGGTGGCGGGAGAGCCTGTCGGGATCAGGCATGGCGACGGTCGCGTCGAGCACGCGCGGTGGCCGAAAGAGATCGAGCCCTGGCAGCCTTTCAAGGACATCGCCGCAATCACCCATCACGTGGCGCGCGGCATCGTGGCGACGACGGAATTTCAGGGCGATGTCTTCGAAATGGAAGATCAGCGCAACTGGACGGACGCATCCTACAAGACCTATGTCCGGCCGTTGGCTCTGCCCTGGCCCTATCTTGTGACCAAGGGCACTGCCTTCACCCAGCAGATCTCCGTGCAGATCCGCGCGGAGAAGGATGCCGCGCCCGCGGTCGCCGATTCGGATGCGATCGCCGTGAGATTGGTGCCCACGGGGGATCGGCTGCCCGCAATCGGCATCGGTTTGCGGCCGGAATGCCTTGGGGAAGAACTCGCCTCGCTGCCGCTGCTGCAGACGGTCGGCGCCGAGCATCTGCTCGCCCACTTCGATCCGGGCGCCGGACATGGCATCGATGCGCTCGAGGGATATGCTGCGATCGCGGCACGGTCCGGGCTCAAGGTGACGCTGGAACTGGCCGTGCCGTGCGTGCGCCCCCTCGCCGAGGAAATGGGCGCGTATGCGGCGCTCGTCCATCAAGCAGGGTTGCGGCTCGACACCCTGTTCGTCTGTCCGTCCGTCGACCGGCAGTCAACGCCGCCCGGAAGTGCGTGGCCGCCATGCCCTGAACTCGCCGATGTCTACGCGGCGGCGCGCGAGGCCTTTCCCGGCATTCGCCTTGGCGGCGGCATGATGAGCTACTTTACCGAACTCAATCGCAAGCGGGTGCCGGCGGATCTGATCGACTACGTCAGCCACGCCACCTGCCCGATCGTCCATGCGGCAGACGATCTCTCGGTCATGCAGACCTTCGAGGCGCTGCGCCATGTGGTCGACACTGTCAGGGCTATCTATGGCGACAAGCCCTATCGCATTGGTCCCTCGACGATTGCCATGCGCCAGAACCCTTACGGCAGCGCCACCAAGCAAAACCCCGCAGGCTCTCGGCTGCCGATGGCCGAACGCGACCCGCGGCACAATGGCCAGTTTGGCGCCGCCTTTGCTTTGGCCTATGCGGCGACTGTCGCTCCGGCAGGACTTGAGATGCTGACGCTTTCGACGCTTTCCGGCCCGTTCGGGCTTTCGGCCGGGGCAGGAGAGCCGATGGCGAGTGGCGAGCTTCGACCCCTTGGCAAAGTTCTTGCACGGCTCGGAGCGCTCTCGCGGCGCCCCCTCCATGTGGTCGAGACGTCGCGCCCGGATGCGGTTGTCGGCCTGGCATCGGGCGAGCACCTGCTGCTAGCCAACATCAAATCGTCCTCGCAACACGTTGTTTTGCCGATGAAACCTTCGCGCGTATTCGATATCGTGACTGAAGAGGAAATTCCCGCAAAGCAGAGACTTGCGCTGCCGCCCTACGGCTGTGTCGAGATCGTGCTCTGAGCGCTACTTCTGGCTCTTGAGGGCGTAGAGCGCGCGGGAGCGTTCGAGGTGCTTGACCATGGCCTGCTCGGCGAAATCGGCGTCACGGCTCTCGATGGCGCGGATGATTTCCTCGTGTTCCGAGAGGGTGAAATTCTCTCGCCCCGTCCAGATGAGCATTTCGGTATGATAGGATTTCAGCCATCCCAGCATCGCGCCGCTGACGGCCACGAAGATCGGGTTGCCGGAAATTCCGGCGATGCAGTGGTGAAACTCCATGTCCGCGTCGATGAATGCGTCGGCATCGCCGAGGCTCTGCTTCTGCTTGTCGAGGAGGGCGCGAAGCTCGGCGATATGCGCTGCGCTTGCCTTGGCGGCCGCTTCGCGAACCATGCCGCGCTCGAAGAAGATGCGCGCGGTCTTCAGGTGCTCAAGAGAATCCGACGAACCAGACAGCATAAGCTTTGCCGGCAGGTCGACCTGACGAATGATGGATTCGGCGGTGATGCGCAGCACCTTGGCGCGCTCGCCTTGCGAGATCTCGACGAGGCCCTTGCCCGCGAGCGCCTGCATTGCTTCGCGGATGGCAGGGCGGCCGACGCCGTAGCGCTCCATGAGTTCACGTTCGGAGGGCATTTCATCGCCCGCCTTCAGTTCGCCGGTTTCGATCATCTGCTTCAACCGAGCGAAGACTTCATCGGAGAGTTTTTTGCGGACGATCGGTTCGGAAATGGCGTTCATTGAGTCACCTGATTTGGACAGGTTTGAATATGCATCAAGTTCCATCCTCGCAACAGTCTCGCCGAGATGGCTTGCAATAACATAAATACTCATTATACCAGTTGATGTGCCAAAACAAGCCTGTTGCGACGTTGAAGGGATAATGACGTGATCCGCCTGACCTACCGGATAGAGACGCCCGGCTCCGTGGAGGCGATGGCGACGAAGATTGCCAGCGACCAGTCGACGGGCACCTTCGTTGCGCTGCCCGGCGAGACCGAGGAACTCAAGGCGCGGGTTGCCGCGCGTGTCGTCGCGATCCGTGCCTTGCCGTCGACCGATCGTGCCTCTTTTCCCGATGAGGCCGGTGGCAACACGCAGTTCAATCGCGCCGATGTCGATATCGATTTTCCGATGGATGCGGTCGGCACCGACCTTGCAGCCTTGATGACGATCGCGATCGGCGGCGTCTATTCGATCAAGGGCATGACCGGCATTCGCATCGTCGGGATGAAGCTGCCCGGGGAATTCCAGGCGGCGCATCCGGGCCCGCAATTCGGCGTCGGTGGCAGCTTTGCGCTGACTGGTGTGAAGCATCGGCCCATTATCGGCACGATCGTCAAGCCGGCGCTGGGGTTGAGGCCGCATGAAACCGCTGAGATGGTCGGTGATCTGATCGAGGCGGGCGTCGACTTCATCAAGGATGACGAGAAGCTGATGAGCCCGGCCTATTCGCCGCTGAAAGACCGGGTGGCCGCGATCATGCCGCTGATCCTCGATCACGAGCAGAAGACCGGCAAGAAGGTGATGTATGCCTTCGGCATCAGCCACGCCGATCCTGACGAGATGATGCGCAATCACGACCTCGTGCTGCAGGCCGGCGGCAATTGCGCCGTGGTAAACATCAATTCGATCGGATTCGGAGGGCTCGCCTTCCTGCGCAAGCGCTCAGGCCTGGTGCTGCACGCACACCGCAACGGCTGGGATATCCTGACCCGCCATGCCGGCCTTGGGCTGGAATTCTCCGTCTGGCAGCAGTTCTGGCGCCTGCTTGGCGTCGACCAGTTTCAGATCAACGGCATCAGAGTGAAATACTGGGAGCCGGATGAAAGCTTCGTGCGCTCCTACAATGCCGTGAGCACGCCGATGTTTTCAGAGAAAGACGTGGCACTGCCGGTGATCGGTTCCGGCCAATGGGGAGGGCAGGCGCCCGATACGATCAAAGCCACAGGTGGTTCCACCGATCTGCTTTATTTGTGCGGGGGCGGCATCGTCAGCCATCCGGGCGGCCCGGGCGCCGGTGTGAGGGCGGTGAAGCAGGCCTGGGAGGCGGCGGTCGCCGGTGTGCCGCTCGATACCTACGCCAAAGACCATCCGGAACTGGCGCAATCGATTGCGAAATTTGCCGATGGCAAGGCGGCCTAGATGACGTCGCGCCCCCTGATCAGCTACTATGGCGACGATTTCACCGGCTCGACCGATGTCATGGAGGCGCTGGCCTCGAACGGGGTCGAGACGGTCCTGTTTCTGAAAACGCCCAACGAAGACCTGCTTTCGCGCTTTCGTGGCGCGCGCGCCTTTGGCCTTGCCGGCACAAGCCGCAGCGAGACGCCGGAATGGATGGACAGGCATCTGAAAGACGCCTTCACGTGGCTGAAGACGCTCGATGCCGAGCTCTGCCATTACAAGGTCTGCTCGACCTTCGATTCCGCTCCACATGTCGGAAGCATCGGCCGGGCGATCGAGATCGGCCGTGACGTCTTCGGCAAGGAGACGGTGCCACTCATCGTCGGAGCGCCGCAGATCCGCCGTTACACGGCCTTTGGCGAACTCTTCGCCGCCTACCAAGGTCGCAACTACCGCATCGATCGCCACCCGGTGATGTCGCGCCATCCGGTCACGCCAATGGATGAGGCCAACCTGCTGCTGCATCTTGCGCGGCAGACGACACTTTCCTCCGCCATGGTCGACATCGTCTCCATCGTCGAGGGGGGTGAGCCGGAGGAAGCCGATGTGCTGCTCCTCGACGTCATGGACGAGGCGACGCAGGCTGCTGCGGGCAGGCTGCTTTGGAGAAGCCTCCGGCGCCGGAGCCCTTTCGTGTGCGGCTCCTCCGGCGTCGAATACGCCCTGATTCCGGCCTGGCGTCACGAGGGGCTCGTCGCAAGCAAACCCGCCTTCGCGGACGCCGGGCCGGTCGATCGCATCGCTGTCGTCTCGGGCAGCGTCTCACCCACGACCGAGCGACAGATTCGCCATGCGCTGGCTGATGGCTTTGGCGGCGTCACGCTCGACCCGCTCGCGCTATCGGGCGATGGCCGCACGGCGGCGATCGAAACGGCGGTGGAGGCCGGTCTGGCTGTCCTTGAAGGCGGCAGAAGCGTCGTTCTCTACACGGCAATGGGCCCGTCCGCCGATCGCGGCGGCGAACTCGATTCGTCCGGCGGCGCACGCCATCGGCTCGGCCGGGCGCTTGGCCAGATCCAGTCCGAACTCGTTTCGCGCGCCGGGCTTGGCCGCGCGGTTGTGGCGGGTGGCGATACCTCCAGCCACGCGCTCGGCGAGATGGGCATTTCCGCCCTCACGCTCAAAATGCCGCTGCCGCAAACGCCCGGCTCTCCGCTGTGCATTGCCCATGGCGGGCCGGCAGATGGCCTTGAGATCGCGCTCAAGGGCGGTCAGGTCGGGGGCGACGACTACTTCTCCATGATCCGGGCGGGGAAGGCCTAGAGGGTCTCGAAGGAAACGCGCTCCGCAACAAGCGACATGGACCAACCAGTCAGGACCCTGCGTTTGAGCGGCGGAAATCACCGTTCTCTTCTCCCGTGTCTCGATGCGAACACGCCTGGTCGGCCGGCCACATGGCGGCGGAGCCGCCGACCGGTGACCTGGCTACGCCGTCAGCGGGCCCGAAATCTCCGTTCCTGAAATGCGCCAGCTGCGGCTTCCGGCCAGATGACGCCGGCAAGCCGTCCGCGGCTGGCATGTCGTGCAGCCAGCGGAAAATTCCGGCACTCGGCCATGCCGTTTTTGGGATCGTCGGACAACGCCTGCGCCAATCCTTGTCAGTCATGCAAATAAAGCTGTAATACAAGTTTGACAGGTGTGTGATAATCTGTCTAAATATGTGTAATACAGGATGGCTCGGTAAGCCGACCGATTTCGCATACCGGAGGAACAATGATCATCACCGACGTCGAGGTGCGGGTGTTCCGCACGACCACGCGCCGCCATTCAGACAGTGCTGGTCACGCCCATCCAGGTCCGCCGCATCAGGTGGAGCAGGCGATGCTGACCATTCGCACGGAAGATGGCCGTGAAGGCCATTCCTTCACTGCTCCGGAGATCGTTCGCCCGCACCTGATCGAGAAATTCGTCAAGAAGGTGCTCATCGGCGCTGATTACCGCGACCGCGAACGGCTTTGGCAGGATCTCGCCCACTGGCAGCGCGGCTCCGCGGCACAATTGACCGACCGCACGCTTGCCGTCGTCGACTGCGCTTTGTGGGATCTTGCGGGCAGGACGCTCGATCAACCTGTATACAAATTGATCGGCGGTTATCGCGACAAGGTGCTGGCCTACGGCTCGATCATGTGCGGCGACGAACTGGACGGTGGATTGGCAACGCCCGATGATTACGGGCGTTTCGCCGAGACGCTGGTCAAGCGCGGCTACAAGGGTATCAAGCTGCACACCTGGATGCCGCCGGTCAGCTGGGCGCCCGACGTGAAGATGGACATCAAGGCTTGTGCGGCCGTTCGCGAGGCGGTCGGCGCGGATATCCGGCTGATGATCGACGCCTTCCACTGGTATTCCCGTACGGATGCGCTCGAACTTGGCCGAGGGCTCGAAAAGCTCGGCTTCGACTGGATCGAGGAGCCGATGGATGAACAGTCGCTGTCTTCCTACAAGTGGCTTGCGGACAATCTCGACATTCCCGTCGTTGGTCCGGAAAGTGCAGCCGGCAAACACTGGCACCGTGCCGAATGGATCAAGGCTGGCGCCTGCGACATCCTTCGCACTGGCGTCAACGATGTTGGCGGCATCACGCCGGCGCTGAAGACCATGCATCTGGCCGAGGCCTTCGGCATGGAATGCGAAGTCCATGGCAACACGGCGATGAACCTGCATGTGGTGGCTGCGACCAAGAATTGCCGCTGGTACGAGCGCGGCCTGTTGCACCCGTTCCTCGAATATGACGATGGCCACGACTATCTGAAGTCGCTTTCCGACCCGATGGATCGAGACGGCTTCGTGCATGTGCCGGATCGGCCGGGGCTCGGCGAAGATATCGATTTCGACTTCATCGAAAACAACCGCGTGCGGTGAATGGCGAGGTGAGCGAGCAATGAAGACGGTTCTCGCCTTCGGCGACAGTCTGACCTGGGGCGCGGATCCGACGACGGGCCTGCGTCATCCCCCGGAGGGCCGCTGGCCCGAGGTGCTCGCTCGCGAGCTCGGCGGCTCGGCAACGGTCATCTCGGAAGGGCTCGGCGGGCGCACGACCTGCTACGAGGACCATGCAGGGCCCGCTTGCCGCAATGGCGCCAAGGCGCTGGAGATCGCGCTTGCAAGCCACATGCCGCTCGATCTCGTGATCGTCATGCTTGGGACCAACGACTTGAAGCCCGTGCATGGCGGACGCGCGGAGAGTGCGGTTTCGGGAATGCGCCGGCTGGCTCAAATCGTCGACACGTTTCCCTACAAGCCACGCTGTGCCAAGCCGAAGCTCCTGATCGTCGCGCCGCCCCCTTGCTCGCCAGGCGCGGCGGGGCATCCGGCGGCAGGACGAAGTATCGAAGAATCCGAGCGGCTTTCGCCGCTCTACAGCAAGCTTGCCGGCGAACTCGGCCATGCGTTTTTCGACGCCGGCACGGTTGCGCGGGGCTCGCGGATCGACGGCGTGCATCTGGAGGCCACCGCGACGGCCGCCATCGGCCGGGCACTCGCAGCGCCCGTCAGCGCAATTCTGCACTGATCCGTTTCAACGCCTGCGGAGGAGCAGGCGGGCGGATCTTGAAACTGGTAGGCCAAAATCCGCAAGGGATGGCCGCAAAGGAGGAAGCATGAGACACTTTTTTCTAAGAGCCGCGCTTGGTGCGCTGCTCGCCACGGCGGCACCGATCGGTGCGTTCGCCGAAACGCCGGCCGACCAACTGGTCGTCGCCACCACCATGAGCAACATTCTGACGCTCGATCCCGCTGCCATTACCGGCCGCGAGACCGTGCAGGTGCTCAACAACATCTATGACACGCTCGTCGTCCTTTCACCGCAGGACCGGAGCGTCCAGCCACGGCTTGCCGAGCGCTGGGAAATCGCCGACGACCGCAAGTCGATCCGCTTCCATCTGCATGCCGATGCGAAATTTGCGTCCGGCAATGCCGTGACCGCCGCTGACGTCGCCTGGAGCTTGAAGCGGTTGCTTGTCCGCAATCTCGCTCAGTCGTCCTTGCTCAAGACCCGCGGCTTCACTGCGGAGGGTGCCGACACGGCGTTCGTTGCCGAGGACGACAACACCTTCGTGATCAACCTGCCGAAGCCCGACGACCCGAACTTGCTGCTGATGGTCCTGGCGCAGAACGGACCGGGCTCCATTCTGGACAGCAAGACGGTGCTCGAGAACGAGAAGGATGGCGACCTCGGTGCGGCATGGCTGACGCTGAATTCGGCCGGCTCCGGCCCGTTCACGCTGGCGCAATGGAAGTCGAACGAATACATCATTCTCGCCCGCAACGACGACTATTGGGGCCAGAAGGCCGCGATGAAACGCGTCCTGATGCGCCATTTGCCGGAATCCCAGTCGCAGCGGCTGTTGCTGGAAAAAGGCGACATCGACGTAGCCTATTCGCTCCAGGCGCCGGACCTGAAGTCGCTTGAGGCCGACAAGGCGATTGCCATCGCATCGACGCCCGGTTCCGGCTTCTACTATCTCAGCGTATCGATGAAGGACGAACGCTTCGCCAACAAGAAAGTCCGCGAAGCGCTACGATACCTGATCGACTATGAGGGTCTCGACAAGGCGGTGATGCCCTACTACGGCAAGCTGCACCAGCGGCCGCTGTCGAGTGGCGTTCTGGGTGTGCTCCCGGACGAGGGCTACAAGTTGGACGTTGCCAAGGCCAAGGCACTGCTGGCCGAGGCCGGCTATCCCAACGGATTCAAGACCACGCTCAGGGTTCTCTCGGAAGATCCGTTCATGAAGGCGGCGACCGCGATCCAGAACACGCTTGCCCAGGCCGGTATAGAGGCCGAACTCATCAGCGGTTCCGGTGACCAGATCTACGGGGCGATGCGCGAGCGAAACTTCGAACTGCTGCTCGGTCGCGGCGGCGGCGGCCAACAGCCGCATCCCGACAACAACCTGCGCGCCATTGCCTACAATCCCGACAATTCGGATGAGGCGAAGCTGACCAACTACCAGAGCTGGCGCACGAGCTTCTACGACGAGAAACTGAACAAGCTGATCGAGGAGGCCCTGGTCGAGCGCGATCCCGCCAAACAGGCCAAGCTTTACGAAGGTGTGCAGACCTACATGGACGAGATCGTCATGTCGATCCAACCGTTCGCGGAGGTGGTCGATACCGCCGCGTACCGGAGTGATGTGAAGGGCATGATCGTCAGCCCCTGGCTTTCCCGCTTCGAGGGCGTCGCCAAGGAGCGTTGATCCCTTCCTGTTTCTGGGCAAAAGACGAAATGGCGCGTGGCAACACGCGCCATTTCACGTTCGGGCGTATGGAGCCGTGCGCGCCGAACAGGCGGGCGCGCTATCGCGCACCTCTGGACGAGGCCACCGCTGTCGTGCGCTTGGCACCTGCTTCACATTCTGGCTGAGGCGAGAAAGCGGCGCTCCAAATTCTGTGCCTATCATTCAGCGCCATTGGGACATGCCAGCCTGCGCAGGCAGCGCGCGAACGATGGCCGCCCGCGGCCGCAGGTCACAGGGGCGAGAGCCACAGATGCGGCGAGGGCGCGGCGCTTCGCTGGCTGGCGGGTGCGATGGCCTTCCCGCTTTAGATGTGGTGGGACGCATTCGCTGGTCCCTCGGCTTGAGCCGCCCGGTGGGCAAGCCGACTCATCCAAAACTTGGTATAGATGGCATTGCCGATGGCGGTCGAACAGCCGCGCGGCGCCGTTCCGGATATGCAGCCGTCGTGGAAAAAAACGCCCCTGTCTCCAGGGGCGCTCTGTCGTTGCCAGCGTGTCCTAAGCTCTGTCAGCCCGATCAGTGTGCGTTTTCGTATTCCAGGGAAGCGCCGATGAGTTCGCGTGCGTAGGGATGGGTTGCGCCGTTTGCGGGGATCGCATCGCGCGGCAGCACTTCGGTGATCTCGCCGTGCAACATCACGGCGAACCGGTCGCACATGTGATCGACGACGGCCAGATCGTGGGTCACCATGATGTAGGTGAAGCCGCGTTCCTCCCGCAGGCGCTGGAGCAGGTTCAGGATTTCGGCCTGTACGGAAACATCGAGCGCCGACGTCGGCTCGTCGAGAAGTAGAAGCGAGGGCTCCAGGATGAGGGCCCGGGCGATGGCCACCCGTTGCCGCTGGCCGCCGGAAAGCTGGTGCGGAAAGCGATCGAGGAACGACAGGGGCAGGCCGACATCGGTGATCGCCTTGCGCATGCGCTCCTCGCGATTGCCGAGCTTGTGGATGGCCAGGGGCTCGTTGAGCACGGTGCGCACGGACTGGCGCGGATGCAGCGAACCGTAGGGATCCTGGAAGACCATCTGCACCATGCGGCAGCGCTCGATCAGCGGCATCGCGCGCACGGACTTGCCGTCGATCAGGATGTCGCCCGTCCAGATGTCGGTGAGCATGGAGATGCATCGCAGCACCGTGGACTTGCCCGAGCCGCTTTCGCCGACGAGACCGAAACATTCGCCGGGGCTGACCGAGAAGCTGACGCCGGGCAGAACCCTGACGGCAGCGGGACCGGCGCCGAAGGTGATCGACACATCACGGGTTTCGACGGAAACGGACATCAGGCTTTCTCCTCCAGCCATTCGGGTTGGCGATCGAGCACGGCAAGCGGTGCCCGCCCGCCACCGATCTTCGGCTGTGCTGCCAGAAGGCCGCGCGTATAGGGGTGCTCTGCCCTGTCTAGATCGCGGGCAGCGAGTGTTTCGACCACGCGGCCGGCATACATGATCAGCACCCGGTCGCAGAAATTGCGCACAAGGTTCAGGTCGTGACTGATCATGATCAGGCCGATGCCCCGGTCGCGGACGAGACCGTCGAGAATGTTCAGCACCTGCAGGCGGACGGTGACGTCGAGCGCGGACGTCGGTTCGTCGGCGATGACGAGGTCGGGATCAGCGAGCAGCATCATGGCGATCATCACCCGCTGGCCCATGCCGCCGGAAATCTCGTGCGGATATTGCTGGTAGACCCGCTTCGGATCGCGGATCTTGACCGCTTCCAGCATGGCGAGCGCCTTGTCACGCGCTTCCGTCTTCGAACACCTGAAATGGCGCAGATAGGTCTCGGCCACCTGGTCGCCGACGCGCCGGATCGGGTTGAGCGAGAACTTGGGATCCTGAAGGATCATCGACATGTGCCGGCCGCGGACCTTCAACATCTCTCTTTCCGAAAGCGTCAGAAGCTCTCGGTCTCCAAAGCGCAGCGTGTCTGCCGTGATGGTGGCGCCCGGCAGAAGCCGCAGCAGAGCGCGCCCGACCGTGGACTTGCCGGAGCCGGATTCGCCGACGATCCCGAGCCGCTCGCGGCCGAGCGTGAAAGTGACGCCGCGCACGGCCTCGGTCGAAGCGCCGCCGTAGCGGATCCTCAGATTGTCGACCTCTAGAATTGGCTTTTCCATCGGGCTTACCTCCGGTTCATCTGCTTGGGGTCGAGTGCATCGCGCAAACCGTCGCCGAGCAGATTGAATGCGAGACTGACGGTCAGGATCGAGATGCCCGGAAAGGTGACGAGCCACCAGCTGTCCAGCATGTAGCGGCGTCCGGTCGCGATCATCGCACCCCATTCGGGAAGCGGCGGTTGGGCGCCAAGGCCGAGGAAGCCGAGGCCGGCGGCGGTGAGGATGACGGTCGCCATGTTCAGCGTCAGGCGGATGAGGACCGAAGGAAGGCACATCGGCATGATCGACTTGACGATGATGCGCGCCGGCGAGGCGCCCTGCAGCCGGGCGGCGGAGATGTAGTCCGCCTTGCGGAAGGTCATGGCTTCGGCCCGCGCCAGCCGCGCGATCGGCGGCCAGGAGGTGAGCGCAATGGCGACAATGGCGTTGTTGAGGCTCGGTCCGAGTGCGGCGACGAAAGCGAGCGAGAGAATGAGGCTCGGAAACGACAGAAAGATATCGGTGATGCGCATCATCACCGTATCGACCTTGCCGCCGAGATAGCCGGCGGTCGTGCCGATGATCAGGCCGATGGGGCCAACGACGACCGACACGAGGAAGATGATCGTCAGCGTGATACGGGCGCCCCAGACCAGCCGGCTGAAGATGTCGCGGCCGAGCTCGTCGGTGCCGAAGAGATGCCCGTTGCCGGGTGCCTGCAGCGTCAGCGCAAGATCCTGCGCGTAGGGGTCGTGGGTGGCGATCAACGGCGCAAAGGCAGCGACCAGGACGAGCAGCGTCAGAACGGCAAGACCGAATGCCGATGTCGGGCTTTTCAGGAGAAACAGCACGATGTTCTTCAACGCAAGCAGCGGTGCGGGCAGGCGGAAAGTGGTTTCGGTGCTGGCAGACATCAGTGTGTCCTCGGATCGAAGATGCGGTAAAGAACGTCGGACAGGAGATTGAGCCCGATGAAGATGACGCCGACGATCAGGACGCAGGTCATGACCGCGTTCATATCGCCGGTGATCAGATTGTTGGTGAGATATTGGCCGAAACCCGGCCAGGCAAAAACGGTTTCGATCAGGACCGCGCCTTCGAGCAAGGAGCCGTAGGCGAGCGCTATGATGGTGACGAGCTGGACGCGGATGTTGATGAAGGCGTGCTGCCAGATCGTCTGGTTGCGCGATAGCCCCTTCACCCGCGCGGTGGTCACATATTCTTGGCCCAATTGGTCGAGCATGAAACTGCGCGTCATGCGGGTGATGTAGGCGGAAGAGGAATAGCCAAGCAGGGCGGCCGGCAGGATGATGTGGTTTACCGCGGACCAGAACACATCCATTTCGCCGGCGATGAGGCTGTCGATCAGAAGGAATCCGGTGCGTTCATCAACGAGGCCGATATAGAACTGATCCATGCGGCCGCTGCCGCCGACCAGGCCGAAATGAGCATAAAAGACGATGAGGGCGATCATGCCTGTCCAGAAAATCGGCATGGAATGGCCAAAGAGACTGAAGACGCGCACGACATGGTCCGGCCACCGATCCTTGTTGACGGCGGCAAAGACGCCAAGCGGCACGCCAAGGCCCGCTCCGATCAGAATGGCGAAGGTGGCCAGCTCGATCGTCGCCGGCATGACATGCAGGATGTCCTGGATGACGGGCTGGCCGGTGCGGATGGACGTCCCGAAATTGCCGGTAAAGACGTCGCGCAGGTAATAGAAGAACTGTTCCCAGAGCGGGCGATCAAGGCCGAGCGAACGGTATACCTGTTCGTAGGTCTCACGGGTCGCATCTTCGCCGACCATGGCGCGCACGGGATCGGCGGGCATCAGCCGGCCGATGAAGAAGGTCAGAAGCAGCAGGCCGAGCAGCGTGACCGCAATGGTCCCGACCTGCCCGGCTGCGCCATAGAAGCGTATGCGACGATGTGACATGATTCCTCCGTTTGTCATTCGCCGGGCGGGAGGCGATACAGGCTCCCATCCTGTATGACAACTTAATAAAATCTGTCACAGGTTGTCGATGCTGTCAAGCCAATCCGCTCACAGGAAATCGTCTCTGCGGGGCGTAAAGCAGTCGATCAGCTCGCCTGCCTCGATGCACTGGCAGCCGTGTTCGGTATTTCCGGGAATGACGAGGCTGTCACCGGCCTTCAGCTCATAGGCTACGCCGTCGCGGAAGAAGCGAAAGCGGCCGCGTGCGACGTAGGTCGATTGCACGTGCGGATGGCTGTGCAGCCGGCCTTCGGAGCCGCTTTCGAAGCGAAAGGACACGACCATGACCTCCGGCGAATGAGACAGCACCTGCCGAGTGATGCCGGCATCGGTCGGGGTGGCGGGAAAGACGGGAAGAGTCATGGGAACCTCGCTAGTGATGGATGACATCACTAGTATACATGTTTCCATATCTGTAATACAAGCTACGACAAGCTGATATCTTCAGGCGCCAGTGTACGCGAGCGCAGCAAGATCTTGTAGCGATCGAGGCTGCCGCGAAGATGGGCGCGCATCCGTTCGCGCGCCGCCTCGGCATTTCCTTCGATGATGGCGTCGAGGATCAGGCCGTGTTCTTCCTGAAGATGAAGGTTGTAGTCTTTCGGGCGCGAACCGGGGGGCGAGCCCTGAAGCTCGCCGCGCGGGATGATGCCCGATCGGATCAGTTGCAGGAATTCCGGGAAGCGCCGGTTCTGCGTGGCCTCCGCGATGGCGAGGTGCAATTCGAAGTCCGCGTCGCGGGTCGGGCTCCCGGTCGCAAGGCATTCGCCAACGTGATGGTGAGCCTCGAGAATGGCTTCGATCTGAGCGGCGGAACGGCGCGACGCGGCGAGCCCTGCCGATTCCACTTCGAAAACGGTCCTGAGCTCGAGAAGTTCGATGACCGAGGAAATCCGCTCGGTCGTCAGGTCCTTGAACGGCTGCTTCTTTCCCTCCGACGCGGCAAGGGCAAAGATCCCGGCGCCTTTGCGTGCCTCCACCAGGCCGTCGGCCCGAAGGATAGCAATCGCCTCGCGCACGACGGTGCGGCTGACGGAATATTCGCGGGTCAGCGCACTTTCGCTGGGAAGCCGATCGCCGGGCTTGAAGACGCCATCGGTCAGCTCGCGACGCAGGTTGGTGCTGATCTTCGCTGCGAGCGACGTGCCTCTGGCGTGGTTGTTGTCGGCTTCCATTTCTGCTTCACCTGCATTGAACCTGTCTGGTATGTTATCGGTTATCTGTCCGAATGCAAGGGAGAGCTGTCCAGGGCGTGTGTCAGCGTGAAGTGCGCAGTATCGCGCGATAGCGTGCCTGGCTATTCCGCAAGTGCGTACGCATGGCGGCGCGGGCGGCCGTCTCGTCGCCGTTTTGAATGGCAACAAGGATGGCTTCATGCTCTTGTGCGAGCCGCTCGATATCGGCGGCGGGCAGGGCGGTCTCCTCGCCGCTATCCGTTACGGCTCGGCGGGGGATGAGCGTCGGGCCCAGCATCTGCAGGAACTCGCCGAAGCGGGGGTTGTTGGTCGCCTGGGCAATTGCGAGGTGAAAGGCGAAATCGGCTTCCGCACTCGGGCGGCCTTCCGCCGAGCTCGTGCGAAAGGCATCGAGCGCCTCGATGATCTTTTCCTCCTGGGCCGGCGAGCGCCGCAGCGCGGCAAGACCCGCGGCATCGCCCTCGACAGCGGTTCGAAGCTCCAGCATTTCGATCAGCGACGACACACGGGCAAGGTCGATGTTCTGGAACGGGCGGCGTTCGGCGAGCGCGGGATCCAGCACGAAGACGCCGGCACCCTGGCGCGGCTCCACCAGCCCGTCGGATCGAAGCGCAGCGATCGCTTCGCGCACGACCGTCCTGCTGACGCCGAATTCCTGCGTCAGCTGTGCTTCCGAAGGAAGCCGGTCGCCCGGCCTGTGATTTCCCTTGGAGATGCGCGCGCGAAGCGCATCGGCAACCTTGACCACTAGCGTTGTGGCCTGCGTGGGCGTCGTATCCTGTGCGGTTGCTTTTGTCATACAATCGAACCATTCGCTGAGTGGGGCGATCATCCGCCGTTGATTGTGGATACGCCATTGCCGGGCAATGGCGCAATCCGTTGCTCGTTCTATCCGACGTCCTCGCACAGCAATGCCTCGGGAATGTTCTGATAGGCGACCGGCCTGAGGAAACGGCGGATCGAAAGGGTCCCGACGGAGGTGGCCCCGAAATTGGTGGAGGCGGGATAGGGGCCGCCATGGACCATGGCGTCGCAAACTTCGACGCCGGTCGGATAGCCGTTGGCCAGCACGCGGCCGGCCTTGCGCTCGAGGATCGGCAGCAGCCTGCGCGCCAGTTGCGTGTCGGCCTCATCCAGATGCAGCGTGGCGGTCAGCTGACCGGCAAAGCTCTTTGCGACGGCAACCATTTCGTCGGGTGATGCGACCGTGACGATCAATCCGAGCGGGCCGAAGACCTCCTCGGCAAGTTCGTGGTTGGAGAGCCAGTCCGCCGCGCAAACGCGGAAAAGGTTGGGGGTGGCGTTGCGCAAGTCGCAACTGAAGGTCAATACCGCGCGCACGCCGGGACCTGCCGCAATTCGCACGCCGCCTTCTCGATAGGCCCTCGCCATCCCGTCCGTGAGCATCACCTGCGGGCCGACCTCGCTCAGCGCGATGCGGGCTGTCTCTGCAAATGTATCGGCTTCGGAGGCGAGAACAACGGCGATGCCGGGATTGGTGCAGAATTGCCCGGCCCCCATCGTCAAAGAGCTAGCCCATCCCCGCGCGATCTCCGCGCCACGCGCCTTTGCTGCTGCCGGCAGGATGAACATCGGGTTCACCGAGCCCAGTTCGCCGAAGAACGGTATGGGCTCATTGCGGGAGGCGCAAAGGTCGAAAAGCGCACGGCCACCGGCAAGCGAACCGGTAAATCCGACCGCCTTGATGAGCGGATGCGTGACGAGCGCCGTGCCGACGTCTCGGCGGCCGCCCTGGATCAGTGAGAAGACGCCCGGATGGATTCTGTTCTTCCTGATTGCGGCCTGTGCCGCCTCTGCAACGATCTCGCTGGTGCCGGGATGGGCGGAGTGTCCCTTTACGACAACGGGGCAACCGGCCGCGAGCGCTGCGGCGGTGTCTCCACCCATCGTCGAAAAGGCGAGCGGAAAATTGGACGCGCCAAAGACCGCGACGGGGCCGAGCGGTCGCTGCATCAGCCTGATATCGGGGCGGGGCATGGGAATGCGATCGGGCAGCGCTTGGTCATGGCGGCGGTCGAGATAGTCGCCCTTGCGGATGTGGGACGCAAACAGGCGCAATTGCCCGGTTGTGCGGCCGCGTTCACCCTCCAGGCGCGCCGCAGGCAGACCTGTTTCAGAAGTGCCGATCGCGGTGATGTGGACTCCGCGAGCCTCGATCTCGTCGGCTATGGCCTCAAGGAGGGCGGCGCGGGTTTCGCGGGAGGAATAGCCGTAGGACCAAAAGGCTTCCTCGGCGGCCTCGGCGGCGCTGTTTACCAAGTCGACGTTGCCGACAGAAAACGCGAAGGCATCTCCGTGGGCGGGCTCGCTGTGAAACGTGGGTTGTGTGGAAATCCATTCGCCGGCGACCAGATGCCTGCCGTGGGGGGTATAGGTCATTCTCTACTCCTTGAAGATCGGATTATCGACGAAACTGCCGCCCTCCAAGCCGACCATGGGGTCGCGTGGGTCGGGTTTCGGGGTGAGGGGTGTTATGTGCTTCGGCATTGTCGCCCGGCGTCCAGCCAAGCCGGCCGAGATGCGAATATCCCACCAGCCGGCGTCGTTGCCTGCGCTGCCCCAGATAACCGGGCAACCGAGCGGCGTTGCGTGGAAGATGGCCTCGATCATCGAGGTGAAATCACCGTGGGGAACTGGTGCGACAGCACCGTCGCAGCCGGAAACCATTGCACGCACGGCGGCCGCGTCGGAACGGCCGCAGCAGGCCATGCGCTTCTCACCTTCACCCGGGTTGTCGACAGGGACACGATCGTCGAGGCGAATGATCTCGGCGAGCGGGGCAAGGCGCGATCGCACCACTTGGCCGAGTTGCCCGGCAGCGCCGGTGATCAGAAGGCGGCACACTTCCTTTTTCCTTTGATCCCGGCTGGGCGCGGGTTCGGCGGTGTACGCATGGCGCCCAGATGTCCGGCGCAGCACTCCACGCCGAAGAACGACATTCGCGTATCGAGCCTGATGGTATCTTGACCTTGACTGACATATCATACAATAACGGTAACATATATTATATGTCGTCTACAACGTGATGGAGGAAATTTATGCTGACCGTGGAAACAAGGCAGGCCGTCAATCCGGAATACGCCAAGGCGCTCGATACGTCCGGGCTGCGCGAGCATTTTCTGGCGCAGGACATGTTCAGGACCGGAGAGATCCGGCTGATCTACACCCACTACGATCGCTTCGTGATCGGTGGAGCGGTGCCCGGAGAAAAGCCGCTGACGCTCGCAAAGGTCGAGGAGACCAGAACGCCGCTCTTCCTCGATCGCCGCGAAATGGGCATCGTCAACATCGGCGAGACCGGCACGGTGACGGCGGGCGGCGAGACCTACGCCTTGGGCCGCGGCGATGTACTCTATCTCGGTGCCGGAACGGGCGAGGTAACCTTCGCCGGCAAGGGGCGGTTCTACATCACCTCCTGCCCGGCCCATCGCAGCCTGCCGGCGCGGCTCATCACCGGGGCGGATAGCAAGGAAGTTAAGCTCGGGGCGTCGGAGACCTCCAACAAGCGCACCATCAACCAGTTCATCCACCCGCTGGTGATGGAAAGCTGCCAGCTGGTTCTCGGCTACACGACCCTTGAGGATGGATCGGTCTGGAACACGATCCCATCTCACATCCATGACCGCCGCATGGAGGCCTACCTCTATTTCGGCATGGACGAGAAATCCCGGGTTCTGCATCTGATGGGTGAGCCTCAGGAGACCCGGCACCTGTTCATTGCCAACGAAGAGGGCGCGCTTTCGCCGCCCTGGTCCATCCATTCGGGCGCGGGGATCGGCTCCTATACCTTCATCTGGGCGATGGCCGGCGATAACGTCGACTACACCGACATGGACTTCATTCAGCCCGAGGACCTGAAATGATGAATTCCTTTTCACTTGAGGGGCGTAAGGCACTTGTGACCGGATCAAATACCGGGCTTGGCCAGGCGATTGCCATCGGTCTGGCCGCAGCCGGCGCGCATGTGATTTGCGCAGCCCGCCGGCCGCCAGAAGAAACCCTTGGCCTGATCGCGCAGGCGGGCGGCAAGGCAAGTGCACTGTCTCTCGATTTTGCCGATCCGATGGCTGCGCGAGATGTATTCGAAGGGCAGGGCATCGACATCCTGGTCAACAATGCCGGCATCATCCGGCGCGCCGATGCGGTGGATTTCACCGAGGAGGACTGGGATGCGGTGATGGATGTGAACCTGAAGGCACTCTTCTTCACGACCCAGGCCTTCGCAAAGGAATTGTTCGCCAGAGGTCGCACGGGAAGAGTGGTCAATATTGCGTCCCTGCTTTCCTTTCAGGGGGGTATCCGTGTGCCGTCCTATACGGCTGCGAAACATGGCGTCGCCGGGCTCACCAAGTTGCTTGCAAACGAATGGGCGGGCAAAGGCATCAATGTCAACGCGGTCGCGCCGGGCTACATCGAAACCAACAACACCGAAGCTCTTCGTGCTGACGCAAACCGCAACAAGGCGATCCTCGAGCGCATTCCTGCCAATCGCTGGGGTCGATCCGAAGATATCGCCGGCGCTGTGGTCTTCCTGTCTTCGGCTGCGGCAGACTACGTACATGGCGCAATCCTCAACGTCGATGGCGGTTGGCTGGCGCGGTGAAATGCCGGGTATTGAGTTGTACGATAACTTGTATGATAACTTATTGACATGTGTACTACGTGTGGCTAAATGGACCCAGGAAGCATGCATAGAGGAAAAATGAAATGAACCCTGAAAACATCAAGGCCGCACTCGGCTCCGGTCTTCTCTCCTTCCCGGTCACGCATTTCGACGCTGAAGGGCGCTTTGCGCCGGAGAGCTACAAGGCCCATGTCGAATGGCTTGCCGGCTATGACGCTCCGGTGCTTTTCGCAGCCGGGGGCACCGGGGAATTTTTCTCGCTGAAGCCGGACGAGATCCCTGGTGTCGTCGCTGCCGCCAAGGAAGCCGCAGGAGAAACGGCGATCGTTTCAGGCTGTGGCTACGGCACCGATATCGCTGTTGATATCGCCCGTTCGGTGGAAAAGGTCGGAGCAGACGGCATCCTGCTTCTGCCGCACTACCTGATCGATGCGCCCCAGGAAGGCCTTTACGCCCACATCAAGAAGGTTTGCCAGTCGGTGGGTATCGGCGTCATGGTTTATAACCGCGACAACTCGGTGCTGCAGGCCGACACGCTTGCCCGCCTTTGCGACGAATGCCCGAACCTGATCGGGTTCAAGGACGGCACGGGTGACATCGCCCTTCTGCGCCAGGTCACCGCCAAGATGGGTGATCGCCTGATGTATCTCGGTGGCATGCCCACGGCGGAACTCTTTGCCGAAGCCTATCTCGGAGCCGGCGTCACAACCTATTCGTCCGCCGTGTTCAACTTCGTGCCCGGTCTGGCCAACGAGTTCTACTTCGCACTTCGCGCCGGGGATCGCGCCACCTGCGAGCGCATCCTTATCGATTTCTTCTACCCGTTCATGGCGATCCGCAATCGCGCGAAAGGCTATGCCGTATCCGCAGTCAAGGCGGGTGTTCGCTTGCAGGGCTTCGACGCCGGCCCGGTGCGCGCGCCACTCGTCGATCTGACGGATGGCGAGCTGTCCATGCTCGAGACCCTCATCGGCACGCACAAGCGCAAGGCCTGACAGCGCGAACGGCGGCGAAGCTCGGTGAAGGTCATCGCCGTCGCGACACATCTTCCGGCCGTCCGGCCGAGGCACACGTCTCGGCCGGACCTGCCTCTTGCTCTATAATGCGAACGCGCGGCTTAAGCGGGGCCAGCGTTTTCCGACCGTTCCGCCGATGTTTCAATGGAGGAAAGGGTCGCTAGCCCTCGCGCCCACCTATTCTTGAATGACGAGTTGAAACCAGGTGTCGAGAAATCGGCTGCGCTTGACGGCATCGAGATAGACGAGCAGTTCCGGACCGAGCTCGATAAGTTGCACGTTCTTGATGGCCGTAAGATCCTGCGGGGTGGTGAGGCCGATCTGTTCGAGCGCGTCATCGGCCCGATCGGACAGCAGGAAATCGACCACGTCGCCGGCGGTCGAGCGGTTGCGGGCATTTTCCGGGATCAAGGCCGTCCAGGGCAGGGCAAGCACATAATCCTGGGGCATGACCACTTCGATGGACGGATGCCTTCCCATCCATTCGCGCGCAGCGGACAATGGCACGTTGTAGCCGAGATCGATCCGGCCATCGGCCAGCGCCTGGAGAAGCTCTTCATTGCTGTCGAATATGCGGGCCTGTGCCGCGCCCATGGCCCGGGAAATCCGCCAGAACAACGGAGATCGCATCGCCTCCTGCGACGCAAAGGCATAGCTGACATTGTCGATGCCGATATTGACCAGTCCGACCCGCCGCTTGAGACGCGCCTGGTTCTGCTCCAGCGTGCGTGCGAGTTCGGTGCGGGTGGGCGGAACGTCGATCGGGGCCATCGCTCCCTTGCGGACCACAAAGACTGCCGGATCATAGCCGATACTGAAGACTTCGCTGCGCCAGTGGGCATGCTGCATCGGGCGGTGCTTGACCGCCGAGGCGCCATGTCGCGACGCGCTTCCTTCGTTGGCCAGATAGACGGCCAGATCCGGTGTCGGCAAGATGAGCACATCGACCGGTTCGCCACCGTCGACACCTGCCAGCAGCCTGGAAATGATCTGGCTCGGGCGGGCCTGCCTGTATTGCGCCTTCGTGTGCGGCATGTCGGTCTGAAGGGCATCGAGAAGCGGTTGCACGGTCGGCTGTGCGTCGACGCCGCCGATGATGAGCCGTTCGGGAGCTGCCTGCGCTGCGGCGAGCGACAGCGTGATTGCCATGAACAGGGCAAATGCGAAGCGGGCGATCATGGATTGGCCATTCCTCTTGGCAGGCAGATTGCGACCGACAGACCGCCGCCTCGCCGATCATCGAGGCTGATACTTCCTCCCATGGCTTCCGCCACCGTCCTGGCGATCGCAAGGCCAAGACCGGAGCCGGGTTTGCTGTCATCGACGCGTGAAAAGCGCGCGAACACTCGTTCGCGCATCGCTAAGGGAATACCCGGCCCGCGGTCCGCGACGACAATCCGGACGATGCCGTCTTCGCCGCTCACGGCAACGTCGATCTCTCCCGGTGCATGGACGAGTGCGTTTTCGATGATGTTGCGCATCATCTCGCGCAGGCTCACCGCTTCCGCCTCGATCTCCACGGGGCCGTCGGGCAAATCGAGGTGGAGACTGTCGTCGAGAGTTGGATAGGAACCTTCCGCCTGCAACCGCCGGATCGTGTCGCGCACGACTTGGCGCATGTCGAAGGTCTCGCGCATGCGCGATTCCAGTCCATGCAGCGTGCTCGCATCGGACAGGAGCTGGTTGGCAAGTACGCTGGCATTGACCGAGTTGGCGTGAATGCGCCGGAGGATATCGCGCAGCCTGCCTTCCGGCACTTCGTCGATCGACAGCTCGGAAAGGGCGCGCAACGCGGTCAGTGGGGTGCGCAACTGGTGGGCCGCATCGGCAGTGACGCTCTTCAGGCCGACCAGCACCGAATCAAGCCTCGCCATGAAGTCGTTGAGCGCCGAAATCAGGGCGTTCACCTCCCTGGGCACCGGACCCGGAACCGGCCTGAGATCGGAGGATGCGCGATAACGCAGATCGGCCTCGACCGTCCTCAGCGGTGCGAAAGCCTGGCGGACCGCAAGCCAGATCAGCAGAAAGGCCAGCACCGAAACGGCAATCGCCGGAAGGGCGGCATTGAACGTCAGGTGCAGCCCAAGCTGATCACGGGCCTCGCGCGTCTCGCCGACGAGCACATCGACCCAGCCGCCGCCGGATGCGTCGGTATTGTATCGGGCGACGGCGGCGATACGGATGCGTTCGCCGCGATAGCTGCTATCGGCCAGCCGCAATTGCGGCCCGGTACCATGGGGTATCTCAAGCCCAAGGATCGGCGATCCCGTGATGATCGTGCCGTCGGGCGCTGCCACCCGGTAGAAGATGCGATTGAGTCTCGACGTTCCGAGTATGGCGAAGGCCGAGTGCGGCAAGTCCACGCTCAAGGCTCCATCCTCGATCGATACCGTGTCGGCAATCGACAATGCGGCTGCGCCGAGCACGCGGTCGAAGGCTTCCTCGGCCGCATTGTGCGCATTCCAGCGCACCATCCAGAACAGGAACAGCCCGATGATGATGAGCAGCGCGGCGCCGCTGAACAGGATGCGCCGCTCTATGGAGTAATCAGAGCGCACCGGTTACGCCGCCGATAGCGCGCTGCCGCAGCATGTAGCCGGCACCGCGATGCGTCACGATTTCGATGTCGCAGTCCTCGAGCTTCCTGCGCACCCGGGAGACGAGAAGTTCGACTGCGTTCGGCGTGCCCGTGTCCTCATAGCCGAACAGCTTCACGACGATCTGCTCCTTGTTGACCGTCGTGCCGAAGCGAGTTGCCAGCACCTCCAGCACGTCGAATTCGCGACGCCCGAGATCGAGCGGCCGATCCCCGAGCATGACGGCGCGCGCCGACAGGTCGATCGAGATCGAGCCGAACCGCAGGACCGATTGCGCCGCGCCCAGGTGTCGACGTGAGACGGCCCTGATCCGCGCCACGAGCTCGTGCAGATCGAAGGGTTTGACCAAATAGTCGTCAGCGCCTAATTCCAGGAGGTCCACCTTGTCGGCCACCTGGTTGCGGGCGGTGATGACAATGACCGGGCGCGTCAATCCGCTTTGGCGCATCGAGCTCAGGATCGCAAAGCCATCGCGCTTAGGCAGGTTGATGTCGAGGATCACGAGATCATGCGAGGCGTTGAGGGCGAGCCGTTCTCCTTCCGCGCCATCGAACGCGGTCGTCACGTCATAGCCTTCCTTCTCCAGGCGCATGGAAATGGCAAAGGCTATGTCCGGTGTGTCTTCGATCAAGAGAATGCGCATCGGGGGTCCAGGTGACAGGATTGTGACAGTGATACTCCCATACACACATGAAAAGCAGATGAGAACTAGCAAGCACTTGCCGGGAGAGCGGGGCTTTGGGGGAGGGGTAGAGATGAACGCGTACAGGCTGTTGCTGGCCGGCATTGCATTCGCGTGCCTGCTGCTGTCTGCCGTGCCGTTGGCGGCCAATGCCGCCTGCGCGACGCGGGCGGATCTCGATGAGCGTTACTGCGATGCGGACAAGGATTATGTCGCCGACGCGCCTGTCGACCCTGCAAAGTGGCGGGATCCGCAAACGCTGGTCTGGGCCTATGCGCCGATTGAAGAGCCAGCCGTCTATGCCGGCCTGTTCAAGGATTTCACCACCCATCTCGGCACCTGTCTCGGCCGCCAGATCGTCTACTACCCGGTGCAGTCGAGCAACGCCGAGATCGAAGCGATGCGATCCGGACGCCTGCATTTTGCCGGGTTTTCGACCGGGCCGACCGTCGAGGCGGTCAATCGCGCCGGCGCTGTTCCCTTTGCCGCAAAGGGCATTGGCAACGACGTGCGCGGCTATAATCTGATTGCGATCGTGCGGGCAGATTCTGCCTTCAAGTCCCTTGTCGACCTGAAGGGGCGGCGCGTGGCGCACGCTTCGGCCTTCTCGAATTCCGGCCATCTGGCGCCGCGCGCGCTCTTTCCGGGAGAAGGCCTTGCACCGGGCGTGGATTATGCGCCGATCATGTCGGGCGGCCATGACAAGTCCATCCTTGGCGTGATCTCCGGCGACTACGACATGGCGGCCGTCGCGTCGGACGTACTCGAGCGACTGATCGAGCGGCGCATGGTCAAGCGCGAAGACCTGCGTGTCATTTTCACCAGCGGCATCTTTCCCACATCATCCTTTGCCTATGCGCACGACCTTGCACCACAGCTGGTCGACAAGATGAAGCAGTGTTTCTTCGAGTTCGAGTTCACCGCCGAAATGAAGAGTGAGTTTCACGGCGACGAGCGCTTCCTGCCGATCCGCTACGATCGGGATTGGGCAAGCGTGCGCGAGGTCATCGACAAGGCCGGCGCTTCCTCCTTCTGACCCCTTCCAACTGCACGACCTGATGTCGATGCGCCGCGTGCGCAGGACCTGTCGCGCGCCTACCGATCACAATGTCTGCGCAGCTCGGGCCGTCCGCCCGACGCTGTTGCGCGTCTTCACCCACGGGATTGCAATGCGAAACTTTGGCAAAGCCCTCTACAATTACCGGGTCCACAATCAGGACCCGACCACGATGGTGGGCGTCGGCCTCGTCGTGCTCTTCGCCTATCTGATTGCCGCTCCGATCGTGCTGTTGCTTTCGGATGCGTTCTTCGTCCAGTTCGCCGATCAGGCCCGCTCCGGCCAGTCGATGGGCGAGGCGACACTCTATTATTTCAATCGCGTCTTCCTGTCGGTGATTGCGACGGACGTGTTCTGGCTGCCTCTCCTCCACACGGCGACCATCGCATTCGGTGCGATCGTCGTTGCGTTGGTGATCGGGATACCGATGGCGTGGCTGATTAGCCGTACCGACCTGCCCGGCAAGCAGTGGTTCGCCACGGTGCTGATCATTCCCTACATGCTGCCATCCTGGACCTTTGCGCTGGCGTGGCTGACGCTCTTCAAGAACAGGACCACCGGCGGACAGCCGAGCTGGATGGAGGCGCTCGGTTTTGCACCGCCGGACTGGCTCGCCTATGGTGCCGTTCCGATCACCATCATCCTGGCGCTGCACTACACGCCGTTCGTCATCCTTCTGTTCGGCAATGCGCTGCGCCAGTTCGATTCGACGCTCGAGGATTCGGCTCGTATCATCGGCGCTGGAAACGGCGTGATCGCCCGCAAGATCATCCTGCCTCTGATGCTGCCCTCGCTGGTGTCCGCCTGCACGCTCATCTTTGCAAAGTGCCTCGGGGATTTCGGCGTCGCCTATATCCTCGGCGTTCCCGTCGGCTTCGATGTGCTCGCGACCTCGCTGTTTCGTGCCATCTCGACGAGCCAGACCGGCATGGGAGCGATCATTGCGCTCACCATCGTCGTGCTCGGCACCATCTCGATCATGCTCGACATGTATCTCCTGAAGGAAGCGCGGCGCTTTGCCGTCATCGGCTCCAAGGGCTCGATGAACCGCACGACGTCGCTTCGCGGCTACCGGATGCCGGCAGCGGGCCTCGCCATGCTGGTCTTCCTCGTCAGCGCCGTCATTCCGCTTTTGGCGCTGGCGCTGACCACCGTGATGAAGTCACCGGGCGTCTTCACGCTCGACAACTTCACGCTCGCCTATTGGATCGGATCCGACGTCGGCACCACGGCGCTGAAGCAGGGCATTCTTTTGACGCCCGAGTTCTGGCAGGCGACCTGGAACACGCTCTGGATCGTCGGTTCGGCCGCCCTCGGGGCAGGCTTCCTCGGCCTGCTCGTCGGCTACGCCGTCACGCGCACGTCCTCGACCATGATTTCCACGTTCCTCAGGCAGGTTACGTTTCTGCCCTATCTCGTGCCGGGCATTGCGTTTGCCGCAGCCTATCTCTCGATGTTCGCAGTTCAGCGCGGTCCGGTGCCTGCGCTTTACGGAACGCCGATCATCCTGGTGCTGGCGATCCTTGCCGACCAGATGCCCTTCGCATCGCGATCCGGCATATCCGCGATGATGCAGCTCGGGCGTGACCCGGAAGAAGCGGCGCGCATCGCCGGTGCCGGATGGTTGCGTCGTCTGGGCTCGGTCGTCGTGCCGATCCAGAAGGGGGCGCTCGTCACCGGAATTCTGCTGCCCTTCATTTCGGGCATCAAGGGCCTGAGCCTCGTGGTGGTGCTCGCGGTTCCCGGTACGGACGTATTGACGACCTACGCGCTCAGGCTCGTCGACTACGGCTACAGCCAGGCGGCCAACGCCGTGGTGCTGATGATCTGCATCATAGCCTTCGGCGGCACGCTGATCGTCCAGAAACTCACAAAAAGCAAATTGTCCGACGGTTTGGGAGGCAAATAATGTCAAGCATCAGCATCCGCGATGTCAGGAAGAGCTACGGCAACACGGCGCAGGCGGCCGTCGAACGGCTCAGCATCGAAATTCCTCAGTCCGATTTTCTCTGCCTTCTCGGCCCCTCCGGCTGCGGCAAGACTACGACGCTGCGCATGATCGCGGGCCTTGAGCATCCGACCGCTGGCCAGATCCATCTCGGCGATCGCACCATCGTGTCGGTTGAGGACGGCGTCTATGTTCCGGCCGAAAAGCGCGGCTTGGGGCTCGTTTTCCAGAACTATGCGCTCTGGCCGCACATGACGGTCGAACAGAATGTCGAGTTCGGCCTGAAACTGCGCAAGGTTCCAAAGGCCGAACGCGAGGCGATCATCGGCGAAGTCCTGGAAAAGCTTGCTATTGCCCGCTACCGGAAGCGCCTGCCGTCGCAGCTTTCCGGCGGCCAGCAGCAGCGCGTGGCGCTTGCCCGCATGCTGGCGCTGAAACCCGATGTCATTCTGCTGGACGAGCCCTTGTCGAACCTCGACGCCAAACTGCGTCTCGACATGCGGGCGGAGCTGAAGCGGATCCATCAGGAACTCGGCTCCACCATCGTCTTCGTCACGCATGACCAATGGGAAGCGATGACGCTCGCAACGACCATTGCGGTCATGAGCGAGGGCGAGCTGCAGCAGCTCGGCACCCCTGACGATATCTACGAGCGCCCGGCCAACCGCTTCGTCGCCGAGTTCGTCGGCAACCTGCCGATCAACATCATCGAGGTCGGCAAGGAGCGATCCGGCGCGCTGGTCGACTGGATGCGCGACACCCTCGCTCGACTGTCGTTGCCGCAGCCGGCGACGTCCGTGGGCATCCGCCCGGAATCCGTGCGCCTGTCACGCACAAGCGCGGAAGGCAGCCGCAAGGCGCGGATCGTCGAGGTGGTGCCGACGGGCGGAAGTTGGATCGTCGAGCTTTCGGTGGAGGGCGAGCGCTTCTTCGCCATCGCCGGCGAGCTGCCGGACGCAGCCCAGGGTGAAAGCGTGTTCTTTCACGTCGAACCGCGGCACCTGCACATCTTCGACGTCGAAGGCAGGCGAATTGCCGCCTGACGTCATCCAACCCGTTACCGACAAAGCAATTGACCATAAGGAGGAAAAAATGCTGTCAATACATGAAGGTAGTTTGTCCAAGAGCGTTCGCCGCGCCATTCTGGCGGGCGTATCGCTGGTGGCGCTGGCCGCGCCCGCTACGGCGCAGGACGCAGCCGAGATCGGCATCGCCGATGCCGACTATTCGCTGGAGGCCTTGATCGAGGCGGCCAAGAAGGAAGGGCCGATCACCGTCGTCGACGCGACCGGCAAGATCGTCTCGATGGCCGAGAATTTCACGGCGAAATACGGCATTCAGGCCACCGGCGTGAAGCTGAGCGGCCAGGACCAGCAGCAGGTGATCCTGCGCGAAGCCACCGCCGGCAGCGTTCGCTCCGACGTCTTCAACATGAGCAACCTTCCGGCCGTCACCTCCCAGATCATCGAGCAGGGTGCGGGCGTCAGCTGGATGCCGCCGGATCTGAAGACCGTGGTGCCGGCGCAGTACCAGACGCCAGCCATCACCAGCCTCAATCCCTGGGTCTGGGCCTACAACACCGATGTGCACGGCGACAAATGCCCGATCGACAATGTCTGGGCGTTGACGACGGAAGAGTGGAAGGGACGCGTCGCCATTCCGGATCCGTTGCTGCGCAACGAGACGATGTTCTGGTTCAACCAGATCGAGACCCACGACGACGAAGCGATGCGCAAGGCCTACGAGGCTTATTTCGGCAAGCCGCTGGAGACCAAGGAGGCAAGCGCCACTGCCGAATGGGTCAAGGGCCTCGCCAAGAACCGGCCAAGCGTCACGCGTAGCGACACGGATGTCGGCCCGATCGTCGGCGCTGCCGGCCAGGCAAAGCCGTTCATGGGCTTCCTGAGCTCGGCCATCTTCCGCGATGCCAAGAAGAACAACTACGGCATGGGCATTTGCGCCGATCTGAAGCCTTGGGTCGGTCAGCTGACGCCGCGTGTCGCGGTGATTGCGTCCGGCACGAAGCACCCGAATGCGGCCAAGCTCTTCGTTCACTTCATGATGACGGAAGAGGGCATGGCTCCGCAGCTCGCCGACGGCAAGATCTCTTCCAACCAGGAGGCAAAAATGCCGAAGGAGGAAGCTTCCGGTGTAATCGACGTCCTGCACCAGTTGCATGTTCCGCACTCCGAGACATCCCAGAGCGATTTTGCCAAGCTGCAGGATTGGCAGGATTTCTGGATCGTCAATTCGCGATAAGGTCAGACAAGGCGGAGGCCCGGCTCGCAAACGCGCCGGGCCTCCGTCTCAAGATGACAACCGGGATGGCGCGATGCTCCTGCAAGCGTTCGACCCCGCAATGGCAAGGGCCGGGCCGAGGTCGATCACCGATCTCGGTCCACGTGCTGCCTCCTGCGCCGACACCGGCTGCAAAACGCCGGATGTCCTGCGACAGAGCCCTGCTGACAGCATTCCCCTTATGCTGACGTGTAAGCCGTCTTGACGGT
>UBXV01000015.1 GCA_900469625.1 Hyphomicrobiales bacterium
GGTGGCGGCGGCTTTCACGGCGGCGGTGGCGGCGGATTTCGCCGTCGCTGATGGTCGCAAGCGCGTGAAACACGCAGGTTGGCACAAACGCTGGAGAGTGTGTTAGCGTTTGTGCGGATGAGGGCAGGAATCGATCGGCGCCATGCCGATCGCTGGGGGCAGGAACAGCATGGTCGGTGGCAGTTATTTGAGTGCTTCTTTCGGGTCCGTGGCTCGGTTACTCGCTTCGTTGACAATTTTACTTGGCGTTCTGTTCGCCACCCAAGCCTTGGCCCAGGGCGCGCCGGCGCAGGGGGCAGCCCCTGTAGCCGAGCCGGCCAAGGTGCAGCAACTGATCGAACTGCTGGACGATCCGGAAGTTCGCCAGTGGCTTTCGACCAAGCAACCGGCCACAACGGCTGCGGCCAATCCCGCGGCGACCGCGCCGACGGAAGCCGCTCCGGAGGCAGGCTTTGCTGCCCGCTGGACGGCAGAAGTGCGCCGGCATCTCGCCAAGATCACGAATGCGGTTCCGCGCGTCGGTACCGAGTTCGACGCGGCGCGCGCCCGCCTTTCCGGCGATATGGAAAGCCACGGCTCCGCTCCGATCCTCAAGGGGTTCCTCTTCATTCTGCTGGTCGGCTACGGTGCTGAATACCTTCTGCGCTACCTCCTGAGGCGGAGCTTGCATTCCGTTGCGCTGACAGGGCCGGCGCGGGCGATGATGGTCAAGGTTCTGCCGCTCCTGGTGTTCGCGATTGCCACGACGACGGTGCTTGCCGTTGCCGACTGGCCATCCCGCCTCGAAGAGACGATCGCCCCGCTGCTTGTCGCCTGGATCGGCGCGCGGCTGCTGATCACCATCGCATCCGCCGTGCTGTCCGCCGGACCGGCCGATGCCGAGGATGCGACCGGACGAGCCGGCTATCTCCACCTGCCGGCCGAGGACGCTCGCTTCTGGTACCGGTCGTCCGTGGCGATCATCTGCGTCGCGGCTGCCGTCTGGGGTATTGGCGACGCGATGCGGGCGCTTGCGGTTTCCAGCGACGTTCGCGATCTCATTGTCGCCATTCTCGGTTTCGTGGTGCTGGTGCTTGCGGTGGTGACCGTCCTGCGCCGACCCGTCGTCACCGCATCGGGATCGCGCCGCGTGGTCGGCAACATATTGATCGTCGCTTTCCTGGTCCTGCTGTGGATCCTGTGGGTGGTCGACATGCGGGTGCTGTTCTGGATCGGCCTTTACGTGATCGGGCTGCCGCCGCTGCTGCGCTTCACCAGCGCCTTTGCGACGACCATGGTCGATACGTCTGCGGATGACGACATGCGCGTGATGCGCAACGTGCTGATCGAACGCGGCGCCAGACTGGTCATCATCGGCCTTGCGGCCGCCTGGCTCATCTTCATCTTCCGCCTCCATGCCTCGATGATGGTCCAGGATGATGTCGTCAACCGGATCTTCCGCGGCGTCTTGACCGGCATCGTCATTCTGCTGGCGGCCGATCTTGTGTGGCAGCTCACCAAGAGCCTGATCAGCCTGCGCGTCAAGCATGCCCGCCTTGCAACGGGCGACCCGGCGCAGCTGGCCCGCAACACACGGCTTTTGACGTTGATGCCGATCCTGCGCAATTTCCTGGCCGCCTTCATCCTGGTCGTGGCGGTGTTGATGGTGCTTTCGGGGCTTGGCGTCGAAATCGGGCCGTTGATCGCCGGTGCCGGCGTGTTTGGTGTCGCCATCGGCTTTGGTTCGCAGACCCTGGTCAAGGACGTGATCAGCGGGATCTTCTATATGACCGACGACGCCTTCCGCATTGGCGAGTACATTCAAAGCGGCAGCTACAAGGGCACGGTCGAATCCTTCAGCATCCGGTCCGTGAAGCTCAGGCACCACCGCGGGCCGGTCTTCACCGTGCCATTCGGTTCGCTGGGTGCGGTTCAAAACATGAGCCGCGACTGGGTCATCGACAAGTTCTTGATCAACGTCTCCTACGATGCCGACATCGCCAAGGTGAAGAAGGTGGTCAAGGGTATCGGCGCGGCACTTCTCGAAGATCCCGAACTGGGACCGATGATTATCGAGACGGTGAAGATGAAGGGCGTGGAGACCTTCGGCGATTATGGCATCGCCTTGAGTTTCGCGATGACGACGAAGCCGGGGCACCAGACGCAGGTGCGGCGCCGGGCACAGGCGATGATCAAGGAGGCGTTCGACAAGAACGGCATTTCCTTCGCTTCGCCGACGGTGCAGGTGGCCGGCGACGAGCAGAACGCGGCCGCGGCTGCGGCGACGCGCGACGCCATCGCCAAAAAGAATGCGGCAGCAGCACTCGGCGAGGGCGCACCGCAGGCATAGGTTTTCTCGGGCTGGGGAGGCCAACATGAGACGGCTGGCATGGTTCTTTCTGCTCTTCGCAATGGCGGGGATCGGACCTTCCTGGGCGCAATCCACCGAAAGCGCTTTCCAGGTCATCACAAAACCGCATCTGGGCGACCTCGACGGCATGGAGAAGCGCCGTCTCGTGCGCATCCTGGTTCCTTTCAGCAAGACCATCTACTTTCTCGATCGCGGACGTCAGTTCGGCACGGCGGTTGAATTCGGAACGGCGCTCGAAAAGGAACTCAACGGGGGGCGCAAGAAGGAGATCGAAAGGATCCGCGTCGCCTTCGTGCCCGTTCCGCGGCCACGGCTTCTCGCAGCTCTTGAGGAGGGCCGCGGCGACATCGTGATGGGCAACCTCACGATCACCGAGGCCAGGCTTTCCAAGGTGGATTTCACCGCGCCGCTTTATGACGAGGCCCAGGAAGTGCTTGTGACGGGGCCGTCGGCGCCGGCGATCGCGGGCCTGGACGACCTCAGCGGACAGGAGGTCCGCGTGCGCAGATCCAGCAGCTATTTCGAACACCTCACGGCCGTGAGTGACGGCTTCGTCAAGGCCGGCCGTGCGCCGATATCCATCAAGGACATGGACGAGAACCTCGAGGACGAAGACGTGCTCGAGATGGTGAATGCAGGCCTTTTGCCGTGGACAGTCGTCGACAGGTACAAGGCTGACATCTGGGCGACCGTGTTCACGGATCTCAAGGTTCGTGACGATATCCTGATCTCGGATCACGGGCAGATCGCCTGGGCGATCCGCAAGGACAGTCCGAAACTGAAGACGGCGCTCGACGCTTTCGTCAAGACGCACCGCATCGGCACGACCTTCGGCAATATGCTGAAGAACGCCTACTACAAGAGCGACAAGATGCTGAAGCGCGCCTATGCGCCGGCCGATGTCGAACGCTTCCAGGCGCTCGTCGACATCTTCCGCAAGCATGGCACGACCTACGATTTCGACTATCTCATGCTGATGGCGCAGGGATATCAGGAATCGCAACTCGATCAGTCCCGTCGCAGCCCGCGCGGCGCCGTCGGCGTCATGCAGCTCCTGCCATCAACGGCCGCCGACAAGTCGGTCGGCATCAAGGGAATAGACAAGGACCAGGACCGCAACGTCGAGGCCGGTTCGAAATACCTGCGGCATCTGGTCGATACTTACATCAACGACCCGAAGATTACGCCGCAGGACCAGCTGCTCTTTGCCTTTGCGGCCTACAATGCCGGCCCGGGCAACCTGCGCAAGTTCCGGGCGAAGGCGAAGGACATGGGGCTCGATCCCGATCTGTGGTTTGGCAATGTCGAAAACGCTGCCGCCGAGATTGTCGGGCGCGAGACTGTCCAGTATGTCAGTAACATCTACAAATACTACGTCGCCTACGAGCTGCTGGCGGAACATGCCAAGGAGGCGGCAACGGCGAAGGCGCCGTCTGCCACCGACACCAGCGCACAGTAGTGCCCGGCCCGCCGGAGCCGATAGTTCGCCCATGGTTTGGCGTTTCGGCGCGAAACGCCGGGGAAGAGAAGCAGGCAACAGGGAGGCATTGATGTCGATGAAATCCAAACCCGCGCCTCGCCGTCGTGGCGCACTGGTGATGGTCGCTGCACTGGGCCTTGTGCTTTCAGGCTGTACGACGCCGGATCTGGAGCCGATACCGGGCAGCATCACCTATGGCGGACAACCGCGCACAAAGCTGACCAAGGCGCCCGTCGGCAGCATCGTGCCGCACCAGTTCGTCAGCGGAAACAGCTTCGTCAAGGAGGCCTACATCATCCAGCCGGATCGATCGCTGAAGCTCGTGCGCCGGGATTATTTCGACATACCGATCAACTGATCGGGGCGTTGACACCCGGCCGTGAAGACATGATAGCTCCGTCTGCATGAAAATTGCCTTCTATGCGCCGCTGAAATCCCCCGACCATCCCGTTCCCTCCGGCGACCGGCTGATGGCGCGCATGCTGGTGGAAGCGCTGCGCGCGGCCGGACACGAGGTGTCGGTGGCAAGCGCGCTGCGCAGCTTCATGGCGGACGACGACGAGGCGCAGTTCGAGGCGATCCGACAGGCGGCGGTCGACGAAACCCGGCGTCTTCGCGCGCTGTGGCTGTCGCAGACGCCGCCGGACGCGTGGTTCTGCTACCACCCGTATTACAAGGCGCCGGATCTGATCGGCCCGCAGCTTGCTGCCGAGTTTGCCATTCCCTATCTCACGGCCGAGGCGTCGTACTCGCTCCGGCGCAATCAAGGGACGCGCACCCAGGCGCAACGCCACGTCCTGAGTGCAATCGAGCAGGCGGCGGTCAATATCTGCCTCACCGAACGCGATCGCCGCGGACTGGTGGAGGCCGCCCCCGCCTGTCGCCATGCAATGCTTGCGCCCTTCATAGATACCAGTCGATACGCCTCGACGGGTGACGGTGACGTCGAAGCCTGCCGCTTCGTCACCGTGGCGATGATGCGCAGCGGCGACAAGATGGCGAGCTACCACATGCTTGCCCGATCGCTGTCATTGGCGCTCGACCGGCCATGGACGCTGACCGTCATCGGCGACGGGCCGTGCCGGCACGATGTCCATGACGCATTTTCCGCCTTGCCAGCAGAAAGGCTCGTCTGGCTCGGCGAACGGGATCCGCGCGATATTCCCGCCGTTCTGGCTGAAAGCACGCTCTACCTCTGGCCGGGATGCGGTGAAGCCTATGGCCTGGCCTATCTCGAGGCGCAGGCGGCAGGCCTGCCTGTCATTGCGCAACGGACGGCAGGCGTGCCGGAGGTGGTGCGCGATGGCGAGACCGGACTGTTGACGCCCGAGGGCGACATCGCTGCCTATGCGGACGCGATCCGCCGCATGATCGATCAGCCGGCGACGCGAAGACAATTCGGCGAAAACGCCCGCCGCTTCGCCCATGACGAGCGGTCGTTTCCTGCCGCGGCACGACGACTGGATGCCATTTTCGCTCAGTTTCTGGGGGACGCCAAGTGACCGCCGATGCTTGCTGGCAATTGCTCGTCGAGGCGCTCGACGGGGTCCATGTCTGTGGACGGAGGATCGATTTCTGGCTGCGGGACGACGATGCTATCGAACCGACCGCGGCGCTCGACCGGCTGCTGTCGCTCGTTAATGCCCACGCTGTGCCGGTGACACTCGCCGTACCACCCGAACCGGCAACGCAAGCGCTGGCGCGACGACTTGCCGGTCTTGGCGATATCGGCGTGACGGTCCATGGCTGGGCGCACCGCAACCACGCACCACCGACCGAAAAGAAGCAGGAGCTCGGCGGGCATCGGCCGCAAGAGGTGGTGCTCGCGGAGCTGCAAGGCGGCGTAGAGCGCCTGCGGACGCTCTTTCCGGAACACTTCGTGCCCATGCTCGTGCCACCGTGGAACCGGATCGATCCCGCGCTGCTAGCACGGCTGCCCGAGGCGGGGTTTTCGGTCCTCTCGGTTTTCGGCCCGGAAAAACGCTCACCGATCCCGCTGGTCAACACCCATGTCGACGTGATGGACTGGCACGGCACGCGCGGCTGCCGCGAACACCGGCTGATCGTTGCCGACATCCTCGCACGCATGCGACAGGTCGGCGGCGACATTGCGGGCTGTGAGGATCAGGCGGGAGGTACGGTCGGGATCTTGACCCATCACCTCGTTCACGACGAGGCGGTCTGGGACTTCCTGGAGACGCTTTTCACGGTCACTGCGGGACACCCGGCTTGCCGGTGGCGCAAGACAAGCGACCTTACAGGTCGATGATCTGTCCGTCGTGGGCGGCAAAAGCGCCTGCAAACAGCGATTGCACGTCGATTTCCATGGCGTCCAGCTGAGCATCGGTTCGAGCCGGGTCGTGATGGAACATCGCCAGGCGCTTGACGCCCGCCGCCATCGCAAGGCGCGCACCATGAACGCCGGTCGAATGACCGAACCCGCGGAAATGCGTCATCTCGCTCTCGAGATAGGTGCAGTCGTAGATCATCAGATCGGCACCGGCGACCAGCTGAAGAACCGCCGGGTCGAGGATGCCGGGTTCGTGCTCGGTGTCGTAGACGAGGGCGACAGCGCGGCCGTTCCATTCGACGCGATAGCCGACGCAACCGCCGGGATGGGTCAGGCTCGTCGTGCGGATGGTCACGCCTTCGCGCGGTGTCAGGACGTCGCCGGGCTTGAAGTCGACGCCTTCCAGGCTCGCCTGACAGATATCCGGATCGACCGGGAACCAGGGTGGCCGCATGAAGTCGCGGATCATTTCCTTGGTCGTCATCACGCCGTGAAGGTGCCCGGACCAGAAGCGAACCGACGACTGACACTTGTAGATCGGCTTGAAATAGGGAAGCCCGACGATGTGGTCGTAGTGGCTGTGGGTGAAGAAGAGGTCGAAGTTATCAACGCCTTCGGCGATCAGCGAGGTGCCTGCTTCGCGCAGCCCGGATCCCGCATCGAAGAGTAGCACTTCCTTGCCGCACCGAATTTCGATGCAGGATGTATTTCCGCCATAGCGCAGGAATTGCTTGCCGGATACCGGCAAGCTGCCTCTCACGCCCCAGAATCGCACTCGAAAGTTGTCTTCTTGCATTCCTGTTTCGGCTTCACTCTGCCTGCGCAAGCTTTGTTGCCCACGCTTGACCAATAGACAAGCACATATGACCACCCCCCTGCAATGCCATGGGTTATTGTTTAGACATTAACCTTATCAATGCCCACAAATGACGATGGCGCAACGGCGGTTGCAGCAAGCGGCGAAAGCCCTCTCGGACCGGGTTAGACGGCCAGTTTTGCGGGAAAAAGGCCTTTCCAGTCGGAGTGTGCACGAAACCGGCCCGTCGCACATTGACGATGCGCGTGAAACTTTTTCTTGCGGTCTTTCGTGGAACATCTATCGACATAGCCGACAGTCAGAAGGTCGGAGCACCCATGGCGCAGGCAGGCGAAACAGGTTTCTACGACAGCGTGCCGCTCTTCGATGCCTTCGAAGGCGTCGCGGACGAGGCGAACTATCACGCCTTGCCCGATGGATGGGTGCTGGCGCTGGCCGATATCGTCAACTCAACCGGAGCGATCGCCGAAGGGCGATACAAGACGGTGAACATGGCCGGCGCCAGTGTCATCTCCGCGTTGATGAATGCCCTCGACGAGAAAGCCATGCCCTTCGTCTTCGGCGGTGACGGCGCCCTCGCGGTTCTGCCGGCCGCCATGGCCGGGCGGGCGAGGGAGGCGCTTGCTGCCGTCAAGACCTGGGTGCTCGAGGAACTGGGCCTCGAATTGCGCGCAGCACTGGTTCCCGTTGCCGATATCAGGGCAGACGGTCTCGACATGCGTGTCGCCCGCTTCAAGGCGAGCGAAGAGGTTTCCTACGCGATGTTTGCCGGCGGCGGGGCCAGCTGGGCGGAAGCGGCCATGAAGGCAGGGCGTTACCAGGTGGACGCTGCTCCGCCCGGTTCCAGGCCGGATCTCACGGGGCTTTCCTGTCGGTGGAATCCCATCAAGTCGCGCCATGGCTCGATCGCCTCGATCATCGCCCTGCCCGGCGAAAAAGGCAGTGGACCGGAATTCCAGGCACTGATCGCCGATGTCGTCGCGCTCGCCGATCAGGAAGAGCGGCACGCGCATCCGGTTCCCGAACTTGGGCCGGAGGCGCGGCTTTCGATCGATGGTATCGGCGCTGAAGCGCGCGCACGCTCTCCCCGCAGGGGCCGGCTGCTGGCGCGATTGTGGATCACCCTGCAGACGTTGTTGCTGTTCGTCTGCTTTCGCATGGGCTGGAACATCGGCACATTCGACATTGACCGCTACCGTCGCGATCTCGCCAACAATACCGACTTCCGCAAGTTCGACGACGGTCTCAAGATGACGCTCGATATCAGCGCCGCCCGTCTTGCGCTGATCGAGGCGCGGTTGCGCCGTGCCGAGGAGGAGGGTGTCGGCCGCTACGGCCTTCACCAGCAGGACTCCGCGCTGATGACCTGCATCGTGCCGACGCCGATGAGCCGCGATCACATGCACTTCGTCGATGGGGCCTCCGGCGGCTACGCTGTGGCCGCCAGCAAGCTGAAGGCGGCGCTGGTCAAGCCTTGACGATATGCTCGCCGCTCAGGCCGTTGCGGTGAAAGACATTGCGGGTGTCGACGATCAGCGGCGCTGCGGCCGCAAGGGCGGCGTAGTCGACCTGGTCGTGGTCGGTTGCTACCAGCACGGCATCGAACTGCTTGATCGATGCCGCATCGAGCGTCACGGAGCGCCTGCCCTTCAGTGCGCTGTATTCGCGCGTCGACGGGATCTCGCCAACAAAGGGGTCGTGATAGTCGCAGCGACCGCCGCGCTCCTCGATCAGCTCGATCAGTCTGAGCGACGGGCTTTCGCGAATGTCGGGCACGTTCTTCTTGTAGGCAAGGCCGATGACGAGCACCCTGGAACGGCTGAGTGCCTTGCCCTGGTGGCGATCGAGCGCCTCGGCAAGGCGGCTGACCACGTGTCGCGGCATCGCCGAATTGATCTCTCCGGCCAGTTCGATGAAGCGCGTCGGCAGCTCGTATTCGCGCGACTTCCAGGTCAGGTAGAAGGGGTCGATCGGGATGCAATGGCCGCCGAGCCCGGGTCCGGGGTAAAACGGCATGTAGCCGAAGGGCTTGGTCTTTGCCGCTTCGATCACTTCCCAGACGTCGATGCCCATGGCCTCGAATACGATCTTCAACTCGTTGACAAGCGCGATGTTGACGGAGCGGAAGATGTTCTCGGTCAACTTCACCGCTTCGGCGGTGGCGTTGGACGACACCGGCACGACCGTCTTGACCACGGCGGAATAGAACCGTTCCATCAGGCTTGCGGCGAGGGGGCCGTCGCCTGCCACCACTTTCGGGATGCTTGTCGTCTCGTAGACCGGGTTGCCCGGATCCTCGCGCTCGGGCGAAAAGCCGACGAAGAAATCGCTCGCCGACCTGAGGCCGGTCTCTTCGAGGATCGTGCGCACAACGCCGTCGGTGGTTCCCGGATAGGTCGTCGATTCGAGCACGACCAGCTGGCCGGGCTTCAACGTCGAAGCGATCGCGCGCGCCGTTCTTTCGACGAAGGAAAGGTCAGGATCCCGATGTTTCGTCAAGGGCGTCGGCACGCAGATGATGATGACGTCGCAACGGCCGAGTTGGCCGAAATCCGTCGTGCCGGAAAACCGTCCGGCTTGCGCCTGCTCGGCCAGAACGGCGTTCGGCACGGCTGCGATATAGGACGTGTGGGCGTCGAGCGCGACGATCTTTCCCGGATCGATGTCGAAACCGGTCACCGAAAACCCGGCGCGTGCCGTGGCAATCGCGAGGGGAAGGCCGACATAACCAAGTCCGATGACGCCGACATGGGCCGTGCGGGTCGAGATCGACGCCAGCAGCATTTCGTAGTGGGGAGAGGTCAAGTTTCGGTTCCAGCTGTTGGGATTGGCAGGCGCCTGCCTGACGGCATGTCGTGGTTTGTTGGATAGAAACAAGGTGCAAGTCAAGCGCGGAGCCGATGGCTGGCTTGATGCACCGCCAGTTCTGCGGCCATCAAATCTTCGTGTGGCCACGATCGAAACAAAAATCGCGCGCGCCTCTGGAAATTGCAGAGGGCCATCAATATCTGCAACATATAAGTGCCGCATTCCGGGTGCCTGCACGTCATCGACGCTGGAATCGGTTGGAGCATTTTCTTAACGGGCACGTATCATCATCACCCGCTGCCAGCGAAGGCCGACACCGTGTCGGGCCGTTCGCCCATCGCATTGGGGATGGTGGACTGTCTGTCACGGTGAGGACGCGAAATGGGCCCGGTAAACGACAACGTATCTGAAATCCTGATCGACAAGGTGGCCGACTGGCTGATGCGGACGTCGCTCAGCGACGAGTCGCTGGAGACGATCGTCAAGGGTTTCTGCGAGCGGCTCGCTGCGGCCGGCCTGCCGCTGATGCGCGTGCATCTGTCCTTTTCGATGCTGCATCCGCTCTATGACGCGCTCGGGTTCACCTGGGTGCGCGGCAAGGGCGTCGAGGTCAGCGGCCTCCGGCACGAAGAACTCGCGCTCAACCCGGAACGCTTTCTGCGAAGCCCCTATTACTACCTTCTCAACAACAACCTCGAGCATGTGCGCCGACGGCTCTACAAGGACACGCCATCCGAGTTTCCGATCTTCGACGAACTGAAGGAGCAGGGTGCCACCGACTACATCGCCTTCATGCAGTCGCTTGGCGCCGATTCCGGCCATGGCATGGTCGGCTCCTGGACGACGGACCGCCATGGCGGCTTTACCGACGATGTGATCGGCGCGCTGTTGCGGTTGCAGAACCATCTGGCCGTCGCCGCCAAGATGGCCGTTCTCGGCAAGCTCGCCGACAACATGCTGACCACCTATCTCGGCTCGAGCGCCGGCCGGCGCGTCATGAGCGGACAGGTCCGGCGCGGCGACGGCGAAACGGTGCGCGCCATCCTGGTCATGGCGGATATGCGCCGATCGACCATGCTTGCGGAAAAAGAAGGGCGGCAGTCCTACATCGAGACATTGAACGGCTATTTCGACGCCATTGCCGCGCCGTTCAACCGCAATGGCGGCCATATCCTGAGCTTCGTCGGCGATGGCTTCCTGGCGGTCTACCCCTGCGGCCGGCACAAGGAGCCCTCAGAGTTTGCTGCCCGCGAGGCCTTCGGCGCCGTGCGAGCTGCAACCGCGCGCATGGAGATCCTCAATTCCGAGCGACGCAAACAGGGACGGGATCCAATCGGCTACGGCGTCGGGCTGCATGTCGGCAACGTCATGTTCGGCAATGTGGGGCTGCGCGACCGGTTGACGTTTTCGGCCTTCGGCTCGGCGGTCAACGAGGTGCAGCGGCTGCAGAACCTCACCAAGAAATACGCCCATAGCATCGTCGCCAGTGAGGCCTTCGTCAATTATTGCGGCGGGGACTGGACGGCGCTCGGCCAGGAAAAGCTGCGCGGCGTGCGGCAGAAATTCACGATCCTTTATCCGCATGAGGCTGCCCTTCTGCCCAAGACGGACGAACGCCTCGACGACGTATTGCAGGATGGACTTTCCGAGGCGGAACATGTCATGCTGCTTCATCGCAACACGCGCCCGTTGCAACCTCCGCGTGGCCTGATCGACAAGATGCTTCAGTAAGGATCTCGATGTTCCGCACCGTCCTCATCGTCGCCAGTTTCCTCCTTGCCGGCGTCGCGGCGGCGCAACCCTGGGAAACCAAGCTGTACGACGGGTTCGAGGGCAGGGACTTCTCACCGGATGGCGGGTTGTACTACCGCGAAAATTTCGAGCAGAGCGCGGGAACGGTCGAGTTTCAGAGTGCGGTCAAGCGCAACGGCAATGGCGGGCTCAAGCTCAGCGTCGTGCCGACATGCCCGGACTCGCTCGACGGCTGCAGCGAGCGGGCGGAAATCTGGGAGAAGACGGCGTTGCGGGTGCCCTATGATCAGGGCATCTGGTATGGCTTCTCGCTCAAGTTTGCCGATCCGGTGCCCTCTGGCGACCACCGCTACCTGGTGGCGCAATGGAAGCGCGAGATCGACCCGGGTGCCGAGGGCGACTTCAGCCCGTTCCTGGCGTTGCGCATGAATTTCGGAAAGCTCTTCGCAACGGTCGAGACCAATTACATAGCGCCGGTTTCGGTCGGTCCTGACGGTGTCGCAGCCGCTTGCAGGCCCGGTGAAGTACCGGTGTGGGGCCGGCCGGGTGTCAACCAGATGCGCATGCTCGTGGCCGCGGACCAGTCGTGGCGCGCTGACGACGGCAATCTGTTCAACGCCTGCACCGATGCGATCATCGTGACGAACCATGGCAATCCGTTGCCGGACCCCAAATCGGGCTGGATCGATTTTGCGATCTATACGAAGCCGGGCGCCGACGGCGGCGGCCATATCGAGCTCTACGCCAACGGCAAGCCGATCTTCACGGTGAAGGGCCATATCGGCCACGCCGACAAGGGGCTCGGGAAGAACCAGTACTTCAAGTTCGGGCCGTATCGCGCCGCCGACGTAACGGACTGGACGCTCTATTACGATGATTTTCGCCGGTCTCCGAACTGTTCCGACCTGCTTCCGCAAGCCGTGTGCCCCTCGCCCTGACCGTCGCGGCGCAATCGTGAACTATGCTGTGGTTGCAAGGGCCTACGCTGGACAGCCCCACGAAGCTGCGATAGTCTTTTTTTAGAGGCGGCGGATACAAGGGCAATGAGGGAAGTGTGCTGCGATGACATCAGGGGCGGACCTGCTTCGAGTTGAAGGTCTGCGGATCACATTCTCGGTGCTCGGCGGCAAGGTTGAAGCCGTCAAGGAAGCGAATTTCAGAATATTGCCGGGAAAGGTAACCGCCCTCGTGGGCGAGTCCGGCTCGGGAAAATCTGCCATCAGCCAGGCGGTGATGGGCATTCTGCCGAATGTCGCTCGGGTGGGCGGGCAGATCCTGTTCAATGACCCGCAGGCCAGCGGCAAGCCGATCGATCTGCTGTCGCTGGAGCGCGAAGGCGAGGAGATCCGCGCCCTGCGCGGTACCCGCATCAGCAAGATCTTCCAGGAGCCGATGACATCGCTGTCGCCGCTCCATACGATCGGCAACCAGATCTCCGAAGTCCTGAAAATTCATACGGATGCGGAAAAGCCCGAACGGCGCGCCCGAACGGAAGAGTTGCTCGGCCTGGTCGGGTTTTCCAACCCGAAGCGCGCCTATGACATGTATCCCTTCGAGCTGTCGGGCGGCATGCGCCAGCGGGCGATGATCGCCATGGCGCTGATCTGCCGACCGGCGCTGCTGATCGCGGACGAGCCGACGACGGCGCTCGACGTGACGGTGCAGGCGCAGATCCTGCAGTTGTTGCGCGAGCTGCAGGTCAAGCTCAACATGGCGATGCTGCTGATTACCCACGATCTCGGTGTGGTCGCCAACATGGCCGACGAAGTCGTGGTCATCTATCACGGCCAGATCGTCGAGGCCGGTCCGGTCGACGCGATCTTCCGCAACCCGCAGCATCCCTACCTCAAGGGCCTGATGGCCGCTGTGCCGCATTTCGACATGAAGCCCGGCGAACGGCTGAAGGCGCTGCGCGAAGTGCCGGTCAAGGCGGGGACCCTGCTTGGAGCCAAGGGCTCCGACAAGGCGGCCGGTCCGGACGTTCTCCTGTCCGTGCGCAATCTTTCCAAGACCTACGGGACGCGCAAGACATCGTGGTTCGGCAAGAAGGACCCGTCGCGCCATCGCGCCGTCGACAATGTCAGCTTCGATATCCGCCGTGGCGAATGCCTGGGGCTGGTCGGTGAGAGCGGTTGTGGCAAGACGACGGTGAGCAAGATCCTGATGCGGGCGATCACGCCCGACGGCGGCAGCGTCAGCTTCGATGACGGCGAGGGACCGATCGATGTGCTGAGCGCCGAAGGCGATGAGCTGAAGACGCTGCGCTCGAAGATCCAGATGGTGTTTCAGGATCCGGTATCGTCGCTCTCGCCGCGCATGACGGTGAAGAACATCCTGAGCGAGCCGCTCGAAATCCATGGACGCGGCACGGCAAAATCACGCGTGGAGACGGTGCGCTCGCTGCTGCAGGCCGTCGGTCTCGACCAACGCTTCATCAACCGCTATCCGCACAGTTTTTCCGGCGGCCAGCGCCAGCGCATCGGTATCGCGAGGGCGCTCGCGCTCGTGCCGCAACTCCTGATCTGCGACGAGCCGGTGTCGGCGCTCGACGTTTCGGTCCAGGCGCAGATCCTCAATCTGCTGAAAGACCTGCAGAAGGAACTCGGGCTGACATGCCTGTTCATCTCGCACAACCTCGCGGTCGTCGACTACATGGCCGACCGGATCGCGGTGATGTGCGCGGGGCGCATCGTCGAGCTTGCGCCGCGCGAGATCCTGATGCGCAACCCGGTACACCCCTATACCAAGTCGTTGCTCGCCGCCGTTCCCTATCCGGACCTCGATCGCCCGCTCGACTTCGATCTGCTCAAGGCGAGCGAGGGCTCGGACATGCGGCGGTGGGGGCCGCAGTTCAATGACGACGGCGCGGAAGACGCGCTCTCGCCCGCCGATCTCGGCGGCGACCATTACGTTCTGGCACGAAAGTCAGTGGATGCTAGGGAGTTACGGCCATGATCACTCGCCGAACTGCACTCGCCATGCTCGCAACAGCGGCCTTTCCGAAATACCTTCTTGCTGCCGCCAGCGAGCCGAAATTCTTCGAGGCGCTAATCGCCGAGGGGAAGCTGCCGCCCGTCAATGAGCGGTTGCCCAAGACGCCGCGCGTCATCAATGTCGCCGGCATGGGGCGCCAGCCGGGTAAACACGGCGGTACCGTACAGAGCCTGATCGGCAGCGCCAAGGATATCCGGTTGATGACCGTCAACGGCTATGCGCGCCTTGTCGGCTACGACGAAAAGCTGCAGATACAGCCCGATGTGCTGGAGCGCTTCGAGACGGTGGAAGACCGGATCTTCACCTTCCACTTGCGCGAGGGGCACAAGTGGTCGGACGGTAGCCCCCTGACGACGGAGGACTTCCGTTATTGCTGGGACGACGTGCTGCTCAACGAAAAACTGAGCCCGGCCGGCCTGTCGACGGCACTGGTGATCGACGGAGAAGCCGGGAAGTTCGAGGTCCTCGACGAAAGGACCGTGCGCTATTCCTGGTCCACGCCCAATCCCGACTTTCTGCAGAAGCTCGCCGCTCCCCAGCCGCTGGTCGTGGTGATGCCGTCCGCCTACCTCAAGCAGTTCCACGACAAGTATCAGGACGAGGACAAGCTCAAGGCTCTGATGAAGGAGCAAAGGGTGAAGAAATGGAGCCAGCTGCATATGCGCATGGCTCGGTCCTACCGCCCCGAGAACCCCGACCTGCCGACCCTCGACCCATGGCGCAACACGACGCCGTTGCCGGCGGAGCAGTTCGTCTTCGAGCGGAACGCCTATTTTCATCGGGTTGATGAGAACGGGCTGCAATTGCCCTATATCGACAAGTTCGTGCTCAATGTCAGCTCCCCGGCACTGATCCCGGCGAAGGCCGGAACCGGGGAAAGCGATCTGCAGGCGACCAACATCGATTTCATCGACTATACGTTCCTGAAGGATGCCGAAAAGCGCTATCCAGTGAAGGTGCGGCTCTGGAAGAAGACGCAAGGGTCGCGCGTCGCGCTTCTGCCCAACCTCAATTGTTCCGATGCGGTCTGGCGTCCGTTGCTGCAGGACGTGCGCGTCCGCCGCGCCCTGTCGCTGGCGATCGACCGTTCGGAAATCAACAAGGCGGTCTTTTACGGCCTGACCAAGGAAAGTGCCGACACGATCCTGCCGGAGAGCCCGCTGTTCCGGCCCGAGTTCGCCTCCGCCTGGATCGCGCATGATCCGGTACAGGCCAATGCGCTGCTGGACGAGGCAGGTCTTGTCAACCGCAGCAGCGATGGCATTCGCATACTGCCCGACGGCCGCGCCGCGCAGATCGTCGTAGAGACCGCCGGCGAAAGCACGCTCGAAACCGATGTTCTGCAACTGATCACCGACTACTGGCAAAAGGTCGGTATTTCGCTGTTCATTCGCACCTCGCAGCGCGACACATTCCGCAGCCGCGCCGTCGGTGGTGAAATCGTCATGTCCATGTGGTTCGGGCTCGACAACGGCGTGCCAAACGCGGCGATGAACCCGGGGCAACTGGCACCGACGGCCGACGACCAGCTGCAATGGCCGGTCTGGGGGCTCAATTATCTCTCGCATGGTGAAATGGGCCAGGCGCCCGACCTGCCTGCCGCCGTCGAACTGTCGGAGTTGCTGCAGCGCTGGCGTCGTTCCACCGAGGATACGGAGCGTGCGGAAATCTGGGGCAAGATGCTGTCGATCTATACCGACCAGGTCTTTTCGATCGGCATCGTGAACGCCTCCCTGCAGCCGATCCTGGTTGCCAACAAGATCAAGAACTTCCCCGAAGCAGCGCTCTACGGCTTCGACCCGACGAGCTATTTCGGCGTCTACAAACCCGATACGTTCTGGATCGAGCAGGAAGGCTGACATGCTGCGATATATTCTGTGGCGCATCGCGGCGATGGTTCCGACCTTGCTGATCATTTCAGCGCTTGTCTTCACCATCATCGAACTGCCGCCGGGCGACTACTTCGAAAGTTATGTCGCCGAAATCCGGGCACAGGGCGAGGGCGTCAACATGGAGCAGATCGAGGCGCTCCGGAAGGAGTACGGCTTCGATCAGCCGCCGCTGCTTCGCTATGTCCATTGGCTCGGCGGCATGCTGCAGGGCGATTTCGGCTATTCCTTCGAATACGAGTTGCCGGTCAGCGATGTCGTCGGCGACAGGTTGTGGCTGACGATCCTGGTCTCCTTCGTCACCATCATCTTTACCTGGCTGATCGCGTTTCCGATCGGCATCTACTCGGCCACGCATCAGTACAGCTGGGGTGATTACGGCCTGTCGCTGATGGGCCTCATCGGGATCGCCATCCCGAACTTCATGCTGGCGCTGATCCTGATGTACTTCGCCAATATCTGGTTCGGGATTTCGATCGGCCACCTGATGGATCAGAAGTATCTGGCCGAGCCCATGAGCTGGGCGAAGGCAAAGTCGATCCTGGAGCATATATGGATACCGGTCATCATCGTCGGTGCGGCGGGAACCGCGGGCATGATCCGGCGTCTGCGCGCCAATCTGCTCGATGAATTGCAGAAGCAGTATGTCGTGACCGCCCGCGCCAAGGGCCTTTCGCCGATGCGCACGCTGGTCAAGTATCCCCTCAGGATGGCGCTGAACTTCTTCATTTCGGACATCGGTTCCATCCTCCCGGCGATCATTTCCGGCGCGGAAATCACGGCGATCGTTCTGTCGCTCGAAACGACCGGTCCGATGCTGATCAAGGCACTGCAGAGCCAGGACATGTACCTGGCCGGTTCGTTCCTGATGTTTCTCGCGTTTCTGACGGTTATCGGCGTGCTGATTTCCGATCTCGCGCTCGCCATACTCGACCCCAGGATACGGCTGCAAGGCAGGAGCACCAAGTGACGTCATTCCTTCCGGCGCCCGGCGAACCGTTGCCGCACTACGTATCCACGGCCCCTTTCGATCCCTATTCCGTCGAAGCGATGACGGAGGAGCAGGTGCGGGTGAACCAGGCCTCGCAGCTGCGGCTGATGTGGTGGAAGTTCCGGCGGCACAAACTGGCGCTGATCTCCGGCATTTTCCTGGTTGCGCTCTACCTGATGATCCTCATCTGCGAGTTTCTGGCGCCCTACAACCTGCATACGCGCAATGTGGACTACATCTATGCGCCGCCGCAGTCGGTGCACCTGTTCCATGAGGGCAAGTTCGTCGGCCCGTTCGTCTACGGGCGCACGATGGAACTCGACATGGAAACGCTGAAGCGCAACTACACGGACAACCTGAAGGACGTCGAGCCGATCCGCTTCTTCTGCCGCGGCGACGCCTACAAGTTCTGGGGCCTGTTCGAAAGCAACGTGCACCTGGCTTGCCCGGCGAAGGACGGCCAGCTTTTCCTGCTTGGCACGGACAGGCTCGGCCGCGATGTCCTGTCGCGCATCATCTATGGCGCCCGGATCTCGCTGACCATCGGCCTTCTCGGCATTACCGTCAGCTTCGTCCTCGGTATCGTCATCGGCGGTCTGGCCGGCTACCATGGTGGTGTCTTCGATCTCATCGTCCAGCGCGTCATCGAAGTGCTTCAGTCGATCCCGAGCATCCCGCTCTGGCTGTCGCTTGCGGCGATCATGCCGGCGACGTGGAGCCCGATCCTGATCTACCTGGGCATCACGATCATCCTGGGTCTTCTCGACTGGACCGGGCTTGCCCGGGCGGTGCGTTCGAAACTGCTGGCCTTGCGCGAGGAGGATTATGTCCTTGCGGCGCAGTTGATGGGCGCCAAGAGTGGCCGCATCATCGGCCGGCACCTCGTTCCGGGCTTCATGTCGCATCTGATCGCCACGGCGACGATCTCGATCCCCGGCATGATCCTCGGCGAAACCGCGTTGAGCTTCCTCGGATTGGGCCTTCGTCCCCCGATCACCAGCTGGGGCATCCTCTTGACCGAGGCGAAAAGCGTAAGCGTCATTGCTTTCTATCCCTGGCTGCTGTTCCCAACAATCCCGGTCATTTTTGTGATTTTGGCGTTCAACTTCTTGGGAGATGGGTTGCGCGATGCCGCCGATCCCTACAAATGAGGTTCGTTTCAACGCCGGCCGAAAGCCGGCGTTGCGAATTTTGGTTCGTTTTTTGCTGAGCGAAAGGTTTCTGGCATGACTCGGCGCTTAGAAGATGCCCGGATTCTCATGTACAGCCACGACACGTTCGGGCTCGGTCACCTGCGCCGATGCCGCACGATCGCGCATTCGCTGGTGGAAGACTATCGCGGCTTGAACATCCTGATCATTTCGGGCGCGACGATTGCCGGCGCGTTCGATTATCGTGCGCGCGTGGATTTCGTGAAGATCCCGAGCGTCATCAAGCTGCACAATGGCGACTATACGTCTCTCGACCGCCATATCGAGCTGGATGAAACGCTGAAGATGCGCCAGTCGATCATCCGGCACACGGCCGAGACGTTCAAGCCTGATATCTTCATCGTCGACAAGGAGCCCATGGGTCTGCGCGGCGAAGTCGAGGAAACGCTTACCTACCTCAAGGCCCACGGCACGACGCTGGTTCTGGGGTTGCGCGAGGTCATGGATGCGCCGCATCTGCTGGAGGCGGAGTGGAAGCGCCGCGACACGATGCGCAAGATCGAACAGTACTACGATACGATATGGGTCTATGGCCCGCCGGATTTCTACGATCCGCTGACGGAACTCGAGGTGCCGCCTGCGGTGCGCGAGCGGATGAACTTCGTCGGCTTCCTGCAGCGCAGCGTGCCGCGGGAAGAATTGCCCGGACACAAGCCGGACGGCGACTACATCCTCGTGACGACAGGCGGTGGCGGCGATGGCGCCGACCTTATTCACGACGTGATCCATGCCTATCAGCAGGATCCGGAGCTGACCCACAAGGCGCTGATCGTGCTCGGGCCATACATGCCGGTCAAGAAGCGCGAAAAGCTGATCCGCAAGGGCAGCAAGATCCCCTATATCAAGATCATCGAGTTCGACAACCGGATGGAAGAGCTGATCGCCGGCGCCAAGGGTGTGGTGGCGATGGGTGGATACAACACCTATTGCGAGATCCTGTCCTTTGACAAACCGGCGCTGATCGTGCCGCGCATCCAGCCGCGCGAAGAGCAGTTGATCCGAGCGCGCCGCGCCGCCGAGCTAGGGCTCATCGAAATGCTGCTGCCGAGCGAGGCGGAGGATCCCTTGCGGTTTGCCGCCGCATTGAAGGCATTGCCGCAACGCGCCCCGCCATCGAAGGGCTGTGCCAACGGCCTGCGACTGGAGGGGCTCGTGCATATCTCGGATATCGTCGGGGGCTGGCTTGGCGACCAGTCGAACGAACATCTGAGCATCGTGAAGAAATCGAGCTGAAGCATTGCCAACAGACCGCAAGATTGCCGTAGTTCTGAAGGGATACCCGCGCCTTTCGGAAACCTTCATCGCGCAGGAACTGCTCGGACTTGAAAGAGCCGGACATGAACTCGTGCTCATCGCGCTCAGGCGCCCGACCGACGGCAAGCGCCATCCGGTGCACGACGAGATCCGCGCCGACGTGCATTATCTGCCGGAGTACCTGCACGAGGAGCCGTTCCGGGTCCTGAAGGGACTGGTCCGTTCACTGCCCAGGCCGGGTTTCTGGAAGGCGCTTTCGCTCTTTGCCCGGGATCTTGGTCGCGATCTGACGCGCAACCGCTTCCGCCGTTTCGGGCAGGCCCTGGTGCTGGCATCGGAGTGGCCGGGCGATCCGCGCTGGCTGCACGCCCACTTCATCCACACACCGGCCTCCGTGACCGCCTATGCGAGCGTCATCGCCGGCACGCCCTGGAGCTGCTCGGCGCACGCCAAGGACATCTGGACCTCGCCCGACTGGGAGCTTTCGGAAAAGCTCGGTCGCGCACGCTGGACGGTGACCTGCACGCAGATGGGACATCGGCATCTTCAGAGCCTCACGTCGCAAAAGTCTCGGGTACATCTGAGCTATCATGGCCTCGACCTCGAGCGTTTTCCGCATTTCGATGGCCAGCGTTCGGTACGCGACGGTTCAAGCGCTGACGATCCGGTCCGCATCGTCAGCGTCGGTCGTGCGGTCGGAAAGAAGGGCTACGACGTGCTGCTCACGGCCCTTTCCCTGTTGCCTGAGGATCTGCACTGGCGCTTCGAACATATCGGCGCCGGTGAATTGACGACAAAGCTGAAGGTGCTGGCGGGCGAACTGGGGATCTCGGACCGGATTGCCTGGAAGGGCGCGCTCGATCAGACCGATGTGCTTGCACATTACCGCAGCAGCGACATTTTCGCGCTCGCCTGCCGGGTGACTGCGGATGGTGATCGCGATGGCCTGCCGAACGTCTTGGTCGAGGCGTCGAGCCAGCGGCTCGCCTGTATTTCGACTGCGATTTCCGGGGTGCCGGAGCTGCTCGTCGATGGCGAAAACGGCCGTGTCGTCCCGTCGGAAGATGCGCCCGCACTGGCGCAGGCCCTGGAGCAACTGATCCGCGATCCCGAATACCGCCATCGCCTGGGGGGCGCCGCCGAGCAGCGGGTCCGGGCGCATTTCGACCATCACTCCAGCATCGCGCAACTGACCACCCTGTTTGCGAACGAATGGAAGGCGGCGTGACGATGCGGCAGGCGCGGGTCTTCTTCTATGTCCAGCACTTGCTCGGCATCGGGCATCTGGCACGGGCAAGCCGTATCGCCGACGCGCTTGCTGCCGATGGTTTCGACGTCACGGTGGTCACCGGAGGCACGCCCGTTCCCGGATTTCCGGCGGCNNGCCGCCGGTCGTTGCCGGAGACAAGGGCTTTTCGGGCCTTGCCGACGGCGAGGGAAACCCGGTCGACGACGATTTCAAGGCCCGCCGGCGGGACATGCTGCTTGACGCTTTTGGTGAATGCGATCCCGATGTGGTGATTTTCGAAGCGTTTCCGTTCGGGCGCCGCCAGATGCGGTTCGAACTGATGCCCTTGCTCGAACGCATCGAGGCGACAAGCCCGCGGCCGCTGGTGGCGACTTCGCTGCGCGATATCCTTCAGGAGAGAAACAAGCCGGGTCGGGCCGAGGAAATGCTGGCGCTGGTGCAGGCGCATTTTGATCTGGTGCTCGTGCATGGGGATCCAGCCTTTGCCCGGATCGAGGAGACCTTTCCATTTGCGCATGAGATTGCAGACAAGGTCGTCTATACCGGGCTCGTCGCCGGCAGCCCGCCGGCGGCACCTTCGGAACATTTCCATGTGCTGGTTTCGGCAGGCGGCGGCGCGGTCGGCAAGGAGCTGATCGGCGCCGGTCTCGAGGCCGCCAAGCTCCTGCCCGCCGCGCTGAGCTGGTGCCTCATTACGGGTCCAAATCTGCCGCAGGCCGACTATGTCGCTTTCGAGGCCAGTGCTCCCGGCAATGCCAAGCTGTTCCGATTTCGGCGCGATTTTGCCAGCCTGCTTTCGGGCGCGCGGCTTTCGGTCTCGCAAGCCGGATACAACACGGTCTGCGATATCATTCGCGCCGGCTGCGCATCGCTGCTGGTGCCGTTCACGGCAGGCGGCGAGACGGAGCAGACGACACGGGCCTTGCGACTGGAAAAACTTGGGCTCGCCGGTGTCCTGCCGGAGAGCGAGGTAACGCCAGCCCGTTTGGCGCACGACGTCGAGACGCAGCTGACGCGTGCGAAGCCCGCGATGCCGCCGCTCGACCTCGAAGGAGCGGCCCACACCGCGGCAATCCTTCGCGAGCGGCTCTCGCTGATGCCGGTCAGACCTTCCCGATCAGCATGAAGCGCGTGTATTTCTTCGTCGGCAAGGCGCCGGCGAAATCGAGAGTGGCGAGTTTGGCCTGATCGGCGAACGCCTCGATGGTCTCGACGCAATTGATATGCGTCGGTTCGCTGAAGTAGTCGTTGGACTGAAGAAGCACGCGCGTTCCCTTGGGGATCATGTCGAGCCAGCCCCGCAGGTCGGCAATGTGCTCGCAACTGGTGTTGACGATCAGGTCCGCGCCAAGGCCCTGATAGTCGATCGCGTACATGTCGGCGGTCACGGCCCGGAAGCGTTCCGCAAAGGCGGCGTTCAGCGTGTGGGCAACTGTCTCGACCGACGGGTCGATGTCATAGCTCTCGGCCATGGCGATCTCGAAACGATAGTCCTCGAGCAACATCGCAGGCAGGATCCCGTACCAGCCGCCGAGTACGACAATGCGCTCATAGGACTTGCCTGCGGCTTTCAGCAGCGTGTCGCGCGCCCAGAGCTTGCAGGCGACCTGCTTGTGATTGAAGGCGTTGGCGATATCGGCGTCCGGGTGCTTGGCGATAACCCTGGCGATGCCCGCGATCAACGGGCTCGCGGTATAGGCGGCAATTCCACGCGTCAGGTCGAACGCATTTTCGTACCAATCGCTCACGGGAAGCTGGGGATGGCTGGTGTGTTTCATGGCGTCGTTGTAAGCTGGCGGACAATCGAGCGCAACAAGGGCGTCGTTTGCCCCCCGGACGATCCGTCTGTCGTTAACAAGCCTGGATGCTGATCTCAACGCTGACGGTCTGTGTCCATTGCGGATTTCTCGTGCTCCTGCATAATCTAATAGACCGGATTCGCGGATCCGGCTGAGGTCTTGCCGAAGCACCGTCGCGACAGAGCGCCTGTGGCGGCATCGTCGAAGTGCATGACATAACAGGCATGTCGCAGCCGGGAATGGTGGCAGCTCGCGCCGCATACGTCGTAGTGTTCAATAAGGTCCCGTTGCCAGAAACATGGAATCACGCCTCTCCCGCTACATTTGGAATCATACGCGCAAGGACCAGCTCTGGATCCTCGTGATCGTCGCGCTGTCGATGATCCCGTATTTCCTGTCGTTCGATCTGCCCAAGCAGATTGTCAACGGACCGATCCAGGGCGACGGCTTCGACAGTCCGGAAGCGACCCAGGCATTCCTGGCGTTGTCCTTCGACCTGCCTTACGTCGGCACGATCAATCTCTTCGACGGCTTCCAGCTCGGTCGCGAAGGCATGCTTCTGGCGCTGAGCCTCGTCTTTCTGCTGCTCGTCGTCATCAACGGTCTCTTCAAGTTCTACATCAATACCTTCAAGGGCAGGCTTGGCGAGCGCCTATTGCGGCGCATCCGCTTCGAACTTGTCGATCGCGTCCTGCGATTTCCGCCGACGCATTTCAAGCGGGTGAAGCCCGCCGAAATCTCGACCATGATCAAGGATGAGGTGGAGCCGCTCGGCGGCTTCACCGGCGATGCCTTCGTGTCGCCGGCGCTGCTCGGCGGACAGGCGCTGACGGCGCTGATCTTCATCCTGCTGCAAAGCTTCTGGCTCGGGCTGATTGCCACGGTCATCGTTGCCGTGCAGGCGGTCATCATTCCGCGCATGCGTAAGCGCCTGCTCGTGCTTGGGCGCGAGCGCCAGCTGACGGCGCGCGAACTGTCGGGACGGGTGAGTGAAATCGTCGACGGCATCGGCACGATCCGCGGCTACGACACGTCCAATTTCGAGCGTGCGGACATCGCTTCACGGCTCGCACGGATCTTCAAGATCCGCTACGACCTCTATCAGTGGAAGTTCCTGGTCAAGTTCATCAACAACTTCCTCGCCCAAGTGACGCCGTTCCTGTTCTACTCGATCGGCGGCTATTTCGCACTTCAGGGCCGGCTCGACATTGGCCAGCTCGTCGCGGTCATCGGCGCCTACAAGGATCTGCCCGGGCCGCTGAAGGAGCTTATCGACTGGGATCAGGCGCGCCAGGACGTGCAGGTCAAATATGCGCAGGTGGTCGAACAGTTCAGTGTCGATCCACTGATCGATCCCAAGGTTCACGCAATTGCAACGGCAAGCCCCGAGCCGCTGGTCGGTCCGTTGGCCGCCATCAACCTGACCGTGACCGACGACGGCGGTGTGACGCTGCTCGATCACGTCTCGCTGCAGGTCCAGCCGGGTGAGGCGGTTGCACTCAAGGGCGGCGGCGAAGTGCTGGCCGAAGCCTTTGCACGGCTGATCTGGCCGGCGGGTGGTCGTGTCGTCATCGGAGGCCAGGACATTCTCGACCTGCCGGAATCGGTCACTGGCCGCCGGATTTCCTATGCGTCTTCCGATGTCTACGTGTTTCAGGGCAGCCTTGGCGACAACCTGCTTTATGGCTTGAAGCATGCACCCCTGACCGATGTCCAATATGAGGGCGAGCGCGCTGCCCACCGCAAGTGGGAACTGGTCGAAGCCAAGCTGGCCGGCAACCCGCACTTCGACGTCAACAGCGACTGGATCGATTATCAGGCAGCAGGCGCAACCGGGCCGGACGATCTGCTCATCAAGATCCGGCCCGTTCTCGACGCTGTCCTCTTGACTAACGACGTGCTTGCGCTCGCCGTGCGCTCGACCATCGATCCGAACCGCAATGCAGCCTTTGCTGCCGGGATCGTCGAAATGCGCAGCGCGCTGCGCGAGCGTCTCGAGACGGAAAAGTTGAGCGACCTCGTGGTGTTCTTCGAGCCTGGTTCGTACAATATCGAAGCAACGATCGGGGAAAACCTGCTCTTCGGCACGATCACCGATCAGGCGATGTGGGATGACGCGCTCGAAGGGCATCCGTTCTTCAAGACCGTGCTGCAGCGTGTCGGCCTGCGCGACGTCTTCTACGAGATGGGCCTGGAGATCGCGGAGAACGTCGTCGAACTGTTCCGCGACTTGCCGCCGGATCACCCGTTCTTCCAGCAGTTGACCTTCATGACGGCCGAGGAGATCCCCGTTTACGAAGCGCTGTTGCAGAAGGTGAGGGGCCGCCCGCGCGCCGACGTCGCCGAGGATGACCAGGTCAAGATCATCCGCCTGTGCTTCGGCTATATCGAGCCGCGCCACCGTTTCGGTCTCCTGACGGACGAACTGATGGCAAAGATCGTTGCGGGACGTCGCGAATTCGACGAGGGCCTGCCCGCGGATCTCGCCGGCATGATCGAGCACTATCGCCCCAACCGCTACATCGCCTCCGGCAGCATCATCGACAACGTCCTCTTCGGCCGCATCGGCCACAAGCATGCGGACGGATCGGAGAAGATCCGCGCGATCGTGCGCGACCTGTTCGAGGCCGTCGGTCTCTATAATGAAGTGCTCGCCTTCGGCTTCGATTTCAACGTTGGCGCCGGCGGCAAGCGCCTGACCGCCGGGCAGAGACAGAAGCTGGATCTGGCGCGGGCGCTGATCCGGATCTGCGATTTTTATATCTTCAATCAGCCTCTGCTCGCGCTCGACCAGCGGGTGCAGGAACAGGTGATCCGCAACGTGTTTGCGCTTCTGCGGCAGGATGGGCGCAATCCGGCAATCGTCTGGGTGGTGGCCAATCCGGCTGTCATGGAGTTGTTCGATCGGGTGGCCGTCTTCGAGAATGGCCGCCTGCTTCGCGACGAGACTACGGAAGTGGGGGCTAACGAAGGACCCGACTATAAGGAAATGGCATCTTGATGTAATATTAATGTCAGGGCACGAGCATAAGGTCCCGCAGCCAAGCGGGACACAGGTTGCCCCCGACCGAATACTGGGAGAAACGGATTGTGATGTTGCTCAAGGATGAAGTGGAAATGCTGCGCCGGATAACCCTGTTTTCAGGATTGCCGCCTGCAAAATTGAAACTCCTCGCCTTCACGTCCGATCGGGTCATGTACAGTTCAGGAGAAGCGCTTTTCTACCAGGGCGATATCGGCGACGCCGCCTATGTCATCCTGTCGGGCAAGGCCGACGTTCTGGTCACCACTGCCGGCGGACCGCTGAAACTCGCCGAAGTCGAGCAGAACTCGATCGTCGGCGAAATCGCCATTCTCTGTAACACGCCGCGCACGGCGACCGTGCGCACGACGACCCCGCTCGAAGCGCTGAGGATCCGCAAGGACGATTTCCTCAAGCTGCTGGCCGACTTCCCCGAGATGGCCGTTGAAATCATGCGGGTCCTTGCCGACCGCCTCAGCCAGACGACGGCCGAATTGACCGAAGCGCGTAGCCGAAACGAACGCATGGAAGCGTGAGGTCGCGTCAGGGTCATGCGCCGATGGCATGTCCCTTGCGCATGGAAGACCTCCGCAAAAACGATTCCGCTTGGCCGGGATATGGGCTAGAGAAGCGCCATGCGTGCGATCACCTATTTCTGCAAGACCGTTCATTTCCCCGACAAGCCTGAGAAGAAGCGCTTTTTTGCGCGCCTCCAGAGCGGCGAATGGGAGCCGTGCACCTTTCAAAATATCGAGCGCCTCGTCGATGCCGAAACGACCTTTGTCGATATCGGCGGCTGGATCGGCGTCACACCCTATTGGGCAGCCCAGATCGCCGACAACGTCATCACCGTCGAGCCCGATCCGGTCTGCTTCGGCATCCTCAAGGAAATGGAGCCGCAGAATGAAGGCGATGTCGCGCTGATCAATGCTGCCCTTTCGGAAGACGCCGTCCTCGTTTTGAATTCCGTCGGTGGCGGTTTCGGCAGTTCGGAGACCTCGGCGCTGATCGCCGACGATACCGGGCAGGCGATCAAGGCGAAAACCATCACCATCGCCGAACTGCAATCGATGGCGCGCACCGACAGGCTGTGTTTCAAGATCGATATCGAAGGCTACGAATACCGGTCGCTCGCACAGTTTCGCGACATCGACCGCAAACGGACGACCGGCGTTCTGCTTGCCGTGCATCCGCAGATCCTGTTTGCTTCGCTGAGCGGGCCGGCCATCGTCAGGGCCTTTCGCACTGTCGCGGCCACCTGCGGGCTCGTGCGCAGCTTCCGCGGCTTCCGTCTCGACAATCCGCAGGCGATCTGGACCGCGCTCAAGAAGTCCATCGCGCGGCGCGAGTTCCGCGGCTTCGATCTGCTCTTTGTTTCCAAAACCACCGGCCGCTAGAAGGCTGCACGTTCGGCAGTCGCGTCGGTGAACTTGCGCGGACGAAATCGTTTGCGCTGCCGCGCAGGTGCCACCAACGATTGGCCACGATCTGTGGTTATGATGCCTCCTTTCAAACCGAGGGAGGATCCGATGAAGACTTGGGAAGCGATGCACCCCGGCGCCCGCTGGATTGCGCCTGAAACGGATTTGCGGACCGTCGCGCGGATCATGCGCGACGAAGACATCGGCGCCCTGCCGGTCGGCGAGGACGATCGCCTCATCGGCATGGTGACGGATCGCGACATTGCGGTGCGCGCCTGGGCAAACGGCCACGATGCGGCGACGCTGACCGCCCGCGACGTCATGACCAGGGACATCGTCTATTGCCGCACCAGCGAGACAATCGAGGATGCCGTGCGCTTGATGGAGACCCGCAAGGTCAGGCGGCTGCCCGTCATCGATGACGAAAAGCGCATGGTCGGCATGCTGTCGCTCGGCGACATCTCGCACGCGACCAGCCGTGAACTGACGAGTGGCCTTGTCAAGGCCGTCACGGCACATCACGCCTGAAGCGAGCGCGTGCCTTTGTTTTACCCTCGCCGCCTGGCGGCGAGGGTTGTCAGGCGTCGATCAGACGCCATACCGCTGATGCCAATGTCAGAAGCGGTAGCTGATGCCCGTACCGATCAGCCAGGGGTCGAGCTTCACCTTGCCGGTCACAGCACCTGCGCCCGGCAGGGTCGCGCTGACGTCCGTTTCCAGGAACAGCTTCTTGACGTCGAAGTTGATGCCCCAGTGATCGTCGAGCTTGATGTCGACGCCCGCCTGCAGGGCGACGCCAAACGTATTTTTCAGGTCGAAGCTGGAGAAATCGCCCTTGGCCTTCTCGTTGTAGAACATGGTGTAGTTCACGCCGGCGCCGACATAGGGCTTGATCGTGTCGGTCAGATTGACGTGGTACTGCAGCGTCAATGTCGGCGGCAGCAGCCATGCCTTGCCGATCTCGCCGAGCCCGGCGATCGATCCGCTGCCTCTGGCCGTGTGCGGCGTCGTGCCGAGGATCAGCTCGGCGGCAATGTTGTCGGTGAAGAAGTAGGTGATGTCGAGCTCGGGCACCACCGAATTGCTGACGCCGACCTTCTCGCCGTCGAGCGCGCTGCCATTCAGCTGCAGCGAGGCCCTGTCCTCAGGCAAGACGGCAAGAGCGCGGGCGCGGATCATCCACGGGCTCTGCTCGCTGATCGCCGGCAATTCCGGGGCGGGTTCGCTCGGTGCGGATAGGTCCGCGGCGCGTGCCGCAGTGGCCGAGGCCGCCAGCAGGAAAAATGCGGCGGCAGTTGGCAGGATGGAGCGAGTAGACATGATTCCGGACCCCCAGAAGAGTTTAGACATTGCCGATAGGGCTGTTGGCGGCAGGGAATCTGCGGCCGGCCGCACTATGGGCGACGGGGCTCGAAGAGGGGTTGTTCTAGATCAAGGCCATGCGTTGATTGACGCGGTGAGCGGCGCGGCGGATTCGGTCCGGCCGACGCTTTAGCCCGCGCAGCGCTCAATCCGGCATGCGCGGAATGCTGGCAAGCAGCCGCTGCGTGTAGGGATGCTTCGGGCTGGCGAGAATATCGTGGGTCTTGCCGCTCTCCACCACCTGTCCCTTTTCGAGGATGACCATCTCCTCGCACAGTGCAGCGACGACGCCGAGGTCGTGCGACACGAACACGAGCGTCAGCGATGCCGACAGGGTCTTGAACAGCTCGACGATCCGGATGCGGGTCGACAGATCAAGCGCGCTGACGGCTTCATCGGCAAGGATGATCTGCGGGCGCGCAACGATGGCACGTGCGATCGCGATGCGCTGGCGCTGGCCGCCGGAGAACTCGTGCGGATAGCGCCGCATGGCGTCGAGGGGCAGTCCGACGGCGTCCAGTGCCTGGGCGACAGCGTCCTTGTGCGGCCCGGCGATACGCAGGGATTGCAACGGCTCGGCAATGATGTCGAGCACCTTCTGGCGCGGATCGAGCGAGGAGTAGGGGTCCTGGAAAACCGGCTGCACCGCGCGGCGATAGCGCCGCATGAAGGCGCTGTCGCCGGGGTCGAGCGCGTCGTCACCGAACCGGATCGTTCCGCTCGTGGGGCGTTCGAGGCCGAGCAGCAGCCGCAGCAGCGTCGTCTTGCCAGACCCGGACTCGCCGACGAGGCCGACGCTCGCGCCGGAGCGCACGCTGAACGACACGTCGGACAAAACCTTGCGGTGACGGGAATAACCGAAGTTCACACTCTGCAGGTCCAGCATCATGATCCCGTTCCCCCGAGCGCTTCATCGAACATGCGTGCAGCATCGACGAGGGTCCGGGTATAGTCGTGCGAGGGACTGGCGAACACGTCGACAACCGCACCTTCCTCAAGCGCGACGCCGTCGCGCAGCACCATGACGCGCTCCACCACTTGCGCGACAACCGGCAGGTCATGGCTGATGAAGAGCAACGCCATTCCCGTTTCGCGCACCAGTCCGTCGAGCAGCCTGAGGATTTCGGCCTGCGTCGTGACGTCGAGGGCGGTCGTCGGTTCGTCTGCGATCAAGAGCCTTGGCCGACACGCAAGCGCCATGGCAATCGCGACGCGCTGGCGCTGGCCGCCCGAGACTTCGTGCGGGTAGGCGTTGGCAATGCGTTCCGATTGCGGCAGGGCGACCTTGTCGAGGAGATCAAGCACCTCGCGGTCGATCGCCGCCCGTGATGGTCGCTGTCCGTCTCGCGCCAACCTGCGGCGGACTGGTTCGGCAATCTGCTTGCCGATCTTCATCAGGGGATCGAGCGCCGTCAGCGGCTCCTGGAAGACGACGGCGGTTGCGACGCCACGCAGCCGGTTCAGGTGCTTTTCATCCGCGCCGACCACCTCCTGGCCATCGAGCACGATCGACCCGCTGACGGAAATGTTTGCCGGCAACAGCCCGGTGACGGCCATAGCAGTCATGGACTTTCCCGAGCCGGATTCGCCGATCAGGCCCATGCGTTCGCCGGCGCCTATGGAAAACGACAGGTCCGAAACCAGCGTCTTGTCGCCAGCGCGCACGGTCAGGCCCTGAACGGAAAGCAAGGCGCTCATCGTGATCTCCCGCGTGTGGGATCGCCGACATCCCGCAGCCCATCGGCAAGAAGGTTCATGCCGATGACCAATGCGACAAGCGCGATGCCGGGTGCAATCGCGCCGACGGGTGCTGTGTAGACCGTGCCCTGCGCTTCCTGAAGCAGCCGGCCCCAGGATGCGTTTGGCGGTGGCGCGCCGAGGCCGAGATAGGAGAGTGACGCTTCCGCGATCACGGCGAGGCCGAATTGCAGCGCGAAGTTGACCGAAAGCGTCGGCCAGATGTTGGGCAGCACGTGACGCAGGACGACGCCCGGCCAGGAGGTGCCTGAGGTGCGTGAGGCGACGATGTAGTCCTGGCGCAGCACGCGTTTTGCCAGGATGCGGGTGAGGCGGGCGACGATTGCCGAGATCGCGAGCCCAAGCGCCAGGATCGCGGACCACAGGCTGGCGCTGTCGCTGGCGGCAACCACCAGCATCGCCAACAGCAGCGTCGGAAAGGCGATGAGGATATCGAGGGTGGCGGCCATCACGTCATCGAGCAGGCGCGTGGCGAAGGCCGCGAGGATGCCGAGCGTCACGCCGATGGTGGCGCCGATTGCGACAGCACCGGTGCCCACGATCAGGGCGGTGCGTGCGCCGATCATGATTTGCGTCAGGTAGTCGCGGCCGAGCCGATCCGTGCCGACCCAGTGCAGCAACGACGGCGCTTCGAGGCGACCGCCCGACGCATTGAGCGGATCGTAGGGCGTCCAGAACAGGGTGAGAAGTGCGACCGCGACATTGAGGCCGACCAAGGCAAGGCCGATGGACAGAGCCAGCGAGTGTTTGCGAGCCGGCCGGTCGATCGAAAGGTCCTGCGCGCTCATGTGGCGGCTCCTGTCGCGCGTTCGCGCAGGCGGGGATCGATAACGCGCTGGGCGAGGTCGGCGGCAAAGCCGATCAAAAGCACCAGCAGGGTCGAGATGAACAACACGCCCTGGACGTTCGGGTAGTCGCGCTGCTCGATCGCGAGCAGCAGCATCGAGCCGAGGCCGGGCAGGGCAAACACCCGTTCGACCACGACGGCGCCCAGCAACGTCGTCGCCAGCTCAATGCCGAGGATCGAGACGATCGGCACGGCGCCGTTGCGGATTCCATGGCGGATCAGCGCCTCCGGGAAGCTCGCGCCGAGCGCACGGGCGGTGCGCAGGTAATCGCTGCCGAGAACGTCCTGTGTCGCCGAGCGGATATAGCGGATCAGCGAAGCGGCCATAACCAGGCCGATCGTCAGCACCGGCAGCGCCAGCGCATAGAGCACTTGGCCTTCGTTCTGCCAGCCGCGACGGGGGTAGCCGCCCGACGGAAAGAGCCGGAGATTAACCGCAAAGACGGTGACGAGCAGGATCCCCACCCAGAAGACCGGAATGGCGATGCCGAGCTGGGAAACCGTCGAAATGGCTGCGCCGTACCAGCGGTGGGCCTTGACAGCCGAGAGAATGCCGAGCGGAACCGCGATGATGACGGCGAGCACAAAACCCAAAAGCGCCAACGGCACGGTCACGGTCAGGCGCGTGGCGATCTCCTCGATGACGGGTTTGCCGCTGACGAAGGACGTCCCGAGATCGAAACGGGCAAGGCTTCCGACGAAACGCAGGAACTGCTCATGAAGCGGCAGGTTCGACCCGACCTGCTCGCGCGCGGCCTCGATCTGCTGCTGGTCGGCACCGACGGAAAGAAGCGCATTCGCCGGGTCGCCCGGGAGCAAGCGCAACAATACGAACAGCACCACCGCCGCGATCAGCAGCGACAGGATCAGGATGGCAAAACGGCGCAGGATATAGGCGAGAATGGCTGGCTTCCTTTCGTCCGACGGGTGCGAGACCTGGAGCCGGAGCGCTGGCTTTTGCACAGAATCGACAGGGAGGCTACTGCATAATCCCTTATATCCTCACAGATTTCAGTGGGATCTGCAGCGTCTTTGCAACGCGGCTGCGTTCGTGGCGGACAAGGGTTGTCATTCGTGTTGGTGGGAATGACCCAACATTGCGTGGTCATTGTCATGACGGGCAGCCTCCCGAAAGCAATGGGGCCCCCGATATGCTCGGGGGCCCCTTCATAGGCCGCTATGATCACGCGCCGGCGAAACCAGCGATCAGTTGGCGCTCTTCTTGATGTTGTAAGCGAAGAACTGCGAGTTCAGACCATTGACGGGATAGCCGGTGACGGCCGAGCTCGAGACGACGATCTGCGGATAGAGGTACAGCCAGTTGCTGGCGGCGTCCTCGGCGATGATGCGGTTGGCCTCCGTCAGCTTCGCCGTCTGTTCGTCGGTGTTGGATGCGGCTTCCGAAGCCTTGATGAGGTCCACGACCGCGGGGTTGTTGTACCCCCAGTAGAAGTCGGGGTTGCCGTAGAACACGATGTCGCGGTGATTGACGTGTTCCTGCAGGGTCGCCTGGAAGTCATGCGCCTTGTAGACCTTGGTGTACCACTCGTTGGCGGTGATGATGTTGATCTCGACCTTGATGCCAACCTTTGCAAGCTCGCTCTGCAGGAACTGGGCAACGATCGGGTGCGGATCGTAGTTCGGCGTGTCGAGCTTGAACGAGAAGCCGTCGGCAAAACCGGCTTCCTTCAGAAGCGCCTTGGCGCTTTCGACGTCATAGGCGTCGACTGCGGTCAGGTCGACATACCAGGGGTCTGTCGGCGGCACGAACGAGCCGATCAGCGTGCCGTATTCGCCCCAGATCGACTGCAAGAGCTTCTTGTCGTCGATGGCGCGGGCAATCGCCTTGCGAACCTTGACGTTGTTGAAGGGCTCTACACGGTCGTTGAATGCCAGCAGTTCCTTGGTGGTCGACTGGCCCGCGGTGACGGTGAAATCCGCGTTGTCCTTGAACTGGGCGATCGAATCCGGGCTCTGGACGCTGGTTATGACGTCGACCGCTCCGGTCAGCAGCGCATTGTTGAGCGCCGTGGCATCGGTGAAGTACTGGAACACGACTTCGCCATTGGTCGGTGCCGTGCCCCAGTACTTGTCGTTGCGGGTCAGCGCCAGCGAGGAGCCGCGACGCCATTCGTCCAGGCGGTAGGGGCCGGTACCGTCTTCCTTGGCGTTCAGATCTTTTGCCGCATCGTTGACGATCCAGACGTAGCTGAGGTTATAGGGCAGCGAGATGGAGCGGACGGAGAGCTTGACCACCACAGTCTGATCGTCGGGCGTCTGGATCTCGCTGATCGTCGCCAGGCTCTTCTTGCGCGAGCTTTTGGAATCGGGCGCGACAACGCGCTCGATGCTGTATTTCACATCCTGCGCCGTCAGCGGATCGCCGGAGTGGAAGGTCACGTTCGGCTTGAGCTTGAACGTATAGGTGAGGCCGTCTTCGCTGATCGTCTGCTCGGCGGCGAGGCCGGGCGCAACGTCGCCGGCGTCGGTCAGGGTGAAAAGCGCCTCGTAGACGTTGCCGTTGAAGGCTTCGTTGATGCCCTGGCCGGCGCCGGCGGTGTTGTCCAGGTTCTGCGGCTCATAAAGCGAGCCGATGACGATGGAGGCATCCGGATCGAATTTTGCGTCCTGCGCAAGCGCTGCCGTGCTCGTCGACAACGCCATGGCCAGGGTAGCCGCGGCGAAAACGGAGCGGCCGCCTTTCCTGCCCTGTCCTGAAAGCGTGCTGAAATCGATCGTGTTGCCAGTCATTTCCCTAACTCCTGCATAAATACTCGTCACGCGATGTCGCGTTTGCCATCCGAATGTACACATCGGGCGGTTGCGGTGCATCATACAAATTCCCTAGTAATTTAGTGGGAATTTTGGTTCGTTTTGTCGGTCAACATTGAAAATTGCACCCGCCGCCGGCGTCGCCAAGCGAAGGGCGTTCCGCTCAACGCTGCGCATAGCGTCGCGACCAGCGCCCGGGAATCATCAGAACCAGAATGCACAGCAGCCCGGCCAGGATCGCCGGCGCCCAGAGCGAAGCCTGTCCGAAACGGTATTCCAGGAGGGCACCGACGACGGCTCCGGCGAGCATTCCGACCCAGGGGACGATCTGCATCGTCCATTGAATATTTCCCGTGCCGATGATCCATCGTCCAAGCCCGCGGCCGAAGCGCGACAAGGCACCGGTGACATAGGTGAGCCCTATCGGCAGGCCCTCGATGTGCTCGACCGAAGCGTTGACAACACCCATGGCCAGGACGATGAGATAGAAGCGCGGCACGTTCGGCAAGTGGTCGCCACCTGCCGCGGCCACGGTGAGAATGACAGCGACGCTGCACAAAACGCCGACGGCGCGAAACCGGCTTGCGACGATCGTGCCCATGGCATTGCCGATGACGAAGACTGCGAGCGAGCCCAGCAGAACGAGTGCGCGCAGGATGCTGCCATCGGCCAGCGCGGTTGCAGCGCGTGTCGTGTTGCCGCTCATGAAGGAGACGAAGTCGCCAACCGTCAGAAGGCCGATCGCGTCGGTCATCCCCGCCAGAAATGAAATGAGCGCCACAACGAGAAGCGCGGTCCCGGTGCGCTGGCGCGTGATGATCCGACGTCGTCGCTGAAAGGTCATGCTGTTGCCCGGTCGTGTTTGCCTAGCCTTAGTCCGCGTCGCAGGGGAAAGGAAGACGTCGTGCCGGCTCTCGCGCATCTTCGTCGCCGGCCGCGGGCCGCTCACGGCAATACGAATGTTGGCGACATCCTGCAGGATCTGTGGGAGTTTGTGTGCGCTCATCGGCCGAAACGTGGGCGTCCGGCACTGTTGCGGCGAGCCAAACCCGCATCGCCGGTTTCAGGCATATCGCTGCATCGCTCAGTCATAGGCTTTCACTTGAACATTGGAGGGAAGACATGAGGCATACAGGTCTAGCCGTCGTCTCCATCGTTTTGGCCTTCGGGCTTTACGGCTGCGAATCCTCCGGCACGTCCGCGCCCATGCCTGCGCAAACCCAATTGCCGACGGCGACCGCCCTCGTCGGGAGCGGTGCGCCGGTGACCGCCGGCAACAGGCCGGCCTATTGTCGGGGCGAAGTGGCGGGGCAATACGCGACGAAGCCGACCTATGTGAAAACAGGTGCGCCGGCGCAACAACCTGATGGCAGCGTCTGGATCGACGGCACTGTCGACAAGGGCAGCGAAGGCATCAAGGCTTTCCGTTGCCGTTTCGATAAGAGCGGTGCCTTCGTCGACGTGATGGCGATGACCTCCGACGGCGCTCTCTGAGGGGGCGGCCGATAGGGCCGGTTTGTCTACCTGCCGCCACCATCCGGCAGCCGCCGATCGAGCGAATAAGGGCAGGCGCAGTGCCTTCTGCCGATCCTGCTGTAAAGCGCTTGTTCAAACCTGGGTTTCGGGGCTGAGAGTTGACGCCTAGTGGTAGCGAGCGATCGGCAAACGCCGGGCATTTCCACAGGTGCTGCGTTTCCGTGCCGCAAAAATCATCCTGAGCCGGCAAAAGGATTCGACAGTGACGAGATTCTGATATATCGCATGATTAATCGTTTAATCACCGATAGCGGAAAACACGGCCTTGGCGCGTTCCGGACCAAAACTGACGAGGATTGCCAGAACACTGGGCGTCTCCGCGGCGACGGTCTCCAACGCGCTCTCCGGTAAGGGGCGGGTCTCGGTGGAGCTCGCCGAAAAGATCCGGGCGACGGCCGCAGAACTCGGTTATGTCCCGAGCCTTGCGGGCAGGGCGCTTCGCACCGGCCGCACCGCCGTCATCGGCCTCGTTCTTCCCGATATTGCCAATCCGCTCTTCCCGCAGATCGCACAGGCGATCGAGCTCGCCGCGTCGTCGGCCGGCTATGGCGTTCTCATCGCCGACTCCCGCGGCGACGTCACCACCCAGACCAAGGCGATCGAACGGCTGATCGACCGCGATGTCGACGGCATGGTGATCGTGCCCCGGCGCGGAACGCGCATCGCGGATGTCGGCTGTCCCGTCGCCGTTATCGACACGGCTTCGACGCCCGGCAATACCGTTGCGGCCGACCACTGGGGCGGTGGCCGGCAGATCGCCGAGCATCTGAAGGCGCTCGGGCATCGGCGCGTTCTCGTCATCGGCAACAATCCCGCCTCCAACGTTCAGAACGACCGCATCGGCGGCATCCGCTCGGCCTTTGGTGACGGCGCCTTCGTCGAGATCCTGTGGATCGAACCGCTCGAGCGCGTCGAGGGCAAGGGCTGCCCGCTCGGCCTCGCCGAAAAGGTGGCGGAAGGCTTCACCGCCTTTGCCTGCGTCTCCGATCTTCATGCGCTGCGCGCGCTCACCGAGCTGCAACGCGCCGGCATCAACGTCCCGGAGAAGGCGAGCGTCACCGGTTTCGACGATCTCATCTGGTCGCCAGTGGTGACGCCGGCGCTGACCACGGCGCGCATGGACATGACGCGCATCGCCGCGATCGCCGTCGAGGCGCTGGTCAAGGCGATCGGCGAGCGCGACCCGGCCGATGCCGGCATCGGCGCGCCGGTGACCGCCGACAACGCCGAAGTGCCGATGCAACTGGTCGTGCGGCAATCGTGCGCCGCTCCGCCCGAAGCCCAGTTTCAGCCTGCGCCGCCGATGGCCAACGCCAGAACCGTGACCCCAGTCCATACCAAGGCCCCAGCCAAAATCACGACCCCAGAAGGAGAACACCAGCCATGAAAAAGTTCCTGCTCGCCTCCAGCGCGCTTTTGCTCGTCGGCGCCAATGTCGCTTCCGCCCAGGAAAAGACCCTGACCATTTCCGTCTACGGTTTCGCCCAGGACGCTTTCAAGGAACTGGTCTACACGCCTTTTGAAGCCAAGTGCGGCTGCAAGCTCGTGGTCGAGACCGGCAACAGTGTTGAGCGCCTGGCGAAGATGGAAGCCAACAAGGCCAATCCCGTCGTCGACATGGCCGTCGTCGCCATGGCTGATGCGCTTTCTGCCTCGCGCGCCGGCCTGATCGAGAAGATCGACAACAGCAAGCTTACGAACTTCAACAAGCTCTACGACATCGCCAAGGACCCGAACGGCGACGGCATGAGCGTCGGCTACACCTTCTACGCGACGTCGATCGTCTATCGTTCCGACAAGATGGAAGTGAACTCCTGGGCAGACCTGCTCGACGAGAAGAACGCCAGCCATGTCGCCTTCCCGAACGTCACCACCAACCAGGGCCCGCCGGCGCTCTACATGGTCGGTGAGGCAATCGGCAAGAATACGCCTGATCTGAAGGAAGCCATCGCCGCCGTCGGCGCGAAGAAGGACGAGATCGTCACCTTCTACGTCAAGTCGTCGCAGCTGGTGCAACTGATGCAGCAGGAAGAAATCTGGGCCGCTCCCATTGGCCGCTTCTCCTGGGAAGGCTTCACCAAGCTCGGCCTGCCGATCAAGTGGGCAACGCCCAAGGAAGGCCAGACCGGCGGTATGAACGTCATGGTCCTGACCAAGGGCGGCAAGAACCAGGACCTGGCGCTCGAATTCATGGACTTCTGGCTCTCGACCGAAATCCAGACGGCGCTCGCCGAAAAGCTGGTCGACAGCCCCTCCAACAAGGAGGTGAAGGTCGCGCCGGAAATCGCTGAAAACCTCACCTATGGCGAAGAGACCGTGAAGAGCCTCAAGCTCATTCCGTCAGACGTCGCCCTCGACAACCGCGAAGCCTGGCTCTCCGAGTGGAACGCCCAGGTCGGCCAGTAATACCACTGAGAAAAGCCCCCATCCCAGGGGTGGGGGCGCTCTGCGGGCGTCCGGCGAACTGGGCCGAGCCCGCAATGAATGAACGTCACGAAAGGAAGACGAGGGATGTTTCAGAACCGCGCCGAGGCATTGGCGCTCGCATTGCCGGCGGCGGTGTTTGCGGCGATCGTCTTTCTGGCGCCCGTCGTCATTCTGCTTGCCGAAGGCTTTCGCAGCGCCGACAGCTGGTCGATTACGGCCTATGTCGATTTCTTCACCGATCCCTTGAACCGCACGGTCTTCCTGCGCACGTTCCGGCTCGGCCTGATGGTGACGGCGGTCTCCGCCGTGATCGGTTATGCGGCCGCCTTTGCGATCGTCAATCTGTCGCCGCGCAGCAAGGGGCAGATGATCGGCCTCGTGGTGCTGCCACTGATGATCTCGTCGGTCGCGCGCACCTATGCCTGGATCGTCATTCTCGGCCGCACCGGCATCGTCAACCAGGCGCTGCAGCTCATTGGCCTTTCGGACGAACCGATCCGCTTTCTCTTCACCGAGACGGCCGTGTTCATCGGCCTGTTGCAGCTGTTCCTGCCGCTGATGATCCTGTCCCTGATCAGCGCGCTCGAGAACATGCCGAAGGACGCGATCCCTGCGGCGCGCGTGCTCGGTGCCAACTGGTTCCAGGTCTTCTGGAAGGTCATCCTGCCGTTGACGAAGGAAGGTCTTGTGATCGGTGGAACGCTGGTCTTCACCGGCTCTCTGACGGCCTATATCACGCCGGCCATCCTCGGTGGCTCCAAGGTGCTGATGCTCGAGACGTTGCTCTATCAGCGCGTCACTGTCGCCAATGATTTCGTCTCGGCCAGCGTCATTGCCTTCATCCTGATCGTCATGAGCTTTGCTGCCAATCTCCTTCTGAAACGGCTCGCCACCGCGAGGAACAAGCGATGACCCCTCGTATCTTTTCGCCTCTCGTCCTGTTTCTGGTTGTCGCCTTCCTGATCGGGCCGTTCTTCATCATCGTCGCGGCGTCGCTGTCGGGTGGCGAGACGCTCGCCTTCCCGCCCCAGGGGTTCTCGCTGAAATGGGTGGTGAAGGTCTTCACCGTGGAGAGCTTCCGCGAGAGCTTCGCCGTATCTATGTTCCTTGCCATTGGCGGCACCGCCATGGCGCTGGTGCTCGGCATTCCCGCGTCCTACGCGCTGTCACGCTACAAGTTGCCCTTCGGCGAGACCATCCGCACGATCGTGTCGCTGCCGATCATCGTGCCCGGCATCATCGTCGGCCTGGCGCTATTGCGCTACATCGTCGTGCCGTTCGGCTTCAACATCACGCTGGCGCTGTTCCTGGCGCATACGGCGCTGGTGCTGCCCTACGCCGTGCGCGTCGTCTCGGCCAGCCTCAACAACCTGCGCTCGGATATCGAGGAGGCGGCCGTGCTGCTCGGCTCATCGCGTGCCGGCGCCTTCTTCCGGGTGGTGATGCCGAACATCCGCAGCGGCATTCTTGCCGCCTTCATTCTCGGCTTCGTGACGAGCTTCAACCAGGTGCCGGTGTCGCTGTTCCTGTCGGGCCCCGGCGTGCGCACGCTGCCGATCGACATGCTCTCCTACATGGAGATCACCTATGACCCGTCGGTCGCGGCTCTGTCTGCGCTGCTCGCCTTCATGTCCATCGGCATCGTTTTCCTTGCCGAACGCTTCCTAGGATTTTCCCGCTATGTCTGATGCACCCTTCCTCAGCCTCGAAAAACTCACGCTCGCCTATGGCGATACCGTCGCGGTGAAGGATCTCGACCTATCGATCCGCAAGGGCGAACTGGTGGCGTTCCTCGGCCCGTCCGGCTGCGGCAAGACGACGACGATGCGCTCGATCGCGGGCCTGCTGACGCCGGCCTCTGGGCGCATCAGCCTCGACGGCACGGATATCACCCGCGTATCGGCCAACAAGCGCTCGGTCGGCCTGGTGTTTCAGTCCTATGCACTGTTTCCGCATCTCTCGGTGTTCGAGAACGTCGCCTTCGGTCTGCGCCTGAAGAAGCTGCCTGCAAGCGATATCGAGACGCGCGTCACCGCCGGCTTGAAATCCGTGGGCCTGTCGAAATTCGCGACCCGCAAACCGGCCGAGCTTTCCGGCGGCCAGCAGCAGCGCGTCGCCCTTGCTCGCTCGATGGTGATGGAGCCGAAGGTGCTGCTGCTCGACGAGCCGCTGTCGAACCTCGACGCCCGTCTTCGTCTCGAGATGCGCACCGAGCTGCAGCGCGTCCAGAAGGAAACCGGCGTGACGATGATCTTCGTCACCCACGACCAGGGCGAAGCGCTGTCGCTCGCTGACCGGATCGTGGTGATGCTCAACGGCGCGATCGAACAGATCGGCACGCCGGAAGACATCTACAATCGCCCGGTTTCCCGCTTCGTCGCCGACTTCGTCGGCTTCGAGAACATCTTTGCGGTCGAAGGCGGCAAGCTCAAAGCCGCAAACGGCCCGATCGCCCTTTCCGAATCCCTGCCGCCTGACACGGCAGGGCTTGCGTGGCGTCCGCGCATGGTGACCCTTGGTTCAGGTCCTTTCCAAGGCACTGTGCGCGGAGCCTCTTTCTCCGGAAGCACCCGCGAATATCTGCTCGATACGCCGCTCGGCGCCATCAAGGCCGAGGAGGATGCGGGCCTTGCCGCGCACCAGCCGGGCACCGAGCTTGCCTTCGACCTGCCGGTCGCCAGGGCGGCGCGGCTCGAGCGGTTCGGATAACCGGCAATGGGGATCTGGATCGATACCGACATGGGTTTCGACGACATCGCTGCGGTGCTCGTCGTTCTCCATGCCAATGAGCCGGTTGACGGCGTCTCGCTCGTCTTCGGCAATACGCCGATGGAGCAGGTGAGGCGCAATGCCGCGAGCGCCGCGCTGGCCTTCGGCTGGACGTTTCCCATCCATGAGGGACGCGCCTTGCCGGTTCTCGGCAAGCTTGAGACCGCCGAGCGGATCCTTGGCGAGACCGGTATGCCGACCGCCGGCCTGTCGTTGCCGACGGCCCCACCGCTTCCCGCGAGTGACGCGTTCGATGCCCTGTGCCGTTGGCTGGACGACGGAGACGAACCCCGCCGGATCCTGGCGCTCGGGCCGCTCACCAACCTGGCAGCCCTCTGCCTTGCCAGGCCGGATCTGGCCGCAAAGATCACCGACCTGACCTGGATGGGCGGCGGCGTCACCAGCGGCAACCACACGGCATCCGCCGAATTCAACGCCTTCGCCGACCCGGAAGCACTGGCGATCGTGCTCGCCCACGGCCTGCCGCTGCGCATGGTCGACCTCGACCTTTGCCGCAAGGTCTTTGCCTATCCCGATGATATCGCACCCATTCGCGCGGCCGGCGGCGTCAACGCCGCCCTGATCGCCGATCTGCTGTCGGGCTATGTCTCGATCGGCACCAGCCGCGGACGGCCGGGCATGGCGATTTACGATCCTTCAGCCGCTGTTGCCTTCGTCAATCCAGGGGCGATTTCCTTCGGCAAGGCACGCATCGATGCGGAGCTTGCCGGCGCGCTTACCCGTGGGCGCACCGTGGTCGAAACCCGTGAGAGCCATGCCGCCTTCAACGCCGAATACGCGACGGACGTACACGCGGAAACCGCCCGTGCGCAGATCCTTGGCGCCCTGATGAAGGAAGCCGCCAAGTGAGCGACCAGCCGAGCCGTCTGCAGGAGCCGATGGACCTGATGGATGCGACGTTGCGCGCCCGCGCCGTTGCTGCAGCGCGTGGCGCCGAGGCATTCGATGTGCTGATCACCGGCGGCACCGTGGTCGACATGGTCACCGGCGAACGGCGCGCGGCCGACGTCGGCATTGTCGGCTCGCTGATTGCGAGCGTGCATGCGCCGGGGAGCCGCAGCGATGCCGCAGCGATGGTCGACGCCTCCGGCGCCTTCCTGTCGCCGGGGCTGATCGATACGCATATGCATGTCGAAAGCTCGATGGTGACGCCCGCGGCCTATGCCGATGCCGTGCTGCCGCGCGGCGTCACGACGATCGTCTGGGACCCGCACGAGTTCGGCAATGTCAGCGGCATCGCCGGCGTGCGGTGGGCGGCCGATGCGATCGCGGATTTGCCGCTGCGCTGCGTGCTGCTGGCTCCCTCGAGCGTGCCTTCAGCGCCTGGTCTGGAAGTGGCCGGCGCCGATTTCGACGGCGGTGCCATCGCCACCATGCTTGCCTGGCCCGAGATCGGCGGTATTGCCGAGATGATGAACATGCGCGGGGTGATCGATGGCGATCCACGTATGCACGCCATCGTCCAGGCGGGGCTGACAGCGGGAAAGCCGGTCAACGGCCATGCGCGCGGCCTCACCGGAGCCGACCTTCAGGCCTTCGTGACCGCGGGCGTCAGCTCGGACCACGAGCTGGTTTCCGCCGATGATCTCGTGGCCAAGCTCCGCGCTGGTCTGACGATCGAACTGCGTGGCTCGCACGATCATCTGCTGCCGGAGTTCGTCGCGGCGCTGAACGCGCTCGGCCACCTTCCGCAGACAGTGGCGCTCTGCACCGATGATGTCTTCCCCGATGATCTCGACCGCTCCGGCGGTCTCGACGACGTGGTCAGGCGGTTGGTGCGCTACGGGCTCAGGCCCGAATGGGCGCTGCGCGCCGCAACGTTGAACGCCGCTCAGCGCCTGGGCCGTAGCGACCTCGGTCTGGTTGCTCCGGGACGGCGAGCAGATATTGCGATCTTCGAGGATCTTCAGGATTTGCGCGCCCGTTCGGTCATTGCCGGCGGCCGGCTTGTCGCTTCGGGCGGGCGAATGATCGACGCTCCGCCGCAGGCCGATGTTCAGGCACTCGCCGGCACGATGAAGATCGCGCCGCTGTGCGAGACGGACTTCGCCATCGCCTCGTCGGGCTCGAAGGTCCGTATCGCCACGATCGATCGCCCGCGCTTTACCCAATGGGGCGAGGCCGTGGCTGACGTCGAAAACGGCTTCGTCGTTCCGCCTGTGGGCGCAACCCTGATTGCCGTCGCCCATCGCCACGGCCGCGCTGACAGCAAGCCGCGCGTCGGCCTGCTCACCGGCTGGGGCGAATGGCGCGGCGCGTTTGCAACGACGGTCTCCCATGACAGCCACAACCTCACGGTCTTCGGTGGTAACGCCCACGACATGATGGTGGCGGCAAATGCCGTCATCGCCGCCGGCGGCGGCATGGCGGTGGCATCCTCAGGCAAGATCGATGCAATCCTGCCGTTGCCGCTTTGCGGCCTCGTCTCCGATGCGCCGCTGGCCGAGGTGTCGGCCGGTTTCGCGCGCCTGCGCGACGCTGTCGGGCGGATCGTCGATTGGCAGCCGCCCTATCTCGTCTTCAAGGCCTGTTTCGGCGCGACGCTCGCTTGCAACGCCGGCCCGCACCAGACCGATCGCGGCATTGCCGACGTGCTGACAGGCAAGGTGCTCGACAACCCGGTCCTCGAGGTCCTCTGAGGCACCAAGCGGGGCGACGGTTGTCGCCCTGCCTCAAATGCAATCAGGCGCGGCCTGGATAGGCCAAACGCTCTTCCGTCAGCGATCCGCCTAAGCGATCAATTCCTGTTGCACCAAAGTCGTCCAGAAAGTCGCGCCGGGACCTATGGCCCCGTCGTTGAAGTCGTATGCGGTGTTGTGGTGAAGCGCGCCGTCGACGGCGGGGCCGTTGCCGAGCCAGACGTAGCAGCCGGGGGCTTCGAGCCCGAAGAAGGCGAAGTCGTCGCCGGCGGTTGACGGCGGAAACTGTGTGCGCGTCTTCTCTCCGAAGACGGCGCGAGCGGCCAAAAGCGCCCGTTCGCTCGCATCGGCATCATTGACCACGGGCGGAATGCGGCGCTCGAAGGCGTAGTCGACTTCGATGCCATACATCTGGGCGGTGCCACGGGCGAGACGGCCAATCTCTTCCTCGAGCTGGTCGCGCACATGCGGTGTATAGGCGCGCGCCGTGCCGCCGATCTCGACGGTATCGGGAATGACGTTGAGCGCCTTCGGGTCGCCGGCGCGGACCGAGCAGGCGCTGACAACGGCCGGCTGCAGCGGATCGACGACGCGACCGACGATCGATTGCAGCGAGGCGAGGAAGGTGCCGGCGGCGGTCACCGGATCACGGCCGAGATGCGGCTTGGCGCCATGGGTGCCGACGCCGCGGAACGTCAGCCGCCAGCTGTCCGACGAGGCGAGCTGCGGTCCGGAGACCACTGCCATCTCGTCAGGTTCCAGGCCCGGCATGTTATGCAGGCCGTAGACGGCATCGCAGGGGAAGAGCTCGAAGAGGCCGTCCTCGACCATGCGCCTGGCGCCACCGCGACCTTCCTCGGCCGGCTGGAAGATGAAATGCACCGTACCGGAAAAATCGCGTGTCCTGGCGAGATGGCGAGCCGCGCCAAGTAGCATGGCGGTGTGGCCGTCATGGCCACAGGCATGCATCTTGCCGGCTTCCTTGGATTTGTATGGCCGGTCGGCCAGCTCCGGCATGGCGAGTGCATCCATATCGGCCCGAAGGCCGATCGAGCGTGTGCCGTTGCCGACCTGCAGCGTGCCGACCACACCGGTTTTTCCAAGGCCACGGTGGACTTTAAGACCCGCTTCTTCAAGCAGCCTTGCGACCAGATCGCTGGTGCGGACTTCCTCGAAACCGAGTTCGGGATGGGCGTGCAGATCACGTCGGAATTCGGTAAGGAAGGGCAGGTCGTTGGTGATCCCGTCTGGCACGCGCATTGTCTGGCAGTTCCTTGCATGTCTATCGGTGGAGGGCTGTCGAATTCCCCAGATTTGCGTCGGCCGGGGCGCCCTTTCGGTTTGATCGAAGTGATAATCGGTATAGACGAAAACCGCCGGAACCAGAACAGTGCCCCGGTGTTTTCATCGCCTTTCGTTGAGGGCAAAAGAGACGCAGGAGAGGTCCATGCCGATGGAGCCGCATGAATTCTGGCAGGAAGTCTTTCCGCCGAAAAGCTTCGACGCTGGAAGCGGTTATCGCGATTTCTTCCCGGCAACGCTTAAAGACGGTCGACAGATCCTGTTGCCGATCCGCCATCTCGCCGATGGCAAGCACGCACTGGCGTCGCTGATCATCAATCAGGCGAGTTTCGCCGTTGAGGAAGCGCTGGCATCCGAACTCGCCGCGAAACTTGCGCCTTTAGAGCCGGATGTGATCGCAGGTCTGCCGACGCTCGGATTGACGCTCGCTGCCGCCGTCGCCCGCAAGCTCGGCCATGCACGCTACGTGCCGCTCGGCACCTCGCGAAAGTTCTGGTACGTCGACGATCTTTCCGTGCCGCTGTCGTCGATCACTACGCCCGACCAGAAGAAGCGGCTCTACGTCGATCCGCGCATGCTGCCTCTTCTAAAGGACAAGCGTGTTGCGCTCATCGACGACGTCATCTCCAGCGGCACGTCGATCGTGGCCGGGCTGACGCTGATGCGGACCTGCGGCGTGGAGCCGATCGCGATCGGCGCCGCCATGCTGCAGACCGAGCGGTGGAGACAACCCCTGGCCGACCTCGCGCCGCATTGGCCAGAGCGGGTTGTCGGTGTGTTCCGAACGCCGCTGCTGGCCAAGGGCGACGACGGCGCGTGGCGCGCCGCCTGAAGGCCCCTCGATCGCGCTATTGCGCCGGCCGCACCTTGTAATAGACGGTCGCCGCTGCGCCGGATGTCTTGGCGATGGTGTAGACATCATAGGACGCCTTCGGATCGTCGCCCATGCCGAGCGAGCCCGCCGGCATGCCGGGCACAGCAATGCCGGCCACATCCGGCTTTTCGGTCACAAGCTTCTGAACCGCCTCAAGCGGCACATGCCCTTCGACCACGTAACCGTCGATGACGGCGGTGTGGCAGCCCTCCATGTCGGCCGGAACGCCGAACCGGGTCTTGATCGGGGTCATGTCGGCTTCGTCGCGAATATCCACCTTGAAGCCGGCTGCCTCCATTGCATCGGCCCACTGTTCGCAGCACCCGCATTGCGGGTCCTTGTAGACCGTCATCGGACCGGCCGCGAGCGCCATGCCTGATGTAAGCATCGACATGCCAATGATCGTACCGGCGATGAAATGTCTGCGTTTGAGGTTCAACATCGAACACTCCTTTCCTGTCTGTTCGGCCTGGTGTCCAAGGCCCGGTCACATCTTATACCGGGCCTTTGGCGTGTGATTACTTGATCTCGGTCACTGTCAGCTTGCCGTCGACGCGGTCGGCGACGAATTCGATGGCGGCCCCTTCCTTGAGCTTGGCCAGGATAGCCTCATCCTTGACCCGGAACACCATGGTCATGGCGGGCATATCAAGGTTCTTCAGGTCCTCATGGGCGATGGTCACCTTCTTGGCAGAGGTATCGAGCTTCTTGACGGTTCCCTTGGTGAACTCGGCTGCCTGGGCGGAAGCGGCGAGCGCCAGAGCGGCAAACAGCGTGACGAACGTTTTCATAATGGCATCCTTTCAATCGGTTACAGTTACTTCTTCACGACTTCGAGCGGCCCGTGCATGCCGGCGTCGTAGTGGCCGGGGACCAGGCAGGCGAATTCGAAGGTGCCGGTGTTGGTGAAGGTCCAGACGATCTCGCCGGATTTGCCCGGCTCGAGCCGAATGGCGTTTGCGTCGGCGTGTTCCATGTCCGGGAACTTCTCCATTGCTACCTTGTGTTCCTGGATCTGTGCCTTGTCGTCGAGCACGAATTCATGTTCGAGTTCGCCGACATTCTTGAGGGCGAAGCGCACGGTCTGCCCCTGGCGGACCTTGATGCTCGCGGGTGTGAAGATCATCTTGCCGTCATCGGTTTCCTTCATTGTCACGCGCACCGTCTGCGTGGCGTTCTTGGCGTCGCCGGGCTGGCCGATCGACATGGCCTCATGGCCACCGCCGTGCGTACCACTCGCCAGCATAGGCGACGCGAGCGAGGAGGTGGCGAGGAACGCCAGCGCGAAAAGTGTCGTCTTCATCTTGGTTTCCTTGGTTGCATTGCTTGCATTGGCAGAGGTCATTCGGGTCAGCCTTTCTTTGCGGGAGGGGGCGTGATCACTGTCTTGGCATCGGTAGCGCGGGTGGCATCCGGCAGCGCGCCGGTCCATTCCCAGGCTTGGGTGCCCGGCGGGTTTTCGTACCAGCCGGGGTCGCTGTAATCGCCGGAGGAGATGCCTTCGCGCACCTTCACCACGGAGAACATGCCGCCCATCTCCAACGCGCCATGAGGGCCCCAGCCAGCCATCATCGGGATCGTGTTGTCGGGAAGCGGCATTTCCATTTCGCCCATGTCGGCCATGCCGGCCGTGCCCATCGGCATGTAGTCGGGCGCGACTTTTCGGATCTTCGCCGCGACCGCCTTCTTGTCGGCGCCGATGAAGGTGGGGACATCGTGGCCCATCGCATTCATCGTATGGTGCGACTTGTGGCAATGGATCGCCCAGTCGCCTTCGTATTTGGCGTCGAACTCGTAGGCGCGCATGGCGCCGACCGGAATGTCGATCGAGACCTCCGGCCAGCGAGCTTCCGGGCGGACCCAGCCGCCATCCGTGCAGGTGACCTCGAAATCGTAACCGTGCATGTGGATCGGGTGGTTGGTCATCGTCAGGTTGCCGACCCGCACCCGCACACGGTCGTTCTTGGCGACGACCAGCGGGTCGATGTCCGGGAAGATGCGGCTGTTCCAGCACCACATGTTGAAGTCCGTCATCTCCATGATGCGCGGGACATAGGTGCCGGGATCGATGTCGTAGGCGTTGAGCAGGAAGACGAAGTCGCGGTCGACCCGCATGAAGGCCGGGTCCTTCGGGTGGATGACGAAGAAACCCATCATGCCCATGGCCATCTGCACCATCTCGTCGGCATGCGGATGGTACATGAAGGTCCCCGATTTCACGAGGTCGAACTCGTAGACAAATGTCTTGCCGGCCGGGATATGCGGCTGCGACAGTCCGCCGACACCATCCATGCCCGATGGCAGGATCATGCCGTGCCAATGGACCGTCGTGTGCTCCGGCAGCTTGTTGGTGACGAAGATGCGCACCCGATCGCCCTCGACCGCCTCGATCGTCGGGCCGGGGGACTGGCCGTTGTAGCCCCAGAGATAGGCGGTCATGCCGTCGGCCATCTCGCGTTCCACCGGCTCGGCGACGAGATGGAACTCCTTGACGCCGTTGTTCATCCGGTGCGGCAAGGTCCAGCCGTTGAGGGTCACGACCGGGTTGTAGTCCGGTCCGCTCGTCGGCACGAGCGGCTTCTGCGTTGCGGCATTGTCCATGCCTTCCGCTTCCGGCAGGCCGGAATTCGAGGTCTGTGCCCAGGCGGTGGTGGAAACGAGTGCCGCGCCTGCGCCGAGGATTTGTCGTCTGTTGAACATGGTCATCGTTCCTTTCAATCCGCATCAGCTGCGGCGGGAGCGGCAGCCTCTGCAGCCGTGCCTGCCTCGCCGCCGCCATGGATGGCCGCCACCAGATCGGCATCGGCAAGCCAGAAATCGCGTTTCGCGTTGGTGGTCAGGATCACCGAATCCACCTTGGACCTGGTGTCGGCGAGCAGCTCGAAGGTGCTGGTAATCATGCCGTTGTAGCTGAGGGTCGCCTCCTCCTCGATCTTCGTGCGCAATGGCACGACCGTGTTGCGGTAGTGCCTGGCGATGTCGTAGCGCGACCGATAGGCCTGGTAGGCCGAGCGCGCTTGCGAGCGAACGTTGACCGCCTTCTCGGCAAGCTGGTTAGCCGCGCGCATATGCGCGAGTTCCGCCTTGCGCAGGCGCGCCTGGCCGGTGTCGAAGATCGGGATCGAGAACTCCAACTCGGCCTGAGCTGTCGTTTCGACCTTGGTATCGCCGTCTTCGCGCTCGCGTTCGGCTTCCGCACCGGCAACGAGCGTGAGATCGCTGACGAAGCGCGTGGCCTCGGTCAGTCGATAGGACTTTGCCACGGCCTCGAGATCGAGCCGCGCCATCTGCAGGTCGACGCGGCGCTTGAGCGCCTCTGCCTCGATGCTATCGCGCCGGGTGAGCGTCTTGGGCAGGTCGGGCAGGCGGTTTGGCACCTGATAGTCGGTATCCGCCCCCCAAAGCCCCATTTTCCGTGTCAGGTTTTCCTTGGCGAGCCGCGCCGCCAGGCGCGCCTCGGCCACCTGGCCGGCGAGCTCGGCATTGAACACATGTTCGCGAGCCTGATCGGCCTTGCCCATGGCTCCGGTTTCTCCAAGCTTGGCGGCGAGTTCGGAGGCCGCGTCGGCGGCCGATTGCGCCCTGTTAAGCTGGGCCACCGTTTCCCAGGCCGATACCGTCTCGACCCAGGCGCGCCGGGTTTCAACCGCCAGCGCAAGCGTCTGCAGGGCCGCTGCCAGCTGCGCCTGGCGGAAGCGCGCATCTGCGACGGCGATGGTCTTTTCACGTGTGATCAACGCCAGAATATTGGTGGTGATCAGCCCTTCGATGGCGCGATAGGCCTGTAGCTCCGGCGCGCCGATCCCGGTGGTCCCGATGGATAGGGTGGGGTTGAGGAACATCGTCGCCTGCCAGGCGTCCGCAGAGGCCTCGCCGAGATCGGCATAGGCCGCCTGCAGGCCCTTGTTGTTGAGAAGCGCGATCTGCACGGCGGTGTCGGCATCCACGGACTTGCGCGCGAGCAATGCCTTCACCTGCGCGTCTGCCTTTGCGGCCTGTTCGCGGTTCTGGATCCAGACACTGCGCTTGGCCGTGCCGGCGCCGACCTTGGCTTCGACGGCGGTGAAGCCGGCATCGGTTGCCGAATACTCGGCGTTCGTCGCGCAGCCGGCAAGCAGGAGCGGCAGGCCGATGAGGGCTGCGAGCTTGAACTTGGTCATGATGCAGCTCCCTTGGCGGGGGATTGTGCATCGTTGAGCGGCACCCAGCGCTTCGGCCCGACCGGTTCGCGGTGGACGTAACCGGCCACAGGGCTTCGATAGGTCTCGCTGGCGGTGGTCGCGGTGCTTTCCGCGGGATCGGCGAGGCTCGTGACGTCGGCAGGCATAGTGGTTGCGCATCCGCCCAGAAGGATGGGCAGGAGCGCCATGGGAAACAGACGTTTCATGGTTCAACCTGAATGTGAATGATGGATATCGGCATCCGACCGGCAGAACCGGGCAGGCCAAGACCTCGACCGCTTAGGGTCGGCTGTTCACGAAATCAGGCTCTTGGGGGGCGGTGCAGGCCGGCACGGTCACCAGGGCTCAGCTGCGACTGCAGACCGGCGTTCAGTGTGGAGCGGGGCAGGCCGAAGCGGTCTTCGCCGCTATTGGCAAGCACGGCGACGGACGCACAGAACGTCTTGCAGCAATCCTTCTTGTCGGCCTTGCCGCTGTCGCTGATCGGTTTCGTCTTGTTGCTGTCGGCGCTGGGGCAATGCTCGCTTGGCGCTGACGCGCTGACGTCGGCCGTAACGTCCATCTGCATGGTCGCGTGCGATGCCATGTGGGTCATGCCGGCAGCGGTTGAAAAAGGAAGCACGGCCAGCGACAGCATCGTCACCAGCTTGAGCATGGTCAGCAGGCGCTGATATGCGTGTTTCACCTTTTCCATCATCAATCCGTAGAAATGCTGACGATTCCTGTCAATGCCGCCGCTGCCGCCGGGGCTCACGAATGCGTGAGCCTTCACCGGATCAGGCCTGCCGGCGGTTGCGGACCGGGTCGATGCCGGCGGTGCCGAAGCGCGCCGGCTCCGGCGTCCTGCCCGGTTCGGTGGTCATGGCGGCGAGGTCGTCGAGGATCGGGCAATCCGGCCGGCCGTCGCCGTGGCAGTTGGCGGCCAGGTGCTTCAGCGTCCGGCTCATCGCCTTCAGTTCCTCCGCCTTGCGTTCGAGGATCTCCACATGTTCGAGTGCGATCTTCTTGACCTCGCTGCTCGCGCGCGAGCGGTCGCGCCAGAGCGTCAGGAGGTCGGTCATCTGCTCGACGGTGAAGCCGAGATCGCGGGAGCGGCGGATGAAGCGAAGGGTGTGGACATCGTTGTCGCCGTAGTTGCGATAACCGGCCTCGCTGCGGTCAGCCGGCGGAATGAGGCCGATCGTCTCATAGTAGCGGATCATCTTCGTCGAAACGCCGGAGGCGCGTGCGACTTCGCCGATGTTCATGGCTTCACCTTTCGAGGAGCGCAGAGAGCGCTGGTATTCAGATCGAATATAGGAACTCTGCCCGGCGGACACCATGTGGGCCACCCCGGGCAGAGATGTCGTTTTATCGCGTCGCCGGCGTTTGTGCGACAACACCGCGGAAACTCCGCAGGCGGAGCGCATTGCCGAGCACGAAGACGCTCGATAGTGCCATCGCGCCTGCCGCGAAGATCGGCGACAGCAGCAGGCCATAGGCCGGATAGAGCGCACCGGCCGCGACCGGGATCAGGACCGCGTTGTAGGCGAAGGCCCAGAACAGGTTTTCCTTGATGTTGCGGATCGTTGCCTTCGACAGGGCGATCGCGTTCGGCACACCGAGCAGGTCGCCGGACATCAGCACCACGTCGGCGCTTTCGATTGCCACGTCGGTCCCCGTGCCGATCGCCAGCCCAACATCGGCTTCGGCAAGGGCCGGCGCGTCGTTGATGCCATCGCCGACAAAGGCGACGGCGCGGCCATCAGCCTTCAGGCGCTTCAGGGCGGCCACCTTGCCGTCGGGCAGTACCTCGGCGATGACTTCGTCAATCCCGAGCTTGGCGGCGATCGCCTCGGCAGTGCGACGATTGTCGCCGGTGATCATCGCCACCTTGAGGCCGAGGTCGTGCAGCATGCGGATCGCCTGCGGCGTCGTTTCCTTGATCGGATCGGCAACCGCAATGATGGCGGCAAGCTTGCCGTCGACAGCGGCATAGAGCGGGCTTTTGCCCTCGGAGCCGAGGCGGGCCGCCTGGTCGGCAAAGGCCGAGACGTCGAGACCAAGCTTGGCCATGAGCCGATCGGCGCCGACATGAACGCTGCGTCCGCTGACCGTGGCGCTGGCGCCGAAGCCGGGCACGGCTTCGAAATTCGAGGGCGCCGCGATGGCGATGCCTTCTGCCTTGGCCGCCTCGACGATCGCCTCGGCGATCGGGTGCTCGGACCGGGTTTCGACGGCGGCCACGAGCGCCAGCACGTCGCCGCGCTCATAACCGGGAGCGGTGTCGAGGTCGGTTAGTTCCGGGCGCCCCTTGGTCAGCGTGCCGGTCTTGTCGACGGCGATGATCTCGGCATTGCGCAGGGTCTGCAGCGCTTCGCCCTTGCGGAACAGGACGCCCATTTCCGCCGCCCTGCCGGTCCCGACCATGATCGAGGTCGGGGTCGCAAGACCCATGGCGCAAGGGCAGGCAATGATCAGCACCGCTACGCCATTGACGAGCGCGAAGCTCAGGGCCGGATCGGGGCCGAAGATCAGCCAGATCGCGAAGGTGATGGCTGCAATCGCGATAACGGCCGGCACGAACCAGGCGGTCACCTTGTCGACCAGCGACTGGATGGGCAGCTTGGCACCCTGGGCCTGTTCGACCATGCGGATGATCTGCGCCAGCACGGTGTCGGCACCGACCTTGGTGGCGCGGAAGGTGAAGGAGCCAGTCTTGTTGATCGTGCCGCCGACCACGTCGGCGCGGGCGATCTTCTCGACGGGAACCGGCTCGCCGGTGATCATCGATTCGTCGACATAGGAACTGCCCTCGATGACGGTACCGTCGACCGGCACGCGGTCGCCGGGCCGTACCAGCACGGTGTCGCCGGCATGAACGTCGGCAAGCGCGATCTCGATCGTCTCGCCGTCGCGAACGACACGGGCCGTCTTTGCCTGCAGACCCATCAAATGCTTGATCGCCTCGGAGGTTCGGCCCTTGGCGCGGGCTTCCAGCACCCGGCCGAGCAGGATCAGCGCGACGATGACGGCGGCGGCTTCATAATAAACGTTGGCAGTACCCTCTGGCAGCAGCCCGGATGCGAAGGTGGCGACGACTGAATAACCCCAGGCGGCAGCGGTGCCGATGGCGACCAGCGAATTCATGTCTGGCGCCAGGCGCAGGAGCGCCGGGATGCCCTTCTGATAGAAGCGCAAGCCCGGGCCGAAGAGCACGAGCGTCGTCAGCACGAACTGCAGATACCAGCTCTCCTGCATGCCGATATTGTTCATGACGAAGTCGTGTACGGCCGGTATGAAATGCGAGCCCATCTCGAGGACGAAGATCGGCAAGGTAAGCACGGCGGCAATCAGCAAGGAGCGGCTGAGGCGCCTTGCTTCGCGCTCGCGCTTTTCGGCTTCTTCGTCATTGTTTTCCGCGCCGGTGATGCGCCTGGCGTCGTAACCGGCCGCGCGCACGGCCTCTTCCAGGCTGGCGATCGTTGCGATGCCCTTGGTCAGGCGCACGGAGGCGCGTTCGGTCGCGAGATTGACGGTCGCATTGCTGACGCCGGGCACCGCCTTCAATGCCTTTTCGATGCGGGCGACGCAGGAGGCGCAGGTCATGCCTTCGATCGAAAGCTCGATCGATTCTTCGGCCGCGCCATAGCCGCTGTTTTCGATCGCCTTCACGATGTCGGTGGTCTTCGTCGTTGCATCGAAACGGACGTCCGCCCGCTCCGTCGCGAGATTGACGGAAGCGGAGGTGACGCCTGGAACGGCACGAATGGCCTTTTCGACGCGCGCGACGCAGGAGGCACATGTCATGCCTTCGACCGGAATGCTGGCGATCAGCGCATCGCCGGCAATTGCCCTGGCGTTCTTGGTTTCGATGGTCGTCACGGATCCCATGATCGTGCTCCTTTGTACTGTTCTTTTACCGGAAGATGGGGCTTCCAACGATGGGAAGGTCAAGGGTGGTTCGAAAGATTTCTTCCGACGGATGCGCGCCCCTGATCTTCGCCCTGCACGGCCATCAGGAACGACAAACGCCCCGGCGCGATGGCCGGGGCGTCAACGGTGACCGGTGGCACCGTTTCGTTGCCGTTGTCAGAGTTGGCGGCTCTCGTAGCCTGCAGCCATCAACGCCTCGGCGATCGGGCCGGGTGCGGCGACTGTCTCCACGCTGACTTCGCGCGAGCCGAGATCGACCCTGACGACTGCCTGCGGGTCGACGGTCAGGATCGCCTTTTGCACGGTGCCGGCGCAGTGTCCGCAGGTCATGTTGTCGATCTTGTAAGTCTGCATTGCTTGTCTCCTTCAATTCGATGTGAGACAAAGATGGGGTTTCCCACCGTTGGAAGGTCAAGAGGCCTTTCGACGATATTTTCGCCCACGCTTCGGCCGCTGAAACAGGCGCGAAAGCTCCGGGTCCGGCGTCGCGATCGCCCGGTAATGGGTCCGAAAAATTTGAAAGTCTTTCATCACCGAACCCTGGAATGGACGGCTAGCAGTCTGCCGCGGGAAGACGCACAATCCCAAGGCTGTGCACAAGGCATTCGCGTCGTCTCAAGGGGGCGGACGATCGCCCGCCCGGCACGGACCACGAACGGTCCGTGATGCGATCATGCCGGATCTTCCGGGTTGATCGAAATGCACTGGTCGGTGACTGGAGGAGACTATGTCCCGATCTCTGTCGTTCGGCTGCGTCGTGGCGACGCCGCCAAGGGAGGAAATATGTTTGAACGACTATTCAAGTTAAAAGAGCACAACTCGTCCGTGCGCACCGAAGTGATCGCCGGCGTTACGACATTCCTGACGATGTCCTACATCATCTTCGTCAACCCCGACATTCTGTCGACCACGGGCATGGATAGGGATGCCGTCTTCGTCGCGACCTGTATTGCCGCGGCGCTCGGTTCGGCGGTCATGGCGCTCGTCGCCAACTGGCCGATCGGCATGGCGCCGGGCATGGGCCTCAACGCCTTCTTCGCCTTTACCGTCGTCGCGGCCCTCGGCTTTACCTGGCAGCAGGCACTGGGCGCCGTGTTCATCTCCGGCGTGATCTTCCTGATCCTGACCGTGACCGGGGTGCGCAGTTGGCTGATCGCCGGCATTCCGCATTCGCTCAGAAGCGCGATTGCCACCGGTATCGGCCTGTTTCTCGGCATCATCGCCTTGAAGAATGCCGGTATCGTCGTCGACAATCCGGCAACGCTGGTCGGTCTCGGCGATCTGAAGCAGACCGGCCCGCTCTTGGCGATCCTCGGCTTCTTCGTCATTGCAGTGCTCGATTCGCTCAAGGTTCGCGGCTCGATCCTCATCGGCATCCTTGTCGTCACCGTCCTGTCGATGCTGCTCGGGGTCAGCGAGTTCAAGGGCATCGTCTCGACGCCGCCAAGCATCGCGCCGACCTTCATGCAGCTCGATATCATGGGCGCGCTGCATGGCGGCCTGATCCACGTGATCCTCGTCTTCGTGCTCGTTGAAGTCTTCGATGCCACGGGAACGCTGATCGGCGTCGCCAAGCGCGCCAAGCTGGTGGAGGAGGGCAAGCCGAACCGTCTCGGCCGGGCGCTTCTGGCCGACAGCACCGCGATCGTTGCCGGTTCGCTGATCGGCACCAGCAGCACCACGGCCTATGTCGAAAGCGCCTCGGGCGTTCAGGCGGGCGGCCGCACCGGCCTGACGGCGCTGACAGTCAGCGTGCTCTTCCTGGCAGCCTTGTTCTTCTCGCCGTTGGCCGCTGCCGTCCCGACTTACGCAACGGCTCCGGCCCTGCTCTATGTCGCCGGCCTGATGATGCGCGAACTGACGGAAGTCGACTGGGACGATCTGACGGAAGCGGCTCCGGCGGCGCTGACCGCGCTTGCCATGCCCTTCACCTATTCGATCGCCAACGGCCTTGCCTTCGGCTTCGTGAGCTACGTCGTGCTCAAGGTGTTTACCGGCAAGTGGAGCGTCATCCATCCGGCGACGCAGCTGGTCGCAGCGCTCTTCGTCATTCGCTTCGCCTTCTTCGCCGAATAGCAAAATAAGCCGGGGCAGACGTTGCCCCGGCTCCGTAAACCAAGGACTTCCCCCCGCGAAGCTGACCGGACCGCAGGCATCCTGCGGCTCCGGTCTTTTTGTGTCCGCCGGCGCGAAAGCCGAAGGTCAGTATTGGCCGTCCGGCAGATGCACCACGAGACCGTCGAGCGCCGCCGAAACCGTGATCTGACAGCTGAGGCGGCTGCGCTCGTCCGGATTGACGACGCACTCGATCATGTCCTGCTCCTGGTAATCGGGCGTCGGCAGCTTTTCGCTCCACGCCGCATCGATGTAACAGTGGCATGTGCCACAGGCGCAGGAGCCGCCGCATTCGGCTGCGATGGCGTCGATGCCGTTCTGAACGGCGGCCGACATCACCGACTGGCCGATTTCGGCCTCGACCTCGGTCGACTTCCCCTCGGCATCCACAAATACGATCCTGGGCATAAATGGTCTCCACTCAAATCTGAAATCGGTCTGATGATGATGGGCGCCCCTGGCGCCATCGTCGTCGCTCAAGCTGGCCTTATGGCGATCTGCAGTCGCTTCGGCCCGCGCACGGAGAGCCCGCGCTTGTATTCAGGCCTCTCGTCGACAAGCGCGATCGTCGGGAAACGACGCAACAAGGTGCTGAAGATGATGTCCATATCCAGCCGGGCGAGATGGTTGCCGAGACAGAAGTGCACGCCTCCGCCGAAGGCGAGATGCCTGTTAGGGCTGCGGCCGATATCGAAGCTGTCGGCATCGTCGAATTGCCTTGGGTCGCGGTTGGCAGAACCATAGAGCACGCCGAACTTTGTGCCGCGCGCGAAGGTTTGCCCGCCGATCTCGACATCCTCGATGCAATGGCGATGGAAGAACGGCAACGGCGATTCGTAGCGGAACATTTCCTGCACCGCCGTCTGGATCAATGCCGGATCCTGGCGCAGGCGCAGCATCTGCTCGGGAAAACGCAAGAGTGCATGCATGCCACTGCCCAGCACGTCGATCGTCGAGCCGTGTCCAGCCATCAGGATCAGCATGCAGGTCGAGATGAACTCGTCAGCGTTCATCGCTCCGGCGCGTTCTGCCTCGATCAGAACGGAGATCAGGTCGTCTTTCGGACAGCGTTCGCGCTCGTGCTTCAGGGCTGTGAGGTATTCGTAGAATTCAGTCGTGTTGGTCTCGGCGATGCGCTTGCGTTCATCCGAGCGATCGACGTCGAAGAACTGGACGATGTTTTCCGACCAGATGCGCAGCTGGGGACAGTCCTCGTCGGGAACGCCGAGCAATCGGCCGATGATATGCCCGGGAACGTGGGCTGCCAGATCGTCGACGAAATCGATCTCGCCGCGATCGGAAAGGCTGTCGATCAGGCTATCGACATAGGCCTGGATCTGGTCGCGCAGCTTGGCGATCATCGCCGGCGTGAACAGCTTGAACACCTGCCGGCGCAGCCGGTCGTGCACGGCGCCGTCGCTGTCGAGCAGGCTGAACTGCACGAAGCGCGAGTGGTTCGGCATGTCGTGCCAGTTGCCGGCGCGCTGGATCCGGGCGATCTCTTCAACCGTGGCGAGATCCTCGAGCGAACGGACCATGCGCTTGTCCATCACGATCGCCGAGACGTCCTCGAAGCGCGAGGCAAGCCAGATGTCGAAATCCGCGAAATAGTGCAGGCCGCCCTTGTCGCGAAGCGCCTTGTAGGTCGGATAGGGATCGCGTGCGAAATCGGGCGAGAGCGGGGCGAACGTCACCTCCAATTGGTCCGAAGTCGGTAAGTTCACTGTCATTGGCCGCGCTCCCTGCAAAGCTGCAGAATAGCGTCATCGCCTATCGCAGGGAAATGCAGCGATCTCGCGAAATGATGGACAAAACTCGCATGCATGTGGCATTGTGCCATCTATGCTGGCCGAGCACGAAGAGATCTATTTTCATACACCCGCCCGCCTGGCTGGAGCATTTCCCTACAGGGCGCTGGTGGCCGGGGCGCGCGTCGCGCTGCCCGACGAGCCGCCGATCCGTAAGCGTTTCCACCAGCACGTGCTCGTTCACACGATTGCCGGCCAGGGTCTGATCGAGGTGCGGGGCCAGCGCTTCATCGCAGAGAAGGGCTTCTCGATCTGGCTGGATACGGCGCAGGCCTATGAACATCGCTGTTGCCCGGACGCGGCTGAGTGGCGCTACCTCTGGATGGGTATCGATGGCCACGGGCTCGACGACGTCTATGCCTTTCTCAACGTCCAGCAGCAGCCGTTGTTCGAACCGTCCGACAGCGCGGCGGCGCAGGCGGCGTACCGGTCCGTCATCGAATATCTCGATGATCGCTCGTCTGCGACCGATGCGCTCGTCAGTGCAGCCATCGCCGGGCTGATCGCCAATCTGAGCGCGCCGCGATTGGCGGGGGCCGCGACTAACGACGATCCGGCACTGGGCGACCGGGTGAGCACGGTTCTGGCGGCCGTTCGCAAGGACCTGGCCCGTGCCTGGACGATCGATGAGCTCGCCGGGCTCGCGCATCTCAGCGCCTCGCAGCTTTTTCGCCGGTTCAAGGATACGATCGGCACGACGCCGATGGACTGGCTGCGGCACGAACGCATCAACCAGGCGAAACGCCTGTTGGTCGCGCCGGGGGCCAAGGTTTCGGCTGTGGCCGCCCACTGCGGCTATCCCGACCCCTACCACTTCTCGCGCGACTTCCGCCGCCTGACTGGCTACACGCCGACGAAATTCAGGCGCGACGGCGGGTACTAGGCGGGGCTGCGAAAAGATGACGGTCCCCACCCGGCCGAGCGGGTCCGTCCTCCAGTTGCAGGCCTGTCTTCAGCGCAGCAGGAATGGCTGCTCGAAGAAGTGCTCTTCCAGGTTGACACCTTCGCCGCCACGGTCGACCACCGCAAAGTCCGAGACGTCATCGAGCGGCGTCAGGATGCCGTGCCAGACATTGCGGGCGATGTTGACGCCTTGGCCGGGTGCCGTGCGGAAGGCGATGGGTTCGCTCGGACCTTCTGTCGTCTCCTCGGATACGACCACCAGAAATGGATTGTCTGTCAGGGGAATGAACGCCTGGCTGCCGAGCGGGTGGCGCTCGACCATGGTGAGCGTCAGGGGCAGCGGATAGGGCTCGCCGCGCACGAGGCTGATCATCGGCCGACCCTTGTCGCCGGCGGTCTCGATCTTGGCAAGGTCGTGATAGCGGGTACATTTTCCGCCGTTGATGGGAAAGCTGTGGGCGTTCTCTGTCTCGATCACGTCGCCGAATGGTGCGAATGCCTCGCGTGTCAGCGGCTTTATCTCGATCTCCTTCATGTGACGCTCCTCCGTCTGATGTTGGTCGTTTAAGGGGTGCCGGCACCTGCAATGCGCCCGAAGACACGCAGCCGGCTGACGCCGCCATCGGGGTAGATGTTGAGACGGACATGGGTGGCAAAACCGATGTCTTCGATCATCTCGGGGCCAAAATCATGGATGCTGTCGGCGCTCAGCTTCTGGCATGGCAGCGCCTGCCGCCAGAAGAGCGAGGAGGCGGAGACAAGCGCATCCACCGCGCAATCGCCCGCTCGGAGGTCTGCCGCCTGCACCGAACAGGCGTCAGGGAAATTGCCCTTGAAATGGGCGGTATCGACGACGATGCGCTCGATCTTCGTGCGCGCCGCCAGCCTGACGATGACCCAGTCGTTGCCCGGCTCGCGCCGGCGCCGCGTTTCCCAGCCGTCGCCCATATTGATCCCGCGACCGGGGGCGAGCAGCCGTTGATGTCCGTAGTGGCCATTGGAAAAGACGACAATCCGGCCGCCGAGCAAGGATGATGCAAGATCGACGGGCGCCTCGCCGACCCGCGCCCGGTCGAGCTCGGGCGTGCCATAGACCCTGAGCCGGGCGACGCCGCCGTCGGGATAGATCCGCAGCCTGACATGGCTCCAGTTGCCCTCGGCGATGGCGGTAAAGTGGTGGTGGGCGTTCGGGCCGAGCGGGCTCGTGCCCAACAGCTCGGTCCAGACGGTGGTTTCATCAGGGCCATCCGGCGCCAGACAGGCATCGATGGCGCAGGCGGTCGGGTAGTTGCCGATGAAATGGGTCGTATCCACATCGAAACCGGCGATCCGGCCGCTCGCGGCAAGGGCGACGATGGCATGGTCATGGCCGGGGCCGCGTCGACGCCGCGTTTCCCAACCGTCCATCCATTTGCCATGCTCGTCATAAACGCCCGGATGAAAGACGGCCGGACAGTCCTGCAGCAGCCGCTCGAGCGGGGCGAAGAATTCGTCGGTTGCAAAGACCGGCCTGGCGCCGAGACCGGCGGAAGCAAGATTGATCGTCTTGCGCGCGAATTCAGGAAGGCTGTCGCCGTCGATCGTCATCGCCGCACTCAGCTCGGCAGCATATCTTTGAGGCGCAGAAGCGCAATGCGCTCCACCTGGCGGCAGGCCGTCTCCAGTTCGCTGTCGCGGTCGTTGCCGATCCGGGTTTCGAAGGCCGCCAGGATGTCATCCTTGCTGCGGCCCCTGACGGCGATGATGAAGGGGAAACCGAATTTGGCGACATAGGCGCTGTTGAGTTCGGTGAAGCGCGCACGTTCTGCGTCGGTCAGCGCGTCGAGGCCGGCCGAGGCCTGTTCGCTGGTCGAGCTTTCGGTGAGCCGCTTGGCCTGCGCCAGCTTGCCGGCGAGATCGGGGTGGGCATTGAGCACGCCGAGCCGCTCTTGCGGTGTTGCCTCGCGGAAAACGGACGTGAGTGCTGCCGCAAGGCCGATCGCTGTGTCGTTGGCGACGGACAATTCGCCGGCAAAGGCACGCTTGGCGATCCATTCGGAATGTTCGAACACCCCGCCGAAGCGGGCAACGAAATCGGACTCGGACAGCCGCGACGGGCGATCGTCAGAGGCCCTGAACGGATAGGTTTTCGCCCAGTGGCGGGCGATATCGATGCGCCGGGCGAGCCAGACCTTTTCGTGACCTTTGACATAGTCGATAAAGCGGGCAAGGGCTGCGGCGCGTCCCGGCCGGCCAACGAGACGGCAGTGCAGGCCAATGCTCAGCATTTTTGGCGCGCCGCCCGCACCTTCCGCGTAGAGCACGTCGAAACTGTCCTTGAGATAGCTGAAGAACTGGTCGCCGCTGTTGAAGCCCTGCGGCGTTGCAAAGCGCATGTCGTTGGTGTCGAGCGTGTAGGGAATGACCAATTGCTGACGGCCGGCATGTTCATGCCAATAGGGCAGGTCGTCGGCATAGCTGTCGGAGACATAGTCGAAGCCGCCGGTCTCGGTCACGAGGTCAAGCGTGTTGTCCGAGCAGCGGCCGGTATACCAGCCGCGCGGCGGTTCGCCGGTGACCACCGTGTGCAGCCGGATCGCTTCGGCGATCTCCGCCCGCTCCTGTTCCGGGCTGAAATCCTTGTGCTCGATCCACTTCAGGCCGTGCGATGCGATCTCCCAGCCGGCTTCCTGCATGGCTGCTACCTGGCTCGGGGACCGTTTCAGCGCCGTTGCAACGCCATAGACCGTCGCCGGCACGCCCTTTTCCGTGAACATGCGGTGCAGCCGCCAGAAGCCGGCGCGGGCGCCGTACTCGTAGATCGATTCCATGTTCCAGTGGCGCTGCCCGGGCCAGGCCTGCGCGCCGACGATTTCCGACAGGAAGGCCTCCGATGCGGCATCGCCGTGCAGCACGCAGTTCTCGCCGCCTTCTTCGTAGTTGATCACGAATTGCACGGCGATCCGCGCCTCATCGGGCCAGACGGTGGTGGTATCAGGGCCGTGGCCGTGAAGATCGCGGGGGTATCTCATAACAAGCAGTCCTCCAGACATTTGTCTCTGCGGCCTGATTCCTAACGGGATTTTTCCGACGTCATTCCCCCTGAAAATTTTGAAAGTCTCGAATGAACCGCCCGCTTCTCAATGCCCTGGCTCACCTCGATACTGCCAACTGGAAAGCTGACTTCGGGAGGAGCGATACGCATGCAATCTCATGGTGGAAACGACGGCCGTCTGACGACCCATGTGCTGGATACGGCCAGTGGCAAACCGGCCAAGGACCTGCGCATCGAGCTCTACCGCATCGAAGGCAATCAACAGACGCATCTGCGCTCGGTCCGCACCAACGACGATGGACGCTGCGACCAGCCGCTCTTGAGCGGATCGCTGATGCAGGCGGGCACCTACGAGCTGCATTTCCATGCCGGCGACTATCTCGGATCGGAAGCGGCGCGCGGTGCCAATCCGTTTCTCGATGTCATCCCCATCCGTTTCGGCATAGACGACCAGGCTGCGCACTATCACGTGCCGCTGCTGCTCTCGCCCTATGGCTATTCGACCTATCGCGGGAGCTGATTGCCCATGACCATCCAGATCCGCAACACCATCCGTTTCCTGTTGAACCATCGCCTCGTCGAGCTTGCCGACGTGTCGGCGGTCCAGACTTTGCTCGACTTCCTGCGCATCGATCGCAACTTGCGTGGCACCAAGGAAGGTTGCGCTGAAGGCGACTGCGGCGCCTGCACCGTACTGGTCGGCCGCCTGCTCGGCGGCGAGCTGAAATACGAATCCGTCAATGCCTGCATCCGCTTCGTCGGCTCGCTCGACGGTTGCCACGTGGTGACGGTGGATAGCCTGGCAACGCCGGGCGGCCCGCTGCATCCGGTTCAGCAGGCGATGGTCCAGACGCATGCCTCGCAATGCGGCTTCTGCACGCCGGGCTTCGTCATGTCGCTCTATGGGCTCTGGATGGAAAACCCCAAGCCCTCGATCGCCGAAATCGAGAAGGCGCTGCAGGGCAATCTCTGTCGCTGCACCGGCTATGCCGCCATCATTCGCGCCGCAGAAGCGATCTCGACGATCGGCGATCTCGGCACGGATCCGCTGTTTGCCGAACGCGACCGGATCGCCGGCGAACTCGCGAGCCTTCAGGACGGTCGCCGCGTGGTGATTGGCGAGGGATCGGAGCTGTTCATGCTACCGGCCTCTGTCGACGACTTTGCCGATGTGCTCGAAGCCAACCCGAAGGCGACCATCGTCGCCGGTTCGACCGATGTCGGTCTCTGGGTTACAAAGTTCATGCGTGACATTGCGCCGGTCGTGCACCTGACGCATCTCGAAGAGCTGCGCCGCATCACCGTCGACGACAAGGGCGTGACGCTCGGCGCCGGCGTCAGCTATGCCGAGGCCTTTCCTGTGATCACCGAGCATTTCCCGCAAATGCGCGAGCTCTGGGATCGCATCGGCGGGCAGCAGGTGCGCAACATGGGCACCGTCGGCGGCAACATTGCCAATGGCTCGCCGATCGGCGACACGCCGCCCGCACTGATAGCGCTCGGTGCTTCGGTGACGCTGCGCAAGGGTGCGCGCCGCCGGAGCGTCGCGCTCCAGGATTTCTTCATCGCCTATGGCAAGCAGGATCGCGAGCCCGGCGAATTCGTAGAGGCGGTGCACATCCCCTTCCTCGAAGCCGACACGCGTTTTGCCGTCTACAAGATCACCAAGCGGCTCGACGAGGATATCACAGCGGTCTGCGGCGCGTTCCGAATGACGTTCGACGGTGCCGGCCGCGTCGCCGATGCGGTCATCGCCTTCGGCGGCATGGCCGGAACGCCGAAGCGGGCCGACCATGTCGAAGCTGCGCTCAAGGGCGAGGCATGGAGTGAGGCGACGGTCGATCAGGCGATCACCGCCTTCGACCAGGATTTCACGCCGCTGACCGACTGGCGGGCCTCTGCGGAGTATCGCCAACTGGTGGCGAAGAACTTGCTTCGCCGCTTCTATCTGGAAACACAGGCGGCCGGACAGATCCGGCTCGACCGTACCGTCGCCGTTGCTGTCTAGGAGGTGAGACCCATGAATGTGATGCAGCCCATCGACCGCATCCGCGGTGGCGTCCACGAAAACGAGAAACACGAATCCGGCCACAAGCACGTGTCGGGAACCGCCGAATATATCGACGATATCCCGGAACCCTCGGGCACGTTACACGGCTATCTCGGCCTGTCCCAGCGCGCCCATGCCGATATCCTGTCGATCGATTTCGACGCGGTTTCAGCCAGTGAAGGCGTGATCGGCATCCTGACCGCCGACGACATCCCCGGCGAAAACGACATCAGCCCGGCACACAAACACGACGATCCGGTGTTTGCGACCGGCAAGGTCGAATTCCACGGCCAACCGATCTTCGCGGTCATCGCGACGTCGCGCGAGGCCGCACGGCGTGCCGCCGCCAAGGTCAAGGTCGAGTACCGTGACTTGCCGCATGTCACCGACGTACTTGAAGCGGCTGCCGCCAACTATCCGCTTGTTATCGATCCCTTGAAGTTGGAGCGCGGCGACATCGAAGCCGGCTTCGCCAAGGCGAAGAACGTCCTTCAAGGCGAAATGCGCATCGGCGGCCAGGATCATTTCTATCTCGAGGGCCAGATTTCCTTCGCCATCCCCGGTGAGGACGACGAGGTCCTGGTCTATTCGTCGACCCAGCATCCGAGCGAAACCCAGCACATGGTGGCAACCGTGCTTGGCGTGCCGTCGAATGCCGTGACCGTGAACGTGCGCCGCATGGGCGGCGGTTTCGGCGGCAAGGAAACGCAGGCCAACATCTTTGCAGCCGTGGCCGCACTGGCCGCCAAGAAGTACCGCTGCGCCGTCAAGGTGCGCCCGGACCGGGACGACGACATGTCGGCAACCGGCAAGCGCCACGATTTCCATGTCGACTACAAGGTCGGCTTCGACGACGAGGGCCGCATCGAAGCGGTTGATGCGGTGTTTGCCGCGCGTTGCGGCTTCTCCGCCGATCTCTCCGGTCCGGTCACCGACCGCGCGCTGTTTCATGCCGACAACTGCTACTTCTATCCGAACGTCCGCCTGCGTTCGAAGCCGTTGAAGACCAACACCGTCTCCAACACCGCGTTTCGCGGCTTCGGCGGCCCGCAGGGCATGGTCGGCGGCGAACGCATGATCGAGGACGTAGCCTATGCCGTCGGCAAGGATCCGCTCGAGATCCGCAAGCTCAATTTCTACGGCGGCGAGGGCCGCAATCTCACGCCCTATCACCAGACGGTCGAGGACAACATCATCGGCCGCATCATCGAGGAGCTGGAGACCTCGGCCGATTACGCCGCGCGCCGCAAGGCGGTGATCGCCTTCAACCGCGAAAACCACATCATCAAGCGCGGTATCGCGCTGACGCCGGTCAAGTTCGGCATCTCCTTCACCAAGACCGAGTACAACCAGGCCGGCGCGCTGGTCCATGTCTATGCCGACGGCTCGATCCACCTCAATCACGGTGGCACCGAGATGGGGCAGGGGCTTTACACCAAGATCGCCCAGGTGGTGGCTGACGAGTTCCAGGTCGATCTCGGCCGCATCAAGGTGACGGCGACGACGACCGCGAAGGTGCCGAACACGTCTGCGACCGCTGCATCATCCGGTACGGATCTGAACGGCATGGCGGCCGCCAATGCGGCCCAGCAGATCAAGGCGCGGCTGGTGCGCTTTGCCGCAGAACGTTGGAGCGTTGCGGAAACCGATATTGCCTTTGAACCCAACACGGTGCGCGTCGGCGCGGAACGGCTGCCTTTTGGCGAGTTCATCAAGCTTGCCTACGGCGCCCGCATCCAGCTGTCGGCCGCCGGTTTCTACAAGACGCCGAAGATCCACTGGAACCGTTCGGAAGGCCGTGGCCGACCGTTCTTCTATTATGCCTATGGCGCGTCTTGCTCCGAGGTCAGCGTCGACACGTTGACGGGTGAATATCAGGTCGACCGAACCGACATCCTGCATGATGTCGGCCGCTCGCTGAACCCGGCACTGGATCTCGGCCAGGTGGAGGGCGCATTCGTTCAGGGGATGGGCTGGCTGACGACGGAAGAGCTGTGGTGGGATGCCAAGGGTCGGCTGCGCACGCATGCGCCTTCGACCTACAAGATCCCGCTTGCCTCGGATCGGCCGCGCGTGTTCAACGTCCGGTTGGCGGAGTGGTCCGTCAACCGCGAGGAGACGATCCGCCGCTCGAAGGCGGTCGGGGAACCGCCGTTCATGCTGGGCATTTCGGTTCTGGAAGCCTTGTCGATGGCGGCCGCCAGCGTTGCGGAGTATCGTATCGCTCCGCGCATCGACGCGCCGGCAACGCCGGAGCGGGTGCTGATGGCGATCGAGCGGCTACGGGCCGCAGCAAGACAAGGGGCGGTGGCGTAAGGGTCGATGGCGATGGTTGCGAGCCGAGAGGATATCCGGGATTTCCTGCGCCGCGAGCCGGACTGCGTGCTCGTCGAGGTGACGGGGGCTGCCGGTTCGACGCCGCGCGACACCGACGCCTGGATGCTGGTGGCGGCGGACGGACTGTTCGGCACCATCGGCGGCGGCCAGCTCGAATATATGGCGATCGACCATGGACGGCGTGCACTGAAGCGTGGCGACCGTGCCGATACAATGACGATCCCGCTCGGTCCCGAGATCGGCCAGTGTTGCGGCGGGCGTGTCGCGCTCGCCTTCACGCGCATCGATTGGGAGAAAGCCGCCATGCTGATTGAACGCAGCGATCTGGAGATTGCCAGCCGACCCCATGTCTATGTCTTCGGCGCGGGTCATGTCGGCGACGCCCTGGCGATGGCGCTGTCGCTCGTGCCGGTGCGCACCATTCTGGTCGACACGCGCGAGGACGAACTCGAGGCTGCCGGCATCCATGGCATCGAGACCTGCCTGACGGCGATGCCCGAGGCGGTGGTGCGCGATGCCCCGCGCGGCAGCGCCTTCGTCATCCTCACCCACGACCACGCGCTCGACTTCCTGATCGCGGCCGAGGCGCTGCGCCGCGACGACGCCTCCTATGTCGGCATGATCGGTTCGAAGACGAAGCGGTCAACGTTCAAGAGCTGGCTGTCGCGGGAAATCGGCCGGCCGGATCTGTTCGACCGGCTCGTCTGCCCGATCGGCGGCACTGCGGTAAAGGACAAGAGGCCCGCCGTCATCGCGGCGCTGGCCGCCGCCGAGATCATGACGGCGGCCCTCAATCAAAGTTGGGAAACGCTGGCGATCACGTCGACGAAGCCGGGAAAGCGCGTCGGCGCCTGAGCAGGCGCACCATCGGAAAACCAGCCTGAGCGTGGCCGGCAGTCGTGGTCACTCGCCCATTCCCAGTGTGAGCACCCCACGGTCGGGCCTCGAGGCCTCTTCTGGCACGACGCAAAATTCGGCCGATCTGCCGGCCCTCAGGCCAGCATCTTGCCGATCAGCCGCTGACAGCGCTCCGCCATGTAGTCGATCATCAGCCGCACCTTCGGGTCCTGAAAGCGCTTGTGCGGATAGATCGCCGCCAGTTGCACGCCGAGCGGGGGCGTCGCCGTCAGGATCGGCACCAGCTCGCCGGCATTGATGTGGCTCTTCACTTCGAAGAGCGGCTTGTTGATGATGCCGCGCCCGTCGAGCGCCCATTGGGTCAGCACGTCGCCGTCGTCTGAATCATAGGGGCCGGTGACTTCGAGCTTCTTGACGCCTTCCGGTGTCTGCAGCGTCCAGAAATATTCCTTCGAGCCGGGATAACGCAGCAGCAGACAGTCGTGCTTGTCGGCGATGAGCTCGTCCGGGGTTTGCGGCGTGCCGCGCTTCTCGAGATAGGCGGGTGCTGCGCAGACGACCCGCTCGCAGTTCATGATGCCGCGCATGCGCAGGTTCGAATCTTCGAGGATACCCAGCTTGAAGGCGACGTCGACACCTTCCGACAGGATGTCGACATTGTGGTCGGAGAGCCTGAGCCGCACCTCGATATCGGGATACTTGTCGTGAAACTCGGGAATGCCCGAGGCAATCAGCCTGCGACCTATCCCCAAGGGAGCGGTAATCTTCAGCGCACCCTTCGGATTGTGCGAGAGGTCGGCGATGGCGTTCTCCGCCTCGTTGACCGCTTCCAGGATCTTGACGGCACCGTCGTAGAACACGCGGCCGTGCTCCGTGGGCGTCAGCTTGCGCGTCGTCCGATTGAACAGCCGAACGCCCATATGGCGTTCCAACTCCTTGATTCTATTGCTGGCGACCGCCGGCGTTACGCGCTGGTCGCGACCAGCCGCCGATAGGGTTCCAAGTTCTACGACGCGCACGAAGACGCGTACATTGTCCAGATATGACATGCCTCCCGATCTCTCCTCCGGGCGTTATGTAACGCATCCATTCCGTCGCGATTATATAGATTTTTTTGAAAGTGTTGGTGAAGCAGCGACGTTCCCGCGACCTCCAGCAATGACACATAATGCGGCCCGGAGAAATGGGAGAATTGCATGTACGAGTATGCCATAGCCTGGGATTGGCTGACCTTTGCCATGAGATGGCTGCACGTCATCACCGGTATCGCATGGATCGGTTCGTCGTTTTATTTCGTCGCGCTCGACCTTGGCCTGAAGAAGAGACCCGACCTGCCGGTTGGCGCCTATGGCGAGGAATGGCAGGTCCACGGCGGTGGCTTCTACCACATCCAGAAGTATCTGGTGGCGCCGGCCAACATGCCCGAGCACCTGATCTGGTTCAAATGGGAATCCTACGTCACCTGGCTTTCCGGCTTCGGCATGCTGTGCATGGTCTATTATGCCGGTGCCGACCTCTATCTGATCGACCCGAATGTGCTCGATGTCTCGAAGACGACGGCGATCGCCATTTCGCTGGCATCGATCGGTTTCGGCTGGCTCGCCTATGACACCATCTGCAAGTCGCCGGCAGGCCGCGACAACACCAAGCTGATGGTGCTTCTGTACTTCATCCTGGTCGGCATGGCCTGGGGCTATACACAGCTCTTCACCGGCCGCGCCGCCTTCCTGCATCTCGGCGCCTTCACCGCGACGATCATGTCGGCGAACGTCTTCTTCATCATTATTCCGAACCAGAAGATCGTCGTCGCCGACCTCATCGCCGGTCGCACACCGGACGCGAAATACGGCGTCATCGCCAAGCAACGCTCGACCCACAACAACTACCTGACGCTGCCAGTGTTGTTCCTGATGCTGTCGAACCACTATCCGCTGGCGTTCGGCACCCAGTACAACTGGATCATCGCCTCGCTGGTGTTCCTGATGGGCGTCACCATCCGCCACTATTTCAACACCCGCCATGCCGACAAGGGCAACCCGACCTGGACGTGGCTTGCGACCGCGCTGCTCTTCATCGTCATCATGTGGCTGTCGACCGTGCCGAAGATCCTGAGCGGCGAGGAAGAGGCGAAGGTTTCGGCCGCACAGCAGCCGTTCGTCACCGCCGAAGCCTTTCCGAAGGTGCGCGACACCGTGCTCGGCCGCTGTTCCATGTGCCATGCGAAAGAGCCCGGCTGGGAGGGACTGGTCGTGCCGCCGAAGGGGGTGACGCTCGAGACCGATACCGAGATCGCCAACCACGCCCGCGAAATCTATCTGCAGGCCGGTCGCTCGCACGCGATGCCGCCCGCCAATGTCACCGGCATATCGGACGAGGAGCGCAAGCTCCTCGTCGCCTGGTATGAGACCGTCGTAAAGGGAGACAAGGTTCAATGACCGATTTGCTGATCCGCGGCCGCGTGCTGACCTTCGTCGAAAGGCCCGAGGGCATCGACGATGCCGCCTCCTATCGCTACTTCGAAGACGGTGCCGTTCTGGTGCGGAGCGGCAAGGTTGCCGATATTGGCGAGCATTCGGATGTCGCGCGGCGTGCCGGTCCTTCAGTCAAGGTTGCCGATCACCGGCCAAACCTGGTGCTGCCGGGGCTGATCGACACGCATCTGCATTTTCCGCAGACGCAGGCGATCGCCTCCTATGGCGCGCAGCTGCTCGAATGGCTGAACACCTACATCTTCGTCGAGGAACAGAAGTTCCGCGAGCCCAAGCATGCGCAGTTCATCGCCGGCCGGTTCATGGACGAATTGCTGTCCAATGGAACGACCACGGCGGTTGCCTATTGCTCGGTGCATCCGGAAAGCGTTGACGCCTACTTCGGTGCCGCCGAAGACCGCGGCATGCTGATGATCGGCGGCAAGGTGATGATGGATCGCAACGCGCCCGACGCGCTGCGCGACACGCCACAGCTTGGCTATGACGAGACGAAGCAACTGATCGGCAAGTGGCATGGCCGCGGCCGCGCGCATTACGCCATCAGCCCGCGTTTCGCCATCACCTCGACGCCGGAACAGATGGAGATGAGCCGGGCGCTCGTTGCCGAACATCCCGAATGTTACGTGCAGACCCATCTGTCCGAGAACAAGGACGAGATCGCGTTTGCCACCTCGCTCTATCCGGACGCGAAGGATTACACCGACATCTATGCGCGCTACGATCTCCTGACGCGCAAGACGCTGCTCGGGCACTGCATCTACCTGAGCGATCGCGAGATTTCGGTTCTGGCCGAGACAGGGGCCGTCGGCACGTTCTGCCCGACGTCGAACCTGTTTCTGGGATCGGGCCTGTTCGATCGCGACCGGTTTGACAAGCTCGGCGCGCGATGGTCGGTTGCAACCGATGTCGGCGCCGGCACCAGCTTCTCGATGCTCGAAACCATGGACGAGGCCTACAAGGTGCTTCACCTGCAGGGGCAGCGGCTCTCGCCGCTCAACTCCTTCTACATGATGACGCTCGGCAATGCCCGGGCGCTCGATCTCGATGACCGTATCGGTTCGCTGCATATCGGCGCAGACGCCGATATCGTCGTGCTCGACAGCCGCGCCAAGCCGTCGATGGAACTGCGCATGCGCGTGGCCAAGACGCTGGCCGAAGAGCTGTTCATCCTGCAGACGATGGGGGACGACCGCTCGGTGGCCGAGACCTATGTCGCCGGCAAGCCGATGAAACATCGTGCGCGTGCCGATGCCGTTGCGGCAGAGATCGACAGTAGCCGGAAACTCGAATCGGTCTGAGCCGGTGTGGCGGCTGCATTCCAAAGCTTAAGGCTGGAAAGCCTTGGGAGCACATTTTCGCGAGAGCAATGTCGACTTCTCTCATTCCGGCCTTGTGCCGGAAGCCAGCGACCTGACGTCCGTCAGGTCGTAGGGCCTTTCAGCCCAAGGACTTGTGCTGGTCCCGCAGTTCTACGGAACTGCTAGAGATTCCTGTGACGAGCCAGGAATGATGGCGGACGTGGCTAGCGCCGTGTAACCCAATGCTGCTCGTCAGCGCTTCGGCCTCGCCCGAAAGCTAGGCTTTCCTCGTCAGAGCTCTTCCGGCCGCTTGCCGCCCATGGCCCGGGTCAGTGCATCGGCGCGCTCGCGCACGACCGGACCGAGCTGCGCCAGCCTGTCGTCGTTGACGCGCACCGAAGGGCCCGAGATCGAGATCCCGGCGATGGTTTCGCCATATTCGTTGAAGATCGGTGCCGCCACGCAGCGCATGCCGAGCGTATGTTCTTCGTCGTCGACCGACCAGCCGCGCTGGCGAATGGTCTGGATGTCCTGCAGCAGCGCCGGCAGACTGTCGCGCGTCTTGTCGGTAAAGTGCGCGAGATCGCGCCCGGCGAGCAGATGCGCCACATCCTTGTCGGCCCAGGTCGACAGGATCGCCTTGCCGATACCTGAGGCATGGATCGGGCCGCGGCGGCCCGGGCGGAAGAACGCGCGCATCGGCGCATGGCTCTCGACCTGCGAGATGAAAACGACGTCGCCTCCCTCCTCGATGCCGATATTGGCGGTTTCTCCACTTTCTTCCATCAACTGCTTCAGGAATGGACGGCTGATGGTGCCGAGCTTGCGGAAGCGCAAATAGGCGTTGCCGATCTCGAAGGCCTTGAGGCCAATGGTCCAGGCGCCGGTGTCCGGATCGTTCATCACCATGCCGTGGTTGGCGAGCGACGTCAGCAGCCGGTGCACGGTCGATGGTGCCATGCCGGTCACGTCTGACAGATGCGTCAGGGTTGAGCCGTCGTTTTCAGCAACGATCGCCAGCAGCGTCAGACTGCGGTCGAGCACCTGTACGGAGCCGGGTGCTGCGTTCTCGCCGGCCTTCCGGCCACGTTTACCCTTGCCTGGCGCATCCATCTTCCGTCCTCCAGCCCGTCCCGAGTCGCGTCCATCATCCTCTAGCAGGACCGGGATCGATTGTTTCGAAATTCTTGAAGATGTTTATTTCCATATTATGGAAATGCATTCCATTTATCGATTGAGTATCGTCCATTATGGGTTATCGTCTCATCAAACAGGAGGAGTTCCCATGGCTAAGATGCGTGCCGTCGACGCGGCTGTTTACGTTCTCGAAAAAGAGGGCATCGATTGTGCCTTTGGCGTGCCGGGTGCGGCGATCAATCCGTTGTATTCCGCCCTCAAGGCGCGCGGCTCGGTTCGTCACATCCTCGCCCGCCATGTCGAGGGTGCCTCGCACATGGCAGAAGGCTACACCCGGGCCAAACATGGCAATATCGGCGTCTGCATCGGTACCTCGGGGCCGGCCGGCACCGACATGATCACCGGTCTCTATTCTGCGTCGGCCGATTCGATCCCGATCCTCTGCATCACCGGTCAGGCACCGCGTGCGCGACTGGACAAGGAGGATTTCCAGGCGGTCGATATCGCCAAGATCGCAGCACCCGTCACCAAATGGGCCGTCACCGTCATGGAGCCGGCACTGGTACCCTTCGTCTTCCAGAAAGCCTTCCACCTGATGCGTTCCGGCCGTCCGGGTCCGGTGCTGATCGACCTGCCGGTCGACGTCCAGCTCGCCGAGATCGAGTTCGATCCCGAAACGTATGAACCGCTGGAACCCTATAAGCCCAAGGCCACGCGCGCCCAGGCCGAGAAGGTCATCGCGATGCTGAACGAGGCCGAGCGGCCGTTGATCGTCGCCGGTGGCGGCATCATCAACGCCGACGCCTCGGACCTGCTCACCGAATTTGCCGAGATCACCGGCATTCCCGTTATCCCGACACTGATGGGCTGGGGCACGATCCCCGACGACCATCCGCTGATGGCGGGCATGTGCGGCCTGCAGACGTCGCATCGCTACGGCAATGCCAACATGCTTGCCTCGGATTTCGTGCTCGGCGTCGGCAATCGTTGGGCCAATCGCCACACAGGTAACGTCCCGACCTACACCGAGGGTCGCAAGTTCGTCCATGTCGACATCGAACCGACGCAGATCGGCCGCGTCTTTGCTCCGGATTTCGGCGTTGTCTCGGATGCGGGTGCTGCGCTGAAGCTTTTCCTCGACGTCGCAACCGAGTGGAAGACTGCCGGCAAGCTTCGCGACTGGACAGGCTGGGCCGAAGAATGCCGCGAACGCAAGCGGACCATGCTGCGCAAGACCCATTTCGACCAGACGCCGCTCAAGCCCCAGCGCGTCTATGAAGAGATGAACAAGGCCTTCGGCCGCGACACCTGCTATGTCTCGACCATCGGTCTCAGCCAGATCGCCGGTGCCCAGTTCCTGCACGTCTACAAGCCGCGCAACTGGATCAATTGCGGCCAGGCCGGTCCGCTCGGCTGGACACTTCCCGCCGCTCTCGGTGTTCGTGCCGCCGATCCCGACCGGACGATCGTCGCACTTTCCGGCGACTACGATTTCCAGTTCATGATCGAGGAACTGGCGGTCGGCGCCCAGCACAAGCTGCCCTACCTGCATGTGGTCGTGAACAATTCCTATCTCGGCCTCATCCGCCAGGCCCAGCGCGGCTTCAGCATGGACTTCGAAGTCAGCCTCGCCTTCGACAACATCAATGCGTCGGGCGATGCGGAGAAGGGCTATGGCGTCGACCATGTCGCCGTCGCCGAAGGGCTCGGCTGCAAGGCCATCCGGGTGCGCAGCCCCAACGAGTTCCAGGACGCGTTCGACCGGGCACGGGCGCTCATGGACGAACATCAGGTTCCTGTCGTCATCGAATTCATCCTCGAGCGTGTCACCAACATCGCCATGGGCGTCGATATCAACGCCGTCGTCGAGTTCGAGGAACTGGCGGCGCGCGGCGAAGACGCGCCGACCGCGATCGAAGCGCTGCTCGACTAAGAACAATCTCAAGGAGGATACACCGCATGGCGAAGTTCGCTGCGAACCTGACAATGCTGTTTACAGAGGCGCCGTTCCTCGATCGTTTTGCCCTAGCTGCCAAGGCCGGCTTCGAGGGGGTCGAGTATCTCTTCCCCTATGAGTTCGAGAAGGTGAGCCTGCGCGGCGCGTTGCAGCGCTACGGCCTGACGCAGGTGCTGCACAACCTGCCCGCCGGCAACTGGGCCGGCGGCGAGCGCGGCATCGCCATCCTGCCCGACCGGATCGACGAGTTCCGCAAGGGCGTGGCGAGTGCCATCGACTACGCGACCGCGCTCGACTGCAAGCAGGTCAATTGCCTGGTCGGCATCGCGCCGGCCGGGATCTCGGAAGAGGTGCTGCGCGGCACCCTGGTCGCCAACCTCAGGCTTGCGGCCAGCGAACTCGGCAAGCAGGGAATTCGCCTGCTGATCGAGCCGATCAACGACTTCGATATCCCCGGCTTCTATCTCAACACGGTCGAGCAGGCCGCTTCGATCATCGACGAGGTCGGCAGCGACAACCTCTTCATCCAGTACGATCTCTATCATCAGCAGCGCACGCAGGGCGAACTGATCGGCACCTACAAGCGCTTCGCCGACCGCATCGTCCACGTTCAGTTCGCCGACAACCCGGGCCGCAACGAGCCGGGGACCGGGGAGATCAACTATCCCTACGTTTTCGATGCGCTCGAGGCGGCAGGCTACGACGGCTGGATCGGCTGCGAATACAAGCCGCGCACGACGACGGCCGACGGCCTCGGCTGGCTTGGCACCGAGCGCCAGCGCACGCAATCCGCAGACATCATCAAGATCAGGAGTTAAGCACAATGGCAACGATCGGCTTTATTGGACTGGGCATCATGGGCACGCCGATGGCACGCCATCTGCAGGATGCCGGACACACGGTCATCACCTCGAAATTCGCCATCCCGCCGCGCCAGGAACTGCTCGACAACGGGCTGAAGTTCGTCGAGACGCCGAAGGCGCTGGCCGAAGCTGTCGACACCATCATCCTGATGCTGCCGGATACGCCCGAAGTGAAGGATGTTCTCTTCGGCGAAAACGGCGTCGCCTACGGTCTTTCGAAGGGCAAGCTGGTCATCGACATGAGCTCGATCTCGCCGATCGAGACCAAGGAGTTCGCCAGGAAGGTGCGCGAAACCGGGGCGGAATACGTCGATGCGCCGGTCTCGGGCGGTGAAGTCGGCGCCAAGAACGCCTCGCTGTCGATCATGGCCGGCGGCTTGCAGGAAAGCTTCGACCGCGCTCTGCCGCTGTTCAAGCTGATGGGCAAGAACATCACGCTCGTCGGCGACTGCGGCGACGGCCAGGTAACCAAGGTGGCCAACCAGATCATTGTGGCCCTGACGATCGAGGCGGTTTCCGAAGCGCTCGTCTTCGCCTCAAAGGCTGGGGCTGACCCGGCGCGGGTGCGCGAAGCGCTGATGGGCGGTTTTGCCTCCTCGCGCATCCTTGAAGTGCATGGCGATCGCATGATCAAGCGCACCTTCGATCCGGGCTTCCGCATCTCGCTGCACCAGAAGGACCTGAATCTCGCGCTGCAGGGCGCAAAGTCGCTCGGGATTTCCTTGCCGAACACGGCCGCAACCCAGGAATTGTTCAACAACTGTGCTGCCAACGGCGACAGTGGACTGGATCATTCCGGCCTGGTGCGCGCGCTCGAGCGCATGGCCAACCACCAGGTCGCCTGAAGCGTTGCCCGCAACCGTGGCAATGACGGCTTGAAATGCGCATGACCGGCCGGTGGAGCCTTCCGCCGTGCCGATCGTGCCTCCGGGCGGCGGAAGGAGGAGCCGCCGCCCGAGATATCATATGAAAGGGAGAGACATGGCTGCCATTGCCGATCCGCGCAGGTTTCTGGAAACGTTGTTTACATCCGCGGTCGCCGCCGCCGATCCGGCGCTGGTGATTGCCGCCAACCTGCCGGCGCGGCCGATAGGCCGCACCGTTGTCGTCGGCGCCGGCAAGGGTGCGGCCCAGATGGCACAGGCTTTCGAGCGCCACTGGGATGGTCCGCTGTCCGGCGTCGTCGTGACCCGGTACGGCTATGCAGCCCCTTGCGAACGCATCGAGGTGCTCGAGGCGTCGCATCCGCTTCCCGATGACAATGGCCTGCAAGCGTCGCGGCGCCTGCTTGCCGAGGTCTCCGATCTGACGAAGGACGATCTGGTCGTTGCCCTTGTCTGCGGAGGCGGTTCCGCATTGCTGCCGGCGCCGCCTCCCGGCCTTTCACTGGAAGACGAAGTCGCCGTCAACCGGGCGCTGCTTGCCTCGGGCGCACCGATCAGCGCCATGAATGCGGTGCGCAAGCACGTCTCGTTGATCAAGGGGGGGCGGCTTGCGGCTGCGGCCTATCCGGCCAAGGTCGTCTCGCTCATTGTCTCCGACATTCCCGGCGACGACCCTGCTCTGGTGGCATCGGGCCCGACATTGCCCGACGCAAGCACCCGTGCCGACGCTCTCAAGATCGTCGAGCGCTACGGTTTGACGTTGCCTGAAAACGTTTTGGCATGGCTCGCCAATCCGGCGGCTGACGCGCCGTCGCCGTCCGACGCGCGTTTCGCGGCAAATGAAGTCCGGTTGATCGCATCCGCCTCGGTCTCGCTTGAAGCGGCTGCCGCCAAGGCGCGCGAGGCCGGCATAGAGGCAATCATTCTATCCGACGCCATTGAAGGCGAGGCGCGCGATGTCGGCAGCGTGCACGCGGCGATCGCCCGCGAGGTCGCTGGGCGCGGCCGGCCCTTCGCCAAGCCGGTCGTGGTTCTCTCCGGCGGCGAAACGACCGTGACCATGAAGGGCGCCGGCAAGGGCGGACGCAACAGCGAGTTCCTGCTGTCGCTGGCGCTCGGCATCGATGGCGCTAGCGGCGTTTCGGCTCTCGCGGCCGATACTGACGGCATCGATGGCTCCGAGGACAATGCCGGTGCCTTTGCCGATGGTACGACCATCGCGCGGCTTGCCGCGCAACGGCTCGATGCGGCCACGTTCCTGCAGAGAAACGACAGCTGGAGCGCCTTCGACGCGCTTGGCGATATCTTCAAACCGGGCCCGACCGGTACCAACGTCAACGATTTTCGCGCGATCCTGGTGCAGTAGCGCGCCAGGCAGGCGGTCAGGGATTGCCGGCATCCGGGCTGGCGGTGCCTTGGCCGAAGTGGCAACTGACGGTGCCATGGATGCCGAAATCAGCGACGAATGTATCGCCGCAGCGCGCCTCCACCGCCCGCACGAACGAACCGGAAAGCACGATCTGCCCCGGCTCGATCGCATCGCCATACTGGGCCAGGCGGTTCGCTAGCCAGGCGATGCCGCGGGCCGGGTGATTGAGGACGCCTGCGCCCAATCCGGTTTCCTCCACTTCGGCATTGCGCGAGAGGATCGCGCCCATCCAGCGCATGTCGACCGCGTCGGCGCGCATCGGCCGCCCGCCAAGGATGAGCCCTGCATTGGCTGCGTTATCGGCAATCGTATCGGCGATGCGCCGCGTCTCATGGGTTTCGGGATCTCGCCGGACGATGCGCGTATCGAGGATCTCGATTGCTGGGATGACGAAATCAGTGGCGTTGAGCACGTTCAGCACGGTCACGCGCGGCCCTTTGAGTGGCGCCTTCATCACGAAGGCGATCTCCGCTTCGACACGGGGCTGGATGAACTTGCCGGCGGGGATGGTCGCGCCGTCCTCGAACAGCATGTCGTCGAACAGCACGCCGGAATCCGGTGTATCGATTTCGAGCGCCTGCTGCATCGCCTTTGACGTCAGGCCGATCTTGAAGCCGATGATGCGTCGGCCGAGGTCGCGCTTGCGCCGGACCCAGGCGGATTGAACCGCATAGGCGTCATCGACAGTCATGCCGGGGTGCTTGAGAGACAAAAGGCCGATCTGGCAGCGCTCGCTTTCCGCCCGGTGAAGGCTCTCTGCCGCTTGCGATATCTCTGCAGGACTGAGCATGCGACCGTCCTCTTCTCGAACCGGCGCCTGCCATCCCTAGATGATGGACGTGCAAGGGATCAAGTGTTCCGCTGACGTTTCAGGCGCCGCCATCATCGCCGAAACAGGCGCAATAGAAAAGGGCGCGCTCGTTCGTTAGGCCCCTGTCTCAGATCGGTTGTGTCGCCAGTATCATGCCGAGGCCGATGAGAATGGAGCCGCAGGCTCGCGGGACGATACGGCTCTCGCCGCCGATGAAACGGCCGAGCGTGAGTGACGCGAGCAGGACTGCGGCCACATCCGCCATCGACAACGCAAGGTTGACGAGGAGGCCGAAGATTAGGAACTGGAGCGTGACCGGCATTGCTGCATCAGGGTCGACGAACTGCGGCAGGAACGTCACGAAAAACAACGCGGTCTTCGGATTGAGAATTTCGACCACGATGCTGTCGCGCAAGACGCCCGGCTTGGCGTTGGACTTCTGTTCGCCACGTTTGCCGATTTCGAACAGCATCGTGCCGCCGAGCCAGACGAGATAGACCGCGCCGGCAAGCTTGATCGCCGCATAGAGAAGTGGGGCGTGCGTGAGGAGCGCGGCAAGGCCGAGCGTTGCCGCGGCGATATGCACGTAGCAGCCGATATGAATCCCGAAAGCCGCGAGGAAGCCGGCCCTGCGGCCGTGCGCAAGGGTCTGCGCTGTCATGTAGAGAATGGCGGGCCCCGGCATGCAGGCAAAGATCGCGGTCGCGACCGCAAACGAAATCCAGTGATCGATCGATGGCATCCGCTGTTCCTCCGCTTTGCCCGCCGCCGCAGCCGGGCGGCGGGGCATTCGGCCCGGTCCAGCAAGTGTGCGAAGCGGGCAGATGGAGAACTACGCTTGGTTGTGTTCGGGCGACATACGGCAGGTGTCGTATTTCGCACCGCCGAAGTCGCGGGGGATGTCGCGGTGGTTAAAGGAACGTCACCCCTGGGGGCGGATCGCGCGTTCGAAGCTTAACCGACAGGCAGGCCAATGCGCACCGCATAGGCGGCGATCTCGGCGGCGCTATGGAGGCTCAACTTGCGCATCAGGTTTTCGCGGTGCTTGCGGGCGGTGAGGGGGCTGATGCCCAGCCGCTCGGCGATCTCCCGCGCGGTCAGACCCTGGGCGGAGAGTGAGAGGATCTGCATCTCCCGCCGGGTCAGCGGAATCGGCGAAAGTGCCTCTTCGGTCGCCGAATGCAGCGTCTGTCGCGCCGGGTCGCTGACGGCGAAGCGGATCGATTGTGCGAGATAGCTCTCGTTGGTGCGTAGTGCTTCAACTGCATCCGCGAGTTCGGCAGGGTCGCCGTTCTTGGTCAGATAGCCGCTGGCGCCAGCCTCGATGGCGGCACGAACGGTGCGTGGTTCGATATTGGCGGTCAGCACCAGGACCTTCATCCTCGGGGCAAGTTCCCGGATATCCGCAATGAACTGGATGCCCGTGACGCCGGGCATGCCAAGGTCGAGGACCAGAAGATCTGCCGGCGTGCTGCGGGCGAGTGCCAGCACGGCCTCGCCGTCGGCAGCCTCGGCAACGACGAATACGTCCGCCAGCGTCGAAAGCAGCATCTTCAAGCCTTCGCGCACGATGGCATGGTCGTCGGCAACGATGATGGTCATGGCCTTCGACATTGATGCGATCCTTCATGCAGGTGGGCAGGTTGGGCGAGCGAGGGGCCGCCATGCAACGCTTATACGCCGGCGGGATTCGGGCGGCTGCACCCTCCATCGACAAGGCTTACTAATTCGTCAACCTTACGTGGTGCTGTCGGCCAGTTTGCCGATCCGTTCTGGCACAGTGCGTTTAAAAAGACCGCTTGGCCCTATTCGATGAAGACACGAACGCTCGCGGCCCGGCCGACAGCGTCGATCACCGTAAGGATGGAATAGCCGGCGCCATCGGGCTGCCACTGTGTCGTCCGCCTGCGGGTCGGATCAGGCAAGGGCTTGCCGTTGGCAAGCCAGCGGAAGGGCGCGCGGCCGCCCTGCAGCTTCAGGGTCAGGGGCGACATGGTCGAAAGGCCGGTGCCCAGTTCGACGCGGGCGCCCTCGGGTGGGAAAACAATCTGTGGCGCCGGCTCGCGCGCCGAAGCGTTGACCAGGCCGCTGGCGGTCATCGAGAAACGGCGCTGGCTGATCGGCAACTCCGTCTGCGAGATGCGCAGGGCCCCGGATGGCGCATCCGGCAGTGGCGTGATCGGCAGTCCCGATTTGGCAAAGCCTTCGAACAGAATGGGTGCCGCTGCACCATAGCCCGTCAGGCCGGGAACGGCGCCGTTGTCAGGCCGCCCGACCCAGACGCCGAGAACATATCGTCCGTCGTAACCCACCGACCAGGCGTCGCGGTAGCCGTAGCTGGTGCCGGTCTTGTAGGCGATGCCGCGCTGGCGGCTTCCGGCCGGCGGCAGCACGGCTGACAGCATATCCGAAACATGCCAGGCCGAGACCGACGACAGCAGCGGCTCGCCGTCGATCGGGCCTGCCGTACCGGTGATGCCGTCGCCGAGGCGCACCGGGAAGCCACGATTGGCGAGACCGGCATAGAGCTGCACCAGATCGCGCAGCGTCAGCCCGACACCGCCGAGGCCGATCGCCAGCCCCGGTGCTTCGCCGGCTGGCAGCACCGGCTTCACTTCGGCACGGCGGAACCGGACCATCAGGCGCGCAGGCCCGACGACATCGAGCAGGCGGATCGCGGGCACATTGAGCGACAGCTGCAGCGCCTGGCGCACGCTGACGTCGCCCTGATAGCTCATGTCGAAATTGCGCGGACGATAGCCGAAGAAATCGGCCGGCCGATCCTCGATGATGGTTTCCTGGCTGACCAGACCCTCCTCGAAGGCGAGGCCGTAGATGAAGGGCTTGAGCGTCGAGCCGGGGGAGCGGGTGACCCGTGTCATATCGATCCAGCCCGAGCGGCTGGCATCGAAATAGTCGGCCGAGCCGACTTCGCCGATGATTTCGCCGGTGCGCGCGTCGGCCATGATCATGGCAACGGAGACCCGCGGACCCAACTTGGCGGCGCCGTCGCGTGCGACCGCCTCGAGCCCGCGCTGGACGGTGCGGCGCAACGTCGTTTGGTGTTTCTCGGCCGTCGGCTGCCTGCGTAGCGCCAGCCCGGCAAGGTGCGCTGCATGCGCCGGGAGTTGCAGGCGCCGCGTAGGAACGGCGGTGATCGCCGCGCGCTCTGCCTCCCCTTCACCGATCACGTCTGCAACGGCCATGCGGGTCAGGACGCGTTGGCGAGCCGTCTCGGCTGCTGCGTGGTTCCTGTCGGGCCGGCGTTTCTCCGGCAATTGCGGCAGGGCCACGAGCAGGGCGGCTTCGCCGACCGAAAGGCGTTTCGGCTCCTTGCCGAACCAGGCGAGGCTGGCTGCGCGCACGCCCTCCAGATTGCCGCCATAGGGAGCGTGGCTGAGATAGAGGTCAAGGATCTGGTCCTTGCTCAGACGACGCTCGATCTGGACCGCGCGGGCGATCTGCAGCAGCTTGGCAGTGATGCTGCGCTGTTCGCGTGGCTCGATCAGCCGCGCCACCTGCATCGAAAGCGTGGACGCGCCGGAGACGATGCGGCCGTTGGTGACGAACTGCAGCGCGGCGCGCCCGAGCGCGAGGACGTCGATGCCGCCGTGCTCATAAAACCGCTGGTCCTCATAGGCGACCAGCATGCGCAGGAACTGCGGATCGACGTCGTCCACCGACGTTTTCAACCGCCACAGACCGCCTGATGTGGCAAAGGCCCGCAGCAACTGTCCGTCAGCATCGAGCACTTCGCGCGACACCACGCCCGCCGCCTCCAGCGGCGGCGGAAAGGCCCTGTCGGCTTTCTCGAGCCCAAAAATCGATAGCCCCGTCAGCAACAGGCCGACGGGGATCGCGATCAGCAGTTTGGGTCCAATCGACATCGCCTGACCTATTGGGCTGCCAGAACCTCCATGCGCCCCGTCGCGGTGCGGGCCGAGAACTGCGGCCGGTACATGTCCTCGACGCTGGCGGCGGGATGGTCATAGACGCCGGGGTTCACCGCCCGTACGACATAGGCAAGCGTCAGCTCGCGGCTGTCGCCCGTGCCGCGGTCGAAGGCGGCGACGAACCGGTCGTTGCGGAACTCCGTGTGCGTCGCGCTGATCTCGCCGAGCCATTCGAAGTTCGTGAGCTGTGCGCTGTCGACCAGGCTCGGATTGTCGATCTGGAAGCCTGCCGGCAGCAGATCCGACACCAGAACGCGAGACGGCCAGTCGTTGGTCTCCGTCACTTTCAGCACAACCACATAACGTTCGTTCTGCCGTGCCTGGCTGACATTGGCCTCGGCACCGTCGAGCGTGTAGTAGGTGCGCTCGATGGCAAAGCCATCGCCGCCGGCCGACAGCGGCTGGGCCGGGGCTGCAACCGTTGTCACCACCGCAGAGACGGCGTCTGCCCCCTCGTTGCGGATCACCACCGGGTGCGACAGCAGCGCGTCACCGGCGATCCTTGCAGCGTAGGCGCCGGTCTTCGATGCGCCGTTGACGTCGAGCAACATGTCCTCGTCGCCGCCCTGCACGGCGCGTGCGGCGAGCAGCATCCAGGCCTGTTCCTGGGTGCTGGTGTATTTCTTCTGCTCCCATTGCCGTGCAACGATCTTCGACAGTTCCGGGATGATGGGCGGAACCGGGCGGCTTTCGGCGGCGAGAGCCAGAACCGCGGCGTCGTCGCGTAGCGAAGAACCATAGTCGGACCGCGACAGGCTGACATTGACGAGGCCCGTCGACATGTTGGCAGACGACGCAAAGATCTCCTGCGACCGCTGGGCATCGCCATAGAGCGCCAGCGCCGCTGCCACATGCGCCTTTGCGAGCGGCGTCGGGAAGTCGTTGATCAACGTGTTGGCGTAGTAGCGGATGTCATTGACCGCGGCCTTGCGATTGCGCGCCAGCACATAGAGCGAATAGGCGATCTCGTTGCCGCGATCCCTGACATTGGTGTCGTAGCCGAGCCCGTTTTGCAGATTTTCCAGCGCCTGCACCATCGCTGCCTCGGGCACGTCGTATTTCTGTTCGCGTGCGCGCGTCAGGAAATCGGTGACATAGGCGTCGAGCCAGAGGTCGCCATAACCCGGGCCCCACAGGCCAAAGCTGCCGGAAGATGACTGGTAGGAAAGCACGCGGTAGATCGCCTCCTGAACGCGTTTGGTCACCTCGTCGTCTTCGGGAAGGCCCGACTGCTTGGCAAGCTCGCTCATGTAGAGCAGCGGAAGCGCCCGGCTGGTGGTCTGCTCGGCGCAGCCGTAGGGGTAACGGTCGAGCGCCATCAGGATGGCCGGAATATCGAAGGCGGCCGAACGGGTGACACTGAGCGAAACCGAGGCGCCCTGAAGCACGCTGTCCGCCAGCAATTGGCCGTCGATCGTCAGGCTGCTTCCTGCGGCAAGGTCGACGACCTGCCGCTGGGTGACGGGAAGGGAGGCAGGGCGAACGGGAATGTTCAGCGCCTGCTCCAGCGAGAGGCCGGAGGCGCCGGTGAGCGTCACCGTGATCAGCCCGTCGCCCGGGTGTTGGCCAACCAGCGGCAACGTCAGGACCGACTTGCCGCCCGCATCGAGGCGCACCGTTTCGCTCGGACCCGCCTGTTCGACCGTCACCGGGCCGTTGGTGGTCAACTGGACCTGATAGTCGCCCGCAGGTGCATCGGTGTTGGCGATATCCAGCCGGAGTTCGGCCCGGTCTCCCGGCGCCAGGAACCGCGGCAGGCTCGCGGTCACCACGACAGGGTCACGGATGACGACGTCGCGCACCGCATGGCCGACCCCGGACTTCGTCCAGGCGACGCTCATGATACGCGCCGTGCCGTTGAACTGCGGGATATCGAAGCTGACGGTCGCCTTGCCGTCGGCGTCGAGCTTCACCGGGCCCTCGAAGAAGGCGACGAGCTTTTCCGTCGGAGGACTTCCCTGCAGCGCGACCTGGCCGCCATCGCCGCCGGTGCGCAACTTTCCGGTGGCACCCAGCGAGCCGTCGATCAGTCGGCCGTAGAGATCGCGCATTTCGAGGCCCAGCTGACGCTGGCCGAAATACCAGGCGGCCGGATCCGGTGCTTCGTAGCGGGTGAGGTTCAAGATGCCGACGTCGACGGCGGCAACCGTGACATAGGCTTCCTCGTTGGCGCCGGCGCCTGCCACCTGCAGGCTGATGTCGAGCGGCGTGCGCGGCTCGGTCTTTTCGGGTGCTTCAAGCGTGACGGCGAGCTTGCGATCGGCCGGGTCGACGGTCAGCCACTTGATGCCGATGGCGCGCATCGGCATACGGCTTTCCTGCGCCTCGCCCGGTCGGTAGAGCGTTGCGGTCACATACGCGCCAGCACCCCACTCGGCGGTAACGGGCAGATCGACCTCGCCGCCTTCGGCGGCAATCGTCGCGCTCTTCGTCGTCACCAGGTCCTCTGTTCCGACGGTGACCAGCAGTTCGCCGGCGAAACGCGGCGAGACCTTGAGCTTGGCGGTCTCGCCGACGGCGTAGTTTTCCTTGTCGAGCGCGATTTCGAGGCCGTCGGGCGTTTCGGTCGACGTGGAGGCGACATACCAACCGGCATCGAATTCGACGCTTGACGTCGGACCGTCGAGGGCCGTCGTCTCGACTTCGAGACGGTAGCGGCCCCAGCCGACGGGCACGGAAATCTCGCCGCCATCGGCGGTCACGTCGAGAGTGCCGTTCGCCACCTGCTTCGTGGTGACGACAGGCTCATACTTCCAGGCGGTTCCGTCGCGGTACCATTGATAATTGCGCTCGACGCTGATCAGCTTCCAGAGCGCACCCGGCATGGCGGCCTTGCCGCCGTCGGCGTCGACCGCGATCACGCGGAACTTGCCGACAGAGTTTTCCTGCAGGTCTCCGGAAAATTCCGGCTTTATGCCGATAACAGGGCCTTCCGGCTTCACCGGCAGCGTCAGTGAGCGCTCGACCGCACGGCCGCCGGCCTCGCGCATGCGCACGGTGACGTTGGCGTTGATGAGCTGTGTCGTGGATGGGACTTCGGCGAGCGCGACGTCGAAGGTCGACTTGCCCTCCTCATCGAGCGGCGTCAGGTCTTCGAGCGGCAGGCGCGTGTCCTCGCTCGCCTCTTCATCGGCAAGGCCGAAGACGTATCCCTTGAAGGCAGCGTTTTCGCGCGTCGGTTTCAGCACGACTTCGCCTTCGAGCTCGAGGCCGGCGGCGGGCGCGCCATAGAGATAACGTCCATCGACTGCGACCTGCACCGGTTCGCCGATGGCGATTTCCTTCGCTTCGCTCGTCAGATCGAACTCGGTGCGATCCGGCACGAAATCGTCGACGAGAAACTGTTTCTCGCCGATCGGCGAGGCCTTGGGGTCGGTGTAGATCTGCATCGTCCAGGTGCCGCGCATGGCGTTTTCCTGGACATCGAGATCGAGCGTGTGTCCGCCGAGTTTGCCGCCGTCGCTGATCATCCGTCGGTATTCGACGCCATCCGGGCGCAGGAACACGAAGGTGAGCGGCAGGTTCTCGATCGCCACGCCGTTGACGTCGCGGGCGAGCGCTGCCGCATGCACGGTTTCGCCGACGCGGTAGATGCCGCGCTCCGTCCAGGCAAGAATGTCGATTGCGCCGGGGGCGGCGCGGCCGGTGACGCCGCGGTCCGACAGGTCGAACCCGGCGCGGGTCATGTCGAGGAAGACGAAATCGTCTTCGCCGTTCTTCGCCGTGATCACCGCCGGGGTCAGCGCCGCCGTGCCGCGGATCAGGCCGGCGGTAAAGGTGGCGCGACCGTCTCCATCCGTCTTTGCCGTGCCGAGGATCTCGTTATTCTTGGCGACGAGCTGCAGCTCGACGCCTTCGATCGGCTTGGCGGTTGCCAGCGATCGGGCAAAGACATTGAGGCCGTCGGTGCCCGCATAGGTCGACACACCGATGTCGGAGACGACGAACCATTGGGTGGCACGGGCGTCCCAGTCCTGGCTAAGCGCTGTTTCGGATGCCGCCGTCAACACGTAGACGCCGGCCTTGCGCTTGGGCAGGGCTTCGTCGACCGGGAAGCTGGTGACAACCTCCTTGTTCAGCACGCTCTCGATGGCGATCGATCCTTCCCAGACCAGTTCGCCGCTTTCGTCCTGAATGCGCTGGGCGCTGTATCCGTCGATCTGCGTCAGGAACTGCGAGTTCTGCAGAACCTGCGCCAGGCTGCGATCGCCGATGCGATAGAGCTTGAGCTTGGCGCTATTCGAATTGACGGAGACGATCGGAATGCCGCGGCGCGCCGTCGAAGGCAGCACGAAGCTGTCCCCGGTGAAGCGCACGACCTGGCCGCGGTCCTTGACGTAGACTTCTAGCGTGACCGGCGCTTCCAGCACTTCATCGACCGACGAGGGCAGGCCGGTGCGCAGCGTCAGCTTGTAGCGCTGGCCATGCGACAGGCCCTCGACGCAGATCTGGTCGCCCTTGGCTTCCACCGCCTTGGCGGCAGCACCGTCGACCGTGACGAAGGATGCATAGTCGGCGCCGCTCTTCAGCAACTGCTCGGAGAACTGCACGCAGGCGCGCGGCGAGGCACTGTCGGCGTCGACGGTGTTTTCGATGACGCGGAAACGCTTACGCTCTTTCAGGTCGAGATAGGCCGTTTCGACCGACTTCGATTGGATGAGCTCGAGACTGGCCTTGTAGGCGTTGAGCGAGCCGCGGAAGTTCTCGGAATTTTCCAGAGCCTTGGCAAGAACGGCCAGCGCATGGGCGCGGCTTTCTGCTGTGCGTGTCAGCTGGTAGCCGTTGATGGCCGCAAGAGCGGCCTGTGTGGCGACCTCGGTATTGCCGGCGATCCGATTTGCCGTGCGCGCCGTCTCCAGCCACAGCTCGCTGTCATCGGGGGTGATGGCAAGCGCGCCCTGGAAGGCCTTGAGGGCGCCATCGATCGTGCCCGACGACGCCAGTGCCCGCGCCTGCTCGATCAGGCCGTTGACGCCGAAGCCCTGCTGGTCATCGGCAATCGCCAGGTTCGCCTTGGCGTCGCGCGCATCCTGCAGGATCTGGTTGGTGAGGAAAGAAAGGCGTGGCGGCGCGCCGAGATCCGGCTGCGCTGCCTGTGCCTGCACGATCTTGCCGGCGATGGCGCCGGGGAAGTCGTTCAACTGGTTGAAGTCGGACTTGAGGAAGCACCATTTCACCTTGGGATTGTAGGTGAAGGCGCGGCAGGATTGGTCCGCAATGCAGGCGGTCTTGCATTGGTCGAGGGAGACGTTCTGCTCCGTGCGCAGATCGAAGCCGAAATAATCCGCATCCTGGGAAATCTCGACCTGACGGCCGATTTCGGCCGAAAAGGCCGGATAACCGGCGGCAAATACAGAAACAAGGAGAGTGGAAAGGCCGAAAAACGCGCGCACAGACATCAAGTCCTCCCAACGCAACCGGTCTCGATAGGGCATCACTTTTTCAAGGTTCACGACGCCTTGTCAACCGCAGACGTCCAAGAGTTGAATGGCGATCAGCATGGAAGTGAACAATGCGTTTCGTCGCAGCCGATGGTCTGCGAAGAGGCGGTCAGCCCCGCTGGTCCCTGAGGAAAACCACGAGCGAGCGGCCGGCATCAAGGATGTGATCCCGTGTCAACAGGGAGGCGAGATCGGCATTGCCTCTGACGCAGGCGTCGAGGATCGCTTCATGCTCGCGGGCTGCACGCTTCATGCCATCGGTCAGCGTCAGCTGGGCCCGCAAATAGCGGTCGATACGGTCGAGCGAGGCGCGCACGATCTGCAGATAGTAAGGACGCCGAGCCGCTTCATAGAGGCCGTAGTGGAAATTGCGGTTTGTCTCACCCCATTTGGACGAATCGGATTCCTTGCCGAATTCGTCGCAATGCCTGCGGGCAAGGTCGAGTGTCTTTCGATCCAGATTGGGAACCGCAAGCCGGATGACCTCGGCCTCGATAAGCGCGCGAAACTCGAAGATTTCCTCGATCTCCTCGATCGAGAGACCGGCGACCACGGCGCCCTTGTAGCGCTGCGTGGTGATCAAGCCATGCTGTTCCAGCCGCGACAACGCCTCGCGCACGGGGATGCGGCTGGTGTTGAACATCTGCGCGATCTGGTCCTGCCGCAGGTTCTCGCCTTCCGCGAGCGCACCCTCGATGATCGCCTTGCGCAATGCCTCATAGACGATATCGGCTGCGGAAGCGGCCTGCCTGACATCAACGGCATCAAGTTTCATCGCGTGCAGTTCCCGGTGTTTTTGTCTCTGGCGGAGGCGGTTCGGCGCCTGCCGTCTCTTCGGTCATAGGTCTATTCCTGCGGTCGGGCAACAGATGCGGAAGCCCTCGAAAGATTTTCGCATATTTCAGATTGTATATTGGATCCAATATTTCTATGACTGTCATCACGTCGAAAGCCGTCGTGTCGTTCGGTTACGAAAACGCGCTCGTCAGACCGTGTCGACGGACTAGATTTCAAGCAGGGCATGTGGACGCAAACCGCATGCATCGCATGGAGGCGAAAATGCGCAGCAGCAAGGTCATTCATATCGTTTCATGTCATGCGGAGGGTGAGGTCGGCGACGTCATCGTCGGCGGCGTGGCGCCGCCGCCGGGCAAGACGCTCTGGGAGCAGCGGCGTTTCATCGCCGAGGATCAGGCCCTTCGCAATTTCGTGCTCAACGAGCCACGCGGCGGCGTCTTCCGCCATATCAACCTGCTGGTGCCGCCGAAGGACCCGCGCGCGACCATGGGCTTCATCATCATGGAACCGGAGGACACGCCGCCGATGTCCGGTTCCAACTCGATCTGCGTTTCGACCGTGCTGCTCGACAGCGGCATCGTGCCGATGCAGGAGCCGGAAACCAGAATGGTGCTGGAGGCGCCAGGTGGCCTCGTCGATGTCGTCGCCACCTGCCGCAACGGCAAGGCCGAGCGCATCACCGTCACCAACGTTCCGTCCTTTGCCGGCAAGCTCGACGCCAAGATCGAGGTGGAGGGCCTCGGCACGCTGACCGTCGACACGGCCTATGGCGGCGACAGCTTCGTCATCACGGATGCGCGCACGCTCGGTTTTTCCGTGACGCCGGACGAGGCCCGCGAACTGGCCGAGACCGGCATCAAGATCACCCGCGCGGCCAACGAGCAGCTCGGCTTCTCCCATCCCGAAAACCCGGAATGGGCGCATATCTCGTTCTGCCAGCTGACTTTACCGATCGAAGAGCGCGACGGCGTCCTGCATGGCCGCAACACAGTGGTGATCCAGCCGGCCAAGCTCGACCGCTCGCCGACCGGCACCGGCTGCTCGGCGCGCATGGCAGTGCTGCACGCGCGCGGGCAGATGAAGGTGGGGCAGCGTTTCGTCGGCCACTCGATCATCGATTCGACCTTTGATTGCCGCATCGTCGGCGAAACGACGGTCGGCGGGCAGCCGGCCATCATCCCCGAAATCTCCGGCCGCGCCTGGGTCACCGGCACGCACCAGGTGATGCTCGATCCCGCCGATCCGTGGCCGTCAGGTTACAGGCTCGCCGACACCTGGCCGCGCAAGCAATAGGCCCAGCAGGCTACACTTCAGCGATGATGCGCGTGGTGCCGACCCAGAGTTCACGGGCCGGCCCCGCGCCAATGTTGCGGGCGCGGTGCGGCAGCGACGAGGGAAAATGCAGGGTGTCGCCGGCCTTCAATACATATTCCTTGCCGTCGATCTCGTAGAGCATTTCGCCCTCGATGAGATACAGAAAATCCTCGCCTTCGTGGCTTGTGAGTTCAGAGGCGTAACCGGCCGGCATATGGGTAATGCAGCCGTTGAGCTTCGCACCGGGGAAGCCGCGTTCGAGCAACTCGTAGACCCGCTCTTTCGTCTCGACATTGTAGCCGCGACGTTCACCCGCATGCGACACCATGGAATGTGCGTGCTGCGGCGGCTGCGACAGGAAGGTGTCCACGCTGGTGCCGAGCGCATTGGCGACATTGTAGAGTGAGATCAGCGACGGTGTGGAAATGCCGCGCTCGATCTGGCTGATGAAGCCTTCCGTCAGCCCCGCTTCGCGCGCCACCTGCTTCATCGTCTTGCCGATTTCCTTGCGGCGGGCCCGGAGCATCTGGCCGATCGTTGCGGCTTGGGGCATGTCGGTGAGGGGGGCGCCGGCGTCTGCCGCTGGCGCCTCGTCGGTATCGAGAGGCATGGTTTTCTTTCCGCTTGACTCGCGTCTGTTGTTGTACTTTAGTCCAGCTAAAGTCGGCTATGCAAGCCCCGCTGTTGGCCGGCTCATGAAGGGGAACAACAAGAATGCCTTCGCATCAATCCGGACGCAAAGAAAAATATTCGGAAAAATTGGATCCAATATCCAAATGATGCAAGGCGTGGCCCGCCGATGGCCGGTCGATCAACAGGAGGAGTGAGAGATGAAACGTTTGTTGCCGATCTTACTGGGTGCCGCACTCGGGCTGGCTGCAGCCACGTCGGCGCTTGCCATCGAGCGTGGCGGGGCAATGACCTTTGCGCGCTACGACGATTCCACGGTCATCGACCCGGTTTATGCCGACCGCAATCCGGATCTCTGGATGGTGACCGGTCTCTATGAGACGCTGCTGCGCAATGGCCCTGACGGCGCCGTGGTGCCGGGGTTGGCCGAAGGCTATGACGTCGCGGCAGACGGTCTCTCCATAAGGCTCAAGCTGCGCGACGGTTTGAGATTCTCCGACGGGTCGGCCCTGACCGGTGCCGATGTGGTGTTCTCGCTCGACCGGGCCCGCAACCCCGAGCTCGGCCCCTGGGCCGGCCTGCTCGGCGCGGTCGACAAGGTTTCGGCCGACGGCAACCAGGTGACGCTGACGCTCAAGAACCCGGATCCGACCATCGTCTCGATCCTTGCCACCTTCAACACCGGTATCATGCCCAAGGCAGCCTTCGAAAAAGCGGCCGGCGCCAACGACCAGGAGAAGGCTCGCGCCTTCTTCGAGGCAGGCCCGGTCACCTCGGGTCCCTTCACGATGAAGAGCCGCGTGCAGGGCTCGAGCATGACCTTCGATCGCAATCCCAACTACTGGCGCCCTGGCTCGGACGGCAAGCCGTTGCCCTATCTCGACCAGGTCGATTTCGTCATCATCCCCGACGATGCCACCCGTATTCTCAAGCTCCAGGCCGGCGAAGTCGATGCGGCGGAGTTCATCCCCTTCGCCCGCGTCGGCGAGCTCAGTGCTGATCCCGCGCTGAAGATGGAACTGTTTCCCTCGACCCGCATCGTCTATGCGCCGATCAACACGCGCGAGACACGCAAGGACGGTTCCAAGAACCCGCTCGCCGACGTCAAGGTGCGCCAGGCACTGAATTATGCCACCGACAAGAGCGTGCTGATCAAGCTCGTCACCTTCGACACCGGCAAGCCGATGACGTCGCTGATGTCGGCGGCGACCCAGCTTCACTATGGCCCGGAGCCGCTCTACGCCTACAATCCGGAAAAGGCCAAGCAACTGCTCGACGAGGCCGGCCTTTCCGGCGGCTTCGATGTGACCCTCACGACGCTTGCGGGCAGCGCCGACGACGCGACCCTGTTCACCGCCCTTCAGCAGATGTGGTCGCCGCTTGGCGTCAACCTCAAGGTCGAGCAGGTCGACAACCCGACCCGCGGCGAGAAAAACCGTTCTGGCGACTTCGACATCCACAGCTATGGCTGGGCAAACGACGTCAATGACCCGGCGCAGGTCACCGGCTGGCTCGGCTATTACAAACAGCGCCAGGCCGTCGGCACCGGCTGGAACAATGCCGAGTTCAACACTCTGTTCGAAGCGTCCAACGTCGAGGTCGATCCGGCAAAGCGCAAGGACGAATACAAGAAGATGCAGGAGATCTACGCCGAGGGTGCGCCGCTGCTCTTCCTGTTCGAAACGCCTTTTGCCGTCGCCGTGTCGAAGTCGGTCGAGGGCTATGTGCAGACGCCGCTCGGCGCGAACGATTTCTCCGAGGCCTGGCGGGCGAAGTGACGCCTGCCTGAATTCTGGATGTCGGGCGGCGAACACCGTCCGACATCGTTCACAAGGTTCAATCGATGCCCTCGTTATCCTACCTTTTCGCGCGGCTGCTGCAGATCATCCCAACCTTTCTCCTGGTGATGGTCTTCATCTTCCTGCTGGTCCGGCTTCTGCCCGGTGATCCGGCGATCGCCATGGCGGAGGCCAAGGCGACTGACGCGCAGCTCGAACAGATCCGCCACAATCTCGGTCTCGATCAGCCGCTGCCGATCCAGTTTCTGGTCTTCGTCAAGAACACGCTCACCGGCGATCTCGGCCGTTCGATCATGCTGAAGGCGCCGGTCACCGAGATCATCCTCGCGCGGCTGCCGACAACCATCTTTCTCGGCCTCTATTCGGTGCTGTTGGCGATCTGCCTTGCCGGACCACTTGCGTTCCTTGCGGCTTCGCGGGTCAATCGTCCCGTTGACGTCGCCATCCGCAGCGTCTTCCAGGTCGGCCTGTCGATGCCGGTATTCTATATCGGGCTTTTGCTGCTGACGGTGCTGGCAGCCCAGCTGCGCTGGTTTCCGGTCGGCGGCTACGGCAAGACCTTTCTGGACAATCTGCATCATCTGATGCTGCCGGCGCTCAGCGTCGCGCTCTATACCTCGGCCATCATCCTGCGCAATCTCAGGGCCTCGCTGATCGAGGTGCTCGATGCCGACTACGTGCAGTTCGCACGCGCCAAGGGGCTCTCGCGGCGCATTGTCATGACGCGGCATGTGCTGCGCAACGCGCTCGTTTCGACCGTCACGCTGCTCGGCCTTTCGATCGGCAACCTGATGAGCGGAACGCTGGTCACCGAGACCGTCTTTGCCGTCCCCGGCGTCGGCCGGCTGATGCTGGAGGCGATCTTCGCGCGCGATTACCCGCTGATCCAGGGGCTGACGCTCACCTTCGCCGTTCTGGTTTCCGTCGTCTTCCTCATGACGGACATCGTACAATCCTGGCTCGATCCGAGGCTTCGCCAATCATGAGCATGGTCTTGCAATCTCCCGTGCGAAAGATGGGTCGCGTCAGCGCCTTCCTTGGCCGCGCCTTCTCGCGACCGTCCTTCGTCATCGGTTTCGCCATCCTCGCGCTGTCGATCGCACTGGCGCTGTTTCCGCAGTTTCTCGCGCCCTATGATCCACTCGCCTTCGATCTCGGCGCCATCCAGCAGGGGCCGAGCCTAGCGCATCCCTTCGGCACCGACAATTTCGGCAGGGACGTGCTGTCGCGCGTCATCTGGGCCTATCGCGTCGATATGCAGATGGCCTTCTTCGCGACGATCTTCGCGCTCGTGATCGGCGTCACGGTCGGCGCCTTCGTCGGCTATTACGGCGGCATCGCCGATACCATCTTCGGCCGCTGTGTCGACGCCATCATTACTTTTCCCTTCCTCGTGCTGGTGATCGCCATCGTCGCGGTGCTCGGGCCCGGCCTCGTCAACATGTATGTGGCGATCACGGCGGTGAACTGGGTCTACTACGCCCGCCTCACACGGGCGGAAATCATGGCACAGAAGGCCAACGACTATGCAGCCGCCGGCCGCGTGCTCGGCTATTCCGATCGGCGCATTATCTTCCGGCATCTGCTTCCAAACGCGACCTCTCCGATCATTGTCTACTGGATGACCGACATGGCGCTCGCCATCCTGCTTGGTTCGTCGCTCGGCTATCTCGGCCTCGGTGCCCAGCCGCCGGCCGCCGAATGGGGCGTGCTGATCGCCGAGGGCCGCAACTTCCTGCTGACGGCGTGGTGGATGAGCCTGATGCCGGGCATCGCCATCGTGCTCACCGGCCTCGGCTTCAGCCTTGTCGGCGATGCGCTTGCCGACCTGCTCCGACCGAAAGGCCGCTGACATGAACGAGATCGAGAAGGAAACGGTCCTGGACGTCAGGCGACTGCGCACCGAATTCGGTCTTGCCGAACGTCCTCTGGTCGCCGTCGACGACGTGTCGTTTCAGGTGAAGGCAGGCGAGATCCTCGGCCTTGTGGGTGAATCCGGCTCGGGCAAGAGTATCACGCTGCGTTCGATCCTCGGGATCGTGCGGCCACGTGGCCGTGTGCATGGCGAAATTCTCTGGAAGGGCAGGGATCTCGTGCCGCTTGGCGAGGCGGCGCTCCGACGGGTGCGCGGGCGCGAGATCGCAATGATCTTCCAGGAGCCGATGTCATCGCTGAACCCGCTTTTGACGGTCGGTTTGCAGATCTCCGAAAACCTGGCCGCCCACACCGATCTCGATGCAAAAGCGAGGAAGGCCCGCGCGATCGAGCTCATGGATATGGTCGGCATTCCCGCCGCCCGGGACCGCCTCAGCGACTATCCGCACGAGTTTTCCGGCGGCATGCGCCAGCGGGTGATGATTGCCATCGCCCTTGCCTCCAACCCGAAGCTGTTGCTTGCCGATGAACCGACGACGGCCCTCGACGTCACCATCCAGGACCAGATCCTGCGGCTCATCCAGGCGCTCAGCCGTGATCTCGGCATGGCCGTGATCCTTGTCACCCATGACATGGGTGTGGTGGCCGGGACCTGTGACCGGGTCGCTGTCATGTATGGCGGCCGGCTCTGCGAGACGGGGCCGACGGCCGATGTGATCGGCGACGCCCGACATCCCTATTCGCTCGGTCTTCTGCGCTCAATCCCGCGCAATGTCGCGCCGCGAACGCCGCTCTACTCCATCCCCGGCGCACCGCCGTCCCTGGACGCGCTGCCGGCGGGCTGTGCCTTCACGGCCCGCTGTCCCGTGGCTGGGCCCGAATGCCGCGACGTCCGTCCCAGGCTCGACAGCACCGGGCCGCAGCGCCAGGTCGCCTGCCATCACCGCGAGCAAGCGCTCGTTCACTTCAGCGCGCAGGAGGCGGCGCAATGATCGCTCCATCACCACTGGCGGCCTCGCCACTGCTTTCGATCCACGATCTCGTCATGCGCTTCGAGAAGCCGCGTTCGCTGTCCGACACACTGGCAGGCCGACCGCGCCAGGTCGTCTCGGCCCTGAACGGCGTCGACCTCGATGTGATGCCGGCCGAGACGCTCGGGATTGTCGGCGAGTCCGGTTGCGGCAAGTCGACGCTCGCGCGCTGCATCGCCGGCCTCAACCGGCCGACATCGGGCGACATCCGCTTCAAGGGCGAAAGCGTCATCGACCTCAGGGGCGCAAGACGGCGCGACTACAACAAGCGGGTCCAGATGATGTTCCAGGATCCCTACACCTCGCTCAATCCGCGCATGACGGTGCGCGACACGTTGCGGGAAGCGATCACGGTCCATCGCATGCGCGAGGGGGGCGGCATCGATCGGCGCGTCGACGAGTTGCTCGACCTGGTGCGGCTGCCCGATGGCGCTGCCGACAAGTATCCGCACGAATTCTCAGGCGGACAGCGTCAGCGCATCGGCATTGCGCGGGCACTTTCGCTGGAGCCGACCTGCCTTGTTGCCGATGAGCTGGTGTCGGCGCTCGACGTCTCCGTTCAGGCGCAGGTGGTCAATCTGCTCTTGGAGCTGCAGGATGATCTGGGCCTGACGGTGCTTTTCGTAGCGCATGATCTGAGGCTCGTGCGGCATGTCTCGCACCGCGTGGCGGTGATCTATCTCGGCGCCATCGTCGAGATCGGCCCTTCGGAGACGCTGTTTGCAAGGCCCATGCACCCCTATTCGCAGGCGCTGCTTGCGGCAGCCCCGTCGCTCGACCCGACAAGCCGGCGCCGGGCGCCGGCACTCTCCGGCGAGTTGCCGAGCCCGCTCGACATCCCGCCCGGCTGTCCGTTCCACGTCCGTTGCCCGCACGCCACCGCGCTTTGCCGACGGGAAAAGCCGACGTTGCGGCCGGTTGGCCACGGCATGACCGCCTGTCACTTCGCCGAGACGATCGGCGGCGCGTAAAAACCACTATCCAACAGGGAATGACCACATGACATCGAATGACAGGCCGGATATGGCGCGCCGGCTCGCGGCCCTGCGCCGCACACTCGAGGAACGGGGGCTCGACGGCTACGTCGTCCCGCGCTTCGACGAGCATCAGGGCGAATATTGCGCCCCGCACGACAACAGGCTCGCCTTCATCACCGGCTTCACCGGCTCGGCGGGCGTCGCGGTCGTCATGCGCGACCGTGCCGCCATCTTCGTCGACGGCCGCTATCAGGTGCAGGTTCGCCAGGAAATCGATGTCGACAGTTTCTCCATCGAGCATTTCTACGATGCGCCCTTGAAGGATTGGCTGCGCAAGAATCTGCGCAAAGGTGAACGCGTCGGCTTCAATTCCATGCTGCTGCCATCGACATGGGATTCCGACTGCGGCCAATCGGTTGTTGCAGCCGGCGCCCAATGGATTGCCGTGACCGATGATCTCGTCGATGCGATCTGGTCGGAGCAACCCGACAAGCCGCTCGGCACTGTGATCGCGTTGTCGCGCGACTATGCCGGAGAAAGCGTTGCCGCCAAGAAGCGCCGTCTTGGCCAGATGTTGGCGGACCACGGCGCCGATGTGCTGATCGAAGCCCAGCCAGACAACATTGCCTGGTTCCTGAACGTTCGCGGCCGTGACATCGCGTTCAATCCGATGCCGCAATCCTTCATGATCGCGGACCGGGAAGGCCGGGTCGAATGGCTGGTCGACCACCGAAAGCTGCCCAACGACCTCCAGGATTTCGAGCTCGAAGGGGTCGATATCACCGAGCCGGATCTGCTGCTCGACCGGGTCCGTAGCGCGACGGCCGGCCGGGTGGCCCTCGTCGATCCCGGTTTCGCGCCTTCGGCGGTCGCGCATGCGACGCGGGAAGCCGGTGGCACCGTCCGGCTTCTGCGCAGCCCGATCACCCTTGCCAAGATGCTGAAGAACCCGGTCGAACTTTCCGGCTTTCGCGATTGCCATCGTCACGACGGTGCCGCATGGATCAGGTTCTTTGCGTGGCTGGAAGCCAATGCAGCTGCGCGGGAAGAGCAGGGGCGGCCGGTGACGGAGCTGGAGGCAGAGGATCGTATCCTTGCCTTCCGGCAGATGGAGGCGACCTTCGTCGAGCCGAGCTTCCGCACGATCTCGGCCTCTGCCGGCAACGCCGCCATGTGCCACTATGCGGCGAGCGCCAAAAGCGACGCGCCGATCACGTCGCGCGGTGTCTATCTGCTCGATTCCGGCGGGCAATATTTCACCGGCACGACGGATGCGACCCGCACGACGGCGATTGGCGCGATCAGCGACGAGATCCGCCGCGCTTATACGGCTGTGCTCAAGGGGCTGATCTCGATGGTCTCGCTGAAGTTCCCGAAGGGAACCTACGGCCATCAACTTGACGCTTTTGCACGACGGCCGCTCTGGGACCTGGGCCTCGATTACGATCACGGCACCGGCCATGGCGTCGGCCATTTCCTGTCGGTGCACGAGCAACCGCAGCGTTTCGACCGGCGCGTCAACGAGATCGAACTGCGCCCAGGCATGGTGACGACCATCGAGCCCGGCTACTACAAGGCAGGCGAATACGGCATCCGCATCGAGAACCAGGTGGAGGTGATCGACGACGGCGACGGCTTCATGAGCTTCCGCAGCCTGACGCTGGTGCCGATCGATCTGCGGCTCGCAGACCTCGCCTTGTTGAGCCAGGCCGAGCGGCAGTGGATCGACGCCTATCACTGGCGCATAACCAGCACCATGGCAGGCCTGTTCGAGCCGGAGACGACGGCCTGGCTTGCTGCGCGGACTGCGCCGATCGGCGACTGATCGTGGGCTTCGGCGGCGTGCGATGGGCGCGCCGCCGAAGCCGCCATGCTCTAAGGTAGCGCCCCTGAAAGGTTTCTGCCGGGGCATGTGATATTTCTTGCCGGATGGGCTCAAATTGTGATAATTGTCACAAATACTGTTCGAGCCGCCTGCCGTAACGCAGGGGCTCGAACGAGCCACCCACGGAACGATCATGGCCAGCCGCAAGACAGCCCGCATCCTTCAGCTCGCAGACGCCCTCTCCGGTCGGCGCGTTCTCCATCTGCGCGATGCCGCAGCGCTGCTCGGCGTGTCAGAGATGACCGTTCGTCGCGATGTTGCCGACAATCCCGGCCAATTCGCCTTTCTCGGTGGCCACATCGTGCCATCTGGCGAGGTCGATGGCGACATGCCCTACGAGCTGGCACGGGAGGCCGACAGTCATGCGGCGGCCAAGCGCGAGGCCTGCCTGCACGCGGTACGGCATATCCGCCCCGACGAGACGATCTTTATCGATTGTGGCACGACGCTCGAGTATCTCGTCGATCTCATACCCGAAAAATATGTAATGACTGCAGTCTGTTACTCGCTGAATGTGGCGGACCGGCTGACGCGGAAACCCAATGTCCGCATTGTCATGCTCGGTGGTGTCTATCATCCGGCCTCGGCTTCGTTCTCGGGCAATTCTGGCCTGGAAACCCTTGATTCCCTCGGGATCAATGTTGCCTTTCTTTCGGCCGCGGGCGTGGATCCGGTGCGCGGTGCGACATGTGTGCATTTTCACGAGGTTCCGGTGAAGCAGAAGGTGATCTCGCTCGCCCGCGAAAGCCATCTCGTCATTGACCGCAGCAAGATCGGTAAGCTGAAGCCGGCGTTTTTCGCGCCCGCAAGTGTGTTCAAGTCTGTGATTACCGAGGACGGCGATACGCGCATTCCTATGAACTGATCTGACGATTGCGATTGCGTTCGATTTCGAAGAGCAACGCCTCCGTCGCTTGACATCGTCAACAAGTGGTGGAATGCTAACAAAAATACGATAGAAATATAACAAAACGAGAATCGCCGCCGCCGCGGAACTATCCCGTGTTATCGTGCGGCGATGTCAGGGCGTTCGAGGAGCAATCGCTTGGAAGACCTTGCAGTGAAGACTGTTGCCGCGAAAACCGCAGTCCATTCGGCCTCCGGCCACAACTGGCCGCGCAACGATGGCATGGATCTCGATCTCGGCTGGGTCGTCGATCAGCGCGTCAACCTGTCGGCTGCAGAACGGCGCGTTTCGACGCTGCCGGGCCGCCGCACCGTGAAGAAGGATGCGCAGGCCGCCTGGCTGTTGAAGGCCGTGACCTGCATCGACCTGACGACGCTCAACGGCGACGACACGACCGAGCGCGTCAAGCGGCTTTGTGCCAAGGCACGCCAGCCGGTGCGCCAGGACATTCTCGATGCGCTCGGCATGGGCAATCGGGATATCACCACAGGCGCCGTCTGCGTCTATCACCGTTTCGTCTCCACCGCCGTCGAGGCCCTCGACGGCTCCGGCATTCCGGTTGCAGCCGTCTCCACCGGCTTTCCCGCCGGCCTCATCCCGCACGACGTCAAGCTGCGCGAGATCGAGGCTTCGGTTGCCGATGGCGCCAGGGAAATCGATATCGTCATCACCCGCGAGCATGTGCTGACCGGGAACTGGCAGGCGCTTTATGACGAGATGCGCGATTTCCGCGCAGCCTGCGGCGATGCGCATGTCAAGGCGATCCTGGCGACCGGTGACCTGAAGACGCTGCGCAACGTTGCCCGCGCTTCGCTCGTCTGCATGATGGCCGGCGCCGATTTCATCAAGACCTCCACCGGCAAGGAAGGCGTCAACGCCACGCTGCTGGTGACGCTGGTGATGCTGCGCATGATCCGCGCCTATCAGGAACGCACCGGCATCAAGGTCGGCTACAAGCCGGCCGGCGGCATTTCTGCCGCCAAGGACATCCTGAACTACCAGTTCCTGATGAAGGACGAACTCGGGCGCGAGTGGCTGGAGCCTGATCTGTTCCGCATCGGCGCCTCGAGCCTGCTCGGCGATATCGAACGCCAACTCGAGCATCACGTGACCGGCGCCTACTCGGCCCTCAACCGACACCCGATTGGATGATCCCGATGACAGTCGCAAGGTATTTTGACGAAATGTCCTATGGTCCCGCACCGGAAGCAGACACCGAAGCCCGCCAGTGGCTGGCGCGGCACAAGGGGCAGTTCGGCCACTTCATCAACGGGGCTTTCGTGGCACCGTCCTCCGGCAAGACCTTCGAGAGCCATGAGCCCGCCACCGGAGCTCTGCTGGCAAAGATCGCGCTTGGCAACGCCAAGGACGTGGACGATGCCGTCGCCGCTGCCCGCAAGGCGCAAGGCCCCTGGGCTAAGCTGCCAGGTCACGCCCGTGCGCGCCACCTCTATGCCCTTGCCCGGATGATCCAGCGCCATGCGCGGCTGATCGCAGTGGTCGAAGCGATCGACAATGGCAAGCCGGTCCGCGAAACCCGCGATATCGACGTACCGCTTGCGGCCCGTCACTTCTACCACCACGCCGGCTGGGCGCAGCTGCAGGAGACCGAGTTTGCCGATCAGGTGCCGGTGGGCGTCGTCGGCCAGGTCATTCCGTGGAATTTCCCGTTCCTGATGCTCGCCTGGAAGGTCGCACCGGCCTTGGCGCTCGGCAACACCGTCATCCTGAAACCGGCCGAGTTCACGCCGCTGACGGCACTGCTCTTTGCCGAGCTTGCGTCCGCAGCCGGCCTGCCTGCAGGCGTGCTCAACGTCGTGACCGGTGAGGGCGAAACCGGTGCGCTGATCGTCGAGCATGCCGATATCGACAAGATCGCCTTTACCGGATCGACCGAAGTCGGGCGCCTGATCCGCGAAAAGACGGCCGGCACCGGCAAGTCGCTGACGCTCGAGCTCGGCGGCAAGTCGCCTTTCATCGTTTTTGATGACGCTGATATCGATGGCGCGGTCGAGGGTGTCGTCGATGCGATCTGGTTCAATCAGGGGCAGGTTTGCTGCGCCGGTTCGCGGCTCCTCGTGCAGGAAGGCGTGGCGCCGCTCTTCTACGAGCGCCTGACGCGGCGCATGCAGAGCTTGCGTGTCGGCCATCCGCTAGACAAGGCAATCGACATGGCGGCGATCGTCGCGCCGGTGCAATTACAGCGCATCGAGAGCCTGGTCGCCAAGGGTGTCGCTGAAGGCGCCAAGCTCCACCAGCCGAAGATCGAGCTGCCCAAGGGCGGTAGCTTCTATCCGCCGACCTTGCTTACCAATGTGCAACCGACGTCTGTGGTGGCGACCGAGGAGATCTTCGGTCCCGTCGCCGTGTCGATGACCTTCCGCACCCCGGATGAGGCGATCCAGCTCGCCAACCACTCGCGCTATGGTCTGGCCGCAAGTGTCTGGAGCGAGACGATCGGCCTGGCGCTCAACGTTGCAGCCAAGCTCGCCGCCGGCGTCGTCTGGGTCAATGCGACCAATCTCTTCGATGCGGCGGCCGGTTTCGGCGGCAAGCGCGAATCCGGTTTCGGCCGCGAGGGCGGTCGCGAAGGCTGCTACGAATATCTGAAGCCCAAGGCCTGGGTGGGGCGCAAGCTGCGCGCAGCTGCGGCCGAACCGACGTTGAAGCCGGTTTCCGGCGATTTCGCCGCGCCGTCGCTCGATCGCACGGCCAAGCTGTTCATCGGCGGCAAGCAGGCGCGGCCTGACGGCAACTATTCGCGCGCCGTTCTTTCGCCGAAAGGCAAGGTCCTCGGCGAGGTCGGCGAGGGCAACCGCAAGGATATCCGCAACGCCGTGGTCGCCGCGCATGCCGCATCCGGCTGGGCATCGGCGACATCGCACAATCGCGCACAGATCCTCTACTACATCGCCGAGAACCTCAGTGGCCGCGCCGATGAATTCGCGGGCCGCATCGCCGCGATGACCGGTGCATCGGCCGCCAATGCGAAGGCAGAGGTCGAGGCATCGATCTCCAGGCTCTTCAGCTACGGCGCCTGGGCCGACAAGTACGAGGGTGTGGTTCACCAGCCGCCGCTGCGGGGCGTGGCGCTCGCCATGCCCGAAGCGATCGGCGTTGTCGGCGTCGTCTGCCCGACGGAGGCGCCGCTGCTCGGCTTCATCAGCCTTGTGGCGCCGCTGATCGCCACCGGCAACCGCGTCGTCGCGGTCCCGAGCGAACAGCACCCGCTGGCTGCGACCGATTTCTATTCGATCCTGGAAACGTCGGATGTGCCGGCGGGGGTCGTCAACATCGTCACCGGTTCGGCGATGGAGCTGGCAAAGACGCTGGCAAGCCATAACGACGTCGACGCGCTCTGGGCCTTCGGTACGCCGGAGCTGTCGACGCTGGTTGAGAAGCTTTCGGCCGGAAACCTGAAGCGGACCTTCGTCGATTATGGCAAGGCGACCGACTGGTTCGATCGGTCGGCAGCCGAAGGGCAGGCCTATCTGCGCCGCGCCACCGACGTCAAGAACATCTGGATCCCCTACGGCGAGTAGGGAAACGCCATCCCGGAGGCGGGGGAGCCGGCACCGGGATGCGACTGTCTGCGCAGTCGCAGCGAAGGATTGGGAGTGCGTGATGCCGGCCCGGCATCACGGGGTTGCGCGCCACTCGGGAGCATGCGAGCCGGCGCCAGGAGGAGGATTGCCATGCTGAAAAATCTCGACCCGGCGCTCAATGCCGATGTGCTGCACGCGCTGCGCTCCATGGGGCACGGCGATACGCTGGTCATTTCCGATACCAATTTTCCGTCGGATGCGATCGCCCGGCAGACCACGCTCGGCAAGCTCCTGCACATCGACAACGTCTCTGCGGCCCGCGCCGTGAAGGCGATCCTGTCGGTGCTGCCACTCGACACGCCGTTGCAACCCTCGGCGGGTCGCATGGAAATCATGGGCGCGCCATCGGAGATCGCCGAGGTGCAGCGTGAGGTCCAGACGGAAATCGACCGTGCCGAGGGCAAGCCCGCACCGATGTACGGCATCGAACTCTTCGCCTTCTACGAGGAAGCAAAGAAGGCCTATTGCGTCATCACTACAGGCGAGACGCGCTTTTACGGCTGCTTCCTGTTCACCAAGGGCGTGATCCCGCCTGACGGGGCCTGACTGACGTTGCGTCAGCCTGTGCACAATCCGCTTCGGCATATCGTCATAACATCTTGAAGTCGTGAACTTTGAACTGGATCTACGCTCGCCCACTCGCGGCGGCGTGATCGCTGGAGGCAGGAATGAAGGTTGGTGTATCGATCCTCGGGATCTTCGTGGCGGATACGGCCTATCTGGCGCGACGCATGCCGGTTGTCGGCGAGACGATCACTGGCAGTGGTTTCTCGGTCGGGCCGGGCGGCAAGGGCTCGAACCAGGCGGTTGCCGCTGCGCGCGCCGGCAGCCCGGTGTCGTTCATATCGAAGATCGGCCGCGACACCTTCGGCGACATGGCGCTTCGCACCTATGCCGAGGCGGGCGTGACGCCAAAGATCGTCCAGATGGACGATCTGCCGACGGGTGCCGCCTTCATCTATGTCAACGACCAGAACGGCGAAAACGCCATCATCGTATATCCCGGTGCTGCCGGTTCGATCGGCATCGACGACGTCGAGGCGGCACGGGAGACGATCGAGCAATCGCGCATCTTCGTCACCCAGCTCGAGCAGCCGGCAGCTGCCGCGCAGCGCGCGTTGGAGATTGCCCGTGCGGCCGGCGTCACCACGGTGTTCAACCCGGCGCCGGCAGAACCGTTCCCGGACGCGATCTATCCGCTGTGCGATTACATCGTGCCGAACGAGACCGAGGCGGCGGCGCTGGCCGGGTTTGAGCTTGCCACCGTCGACGATGCGCGGCGGGCCGGAGACGCGCTACTGAAAAAGGGCGCTCGCACCGCCTTGATTACGCTCGGCGCAAGGGGCGTACTCCTGCACAATGCCAGCCAGTCGGTCGTCATTCCGGCCATGGCAAGCGGCCCCGTCATCGATACGACTGGAGCGGGCGATGCCTTCGTCGGCGGGTTCTCCGCGGCACTGGCGCAGGGTCTGGCGCCGGTCGAGGCGGCGCGTTTCGGCTGCGCCACTGCTGGGATCTCCGTCACCCGCCGCGGTACGGCACCGGCGATGCCGACGCGTGCCGAGATCGAGGTGCTGCTTGCACAGGGAGCGGCCGCCTGATCGAGGGCCGCATGTCTGGAGGGGCTGTCCCGGCGCGTTGTTGGCCGTCGAAAACGTCGCTCGCCCGAAGACGGGCGGATGCCTGCGCCTGACTCCGGCAAAAGGTTCAACGGCCGGGGGAGAATGGAAGCCGGGGCTTTGCGTCTTGGCGGCTCCGTCCGGCCGGTCGCGATTGGTCCGGTCGGAAATGGCCGAGGGCGTTTGCGCCCCCGGCCGTCATCGATCAGGCCTTGGCCGCGTGGGCGGCGGCCAGGAAAGCCAGCTTGGCCGGCAGTTCAAGATGCTTGGAGAGTGCTACGCGCTCAGGCGTGTAATGATGCTCGACGTCGAGGCAGTTGACGGTTCCGAGCAGCACGCCGCCGACGACCACGGGGATGTTGACGACCGAACCACAGCCGAGCGCCCAGATGGTCTCATGGTCGCCGAAAACCTTGGAGATGTCGACGATGGTGTTGGCCACGAACGTCTTGTGTTCCTTGTGCACGATGTCGAACCAGCTGTCGTAGCGGATCGGCTTGGTGCCGGAGGTCGGGTATTCCTCAGGATGCGAGGTATAGGCGCGGCGGGCGACTTCGTTGACCATGTCGACGGTCATCGTCGTGAAGAGCTTGGCGCCGATCACCTGGCGGCAAAGCGTCTGAAGCGCGCCCAAGATGGCGTCCGCGTCGGTTTCCCTTGCAATCGCCGCATCGAATTCAGCCAACGCGGCAGCGATCTGTTCACTGTTCATCATATGTCCTTGGAATGTTGATTAATTCGCGTGCGCTGCGCTGATCTGCATCAGTTCGCGCGAATAGGGATCCTTGAGGTCGCCGCGCTTGAGGTCGGCCACATCGGCCACCTCGACGATGCGGCCCTGGCGCATCACCGCCAGGCGGTCGCAAAGGAAGGAGACGACCGGAAGGTTGTGCGTGACCATCAGGAATGTCAGGTTCTGCTCCTGCCGCAAACGCTTCAACAGGTTCAGGATTTCAGCCTGCACCGACACGTCGAGCGCCGAGGTCGGTTCGTCGAGCAGCAGCACCTTCGGCTTCAGCATCAGCGCACGGGCAATCGCCACGCGCTGGCGCTGGCCGCCGGAGAGCTGGTGCGGAAAGCGGAAACGGAACTTCCGGTCGAGGCCGACAGAGGACATCACCTCTTCGATGCGGGCGCTGCGATCGCCGATGCCGTGGATCGTCAGGGCTTCGCCGAGCGTCGCATCGACGGTCTTGCGCGGATGCAGCGAGCCATAGGGATCCTGGAAGACCATCTGGCACTGGCGGGAGAAGGCGCGGTCGATGCCGTGGCTTCGCGGCTTGCCGAAGACGTTGATTTCTCCGCTCCACTCAGGCGCAAGGCCGGCGATCGCCTTCAATACGGTGGACTTGCCCGAGCCGCTTTCGCCGACCAGCGCAAAGCTCTCGCCATCGGCGATCTCGAGATTGACGTCGTGCGTGATGTGCGCTTCGCCGTAGAAGATGTCGAGGTTTTTCAGGGAAAGCGCCGTCATTTCTTTGCCCATGCGCTGCGGTCGAGCACGGGAAGCTCGGTCCGGGTTTCGTCGAGACGCGGGATCGATGCGATGAGGCCGCGGGTATAGGGGTGCTTGGCGTTCATCAGTTCGCCCGCCTGGCACTCTTCCACCACTTCGCCGGTGTTCATAACCAGGATACGGTCGCAGTAGCTGGAGACAAGATTGAGGTCGTGGCTGATGAAGATCAGGCCCATGCCCTTGCGCTTGACCAGTTCGTCGATGATGTCGAGGACCTGGGCCTGCACCGAGACGTCGAGGGCTGAGGTCGGCTCGTCGGCGATCAGAAGGTCGGGTTCGGGGATCAGCATCATCGCGATCATCACGCGCTGGCCCATGCCGCCGGAAACTTCGTGCGGATAGAGCTTGGCGACCCGTTCCGGATCGGCGATGCGAACCGATTCCAGCATGGTCAGCACGCGGTTGTTCACCTCGCGACGCGGCAGGCGCTGATGCGTCAGAAGCGCCTCGGCGATCTGTTCGCCGATGGTCATCACCGGGTTCAGCGAGAACTTCGGGTCCTGCATCACCATGGAAATGCGGGCGCCACGGATCGGGCGCATCTGGCGCTCGGAGCGCGTCAGCAGATCGATGCCGTCGAAGGTCAGCTTGTCGGCCGTCACCTTGCCCGGCGCACGCACCAGTTTCAGGATCGAGCGGCCGGTCATCGACTTGCCAGAACCGCTTTCACCGACGATGCCCAGGCGTTCGCGGCCGAGGGTGAACGAGAGGCCGCGAACGACCTCAAGATCGCCGCGCGGTGTCGGGAAGGTGACGCGCAGGTTTTCGATTTCGAGAAGCGGCTTCATCAGCGTTGCTCCCCGCTCTTCGGATCGAGCACGTCGCGCAGGCCGTCACCGAGGAAGCAGAATCCGAGGCTGACGAGAATGATCGCGAAACCCGGCATCGTCGCCACCCACCATTGGTCGAGAATGAAGGAGCGGCCGCGCGAGATCATTGCGCCCCACTCGGGAAGCGGCGGCTGGGCGCCAAGGCCGATGAAGCCGAGGCCGGCGGCCGTCAGGATGATGCCGGCCATGTCGAGCGTGACGCGCACGATCATCGAGGAGGTGCAGAGCGGCAGCACGTGACCGAGATTGACCCGAAGGCTCGACGCGCCGAGCAGGCGGACCGCCGAGATGAACTCCGAGTTCTTGAAGGTCATCGTCTCGGCGCGGGCGACGCGGGCGTAGCCGGGCCAGGATGTAATGGCGATAGCGATGATCGCGTTCTCGATGCCCGGTCCAAGCGCTGCGACGAAGGCAAGCGCCAGGATGAGCTTGGGCAGCGACAGGAAAATGTCGGTGATGCCCATGAGAATGCGGTCGACCCAGCCACCGAAGTAGCCGGCAGCAACGCCGATCACCAGACCGGCAGGTGCGGCGAGTACGGCGACCAGCGTGACGATTGCCAGCGTGATGCGTGCGCCGTAGACGACGCGCGACCAGATATCGCGGCCGAGTTCGTCGGTTCCCATCCAGTGTGCGGCACTCGGCGGCAGCAGGCGTTCGCCTAGCGACTGGCGCAACGGGTCATGCGTGGCAATCCAGGGTGCGAAAAGGGCAGTCAATACGAGCACCAGGATGATGATCGCGCCGACCACGGCGAGCGGATTGTGCATCAGCGCGCCGAAGATCCGGTAGATGCGGCCGAGGCGCGCTTGCATCGGCGAGGCGGGGCTGTCGTCGATCAGCCAGTCGCGAAGTGTTGTCATGTCCGCTTCTCCCTAGCGCGCACGTGGATCGAGCACGCGATAGAGCACGTCCGATATCTTGTTGATGCCGATGAAGACCGCGCCGATCACCAGGGTCGAACCGAGGACGGCCGCCATGTCGGCGTTGAGCAGGGCGACGGTCAGGTAATTGCCGATGCCCGGCCACGAAAAGATCGTCTCGATCATCACGGAGCCTTCGAGCAGGCCGGCATAGGAAAGACCGATGACAGTGATCAGCGGCACGCGGATCGGGCGGAAGGCATGGCGCCATATGACCAGCCGCTCCGGCACGCCCTTGACGCGCGCGGTGGTCACATATTCCTGGCTCAGCTGGTCGAGCATGAAGGAGCGTGTCATGCGGGCGATATAGGCAAGCGAGAAAAAGCCGAGGCAGGACGCCGGCAGGATCAGGTGCCAGACCGCGTTGCGGAAGATCTCCCAGTCGCCGGCAATGATGCTGTCGACGAGGATAAGCCCTGTGATCGGGCTGACGACACCGTCATAGAAGATATCCACACGGCCTGGGCCACCAACCCATTTCAGCTTGGCATAGAAGACCGCAAGGCCGACGAGGCCGAGCCAGAAGGCCGGAACGGAGTAGCCGAGCAAGCCGATCACGCGGATGGCTTGGTCGAGCCAGGAGCCGCGGCGGCTCGCGGCGATCACGCCGAGCGGCACGCCGATGAGAACGCCGAGAATGATGCCGAGCGTCGCCATCTCCAGCGTTGCCGGGAAGACGCGGGCGAGGTCCTCGATCACCGGTTTGCCTGTGGACACGGCCGTACCGAAGTTGCCTGTCACCACGTCGCCGACATAGCTGACGAATTGGGCGGCGAGCGGACGATCAAGACCCATTTCCTCGCGGACGCGCTCATAGACGGCGACGGGCGCCCGGTCGCCGACAACGGCGAGCACCGGGTCGATCGGCACGATGCGGCCGATGAAGAAGGTGATTGCAAGCAGGCCGATGAAGGTCACGCAGAGCGTGACGAGAAAGCCCAGAGCTGAGAAAAGGCGCCGTCTGCCTGGGCTTTGCGCCCCGGCGCGGCGCGTCGGCGCGGGCGCTGTAGTCGAATTGTTGTTTGCCACGTGGCGATTCCATCCCTCGTTCGCTTGGCTTCGCGGCTGTCGATAGCGCAAGAATTCGCTTGGAGTATATAAATAAGTTTGCTTAAATCAAAAAAATTTTACTGGGTAGGAGAATCCATCGTGACCGTGCCATCTGAGGATGCAGACACCGCATCCGGCCGATCTGCGGGCGCAGGTCAGCCGCGGATCGGCGCGCTCATTCGTGCGCGGCGGCGGCAGATGCATATGACGTTGCAGGCGCTGAGCGATGCGGCCGGCGTCTCGGTCGGCTATCTCAGCCAGATCGAACGCGACCTCGCCATGCCCTCGCTCGGCACGCTCGCCCAGATCGCCCAGGGGCTGAACGCCGAGCTCAATCACTTCATCCTGGCGCCGGCGATCGATACCGGCCTGTCGCGCGCCAGCGAACGCATGGTCTTTTCCGTCGGTGGATCGCCGGTCGCATACGAGCGCATCGGCGCCGATTTTGCCGGCAACCAGCTGTCGAGCTTCGTCATCACCATTCCAGCCGGACATCGCTCCGAAGTGTTCAGCCACGAAGGCGAGGAACTGGTCTACGTGCTCGAGGGCGAAATCCTGTTCGGCCTCGACGATGACGAGACGACACTTACACCCGGCGACGGCCTGCATTTTCGCGGCATCCAGCCCCATTACTGGTGGAACAGGACGGATGCACCCGTACGGCTGATCTGGACCGGCACCCTGCCGCTGTTCCGCTCGCGCACAACCTTGCCCAACGAGACCGGCGCGCCTCAGGCAGTCCCCAAGCCGGCGACGACAACAAAAACCAAACCTCATCGAAAATAGGAGAGCAATGATGAGAATGTTCACGGCCGCGGTTTTCGCGGCGTCCCTGATGCTGAGCGTATCGCCGGCAGCCCTGGCGGAAACCCCTGCCGAAGTGCTGGTGGTTGCCCAGAATATCGACGATATCGTCAGCATCGACCCGGCCGAAGCCTATGAGTTTTCGTCCGGCGAATACGTGACGCAGACCTATGACCGCCTGGTACAGTACGATGCGCCCGACGTTCTGAAGCTTGCGCCCGGTCTTGCCAGCGAATGGACCGCCGACGATGCGGCAAAGACGATCACCTTCACCCTGCGTGACGGCGTCACCTTCTCGTCCGGAAACCCGCTGCGCGGCGAAGACGTCGTCTATTCGTTCAAGCGCGTCGTTGTGCTCAACAAGGCGCCCGCCTTCATCCTGACGCAGCTCGGCTGGACGCCCGAAAACATCGACAAGATGGTGACTGCCGACGGCAACAAGGTCACGATCAAGTATGAAGGCGACTTCTCGTCCGCCTTCGTTCTCAACGTGCTCGCCGCCCGTCCGGCCTCGGTCGTCGACGCGGAAGCCGTCAAGGCGAACGAAGCAGACGGCGACTACGGAAATGCATGGCTGAAGGCGAACTCGGCCGGTTCTGGCCCCTTCGTGCTGAAGGCCTTCCGCGCCGGCGAACTTCTGAACCTGCAGGCCAACCCGAACTACTTCGGTGGCGCTCCGGCCATCAAGGGCGTGATCATCCGTCACGTCGCAGAAGCGGCAACACAGCAGCTGATGCTTGAAACCGGCGACGTCGACATGGCGAAGAACCTGACGCCGGACCAGATGGCAAGCGTTTCGGCCAAGGGCGGCATGAAGGTTGAGTCCTATCCGCAGGCAGCCGTTCACTTCCTGTCGTTCAACCAGAAGGCCGCAGCCCTGCAGCCGCCGGCCGTCTGGGAAGCCGCGCGCTACCTCGTCAACTACAAGGGCATGACCGACAGTTTCCTGAAGGGGCAGATGGACGTCCACCAGGCCTTCTGGCCTAAGGGCTTCCCGGGCTCGCTCGACGAGACGCCGTACACCTACGACGTCGAAAAGGCGAAGAAGATCCTCGCAGACGCCGGTATCAAGACGCCGATCAAGGTGACGCTCGACGTCATCAACTCGACGCCGTTCACCGACATGGCTCAGTCGCTGCAGGCTTCGTTTGCCGAAGCCGGCATCACCTTCGACATCATCCCGGGCACCGGCAGCCAGGTCATCACCAAGTATCGTGCTCGTACCCACGAAGCCATGCTGCTCTACTGGGGCCCCGACTTCATGGACCCGCATTCGAACGCCAAGGCGTTTGCCTATAACGAGGACAATGCGGACGACAAGTACCAGTCGACGACCACGTGGCGTAACGGCTGGGCCGTTCCGGCCGAGCTCAACGAAGAAACGAAGGCTGCGCTGAAGGAAGCCGATCCGGCCAAGCGTTCGGCGCTCTACGTCGATCTGCAGCGCAAGGTGCAGGAAAAGTCGCCGATCGTGATCATGTTCCAGGCCGCGACCCAGGTTGCGATGAAGGACAAGGTCGAAGGCTACGTCAACGGCGCCACTTCGGACTTCGTCTTCTACCGCCTCGTGAAGAAGAACTGATTTCTCCGCGCTCACTTGCGCTGGCGACTGAGCGCGGACATATCAGCACCGTGGGCCACAGGTGGCCCGCGGTGTCGCAGACGATAGGGTTCATCCAAGTGACTGAGCCCGAAACCGCGCATATTGGAGAAGGCGAGTAAAATGGCAGACGTGAAGGTAAGGACGCGAGAAACGGGTGCCACGGCCGTGGTCGGCAAAACCGGTTTCCCGCACGTGACGTCGGTCACAGGCGGCGAACTCGATATCGTTACCGCGCCGTCTCAAGCCGGTTATGGGCCGCTCGATCTGCTCTACGCTTCGCTTGCCAGTTGCCTCGTCCTCAGCGCGCGCATTGCCGCGAGCCGTTTCGGCGTGCTCGACCGGCTGATCGAAGTCAGCGCCAAGGTCACGGGCGAGAAGGCGCATGACGAACCGTCGCGCATCGCCAAATTCGATATCCTTTTCGACATCAAGGGCGACTTCGACGACGCGACCCGGCACGCGATTGCCGAGGCGGCCGAAAACGAAATCTGCACCGTCAGCAATACCCTGCGCGGCAACCCGGAATTCGTGACCCGATACGCCGACTGACACCCGCCGTGCGGGCGGCCCGACTGGCTCGGGCCACCGACCGCGTCAATCGATGAACGGCGCCAACTCCGGATCGAATTCGACTTCGACCACATTGTTGAACAGTGCGGTTGCAACCATGATCCCGGCAAATGCCACCAGGTTGACGAGAGCCGCGTTGTCGTAGCGCGCCTTCAGCCCATCCCAGATTTCCGCCGGAACGGCGTTGGAATTGGCGACGATCGCCCGGCCGAAGTCGATCAGCCGCTGTTCGTCGGCGGTCGGCACGACCGCATGGAAGTCGACGCCGGAATTGGCGAAAGCACGGCGGAAGAAGCCCATCGCGATCGGCGACTGCATGGCTTCCGAAATCGCGTGCGACAAAAGCCAGACGGCCCGGTCGTCGAGAGCCGGCCGCAACTCTTCCCTCAGCGTGAACCACTCGGCATAGATCCGGTGCGCAACCGGCGAATGCAACAGCGTGCGCTTCATGTTGGTCATCCGACCACGCACGCGCACCTCCTCGTCATGGGCGTCACGGATGGTCTGCGATGCGGTATCGTAGTCGATCTGGGGAATGTGGCTCACGGTCTTGCCTGTCTGGCGCGGTCTGGGCGCGCGCTTGCGGGTGGGAACTAAACGGTGCTGAGCAGAATGCTCGTCTCGCTGTTGGATACGCCTTCTACGTCGCGCACCTCGCGCAGGATCCGATCGAAATCGCTGAGGCTGTTGGCGCGGATTTCGGCAACCAGATCCCAGCCGCCATTGGTCGTATGCAGGGCGTAAAGCTCGGGCAACCCGCGCAGATACTTGATGACCTTGGTAGTGTTGCGGCCGCTGACCTCGATCATCATGATCGCCCGGATGGCGCGATCGTCGTAATCCTGTCGCACGCGCAGCGTGAAGCCGAGCACGGCGCCGCTTTCCAGCAGCCGGTCGATGCGTGTCTGTACCGTCGCCCTCGAAATGCCCAGCACCGTTGCGATCTTGGAGTAGGGCGCGCGGCCGTCTTCTCGCAGGAGCGAAATCAGCTGGTGATCGAGGTCATCGAAGATATGCATGAATTCTGTATAACACGATTGTGCAATTTGCTCAATAATAGTTTTCTTTTTGAGCAGGTTTAAAATTTCAACTCGCTTCTTGCATGCCTACGCTGACTTCATCAAATTTCGCGATGGAGTTGGAATCGTGGTTCAGTATGTCGGTGTCGGCAACGTAATCGAGCTGGTCAAATCGACCGGCATTGAAACGTTCCTGTTGGGTCTTGCGGAATATATCGAAGACGATTTCCGCAGGTGGAACGCGTTCGAGAAAACCCCGCGGCTTGCGAGCCATTCGAAGATGGGGGTCATCGAACTGATGCCGACGTCGGATGGCGAGCACTACGGCTTCAAATACGTCAACGGCCACCCGACGAACCCGAACGTCGGCCTGCAAACGGTGACAGCGTTTGGCGTTCTGTCGGATGTCAGCACGGGCTATCCCTGCCTTGTATCCGAGATGACGATCATGACCGGCCTGCGCACGGCGGCAACCTCGGCGCTGGCCGCCAAGTATCTTGCCCGTCCCGACGCTCGTTCGATGGCGATCATCGGCCTCGGTGCGCAGTCCGAATTCCAGGCCCTTGCATTCCGGGCGCTGCTCGGCATCAAGCGCCTGCAGGTCTTCGACATCGACGGCGAAGCAGCGGACAAGTTCCTGAAGAACCTCGCCGACATGGATTTCGAGATCGTCGTCGCCAAGACCGCCGAAGAGGCTGTTGCCGGAGCCGATATCATTACGACTGTGACGGCCGACAAGCGCAATGCGACGATCCTTTCCGACAACATGGTCGGCGCCGGCGTGCACATCAACGCTGTCGGTGGCGATTGCCCCGGCAAGACCGAGCTGCAGGGCGATATCCTGCGCCGCGCCGACGTTTTCGTCGAATATCCGGAGCAGACCCGCATCGAAGGTGAGATCCAGCAGATGGCGCCGGATTTCCCGGTCACCGAGCTCTGGCAGGTGATCACCGGGGATGCCGAAGGCCGCCGCAGCAACGCTCAGATCACCATCTTCGATTCCGTTGGCTTTGCCACGGAGGATTTTTCGGCGCTGCGCTTCCTGCGCGACAAGATCCAGGGCACCGCTTTCTACACCGAGCTCGACCTGACGACGCAGCCGGAGCACCCGCGTGATCTCTACGGTCTGTTCCGGCAGCAGCCGACGGCCCCTGCCGAGCGGAGCGCTGCGTAACATGAAGAGACTGTCCGTACAGGCGCCGAAGGGCGTCGTGATGATCCGTCCGCACCATTTCGGCCCGAACCCGATGACGGCCAAGGACAACGCCTTCCAGTCGACCGACGAGGCGCGCAAGCCCTCGGCGATCGCGACGGCCGCCTTCGAGGAAGTGACGCGCATGGCCGATGGCCTGTCGGCCGCCGGTGTCGCCGTTCACATGTTCGAGGACGAAACGGTTACGCGTCCGGACTCGGTGTTTCCGAACAATTGGTTCTCCACCCATTCGGGCGGCCATGTGGCGATCTATCCTATGTATTCGGAAAGCCGCCAGAGCGAACGCCGCGCCGACATCGTCGAGATGCTGAAGTCAGAGTACCGCGTCCAGGACGTGATCGATTATTCCGGCCTTGAAAAGGACGGCGTCTATCTCGAAGGCACCGGCGCCATGGTGCTCGACCATATCGGTCGCGTCGCCTATGCCGCGCGCTCGAACCGCACCAACGAAGTGGCGCTGGAGCGCTTCTGCACCCACTTCAATTTCGAGCCGATGGTGTTCGGCGCAGTCGACCGCAATGGCAATTCGATCTACCATACCAATGTGCTGATGTGCATCGGCACGGATTTCGCGCTGATCGGCACCAGCATGATCCCCGATGTCGCGCGTCGGCAGGAAATCTGCGCGCGACTGGAGGAAACGGGCCGTCAGGTCATCGACCTCACGATCGATCAGATCGAGAATTTCGCCGGTAACGCGATCGAACTCGATGGCGCCGACGGGCGGGTGGTCGCGATGTCGGCGCGCGCGCTCGCATCGCTGCGTGCGGACCAGATCAAGGCGCTCGAGGCTTCGGCCCGCGTGCTCGCCTTCGACGTGCCGACCATCGAACTTGCCGGCGGCTCCGTGCGCTGCATGCTCGCGGGCGTTCATTTGTCGCGTAGAGAACCGGCCGGTACGCAAAAGCTTTACGCCGTCCCATCCGATCGATAGAAGCACCTCATCCAAGCCAAAGGTACTACAAATGTCGCAAGCACGCCCCGTCTACAATTTCAACAACATCATCGTGCGTACCCCCTCGACCACCGTCGTCAACGGCCTGCGTGCCGATGATCGTGGCAATCCGACCTATGAGGGCGTGAAGGCCGAGCACGATACCTACATCGCTGCGATGAAGGATGCGGGCGTCAAGGTCACCGTTCTTCCGGCGCTCGAAGCCTTCCCGGATTCGATCTTCGTCGAAGATCCGGCGCTGGTCTTCACCGAAGGCGCGATCCTGCTGCGTCCGGGTGCGGCCACGCGCGTCAAGGAGACGATCGAGATCGAGCCGACGCTTCGTGCGATGTTCGAGACCGTTCTCGATCTGCCGGGCACCGGCCTTGCCGACGGCGGCGACGTGCTGACGACCCGCGAAAGCGTGATGATCGGCCTTTCGGCCCGTACCGACAAGGTCGGCGCCGAAGCGCTGCAGGCCTGCCTCGACAAGCTCGGCCGCAAGAGCGAGATCGTCTCCACCCCTGAAGGCGTGCTGCATTTCAAGACCGATTGCTCGCTTCTCGACGAAGAGACCGTGCTGTCGACTGCGCGCCTTGCGAAGTCCGGCGTGTTCGACCGCTTCAAGCAGGTCATCATTCCCGAGGGCGAAGAGCCGGCGGCCAATGCACTGCGCGTCAACGACGTCGTCATGGTCGGCTCGGACTTCCCGCGCACCATCGAGATGCTCGACAAGCTCGGCTACAAGGTCGTGCCGATGAAGACCACTGAAATCGGCAAGATCGACGCGGGCCTGTCCTGCATGTCGCTGCGCTGGTTCAGCAACACGCTCTGATCCAGATACACATTCGCGGAGGAATTATCATGAGAACGTTGAAGTCGGCCCTGTTTGCAGGGATCGCCCTTTCGATGGCGGCAAGCGCTGCTTTCGCCGAGGACACCCTGCGCCTGGGCATGACGCCCGAGCCCTACATGCCGTTCACGCAGGTCAATGCCGGCGGCGAATGGGAAGGCCTCGAGGCCGACCTTTCCCGCGCGCTCTGCGAGAAGATGGCGGTCAAGTGCGACATCAACCAGATGGCATGGGATGGTCTCATCCCGTCGCTGAAGGAAAACAAGGTCGATTTCATCATCGGTGCGTTCTCGATCACCGATGAGCGGCGCAAGGTCGTCGACTTCTCGACGCCTTACTACACCGAAGGCACGTCCTTCGTCGGCGCCAAGTCCGACACCAGCGAGATCAAGACGGTCGACGCTGCCGACGGCACCGGCCAGATCATCGATCCGGCGAGTGTCGAGGGCAAGATCATCGGCGTGCAGACCTCGAGCGTGCAGTCCGCCTACGTCGCCAAGTACCTGCCGGGCGCTGAAGCCAAGAGCTACGACACCGCCGACAACTCGGTGGCCGACCTCGTCGCCGGCCGCGTTGACTACGTCCTGATCCCCGACCTCTATATCCAGACGTTCCTGAAGTCGCCTGACGGCGCCGACTACGAAGTCAAGGTCGAGGTTCCGAAGAACGCCGTTCTCGGCGAAGGTGTGGCCTATGCCGTGCGCAAGGGTGACGCTGCGACGCTCGAGAAGGTCAATGCCGGTCTTGCCGCCCTCGAAAAGGACGGACAGGTCAAGACCCTCGTCGACAAGTGGATCTTCGGCCAGAAGTAACTGATCTTACCGGGGGCGTCGGGCCTGGTCCCTTCGCCCTCGTTTGCCGAACGGACCGTAGCGTCCGGGCATCATCGCAGCCCTTGGCTGACGACACCAATCGGGAACAGGTAGCGACGGATGGAGAATTACTGGCAATTGCTTGCCTGGGGCGGCGAAGGCTGGGGCGACGATTTCGCCTGGGGCCTGGTGATGACGCTGCAGGTCTCCGTGGTCGCCTATGCGGTTGCGATCGTCTTCGGGCTATTGGGCGCTGCAGGAAAGCTTTCTAAGCACCGCTTGCCGCGGCTGATCGCCGATATCTACACCACCGTCGTGCGCTCGCTTCCCGAGCTGCTGGTCATCCTTCTTCTCTATTTCTCGGTGGCAAGCGGCGCCGAGCGGCTGCTGAAGCATTTCGGCCTTGTCGCCGAGACCTTCCAGTTCAGCTCCTTCTGGGCCGCCATCATCGCGCTCGCCTTCGTCTCCGGCGCCTTCATGACGGAAGTGCTGCGCTCGGCCTTTCTTGCGGTTCCGCCTGGCCAGATCGAGGCCGCCGTCTCGATCGGCATGCGACCGCGCAAGGTCTTCACCCGCATCGTGCTGCCGCAGATGATGCGCCATGCGGTGCCGGGCATGGGTAATCTCTGGCTGTCGATCACCAAGGAAAGCGCCATCATCAGCGTGCTCGGCTCGTTCAGCGAGTTGCTCTACACCGGCTACCGCGCCGCCGCCGGCACCAAGCAGTACATCTTCTTCTACGGGCTGACGGCCGTCTTGTTCCTGATGATCACGCTCGTTTCCGTTCTGGTGATCGCCCAGATCGAACGGCGCCTGAACCGGGGGCATCATTGATGGAAACGATCACCAACGTCATCGGCTTCCTGCCGGCGCTGATCAAGGCGACGCCGCTCACGCTGCTCCTGACGGCCGTTGCCGGTATTTTCGGCCTGGTCATCGGCACGCTTGTCGCGCTCGCCCGGCTTTCGACCCGGCGCATGCTTTCGATGCCGGCTTATGTCTTCACCTTTGCGTTTCGCGGCACGCCGCTGCTCGTGCAGATCTACCTTGTCTATTACGGTCTCGGACAGGTGCTGCCGGGAACCTGGGTTCGCCACAGCTTCCTGTGGCCCTATCTTCGCGACGGTCTCTGGTACGCGATCTTCGCGCTCAGCCTCAACCAGGCGGCCTATAATGCAGAAGTCATCCGTGGCGCGATCAAGGCGATCCCGCGCGGGCAGATCGAGGCGGCCAAATCGATCGGCATGCGCTCGTCGATGATCCTTCGGCGCATCACGCTGCCGCAGGCGCTGCGCTCCTGCCTGCCGGTTCTGACGGGCGATCTGATCATCCTTTTGAAGACGACGTCGCTCGCCTCGACGATCACCATCCTCGAGGTGATGGGCACGGCGCGCATGCTGCAGCGCCAGTCGCTGTTGATCTTCGAACCGCTGATTGCGGCCGGCATCATCTATTTCACCGTCGTCTTCATCCTGACGCGGGTCATGAACGTCGTCGAGAAGCGGCTGACCCGCTACCGCACGGCGAAGGCATAAGCACAAGGCGCAGCTTGCGCCACAGGAGGAACGACGATGGTCGCAACCGCGCTGTCCGTGAACAACATCCACAAGAGCTTCGGTTCGGTCGAGGTGCTGAAGGGCGTTTCGTTTGAAGCGAAATCCGGCGACGTCATCTCGCTGATCGGCAGCAGTGGCTCGGGCAAGAGCACGCTTCTGCGCTGCATCAACTATCTGGAGACGCCGGACGAGGGCGAGATCACGGTGTCGGGCGAAGTGATCCGGACGGTGAAGGGCAAGGACGGCAAGCTCGTGGCCGCCGACAAGCGCCAGCTCGAACATATCCGCACCCGCCTCGGCATGGTGTTCCAGAGCTTCAATCTCTGGTCCCACAAGACCATTCTCGAAAACATCATCGAAGGGCCGATGCATGTGCTCGGCATGACGCGCAAGGACGCCATCGGCGAAGCCGAAGTGCTGATGGAGAAGGTCGGCATCACGCCGAAACGCGACCACTACCCTAACCAGCTCTCCGGCGGCCAGCAGCAGCGCGCGGCGATCGCACGCGCCCTGGCGATGAAACCCGATGTCATGCTCTTCGACGAGCCGACCTCGGCGCTCGACCCGGAACTCGTCAACGAGGTGCTGCTGGTGATCAAGAAGCTGGCGGAGGAGGGGCGCACCATGGTGATGGTGACGCACGAAATGTCGCTGGCGCGCGACATCTCCAGCGAAGTCATCTTCCTGCACAAGGGGCTCGTCGAGGAACGCGGCGCCCCGTCGCAGGTGATGCGTGACCCGAAATCGGCGCGCCTGCGCCAGTTCCTGCAGATGGCCTGAGGAGAGACCTATGCGCGACGCGACCCTGTCTGAGTTCCTGCCCGAACTCGTCAATATCCGCCACAGGTTGCACGAAATGCCGGAAATCGGCCTCTCCGAGGTCAAGACCTCCGAATTCGTCGCTGGCCTGCTGCAGTCCTGGGGCTTCGAAGTGACACGCGGCCTTGCAACGACCGGCATCGTCGCAACGCTGAAGCGCGGAAACAGCAATCGCTCGATCGGCTTTCGCGCCGACATGGATGCACTGCCGATGCAGGAAGAGACCGGGCTTGCCTATGAGAGCAAACATCCAGGCGCCATGCATGCCTGCGGCCATGACGGGCATACGAGCATGCTGCTCGGTGCTGCCTGGGCGCTGTCACAAGACGCAAGCTTCAACGGCACGGTCCATCTGATCTTCCAGCCGGCCGAGGAAAACTTCGGCGGCGGCAAGCTGATGATCGAGGACGGACTGTTCGAGCGCTTTCCCTGTGAGCGTGTCTTTGCGCTTCACAATTGGCCGGGCCTGCCGGCCGGCACCTTCTCGACGCGCGCCGGTGCCATGGCCGCCTCGATCGATGTGCTGACGCTGACGATCAAGGGCAAGGGCGGCCATGGGGCGCAGCCGGAGCTGACGGTGGATCCCGTCGTTGTCGGCTCGAGCATCGTCATGGCGCTGCAGACGCTGGTGTCGCGCAACGTCTCGCCGCACCAGCCCTCAGTTGTCACCGTCGGCTCTTTCCAGTCGGGCTCTGCATCGAACATCATTCCCGATACGGCGGTGCTCGAGATCAGCATGCGGGCCACCGATCCCGTGGTGCGCAAGCAATTACAGGAGCGCGTCGAGCAGATCGCCCGCTTCCAGGCGCAGAGCTTCAATGCCGATGTCGCCTTCGGCTGGCAGGTCGGATATCCCGCGACGATCAACGACGCGGATTCGGTCGAGCACGCGCGTGCCGTGATTGCCGAAAAATTCGGCGAAGGTTCGTTCGTCGAACTTGCGGAACCGCTGATGGGCAGCGAGGACTTTTCCTTCCTCCTGGAAAAGGTTCCGGGCGCCTATGTCTTGATCGGCAACGGAGATTCGAGCGGATTGCACACGACGCGCTACGACTTCAACGACGACATCCTGGAGCGCGGCGCGATGTATTTCTACCATCTCGCGCGCTCCGCGCTGGTGTAAGCCGAGGTATGGCGACCGGTATTCCGGTCGTCAGCCCACCCGCTTGAGATCGCCGAAAACCGTCGGGATCAATTCCGACACCGTCGGGTGAATATGCACCGCATGCGTGATCGTGGTGTAGGGCTTTCTTGCGTACATGACGTCGAGAATGCTCTGCACCGCCTCATCGCCGCCCGTGCCTAAGATCGATGCGCCCAGGATCTCCTGGCTGTCGGCATCGACGACTACCTTCATGAACCCCTCGGTCTCGCCTTTTTCGACCGCCCGGCCGACACGGGTCATCGGCCGTGTTCCCACGGCAATGTTTCTCCCCGTTTTGCGCGCCTCCGTCTCGCTCATGCCGGCGCGCCCGAGCGGCGGGTCGATGTAGAGCGCATAGGTCGAAATGCGATCGGTGACCTTTCGGGGCTCGCCGTCGAGCAGGTTGGCGGCGACGATCTCGAAGTCGTTATAGGCGGTGTGGGTGAAGGCGCCGCGGCCGTTGCAGTCGCCCATGGCGAAGATATGCGGCACGTTCGTGCGCAAGGCGTCGTCGACCTCGACATAACCGCGTGCGTCGGTCTTCACGCCCGCCTTGTCGAGGCCAAGATCGTCGGTGTTCGGCCGGCGTCCGGTTGCGAGCAGCAGATGCGAGCCGATGATCTCCGGCGCGCCGGAGGTGCAGTCGACGCCGGCTGCGACGTCGTCGCCGTGTCTGGCAAAGCGGATACATTCGGCATTGAGCCGAAATTGAACGCCTTCTTTCGCGAGGATCGCAAGGACTGCGTCCGACACGTCGGCGTCCTCGCGCCCGATCAGTCTCGAGCCCTTCTCGATCACCGTCACCTCTGAGCCGAAACGCCGGAACATCTGCGCGAACTCAAGCCCGATATAGCTGCCGCCGACGATGATCAGGTGCCGAGGAAGGACGGCAAGGTCCATCATCGAGACATTGGTGAGGAAAGGTACGTCGTCGACGCCGGGAAAATCCGGCGTTGCCGCACGGCCCCCGGTATTGAGAAAAATCTGATCGGCCGTGAAGATATCCTCGCCCACCCGGACGGTGTGCGGGTCCTCGAAGCGGGCGTGGCCCTCGATCACCGTGCAGTTTTCCATGCCCTTGAGCCAGTTCTCGACGCCCGAGCGGGCGTCGGTTCTGACCTTTTCCTTGCGCGCCATGACACGGGCAAAATCCACGGAAACCGGGCCCGTCGCCACGCCGAAATCGGCGCCGCGGCGGGCCATGTGAGCGGCATAGGCGCTGGCGACCATCGCCTTTGTCGGCATGCAGCCGGTGTTGACGCAGGTGCCGCCAAAGAGCTTGCGCTCGATCATAGCCACGGATTTGCCGGCAGCACTCAAGCGGCCAGCGAGTGATGGTCCCGCCTGTCCGGCGCCGATGATGATGGCGTCGAAGCGTTTGCTCATGACACCGAGGACACCACCCAAAGCGCGAGCAGGACGGCAACGACGTCTTCCAGCAAGGCGATCGGCAGATCCTTGCCACCTGTTGCTGCGACCAGCCGCTTGCGCGCCTCGTAGCCGCCAAGCGTACCGATAACGGCGCCGATGATGCCGGCAATCAGGCCGCCGATCAGCGATCCGCCGGCCGTGCCGATGACCGCGCCGCTGAAACCCCCGCTGACGATACGCGCGCCGAACTGTTGCGGCACCTTGCGGCTTGGCGTGCCCGGCAACTGGTCGGTCACGAATTCGACAAGGGCCAGCAGCCCGAAGATGTAAGGCGTGAAGCGGAAAGCCAGGAAGGTAGCCCAGGTGCCGTTAAGCTGCAGCCAGCCCGCAGCGGCGGCAATGCTGACGGCGGCGGGTGCGGTCATGGCGCGAAGGCCGGCGACCACGCCGATGAGAAGCGCGAGAATATAGATCGACATCAAGTCCCCGAACATTCGCCGGGCGAACCCTTGCCGCCAGCCCCCAGGCGGTTCGGATCGAGCGGCATCGCAACCAAGAGTGAAAGCGCAGTGTCTGGCGGGCCACGATCAAAGTGACCGACAACGCCGTAGATTGCAACGGCCAATCGGATGCGGCGCCACACGTTAGTCTATGCTTTCAGTAGGTTTACTTAATGTTGGAATATTTCGTCCGCTACACTCTCCATGAGCAACCCTATTTTTCGTCTGGGACTGACATATATGGAATGGCTTGCCCGGACGGCGGGATTGTTCCGTGATCAAACTGCCGGACTGAATTTCGAGGGAGAATTCCATGCGCCTGACCAAACTGCTTATCGGTACAGCCTTTGCCTTCACGCTCACGGCAGCCGCCGCCAGCGCCGACGTCGTCGTCTCCTCCAAGATCGATACGGAAGGCGGCGTGCTCGGCAACATCATCCTGGCCGTGCTGAATGCCAATAACATCAAGACCGTAGACCGGGTGCAGCTCGGCGCGACCCCTGTCGTGCGCAAGGCGATCACCGCCGGCGAGATCGATATCTATCCGGAATATACCGGCAATGCCGCCTTCTTCTTCGAAAAGGCCGACGATCCCGCCTGGAAGGATGCGACCAAGGCCTATGAGGCGGCAAAGAAGCTCGATTACGACGCGAACAAGATCGTCTGGCTGACGCCGTCGCCCGCCAACAACACCTGGGCGATCGGCCTGCGCAAGGATGTGGCCGAAGCCAACAAGCTGGCCACACTTTCCGATTTCGGCAAGTACGTTGCCGGCGGCGGCAACATCGTGCTGGCGGCCTCGTCCGAATTCGTAAACTCCGCCGCGGCTCTTCCCGCATTCCAGACGACCTATGCCTTCACGCTGAAGCCGGAACAACTGATCACGCTTTCGGGTGGCGATACGGCAGCGACGATCGCTGCGGCCGCCAACCAGACCAATGGCGCCAATGCCGCCATGGTCTATGGAACCGATGGTGGCATCGCGCCTTCCGGGCTCGTGGTGCTGGAAGACGACAAATCGGTGCAGCCGGTCTACCAGCCGGCTCCGATCATCCGCGAAGCGGTGCTGAAGGAGAACCCTCAGATCGAGACCCTGCTGAAGCCGGTGTTCGAGAAACTCGACCTGGTAACCCTGCAGGAACTGAACGGCCGCGTGCAGGTGGGTGGCGAGCCGGCAAAGGCGGTCGCCGAGGACTTCCTGAAGAAAAACGGCTTCCTGAAATAGGTTGACGCAAAAGCGCGACGCTGGTCGGATGCAGCCATCCGGCCAGCGTTTTCTTTTCTGGGTGTGGAACGACAAGGGTCCGTCAAGCGGGATCCGGGTGGGGAAAAAAGGGATCTGATGCAGCTGCGGGTGGACAAGCTCGGCGTAATCACTGCCGCACTGACGGCCTATGGCGCCTTTCTTGCGCCATTCGCGACCTTCCGGGCCAACCGCATCGTTGCGGGCGAAGGCCGATCGATCAGCGAGGCGCTGCCGCCGACATGGGCGGCTCTCGTTCTCCTCGTCGTCATTGTCGCCATCATCCTCGCCATTCTAAAAACGCCGGGCGTTCTGCGCCTCGCCATTGCCCTGTGCGCGCTGGCCGTGCTTGCGCTTGCGATCGGTGCTGCAGCCGGCCAGCTGACGCCGCCCGAAAATACCTATGCCCGGGTCTCGCCCGCCTCCGGCTTCTGGCTCCTGCTGTTCGCGCTGGCTCTCCTGGCCGCCGACGCCCTGACGCGGCTCAGGCCGTCGCCGCTGGTGCGCGTTGCCATTCTTTCCGCGGTGCTCGGCTTTATTGCCGTGGTGCTGATATCAGGCGCCTGGGACGGCCTCTCGCTTCTCAAGGAATATGCGAGCCGCGCCGATACATTCTGGGCCGAGGCCGGCAAGCATGTGATGCTGGCATTGGGGTCGCTTGCCGCCGCCACGGCTGTCGGCATTCCGCTCGGTGTTCTCTGCCATCGCGTCCCGCGCCTGCGTGACGGCCTGCTCGGCGCGTTGAATGCGATCCAGACGATCCCGTCGATCGCGCTCTTCGGCATCCTGATCGCACCGCTCGGCTGGATCGCGCTTCATGTCCCCGGCGCTGCCGCCATCGGCATTCGCGGTATCGGCACGGCGCCGGCCTTCGTCGCCCTCTTCCTCTATTCGCTTCTGCCGATCGTCGCCAACACCGTGGTCGGGCTTGCCGGCGTGCCGAGGGAGGCCAACGAGGCGGCGCGTGGCATCGGCATGACCGACTTCCAGCGCCTTGCCGGCATCGAGTTTCCGCTGGCCTTCCCTGTCATTCTCACCGGCATTCGCATCGTGCTCGTCCAGAACATCGGGCTTGCCACCATCGCGGCATTGATCGGCGGTGGCGGCTTCGGCGTCTTCGTTTTCCAGGGCGTCGGGCAGACGGCGATGGACCTGGTGCTGCTCGGCGCGGTTCCGACCGTGCTTCTGGCGTTCACTGCGGCCATTGTCCTCGACGCCGTGATCGAGACGGCCACACCATACCACAATCGGGTGCAAAGCGCATGATCGAGATCGAAGGCATCACCAAGCGCTATGGCGAAACCACCGTCGTCAAGGATGTCAGCCTGACGATCGCGCCGCGCACGGTCACGGTGATCGTCGGTACCTCCGGTTCCGGCAAGACGACCTTGCTCCGGATGATCAATCGTCTGGTCGAGCCGACATCGGGCACGATCCGCCTCGATGGTGAGGACAATCGCACGCTGCCGGGCTTCGAGCTGCGCCGCCGCATCGGCTATGCCATCCAGGGGCATGGCCTGTTTCCACACCGCACCGTCGCGCAGAACATTGCCACCGTGCCGACGCTGCTCGGCTGGGATCGGGCCCGCATCGACGCGAAGGTCGCGGAGTTGCTGACGCTCTTCCAGCTCGACCCGGCGGCGTTCGGGCCGCGCTATCCGCACGAACTCTCCGGCGGACAGCAGCAGCGCGTCGGCGTCGCCCGCGCGCTGGCGGCCGAACCCAAGGTGCTGTTGATGGACGAGCCCTTTGGTGCGCTCGACCCGATCATTCGCGCCAAGGCGCAGGACGATCTCCTGGCGATCCAGAAGCATTTCGAGACGACCATCGTCCTCGTCACCCATGATATGGAGGAGGCCTTTCACCTCGCCGACCGGATCGCCGTCATGGATAAGGGCGAGGTGGTGCAGTACGCGACGCCGGCCGAGATGCTCGTCAAGCCCGCGACACCCTTCGTCGAGAGCCTGATCGGCGCGGGCGAACGACCGTTCCGTCTGTTGGCCATCGAAACCGTCGCCGACGCCGTCGAGCCCGGGGCGGCGGAAGGCGAGGCGATATCGAGCACGGCCAGCCAGCGCGAAGCCTTGTCGGCGTTGCTCTGGTCAGGACGCAAGGCGCTTCCCGTCATCGGCCCCGATGGTGCCGTCATCGGTAAGGTCAGTCTGGAAGGACTGGCGCAGCGCGCCGCGGGGCCTGCCTGATGCTGCGTCTTCCCAATCTCATTCGGCTGCTGGCCTTTGCAGTTCTGATCGCGTTTCTGACGCAGCCGCAATGGTTCGAGCCATTGTTGCGGCCTCTGGTGCAGCAGAATGCGCCGGCGATCTACAATCAGGGCAGCCTTTTGCAGCTGACATTGCTGCATCTGCGTACCGTTGCGATCGCAACGGCGGGCGCGACCGTCGTCGCGCTGGCGCTGGCGATCCTGGTGACACGGCCGTCGGGGGCGGAGTTCCTGCCGCTTTCGCGCAGCCTGGTGAATATCGGCCAGACCTTTCCGCCGGTCGCCGTGCTTGCGCTTGCTGTCCCGATCTTCGGTTTCGGTGAAAAGCCTACGCTGATCGCGCTTTTCCTCTATGGCCTGCTGCCGATCTTCGAGAACGCGCTGACGGGGCTGACGACCTTGCCGCCGGCGATCATGGAAGCGGCAAGGGGCACGGGCATGACCGGTCGTCAGCGGCTGATGAAGGTCGAGCTGCCGCTGGCGATGCCGGTCATCCTTGCCGGCATCCGGCTGTCCGTCGTCATCAGCCTGGCGACGGCGACGATCGGCTCGACCGTGGCGGCAAGGACGCTCGGTGAGGTGATCATCGCCGGACTGCAATCGAACAATCTTGCCTTTGTCGTGCAAGGCGGCCTCATCGTCGCCGTGCTTGCCGTGCTCATTCATGACGGTTTGCAGGCGGCCGAAAGACGTCTTGGTTCGCGAGTGGGGCGCTAGAGCAGACGCCGCCGGCGGGCGCGGGCGCTGCGGCGTTTGGCGCCTTTTCGTGTTAAGATAAAACGTGCTTTACCGCGGCGCCAAAAGTCCTGTCGTCAGGGATATGGGCGGGTTCAAGATCCGCCTCAATATGCCTGGATGGCTGCTGCCCAGACCCCGGGACCACGGCTATGGTCCGCTGGCAATGGTGGTCGAGTCCATGCTTGCACCCGGCAGGCTGATCGCCATGCACGAGCATCGCAACGATGAAATCCTCTCCTGGGTACCGCACGGGGTCATGCGTCACGATGATAGGGCAGGCGGGCGACTGGTGACGGACGGGGCGCACCTGATGGTGATGAATGCGGGACGCAGCTTCTGGCACTCGGAGGAGACACTGCCGAACGATCCGCCGCTCAGGATGCTGCAAATCCTGGTTCGTCCGCACACAGCCGACCTCCCGTCCCATATCCAGCACGGTCCCATTGCAGCCGCACCCGACAATAGATGGCGGCATCTTGTCGGGGAGGAGGGCGGTGCTGCGCCGTTCTTCGTGCGCAACGCAATCGATATCTTCGACATCAGGCTCGAGGCGGGTGTGAGTGCCACCTTCCCGCAGGGGCCCGGGCGGCACCTCTATTTCTACGTTTTCTCCGGTGCGATAGAGGTCGCGGATGTCGGATTTTCGGAGGCGGATCAGGGCTTGTTTCCCTCGGACGGGCCACTTGCGCTTCGCGCCTCCGGCAGTTCGGTGGTCGTCGCATTCCTGATTGAGCCCGATGCGCCTTGCGCGCGGCAGGGGACCTTGGGCGACCATCGGAAGATACCGGCCCCCTTCCTCGCCCGACCCCTTTTGCAGCTTTTGCGCTGGCGCAATCGCCTCGTCGAACGACCGACAACCAATTAGAAACCACTCACGCAACGTGCAGTGGTCTGGACCGATTTCCCCTTGTCGGAGAGTTGTGAGGAAGGCGCCATCTTTGGTTGCCGATGGAAAGCCTGCAATTTCGGCATTTGCCTCCATTATGAAAATGAATTTCACAATTTTACAAAATGCGCGGATATAGGTTGACGACCTGAAAAAACTGCACCAGTCTGCGAAAATAAATTACGCCATAAGGCAAGGGAACAGTGCGAGCATGAAAGTCGGGATAATCGGACTCGGATTCCGTCTCGGATATCTGGGCTACGTTTTCAAAGCCATGGACGAGAACTTCGAGATCGCGGGATACGTCGATCCGGCGCCTGCCGGGCTGCCGGGCCTGATCGAGAAGGGAATTTCCGCCGGCACGGCCTATGCGACGCCGCAAGAGCTGATCGCCAATGAAAAGCTCGACCTCCTGATGATCGGTTCGCCGAACCATTTGCATCTCGATCACATCCGCATCGGGCTGGAGGCCGGCCTCAAGGTCTTCAGCGAAAAGCCGATCGTGACGACCGTTCAGGAGAGCCTCGAGCTTGCGGGACTGATGGCGAAATTCGGGCATGAGCGGCTGATGGTCGGCCTTGTCCTGCGCTATGCGCCGATGTACCGCGATCTGCGCGCGGCCCTTGCCGAGGGCAAGCTCGGCCAGGTGGTCTCGATCGAGGCCTCCGAACATATCGAGCCTTATCACGGCGCCTTCTTCATGCGCGACTGGCGCCGCTACGAGCGCTATTCCGGTAGTTTCATGCTGGAAAAATGCTGCCACGACCTAGATCTTTACAACGGCGTCATCGGTGCAAGGCCGGAACGGGTGGCGAGCTTCGGCGGCCGCAAGAGCTTCATTCCGGCCAACGACCCGGCGCGCGAAGGCATCAACGACCTCGAGCTGTTCCATCGCAAGCCGAGCGGCTGGATGGGCTCCGACAAGGTGTTCGACAGCGACGGCGACATCATCGATTACCAGGTCGCGATCGTCGAATATGCCAATGGCGTCGGCATGAACTTCCACACCAATCTCAATGTCCCGGACCAGTTCCGCCGGTTCTGCATCATGGGATCGCGCGGCATGGCCGAAGGCGACTTCATCCGCGGCTATTTCGACGTGCACGAGATGCTGACCGGCAAGAAGGTGATCGAGAACAAATACGCCGCCACCGAACTGTCGCAGCATTATGGTGCCGACGAGCAGATGGCGACTGATATCATCGGCCACGTCCGCGACGGCCGGCCGCTGCCGGTTTCGACGATCGATGCGCTCGAAGCCGGCATCCTCGCCTTGTCGATGGACGAGGCCCGCCGCAAGCGAAGCGTGATCGATCTCAGGCCCATCTGGGATCGCTTCGACGAAGCCCTGCATTCACGCGCGGCATGAGGGGAAGCGGGATGAGTGTTCAACGCAGCACGATCATCTTCGCCTGGATCCTGCTCTTGCCCGCCGTGCTCTATGTCACGGTCATCGTCGCCTATCCGCTCGTCGACACCTTCATCCTGTCGTTCACGGACGCCTCGCTGAAGAAGACGACGAACTGGGTCGGCTGGGTCAATTACGACAAGATCTTCAATGAGACCTTCGCCGAGGTCATCTTCCGCACCTTCGTGTGGACCTTCTTCTCGGTCTCGATCAAGATGATCATCGGCGTCTTCGGCGCGACGATGCTGAATGCGGCCGTGCCCGGCCGCGCACTCTTCCGGTTGCTCACCATGCCGCCATGGATCGTGCCGATGGCCATCGGCATCTTCATGTGGGGCTGGATGTATAACGGCCAGTTCGGCATGATTTCCGGCGTGCTGCAGAACTGGGGGCTGATCGACGGACCGATCGCCTTCCTCGCCCGCGGCTCCACCGCCTTCTGGGCAACGATCGTCACGGACGTGTGGATCGGCGTGCCGCTGGTCACGCTCTATATGCTGGCGGCGATGCAGGCGATCCCGCAGGACCTCTATGAGGCTGCCTGGACGGACGGGGCAGGGCGGTTCTACCGTTTCCGCCGGATCACGCTGCCGCTGCTGGTGCCGTCGCTGATCACCATGTCGATGCTGTCGCTGATCGCGACCTTCAACTCCTTCGATATCATCTGGATCCTCACCCAAGGTGGCCCGAACGGCGAAACCACCACGATGATCATCGACACCTATCGCACCGCCATCGGCTCGAAGAAGTACGGGGAGGGTGCGGCCCGTGCCGTGCTGATCTGCATCTTCTTGTCGATCTTCTGCTTTGCCTATTTCCGGGTCACCAGCCGTCTGTCCGCGGGGGAACAGAAATGAGCCAGCCTGCCATGATCAACCGCTATCGCTGGTACGAACTCGTTGCCATCTATGCCGGCATCTTCGTATTCCTGGCCTTCATTCTGGCGCCGTTCGTCGAAGGCTTCATCGTATCGCTGAAGCCGCTCAGCCTGCTTTTCTCGTCGCCCTACAAGTTCTGGCCCGAGAACGGTTCGTTTGCGGCCTACTACACCATGTGGGAAAGCGTGCCGGGCTTTGCCCGATACATCTTCAACTCCTTCTTCATCTCGACGATCGTCACGGCCATCGTTCTGATCCTGGTCATTCCCGCCGCCTACGCCTTTGCCCGTTTCAACTTTCGCGGCAGCGGGCTGCTGCTCGGGGCCTTCCTCGCGGTCAACATGTTTTCCGGTGCCGTCCTGCTGATCCCGCTCTTCCGGTTGATGCGCAGCTTCGGCGTGCTCAACACCTATCTCGCCATGATCATGCCGGGGGTCGCCTTCCTGATCCCGTCGGCGATCTGGCTGCTGCGCACCTACATGATGCGCATCCCGCGCGAGCTGGACGAGGCGGCCTTCGTCGACGGTGCGAGCCATTTCTATACGCTCCGCCGCGTGATCCTGCCGATCGCCATGCCGGGCATCACGGTGGTGGCGATCACAACCTTCATCGGCGCCTATGCCCAGCAGTTCATCTACGCACTGACCTTCAACTCCAAGACCGAATACATGCCGCTGCCGGTTGGGCTGTTTGCCTATTTCGGCCGCCAGGAGGTCATCTGGAACGAGCTCATGGCGGCGAGCTTTGTCGGCATCGCCCCGGCGGTCGTCGTGATCTTTCTCCTACAACGGTATCTCGTCAGCGGGCTGACCGCGGGCGCGGTGAAACAATAAGACCAACCAACCACCAGAGAACGGGAGCATAAAAAGGTGTCAATTCAATTCAAGACAGGGGTATTCGCACTCGCCCTGCTCGGCTCGACCACGCTCGGCGGCATCGCCGCCCAGGCCGCCGACCAGGAGATCAGCTGGATCTACTGCGGCGACACCATGGACGCGGTGCATGCCAAGTACATCAAGCAGTGGGAAGAAAAGAACCCGGGCTGGAAGGTCACGCCGGAAGTTGTCGGCTGGGCTCAGTGCCAGGACAAGGCGACGACGCTCGCGGCCGCCGGCACGCCGGTCGCCATGGCCTATGTCGGCTCGCGCACACTGAAGGAGTTCGCCCAGAACGACCTGATCGTGCCCGTGCCGATGACGGACGAGGAGAAGAAGACCTACTACCCAAACATCGTCGACACGGTGACCTTCGACGGCAACCAGTGGGGCCTTCCCGTCGCCTTCTCGACCAAGGCGCTCTACTGGAACAAGGACCTGTTCAAGCAGGCTGGCCTTGATCCCGAGAAGCCGCCGAAGACCTGGGCCGAAGAGATCGAGTTTGCCAAGGCGATCAAGGAAAAGACCGGCCTTGCCGGCTATGGTCTCCCGGCCAAGACCTTCGACAACACGATGCACCAGTTCATGCATTGGGTTTACACCAACAACGGCAAGGTGATCGACGGCGACAAGATCGTCATCGACAGCCCGGAAGTTCTGGCCGCACTCCAGGCCTACAAGGATATCACGCCGTACTCCGTCGAAGGTGCGACCGCCTACGAACAGAACGAGATGCGCGCCATCTTCCTCGATGGCAAGGTCGGCATGCTGCAGTCGGGCTCAGGTGCCGCCGTGCGCCTGAAGGATACCAAGGTCAACTGGGGCGTCGCGCCGCTGCCGCTCGGCCCGTCGGCCAAGGGTGAGGGCACGCTGCTGATCACCGACAGCCTGGCGGTCTTCAAGGGTTCCGGCGTCGAGGAAAAGGCGATCGAATTTGCCAAGTTCATCACCTCGCCCGGTCCGCAAGGTGAGTATGAGCTGCAGGGCGCTGCCGGCCTGACGCCATTGCGGCCGTCGCCGATGGTCGATGAGTTCGTCAAGAAGGATCCCTATTGGAAGCCGTTCATCGACGGCATCGCCTTTGGTGGTCCCGAGCCGCTCTTCACCGACTACAAGGGCTTCCAGAACGTCATCATCGCCATGGTCCAGTCGGTCGTGACCGGCCAGGCCGAGCCGGCCGACGCCTTGAAGAAGGCAGCTGGCGAACTCGAAGAGTACAAGTAAGATCATCGGGCCGCCGACCTCCAGTTCGCGGCCCTGACCAATCCGCTATGAACGGGCCGCTTGCAGCCGGCGGCCGGAGACAGTTTCTTGGGACAGCTCAATCTCAACAGGGTTCAGAAATTCTACGGGACATTCGAGGTGCTGAAGGGCATCGAACTCGAAGTCAGGAACGGTGAGTTCGTGGTTTTCGTCGGGCCGTCCGGTTGTGGCAAGTCGACATTGCTCAGGATGATAGCCGGTCTCGATGGGACCAGCTCGGGGGACATCCTGATCGATGGCAAGCGGGTCAACGACCTGCCGCCGGTCAAGCGCGGGATCGCCATGGTCTTCCAGTCCTATGCGCTCTATCCGCACATGACCGTCTTCGAGAACATCGCCTTTCCGCTTCGCGTCGAAAAGATGGCGGAAGAGAAACTGAAGGCCAAGGTGGAGCAAGCGGCGCGCATTCTCCACCTCGACCAGCGCCTGCAGCAGAAGCCGGGCATGCTCTCGGGCGGTCAGCGCCAGCGCGTGGCCATCGGCCGGGCGATCGTGCGTGAGCCGAAGATCTTCCTGTTCGACGAGCCGCTCTCAAACCTCGATGCGGCGCTGCGCGCCGACATGCGCATCGAACTGGCGAAGCTGCATCGGCAATTGAAGGCGACGATGATCTACGTCACGCACGACCAGGTCGAGGCGATGACGATGGCGGACCGGATCGTCGTGCTCAATGCCGGTGAAATCGCCCAGACCGGCGCGCCGCTCGAGCTCTACCACAAGCCAGCCAACATCTTTGTCGCCGGCTTTATCGGCAATCCGAAGATGAACTTCCTGCCGGTGACCTGCAAGGGCGCAAGCGACGAAGGCGTGGTGGTCGACTACAAGGGCCAGACGGTCGTTGTTCCTGTTCGGCCGCATGGCGGCCTCGTCGGGCGGACATTGACGCTGGGTGTTCGGCCGGAACACATCCTGCTTGGCGCCGGCGACCTCACTCTGACCGTGACGCCGACCGTGATCGAACGTCTTGGCGCACACACCGTCGCCTATGCCGCCATCAGCGGCGAAGGCGAGAACTACTGCGCGATGCTGCCGGGCACGGTGGCGATCCGCCCGGAAGAGACGGTGCAGACGGGCATTCGTGCCGCCGATTGCCATCTCTTCGACGAGGCGGGGATAGCGCTCGAGCGTCGCGTGGAACTCACGGATATCGACATGGGGCTGTTAAACCCGGCTGCGGCCTGAGCAGACCGCCTACGCAATCGGCCGCAGTCCATGGCTTGGACGGCGGCCTTTTTCATAAGCAATGGCGTCGGTTGTTTTGGTGCCGCCTGACCGGCGGCTGCCGACCTCGGGCGCTCGGCCGGGTAAGTGCGCGGCGGCTCAGGCCGCGCCCTTCTTAAGGCCATGCGGGTCGGCAACCCTGGGCCAGATATTGGCCGTTGCGCGCCGATAGGCGGTTTTCGCGGGATTGTTCGGGTAGGGCGTGCCGGCCGAACAATAGAGGATCTCGGCCGCGATCTTCGAGAACGAGGCGTAGAAGTGGTTGGTCGACTTGATGACCAGAATATGTTTCGTCCGCGGGTCGACGCCCATCACCGAGAAGAGGCTGGGATCGAAGCTCTGCGCCCGCGTCGAATTGAGGATGATGTCGATGCCGCGGTAGGAAATGAGTGCTGAATCGCCGAAAGGCGCGAAACTCTCGCCGAACCGCATCTCCGCATCGCGCACCAGCTTGATAACCTTGACGACGCCGTCGACCGGGTTGCCGGTACCGGGTGCCGACTTGGCGCCGAAGCGCAGCGGAATTTCCGCGCCTTCGCCGGCGGCCATGCAGATCTGGACAGCCATCGGGTCCCAGATCGTGCCGACGGCGGCGTTGGTTGCGCCGCGCGCCAGCAGTTCTTCGAGCAGGACTGTCGCGTCGCCCGCCGTACCTCCTCCTGGATTGTCCCAGACATCGGCAATCACGACCGGGCCCTTGGTAGCCGCGAGCGCCTGGGTGACGGCCTGCTTCTCGTCGATCTGCGGCATGATGAAGGTGCCGCGGTGCGAAAAGAGCTCGAGCCCCAGTTCTCGCGCCAGCGCTGCCCCCTTCTCAGGCTTGCCGTTCGTCACGGCCAGCACCTTCGTTCCCATTTCGGGGACGTCGCCGGCCATGAAACCGTGCACCACAGACAGCGACAGGATATCGGAATCGTCCGCCTCGATCCGCATCAGCTTGTCGACGAACGAGCGCATCGGCTCGCGCGACGTCGGGTAGACGTCGATCATGCGGCAGTCGAAGATGGACATGACAGGATTGACGCGGCCTTCCAGCGCGTCGATGGCGATGCGCCAGAGGTCCTCGGCGCGGTCGACGAAATCGGTGTGCGGGAATTCCTTGAAATAGACGAAGAAGTTGGACGCCGAAGCACGCTTGCCGGTCAAGTGGCTGTGCGGATCGAGTTCGGCACAGACCAGAACATCGGGGCCGACAATCTCGCGGATCCGGGTCAGAAGGTCGCCTTCGGGATCCTCGTAGCCATCGGCGACCATGGCGCCGTGAAGGCCCATGACGACGGCATCAACAGGCAGTGCTGCGCGCAGCTGGCCGAGGATTTCGTCACGCAGACCTTCATAGGTCTGTCGGTTGACGAGCCCGGCCGGATCCGCCCAGGTGGCGGTGCCCTCGATCAGCGTCCAGCCCTTTTCCGCAGCTATGCGGCGGCCGACCGTGATCGGCGCCGTACAGAGGGTCGGGGTCTCCGGATGCTCGCCCGGCGGCGCATAGAGCGATGCCTCGAAGGCCCGGCGGTCTATGCAGATAGGAGAGAACGTGTTGGTTTCCGTCGCAAGCGCCGCTGTGAAAATCCGCAATGCCGTTGCCTTTCAAGTCGTCGCCTGTTTAAGCCGCGCCCATCGGGTTCGGCAGGTAGCCGGTGAAGCCGGAAATCTTCCAGCGTCCTTCGTGCAGGCGGCAGTAATAGAGGGTCTGCCATTGCATGACGTCGAAACTGCCGTCGGACTTCTTCAAGCCGCCATCGAACTTCTTGCGGACCAGGGCGAAATCGCCGTTGATTTCGATGTCCTCGAGCGTCGTGGTGGTGAAGATCGCCGTGCGCGTGTCCTCGGCAAAGGAAAGGCCCGCGAAGTCGTTCGCCTGTCGCAGCCATTCGTCGCGATAGGCTGCGAGCGACGGGAAGGTCAGGCGCCAGTTGTCGGGATTGGTCTCGCGGCGCCCGTCGATGCCGATGAATCCGTCTTCGACGAAATCGCCCGCAACCATCGACCAGTCGGCTGCCAGGAAGGCGTCGATGTCGCGCGGCACCAGCATCTCCCAGATGGCATGACGCGCAGCGTCGGAAGAGGGAAACGGATTGAGGAAGGGATCCCGCATGTTTTCGCCCTGGATTGAAATTCTTTTCATGAATGGTGTTTTTCGCTGGTCAAATTCGGCTTTATATGGTCACTTGTCAACGATCAAAGAAAATAATTTGCACGAAGGCACACATGACCATCAAGCGTTATGGCACCGAGCAAGTCGGTGCTGGCGGTAAGCCATTACCTTTTGCGCGCGCCGTCGAGGCAGACGGCTGGCTGCATGTTTCCGGGCAGGTCGCCATGGAAAAGGGCGAGATCATCGAAGGCGGAATCATCCCGCAGACGCACAAGACGATCGCCAATCTTCTGGCCATTCTGGAAGAGGCCGGATACGGTCCGGAGCACGTGGTGCGTTGTGGCGTCTGGCTCGACGACCCGCGCGATTTCTGGACTTTCAACAAGATCTATCAGGAATATTTCGGTGCGCATCCACCGGCTAGGGCCTGCGTCCAGTCGTCGATGATGGTCGATTGCAAGGTCGAGATCGACTGCATCGCCTACAAGCCGAAGGAAAGCTGAGAGACCTTAAGGACATCAGCTGCCGATGGATATTTTCGCGACACTTCAGGAAGAAAAGGGCCGGCTCTCGCAATCGGAGAACCGGATCGCCGATATTCTGCTGAACGACTTCGAGTTCGCGGTGAATGCGTCGATCATCGAGCTGGCTGGCAAGGCCGATGTCTCTCCGCCGACGGTCACGCGTTTCTGTCGCCGGCTCGGCTGCGAAAGTTTCTCCGATTTCAAGGTGCAACTGGCGCGCACCGCCTATATCGGCATGCGCTACCTGAAGCCGGAACCGAAGAGCCGCGAAACGGGCGATGTCGCCCAGGACATCATCACCAAGGCGCAGAACGCGTTGTTCCTGCTGCATCGCTCGCTCGATCACGCGGCGATCGAGCAGGCCGTCGAGCGTATCGCCTCCGCCGACATGATCTATGCCTTCGGGTCGGGCGGCAACTCCTCGATGATCGCCAGCGAGCTGCAGAACCGGCTCTTCCGTTATGGCCTGCGCGTGACCGCCAGTTCCGACCACAGCATGCAGTTGATGATGGCGGCTGCCGCGCGTCCGAGCGATGTGCTGATCGGTTCGTCGTTCTCCGGCCGCAACGCTGAACTCGTGCGAGCCTTTACGCTGGCGCGCGAGCTCAAGGTTCCGACGATCGCGCTTACCCAGAGCAACAGCCCTGTCGCGGCCGCCGCAACGATCACTGTTCCGGTCGATCTGCCCGAGGGCAACAACATCTACCGTCCCACCTCCACCCGCGTCGCCTATCTGGCGCTGCTCGACATCCTCGCAAGCCTCGTCGCCTACCGGGTCCAGCCGCAGGCGACAGTTACACTTCGGCGCATCAAACAGCAGCTGGTGACCCACCGCGACGGTGACGACCGCCAGCTGATGGGAGACTGATGTGCCGCGAAAGGTTTTCGCATGACGCACTCTGTCGCCATCGTCACCGGTGCAGCCGGCGATATCGGCCGCGCCATCGCCCGGCGCCTCGGTGACGACCACGATGTCGTGCTGCTTGCCGATATCGACAGCGAGGCCGCGGACAAGGCGGCACGCGAGATTGGAGACAGCACACGCTTCGTACCGATTGCTTGCGATGTCACGGATGCGAAAAGTGTCGCCGAGCTTGCAGCAGCCGCTGCTGCGCGCGGGGTCGTGCGCACGCTGGTCAACAACGCTGGCGCTGCGCGCGCCGTAAGCCTGCATGAGACGACGCCGGAAATCTGGCGTGCTGACAATGCGCTGAACCTCGAAGCGGCGTTCCTGTGCTTTCGCGCCGTCGAAGACATGCTGAAGGAGAGCCGGGGCTCGGTGGTCAACATCGCCTCGGTCAACGGCATGAATGTCTTCGGCCATCCCGCCTACAGCGTCGCCAAGGCCGGCCTGCTGCATCTGACGCGACTGATCGCGGTGGAATACGGCAAATTCGGCATCCGCTCCAATGCCGTCGCTCCGGGCACGGTAAGGACGCAGGCATGGGAGGCGCGTGCCGCGGTCAATCCGCAAGTCTTCGAAGAGGCGCGCCGCTGGTATCCGCTTCAGCGCATCGTCAATCCCGACGACGTCGCCAATGCCGTCCATTTTCTCGCGGGCTCGATGGCTGCAGCCATCTCCGGCGTCTGCCTTCCGGTCGATTGCGGATTGACGGCCGGCCAGGCGGAACTGGCGCGCACCTTCTCGCAATCAAGCCACTACTGACCTTAAGACTTCTCGGAGGAAGATCATGGCGCCGGTTCACTATCGTCTCGAAGCGTCCTGGCAGCCCGACGGCGGCGCGTTCGGCCGGTTCACTTTCACGCTGTTCAATTTTTCGGATGCGCCGCTCTCGGGGTTCAGGCTTGCCTATACCTCGCTAACCCGCGTCATCGTGCCGGAAGCCTGCGACAACGCAACGTTCCTGCGTCGCAACGCCAACTTCCACGAATTCGCGCCGCCGGTGGGGTTGACGCTTGCCCCCGGCGAAAGCTGGGCGTTTGCGGTGAGCGGCCTGCACCGCAATGCGAAGCATTGCACGGACGGTGCGAAATCGGCCTATCTGACGCTGGCAAGCGGCGCGCATGTCCCAGTTGCCGTGTCCGACCTGCTTCTCGAAAATGCGGTCAGCGAGCCGCCGCCCCGGCGCCTGCCCGAAGGCAAGCTCGACGTGCCGTTTTCGATCCAGCCATGGCCGGCGCAGGTCGATGTCGCGGCCGACGACGGTTTTCCCGTCGTCCTCTACCCGGCGGCCGGTGCGGCGCCCGACGATATCGCGGCGATCGGCGGCGTGCTGGCGCTGTTTCACCGGCTGTTTTCTGATGGCCACGCACCCTTCAGTCTGATTGCGACCGACCAGGGGCGAGCGATCGTCTTTGCAAAGAATGCGGCACTGGCGCCTGAAGCCTACGAACTCGCCTTTTCGACGGGTGAGATCGGCCTTTCCTATGGCGGTCCGGCTGGCCGGCAATATGCGCTGACGACGCTCGCGCAACTGCTGAATGGCGCCCGTACCCATCCGGACAAATTCCGCTTTCCGGCGCAGGGCAAGATCGGCGACGCGCCGCGCTACGGCTGGCGGGGCTGCCATCTCGACGTCTCCAGGCAATTCTACCCCACATCCGACGTCTCGCGCCTTATCGACATCCTCGCCTGGTTCAAGCTCAACATCTTCCATTGGCATCTGACGGATGACGAGGCCTGGCGGCTCGAGATCAAGGCCTATCCGACCTTGACGACGCTCGGCGTCCTGCGCGGGCCGGATGAGCCGCTGCTGCCGCAACTCGGCAACGGTGCGGCGCCGGTCGGCGGCTTCTACAGTCAGGACGAGGTGAGGGCCTTGGTCGCTCAAGGCGCAGCGCTCCATGTGGAGATCGTGCCCGAGATCGATATTCCCGGCCACAGCACCGCGACCCTTGTTGCCCTGCCTGATCTGACCGATGGGCAGGAGGCACCGGAGAGCTACCACTCTGTTCAGGGCTACCCGAACAACGCGCTCAATCCCGCGATCGACTTCACCTACGAATTCCTCGAAAAGGTGCTCGACGAAATCGTCGAACTGTTCCCGAGCCAGTACATCCATATCGGTGGCGACGAGGTTGCCAACGGCTCGTGGCTTGCCTCGCCGCTGGCGAAGAAGCTGATGGAGAAAGAGGGGCTCTCCGGCACGTTTGCGCTGCAGTCTTTCTTCCTGGGCAAGGTCAAGCGGATGTTGACGGCGCGCGGGCGCAAGCTTGCGGGCTGGAACGAGGTTGCCCATGGCGGCGGAGTTTCGACCGAAGGCACGCTGCTGATGGCCTGGGAGCGGCCCGAGGTCGGTATCGAGCTGGCGCGCGAAGGCTATGACGTGGTGATGACCCCCGGCCAGGCCTATTATCTCGACATGGCGCAGGCCTATGCCTGGCAGGAACCGGGCGCAAGCTGGGCCGGCACGGCAACGCCGGCGCATACCTATGGCTATGAGGCAGAGGGAGCGTTTCCCGAGGATTTGAAGCCGCGCATGAAGGGCGTCCAGGCCTGCATCTGGTCGGAGCATTTCCTGTCGCGCGGCTATTTCAACCATCTCGTCTTCCCCAGGCTGTGTGCCATCGCCGAGGCCGCATGGACCCCGAAATCCGCCAAGGACTGGCAGCGCTTTGCGGCGATCGCCCCCTTGAGCCCCGAGTTGTGACAGGAGCTTTCATGCGCATTGCCGTCGGCGGTATCCACACGGAATGCAGCACCTATTCGCCGGTGCTGATGGCAGCTGAGGATTTCCGTGTCCTGCGCGGCCCCGATCTGCTTCAGGCTGAATATTTCGATTTCCTTGACGCCGAAGGCATCGAGCATTTGCCGCTGCTGCACGCTCGGGCCGTGCCCGGCGGCCCGGTCTCGCGGCCGACCTATGATGCATTCAAGGCCGAGTTTATCGAGCGCCTGGAGCAGGCGCTGCCGATCGACGGGCTTTATCTTGCGATGCACGGCGCAATCAAAGTCGACGGCATGCAGGATGCCGAGGGCGACTGGATCGCAGCTGCAAGAGGTGTCGTTGGACCGGATTGCCCGATCGCCACCAGCTACGACCTGCATGGCAATGTCAGCCAGCGCATCATCGACCAGATCGACATCTTCGCCGGCTATCGCACGGCGCCGCACATCGACACGCGCGAAACGATGATCCGCGCCTGGACCATGCTCGTTTCATCGCTGCGCGGCGGCACCCGGCCAGGCGTCGCCTGGGCGAAGATCCCGGTCCTTTTGCCGGGAGAGTGCACGTCGACCGAGGATGAGCCGGCAAGGAGTCTCTACCTGCAGCTATCCGATGTCGATGGACGGCCGGGCGTGCTCGATGCCAACCTGATGGTCGGCTATGTCTGGGCGGATGAGCCGCGCGCCACGGCCTGCGCCGTGATTACCGCAACCGACCGGGCTGCAGCGACGCATGCGGCCGCCGACATCGCGGTGGGATATTGGGCGGAACGCCGCAATTTCCGGTTTGGTCCGGTGACGGGCGGGCTCGATGCCATGCTCGATATCGCCGAGAAGGCGACGACATCGCCGATCATTCTCGCCGATTCCGGCGACAACCCCACCGGCGGCGGCGTCGGGGATCGCGCCGACGTGCTGAAGGCGCTGTTGGCGCGCGGCTGGCGCGGCGCGCTCATCGCGGGCATCGCCGATCGCCCGGCGGTTGAGGCCTGCTTCGCCGCCGGCGTCGGCGAAACACTGATGCTGAAGATCGGCGGCAGCCTCGATCCGGCAAGCCCGGTTGCCGAGATGCTCGTCGACGTCGTGCGGCTTGATGATCCCGGTCAGGAAAAGGAGCGTCAGGCGGTGGTGCGCGCGGGCGCGATCGATGTCGTGCTTTCGGCGCGGCGTCGGCCCTATCACAACATCGAGGATTTTCGTCGACTGCGCCTCGACCCGCAGTCGGTCCGGCTGCTGGTGGTCAAATCCGGTTATCTTTCACCGGAACTTGCGCCGATCGCCAATCCCAACCTGATGGCTTTGACCGACGGCGTCGTCAACCAGGACATTGCCGGTCTTGCCAGCCTCCACCGCCAGCGCCCGGTCTTTCCCTTCGATCAGGAATTCGAATACACGCCGGAGGTGAAATTCTCGGCGCGCTGGCCGGAATCGGTGTAAGCCATCTCACGCAATAAATCGTCGGCGGGTGCCGCCGACGCCAAACTCCCCTTTTGACATCGCCTCCTTCGCGGACGTGCATCATCATGACATCAACGCTTCTCAGCGCCATGCGCAACCCGGCCATGCGGGTCAGCATGGTGGCAATCTTCCTGTTCGGCTTTGCGGGCGCTGCGACCTCGCCCTATCAGTCGGTCGTCGGCATCAACGAACTGGGCCTCAGCGACGCCGTCTACTCGCTGCTGATCCTCCTCGCTTCGACCGTCAACGTCATTGTCAGTGTCTCGATCGGCATTCTGGCGGATCGGGTCGGTAATTACCGGCTGCTGATGTCGACAGCGATCCTGTTCGGCGTCATCGGTTACGGCGTCGTCTACGTGCTGCCGTACCAGACGAGCTTCGTCATCAGCGTCCTGGTGTTCATGCCGATCTACGGTGCGCTCTACACGCTGCTCTTTGCCAATGTGCGCAGCATCGCCCGCCGCATGAGCGGGCATGACGCGGCCTCGCTGACGACGGGCGCGCGCGCGGCGATATCGGTGTCCTGGGTTCTCGTGCCAGGCCTTGTGGGCTTCGCGCTGGCGGGCGGCGAAAGCATGCTGCCGGCCTATCTGCTCGCCTGCCTTGGTTGTCTTGCAAATCTGCTGATCGTCTATTTTCGCTTGCCCAACGAAGGTGGGGCCGACGCATCGCTCGGCGGCCGGCTTTCCTACTGGACGTCGTTTCGCGAGATCCTGGCGCCGGGCATTTTCCTCAGGGTCATTGCCGTTGCGACCATCACGTCGACGCTGCACGTCAACGCCGCGGTGCTGCCCTTGATCATGACCGACGAGATCGGCGGCAGCGTCACGGATATCGGCATCATCGTCGGTATCGTCGCCTTCCTCGAAGTCGTCTTCATCTTCGTCTGGGCGCGCATCCAGTCGAGCCTGGTTCCGTTCAAGGCGCTGGCGCTGGGGACGGCCATCTACATCGGATACATGGTGCTGCTCGGCTTTTCGACGGCCACCTGGCAGATCTACGCCCTGACTTTGATCAGCGCTTTTGGTGCGGCAGCGTTGATCACCATCCCGATCAGCTATCTTCAGGAACTGATCGCGGATCGGCCGGGCCTGGGTAGCTCGTTGCTCGCAGTCAACCTGTTCTTAAGTGGCGGGCTTTGCGCCGGGCTTTTTGCTCTTGGCACGCGGATCAGCGACTATTCCGGAACGGCGCTGCTCGGCGGTGTCGGGGGATTTGCCGGCCTGGTGCTGCTGCTGGTGCTTGACGGAGATAGAAAGGGCGGCCGTATCGTCGGCCGCTGACCGGTTCACTCAAAGGGCTCGTCGACGTACTTGCACGTCACTGTCATCAGATTGTCTGCAAGGCATTTCTTCTTCTGATCGACGAGGATCATGATCCGCGAGATGAAGCGCGAGAAATCGGCTTTGCTGGAGCTGAAGGTGGTGATCCCGAATGCGTGCGCCTGGGCCTGCGCCACGCAGGTCGCCAGCTCCAGATCGGGGACATCGCTGTTGGCGACGACGACAGCCCTGTCGAACCGTCCATCTGCGGTGTAGTTCACCGCAGAAGCACAATTTCCGGCGCCGGTTGCGGCGGTATCGTTCAGCAGCCTCGTGTAGTAGGGGTCGAAATTGAAACTATCAATTTTTCCGTGGTCGATCTGACCACTACGGATCGCGCCGTCTCGGAAAATCACCCCAATCGTGTTCTGGCCGAGGCCCGGTTGCGTCCTGACTTCAATTCCTGCGGCAAGGGCGAGCATTTGAACTGTTGACAGGACCACATCCCGCTTCTTGGTTTCGCCCTGGCTCATTCCCACGCCGAGATATTCGGGCAAGGCCGTGAACTGCCGCTCACCGTTGCGAACGGGGCCGAGGAAACTTGTGTTTTGCGCTTGCGATGGCGAAGCGACAAGGACGCTCGCGAGCAGCCCTGCGGTAAGGGCGAAGTGCCTAATAGTTCTTCTCTTGCTTTCACCCTCAGACATAAATTTTCTCATGAAAAATCGGCGTTAGCGTCCGAAGAAAAGAGAACTCCGCAATGCGGCCGGCAATGCGACATTTTCTCTTCCTGTGTCGTATTGCCACTAACAGTTGCTGGTTTTCAAGGCAAGGAAGACCGTCGACATCCACCTTCGCGCATGTCCGTTCAAAAGCGATTGGGGCGCCTTTCGGCGCCCCAATGAAAATCTCAGTTGCCGAGGATTCCCGGCAGCCGCAGGCCCTTGTCCTTGGCGCAGTCCACGGCGATGTCATAGCCCGCATCCGCATGGCGCATGACGCCGGTGGCCGGGTCGTTCCAGAGCACGCGCTCCAGGCGCTTTGCGGCATCATCAGAGCCATCGGCGCAGATGACGACGCCCGAATGCTGAGAGAAACCCATGCCGACGCCGCCGCCATGGTGCAGCGACACCCAGGTGGCGCCTGAGGCGGTGTTGAGCAGCGCGTTCAATAGCGGCCAGTCCGAGACGGCGTCCGAACCGTCCTTCATTGCTTCGGTCTCGCGGTTCGGCGATGCCACCGAGCCGGAATCCAGATGGTCGCGGCCGATGACGACGGGTGCCTTGAGTTCGCCGTTGCGGACCATCTCGTTGAAGGCGAGGCCGAGGCGGTGGCGATCGCCGAGACCGACCCAGCAGATGCGCGCCGGCACGCCCTGGAACGAGATGCGCTCGCGTGCCATGTCGAGCCAGTTGTGCAAGTGGGTGTTGCCCGGGGTCAGTTCCTTGACCTTGGCATCCGTCTTGTAGATGTCTTCCGGATCACCGGACAGGGCCGCCCAGCGGAACGGACCGATGCCGCGGCAGAAGAGCGGTCGAATATAGGCCGGCACGAAGCCAGGGAAGGCGAAGGCGTTTTCGAGGCCTTCTTCCTTGGCGACCTGACGGATGTTGTTGCCATAGTCGAAGGTCGGGATGCCCATGTCCTGGAAGGCGATCATCGCTTCGACATGCTCGCGCATCGAGGCGCGCGCGGCCTTCTCGACGGCCTTCGGGTCGCTTTCGCGTCTGGCCTTCCACTCGGCCATGGTCCAGCCCTTCGGCAGGTAGCCGTTGACAGGATCATGCGCCGAGGTCTGGTCGGTGACCATGTCCGGACGGATGCCGCGGCGGACCATTTCCGGCAGGATTTCGGCAGTGTTGCCGAGCAGGCCGACGGACTTGGCTTCGCCGTTCTTCGTCCAGCGGGCGATGATCTCCATCGCCTCGTCCAGCGTCTCGGCCTTTTCGTCGAGGTAGCGAGTGCGCAGGCGGAAATCGATCGAGTCCGGGTTGCATTCGACGGCAAGGCACGAGGCGCCTGCCATGACGGCCGCCAGCGGCTGCGCACCGCCCATGCCGCCGAGGCCGCCGGTCAGCACCCACTTTCCCTTCAGGTTGCCGCCATAATGCTGGCGGCCGGCCTCGACGAACGTCTCGTAGGTACCCTGGACGATGCCCTGCGTGCCGATATAGATCCACGAGCCGGCGGTCATCTGGCCGTACATGGCGAGACCCTTCTTATCCAGCTCGTTGAAGTGATCCCAGGTTGCCCAGTGCGGCACCAGGTTGGAGTTGGCGATGAGAACGCGCGGCGCATCCTTGTGGGTGCGAAAGACGCCAACCGGCTTGCCGGACTGCACCAGCAGCGTTTCGTCTTCGTTGAGGTCCTTCAGCGTCTCGACGATCTTGTCGAAATCCGCCCAGGTGCGGGCGGCGCGGCCGATGCCGCCATAGACCACCAGTTCGTGCGGGTTTTCCGCGACGTTCGGATCGAGGTTGTTCATCAGCATGCGCAGCGGCGCTTCGGTCATCCAGCTCTTGGCATTGAGCGTGGTGCCCTGCGGGGCGCGCACGTCGCGAATGTTGTGGCGCGGATTGTTCATGTTCATGCCTCGCTCCCTGTCAGCGTTTTAAGGTCGAATGCGGTGGTCTCGATGCGTTGAAGAATGGCCCGAAGCGGTACACGCAGGCGTTCTGCCTTGCTGGCGTCAAGGCTAAAAGGTGGCTCTTCGGCAGCAAGGTGGGTCGATTGTGCCAGTTCCATCTGGATGGCGTGCACGCCGGTTTCCGGTCGGCCGTAATGGCGCGTCGTCCAGCCGCCCTTGAAGCGGCCGTTGAGAATGCTGGTGTAACCCTCTGCCGAAGCGGCAATATCGACGGCGGCCTTTTCGATTTCGGGCGCGCAGGTGCGGCCCATATCCGTGCCGATGTTCAGGTCCGGCAGCTTGCCATCGAACAGGAACGGGATATGCGAGCGGATCGAATGGCAATCATAGACGATGGCAATGCCGTGGATCGCCTTCACCCTGTTGATCTCGGCCAGAAATGCGGCGTGATATGGCGCGTGGAACTGGCGCAACCGCTCGGCAGTGTCGGCCTCCGTCGGCGCCTCGCCATCCTTCCAGATCGGCAAACCGTCGAAATCGGTTTCAGGGATCAGGCCGGTGGTGTTCTGCCCGGGATAGAGGCTGACGTTCTCCGGGTCGCGATTGGCGTCGATGACATAGCGGTGGAAGGTGGCGCGCACGACGGTAACGTCAGTCAACAGGCCTTCGTAGAGCTTGTGGATGTGCCAGTCGGTATCGGCCAGCAGGCGGCCGGTGTCGTTGAGCCGATCCCAGATCGCGGCCGGCACGTCCGTGCCGGTGTGCGGAAAGCCCAGGATGACCGGCGAGGTGCCCCGGCGGACTTCGAAGACGCTCATCTCAGGCTCCGAGTTTGGGCAGAATGCCGGCGGAAATTGCGGCGTTCAGCGTACCGGAGGCCACCAGTTCGCCGGCGGCCTGCAGGTCGTCCGCCAGGTAGCGGTCTTCCTCGATCGTGGCGGAGACGGCGCGCAGGGATGCTGCCGCCTTCTGCAACTCGGGGCTTGTGGCCAGCGGCGCGCGGAATTCGACGCCCTGCACGGCCGTCAGCGCTTCGATGCCGATGATCGAGAACAGATTGTCGGTCATCTGCAGCAGGCGGCGGGCGCCATGGCAGGCCATCGATACGTGGTCTTCCTGATTGGCCGAGGTCGGCGTCGAGTCGACAGAGGCCGGGTGCGACAGCTGCTTGTTTTCCGACATCAGCGCGGCCGACGTCACTTCCGCGATCATCAGGCCGGAGTTGAGGCCGGGCTTCTTGGCGAGGAAGGCGGGCAGGCCATAGGACAGAGCCGGGTCGACAAGAAGGGCGATGCGCCGCTGCGAGATCGCTCCGATCTCGCAGACCGCAAGGGCGATCTGGTCGGCGGCAAAGGCGACCGGTTCCGCATGGAAGTTGCCGCCGGAGACGACGGAGTTGTCAGAAAGCACCAGCGGGTTGTCGGTGACCGCATTGGCCTCGATTTCGAGCACGCGCGCAACCGAGCGCAACAGGTCGAGGCAGGCGCCGTCGACCTGCGGCTGGCAGCGGATGCAATAGGGATCCTGCACCCGTTCGTCGCCCTCGATGTGGCTCTCGCGAATGGCCGAGCCGGAAAGAAGCGCGCGAAGGGCGGCCGCCGTATCGATCTGGCCCTGATGGCCGCGCAGCGTGTGGATGTCGGGATGGAAGGGGGCGGAGGAGCCCATGGCCGCATCGGTCGACATCGCGCCGGTAATGAGTGCCGCCTGGGCGGCGCGGTGGGCACGGAAGAGGCCGGCGAGCGCCAGTGCGGTGGAGGTCTGCGTGCCGTTGATCAACGCCAGGCCTTCCTTGGCCGCCAGCACGACCGGGGTCAGCCCGGCCTTGGCGAGTGCCTCGGCGCCGGACATCCGTGCGCCTGCGAAGAATGCCTCGCCGTGTCCCATCATGACGGCCGCCATGTGTGCGAGCGGCGCGAGGTCGCCGGATGCGCCGACCGAGCCCTTTTCCGGGATGACCGGGATGACGCCCTTGTCGAGCATCGCCTCGATCAGGCGCACGAGTTCGAGCCGCACGCCGGAGGCGCCGCGCCCGAGCGAGACGAGCTTCAGCGACAGGATCAGGCGGACAATGTTTTCAGCGAGCGGCAGTCCGACGCCGCAGCAATGCGACAGGATCAGGTTGCGCTGGAGGGTGGCGACATCGGCGCTGTCGATCTTGATCGAGGCCAGTTTGCCGAAGCCGGTGTTGATGCCGTAGACAGGCGCGTTGCCGGCGACGATCTCGGCGATACGCTTTGCCGCCTTCTCGATGCCGGCATCGAAGGAGGGATCGAGGCGGGCCGGCTCACCGGTCCAGTAGATGGTCTCGAGATCCTGAAGCGGAACAGAGCCCGGATGCAGCGTGATGGTCATGGACCGGTCCTTTCGCCCCTGAAGATGTGGGAATGAAGTGGGTTGAAGCCGATGCGGTAGACGAGTTCGGCCGGGTCTTCGATGTTCCAGAGTGCCAGATCGGCGGACTTGCCGATTTCGATCGTGCCGGTCTCTGCGAGCAGCCCGAGCGCGCGTGCTGCCTCGCGGGTGACGCCGCCAAGGCATTCGGCAACCGTCAGCCGGAAGAAGGTCGCCGACATGTTCATGGTGAGGAGCAGCGACGTCAGCGGCGAGGTGCCGGGATTGCAGTCGGTCGCGATCGCAACATGTGCGCCGGCGGCGCGCAGCGCCTCGACCGGCGGCAACTGCTTTTCGCGAAGCGCGTAGAAGGCGCCCGGCAGCAGCACGGCAACGGTGCCCGATCTTGCCAAGGCGTCCGCGCCCTCGGCATCCAGATATTCGAGATGGTCGGCGGACAACGCGCCATAGGCGGCGGCGAGCTTGGCGCCACCGAGATTGGAAAGCTGTTCGGCGTGAAGCTTCACTGGAAGCCCGAGAGACTTGGCGCGATCGAAGACGCGGGCGATCTCGGCGGTCGAAAAGGCGATGCCCTCGCAGAAGCCGTCGACGGCATCGACCAGCCCCTCGGCGTGAGCGGCATCAAGACCCGGGAGCACAACTTCGGAAATGTAGTCGTCGTTGCGGCCCTTGTAGTCGGCGGGGGTGGCGTGGGCTGCCAGATAGCTGGTGACGATGCGGACGGCACGCTTTTCGCCGAGCTTGCGCGCGGCACGCAGCATGTTGAGTTCGGCCTCGATATTGAGGCCGTAGCCGGACTTGATTTCGACGGTCGAAACGCCTTCGGCAAGCAGGGTGTCAAGCCGAGGCAGCGCGCTTTCGACCAGCGCATCGACCGTAAGGGCGTTGGTTGCCTTGACCGAGGAGACGATGCCGCCGCCGGCGCGGGCGATTTCCTCGTAGGATGCGCCTTCAAGCCGCATCTGGAATTCGCGGGCGCGGTTGCCACCATGGACGATGTGCGTGTGGCAGTCGATGAAGGCTGGCGTCATCACCCGTCCGCCGCAATCGGTGCCTTCCAGCGTGCGGGCGAGATCGGAGGGAAGGTTGCTTTCGGCGCCGGCAAAGGCGATGCGTCCATCGACGACGGCGACTGCCGCCTTTTCGACCAGGCCGAGATTGTCCTCACCGGCGCGCAGGGTCATCAGGCGCAGGTTGCGCCAGATGCCGGACGCCGTTGCGGTGGTCGAAAATTGACTCATCAGCCGATCCCCCTCTCGTTGATTTAATGTATATACATAATAATGGCCGCCACAAGAGGAAAATTGGCGCAAAGCCGGAAAAGGGAAGGGGCGGCGCGGCGTGTCGTGGCCTATTGTGTTGCCGCGGACGCAAAAACCCCGGAGCGGGCGCTCCGGGGTCTCTGGTAAATGCCATTTGAGAAGCGAGGCCGTCAGGCCGGAGAGCGAACCGTCATGCGCGATTGCTCCACGAGATCGACGAAGTGACGACCGGCAATTTCCAGGCGGCCGCTGTTGTCGATAACCGTGACGTCGACGCCCGATGTCACGTCTGGCACCTGTCGCGAAAGCCGCCGCAAGACGTCCTCTTCGCTTTCGCGACCCCGCTCGGCGAGACGCCTGGCGAGAACGGAAGGCTCGGCCGTGATCACCGCGACGGCGATGGCGCCGAAGGCGGCGCGAAAGGCCGGAAGCGCGCCGCGACTGCCGTTGACGATGGCGGTGGCGCCGCTTTCGACGTTGCGGCGAACCTCCTCGGGAATGCCGTATTTCAGCCCATGCGCGTCCCAGGAGACGGCGAAGGCGCCCGCCTGTTCCATCTCGACGAACTCTGGGACGGAAACGCTTTCATGCACCTCGCTGCCCGCATCCGACGGCCGGGTGATCACCCGGCGAATGAAGTGAATGTCGGCGCAATCGGAAAAATGCCGGGCGGCATAGCCCATGACGCTGTCCTTGCCGGCCCCGCTCGGGCCGACGACAACGACAAGGGCGCCGCGCCTGCGTTCGAGCGCGCTCATGCGACACGCCGACCTTCACGCCAGACCGAACGCACCACCGGAATGCCTTCCACCCGGTGGACGCGCGAGACGTCTGCGCGCAAGCCGACGGCGATGCGGCCGCGATCGTCAAGCCCGACCGTGCGGGCGGGCGTGGCGCTGACCATGGCGATCGCCTTCGGCAGATCGATGGCTTCCAGCTCGTCGGCCAGCACGAATGGCGCGTGGATCAGGCTGAAGGGCACGTAGTCCGACGAAAGCACGTCGAGCACGCCCCGATCGGCAAGGTCGCGCGCGGCGATGTTGCCCGAATGCGACTTGCCGCGCACGATGTTCGGCGCGCCCATCAGCACGCTGAGGCCGGCGCGATGAGAGGCTTCCGCCGCTTCGAAACTGGTCGGGAACTCGGCAAGCTTGATGCCGTAGCCGATCGATTCGTCGACATGGGCGATCGTCGCATCGTCATGGCTTGCAATGGTGATGCCGCGCTCGGCGCAGGCCTTGGCAAGCGCATCACGGTGTGGCCCGGCAAACTTCGCCGACAGCGCCTGCTGGCGCGCGACGAATTTATCGAACTCGGCATCCGACAGGCCGCGCTTGGATTTGTAGTAGAGCGTGTACTGGTCCATCGTCTGGAACTGGCGCTGGCCGGGCGCGTGGTCCATCAGCGAGACGAGCTTGACCTGCGGGTCGTTCTGGAAGTCCTCGTAGTGGTCGAGCACGTCGGAGGTCGACACCTCACAGCGCAGGTGGATAAGGTGGTCTGCACGCAGGCGACCTTCCTGCTGAGCCTGGGCCAACGCATCAGCCATGCTGCGCATCTCGCCCTTCTGGAAACCGCCGTCCTCGTCGGAACCGAGGCGCAGGCAGTCGAAAACCGTGGTGATGCCCGACGTCACGACCTGCGCGTCATGCGCCTGGATCGCGGCGATCTTCAGCCAGCGAACGCCAGGCCGCGGCGAATAGTGTGCCTCGAGATGGTCGGTGTGCAACTCGACGAGGCCCGGCAGCAGATAGTCGCCTTCGAAGTCTTCGCCTGTGGCTACGGTGCCCTTGGAGATATCGGCGATCTTGCCGTCGCGGATCAGCACCGTGCCATCGAGAATACTGTCTTCGAGGACGATGCGGGCGTTGGTCAGAACCTGTTCTTTGCTCATCTCATGCGATCTTTCGTTGTGTCGCGCTGCCCAGAGGCAGCAGGGAATGGACCAGGAACGGTGCGCCACGCTGCGGCTCGACGAAGAGCGCAACTGACGCAACGTGAAGCGGCTTGCCGATATGGTCGGCAAAGGTGCTTTCGAGCACGGCCCGCATGGTGGTTGTTGTTTCAACCGGGACCTGTCCGGTCAGAGTCAGATGGAACTGGAATTCTTCGAAAACATAGGGATAGCCAAATTCCTTCAGGTATCGTCTCTGACGCTCCGGCAGTTTGTCGGGATTGCGTCGTGCGAGATCAGCATCCGAAAGCGGTGCCCGGAACGGTTCGAAGGATCGCACCGCCTGTGCCGCCAGATCCTGCAGCGGCTGGCAGTGGCTTGCGGAGACAAGCGCGAAGAACGGGCCGAGCTGATGCAACGTCAGTTCCGGGATCTCGAAGGGATCGAGATTTGCTGCGAAGTCTTCGAAGGCGGCGACAAGCTCGGCTTCGCTGCGGCCGTCGGCAAGCGGGAATGGCGCCTTCAGGGTACCGTGAAAGCCGTAGCGTCGCGGGTCGGCGGTCAGTGTTTGTCGGGTATCGGCATCAAGTCCGGAATGTGCCGGAAGTTCATAGGTCTCGCCGGTAAAGGCGTCGCGGCCGAGCCAACGGGCCGCCGTCTGCGACAGCCGGTCGTTCGCCGGCGGCGCGAAGTAGATTGCATAACGCACGGTCTTCACTTTCTGTATCGACCGGCCCGCCGGGACGGCGGGTCGATTGTTCGCGGGACGCGATGCGCAGCTAGCCGATTTCCATGACAACATCATGATGGCGGGGCTGCAAAACGCTTATCTCGTCAATGCGCTTTCTGTCCGATCAGCCGCGAGCGCAAGGCGTTCGAGATGCTGTCGAAAATAAACACAACCAGCAAGATCAGAAGCACCATATAGGCGACATTTTCCCAGTCGGAGTTGGTGCGCATCGCCTCCCAGAGTTTCAGGCCAATGCCCCCGGCGCCGACAGCGCCGATGATCGTGGCGGAACGCGTGTTCGATTCCCAGAAATAGAGCGCCTGGCTGGCAAAGACTGGCAGGACCTGCGGCAGCACCCCGAAGCGCTGGACGGCAAGCGGCGCGGCGCCGACGGATTTCACGCCTTCGCGCTGCTTGTCGTCGATGTTCTCCAGCGCCTCGGCGTAGAGCTTGCCGAGCGTGCCGGTGTCGGTGAAGAAGATCGCCGACATGCCGGCGAGCGGTCCCGGGCCGAATGCGCGGGTGAAGAACAGGGCCCAGATGAACATATCGACGGACCGCAGGAAGTCGAAGAAGCGCTTGACGACCTGGTTGGTCAGAAAATTCGGGGTGATGTTGCGCGCCGCCAGGAAGCAGAGCGGGAAGGCGACCAGCGAAGCGAACAACGTGCCGACGAAGGCCATGACCACTGTCTGCAGCAGCTTGGTCCAGACGTCGAGATGCTGCCATTCGGCGTTGTAGAGAATATTGTTCCAGGCGAGTGACAGGTTCGACCGCGCCGGCTCGATGCGCTCGCCGCTGGTGATCAGCGAAAGCACCTCGGCATAGCTCTTGCCGAAGTAGGGCGAGTTGGTGTCGAACAGGAAATTGGCCCAGCCGAAGAAGCGGTTACGCACCGAGACGTCGTCTCCTTCGACCTCGGCCCAGCCGGCGGCGCCGAAGGCGAGCGTGATCTTTTCACCCGGTCGCTTTTGCGTTGCCCAGGCGGGAAGGGTGCCTTGCGGCGTGACCGTGTCCTGGCCATCGACCGCCATGGTCAATGTCTCGCCACCATGGGTCGCCGTGACCAGGCCATCTGCGACTTCGATCTTCGTCGAGCGGTTCAAGGTGACGACCGCGCGCGTGATGACCTCTTGCGTCTGCGTTTCGGTCCGGCCTTGCGCAGTGCCGGCATCGGCACCGCCGAGCGCCGATCCTGGAGTCATGAAGCTGAACGACGAGCTTGCCTTCGGTTTGACCGCCTGTCCGGTGGCCGCCGGGATCTTGACGGTACGTGTCACCGTTTCCTTGTCGAGCTCGACCCAGGACGGATTGGGGTTCGGCCCGAGCGGCGAGTTGCGCTGGTAGTCGATCGTCATCGTCCGGTCGCGGGCGATCTTGAGCTCTGGGCGAACCTCATAGGAGACCCAGTCGGCAAGGTATGTTCCGGCGATACCCCAATTGGCGTTACCAAGAACATGCCCGATCGAGAAGAACCACCAGCTGAAGACGAGGTAGACGACGAGCCCGGCGCTGATGAGGATGGTGCGCAGGCGCTTGTTGGAGGAGCCCTGCAACAGGTTTGGATGGCGCGAGGCGATCGCATCCATTTCAAGTGGGCTTAGTCTGGTTGCGGAGGTCATGTTTGCGCACCTATTGGGCAAGCTGGAAGGCCTGGTCGCCGACGAGGCGACGGCGCAGCCATGCGGAAAACTGGTCGACGGCGAAGATCGTCGCAAAAAGCAGGATGACGATCGCCAGCGTCTTTGCCTGGTGGCCCTGGCCGATCGATAGGCGCAGCAATTCGCCGATGCCGCCGCCGCCGACTGCGCCGATAATGGTGGAAGCGCGCACATTGATCTCGAGGCGCAGCAGGAAATAGCTGGCGAAGTTGGGCAGAACCTGCGGCACCATGCCGAACCAGACCCGTTCGATCCAGTTGCCGCCGGCAGCGCGCAACCCCTCGTCCGGCTTCATGTCGGCATTCTCGACCACTTCGAAGAACAGCTTGCCAAGTGCGCCGATGGTGTGGATCGACACGGCGGCAATGGCCGGGATCGGGCCGAGCGAGAGGATTGCCAGGAAGAAGCCGGCGATGACCACTTCGGGAAAGGCGCGCAGGATTTCCATCAGCCTGCGGATCAAGCCGCGAACCCATGGGTTGGGCATCAGGTTGCGGGCGGCGAGGAAGCAGAAGATGAAGCCGAAGAATGTGCCGATGACGGTGGAGAAGATCGCGATGTTCACGGTCTCCAGCATCTTGTGCACATATTCGGGAATGTAGAAGCTCTCGGTCAGATAGAGCCGACCTTCGGGGTAATTGTACTTGAAGCTGCCGTCGTCATAGGGGGAGGGCAGGTCGAACATGGCGCGGAAGATTTCCAGCCCGTCGCGCGGTGCGAGATCCCCGACGAAGTCGAAGAAATGCGGCAGGCGGTCGAAAAACTTGCCGGCATTGGAATCGTTGGCAAACCAGAGCGAGCCGGAAAGGGCGAGCGCGAGAACGGCCAAGCCGAGGAACGAGTAGAGCCGTCGGCGGGAATTCAGCTCCTGCCAGTGACGCTCCACAAGCGCGCCGTTGTCACTCAGATGCTTTGGAAGCATGGAAGTTGCCATGAATGTTCCGGCAATGCCGGCCTCTGTCGACAGGCGCGACGAGCGCCCTAGCAAAATGACGAACGCTGGCCGTTTTGCGGCCAGCGTCCTTGATTGGTCGAGCGATCAACCGCCGATCGTCGCCTTGCGGGCGTCGATGATCGGCTTGTAGAAGTCGGCGTTGACTTCGGTGAAGCCGGTGAAGTCGCCGCCCTGGATGGCGGAGAAGCAAGCGGCATCGGTCTTCGGCAGGTCGAGCATGAACTGCTTGAACTTCGCCTTCATGTCGTCGTTCATGGTGGAGCGCACAACGATCGGGCCGTTCGGGATCAGCGGCGACTTCCAGAGCTCGACCAGGTCGTTCATGTCGAGGATGCCCTTGTCGACCATCTTCTTCAGGTTGCCCGAGGTGTAGCCGTCCTTGAATTCGCCGACGCCCGAGCCAAAGGTCGTGCCGGCATCGAAGGTGCCCTTGACGACTTCGAGCACGAGGTTTTCGTGGCCGCCGCCGAAGCCGGTTTCACCGAAGAATTCCTTGACCGGGGCGCCGATCGCTTCCGGCAGGGTGACGAGCGGGACGAGGTAGCCCGAGGTCGAGTCCGGATCGGCGAAGCCGAGCTTCTTGCCCTTCAGGTCTTCGATCTTGGTGATGCCGGAATCCTTGCGGGCGACCATGATCGAGTGGTAGCCGGTCGATCCGTCTGTCTGGACAGTCGTCAGGATCGGCTCGACGGCGTCGGCCTTGGCGAGGTAGATCTTGGCAAAGCCGGAAGCGCCGAGTTCTGCGTAGTCGAGCGTGCCGCCGAGCAGGCCCTGGATGACGCCGTCATAGTCGGCGGCCGGGAACAGCGAGACCTTTTCGACGCCGATGGCGGCCGGCAGCTTGTCGACGATGCACTGGAAGTTGCGCAGACGGTCGGCTTCGTTTTCACCGCCGATGATGCCGACGCGGAATTCCTTGAGGTCTTCGGCCTGAGCGTGACCGAGGAGGGCGAGCAGGGCGACAGTGCCCAGAAGAGCTTTCTTCAGCATAAGGTTCTCCCGTTCTCCGGCTGTGCCGGATGATTTTCGGTTTCAAAGAGGTGCCCTTGACGTGGGCCTTCGATCCTGGCGGGCGTCAGATGCCGGCCAGCGCCAGCGGCTTGAGGCCGGCAGATGCCGTTTGTTCCTGCGGGATCGCCGCGGGAATGTTGATGCTTGTCGATGTCATCGATTCCTCGATGCCCGTGTCGGCGCCATAGATTTCGGCGACGGCTGCTGCGGTCAGATCCTTCGGCTGGCCGTCGAAGACGACGCGGCCATGGGCCATGCCGATGATGCGTTCGCAGTAGTTGCGGGCGGTATCGAGCGTGTGGAGGTTGGTGATCACGGTGATGCCGTCGCGCTCGTTGATGTCGCGCAGTGCATCCATGACGATCTTGGCGTTGAGCGGGTCGAGCGAGGCGATAGGCTCGTCAGCGAGCAGTACCTTCGGCTGCTGCATCAGGGCGCGGGCGATTGCCACGCGCTGCTGCTGGCCACCGGAAAGCGTGCCGGCCGCCTGCAGCGCCGTCTGCTCGATGCCGAGGCGCTCCAGCGCGCCGATCGCCATGATGCGCTCTTCGCGGGTAAACATGTTGAGGATGCTCAGCACCGTCGAGCGGTGGTTGAGACGGCCGAGCAGCACATTGGTGAGCACGTCGAGGCGCGGCACCAGGTTGAACTGCTGGAAGATCATGGCGCAGTCGCGCTGCCAATGGCGAAGGGCAGCACCTCTCAGCGACGACACTTCCGTGCCGGCGAACTCGATCGAGCCGGAGGACAGATCGACAAGGCGGTTGATCATGCGCAGCAACGTCGACTTGCCAGCGCCAGAGCGGCCGATCACCCCGACCATCTGGCCCTGGGGGATGTCGAATGTAACCGAGCTCACGGCTGTCTTCTTGCCGAACTGGCGGGTTACGTTCTTCAACTGAAACATTTCTAGCAGGTCCTCTTTCGCGGAGACCGGTCATCGGTATGACACCTGCCATATCGGCGCTTCATGAAAGCGAAATGTCAGTTTGTTGTAAGTTCTGTTACAGTTCACAGCCGGACCGGCTGGGTTAATCAAATGTGAACGGCGCCCCCGCGTAGAATGCCATCTACGAGGGGCGGGGCAGCGCGTGAAAGGCGGGGGTGGCCTGGTCGCTCTGACCCAACGCGAGCGTATGCCTTGCGCAACGACCGGCGTGCACGGCGCTTGATCGGTCATTCCCTTTTTGTGGCAATGCCGTCGATCAGAAAGTCGAGGCCTTTGCGAAAGGTGCCGTCCCAGTCGCTGTCGAGCAGCAGCCGGGAGCGTTCGATCGTCGGATAGCGTTCGCTGAGACCCGTCACGCGCTGCTGCGCAGCGGTCCTGTCGTCGTCCGTGCGGTCGAAATTCGCCCGCGTGATGGTCGCGCCGATCACGTAATTCCAGAGCGACCAGATCGCAGCGTTCAAGTCTGCATCGGCGACGCCGGCTCTCGATAACGTTGAACTCAGCAATTCCAGACGGCCAAGGATATTCGGGCCGAGGGCCCGGCGCGGCAACAACGATGCTGACCAGGGATGGCGCAACATGCAGACGCGCCAGTCTTCGAGCAGGCGAACGACGTCCTCTCGCCAGTCCAGCGTGTCAGCCACTTGCGGTGACGCGGGATATTGAAGCGCCGAGTCGAGCGCCAGATCAAAGACCTTCTCTTTGTTCTCCACGTGCCAATAAAGGCTCATCGCGCCTGCGCCCAGGCGATCGGCCAGCCGCCGCATGGTCAACCCGTCGACCCCTTCGGCATCCAGCAGATCGACCGCAGTCGCTACGATACGCGGTAGAGACAGCGGCGGTTCGCCGTTCCGCTCCTGTGCAGACTGCAGTGGGGCACGCGCCCGTCGGGGCCCTTTGTTCTCAGTGCCGCTGGGTTTCTCTGCCATCCGTCTTCCTTGCCGACCAGAACGTCGATTTACCCCGACAACGCGAGGGATGTCGACTCCGAACAGTTGACTCGTACGTCGTACGATGTCATCAAATAGTACGGTGTACGAGTCACCATGGCGACGATGTTCGAGGTTCAAGACTACTGGCCGGGAGCGTAGGCAGCTCGCTGTGCCCGGAACCGAGGGAAGATGATGTTACGCGCAATCAAGTATGTGCTTATCGGAGGGATATTGATCATGACTACGGGAATGGCCGCGCATGCGACGGCAAACGAGAACGATCTCAAGCTGACCATCGTCAACCCGCAAAACCTCTACGATCCGACGCCGAACGGCTACAGCACGGCCGTGATTGTGCCGCGCGGCGCCAGACTGGCCTATATTTCCGGGCAGGGTGGGCAGGACAGCATTGGAGCCCTGTCGCCCGATTTCGCTGTCCAGGTGAAGCAGGCCTATGCCAATCTGGGTGCCGCCCTGGACGCCGTCGGTGCACGGCGGGATCAGGTCGCCAAACTCACGGTCTTCGTTGTCGATCATGACATGTCAAAGCTTGGGGTTCTGACCTCGGCGGTCATGGACATGTTTGGCGGCACGTTGCCGGCGCAGACATTGATCCCGGTGCCGAAGCTCGCGGTCGACGGAATGTTGTTTGAGGTTGAGGCGGTCGCGATGATCGATTGACGAAGCCGCATCGCGGGTGCGGTCCTTCAGGCCGGTCCTGCCGGCCTGTCGGGGAATGTGGCGAGCTCGTGATACCTTGGCGCCACTGCTTTCTAGCTCTTGGCTGCGATTTCCAGTTGGGCGCCGGGAACATAGCGCGCAATCGGCCGGATCTCGAAGATTGCCGTCGGGTCGCGCTCTTCCTTGATCGCAGGCGCAACCAATTCTGTCCGTCTGGCCGCGGCACCGGCCGCGAGCCAACTAGGCTTCCAAACGCACCGGGCTGAACATCGATGGATCGAGGCTGGCCGCTTCGAAGCCATGCGGTGTCGCTGTCCCGACGATGAGGCTGGCAGCCAGTGCGCCGAGTGCTGGCGAAGTCAGGATACCGTAGCCGCCCTGGCCGGCGAGCCAGAAGAAGTCCGGCCGCTCGCGGGCAAAACCGATGACAGGCAGCCTGTCGGGCGCAAAGCTGCGCATGCCGGCCCAACTCTTGAAGACACGGCGCACCGGTACAGTCGTTGCCTCTTCGACATAGTGGGCGGCCCAGGCGACGTCGATTTCCTCGGGCTGGACATCCGCCGGTTCGCACGGCGTTGCGTCGGCCGGCGAGGAAAGCAGCCGTCCGCCCTCGGGCTTCATATAGAAATCCTCGTCGATCTCGTTGATTTCCGGCAGGGTCAGCGCATCGATGCCGTCAGGCAAGTCGACGGTGATTGCCGTGCGACGATGCGGAACGATACCGATCGGGGCTAGTCCGAACAGTTCGGCGACGGGATCGGCCCAGCCACCGGCGGCATTGACGATCGTTTTCGCGCTAACATCGCCGGCACTTGTGGCAAGCACCCAACGGTCATCCTTTCGATGTGGGGCAAGCACGTCACTGCGCTCGATGATCGCCGCGCCGTGGCGGCGCGCGCCACGAAGATAACCCTGCATGAGATTGTCGACCTCGATGTCCCAGAAGTTGGGATCGTAGAACGCACCTGCCACGTAATCGCGCCGCAGGATCGGCACGAGCGCAATCGCTTCGTCGACCGTCAGTCTCTTCAGGTCTGGATTGACAGCGCTCTCCTCGGCAAACACCGCCTCCAGCCGTGCCGTCTTTTCCGCGTTGGCGATCATCACGCCGCCGCGTTGCTTGAGCAGCGCCACATCGGAGAAGCCCTCGGGCGGCCGGTCGAAGAAGACCTTCGAGATAGCCGCGAGCTCACACACTTCAGGCGCGTTGTAGCGCAGCACGAATTCGGCGGCGGAGCGACCGGTGCTGTGATAGCCAAGGCCATCCTCCCGTTCGATCACGGCCACGGAACGGTGCGGGGCAAGGAAATAGGCAAGCGAGAGACCGGCTATTCCGCCGCCAATGATTGCCACGTCAAATTCACGCATGTTCCGCCCTCGCTCATAATGTGGCGGGACCATAGGCAGCGCATGTCCAGCGTTCAAATTTATAACTGGAAATGTCGTTATCAATTCTGGTGATGGGCGAGGCAGTGGTCGAGCGGTTCCGTGTCGGCCACGTGCGCGAGGAAGGCGGCTTCGGCGGCATTGAGGATCGAGTTCGGGTTGGAGATGCGAAACACGTCCGTCGTCGGCAGGTTGTGATAGGGCGGCAGCTGCCAAAGGCGCCCTTCGTCGACTGCGGGCGATGCCAGGTGATCCGGCAGCATGCCGATGCCGATATTGGACGCGATCAACCGCATCACCTCCTCGACATTGCAGGATACGGCCCGAACCTGTTGACCGAACGAGCCTAAGGCGCGCACGGCCGTCACGGAGTTCATGTGCTGGCCGCCGAGCACGTCGGCGATGAAGGCGATATAGGGGTTGCCACGCAGGTCGTTGAAGTCGACGCCCTCGACGCCGAACAGGGGATGATCGCGGCCGCAGTAGAGCGCATAACGTTCGCGGACGTGAAATGCCTTGTTCAACCAGTCGGGGATGTTGCCGTCGCAAAGCCCCATCGTTGCGATGTTGCGTTCCACGGCGCTCAATACATCGACGGTCGTGGCGACGGTCACCGATATCGTCACCTTCGGATGCCTGGCAAAGTAGCTCTCGAGCTTTCGATCCCAGGCCGGGTTGTGGGCGTGGCTGACGGCATGAATATCGAGATGGCCGGTGACTTCGTCTCCCGCCGTCTCAAGCACGTTTGGGAGCCGGATGACAGCGGCGAAGATGTCCCGGCACTGCGCGTGCAATCGGGCGCCAGCATCGGTCAAATCGAAGCGGCCCGGCCTGCGATCGATGAGTTTTTGTCCGACGGTCTGCTCGAGCCGCTTCAGGGCCATGCTGACGGCCGGTTGCTGAAGCAGCAGCCTGTTGGCGGCCGCCGTGATGCTGCCTTCCTCCACGACGACGACGAAGGTGCGCAGGAGGTTCCAGTCGAGGTTATGGGCGAAGCGTTCCAGACGGTCGTTGGCCATGGATGGATTATTGGGACCCCTGTCGATGGATGGCAATCGATGGGCTGGCCGCGGGGCCGTTCCACCGATCATCCTGCAACCTTGTCGTCATATTGCCAGTGATTTGCAAGACGTGGCCAGAGACCCGACAGATGGGCCGGGGAAGGTCCAACGAGCGATCATTTCGATCGCTGTCAGGGGAGCTGCCTGTTGTCGCCCGGCAAAGAGGGCCATTCCGCAGACGCATGAGGCGGTGCCTCAATTTCGTTTGAAAGCCTTGGTTCTGCTTGCGATAACCGCACGTGGAAAAATACGATGGGAGAGATACATGGCCGGCAAGACGCAATTTCAATGGGATGACGCGTTCCTCCTCGAAGATCAGTTGACCGAGGACGAGCGTATGATCCGCGACACCGCGCGCGCCTATGCGCAGGACCGGTTGCAGCCGCGCGTCATTGCCGCCTATCGCGAAGAATCAACCGATCCCGAAATCTTCCGCGAAATGGGTGATCTCGGCCTGCTGGGCGTCACCGTCTCGGAGACCTATGGCGGCGTCGGCGCCTCCTATGTGGCCTATGGCCTCGTCGCTCGCGAAGTCGAACGCGTCGATTCGGGCTACCGTTCGATGATGAGCGTGCAATCGTCGCTGGTGATCTACCCGATCTATGCCTACGGCTCGGAAGAGCAGAAACAGAAGTACCTGCCCAAGCTGATCAGCGGCGAGTGGATCGGCTGCTTCGGACTGACCGAGCCGGACGCCGGCTCTGACCCGGCCGGCATGAAGACCCGGGCGATCAAGACCGACAGCGGTTACCGCCTCGTCGGCTCGAAGATGTGGATCTCCAACGCGCCGCTCGCTGACGTCTTCGTCGTCTGGGCAAAGTCCGAAGCCCATGGCAATGCCATTCGCGGCTTCGTGCTCGACAAGGGCATGAAGGGACTTTCGGCCCCGAAGATTGCCGGCAAGCTGTCGCTGCGCGCCTCGATCACCGGCGAGATCGTCATGGACAACGTCGAGGTCGGCGAAGACGCGCTGCTGCCGAACGTCGAAGGCCTGAAGGGCCCGTTCGGCTGCCTCAACCGCGCCCGCTACGGCATTTCCTGGGGCGCACTCGGTGCTGCCGAATTCTGCTGGCATGCGGCGCGCCAGTACGGCCTCGACCGCAAGCAGTTCAACCGCCCGCTCGCCCAGACGCAGCTTTTCCAGAAGAAGCTTGCCGACATGCAGACCGAGATTTCGCTCGGCCTGCAGGGCTCGCTGCGCGTCGGGCGATTGATGGACGAGGGCCGGATGGCCCCGGAAATGATCTCGCTGGTCAAGCGCAACAACTGCGGCAAGGCGCTCGATATCGCCCGGATGGCGCGCGACATGCACGGCGGCAACGGCATCTCCGAGGAATACCAGGTCATGCGCCACATGGTGAACCTCGAGACGGTCAACACCTACGAGGGCACGCATGACGTTCATGCGCTGATCCTCGGACGCGCCCAGACCGGCCTCCAGGCGTTCTTCTGAGCCGCCGGTCATGGAAGCGCCACTGACGGGTATTCGCGTTCTTGAACTGGCCCGCATTCTGGCGGGCCCCTGGATCGGCCAGACTCTGGCCGACCTCGGCGCCGACGTCATCAAGGTGGAAAGCCCGGCGGGCGACGACACCCGCACCTGGGGCCCTCCGTTCGTTGAGGGCGAAGACGGCAGCGCGCTCGATGCCGCCTATTTCCACGCCTGCAATCGCGGCAAGCGCTCGGTCGTGCTCGACTTCACGACCGAAGAGGGCCAGGAGGCCGTGCGCCGGCTGGTGGCGCAATCCGACGTGCTGCTCGAGAATTTCAAGGTCGGGGGCCTCGAGAAATACGGTCTCGACTATGAGAGCCTGAAGAAGGTCAATCCGCGACTGATCTATTGCTCGGTGACGGGCTTTGGCCAGGACGGGCCCTATGCGCACCGCGCGGGCTACGACTATATCGTCCAGGGCATGAGCGGGATCATGGACCTGACCGGCGAGCCGGATCGCGAACCGCAGAAGATCGGCGTTGCCTTTGCCGATATCTTCACGGGGCTTTACGGTGTGATCGCCGTCCAGGCGGCACTGGCGCAGCGCGAGCGCACCGGCAAGGGCCAGCAGATCGATATGGCATTGCTCGACTGCATGACCGGGGTGCTCGCTAACCAGGCGCTCAACTTTCTGGTTTCCGGCAAGGCGCCGCGCCGGCTCGGCAACGCGCATCCGAACATCGCCCCCTACCAGGTATTTCCCACGGCCGACGGCCACCTGATCGTTGCCGTCGGCAACGATCGGCAGTTCGTCAAATTCTGCAACCTGCTTGGCCGCGGCGATCTGGCGACGGATGAGCGCTATCTGACCAACGCATCGCGTGTCCGCAACCGCGATACGCTGACGCCGGCGCTTGCCGCTGAAACCGCCAGGTTCGTGCGGGATACGCTTTTGGCGATGCTGGAAGAGGCGGGTGTTCCCGGCGGTCCGATCAACACCGTTGGCGACGTCTTTGCCGATCCGCAGGTCGCGCATCGCCAGATGCAGATCGCCACCCCGCACTCCGGAGCGGCCGGAGGCACGTCCCCGGGCGTGCGCACGCCGATCCGCTTTTCCGACGCCTCGCTGGTGCTCGATCGCGGTGTCCCGCGTCTCGGTGAGCACACCGCCGAGGTTTTGGCCGAAATCGGCATGACAGACATGCCCGAAAAAGCGAAAGGGTGAGGGGGATTTCTCCCGCTCACCCCGTCAACTCCAAGATTTCAGGCGTTTAGGCCGGCGCGTTAAACCTTGAGTGCACGGTTGAAGACGCGCGACAGGCGCTCAGCGAAGGCGCGCGGATCCTGCGGCTTGTCGCCATCGAGGACGCGGGCCTGGTCGAGCAGAAGCTGGACGGCGTCGGTCCTGAAGGCGCTGTCATCGGCCGGGCAGGCGGCAATCGCTGCAATCAGCGCGTGGCCGGGATTGATTTCGAGGATCGGCTTGGCCGCGCCGTCGAGGCGTCCGGCGCCCTGCAGCATCTTTTCGAGCTGCCGATCGGGACCATGTTCCGGCGCGACCAGGCAGACGGCGCTTTCCGTCAGACGGTCCGAGGTGCGGACTTCCGACACGGCTTCTCCGAGCGTTTCCTTGGCGAAGGCGACGAAATCCGTGACCGCCTGGCTCGCTTCAGGCGCGCTGTCTGTGCTGCCTTCCGGCTTGGCGACACCGCCAAGATCAGCCGACCCTTGAGTGATCGACTTCATCGGCTTGCCGTCGAAATCCGGCGCCGACGTCACCCAGAAGCTGTCGACCGGATCGGTCAGCAACAGCACCTCGATCCCGCGTGCGCGGAAACCTTCGAGCTGTGGCGAGGCCTTGAGCTGGGCAAGGTTGTCGCCGGTCAGATAATAGATCGCCGACTGCCCGTCCTTCATGTCCTTGACGTAGTCGGCAAGGCTGCGCTGGCCGTCTTCGGACGTGGTCGTGCGGAAGCGTGACAGACCGATCAGCTGGGTGCGGCGCTCGAAATCTTCGTAGATGCCTTCTTTCAGCACGCTGCCGAAGTTTTCCCAGACCTTGTCGAAAGCCTCGCGGTCGCTCTCGGCGAGCTTCTCGATTGCCGTCAGGACACGGTTCGTCACCCCCTTGCGAATGCTTGAAAGCAGAGGGCTTTCCTGGATCATTTCGCGCGACACGTTGAGCGGCAGATCCGATGTGTCGACCAGGCCGCGCACGAAGCGCAGGTAGCGCGGCAGCAATTCCGCCTCGTCGGTGATGAAGACGCGCTTGACGTAAAGCTTCATGCGGCCCTTGCGATCCTGATCGAACAGGTCGAATGGCTTGGAGCCAGGCACGAAGGCCAGCGCCGTATATTCATGCCGGCCCTCGGCGCGAAAATGAACGGTCAAGGCCGGGTCGTCGTATTGGCCGGAAACGCCGCGGTAGAAGTCGGCGTAGTCTTCCTTGGAGATCTCGCTCTTCTGCTTGGTCCAGAGTGCCGTGCCGTCACCGACCGAAACCGGCTCGGCGCCGGGCTTTTCGACGATCGAGATCGGCACCGGTACATGGCCGGACTGGTCCTTGACGATGCGCTCGACCGTCCAGCGCGAGGTATAGGTCTTGGCGTCTTCCATCAGGTGCAGGGTGATGCGCGTGCCGCGTGCCGGCGCGTCTGCGAGATCTGCGGCTGCGACCGTGTAGCTGCCCTTGCCGTCGGACGACCAGACCCATGCGTGGTCGGAGCCGGCGCGCCTGGAGACGACATCGACGTTATCGGCAACCATGAAAGCGGAATAGAAGCCGACGCCGAATTGGCCGATGAGCTGTGCGCCCTCCTTGCCCTGCGCCGCCTCGACGCGCTCCATAAAGGCGCGCGTGCCTGAGCGGGCAATGGTGCCGAGCGCTTCGACGAGTTCGTCGCGGCTCATGCCGATGCCGTTGTCCTCGACGACGAGGCGGTTGTTCTCCTCGTCGAGCGTCAGCCTGATGCCCGGCGTAGTGTCGCCGGCCAAAAGCTCGGGCGAGACGATCGCCTCGTAGCGCAATTTCTCGCAGGCGTCCGCGGCGTTGGAAATCAGTTCGCGGAGGAAGACGTTCTTGTCGGAATAGACCGAATGCACCATCAAATGGAGCAGCCTGGCCACATCGGCTTCGAAGACATGTTTCTCTACGGACATTTCAGTTTCGCTCATCGCGGTGGGACCTCCTTTGGGTTTCGCCCCAATTGGCAAGCTGCGTCCGAAATTTCAAGGGTTGTCTTGTGGAGGACGTGTTTCTGTACGATGCTGCAGTGCGAAGAACACGAAACTACAGATGAGAAGCGGGCGCCGTCGGCCGGCCGCGGACCCAGCAAATCGCGCCGCCGATCATTCGTGGCGACACCCCAATCCGGGTTGCGGTACGCATGTCGTTTCTGATGTAGATCAATACTTGACCACGCGCACCGCCCTATAGCGTTCGACACCAGGCCAGACCCTCAACTGCACCGAGGAGTGGACAGCATGCCCAAGTCAACCTCCATCCCGACATTTGCTGACGCCTACGCCTATTCGCTGGATGCGTACCAGCGCTCGGTGCTGTTTCTCGACGTCATGCGCGAGCGCGGCGCCCAGTACGAGGAGCACCGCACGCAAACCGCTCCAAACGTGCTGGAGTTCGACGTCGAGCTCATCTGCGACGGACGCACGCTGGCTAAGCCCGTGAACTATGCCCTGGTCAAGATCGTTGCGCCCGACGGCATCGTGATTGACCCGTCGAAGCGGCCCTTTGTCATCGTCGATCCGCGTGCGGGCCACGGTCCGGGTATTGGCGGCTTCAAGGCCGACAGCGAAATCGGCGTGGCGATGAAGGCGGGCCACCCCTGCTATTTCATCGGCTTCCTGCCGGATCCAGTGCCCGGTCAGACGATCGAGGACATCGCTCTTGCAGAGGCGATCTTTCTCGAAACGGTCATTGCGCGCCACCCGTCGGCGGACGGCAAACCCTGCGTGATCGGCAATTGCCAGGCCGGTTGGGCGGTGATGATCGTCGCTGCGCTCAGACCGGAGCTCTTCGGCCCGATCATTATCGCCGGGGCACCGCTTTCCTATTGGGCGGGCGTGAGGGGGCAGAACCCGATGCGCTATTCCGGCGGACTTCTCGGTGGAAGCTGGCTGACGGCGCTAACAGGCGATCTCGGCGCCGGCATTTTCGACGGTGCGTGGCTGGTGCAGAATTTCGAGAACCAGAACCCGGCGAACACGCTCTGGACCAAGCAATACAATCTCTATTCGAAGATCGACACCGAGGCGGCGCGCTATCTCGGCTTCGAGCGCTGGTGGGGCGGCCACGTCACGCTGAACGCCGAGGAAATGCAGTTCATCGTCGATGAACTCTTCGTCGGCAACAAGCTAGCGGCTGGCGAAATCCGCACGTCGGACGGAACTGCGATCGACCTGCGCAATGTCCGATCGCCGATCGTTGTCTTCTGCTCGAAGGGCGACAACATCACGCCGCCGCAACAGGCGCTCGATTGGATTCTGGATCTCTATGACAGCGTCGACGAGATCCGCGCCTATGGCCAGACCATTGTCTACACGGTCCACGAGACGATCGGGCATCTCGGCATCTTCGTGTCGGCCGGTGTCGCGCGCAAGCAGCATGACGAATTCGCATCCAACATCGACCTGATCGATGTTCTGCCGCCTGGATTGTACGAAGCCGTACTGACGCCGACAAGCGACGTCACCGAAGGCAAGGAGTATACGTCCGGCGAATGGTTGATGCGCTGCGAACCGCGCACGCTGGATGATATCCGCGCGTTGGGCGGCAACGACGCTGAGGATGAGCGCCGTTTCGCCACGGCGGCGAAACTCTCCGATGTCAATCTTGCACTCTACCGCACCTATCTGCAGCCGGCAGTCAGGGCGGCGGTGACGCCGCCCATGGCCGCGGCGATGCGAAACCTGCACCCGCTGCGCCTGCAATATGCGATGTTCGGACCCGACAATCCGTTCATGGGTGGGGTGATGGCTCTGGCAGAGCAGGTCCGTGAAAGCCGTGAACCGGCAGGTGAGGGAAATCCCTTCGTCGCATGGCAGGAGAGCGTGTCGCGACAGATCGTCGACGGGCTTGAGGCATGGCGGCGGACGGCCGAATATCTCTCGGAGCAGAGCTTTAATGCCATCTACGGGTCTGCGACGCTACAGGCCGCGCTTGGCGTGGACGCCCACTCGGGGAAACCGCGCAAGGCAGCAAAAAGCCTTCTGCATCAAGAACTCGTCGAGGCGCGGATCGCCGACCTTCGATCCCGAATGGCTGAGGGCGGCACCTGCGAAGGTCTTGCCAGGTCCCTGATTTTCGTCGGCATGGCGCGCGGTGGCGCTGACGAGCGCGGTTTCGAGGCCGTGCGCCGGCTGCGGCAGGCGCATCCGGAGACGAGGCAACTTTCCCTTGCGGCCTTCAAGGCGGTGATGCGTGAGCAGTACTTCATGCTGCTGATCGACGAAGATGCTGCCCTCGCGGCACTTCCGACGTTGTTGCCGGAGGCGGTTGAGGAACGGCGATCGGCTTTCGCCGCCCTTCGTGACGTGCTCGATGCGTCCGGTGCGGTAAAGGGTGTCGCAGCCGAACGGTTGCAACGGGTGGCTACGCTCTTTCGTCTCGACAGCGGGCCGCCGGTCCCGATCGCCGCAGGCAAGACCATAAGCAACCGCAAAGCATCCTGATCGACAAGGGAGTTTCTACGTGGCCGAAGCAAGCGCACCGACGCCTGAACTGACCAAATACGACCGCCTTGTTGCAGCCGCGCGAGACGAAACACCTGCTGTCACGATCGTGGCGCATCCTTGCGACGAAACATCGTTGCGTGGCGCCCTGGAGGCGGCCCATATGGGCCTGATTGCGCCCGTTCTCGTCGGGCCGCAAGCGAAGATCCGCTCTGTCGCCGCGCAATATGGCCTCGACCTCGAAGGGCGCGAGATTGTCGACGCTCCGCACAGCCATGCCGCGGCCGCAAAAGCCGTGGCGATGATCCGCGAGGGCCGCGGCGAGCTCCTGATGAAGGGCAGCCTGCACACGGACGAGTTGATGAAGGAAGTCGCCGCCTCGGCGACAGGGCTTCGGACCGATCGACGGATCAGCCACGTCTTCATCATGGACGTGCCGGGACACGCCGAGACGTTGTTCATCACCGATGCCGCGATCAACATCTTCCCCGACCTCGAGGCCAAGCGCGACATCGTGCAAAATGCCATCGATCTCTGGGTGACGATCGGTCTTGGCGAGCCGCGCGTCGCCATCCTTTCGGCGGTGGAGACCGTGACGACGAAGATCCCCTCGACGATCGAAGCGGCCGCGCTCTGCAAGATGGCCGAGCGTGGGCAGATCACCGGCGGCCTGCTCGACGGCCCGCTTGCCTTCGACAACGCGATTGATCCGGAGGCGGCGCGCATCAAGGGCATCGTCTCTCCCGTCGCCGGCCGCGGCCAGATCCTGGTGGTGCCGGATCTCGAGGCCGGCAACATGCTGGCGAAGAACCTTACATTCCTTTCCCATGCCGATGCCGCGGGTATCGTGCTTGGCGCACGAGTGCCGATCGTGCTCACGTCACGGGCAGATTCGGTGCGCACGCGTCTCGCGTCATGTGCTGTGGCTGCCCTCTACGCGGCGAAACGGCGCCCACTAGAAGTCGCGGCGGTTTGACCATGGATGCGCTTCTCGTCGTCAATGCCGGGTCGTCCAGTCTCAAATTTCAGGTCTTCGGGATTTCCGAGGCAGGCCTCATACGTCAAATCAAAGGTCAGATCGGCGGCATCGGCACGCGTCCGCGCCTCCAGGCGAAAGACGCGCAGGGCGCAGTGCTCGTCGACCGGAGCTACGATGCAGATGCCGTTGGCGATCTCCCCGCGGCCATTGCGGCGGCAAGGGATTGGCTGTTGACGCTGCAGGGCTTTCGCTTGCACGCCGTTGGCCACCGTGTGGTGCATGGTGGCCCAGACTACGCCGCGCCCGTGCTGATCGATGCCGAGGTCCTCGAGAGGCTGGCGAGCTATCAGGACCTCGCGCCGCTGCACCAGCCCAACAACCTCGCCCCCATTCGCCAGGCGATGGCGATTAACCCGGATGTGCCGCAGGTCGCCTGCTTCGACACCGCTTTCCACCACGGCCACCCCGAAGCGGTGAATTGCTACGCGATGCCGCGCAGCTTCTATGACGAGGGCGTGAGGCGCTATGGTTTCCATGGCCTCTCCTACGAATACATTGCGGGGCGTCTGCGCGAAGTCGCGCCGAAGGCTGCGCGCGGTCGGGTCATCGTTGCTCATCTCGGCAGCGGCGCTTCGATGTGCGCATTGAGCGACGGCCACAGCGTCGAGACGTCCATGGGCTTCACTGCACTCGATGGCCTGCCGATGGGAACAAGGCCGGGCCAGCTAGACCCGGGCGTCGTGCTCTACCTCATCCTCCAGCGCGGCATGAGTGCGAAGGCCGTGTCGGATCTGCTCTACCACGAAGCCGGGCTCAAGGGTCTCTCCGGCGTGTCGAACGACATGCGCGATCTGCTGGCAAGCGACGATCAACATGCGAAACTCGCGATCGATCACTTCGTCTATCGCTGCGGGCTCAACGCCGGAATGCTAGCCGCCGCGCTCGGCGGTGTCGACGCCTTCGTCTTCACCGCGGGCGTCGGCGAGAATTCCGCCCCGATCCGCGCCCGGATCGCCGAGAGGCTGGCATGGCTGGGCGCCGAACTCGATCCGGTCGCGAACGACGCTGGCGCGATGACGATATCAACAGCTTCAAGCCGAATCGCGCTCTACGTTCTTCCGACCGACGAGGAACTGATGATCGCACGCCACACGCTCTCACTTCTCAAAGAACCTGCAGCCTGACCCAACGGAGCCGATCCATGTCCATTCCCGCAGCGAAGGCCAAGCTTCTCGATGGCCGCAAGGGGCTCGTCGTCGGTATCGCCAACGACCGTTCGATCGCATGGGGCTGCGCGCGCGCCTTTCGTGCCTTCGGAGCCGAAGTGGCCGTCACCTATCTGAACGACAAGGCGAGACCCCATGTGGAGCCGCTGGCGCGCGAACTGGAGGCGTCTATCTTCCTGCCGCTCGACGTGGCCATTCCCGGCCAGATGGAGGCGGTTTTCGAGGAGATCGAGAGGATCTGGGGCGAACTTGACTTCGTCGTGCACTCGATCGCCTTCTCGCCGAAGGATACCCTTGGCGGACGCGTGGTCGACGCCCCGCGCGAGGGTTTCCTGAAGACCATGGACATATCCTGCTGGTCGTTCATCCGCATGGCGCATCTGGCCGAACCGCTGATGAAGAACGGTGGCACGCTCTTCACCATGACCTATCACGGCTCGCAGGTGGTGGTGGAGAACTACAACATCATGGGCGTCGCCAAGGCGGCACTCGAAAGTGCCGTGCGCTATCTCGCGGCGGAACTCGGCCCGAAGGGCATTCGCGTTCACGCCATTTCGCCCGGCGCGCTTGCAACGCGCGCTGCCTCCGGCATCCCGGAGTTTGACGCACTGCTTGAAAAGACCAAGGTCAAGGCGCCGGCCCGAGAGCTCATCGACATCGACGACGTTGGCGCGGCCACCGCCTTCCTTGCGCATGACGCCGCCCGTCTGATCACGGGGCAGGTGCTTTATGTCGACGGGGGCTATCACATCATCGATTGAGCGCGAGGCCCGCGCGCCAAACGTCAGATGTTGCCCATGCAGAGATATTTCATCTCGAGATAGTCCTCGAGCCCGTGGCGGGAGCCCTCGCGACCGATGCCGGATTGCTTGATACCGCCGAAGGGGGCAGCCTCGGAAGACATGCGGCCGGTGTTGATGCCGACCATGCCGTATTCGAGGGCCTCGGCCACGTGCCACACGCGCTTGAGGTTCTCGGCGTAGAAATAGGCGGCAAGGCCGTAGATCGTGTCGTTTGCCTCGGCGATCACCTGCTCGGCGGTCTCGAAGCGGATGATCGGGGCGATCGGGCCGAAGGTCTCTTCCTGCGCGACGCGCATGTCGGTCGTGATGCCGGTCAGCACCGTCGGCTCGAAGAAGGTGCCTGATGTGCCGATACGACGACCACCGGCGCGCACCCTTGCGCCCTTCGACGTGGCGTCGGCGACATGGGCTTCGATCTTCTCGATGGCGTGCCGGTCGATCATGGGGCCGATGGTGACGCCGGCGGAAAAGCCGTCGCCGACCGAGAGTTCGGCCACGCGGGCGACGAACTTCTCGGCAAAGGCATCGTGGACGGCCGCCTGTACGTATATGCGGTTTGCCGAAACGCAGGTCTGGCCGGCATTGCGGAACTTCGCCTGCACCGCGCCATCGACGGCCTCGTCGATATCGGCGTCGTCGAAGACGATGAAGGGCGCGTTGCCGCCGAGCTCCAGGCTCACCTTCTTGATTTGATCGGAGCACTGGCGCATCAGCAAGCGGCCGACCTCGGTCGATCCGGTAAAGCTGATCTTGCGTACCTTGGGATTGCTGCAAAGCTCGCGGCCGATTGCGGCGCCCTCAGACGCGTACAGCAGGTTGACGACGCCAGCCGGGAAACCGGCTTTCTCGGCGAGCACGAACATGGCGCCGGCGACGAGCGGCGTCTGTTCGGCCGGCTTCAACACGATGGCGCAGCCGGCGGCGAGCGCCGGGGCGATCTTGCGGGCGACCATCGAGGCCGGGAAATTCCATGGTGTGATCGTGCCGACGACACCGACGGGCTGTTTGATGACAAGCATGCGCCGGTCATTGGCCGGCGCTGGAAATGTTTCGCCGTAGATGCGCTTTGCCTCTTCGGCGTACCATTCGACATAGGCGGCGGCATGCAGCACTTCGCCCTTCGATTCTGCGACCGGCTTGCCCATTTCGGCAGTCAGGATGGCTGCCAGATCGTCCGCATGGGCGACGATCAAGTCGTGCCAGCGGCGCAGCACGGCGCTTCTGTCCCTGGCCGGCTTCGCCGCCCAAAGGCTTTGCGCGGCAGCGGCGGCGTCGATTGCAGCACTTGCCTGTTCGATGCCCATATCCGGCAGGGTCGCCAAAAGTTCGCCTGTCGACGGATTGAAGACGTCGAAGGTCTCGCCTGCCCAGGTCCCCTGCGCATGCGCAACGCCGTCCAGCGCGGCAAAGAGGCCGGCATCGCGCAGGTGTTTGGTCAAAGCGGGTGTCAGGGTCATGATGGGCATCCTCCAGCGATGCCCGTCGCATGCCGACCGGCCCGCTTCCTGTTTGTTCTTGCGGGCGTCGTTCCTCCCGACGCCCGGAGCCATTTCAACGGCCCGGACAACCGCGTTAGCGGTCGCCCGGCGAAGCGTCAACCGCGCGCTTGGAGGATCGATGCTTCGAGGATGTCGAGTGCCTCGGCGAACACCTCGTCCTGGATGGTGATCGGAGCCAGGAAGCGGATGACATTGCCGTGCACGCCGCACGTCAAAAGGATCAGTCCCTTGTCGAGTGCGATCAGACGGACCTTGTTGGCAAAGTCGGCGCTCGGCAGATTGGTCTTCACATCGTTGAATTCGACGGCGTTCATGAAGCCGGGGCCGCGGATGTCGACGATCTCGGGTGCCTGCTCGCGGATGGCGGCGAGGCGTTGCTTCAGGCGGCCGCCGAGCTGTTCGGCGCGTTCACAAAGCTTCTCCTCGGCGATGACGTCGAGCACGGCATGGGCTGCCGCAACGCCGAGCGGGTTACCGCCATAGGTGCCGCCGAGGCCGCCTGGCGCCGGCGCGTCCATGATTTCGGCGCGGCCGGTAACGGCCGCAAGCGGAAAGCCGCCGGCCAGGCTCTTTGCCATCGTCATCAGGTCGGCCGCGACCTCATGGTGATCCATCGCGAACATCTTGCCGGTGCGGGCAAAGCCCGTCTGGACCTCATCGGCAATCAGGAGGATGCCGTGCTGGTCGCAGATCTCGCGCAACGCCTTCATGAAGGCGGCCGGAACCGGATAGAAGCCGCCTTCACCCTGCACCGGCTCGATGATGATTGCGGCAACGCGGCCCGGATCGACATCGGCGGCAAAAAGCTTCTTCAGCGCCGCAAGCGACTGCTCGACGGTGATGCCGTGAAGCTCGATCGGGAAGGGGGCGTGGAAGACGTCGCCGGGCATGGCGCCGAACCCAACCTTGTATGGGACCACCTTGCCGGTGAGTGCCATGCCCATGAAGGTGCGGCCGTGGAAGCCGCCGCCGAATGCGATCACCGCCTGGCGGCCGGTCGCTGCGCGGGCGATCTTCACCGCGTTTTCGACGGCCTCAGCGCCGGTCGTGACGAAGATCGTCTTCTTTGCAAAGTCGCCGGGCGCCAACGCGTTGAGGCGCTCTGCGAGATGCACATAGGTCTCGTAGGGCACGACCTGGTGGCAGGTATGGGTGAAACGATCGAGCTGCGCCTTAACGGCCTCGATCACCTTCGGATGGCGATGGCCGGTGTTGACGACGGCGATACCGGAGGCGAAGTCGATGTAGCGGTTGCCTTCCTTGTCCCAGATCTCGGCGTTCTCCGCACGGTCTGCGTAGATCTGCGTGGTCATGCCCACGCCGCGGGATATGGCAGCGTTCTTACGATCGGTGAGGCTAGTCATGGCGCGTGTCCTGTTGCTGGCGGAGGCAATATATTGCATTTTTTCTGCAAGATTATTCGGGAAGTGGTACATCTTTCAAAATGGAATGCAAATCAAATTTGGTGATCGAGAGAACACCGCGGCTGATGGGGCATTCTTGTAAAAGGCGATGGCGGGCGGGTAAGTTCGACGGCGCGCGAGCGCGGCGCAGATTCGTGCCGCTGTGCGCAGACAAACAGGGAAGCGGAAAATGGGCGGCGTGCGCTACAAAGTTGCAGAGGCGGCACGATTGGCGGGCGTCTCCGCCTCGACGCTCCGATTGTGGGAGACGCAAGGACTGGTTGTGCCGGAGCGTTCGCTCACGGGCCACCGGCAGTATACGGAGGGTGATCTCGCGCGACTGAAGCGGATCTCCTGGTTCCGGGTCGAACGGGGACTTAATCCCGCAGCCATCCGGGAGGCGCTCGAAGCCGAAAGTGGCGGGGATGACGACGCGCCGGCGCCAGGTGACAACGGCATCGACAATCAGGTCGGCCGGAAGCTGCGCAGTCTACGGCACGCCGCCGGCCAGACCCTGGAACTGGTCGCCGGCGAAATCGGCATTGCCGCCTCCGCGCTCTCGACGCTGGAGCGCACGTCTCAGGGCGTATCGGTCGCGGTTCTGCACAATATCGCTGAATATTTCGGAACGACGGTCTCGAGCCTGGCGGGCGAGGCCGAGGCTGATACCCGCGCCGTCGTGCGTGCCGGAGAGTGGCGCGCCTGGCCGAAGACCACGCCTGGCGTCACCGTGCAACTTCTTGCCGATGGCCGCAACCAGATGGATTGCCACCGCTTCGTGCTCGAGCCCGGCGCGTCGAGCGAGGGCGCCTATCGGCATGAGGGCGAGGAATTCGTCTATGTGCTTTCGGGACGGGTCGAGTTTATTCTCGACAACGACCAGTTCTACGACCTCGATGTCGGCGATTCACTCTACTTCGAAAGCAAACGCCGCCATGCCTGGTCCAACCGGCATGACGGCGAAACTGTACTCTTATGGATCAACACGCCGCCGACATTCTGACGACGGCGTGCTTCGTTTCGATCAGGCGGCGGCGTAGCGCTTTGCCATCTCCGGCAAGCGCAGCGTGCGGATCTTGGAGGCCTTGCCGGCGGTGCGGAAAGCTTCGAAGCGTTCGCGGCAGACTTCCGTCATCAGCGCCGTTGCCGGCTTCAGGTAGGTGCGCGGATCGAAATTCTCCGGGTTTTCGACGAAGTTCTTGCGGATCGTGCCGGTCATGGCCAGACGCAGGTCGGTGTCGATATTGACCTTGCGCACGCCGAGCGGGATCGCCTTCTGGATTTCCGATACCGGAACGCCCCAGGTGGGCTTCATCTTGCCGCCATAGGCGTTGAACAGATCCTGCAGATCCTTCGGAACCGACGACGAACCATGCATGACAAGGTGGGTGTTCGGCAGGCGCTTGTGGATCTTGGCGATGGTTTCGATCGAGAGAATGTCGCCATCCGGCTCGCGCGTAAACTTGTAGGCGCCGTGGCTGGTGCCGATGGCAACTGCGAGCGCGTCGACACCGGTCTTGGTGACGAAGTCGAAAGCCTGCTCCGGATCGGTCAGCAGTTCCTCGCGCGACAGCTTGCCCTCGAAGCCGTGGCCGTCTTCCTTGTCGCCGGCGCCGGTCTCAAGGTTGCCGAGGCAGCCGAGTTCGCCTTCGACCGAAACGCCGGCCGCGTGCGCGATCTTCACGACTTCCGCCGTGACGGCGACATTGTATTCATAGCTGGCGACGGTCTTGCCGTCCTTTTCCAGCGAACCGTCCATCATGACCGAGGTGAAGCCGTTGGTGATGGCCGAGATGCAGGTCGACGGCTGGTCGCCATGGTCGAGATGCAGACACACCGGGATATGCGGATATTCCTCGGCGGCGCCGAGGATCAGATGGCGAAGGAAGGCGTCGCCGGCATAGGAGCGGGCGCCGCGGCTTGCCTGGAGGATGACGGGAGAATCAGTGGCGTCGGCAGCACGCATGACGGCCTGAATGTATTCGAGATTGTTCACATTGAACGCCGGCAGCGCGTAGTCGTTCTCCGCCGCATGGTCGAGCAGTTGCCGCAATGTGATCAATGCCATTCGATAATCTCCCTATAGTGTTTGGACGCACACTGATGCGCCACGAAAAATGGTCCGGCGAGGCACCGCACGTGGTTGCACCGACGCCTGTCGATGGCTGGATGTGTCGTGCGGCGTGACAACGCGTGCGAAATGGTCGCGCCCACCGAAGTCAGGCGCACAATAGTTCATCAAAGTGGTTTGGCAACGGGCGACAGACGGGCTGCGAGGGGGGCGGGAGACGCTTCAATCGATTTTACTGTGGACTGGATGCAACAGCTTCAATCTAACCGTTTCGCTTTCTGGTGGTGTGCCCCGGATCGACGAGCCAATCATGCCAAATACCACTTTCCCGCGCGGCATTGGCTCGTTGCACCGAGCCGGAAAACGCCTATAGGTAACGCCGGCTTTGTCACATTTTGGCTGTCCTGCAAGAAGATTGCGGCAAAGCCCCTGTTTCTTTCCGCACATTACGTAAACTGCGTCTTGAATTCACGAAGTTTGCATTGTCGCCGATTCCCGCCGGCGAGCCGGGAGCGTGGGACCCGTATCTAAAACGTTGCAGTAGATTGGCGTGGATTGTCGCCTGCGTGTCACATCGCCGTCGCAAAAACGACGAAATGGATCGCAAACGAAATACAATCTGTGGTTTCGTAAAATTGTGGCTCTATAGATAAAGATGCAGTGGGCTGCAGAATCCGCCTTGCGTTTGAGAAAGATTTGCACTTCTCTCCTGCGATCACAAACCCAAAAAAGGGGAAGGAGAGAAACGAAATGGCCTCACTGAAACTCAACCTTAGCGCCGCCGCGCTGATCGGCTCGTTGCTCGTCGGAGCAAGCCCGGCTCTTGCCGAAGCTGTCCTGCATCGTGGCAACGCCGGTGAGCCGCAGACGCTGGACCAGGCCCATACGTCGATCAACATCGAAGAGTTCATCCTCAAGGATCTCTACGAAGGCCTGACGATCTATGACGCCTCGGGCAAGATCGTCCCGGGTGCAGCCGAAACGTGGGAGCTTTCGGACGACGGCACGGTCTACACCTTCAAGCTGCGCGCTGACGCGAAGTGGTCCGACGGTTCGCCGGTGACGGCAGAAGATTTCGTCTTCTCGTTCCGCCGCGTCGAAGATCCGAAGGTTGCGGCTGGCTACGCCAACATTCTCTTCCCGATCAAGAACGCCGAAAAGGTCAACAAGGGCGAACTGCCGACCGACCAGCTCGGCATGAAGGCCGTCGACGAAAAGACGCTCGAAATCACCCTTGAGCGCCCGACCCCGTTCTTCCTCGAACTGCTTGCGCACCAGACCGCTCTTCCGGTCAGCAAGGCGAGCGTCGAAAAGAACGGCGCGGACTTCGTCAAGCCGGGCGTCATGGTTTCGAACGGCGCGTTCACGCTTGCCGCTCACGTTCCGAACGACAGCCTGACCGCCGTCAAGAACCCCAACTACTGGGACGCCGCCAACGTCAAGCTCGACAAGGTGATCTTCTACCCGATCGACGACCAGGCTGCCTCGGTTCGCCGCTTCGAAGCCAAGGAAATGGACCTCGCCTACAACTTCTCGGCCGATCAGCTCGATCGTCTGCGCAAGTCGCACGGTGACCAGGTCCACGTTTCGCCGACGCTTGCGACCTACTACTACGCCTTCGACACCCGCCAGGAGCCCTATAGCGACGTGCGCGTGCGCCAGGCGCTTTCGATGGCCGTCGACCGCGACTTCCTTGCCAAGGAAATCTACGCAGGTTCGCAGCTGCCGGCATACTCGATGGTGCCCCCGGGCATCGAGAGCTACGGTGAGCCGTCCAAGGCCGAGTTCGGCACGCTGTCTCAGCTCGACCGCGAAGACAAGGCGCTCGCCCTGATGAAGGAAGCCGGTTACGGCGAAGGTGGCAAGCCGCTCGAAATCGAGCTGCGCTACAACACCAACCCGAACCACGAGCGTGTGGCAACGGCTGTTGCCGACATGTGGAAGAACACCTTCGGCGCCAAGGTGTCTCTGGTGAACCTCGACGTGTCGTCGCACTACGCCTACCTGCAGGAAGGCGGCAAGTTCAACGTCGCACGTGCCGGCTGGGTCGCCGATTACGCCGATGCCGAGAACTTCCTGGCTCTCAGCCTCAGCTCCAACAAGACCTTCAACTACGGCCACTTCGAAAACGCCGAGTTCGACGGCCTGATGAAGAAGTCCTACGAAGAACAGGATCCGGCAGCGCGCTCCAAGCTGCTGCATGAAGCCGAAGCGCTGCTGATGAAGGAACAGCCGATCGCTCCGCTCCTGACCCAGGCCGACCTGTGGCTGGTCTCCGACCGCGTCAAGGGCTGGCAGGACAACTCGCCGAACCAGCACCTGAGCCGGTTCCTGAGCGTCGCCGAATAACGAACTGAGACGACGCGCGGTGAAAGACCCGCGCGTCGCCTCCGGAGTACGTCCATGATTTCCTTCATCCTTCGCCGATTGGCGAGTGCGGTGCCGACCTTGTTTATCGTCGTCACCATTTCCTTTTTCCTGATGCGGTTTGCCCCTGGCGGCCCCTTCAACCTCGAGCGTCCCCTTCCGCCGCAAACCATGGCGAACCTGATGGCGACGTATCAGCTCGACCAGCCCCTGTGGCGCCAATACGTTCACTATCTCAGCAATGCGGTGACCGGCGACTTTGGCCCGAGCTATATCTACAAGGACAACAACGTCGCGCAACTGATCGGCAAGGGTCTGCCCTATTCGATGGAACTCGGCCTGTACGCGCTGTTGTTCGCCGTGATCGGCGGCGTCATCGCCGGGACGATCGCGGCGCTGAGGCAAAACAGCATCCTCGACTTCACGATCATGTCGGTCTCGACGCTTGGCGTCACCGTGCCGAACTTCGTCGTCGGTCCCGTCCTGACTCTGATCTTTGCCATCGTTCTGGCCTGGTTGCCAGCCGGCGGCTGGGGTGACGGCTCGATGCGCTTCCTGATCCTGCCGATGATCGCGCTGGCCTTGCCGCAGTTGGCCGTCTTCGCGCGTCTCACCCGCGGCTCGATGATCGAGGCGCTGCACACCGACCATATCCGCACCGCCAAGGCCTACGGCCTTCCGGCAAGGACCGTCGTCATCACCCACGCCATGCGCGGGGCGATGCTGCCCGTCGTCTCCTACCTCGCACCGTGCGCGGCGGCGTTGCTGACCGGCTCGGCCGTGGTCGAGACGATCTTCACCATTCCGGGCGTCGGTCGCTACTTCGTCCTCGGAGCGATCAACCGCGACTACACGCTGGTGATGGGCACGGTTATTCTGGTCGCCATCTTCGTTATCGTCTTCAATCTTTTGGTCGACATTCTCTACGGCCTGCTCGATCCGAGGGTTCGCCATGACTGATATCGTCCAGACACCGGTGGTGACGCCGGAAACCAAGGGGCGCAGCCTCTTTCAGCTGGCCGCCATGCGCTTCAAGCGCAACCGTGCGGCCATGGCGGGCTGCATCATGCTGGCCCTGATTGCGATCTTCTCGTTCCTGGGCCCGCTGTTCGTGCCGCACACCTACGACCAGGTGTTTCCGTCCTACGTGAACATCGGTCCAAGCCTCGAGCCGCGCCCGGATACGTCCACGCTGCAAGGGGTCATGGAAGGGATTGCGACGCGTGCTCGCGTCACGCTCAAGGAGTTTAAGATCGACGGTGAAACCTTCACCGCGACGATCACGTCGGAACAGCCGATCGATGCCCGCGCGACGCGCTACTTCGACCGTGCCAACGAGTTCCGCGATACCCAGGTCGTCGGAACCGAGGAAGAAGGCCGAACCCTCAAGGTGACCGGCCAGGTCAACCGCGAGTACTTCCCGTTCGGCACCGATTCGAACGGTCGCGACCTTCTGGTGCGCGTCATGCTCGGTGGTCAGATCTCGATCGCCGTCGGTCTCCTGGCCAGTCTCGTGTCGCTCGGCATCGGCGTCGTCTATGGCGCGACGTCGGGTTACATCGGCGGCCGTGTCGACAACGTCATGATGCGACTGGTGGAGATCATGTATTCTCTACCCTTCGTCTTCCTCGTCGTCGTTCTCGTCGTCTTCTTCGGGCGCTCGTTCATCCTGATCTTCCTGGTGATCGGCGCGGTGGAATGGCTGGATATGGCCCGCATCGTGCGCGGACAGACACTGGCGCTCAAACGGCGGGAGTTCGTCGGCGCCGCGCAGGCGCTCGGCCTGACCGACTGGCAGATCATCCGCCGGCACATCATTCCGAACACCATCGGACCCGTCATCGTCTTCGTAACCGTCGTGGTGCCGAAGGTGATCCTGCTCGAGAGCTTCCTCTCCTTCCTCGGCCTTGGCGTTCAGGCGCCGCTGACGAGCTGGGGCGCGTTGATCTCGGAAGGCGCCAACAACATCCAGTCGGCGCCCTGGCTCCTGATCTTCCCGGCCATCTTCTTTGTTCTGACGCTGTTCTCGCTGAACTTCGTCGGCGACGGCCTGCGCGACGCGCTCGACCCGAAGGATCGCTGATATGGCTGATACCAACGAAACGATCCTGGCCGTTCGCGGCCTCAAGGTGAACTTTTCGACGCCTGACGGCACTGTCGAAGCGGTCAAGGGCATCGATCTCGATGTGCGCACCGGCGAGACGCTTGCCGTGGTCGGTGAATCCGGCTCCGGCAAGAGTCAGACCATGATGGGCATCATGGGCCTGCTTGCCAAGAACGGCACCGTCACCGGCTCTGCCGGCTACCGCGGTCAGGAACTGGTCGGGCTTTCGCCCAAGGCGCTCAACGGCGTGCGCGGTTCCAAGATCACCATGATCTTCCAGGAACCGATGACGTCGCTCGATCCGCTCTACACGATCGGGCGGCAGATCGCCGAACCAATCGTGCATCACCGAGGCGGCACGTTCAAACAGGCGCGCAAGCGCGTGCTGGAACTGCTCGAACTGGTGGGCATTCCGGAACCGGCACGGCGCATCGACAGCTATCCGCACGAGCTTTCGGGTGGCCAGCGGCAGCGCGTGATGATCGCGATGGCGCTTGCCAACGAACCGGATCTGCTGATCGCCGACGAGCCGACGACGGCACTCGACGTGACGATCCAGGCTCAGATCCTCGATCTGCTGAAGTCGCTGCAGAAGCGGTTCGGCATGGCGATCGTGCTGATCACGCACGATCTCGGCATCGTCAAGCACTTCGCCGAACGGGTCGCGGTGATGCGCCGTGGCGAAGTTGTGGAGCAGGGAACGACGGCTGACATCTTCGAGCGACCGAAGGCCGACTACACGAAGATGCTGCTTGCCGCCGAGCCGAGCGGTCGCAAGGCGCCGCCGGCCGACAATGCGCCGATCATCCTGGAAGGTCGGGACGTCTCGGTCGACTACGCGATCGGCGGCGGCTTCTTCACCCGCGGCAACGCCGTCTTCCGCGCCGTCGACAGGGTCACCCTGAAACTCCGCGAAGGCCAGACAATCGGCGTCGTCGGTGAATCCGGCTCGGGCAAATCGACGCTCGGGCGGGCCTTGCTGCGGCTCCTGCCGAGCAGCGGTTACTACCGCTTCGGCACGACCGATATCTCGGGCTACGACCGCGGCCAGATGCGTCCGCTCCGCAAGGCGCTGCAGCTGGTGTTCCAGGACCCCTATGGTTCGCTGTCGCCACGCCGCACCGTCGGTGAAATCATCACCGAGGGCCTGCACGTGCACGAGCCGGCGCTCAGCCGTGCCGATCGCGACCGCCGCGCTATCGAGGCCCTGAAGGAAGTGGGGCTCGACCCTGCGTCGCGCAATCGCTATCCGCACGAGTTTTCGGGTGGCCAGCGGCAGCGCATCGCCATTGCCCGCGCCATGATCCTGAAGCCGAAGGTCGTCATCCTCGACGAGCCGACATCGGCACTGGACCGCTCTGTGCAGGGCCAGGTGATCGAGCTTCTGCGCGACCTGCAGCGCTCGCACGGCCTGTCCTACATCTTCATCAGCCACGATCTGTCGGTGGTGAAGGCGATGTCGGACTACGTGATCGTCATGAAGAACGGCAAGATCGTCGAGGAAGGCGATACCGACGGCATCTTCGATGCGCCGAAGGAACCTTACACCAGAACGTTGATCGGAGCGGCCTTCAACGTCTGACCCGATTGCCATCATCGTCGGCGGGGATGCGAGCGATCGCGTCCCCGTTTTCGGTTGCGGTCGCTGCCATGCCGATCGCGGGTAGATCGACCGCGCCAGCTTGTCTATCTTGCCTGGCGTCGTGCCATACATCGCCGTTCAGCGACATCCGACAATCTACGCAGAGACCGGCCCATGCTCCATCATGTCGAGATCTATGTTTCTAAGCTTGATACTTCCTACAGGTTCTGGGCGAGCCTGCTTGCACAGATCGGCTATGAAGAGAACGACCGCTGGAATGACGGTTTCACTCTTGCCCATGGGACCGACGCCTATCTGACATTCGTCCAGGTCGCGGAGAAACATGCCCATCGCCCCTATCACCGATCCGGGGTTGGTCTGAACCATCTGGCTTTTCGCGTGAAGGACCGGGAAACGGTCGACCGGTTGCGACAGTTCTGCCGGGAAAACGCGATCTCCTGCCTGTATGAAGACCGGTATCCGTTCGCAAATGGCGGTAGCGACTACTACGCACTGTTCATCGAAGACCCGGATCGGATCAAGGTCGAGTTCGTCGCCACATCCGCTGCCGACTGACGCGGCGGCTTCGCGCCGGCTATCCGATCCCGTCGTCGCCCTTAACGTACCCTTTGCGGCCGGATCGGCAATCGACACCACCAGAGCCGAAGGCGGCCCGCCGGCGCGGCTCCGGTCATAGCTCGCTTTCCGTCGACTGATCCGCCGCGACGAGTTTCTTGTCCAGGCCGAATTTCTGCATCTTTTCATAGAGCGTCTTGCGCGAGATGCCGAGCGATTCGTAGACCGGTTTCAGTGCGCCGCCATGGGTGGCGATGGCGCTGGCGATCAGGCCCTTCTCGAACGCCGCAACCTTGTCGGCCAGACGGCTGCCGCTTGCCCCGGGCGAGGCAGCCTCGTTCGAAGCCGTGTCGAGCCCGAGCACCAGCCGTTCGGCGGCATTGCGCAGTTCGCGCACGTTGCCTGGCCAATTGCGCTCCGCCATCTCCGCCAGCAGGTTCTGCGAGACATCGACCTCGTCACGGCCGTAGCGTGCCGCCGATTCGCGCACGAGCTGCAGGAACAGCAGCGGGATGTCGGCGCGGCGCTGGGCAAGCGGCGGCACACGCAGCGTCGCGACATTGAGACGGTAGAGAAGGTCGGGTCGGAAGCGGCCAGCGGCCACCTCCTGCTCCAGATCCACCTTGTTGGTGGCGATGAAACGCACGTCGAGCGGCACCACTTCGTTGGAGCCAAGCCGCGTGATCACGCGCTCCTGCAGCACGCGCAGAAATTTTGCCTGCAAATCGATCGGCATCGAGCCGATTTCGTCGAGCAGGATCGTGCCGCCGCGGCCATGTTCGAATTTGCCGTAGCGTGGACGGATGGCGCCGGGAAACGCGCCCGGCTCGTGGCCGAAGAGCTCACTCTCGATCAGGTTTTCAGGCAGGGCGGCACAGTTGATGGCGATGAAGGGATTGTTTGCCCGGCCGCTCAGATCATGAAGCGTGCGGGCGACGACCTCCTTGCCTACGCCGGTGTCGCCGATGATCAGCGTGTCGGCGTCGGAAGCGCCGATCGCGCGGACCCGGTAGCGCAGGTCGACCATGACCTGGCTGCGTCCCGGCAGCCGCTGCTCGATATCGTCGCGCTTGCCGGCGACAGCCTTGAGCCGCCGGTTTTCGAGCACCAGCGCACGCCAGTCGAGCGCTCGGCGGATGGTGCCGGCGAGCATCTGGGCAGTGAAAGGCTTCTCCACGAAATCATAGGCACCTTCTCTCATGGCGCGCACGGCCAGCTGAACATCGCCATGGCCGGTGACGAGGATGACCGGCACCTCGACGTCGATCTCCCGAATGCGCTGGAGGAAGGTCATACCGTCCATGCCCGGCATCCGGATGTCGCTGATGACGACGCCTGGGAAGCTGAAACCGATGAACTCCAATGCGTGCTCGGCGCTGGCAAACGTCTCGACGCGGAAGCCTGCGAGTTCGAGCGCCTGCGCGCTCGAATGGCGCAACTCCTCTTCGTCATCGACGAGCAGAACGCGGCTTTCGATCATTCGGCGGCCTCCTGGCCCTCTTCATCGGCTATGGGAAGTTCGATGCGAAACTCCGCGCCACCTCCCGCAAGGTTCGTGGCGACGAGGCTGCCGCCGAAGTCCTTGACGATGTTATAGGAAATCGACAGGCCAAGGCCCAGTCCCTTGCCAACGCCCTTGGTCGAAAAGAACGGGTCGTAGATGCGCTCGGCGATTGCTGCCGGCACGCCCGGGCCACGATCGATGACGGCAATCACGACCTTCTGCCCGTCGCGCCAGGCGCGAAGCCGAATGTGACGGTCATCCAGCCCCTCGACCGCGTCGGCAGCGTTGGAGATCACGTTGACCAGCACCTGCTGCAGGCGGACGAAACCGGCGCGGACGACCAGCGGTTCCGGCCCGAGATCGATGTCGATGTCGGCTGCCGCCGACTTCAGCCGGACGGCGACGATTTCCATCGTGTCGCGCACGACGTCCTCGATCGGCACCGGCCCGAGCTTTTCGTTGGGCTTGCGGGCAAAATTGCGCAGATGCCGGCTGATTGCCGCCATGCGGTCGACCAGGCCCGAAATCCGTCTGATGTTGTCGCTTGCCTCATCGGTCCGACCGCGTTCAATCAGAAGGGAGGCGCTGTCGGCGTAAGTCTTGGCGGCCGCCAGCGGCTGGTTGAACTCGTGCGATAGCGCTGCCGACATCTGGCCGAGGCCGGCGAGTTTTCCGGCCTGGATGAGATCGGCCTGGGTGCGGCGCAGTTGCTGCTCTGTCTGGCGGCGTTCAGCGACCTCCTCCTCGATCTGCACGTTGACGCGTGCAAGGTCGGCGGTACGTTCGTCGACGCGGCGCTCGAGCTCGGCCTGCGCCTCCGCCTGCATCGAAATGCGCTCGTTGAGCCGTGCGCGGCGCTGCCAGAGAATTGCCACGGCAAGACCGGCAAGGCAGATGAGCAGCAGAACGGCAATCGTCGTCGTGAGGGCTTGGGTTCTGACCGATGCCGTGTCGGCGAGCACGTTCACGGTCCAGTCAGCATCGGCCATATGTTGCGAGACGACAAGATACTCGCGGCCGGACGGGCCCGAGGAAATGCGCATGAGGTGGTGGCCGGCGCTGTCGTGTACCGTCAGCGGCAAGGGGCGCACGGTTGCGTCGGCATAACGCCGCGAGGCGATGGTCTGGGCGCGCCGCTCCGCCGTCATCGGCAGGATCGCGGTGTAGAGCCACTCCGGCGTCCCGGTCATGAAGATGATGCCTTCGGGATCGGAGACGAAGATCTTGTACTCTCCGCCCTGCCAGGAAGCTTCGATGCTTTCGACATCGACCTTGAAGACGATGACGCCGCGGATATCCTCACCGACGCGGATGGGAGCGCCGAAGAAATAGCCGCGTTTCAGCGAGGTGGTACCGAGCGCATAGAACCGCGAGGCCCGGCCCTGCAACGCCTCCTGGAAGTAAGGGCGATAGCTGAAGTTCTGCCCGACGAAGCTCGTCGGGCCGTCATAGTTGCTGGCGGCGATCGTATCGCCGTCCGGTGTGATCACATAGATATCGGAGGAGTGCAGCAGCCCGTTGATATCCTTGAGATAGGCATTGACGGATTCGCGCAGCCTGCGGTCGCGTGGCCGCGTGGCAAGTTCCTTGATATCGTCGTGGTCGGCAATCAGCGCGGGCAGGGCCTGGTAGCGATTGAGGTGGCCGTCGAGCGCCGCCACCGCGAGCCGGAGTGCCGTGTTTGCCTGGGCGGATGCCTCGTCGAGGTAGCTGCGCGTCGCCACGGCATTGCCCTGCCAGGCGAGAACGGCAACCGCCAGCGGCAACAGGATGACGGCAACGGCGAGGCGGTATTTCACGGACTGTCTGGGCTCCTCCTCCCATGCGTTCCCTTTGGCCACATCGTGGCCGGTTTCGATCTTAAGCAGCCGCCGTTGCGCTCACAAGCCATTGCACTTCTGCATCTAGGTCGTTCAACGATTTTCTCTCGTCGTCAACGAGGCGTTGACAATGCGTTTGGCGGCCGCCGTCTTTCGCAACAGCCTGGATGAGCGCATCTATGCGTCATGACAAAGCCCGGTCTTGCCGGGCGGAAAGGATCAAGGCAATGCTCAATCAGATCAAGGGCCTGCATCACGTAACGTCGATGGCAGACGATGCCTTCACCAACAATCAGTTTTTCACGAAGACGCTTGGCATGCGCCGCGTCAAGAAGACGGTGAACTTCGATTCCCCCGATGTCTATCACCTCTACTACGGCGACGAAGCCGGCACGCCCGGCACGGTCATGACCTATTTCCCGTTTCCGCAGATGCCGCGCGGACGTGCCGGCACCGGCGAAGTCGGCACCACGGTCTTTTCCATCCCCGAGGGATCCCTCAGCTTCTGGCGCGAGCGGCTCGCAAAGCTCGGCGTCAGCGGTCTCAAGGATGAAGAAGCATTCGGCGAGAAGCGGTTGAATTTCGCCGGTCCTGACGGAGACGGCTTTGCGCTCGTCGAAGTGCGCGACGACCCGCGCGCGCCCTGGACGGACGGAGGCATCTCCGGGGATCATGCGATCCGCGGCTTTCATTCGGCCGCCATGCGTCTTCGCGACGAAGGGGCGACGGCAGAGCTTCTGAAGTTCATGGGGTATCATGAGCTGGACCGCAAGGACGGCGTTACGCGGCTGATTATGCCGGGCGGCAATGGCGCCGGCCTGATCGACCTCGAGACCATGCCGAACGTCAATCGCGCCGCACAGGGCGCGGGCTCGGTGCACCACATCGCCTTCGCCGTCGACAATCGCGAAACGCAGCTGGAAGTCCGAAAGGCACTGTTGGACACCGGCTATCAGGTGACCCCGGTGATCGACCGCGACTATTTCTGGGCCATATATTTCCGCACGCCCGGCGGCGTCCTGTTCGAGATTGCCACCAACGAACCGGGCTTCAACCGCGACGAAGATCTCGCTCATCTCGGCGAAGCGCTGAAGCTTCCGCAGCAGCACAAGCACCTGCGCCCGGTTCTCGAGAGCCACCTGCAGAAGCTGGAAGCTTAGGGCGCAGCGTGACTGGCGATGTTTCGCCACCGATGCGACATCTCGCAAGAAACAAGGAGATTTCCATGGCCGATCACGGCTACGCACACAAACTGAAAGCCGGCGCGCCCGGCAAGCCCATCTTTTTCGTCTTCCATGGCACGGGAGGCGACGAGAACCAGTTCTTCACCTTCGGCGCGCAACTGATGCCCGACGCTACCATCGTGTCGCCGCGCGGCGACGTGTCCGAGCATGGTGCCGCCCGCTTCTTCAGGCGAACCGGCGAAGGCGTCTACGACATGGCGGATCTGTCGCGGGCAACGGCAAAGATGGCCGGCTTCGTCAAAGACGTTGCCGAGGCGCACGAGGCAACCGAGATCATCGGTCTCGGCTATTCCAACGGCGCGAACATTCTGGCCAACGTGCTGATCGAGAACGGCCTTTTCGACCCGGCGATCCTGATGCATCCGCTGATCCCGTTCCGCCCGAAGGACAATGCGGCGCTTGCCGGCCGCCGGGTGCTGATCACGGCCGGCGAACGCGATCCGATCTGCCCGGCACCTCAGACGCAGGCGCTCGCTGACTACTTCAAGGCGCAGAGCGCCGCCACCGATGTCGAATGGCATGCCGGTGGCCACGACATCCGCCAGAATGAGATCTCGGCGATCGAGGGCTTTATCAGGGCCTGACGATCACTCCAGCCGGCGGCGGAACAACCATGACGCGGCCGAGAGCGTGACGAGGGCGATGACGCAAAGCGGAATGGTCTGGCGCACGACCTCGGCCAGGGGGATATCCTTGAGGAATACGCCCTTCACGATGACCAGGAAATAGCGAAGTGGGTTGACCAGGGTGACCGGCTGCAGCCAGGCGGGCATGTTCTCGATCGGGGTGGCAAAGCCCGAAAGCAGCATGGCGGGCACCATGAACAGGAAGGCGCCGAGGATCGCCTGCTGCTGCGTCATCGACAGCGCGGATATGAACAGGCCGAGCCCGACCACGGCCGCGAGATAGAAGACGGCGCTACCATAGAGCAGCAACAGCGAGCCGCGCAGCGGCACGCCGAAGATGAAGACGGCGGCGAAAATGTAGACCGTGATGTGAAACAGCCCGATCATCATCGGCGGGATCAGCTTGCCGATCAGGATTTCGTGTGTCCTGAGGGGCGATACCATCAACTGGTCGAACGTCCCGAGTTCGCGTTCGCGGGCGATGGACAGGGCGGTAACGATCAGCCCGATCAACAGCGCGATACTGGCGACCAGGTTAGGCACCATGAACCATTGATAGGTGAGATTGGGGTTGAACCAGTTTCGCGCCACGACGGCGATCGTCTCGGAGGCCGTGCGCTTGCCGGCCGGCGTATCGGCGGCAAGTGAGGCAACGATGCGCCCGAGATAACCCGAAACGATCTGCGACGCATTCGAGCGCCGTCCGTCGAGAATGATCTGGACCGTTGCCGGACGTCCCGCCTCGATGTCGCGCGAGAATGTGGGGCCGATCTCCAGGGCGGCAATGGCACGCTGCCGGTCGATGGCACTGCGCACCGCGCCCGGGTCGTCGGTGTAGGCGATGCTTCGAAACGTCGGTGAACCGTCGATGCGCTCCACGAGTTCTTGCCCCCAATGGCCATTGTCGCGGTTGAGAACCATGACGTCGACATTGGTCACTTCGAGTGTCGCCGCATAGGAAAACACCAGCAGCTGCAGGATCGGCGGACCGATCAGGATCGCACGGCCCTTGGGGTCGCGCAGAACGGCCAGCAGTTCCTTGACGATCAGCGCACGGAGCCGCGTCCACCACATGTCAGCCGATCCTCTTGCGGGTGCTTCGCGCCGCGAGCGCGAAAAAGACACTGCCGATCAAAAGCATGATGGCGATGGCCTGCAGGAACATTGGCCAGATGTCGCCGGCCAGAAAAACCGTTTGCAGGCTGGGGATGAGATACCGTGCCGGCACGATGAAGGTGATCCACTGAATGACCGTCGGCATCGAGTTGATCTCGAACAGGAAGCCGGAGAGCAGGAAGGCTGGCAGGAAGGCGGAGATCAGCGCCAGTTGCGAGGCCAGAAACTGGTTCTTGGTCGTTGCCGAAATCAAAAGGCCCTGGCCGAGCGCCGGCATCAGGAAGGTCGCCGACAGCGCGTAAAGCGCTGCAACCGAACCGCGGAACGGCACGCCGAAGAGAGAGACGGCAAGCAGCACGCACAGCGTCATCGATGCAAGCCCGAGCAGGAAATAGGGCAGGAGCTTGCCGGCAAGCAGTTCCGCAGCCGACACCGGTGTTGCCATCATCGCCTCCATGGTGCCGCGCTCCCATTCGCGTGCGACGACCAGCGAGGTCAACAGCGTGCCGACGAGGGTCATGACGATGGCAATCGAGCCGGGCACCAGAAAATTTCGGCTGGTGAGTTCCGGATTGAACCAGAAGCGCTGTTCGGCTGAGATCGCCGGGGGCTGGCCGGCATCTTCCTGTGAGCGTTGACGTTCCCAGTTGGCGACCGTTGCCTGGGCATAATTCTGCACGAAATTGGCCGTGTTCGGATCCGACCCGTCGACCAGGACCTGCAGTGCCGGATGCTGTCCGGCGGCGTAGTCGGCGGCGAAGCGGGCAGGGATGACGACGATGCCGCGGATGTGCCCGAGCACGAGATCGTCTTCGAAGTCTCGGCGGTCGCGCCCGACACTGACGGTGAAATAGCGCGAGGCCTGGAAGCCCGCGGCGAGATCGCGCGTCAACGGCGTCTCCTGTTCCACGATAAGGCCGATGCGCGTTTGCGTGGTATCGAGGGAAACGCCGTAGCCGAACAGGAACAGAAGGATCAGCGGTAGTACGAAGGCGATGAGAATGCTGCTCGGATCGCGGACGATCTGGTAGCTCTCCTTGCGCACCAGCGCGGCGAAGCGGCGGGCGCGCCCCGTCGTCGGGGCCTCGATCTCAGCAGGCGCCGTCATGCGGCCACCTGCTTTTCTTCGGACCCCTGTACAAGTGCGATGAACGCATCTTCCATCGTCGGGTCGGGGCAGGCGGCGTTGGCAACCTGCTTCTTCAGGTCATCGGGCGAACCGAGAGCGATCGAACGGCCGCGATAGATGAGCGAGATGCGATCGCAATACTCCGCTTCGTCCATGAAATGGGTGGTGACGAGCACCGTCACGCCCTTTTCCACGAGGCCGTTGATATGGGTCCAGAACTCGCGTCGTGTGATCGGATCGACGCCGGAGGTCGGCTCGTCGAGGAACAACGCTTCCGGCTCGTGCAAGACGGCGCAGGCCAGCGCCAGCCGCTGCTTGAGGCCGAGCGGCAGATCCTTGGCTGACATGCCGAGCAGGCGCTCGAAGCCGAAAATCTCCACCATCAGACCGATGCGCTCACGCTTTCGCGCGCCGGCAAGGCCGTAGACGCCGGCAAAGAAACCAAGGTTCTGCGCCACGCTGAGATCGCCATAGAGCGAGAATTTCTGTGCCATGTAGCCGAGGCGGTTGCGGGCTTCGGCGGCATCCCGGCGCAGGTCGAATCCGGCGACACGGCCCTCGCCGGCGGTCGGCTTCAACAGGCCGCACAGCATCTTGAACGTCGTCGATTTTCCGGCGCCGTTCGGTCCGAGAAGGCCAAAAATCTGGCCGCGTGGAATGTCGAAGGTAATGTCGTCGGCCGCGGTAAAGTCACCGAAGCGCTTTGTCAGTCCGCGCGCCTCGATCACCGGCTTGCCATTCTCGCTGGCAAAGACCTTTTGCGCCTCCGCCAGCTTAGAGCGGCCGCCCGGGCCACCGCCCAGCAGGTCGATGAAGGCGTCTTCGAAACGGGGTGGCGCGATTGTTGCCTGGGGCGCAGTGGTGGTCTCTTCGGTTGCTGCCATGGGCGGTGCGACGTCCGGCGCCATCACCAGCCTGATGGCTTCGCCCTGGATGACGCCATCGACGACGCCGTCTTCGTCCAGGTAGCGTGCAAGCGCCTCGCGCCGTCGTCCGGACGTGCCGGTCACCTTGAAGACGCGACCGGCGACGCGGGCCGTGAGTTCGGATGGGGCGCCGGCAAAAAGCAGCTTGCCCTCGTTCAGGAGCAGAACCTCGTCGCAGGCTTCGGCTTCGTCGAGATAGGCCGTCGACCAGACGACGCCGATCCCGGAGGCGGTCAGGTTTTCGACCATCTTCAAGAGGTCGCGCCGCGAAATCGGGTCAACGCCGACACCCGGCTCATCGAGCAGCAGCAAGCGGGGCTTGCGTAGCAATGCGCAGGCAAGACCGAGCTTCTGCTTCATGCCGCCGGAAAGCTTGCCGGCGAGCCGTGCCGTGAAGCGCTTGAGATCGGTGAATTCAAGCAGTTCGTCGTAGGTGGCCTTGCGTTCTGAAAGCGGCAGGCCGCGCAGATCGGCATAGAGATCGAGGTTTTCCGCGACGCTCAGATCCTCATAGAGACCGAAGCGCTGCGGCATGTAGCCAATGGCTGCCTGAACGTGGGCGGGATCCTTGGCCGTGTCGAAGCCGAGCACCTCCACCTTGCCTTCGTCCGGAAGCATCAGGCCCGTCATCAACCGGATGAGCGTAGTCTTTCCCGCTCCGTCCGGGCCAACGAGGCCGGTGATACGTCCCCCGAGAATTTGACCATCGATATGATCGAGCGCGGGCGCACCGTCGCCAAAGCGTTTTACGACGCCGGATATCCGAACGAAGGGCTCATCGATCGTCACGAGGCACCACTTTCCGCCCGCGGCAACCTGACGGTGACCGGCATGCCCTGGCGCAGATCGGCGCCAGGCTTTGTCACGACGATGCGCAGCCGATAGACGAGATCTGTGCGCAGTTCAGGCGTTTCGACCGATTTCGGCGTGAATTCGGCAACGGGTGAGATGAAGCCTACCGTCGCCTCATAGGGGCGGTCGGGAGCGGTGTCCGAGAAGACTTCGACCTTCATGCCGGGGTGGACCCGTCCGAGATCGGGTTCGGCGACGTAGGCGCGAACCCAGACCGGTTCCGTCAGCGAAATCACATAGGCGGTATCCGACGGCGCGATCATGGCGCCGGGCTCGCGAACGCGTGAGAGGACGATACCGTCGCTCGGGGCGAGGAGCCGCGTATCAGAAAGGGAGGTCCGAGCGCTGGCGAGTTTGGCCGTGGCGGCCTGAACTTCTGCTGTGGCGGCCGCGATATCCTCGACCCGACTTCCCTCCTCAAGCAGCGCAAGCGCCTCGCGGGCAGAAGTGGCGCGGGCCGCCGCCGCGGCGCGGGCGGCACTCGCCTGATCGAGATTGGCCTGCGAAATCGTGCCGCTCGGCCGCAATTGCCGGGCGCGCTCATAGGCGAGGTCGGCATTCTGCAGTTCGGCAACCTGCTCTTCGTGAGCGGCACGCGCCTGGGCGATCTCTGTCTTGCGGGCTCCGGCCTTCAGTTTATCGAGATTGGCGCTGAGGGCTGCGAGTTCCGCCGAGGCTGCATCGACGGCCTGCTGGAAAGGCGTTGGATCCAGAGTGCCGAGGATGTCACCGGCCTTGACGGGATCGCCTTCGTCGACGGCAAGCTTGTCGATGCGGCCGCTGACCCGGAAGCCGAGCGATACCTGCCGGATATCGATATTGCCGTAGAGAACGGAGGCTGGCCGATGTTGGCCCAAGCCAAGGCGCGAGGGCAGGTCGAACCACCAGCCGGCTGCTGCCGCACCGGCGATGAGAACAACGGGAATGAGCAGCTTCCGGTTCATGGCAGCAACTCCGCATTGGTGTCGAGTGTCTCGACGAGGCTGGCGGCGTGGCGTTGCAGCATTTCGAGTTCGGCGGGGCCAACGGCATCCCAATGCATCTGACGCAGCAATGCGGCATGCGCCATGCGGAAGACGAGGATGCTGCCAACGAAGGACAAGGTCTTCAGGCGCACGCGCTCGGATGCCGGATCGTCGCCAAGGATCGTGCCGACCAGCCGCGCGGCCATCCCGATCATCGGCCCCATGATGTTGTCATAGACCCGCGCGAACGCTTCGGTCGGTTCCATCTGTTCGCGTATGATGAAACGGGCCCAGCTTTCCGACTGTCGGCTGACGAACAGGCCGACCATACGCTGGACCATCTGGGTCAGCAGCGCGCGGGCCTCGACCCGGCTCAAGGCGGCACCTTCGCCATCGAGCCGCGCCAACCGCTCCTGGATCACGGCGCGCAGATCGGCCACATGACCGCCGATGATCGCCGCCAGATGCTCGGCGGCGGCAATGTAGAGGCCCTCCTTGCCGCCAAAATAGTAGGGGATCGCCTGCAGGTTGACGCCGGCGGCATCCGCCAGCTTGCGCGTGCTCGCGCCGTCGAAACCGTAGCGCCCGAAGACGTCGATCGACGTCGAAAGCAGCTTCTCTTTCGTGGCGTCGCCGCGATCCGGCTTCGTAGGGGATATTTTGTTTGTCATCACTTGCTCATATTAAGCCGATCATTCGATTAAGTCAATCGAATGAATTTCTGGCAGTCGTGGTGAGCCGCATGGATGGCGTGCCACACGCCGAAGCCCGGCAGGGGAGCCAACCCCGAAGGCCATCCTGCAGGATGCCCATTCAATTCTAGAAACGGTGTTGGTCGCTTGTCCGTCAGGAAGATGCGCAGGAACACAAGAGCGTTTCTGCGGTTCGGTCTGGATCGGAATGCCCTTAGGCGACGTTGCGCTTGTCTTCGTCTTCGAGGCGGCGTTGGAAGAGTGCGGCGATCAGGTCGGATTGTGTGATGATGCCGACGAGCCGATTGTCGTCATCGACCACCGGCATGTGGTGCAGGCCCATGTCGGCCATCGGCGGCACGAGTTTGGCGATCATCGTTTGCGGCAGCGCCGACTGGACGCGCCGTGTCATGATTTCGGAAACGAGCCGTGGGGCCTTTGGCCCGAGGCCGACAACATTGCCGAGGCGTTGCCGCAGACCGGCGTGCGGTTGCAGCATGGCATGCGAGATGAAATCGGTCTGGGTGACGATGCCGACGAGGCCATCCTTTTCGGTCACGACCGGCAGGGCCTTGATGTCGTGGTCCAGCAATGTCTGCCAGGCCTTGCGCAATGGCGTTTCCGGCGCCGCCGTCGCCACGTCGCGTGACATGATGTCGGCACAGGTAATCTCGCCCGAGCGTCGCGTGAAGGCGCGGATCTGCGCCTGATGGATCAGGGTGTCGAGCTCGTCCGGGCTGACGGGGACAAGCTCGCCATATTGCGCCAGAACGGCCTGCAAATCTTCCGGCACGATGCCGAGACGCTGCATCGGCGGCGGGTCATCTGTGCGATGGCTGTTGGCAGCGGGAGCCAGATGCGGGTAGCGCCGACCCGTCGCGTTGTTGAAGAGAAGGGCGACAACGAGAATGAGCGCGGAATTGATCGCCACAGGCGATAGCACGAACCAATAGCCGGCGTCATGGATGGACGCACCGCCGAGCACGGCGGTCAGGGCGACCGCGCCGCTGGGCGGATGCAGGCATCCAAGCAGCAACATGATCGCAATCGCCAGTCCGACAGCAACGGCGGCCGCGATGACAGGCTCGGGAATGAAAAGCGCTGCCGTGACGCCGATCAGCGATGAAACGATGTTGCCGCCAAGGATGGACCAGGGCTGTGCCAACGGGCTGGAGGGAGCGGCAAACAACAGCACGGCCGATGCACCCATCGGTGCGATCAGGAGCGGCAGGTTGGCGTCGGCGCCGAGTGCAAGCGTGCTGACAAGCCCGGTCAGCAAGATACCGACCAGCGCACCCAATGACGCACGCAAGCGTTCGACATGGCTGACGGGGACAAGCGATGGAATGAAACGCTTGAGGTAGGCACTGGCCTTCGACATGGAAACTCGCGGACGGCAGAACAACGGATTGCGCAGCTCAATAGCATATGGCCAGGAATTGGGCAGGGAATATGCGCCCAAAATTGCGAGACGGATTAAAATTTATGCATCGCGCCTGATCGAAGAGCATTCCAGGGGCGCCGCGCGCCCGGAACGATCAAGCCGGCAGGTCGCCGGATCGCGCCGCGGAGAAGTCGATGGAGATCTTCGTCCCTTTGTCCGGCGCGGTTGCGATCGTGATTGGCGCCTCATGCAGTTCGCTGATGCGCTGAACGATCTTCAGGCCAAGCCCGATCTGGCCCGATCGCTTGAGGTAGCCGAGGTCCTCATGGTGCTCCGGAAGATCGACCAGCCCCTTGCCGTTGTCCTCGATGCTGACGATCGCGCCCGGGCCGCAGGTCAAGACGATGCGGGTGCCGGGCGGATTATGCTTGACCGCATTTTCGATCAGGTTGCGCATCATGTTTTCGACGAGAGCCGGGATGACGGTAACGGGGGGCGTTCCCTCGTCGGAAAATTCGAGCGACTTGTCGTGGTCGAAGACGAAGGGTGCGATCGCCTCGGCAAGGCTCGCACCGATCTGCGAGAGGCTGGCCGACTGGTAGGCTGAGGGATCGACCGCATCCGCCCTGGCGAGCGACGTCAGCTGTTCGAGAATATGCGTCAGCGCATCGAGGTCACGCTCTGCATTGCGCGCGCGGGGATCGTCGATGCGGCTGAGTTCCATCTTGGCGATGGAAACCGGGGTGCGGATCTCATGCGCGATCGAGGAGGAAAACAGCTTCTGGGACTGGATGAGGTCGGCCACCCGCGCCAGCATGCGATTGACGGCGCTGACGAGGCGGGCAATCTCCTCCGGCATGCGGGTCAGCGGCAGGCGTGCATTGCTGTCACGAGGATCGAGCGCATCGGCCGCGTGCGCGGCCTTCGCGACGGGTAGCAGGGCGCCTCGGATCGACCAGATCGTTGCGCCGATCACCAGGCAGAACATCACGGTCATCGGCACGATCATGGAATCGAACATCTCGTGCAGCAGGGCGCCGTACATGAAACCGTTCGGGTCCTTCAGGATCGCCAGCTCGACCAGCACGGTCGTTCCCGCCCGCTCGAAGCTTTGGCCTCCTGCGACGCTGAACGGCTTGCCGGGTTGGATTTCCCGCTTCCAAAAATTCGGTGCGTCGATGCTCAAAGGCAGGAAATGCTCGGCACATTCCGTCGTGCAGTTCGAATAGAGCGGCGTTCCCGCTTCCGTGCGCACCCGCAGGAAGATCGAGCCATCGCGATCATGGCGGTCCAGATAGCGCTGGCTCAACTCGTGATCCGGTTCGAAACTGACTTTACCGTCGCGGACACGGATGGCGCTCGAGAGCGTTTCGGTTTCCTGCTGCAGCATGAGGATGCTGAGCTTGTCGTCGTCGAACCAGTAGTCCGCGAAGACGACGCCGATCTGGATCGCCATGGCAAGCAGAGAGAAAGCGATGATGCGACGAGAGACGATACCGATCAGCGACGGGTTCGGCTTCGTCATGAGGCGCGCCTGAGAAGGTAGCCGATGCCGCGCACGGTTTCGATCTGAATGCCGGTCTCGTGCCCCTGCAGCCGCTTGCGCACCCGCGATACCGCAAGCTCCAGCGCGTTCGCGCTGATTTCCTGGCCATACTCGGAAAGTGCGGTTTCGAGCTTTCGCTTGGGAACGACCCGGCCGACCTCTCGCATCAGGATCTCGATCAGTGATCGCTCGCGCGGCGGCAGCGGCACGACGATGCCGTCACAGGTCAGGTCCGCGGTCGACGGATCGTAGCGCAGGGCGCCTGCCTCGAGAACGGGTTGCACAGCCTGCGGATTGCGCCTGAGCATGGCGCGGCACCGCGACAGGAGTTCCCGGTGGTGGAACGGCTTGACGAGATAATCGTCCGCACCAGCGTCCAGGCCGGCAATGCGTTCGTCGACCGAGCCGCGGGCCGTAATGATCAGCACGGGTAGTCCCGGATACTCCTGGCGCAGCCGGCGCAGCAGCGCCAGGCCATCACCGTCCGGAAGTCCGAGATCGAGCAGGATCAGGTCGTGCTCGCGCGCGGCGATTGCGGCTTCTGCGTCGGAAACACTTGATACGGCATCGAGACGCCAGCCTGCGTCGCGCATGGTTTCACCGACCAGCTCTACCAGTCGCGGACTGTCTTCAACCAGGAGAAGGCGCATCGAGTCGTCTCGGCATGATCAGTGTTGCAGCGACCATATTGGCTTTCTGCGGGGCTGCCAACTGCTGGCCGCCGGCCAACCCAAGCGGGTATCGCGCAGGCAATCGGCAATCTCGACGGGGTTTTGACAGCTTACCGGGCGTATCTCGACAAGGCAGGGGGAGGCTGCAATCGAACCGCGCCCCCCGCATGACGCGGCTTGGCGTCCACTGAATGCCCGAAACTGCGTCGGCCGCATGGCAAGAGCGGCGAGACCGATGCAGCAGGAGAAGACTGTTTTGATGCTCAGAAGAATCGGCCGGCCAGAGCTCGGCAGCATTGCACTCACGGCAATCGTCACCGTCTATTTGCTGGCGATCACCAACATGTCCTTCTGGCGGCATGCGGCACTCTATTTCGATCATTCGCGTTTGTCGCTCCTGTCGTTCGGCACGGCGCTGGCATTGGCGACCTTCGCAGTCTTGACGATGGTGTCGGTCAAGTACGTCATGAAGCCGGTGCTGATCTTCCTGATCGTCGCTTCGGCTTCGGCTGCCTATTTCGTCGATTATTTCGGCGTGATCATCGACAAGGACATGATCGGCAACGCGGCCGTGACGACGCAGGCAGAGGCGAGCCATCTTCTGACCGGCAGCCTCATGCTGCATCTCATCATTTACGCGGTCATTCCGTCCCTGTTCGTCATCTGGGTCAAAGTTCGCCATCGGCGCTTTTTTGCCAAGGCCGGCATCAATCTCGCCATCGTCGTTCCCAGCCTGCTCGTCAGCGGCGGCTTGATCTATTCGGACTTCGCCAGCGTTGCCTATGTCATTCGCGAGCACAAGGACCTGATGAAGCGGTTCAATCCGACCGGTCCGGTTTCCGCCGCGGTCCGCTACGCAGCGTCGACCTACAAGGAGCGCAACATCGTGGTGCAGCCGCTGGGCACGGACGCTCGGCAGGGCGCTCGTGTGGCTGCGGCGGGCAAGCCGGTCGTCGTGGTCGTCGTTGCCGGCGAAACCGCCCGGGCGATGAATTTCTCGCTCAACGGTTACCAGCGGGAGACCAATCCCGAGCTCAAGTCGCTGGACGTGATCAACTATACGGACACGACGAGCTGTGGCACGGCCACGGCTGTCTCGCTTCCGTGCATGTTTTCCGTCTATCCGCGCAGCGAGTACACCGACTGGAAGGCGCGCTCGACCGAAAACCTGGTGAACGTCCTGACACGCGCCGGCGTTTCCGTGTCCTGGTGGGACAACAACACCGGCAGCAAAGGCATCGCCGATCTCATCAACTTCGCCAGCATGACCGGTCAGAAGGACAGCCCGTTGTGCAACAACGGCGAGTGCCTCGACGAGATCTTTCTCGGCGAACTGGACAAGAAGCTTTCAGCCACCAAGGCGAACAGCGTGATCGTCCTGCACCAGCTCGGCAGTCACGGCCCATCCTACTATCTGCGATATCCGGAGAAATTCCGGAAATTCAAGCCGGATTGCCGCACGCCCGAGCTGATGAAGTGCTCGATCGAGGAAATCACCAACGCCTACAACAACACCATCCTCTACACCGACTATGTGCTGGCGAGTGTTGCGCGGTTGCTGGAGAAGCATCAGAACGATGTTTCGGGCGCCATGATCTACATGTCCGACCACGGCGAATCGCTCGGCGAGAACGGCATCTATCTGCATGGCGCGCCCTATGCGATCGCGCCGCGCGAGCAGACGCAGGTGCCGTTCGTCACCTGGTTTTCCAAGCCGTACCAGGCCGCCATGGGTGTCGACACACGTTGCCTTGCCAAGGAAACAGACCAGCCGAAGTCGCACGACAACCTGTTTCACACGGTGCTTGGCATGATGGACGTGGAGACGAAGGTGTATGATCGCACACTTGATGCCTTTGCCAATTGCACACGGCAAGGGCCAGCTGGCGCGCCGAACGGGGCGGCATTCCAGGCCGCCGATACAGCAAAGGACCTGCCGGCGGCGATCGTGCCGGCGAATGCGCTGCCGGGCGCCAACGCGCTCTGATCGACCCACCGGATCGAGACTGCTGACGTCTGCCCCGCAATCGGGGCAGACTTAACATCTGCGGGTTTCCACCGCGCGCGCAGGGCAAATCGCAGGCGCTACCGCCAAGACATAAGCAGCCTTGCCCTGTTTCCGCCACGCGTGCAGTCTATCGGCGCCCTTGACGCGCCCGACATCCGTCGTGGCGTAACCCTTTCGCGGCGTTCCGGAGGACTGGCGCATGCGCGCGCAGCATCTGACCTTTGCCGTCGGCGATATCCACGGCTGCCTGAGCGAACTCGACGCGCTGCTATCGCAGATCGACGCCTGTGCACCCGGTGGCAGGGTGATTTTTCTGGGCGACATGATCGATCGCGGCCCCGATAGTCGAGGCGTGATCGAACGGATCATGGCGGGCCCCCGCAAAGACGGCTGGTCCTGGATGGCCCTCAAGGGCAATCATGAAGAAATGCTGCTTGGTGCCCGTAGCGGCGAAAGCGATGTCGACTGGTGGCTCGTCAATGGCGGCAGGGAGACCCTTGAGTCCTATGGGAACACCATACCGGCCGCGCACCTGAAATGGCTGATGCGGCTACCTTCCATCATCGTCGAGCCATTGCGCATCTACGTCCATGCGGGCGTCGATGAAACCGTGCCGCTGGCGCACCAGGGCGAAGACATCTTTCTCTGGATCAGGCGGCCGGACAACCACTCGGGCGACTATTGGGGCCGGCATCTTTGTCATGGCCATACGCCGGACCGCGCCAACCCACGAACCGTCGGCAACAGGACGAACGTGGATTCGGCTGCCGTATTCGGCGGGCATCTCTCCTGCGCGATCTTTGATGACGACGTTCCCGGCGGACCTATCGGCTTTCTTAGCACCCGGTCAGGATCTGACCGATCGTAACCGACCGTTGCCGAAGATGATCGTCACTGATCCGAATTGCATTGTGCGTCCGCCTGCCAGCCTGTAGGTGTTCCCGGATTGTCGGGCGGGTGTTCTCCGTCGCTGACCGCAGCTTCAGGGGATTACCGTTGGATACCGCGCCTTCATCTCTCTTTGCCAAGACCTTTTCCGCTCTCCTGTTCGACATGGACGGCACGCTGCTCAACTCGATGGCTGTCGTCGAGCGCGTTTGGGGCGCGTGGGCGGTACGCAACGGGCTCGATCCGGTCGAAATGATGAAGACGGTGCATGGCGTCCGTGCCGTCGACACGATCCGGACACTCGACTTGCCGGGCGTCGATCCGGAACATGAAGCTCATGAACTTGCGCTCGCCGAAATTGCCGACGTCGAAGGCATCATCGAGATCGAGGGCGCCATCGCCTTCCTCAACTCGCTGCCGCCGGAAAAATGGGCGATCGTCACCTCGGCGCCGCTCGACCTCGCCGTTCGCCGCCTTGCGGCAGCGGGGATCCCGACGCCAAGGCTGATGATCACCGGCGAAGACGTCTCGGTGGGCAAGCCGCACCCGGAGGGCTATCTGATGGCGGCTGAGAAACTTGGCGTTCGTCCGGAAGACTGCATCGTTTTCGAGGATGCGCCAGCGGGTATCCTCGCCGGCAAGGCCGCCGGTGCCGAAGTTATCGTGATCACCGGAGCGCATGCGGCTGCGGCCGACACGCCGCATCTGATGCTTGCCCGCTATAGCGACATCGAAGCGGGCGTTGGCGACGATGGTGCGCTGACGCTACGTCAGCGTCGCTGAATTTCGCCCTGATCGGCGTATCAACAGATTGAAAAAGAAAACCGGCGAAACGGACCTTGCCTGGGTCCGCTTTCAGCTTTCGCCGGCATAGCGCTTGAGGATCTCGGAGATATCCGGTTCAGCCTTGTCCGGATTGAGTTCGGCGCGAAGCTCGACGGCGTCGAGATGCTCAAGCATGATCTTTTCGGCTGCGGCGATATCCTTCGACCGCAAGGCGCGAATGATCTGGATGTGTTCGTCGACCGCACATTCTGGCGAGTGCAGGCGGGCGAAACGGGCAAGGATCAAAGAACAGCGCGAAACCACTTCGCGCACGAAGCGCGTCAACGCCTGCGATCCCGTCAATTCCGCGAGCAGGATGTGAAACTCGCCGGCCAGGCGTATCGACAGCGGTCCATGGTCGGAAAGCGCCGCCTGTTCCTCACGCACATGTTGCTCCAGCCGCTTGAAGCCTGCGGCACCAAGGTCGGCGACAAGTCGCCGGATGACCTCCGCCTCAAGCATGCGGCGTAGCGAAAAGATATCGCGCGCCTCTTCCAGTGTCGGCTCGGCGACGCACGCACCCTTGTTGGCCCTGAGATCGACAATGCCCTCCGCGTTCAGTCGAACGAGCGCGCCGCGCACGCTGGTTCGACTGACCTTGAAATGATCGGCGATCGTATCTTCTGACAGTTTGGTGCCGGGCTTCAGCGCCTGCTCCAGGATGGCCTGGCGCAACAACCGATAGACGACCTCGCTGCGGCTTGATCTCTCAGACAAGGTTGCCTCCCCAAGCACGCCGACTGCGGTCGGCAAAACATGTCCCAGGACTTCGATAGCGATCCCGGACAGTCGCGTCAATATTGTATACAATAATGTTGCCATTTGTATCCGGCTATCGTATGCAATTGACAGCGCCAACGGTACACCCTGGCGCCGGCCCATGCGGGAGGAGGCATGCGAAGAGGATCGCGTGACCTGCAGGGGTCGAGATTGTCGTAGTCATCGGGAGGGGAAAATGAAGAAAAGAATTCTGCAGCTTTGCGCCACCGCAGCCGGCATCGCGATCGGCCTGACGGCGTTTGCCGCCAGTGCAGCGACCACGCTGGAGACCGTGAAGGCGCGCGGCAAGCTGATCTGCGGCGTTTCCATGAGCACGCCGGGCTTTGCCACCGCAGACGCCAAGGGGCACATGCAGGGCTTCGACGTCGACGTCTGCCGCGCTGTCGCCTCGGCCGTTTTCGGCGATCCGGAGAAGGTCGATTTTGTTCTGACGAACATCAACACCCGCTTCCAGGCGCTGCAGTCAGGCGAAATCGACATGCTGTCGCGCCAGACCACCCACACATTTTCGCGCGAAGTCTCGCTCGGTCTCGATTTCGGGCCGACGGTGTTTTACGACGGCCAGGGGCTGATGGTGCCGAAGTCGCTCGGCGTCAACAGCGCTAAGGAACTGACGGACGCGGCGATCTGCACGCTGCCCGGCACGACCACGGCCCAGAACCTCAGCGACTTCTTCCGCTCGATCGGCGGCAAGTTCGAGCTGGTCGTGTTCGAAAGCCCTGACGAGAACCGCAACGCCTTCTTCTCCGGTCGGTGTGAGGCGATCTCGTCCGACCGGTCGGATCTTGCCTCGATCCGTGCTGTCGCCAACAATCCTGACGATTATGTCGTCCTGCCCGAGACGATCTCCAAGGAGCCGCTGGCGCCGTCTGTCCGCCAGAACGATTCCAACTGGCGCGACATCGTCTCCTGGTCGGTGTGGATGCTGATGGCGGCTGAAGAGCGCGGCATCACCCAGGCCAATGTCGACGAGATGACCAAGAGCGAGGATCCGGAAATCCAGCGCATGCTCGGCGTCAGCGAAGAACTGGGCAAGATGCTCAACCTCGACAACAAGTGGGGCTACAACATCGTCAAGGGTGTGGGCAATTACGGCGAAGTGTTCGAGCGCAACCTCGGCACCAAGACGGCGCTTGGCCTGACCCGTGGGCCGAACACCCGCTGGAGCGAAGGTGGTCTGCTCTACGCACCGCCGTTCCGTTGATCTTCATCGGCCCGCGCCTTGTGCGCGGGCCTTTCCGTCTTCGACGTTCCCCTTGCCCGGCAGACGTGTCGCCATGTCCCTGATTTATGACGCGCGCATCCGCGCGTTCCTCTACCAGCTAATCGCGATCGGCGCGGTTGTCCTCGTCGCCTGGGTGATGTTCAGCACCGCGAGCGCCAATCTCGCCAAGCAGGATATTGCCACCGGCTTCGGCTTTCTGGCGCGCCAGGCGGGCTTCGTCATCACCGAGACGGCGATCGCCTATGAGCCGACCGACACATTCGGCCGCGCCATCCTTGTCGGCATCGCCAACACGGTGAAGGTTTCGGGGCTTGCCGTCTTCTTCGGAACGATCCTCGGTGTGCTCGTCGGCATCGGCCGGCTCTCGCACAACCCGGTTCTGTCGCGCTTGATGCTTGCCTATGTCGAGGCACTGCGCAACGTGCCGCTGCTCCTCTATCTCCTGCTCTGGTATTCGCTGATCATTTCGGTGTTTCCACCGGTCAGGCAGGCGATCGAGATGCTGCCGGGCGTGTTTCTGTCCAACAGCGGCCTGGTCATGCCGGCGATGCACTGGGCCAGTGGTTTCGAGGCGTTGCTCGTCGCCCTCGTTATTGGCGTTGCTGCCGCCCTGGTGATCGCGCGCATTCTGGCGCGCCGCCGCATTGCAACGGGCAAGGACATGCCGATTGCCGCCATCGCGACGCTGGCCGTCCTGCTTCCATTTGCTATCACGCTGCTCTTCGCCGACATCTCTGTGTCTCTCGACGTTCCCGAACTCGGCCGCTTCCGCTTGACCGGCGGCTATCACGTGCGCCCGGAATTCGTGGCGCTGTTGATCGGTCTGACGCTGAGCGCGTCGGCCAACATTGCCGAGATCGTGCGCGCCGGCATTCAGGCCGTCAGCAAGGGGCAGTGGGAAGCGGCGACGGCCCTCGGCCTGCCACGCTCGCGCACGCTGAAACTGGTCATCCTGCCGCAGGCGCTGCGCATCATCGTGCCACCGCTGACCAACACGTATCTTACGGTCTTCAAGAACAGCTCGCTTGCGATCGCCATCGGCTATCCGGATCTGGTGATGGTTTCCAACACGATCATGAACCAGACCGGCCAGGCTATCGAAGCCATCGCCATCTTCATGGCCGTCTATCTCGGCCTCTCCATCCTGATCTCGCTGGTGATGAACTGGTACAATGCGCGTGTTGCGCTGAGGGAGCGCTGAGCCATGACCCAGTTTGAAGGCTTTGTTGCCAGCCCGACCCTGATGGCCCCCGCCGCACGCCCGCCGGCTGGCAACCGCACCTGGCTTTCCGCCTACTTCGGTACACCGGGCAACGCCGCGATCACCATCGTCAGCCTGGGCACGATCTTCGGCCTCGCCAAACTCGCGATCGGCTGGCTGTTCGTGGATGCAATCTTTGCCGGCACGCCGGCGGAGTGCAAGGCGTCGAGCGGCGCCTGCTGGCCGTTCCTGTCGGCCAAGCTGCGCTACATCTTCTTCGGCTTCTACCCCTTCGACGAGCAATGGCGGCCGCTGACGGCGATGCTGCTGTTCCTGGGCGCCTGCGGCGTGTCGATGGTGCCGCGGACCTGGGGCAGGGCGCTTGCCGTCGCCTGGATCGTCGCGATCCTGCCGACACTCTACATATTGATGGCCGGCGGGCTGTTCGGCCTGACGCCCGTGCCGACCACCCAATGGGGCGGCCTGCCGCTGTCCTTCATGCTGTCCTTTATCGGGCTTGCCTGCGCCCTGCCGCTCGGCATCGCCCTTGCCCTTGCGCGCGCATCCAGTCTGCCGGCGATCCGCGTCCTCGGCGTCGGCTTCATCGAGATCGTGCGCGGCGTCCCGCTGATCAGCATCCTGTTCATGGCGACCGTGATGCTGCCGCTGTTCATGCCCGACGGTATCACCATCGATAAGCTGCTGCGGGCCCAGGTGGCGATCATTCTCTTTGCCGCGGCCTACATCGCGGAAATCGTGCGCGGCGGCCTGCAGGCGGTTCCGAAGGGGCAGATCGAAGCCGGTCATTCGCTGGGGCTGCACTACTGGCAGATCATGCGCAAGATCGTGCTGCCGCAGGCGCTGAAGAAGGTGATCCCGCCGCTCGTCGGCCTGTTCATCGGCTTCTTCCAGGACACGACCCTGGTGACAATCGTCGGCCTGCTCGATTTCCTCGATACAGTGCGCACCGCCATGCGCGATCCGCAATGGCAGGGTATCGCCGTGCTCGAAGGCTATGTTTTCGCTGCGGTCGTTTACTTCTTTTTCAGCGCTTTAATGGGCATTTACAGCCGTTTCCTCGAGCAATATTTCAGGACCACCCATGACTAGATCAGTCCACGTCATTCGCAAGACGCACACCGTCGTCGGCTTCGATGCAGAAACGAAAGGCCATGTGTATCTCCATGACGCCGACGTCGCATACGACGACACCGGCTTCATCCATGTCGGCGGGCATTACGCGGGTGATTTTGCCAGCGAGACCTCCGGCGCCGATCGCATGGTGATGCCCGGTTTCGTCAATGTGCATTGCCACTCCGGCGAAGAGCCGATCTCCAAGGGCATCTTCGAAGATGCAGGCACGTCAGCCCTTTGGGGTAATGCGCTCTACGAATACTCGAACCTGTTGGAGATTGACGACGGTGCCATCGAAGCGTCGTTGACGGTCATGCTCGGTGATCTGATGCGCAGCGGCGTGACGACGCTGCTCGACATCGCCAGCCCCCATGAAAGCTGGCTGCCGACGCTCGCGAAAAGCGGCGCACGAGCCTTCGTCGCTCCGGGTTTCCGTGAAGCGCAATGGCATGTCGAAGCCAGCCATCGCCTCGACTTCGTCTGGGACAAGGCGCGCGGACGCGAGGCGTTTGCGCGAGCGCTCGACGTTGTCGACGCTGCGGCCGCCCACCCGACGGGCCGGCTCGGCGGCGTGGTGGCGCCTTCGCAGATCGAGACCTGCTCGGCCGAACTGCTGCAGGAAGCGGCGGCCGAGGCGCGCAAGCGCGGCATGCCGATCACCATTCACGCCGCCCAGACGATGGCGGAGCATGAAGAGCTTCTGCGTCGCACTGGCCTGACCGCCGTTCAGTATCTCGAAAGCCTGGGCATCCTCGGCGACAACCTGATCCTCGGCCACTGCATCTTCGTCGACAGCCATTCCTGGACGCGGCAGCGGACCGCCATCGATCTGGACCTGTTGGCCGAGCGGCGTACGACGGTCGCCCATTGCCCGGTCACGTTCTCGCGCAGCGGCATGGCGCTGGAATCGGTCGGCCGCTATCGTCGCTCGGGCGTCAACGTCGCGCTCGGCACTGACAGCTACCCGTTCAACATGCTCGAGGAAATGCGCCAGGCGATGATCTGCGCCCGGCTGTCGGGCAAGTCGGTATTCGACGTTTCGACGGGCGACATTCTCGAAACCGCGACGCTTGCCGGCGCCCGCGCGCTCGGTCGCGACGACATCGGCCGCATCGCCGTCGGCGCCAAGGCCGATTTCCTCATCATCGACCTGAAGCACCATGCCATGCAGCCGGTCTACGACCCCTTGCGCAACCTGCTGCATTGCGCGGCCGAGCGTGCGATCGAGGAAGTCCATGTCGATGGGCAATGCGTGGTGCGAAACGGGCGTCCGACCATGATCGACTATGACGGAGCCGTTGCGCTGCTTCAGGAGGCTCAGGATTATGCCTGTCGCAAGGCGCCGGAAAATGATCCGAAGAAGCGGCCGATGCGCGACCTGGCGCCGTTGTCGCTGCCCGTTGGCAGATAGCGACAATCACAAGCGGCAGTTGGAGGAAGCGCCGGCCACGCCGGCGCTTTCGTGTTTCAGGCCTGTGCGACCAGCCGCGGCTTTTGTGATGCCGCGTCATCCGGCTTCGCCTTCGCGAGCGGGTGTCCGTCCCTGAACAGCTTCCACTTTGTGGGT
>UBXV01000044.1 GCA_900469625.1 Hyphomicrobiales bacterium
ATCGACACCCCGGCAACGCCGGCGGCCTTCGACACGGCCTCCGCGTCGCGTCCGACCACGAGCGCGACATCGGATATGGCTGCGCTCGAAAGCGCGTCGACCACATGGGCAATCATCGGACGGCCGGCCACGGGATGCAGCACCTTCGACATCGATGACTTCATCCGCGTGCTTTCGCCCGCGGCCAGTACAATCGCCAGGCAACTCCGTTCCATACAGTGATCTCCTTGGTCTTTTTCTTGGAGGCAGCGACCGGCGCTGCTCGATTCGGCACTTTGCTAACAGCAACATATTGCGGGAAGCATAATTCTCACAGTCCCCCTTATGCCTCAGGGCCGGCAATCTCCCGAGATGCCCTCCCTTTCCTAAACACATTTTCATCGAGGGCATGCACTAGGAGGTTCGATGAAAGAAATCGTTGCTGATGGGCGCCCTCTCAGGTCCGGCGAGGGCGTCGCGCCGGATTCTTCTACCTATAGTAGACATCCCATCTTACGATCTGCAAACTAGAACTCGTGGAGCGTTGACAACGACGGAAGTTTCGTCCATCGCAATTCCAAATACCGCTACGATTCCCCGTATCGCGCCTTGCGCGCTAGTAACGCCATGAATTTACGATAACCAAGTCTCTGATCTAAAAACCGACGACGGTGGCACTCCAACGCATGAGTGTCTGCTTGAGCGAAAAACGATGAACAGACCAATGAACTATATCAACAAGATCAATCCCTTTTCGCAATTAAGAAATAAGGCGCGCCTCATCGCCGACAGCCACATTTTTTGGACATTTGAAGGCGTTGGCAAGAACAAACCGAGTGACGCGCGCATCGTTCTTGCGCGGCTATACCTGAAAACTGAAGGACGTGAGCCATGGCGAAGCATTTTTTTTGATCGGGAATATTACATTAAGCAATTACGACAATCGAACAGGAGAGTTCCTAGAAATTGCCTCTACCATTACCTTACGAAAGGTTGGCGGATCGGCCTTAAGCCGACCGAACACTTTGACGTCCCGTTCTACCTGAGTGAGGCTCACAAAAAAAACATCGACATTCAAGAAGAACCCTTTCAGCACTACCAGATGATCGGCTTCAAAGAGAACCTGTCGCCGTGGAAGTTGTTCGATAACGACTGGTACAGGCGCCAGTACCGCTCAGATGATGCTCTAATGACGCCGTTCGAGCACTTCATGGAGATTGGTAACTTCGGAAAATATGATCCTTCTCCCTTTCTTTCGGTCGCACGCATCGAAAGCGAAATACGACAGCCTGTATCCGCATCAACTGATGCGGCACAAATTTATCTATCTCGATCGAAGACAGATCATCCGGTCCGTCCACACCCGCTTTTTGACGAATATTTTTACCTTTCACAATATCCTGACGTACGAAAGAGTAGTCTATCAGCTCTAGAACATTACACAGCCTTTGGCGTCGGTGAAGGTCGTGAGGCAATTAACCTACGCGAAAACAAGGCTGACCTCAGCTCACCCCTCGACCTGAGACAGTTTGAATACTTAACTTGGGGCAACTTCTTTCAGGTAAAGAATTTTTTCTATTACTCCGGCGTTCTTGATAAAATTACTCAACTTGAAAATCAAAAGTTGGGAACTCGCCCTCCGCTGGCGATCATCACAACATTCAATGACGCCGACTGCATCCGTGCGATTCTGGAAGCAAATCTGCGCGAGGGCTTACACGTATGGGTTATCGACAATTGGTCAACCGACGGAACTTGGGACTTACTGAACGAACTACGCGTCGCCCACCCAGCGAAAATAGAGTTTATTGAACGCTACCCAAGCGCGGGTGCCAGCGATCATTACGATTGGAGTGGGATGCTAATGCGCAAGGAGGAAATTGCGCTTCAGTTCCCCGGCCGATGGATCCTCCATCAAGACAGTGACGAAATCACCGTTTCGCCCGTTTCGAACCTGACGTGCGCAGAATGCCTATTTCGCATAGGAACGTTAGGTTACAATACCGTCAATATGAGGATGTTCGACTTCAGACCGACAGACGCAAGTGAAGCGGATGGCTCGATTGAAGACCATCTTGATTATTTCGAATTTTCGAACAAACCCGGTTATAGTCGACAGATAAAGGCCTGGGTGCAACCCACAACGAGAGTCGACCTCGCCAGCGGTGGCGGGCACAAAGTGCACTTCGAAGAATCAAAAATTTTTCCGCTGAGGCTGCCAAGGAAACACTACGCAATACGATCTGCCAGCCACGGGAGACGAAAAGTTTTTGCAGAGAGAAAGCCACGTTTTCTGAAAGAAAGAACGGAAAAAGGCTGGCACACGCACTATGACGATAGTCATGACGATGCGGAGTTTATCTGGAAAAGAGACGAACTTAACCGTTACTCAATCAACGGACATTTGGCGAACTGGTTTGAAATGCTGTACAATGAGGATATTTAAACCGCTATGAGCTCGAAATTAAACTCGACTAAGCGCGTCATATGCATTGGGCATGCGCCGTATTTTGGCCTCCACATGCCCACCGGAGATGAACGAACCGAAGTTGAAATCGTAGATTTCTATCACGGTGACGATACAGCAATATTCAATTGCATCGAGCGTTTTAAACCGGATGCAATGTTTGCATTTCGCCCGGAGCTAGTTCCACCGAGTGTCCTGTTATCTTTCAGCGGTCCAAAGATCGGGTTCTCGAGCGAAATATTCCCCAAGATGATCGAGAACATAAGAGTGGGAGATAAAACACATTACGATAAGCAGAGCTTTTTTCTGGGAACAACCACAAGATATTTCGACTACATGTTTCACTATGACGTTGCCTCCAAATCGTATTTGGAGAGTATAGGCGTCTTTATGAGCGACTTTCCTCCTTATCCTCTTTCCGATCAGCTTTTTGTTGAGGACAGTGTCGTACGGGATATTGATATCTTGTTCATTGGGCGCATTTCTGAGCGCCGCGCAAGATTGCTGGAACGCATCAAAAAGCTCCGCTGCCGTGCCGTGGTGATTGATCACGGCCTTTATGGTCGAGACATTATCAACTTACTCAAGCGATCCAAAGTTGTGCTCAACCTCCACGCAGAAGACCATATATCGTTCGAACCTCGTGTTCTAATCGGTGCCGCAGCCGGGGCTCAAGTAGTTACAGAAGCAATTCACACACCAACTTGGCTTATAGATGATCCCTTTTTGCGAATCGACGCTAAGAAAGATGAATGGGTTGAAGCGACCATGGAATGCGTGGCGTCGTTTTCACACCTCCTACAATCAGAACGTCGTCACCGCTTTGCGGCTGATCTTGCCCAAAAATGCTCAGCTAATAAGTTTCTTAACGGATACCTCGATCAAATTGCCGACGGAAGGCTGCCGAGATTCCGAGTCGCCGCTATTGGTGACGAAGCTGGTCAGAATGGGTAATCGAACGAACTAGTGAAAACCAGCAGACACTCTGAATGCCATTCGTTTCGGGGGTTGGCGGCGCGCCAAGTTCGATGCGTTGCAAGGCGGCGTCTGCAAAATCGAACATTGTTTCGGAGCCCAACTTATTGGGGCAGACAGAAAGCGTGGTGCGCCGTGGGTCTCGCTCCAACGTACTTTAGGAGTGAGAAATACTTATGAACTTAGCGAACCCGGCAATAGAAGCGGTACAGGGCGAAAGTGCTCCGCAGTTGGTCTCGTTTTGGCATGGCCCGCTCGACGGCATAACCTACGGTTGCTTGGCGACTTTTCCCTACAACGGTGCCCAACTTAGGCTTTACGCATACGAGGAAATCGCGGTTCCTCCTGGAGTAGTACTTGCTGACGCACGTGAGATTTGCGCAGATGTGTCCTTGGTCAGGCGTTACATTGCGGATGGTAAGGTTGAGTTCTCGAAGTTCTCGAACCTCTTTCGATACTTGTTGATAGAGAAGACAGGAGACTGTTGGGTCGATTGCGATTTCGTGTGTTTAGCCCCCCCAGATTTTCATACAGAGCCCATGGTTTTCGGGTATCAGTTGCCTCATGAGCACCCGGGGGCAATCAACGGCGCCGTGTTGAGGCTACCCTCACAGCATGCCGTGCTGCAGCAATTGATCGAACACGCTCGTGAAGTCGTGGATTTAGATCAAAACTGGGGAATGATTGGTCCGCGGTTGATCACCCCTAAGCTTCGCGAGGCTGGCTTGGCGGAACTGGCTCGACCGTCAGCCGAGTTCTATCCTATCGAAGCGGATGAATTCTGGAAGCCAGTACTCCCGGAATTCCATGATACAGTCACCGAAGCCGTAAAAGCTTCCAAGTTGCTCCACCTTTGGCACCATATGTTTGAACTAGCTGGCTACGACAAGGAACTTGCGCCTCCGAAGGGCTCATATCTGCATAGTTGGCTAGAGAGGGTTGGGGCGATTGACCGATTTAAGGGTGTGTACGGTTCCGAGGAAATGAGCGAGCAACTAAAAAGGTGGATGCCCTCGTCACCGCAAACACTTGGCTAGGATGGGGCGTCTCTCCTTTGCGCGGACTTCAAGCTCCGAGCGATCATAAGCATCGAGAGTCGATCATCGTGCACTTCCAATGACGATGCCTCCTACTAAGGACAAGCCAGCGGTTCAGCGGCTCCGGCAAAACGACGCCCAGCTTGCATTGGCAATTTAGGCGGGCTAAGCCCGTCTGCGAAGCGACATAAGCAGCCGCGCAATTTATCCGGGGTTGCGACGTCAACGCTGATGTCAGAGTTTACGAACGCGCGCCATTAGGCGCCCAATTCAAAGATAGAGCGCACAACAAGATGTCTGCATTTGAGCGTAAAGGGATTATTTTGGCCTGCCCTCTTTACAGGCGGGTAGACTTGTTGGGTCCACTCATCGCATCGATTGAAGCAGTAACATCTGAACTTAATGAACTTTCGGCCAAAGTGCTGTTTATTGTGGACTCTCCAGACGATCACGAACTCCTTGACGCACTGGAGCGTCATGTATCTTCGTTGGTGAGTATTCCTGAAGTTCAGGTACTCGTAAACGATAGAAATATTGGCTTTCTAAAGTCCGCAAATATTGCAATTGAATGCGCAATTCAGGACCGGCGCGATCTTATATTGCTTAACTCGGACGTTGAACTCTTTCCCGGCGCGGTTAGGGAGATGAGTGAAGTCGCTTACAGCGATCATATGATAGGTTTCGTAAGTCCGCGGTCAAACAATGCGACGATCTGCAGCCTTCCCGTCGCAGAGACGTTCCGCCATATGGGCCCAAAGGAATCATATGCCAACTACACGCAACTGAAGGGTCGTTTGACCCGAATTAGTTATGTACCCGTGGCGGTAGGTTTTTGTCTATATATAAAACACTCGGTCCTTTCCGAATTCGGAGGATTCGATGAGGTTTATGGTCTCGGATACAACGAGGAGAACGATCTTATACTCCGCGCGAACAGGTCCGGCTATAGAGCCGCGATAGCGAACCATGCGTTTGTATATCATGTCGGTGAGAGTTCTTTTTCACTGCTGAACAGCGGGAGGTCGCCTCGCGAAGCTAGGAACTCATCAATTTTCAACGATCGGTATCCGGAGTACAAGAGGAGCATTTCCCGCTACATGCTATCGGCTGACCATGTCGCAACGGCATTATTGGATGGGCTTATACCAACCGAATCGGGGAAACTTCACATCGGTTTTGATATGCGCTCATTTGGATGCTATCACAATGGCACGTTTGAAGCGGCGTTCAAAATTCTAGAGTCTTTTTCCCAAAGGAATACCCACTTCGCGCTTCATATCATATCGAAGAAGGAAGTTTACAATTTCCACGATTTCGGTCGTCTGGCCGACGTTAAATGGTGCGACATTGAGGATCAACGTCCCTTAGCAGCCATTGTTCGCATCGGCCAACCTTTCAAACACCGTGACATTCATTGGCTTCGCCGCCGGGCTCCAATTAGCCTCGTGTTTATGCTTGATACCATCGCTCTAGACGCAACATACCTCGACGAATATGGTCTGCAGCACATCTGGGATCTAACACTTCGCAGCTGTGATGCAGTCTTTTACAATAGCGGTTATACTGCAAACCAGTTTGATTTAAGATTTGACATTCCCGCTACCACAAAACAAATTGTTGCGCTGCACTCTACTTCAGCGCGAGAATACGTCGGTTCAAATGAAAATATCTCTTCTACGGCTCCCGAGGAGAATTATATTCTTCTGGTTGGAAATGAATTTCATCACAAATTCGTGCGCGAAACGATAACTACTCTGCTTGCGGGTACTAAACATCGCTTTGTTGTGATGGGAATTGGTGGAAACGACTCTTCGGTTTGCCGATATTTAAAGTCGGGAAGATTGACACGCAAACAAGTAGACGAGCTTTACTCCGGCGCTAAAGCCATTGTTTTTCCGTCCCACTATGAAGGGTTTGGATTTCCCATTCTAAATGCGCTTGCTGCACGGAGACCAATCCTTGCCCGTAAGATGCCAGTATACGAAGAAATCAAAGCGCATAGTGCATCGTCCTCGAATGTCCATCTCTATTCTGACACAAATGAACTCATATCACTACTTCAAGAGGCACCGATTTGGTCCGACGCAATCAACGACGTTGTTGAAATAACGTGGAATCATACCTCAGACTTGCTCGCCAGCACGTTACAAGAGCTCGTTCTAACGCAAACACACCGCGAGTTGAAGGCAAAACTATCATTGTTTGAAACTTGCGTTACTCCTGCTGACACCGACAGAGGATTTCTGCGGGCGCTTGGCAAAATGACTTACACAATAGGTCAAAAACTACGCCGCCGCAGTCGCCGGCTCCTTTCACCCATACTTAACGACGCTGCAGCAGTGCAGGCGTCCCCTTTTTTCGATCAGACGTACTACAGGGAAACATACAGCGACATGTTGTCCGTACAACGCGGTCACGCCCGGCACTTTTGCCGTTATGGTTGGCGCGAAGGACGAAATCCAGGTCCCCTGTTTGACGTTGAATGGTATATCGAACAGAATACTGACGTAAAACAGCTGGATACAAATCCGCTAATGCACTATCTCCAATATGGCTTCTTTGAAGGAAGACCGATAAAATTCGTTGATTCCGGCCACTCCGTGGTCTTGGGGCAGCAGTAACGCCTTCTCGACTGGTAGATTTATCCTTATGCTTGAGATACTGGAGCAACATCCGGGTTGCAATGAAATCCACATTGCGGAGGATTTCAAACAGAATGGTACCGGCCGTATTTGGATCGGCGGAGTTGGGAATTCGGTGAGGGTGGAATCACCAAAGTATTGTGGCAATATATACTTGGAGGTTATGGGCGGGGCGAACGTTGAAATCGGAGCTCATTGCGTCTTTCATGGACAATCGATCCACATCCTAGCGCCGGGACGTCTGCGCATTGGCGTAGGTTGCGGATTTAATGGGCACTCGATCATTCAGATGCATGAGGCGGCTGCAATAGATATCGGCAAGAACTGCTTGTTTGGAGGCGACACGATGGTATCCACCAGCCACGTACACAAAATCCTCGATCGAGAAACTCGGGTACGTCTCAATCCACCCGGTGACGTCCATATTGGTGAGCACGTTTGGATTTCAGCGGGTGCCAGCGTATGGTGTGGCGCACATATTGGTGCTGACTCGATTGTTGGCAAAGGGACCTACGTGTCGAGATCCTTCCCGCCGAACTCATTGATCGCAGGCAACCCTGCTCGCGTTATCCGAGAGGGAGTTACCTGGGAGTTCTAGTAATTAAGCAACTCATTTTGGCCACGTTCCCCGAGCAAATCGTTGCCATAAAGGTTACCTGGGAGCTATAAATGCTAGCGTCTGATGTCAGTGCTCGTGTTGATGTAATTGCCGCACTGATCTTGCGTGACATGCGAACACGCTTCGGGAGATCACATTTAGGGTACATAGTCGCCATCCTATGGCCACTAACCCATCTCGCATCCATCGTGGTATTCGCCGCTTTCATCAATCGAGTCTTACCGATGGGTACGGATCCCGCGGTGTTTGTTACTACCGGGGCCTTGCCATATATCCTCTGCCTTTACCCGGCTAGATTGATCGCAATATCGGTATCGATGAGTAAACCGCTGTTCCTTTTTCCTGTGGTGCAAGTATTCGATGTTATCGTTGCGCGGATTGTTATCGAATTTATTACAGCATTTTTGGTAATCATAATATTTTCCATAATATTGGCGGCCGCGGGTGTTGACTTGATCCCAACCGACGTATCCACCGTCACTGCCGCTATTCTGGCTACAATCTATCTTTCGATATCAATGGGGTATTTGAGTACAATTCTCGTTGCGATTTTTCCGTTCTGGCAAATCGGCTTCGTGATACTTATGGTGCTACTTTATGCTACCGCCGGAGTGTTCATAGTTCCCTCAAGCTTGCCGCAATACTTGAGAGATTGGATGTGGTTCAACCCATTGGTGCATTGCGTCGAGTGGATGCGCTCGGCATATTACGAGGGTTATGGCGATGATATGCTATCGCGTAGCTACCTAATTTGGGTTTCGAATACTTGCCTGCTGCTAGGCCTTCTTGGGGAACGATTCATGCGGGGAAAGCTGTTGTCATCATGATCCAGCTGGACAATGTCCTAAAATTCTATCGAACCAAGGGGCAGAAGAAAGTCATCTTGAACCATGTTTCGTTGAAGTTCAGTGCCGGAACTTCATATGCAATCCTGGGCATTAATGGCGCGGGTAAGAGCACGACGATGCGGCTTCTAGCAGGAACAGAGTTGCCAAATTCCGGTCGTATCAGGCGTTCGACGCGAGTTTCTTGGCCGCTTGGTTTCGGCGCAGGATTGCATGGAGCTATGACGGGTCGTGAGAATGTTCAGTTTGTGGCACGCCTTTACGGTCAAGATCCGAAGAAGGCAGTCGATTTCGTCGAGGACTTTGCAGAAGTTGGGGCTTATATCGACGAACCGTACAAGACATATTCCTCGGGCATGGCCGCACGCTTGGCTTTTGGCCTCTCGATGGCAGTCGATTTCGACTGCTATCTTATCGATGAGGTAACAGCGGTGGGTGACGCGAGGTTTGCCGCCAGGTGCCACGAGGAGTTCGCGAAGCGCCGCGATCGTGCCGATGTAATAATGATTTCTCATTCGATGGAGACCGTTCGAGAATATTGCAAGCGGGCTGTGGTACTTGCGCACGGGCTCGCCTACGAGTTCACTGATGTCGACGACGCCATCGAACTCTACAAGAAATTGAACCGATAATGGAAATGGAGAAGATTACAACGGATCGCAGTCTTGTTGGGGAGACATCCGAGGTTGCAGTCGCCTACGCTGACCTCGTATCGAAAGAGCTTCGGCGGGTTGCGCGGAAAGCGCGGTTTTCGCGCCCTGTAGTGAGTGGCGGTTTCCGCGTCCGACGTTCCGACAAGATTTTTCGATACTATCTTGTCGCACTGTTCGTCGTCTTAGTTGCATTACCGACCTTCGCCGCTGGAGCTTACTTCGCGTTCTTTTCTGCTGATCAATTCACTGCCGAAGCCCGATTCTCAGTCGCGTCAGGCGAAACATCAGCTTTAGATGCACTTGCCGGCATGTCCTCTTTCATCCAGACCGGGCAGGCAAAGAACACCATTATTGTGTCGGAATATATTGAAAGCCGCCCAATGATTGATGCTCTGGAAAAAAGACTAAATTTGAAACGCATATTTAGTCCGAATAACGGCGATTTTGTCGCGCGCCTTAATGAAAATTCTAGTGCCGAAAAATTTTTAAAGTATTGGAAAAATCAAGTATCAATCACCGTGAACAGAACGTCCGGCCTAGCTAGCCTTACGGTTAGCACTTTTTCCCCACAAGACAGTCTACGCATTATACACGAGATTCTGCAGATTTCTGAACAAATTGTCAATGAACTCACTCAGAAGAGTGACATAGATGCTTACAGCCTCAGCAAATCGGAGCTTGGTAGAGCAAAGGCAGAGTTGGAGAACGCTACATCAAGACTTCGGGACGCCCGAAACAGCGCCGGGGTATTAGACGTGAAGCTTTCTGCCGAAGTGGCATCGCGGCTAATCTCACAGCTACGATTAGAACTCGCTAACGTGGAGGTCCAAATCTCATCGCTCCGCGCCAGCAACGCGGCGAGCGCACCGCAAATTGTGCCGCTCGAAAACCAAGCAGCGTCGATCAGACAGCAGATCACCGCATACCAAGATTCAGTCGCATCCGCGCCGACTAGAGATTCAAACTCCTTGGCAACAAGGGCAACAGAAATCCAAGAGCGAGAAGTTGAGGCCGAGATTGCCCGCTCCATGTATTCTGGCGCAGTCTTGGAGTACGAGCGCGCAAGAATTGCGTTGGAGAAAAAGCGCTCGTACCTTTTGACCTATGTTACCCCTCGTCTGCCGGAGGAAGCCTTGTATCCACGTCGGATCCTCTTTACCGCGATAGTGTCGTTGGTTGGCTCCTTAGTTTGGTGCATCTTTGGCGGGGTCGGCTGGATGATCCGCGATCATATGGCTTCCTAACGAAAGAGTTGCTCGTGTATTTCAACATTGACGCAGATACAGGCCTGACGGTGACGGGATGGCTGGTGATGGAGAACGTCACTTTGACCCCCGAATTCGTGGTGACATTCCCAGATCGCGAATCGGTTTCGCTCAAAGCGAATGTGTTCAGATCTGACTTGGTTCATCACGGCATACACGCGACTGGGATGGCTGGCTTTCAGTTCGATGCGCACATAATACCGGACATCGAAATGGCGGATTTTACGATCTGTGAGGCGAGCACAGGACACCCTATTTATCGCCGCCGAGACCCAAAGAAGCATTTTGCGAAGAAAGTTATGTTTCTCGAAGTGGCTGCCATGCCTCAAATCGGCATGCTCAGAAACCTAATGGCAAATTTTGCGTTAAGATATCCATTCTTAGAGCGACAGACTCTCGACACGATTAATGCGACTATTACGCATAATTTCTCCGACTCGATATTCGTTTATGGACATCTCAATTGGCTTAGACATGGCGGATATGCGAGAGAGCGCGACTTTACTACAATCGCGTTGTTACGGGATCCATACGAAGAATTGGCTGAACGGTTATTGCTTATACAGAACTTATGTCGGCAAAATAACTCGAGTTCGCGACTACGCGATCAGTTGAATAGGTTCGGTGAACTTTCCGCGGCAATCTCCGAGATGGATCTTCAGAGCCCAAAATCAATCCTCTCAGGCTTTCGACGACTCAATCCTCTTCAACGCAGAATTCTACGTTCGCCCATGACCGCCGCGTTAGGATGCGCACCAGAGGAAGAAGTGAATCGGCGACATGTCAGCGTCGCCCTCGACAACCTTGCCGACATCAGCGTTGTCGGCTCACGTCGGCTATTTCCAACTTTCTCCAAGGTTGTGGCAGGTTATCTCGGTGCAGCAGGCTTTCAGGAGGTCGGCCTCGACACTCTACCGGGCACTCTCCAGCTTGCTAAAGACCTGTCGGACATCGGCCTTGTTGGGGATTTACTTGATGAGGACATTGCGCTTTACAACTTCGTCAACGAAGCTTTAGTTGAAACCAACAATGCCTATGAAAACCATGTCACCCGCAACTGAGTCGGAGTCGGCGGAGGTGCACGACTTGCATGGGAAAGCTCCAGTAGAAAAGTCGAAAAAGCTCCTCTCAACTCATCGGCTCCATAGTGTCTTAGTTCGAGCGCGTGCTGAGGCGGGTCGTATCGTCTCTCGCAGCGGCGCGCGCCCAACCCTAATCAAACCCCAGCCAGAACAAGGTGGCAGGGGGCCAGGTGGCTGGCTCGTTGGAAGCTTTAGCCTGTTCGTTCTTCTTCCGACGCTACTGGCTTTTATCTACTACGCTCTGTTCGCGTCCCCGGTGTATGTAGCAGAGGTGAAGCTCACGGTACGTGAAGCCTCGCGTAGCGATAGCCGTTCTGTGGCTCAATCAATTTTGGGCAGCATCCGCCTTGGCTCGGCGTCGCAAGGCACGGGACAGGATACTATGATGGTGCTTGATTATCTTAAAAGCCGCGCGGCGATACATGACGTTGGTGGGGTGCCGATGCTAGAGCGTTGGTATGGGAATAAGGAGGTTGATTGGCTCTCTCGGCTGCAATCGCATGCGAACTTGGAAGAGAGCTGGGACTACTGGAAGCAGCGCGTGACGGCATCTGTAGATACGGTTTCAAACATTTTGACTATGCGCGTGCGCGCGTATAGTCCGGAGGACGCTCTAGAAATATCACGCCGAATAGTTAGCAGCAGTGAGAAATTGGTCAACGATATCTCAGTCCGACGTCGCGCCGACGCCCTAACCCGCGCCGCTTCTGAAGTTGAAAAGGCGGGAGCCGATTTAGCCGATGTGCGCGCGCTCATGCTTGATTTTCAGAAGCGAACCGGTAGCCTCGATCCACTGGAAACGGCGAAAGTAATCATCTCAAGTATCTCTGCACTAACCTCGGAGAAGATAGCGATTGAAACAAGGTTGGCCACTGCAACCAGTACGGGGGTGGGAGCACGCCCTGGGGCTAAGTATGATCAGGCGCGGCTTGCCGCGGTGGACGAACAACTCCGGCAGATGAATGACCGATTAACCGGAACCGAAATGTATTCGATTTCCGCTCAACTACGCGAATACGAACTTATCAAACTTAAAGAAGAATTCGCTGAGAAAATCTATACACTTTCAAGATCAAGCTACGAAGATGCCCGGCGGGAGATCGAAAAGAAACAGTTGTATGTCGCCCTCATCGTCCCAGGCGTGTTGCCCGAGTCAGCTTTGTACCCTCGAGTGCTAGTTGATAGTAGCCTGGTTTCATTGGGGTGTCTCATTATTTGGGCAATCGTGTCCTTGATTCTGGCTACTCTAAGAGACAGCATGATATAGCAAGCCTTCAACCCTAAAGACGCATACGCGGTCCCCGGCCGCGGCTGGAAGATGCCCTTCAATATCTTGCCAGGCGGTTCGTAGCCCCACATTGTGGCTAGAGGGGTTCGGACTCACCTCTAGCGCGCGGGATGGGAGCGGCCTCAACAGCCACTCTAATTCCCACTGAGGTCCGTCCAGCGACGAGCCTAAACCGAAAATGAAAGGGCTAGAATGAAACTGCTCGACCTATTGCGACATTCCCGTCCACGTGAAAGGAGTACTACTTCGACGCAACTAGCTAATTCGGCAATCGCCCTCGACCACTCCCCTCGGATCGACGATGCATGCCAGTACGATGAAGCCACTAGGCTTGCGAATCTATACGGCTCCGATAAGGGTAACTTTCATCTCGGGAAACATTTTTACACCCGCGTCTATTCAGAATATTTCGAGCCGATTCGTCTTCAACAACTCAAGGTGCTTGAAGTCGGTCTACTTCATATAAGTGATTCAGGATGGGACGACCCAAGTAAGAGAGATATTGGCCAGGCGATTGGTCGACGAGCGCCATCGCTGGAAATGTGGTCTCAATACTTCCCAAACTCTCAGATTGTCGGATTCGACATCAATGAATTCCAGGACTTGCATATTGACCGTTGTACTGTGGTCCGGGGCGACATGGGAAATCGAAACGACTTGAGGAAGCTTGCTGACTTTGGACCTTTCGATATAATCGTGGAGGACGCGAGTCATGCATCGCACCACCAACAGATCGCCCTTGGGTATTTGTTTTCTCACTTAGTGCGGGGCGGTACCTATTGGATTGAAGACTTGAACTATCAGCCACCGAGCCTTGAAGTTCCCGGTGCTGTGAAAACCAAGGACCTTTTGGTGAATCTTGAACAGGGTAGGCCGCTTGGCTCAGAATATATTCTTGCGAACGAAGCGCTGAACCTCGAGGCGACGGTCGCTTCGGTCGAATTCTACGATAGCCTCGAAACTGGCGCGCGACGCAACCGCGACAATCTTGCGGTTTTAACGAAGAAGTAGGCATCGAAGATCGCATTTCGGTAAGATAGCCTCGGGTGGTTGCTCTGATCCCTTAAAGCTGGATTGTTTTGATTGGAGTTTTCCGCGGTAGATTTCCGGTGGGAAACAAGAGCGGAAGTGATGAAGGCATCAAACTTTTCGGACGCCCAGAAGGCGCTTATTCTCAAGCAGGGCGATGATTCCGTGGTGGTGGCTGAGATTTGCCTCAAGGCACGAATTAGCCAGGCGACCTACTTCAACTTTCGCAAGTACGCAGCCCTGCTGCCCGACGAAATGCCACGTATGAAGGCTTTGGAAGATGAAAATAGCCGTTGAAGAAGATTGTCGCCGATCTGACGCTGGATCGTATCCATCCGGTTAGGCCTACGGATAGCAGAATGACTCGGCCCTTGGTCGTACCTTCGGCTGGAATTCTTGCGCTCGTGATGAAGAAGCGAGCAACGGGCGTCGACAGAGAGCCGCGAGCCTTGTTTCCCTTAATGTGGTAGATTTCGCCGGAACTGAAGTCATTGTCCGCCAAGGTCGTTCATTTGGGGTTCCAGATGTAAGGAGCGGTTTTGGTGTTTGTTTTATTTAATCGGATAACTCCAGGGAAGCAGGTCCTCAATCCGGTTCTGTTCATGGCCGTTGCTGACAGCAGCGAACATGCTAGTCAGTTAGGCAACCGGATCAACGGCGTAAGCCCACGGTGAAGGCCGTCTTGCGATGACGGGCTGCTGACTGCCAGTCCTAGTGGTAACACTAGGAGTAGTCATATGACGAAGCATCCAATTGAGTTGATCACATCCGTAGAGCGCCGTCGGCGCTGGTCACGCGAGGACAAGGAGCGCCTTGTTGCGGCCTGCTTTGAGCCGGATGCGGTGATCTCGGAGATTGCCCGCGCGGCCGGCATCCATGTCAGTCAGCTCTTCCGCTGGCGCAAGGAGCAAGGAGCTGTGCCAAATCGAGGAGCCGAGGGTCGAGTTGGCCACCACTTTGGTGCCGGTTATCGTGTCCGAGACCGCTCCGTCAGGCTCGCCCGCTACACCGGAGCCGCCCACCCCATCCCATCCCCGACGCAAGCGCAGCGATGTAACGATCGAACTTGGTCGTGGCCGACGCATCCGCGTGGATAGTGACATCGACACCGAGGCGCTGGGCCGCATTCTCGACGTCGTGTTGGGTCGTCGATGATCCCGGTCCCTGCCGGTGTAAAGGTCTGGCTGGCGACAGGCCATACCGACATGCGCAAAGGCTTTCCGGGTCTGTCGCTTATGGTGCAGGAGGCACTGAAGCGTGATCCGATGTGCGGGCATCTGTTCGTGATCCGCGGCCGCGGGGGTGGCCTGATCAAGGTGATCTGGCATGACGGCCAGGGAGCCTGCCTGTTCACGAAAAAGTTGGAACGGGGACGCTTCATCTGGCCTTCGGCAGCCGACGGAACGGTGGTGATCACGCCTGCGCAGCTCGGTTATCTGCTGGAAGGCATCGACTGGCGGATGCCGCAAAAGACCTGGCGGCCAACGTCCGCCGGATGAGCAAAAACACTGGAATGGCAGGGTCGAATATGATTCCATCCTGTCATGAGCGATGCGACTGAAGAGCTTCCGGACGATCTTGCCAGTGCGCTTGCACTGCTGGCTCAGGAACGTGCCCGGCGCGTTGCTGCCGAGGCGGAAGTAGCGACCGCGAAGGCTGAAGCTGCCAGCGCAAAGGCGCTCGTATCGCATTCCGAGGCGTTGATTGCGCGGTTGAAGTTGGAGATCGACAAGGTTCGCCGTGAACTCTACGGCAGCCGGTCCGAGCGTAAAGCGCGGCTCCTCGAACAGATGGAATTGCAACTCGAGGAACTTGAAGCAGACGCCGGCGAAGACGAATTGGGCGCAGAGATTGCAGCCAGAGCCTCAGCCGTCAGGTCCTTCGAGCGCAAGCGCCCATCACGCAAGGCGTTTCCTGAACATCTGCCGCGCGAACGCGTCGTCATCGCCGCCCCGCCGAATTGCCCTTACTGCGGCTCGGCCAAGCTGTCGAAGCTCGGCGAGGACATTGCCGAGACCCTGGAGGTCATCCCGCGCCAGTGGAAGGTTATCCAGACGGTGCGGGAGAAGTTTACCTGCCGGGAGTGCGAGAAGATTGCGCAGCCGCCAGCACCCTTCCACGTAACGCCCCGTGGCTTTGCCGGGCCGAACCTGCTGGCGATGATCCTCTTCGAGAAATTCGCTCAGCACCAACCGCTCAATCGCCAGAGCGAACGTTATGCCCGTGAGGGCGTCGACCTCAGCTTGTCGACACTGGCCGACCAGGTCGGAGCATGCGCTGCGGCGTTGAAGCCCATTCACTCTCTGATCGAGGGGCATGTTCTGGCGGCCGAGCGGCTGCATGGCGACGACACAACCGTGCCGATCCTGGCGAAAGGAAAGACCGATACCGGGCGGATCTGGACTTACGTCCGGGATGATCGGCCGTTTGGAGGGCTTTCGCCGCCCGCAGCTCTCTATTATGCCTCGCGAGACCGGCGGCAGGAGCACCCCGAGCGCCACCTGAAGACCTTCGCCGGCATTCTGCAGGCGGATGCCTATGGCGGCTACAATCCGCTGTTCAAGGTAGATCGCGATCCCGGTCCTCTGACGCAGGCACTGTGCTGGGCGCATTCGCGTCGCAAATTCTTCGTGCTCGCCGACATTGCTGCGAATGCCAAACGCGGCAGCCGCGCCGCGCCGATCTCGCCGATTGCATTGGAAGCGGTCAAACGGATCGACGCTCTGTTCGATATCGAACGGGAGATCAACGGGCTTGCCGCCGACCAGCGCCTGGAGCGTCGCCGCAAGGACAGCCAGTCACTCGTCAAGGAGCTGCAAGGCTGGCTTCAAACCGAGCGGGCAAAGCTATCGCGCAGTTCTCCCGTCGCCGAGGCGATCGACTACATGCTCAAGCGCTGGGATGGCTTCACGTGATTCCTCGAGGATGGCAGGATTTGCCTGACGAACAATGCGGCCGAGCGAGCGTTGCGAGGCTTCGCACTCGGCAGGAAGTCATGGCTCTTCGCCGGATCGGATCGCGGTGCTGACCGTGCCGCGTTCATGGCGACACTGCTCATGACCGCCAAGCTCAACCACATCGATCCGCAGGCTTGGCTTGCCGACGTCCTGGCGCGCATCGCCGACACGCCGATCAGCAGAATGGAGCAATTGCTGCCGTGGAACTGGCAGCCAGACGCGCTGAACGCTAAAGCGGCATAAGCTGCGGTCTCCACCGGAGGCTTACTCAACGGCATTGATCTTGCATGTTTCTATGAGCGAAGCGATGGCTGCCCAGTTCTCGGCTCCGGCCTCGTGCCCGGCAAAGAGTGCGTTCTTCCGATTGAGGGCGATGGGCCGGATGGTTCACTCGACGCTGTTGTTGTCGATCTCGACGCGGCCGTCGGTAAGGAAGAGCTTCAGGCTATCCCAGTATTTGGCAATGTAGGCCAAAGCTTCCCCAAGCGTGGACTTGGTCGCGACACGGGCACGGTGATTGACAATCCAGGTCTGCATATCAGCGATCAGGGGCGCTGAACGTTCCTGTCGTCCAGCAAGGCGAGCTTCCGGATCAACTCCCCGCAGTTCGACCTCGAGCCGATACAGCTCTCCGACCCGCCTAATGCCGTCTTCGGCAATCGGTGCTGATCCATTGCGGTCGATCTCCAATATCCATTCGGCATGATGCCCCGCAACCGGGAGCATAGGTGAAGGCCACACCTGAAGAAACACCGCCGCCCCAATGACGATCATCCCGCGCTGGCGCACAGAAGTAGCCGGTCGTGTTTTTGTGGGCCTGGATCAAGCACCGGAGCACGGATCTCGTCCATGAACAGCTTAGTCGAGCGCTTCAGGTCGGCAATCAGTGTATCGAATACGGGACGCAATCCGAACGCTGCCCGGCCGACCCAATCGGCAAGCGTGGAACGGTGGAGATGGACGCCCTGACGGCTCATGATCTGGCCCTGTCTGGCTCAGCCGGGCGGGAGCTGGGGCCTGGACGACGCCGTCGGTGCAGGCACGGCACGCATGGGGCGGCGGGTGACGATGGCGTGGAACTGCGCCGGGACTACATCAAGCCGCTCGGAGACATCCTCGCCAATGGAATGCAGGCAACCACAGCAGACGCAGACCAGACTTTCCGGTTCGATCACCTCTTCGACACGCGGGAGATGTTTTGGAAAGGACCCGCGATTGATCGCGCGTGGTTTGGCGATCCTGATTCCAGTGGGAACGTCCACCTCATCCTCGGCACGGATGGCACCCATTGCCTTTTCCAGGTCCTCCAGCGCCAGACCGAATTGGTCGGGACCGGTCTTCTCGGATTTGCATCCGAAGGCTGCCTGTTTGAAGGCCGCCACCAGCGTCTGAAGCCGTTCGATCCGGTCGTCCTTGCGAGCAATCTGGGCGTCTTTGCCTGCCACGCGGGCCTGGACTGCGATCAGCATCGCCTTCAGGGCGTCAACATCATCGGAAAGATCGGCGGCGTCCAGCATGGCCGGAAGCTACCAAATCCCACGTCGATTTGCCTTTGGAATTTGCCGTTGTGAGTCATCGTGCCGCAGCTATTCGATGGCCTCCGGCGTTCTCGTCTTGACGGCATGAACCCGCCGCCAATCGAGGCCCGCAAACAGGGCTTCGAACTGGGCGTGGGTCAGCGTCATCAGTCCATCCTTGATACCGGGCCAGGTAAAGGTCAGCACTGCCGAGGTTCTAGTCGCAGCGGGATGAAGATTCAGTGCCAGGTCATTTTTTCTTAATCAGAACCACGCCTTCAGTGACAATCATATATTGGAATTTCGAAGTTCGGCGCGGGATCGCGGTCTTGATTGCCCCGTGGTGCGATTCATCGACCAGTTGCTTCACGAAACCGACCATGCCGCACTGATGGCTGTGGAAGGTCCGCGGAAGGAGCCCGGTCGCCTCGTCTTCGCGATAGATGAATTTGGTATCTTTTACATCCCTGTTCTCCATCTCATGCGAAACAGGATCAGGACGACTGCCGTCCGGCCAGTCATCCCAGTAACCAGTGCCCCAGTCTTCGATGATGTAGGTTCCGCCTGGCTTCAGGTGACCGTCAAACAGGTGCTCATAGGTGAGCTTCGAATAAAGGCCGAAATGCGCCGCATCGTCGATGATAATATCGAACTGCCCGCCTTCTATCTGATCCGTGATCATCTTCAGTAACTCGCCGTCTTCCTGCCTCCCTTGGAAAAACCGGATCCGTTCGCCCTGAGCGGCGGCGGAACAGTCGTCGATATCGACGCCGAAGATCTGCGCCCTAGGGAAATAGTCCCGCCACATTTTCACCGATCCGCCGCCCTGGACACCAAGCTCGATGACGTTCTTGATTTGATGGCGGATGCCGTCGAATTGGCTTGCATAGAATGACAAGTAGTTCGCGTCCTTCGACGCGCTGTGCTTCGCCGCCAATTCTTGAATACTCAACTCCATCTGACTAGCCCCCCCGGCTTTCTGGCGCCTTATACCTTTACTCCGCACTTTGTTATGCGAGCGCTGGCCTGTCCGTAGCCTCGAAATCGAGCGTCCAATCCTCAAGCGCTTCGTCCCAACACCGTACTGGTCAACCGAGTGTGCAGATATGGCAAGTTTAGCAACTGGCAATGCTTTGTACATGCGGTTGTCATTCGTCATCATCAGCCTCCTCTCATTTGGTCGCAAACCGCGTGTTTTCATTTGGGGAGTTCATCAGAACTCTGATTATGCCCTCTGTCCCAGTTGCTGCACTCGATATCGACCAATGTCGTTTCCCACTGCCGTCAAGAACGCTGGCGCAATCACTTGTCATGGAACAGTTTCCAGCCCTCACCGGTCAACGGTGACTAATGAAGACTATTAACATCTTATGGCGCCCACTGCGATTGACTATGTCTCGACCCACTTGCGGCTTTGTCAAACGATGTAATAGAACCATGGCCCGCAATGGAAGCAAAACAGGGGGGGGCATGGGAAACCGCGCAATTAGGCTCAAGGAGTTTGAGCCGCATTTGGACTTCGTGACGTCGCCGAGCGAAGAGTATCGTGCCCTCAGAGGGGGAAATCCTGTTGGCAGTGATTTCCGCGTTCGGACAGACAATGATGGTTTCATCATCTCAGGTGAAAAGACGGCATCAAAGAAAATCGTCGGACTCGGCGACAGCGTGCTGGAATGCATCTACGTTCACGAGGGAAATAGAATTTGCGCTCAGATTGAACAAGGTTTAGGCAACGGCATTCAGGTACTGAATGGAGGTTACAGCGGCGCCACGTCGCTTCATCTTCTGAATACTATCCTGAACAAGATAATTCCACTTTGGCCTGCGGGTATATTCTTGATGACGGGCATCATGGATCTTGAGGCCACCTTCAAGGTACGAAGCTTCTGGAGCGATGACACTTATCTCCGTACCGTGTTTGAAATAGGCGGCGACTCGGGCGGCTGGGACCAGAATTTTCGTCCAAACATGGATGTGGAAAATCGCGCCCGACTGATCAACACTACTATCATGGCCTGCCGCAATTTTGGACTGCCGATCTGCTATATTAGCACCCCTCACCTTCAGATGTACGAGGGATACTATGTGAAAACTAGATTCTCACGGCCGGAATACGAGGAGCGGATATCAAATCGAAGGCGCGCGAACGCCACCGTCGGTTCAATATGTCTCGCCTCAGCGGTACCATATTACGACATCGAGGAAGCGTTTTCGCACCGACCAGAGCTGTTTCATGACGACATACACCTTAACGACGAGGGAACTGTTGTCCTCGCTGAAGCATTAGCGGATCAAGGTTTCTTTCGACTTTTGCGTCACTGGGCCGGCTGAGTGGCCAAGCTTCCACAAGTCTGGCGAAGGAGTGGTTGAGATACTGGCGAGGTTTGCAACTAAAGCAATCGTGCGGCTGTTCGGCCCTCCTCCGGCGACGGCCGCCCTGCTGAGTTTCGCCGAAGGCTTTAAGTCCTAGTGTAAACACTAGGCTCCAAAGGCGAAGACGAGACGGCGGCGGATACCGTGCCCCCGCTCCTCGGCGGTGCATGTGTCCGTCGAGGAGGTCGCTTCCGGCACATCGTGAGCGTCCGGTGAGCGGATTTTGCTGAGCGAGCCAGTTAGGCGATGTACTGGCATTTGAACCAGCATTAGTGCTGACACTAATATCAGATCTGAGAGGTTGGCATGGCTCGCATGGAGATCATTTCCGGCGTTGAGCGTAGGCGGCGGTGGTCGAAGGAAGCGAAGCTGGCGATATTGGCTGAAGCCGATCAACCGGGCGTTCGCATTGGTGGTGTCGCTCGTCGCCATGACATTTATCCTGCGCAGATCCGTTTATGGCGGAAAACGCTTAGCCACTTCGATGTGTCAGCGACGTTCCTTCCGGTCCACCTGGTCAACGAAGTAAGCCTCGGGCAGATGCCGGCGGCCGGCGGGGCGCCCGCGCTTATCAAGATCCAGCTACGAAATGGTCGCAGTTTGAAAGTTCCGGCGGACATCGAACGCAAGACGCTGTCATCGTTGATCGCGTGTGTTGAGGCTGCATGATCGGGCCGACAGGAAATGTGCGGGTCTACTTGGCTTGCGGGGTGACCGATATGCGGCGCGGTATCGATGGTCTGTCTGCTATGGTCGAGGCAGTGATCAAGGAAGCGCCGGGTTGCGGAGCGATCTTCGGCTTCCGTGGAAAGCGCGCCGACCGGATCAAGCTTCTTTGGTGGGATGGCCAGGGGTTCTGCCTATTCTACAAGATTCTCGAGCGCGGATACTTTCCCTGGCCCACGGCGAAAGATGGTGTTGCGCATCTGACGCAGGCCCAGTTGTCGAT
>UBXV01000072.1 GCA_900469625.1 Hyphomicrobiales bacterium
ATGGCAAAGAGCAAATTTGAGCGCAACAAGCCGCACGTTAACATTGGCACGATTGGCCACGTTGACCATGGCAAGACGTCGCTGACCGCAGCGATCACGAAGTACTTCGGTGAATTCAAGGCGTATGACCAGATCGACGCTGCACCGGAAGAAAAGGCCCGTGGTATCACCATTTCGACGGCTCACGTTGAGTATGAGACGCCGAACCGTCACTACGCGCACGTCGACTGCCCCGGCCACGCCGACTACGTCAAGAACATGATCACCGGTGCTGCCCAGATGGACGGCGCGATCCTGGTTTGCTCTGCAGCTGACGGCCCGATGCCGCAGACGCGCGAGCACATCCTGCTTGCTCGCCAGGTTGGCGTTCCGGCGATCGTTGTGTTCCTGAACAAGGTCGACCAGGTTGACGACGCCGAGCTTCTTGAGCTGGTCGAGCTTGAAGTTCGCGAACTGCTGTCGTCCTACGAATTCCCGGGCGACGACATTCCGATCATCAAGGGCTCTGCACTTGCTGCACTTGAAGATTCCGACAAGAAGATCGGTGAAGACGCGATCCGCGAGCTGATGGCCGCTGTTGACGCCTACATCCCGACGCCTGAGCGTCCGATCGACCAGCCGTTCCTGATGCCGATCGAAGACGTGTTCTCGATCTCGGGCCGTGGTACGGTTGTGACCGGTCGCGTTGAGCGCGGCATCGTCAAGGTTGGCGAAGAAGTTGAAATCGTCGGCATCCGCGACACGTCGAAGACGACGGTTACGGGCGTTGAAATGTTCCGCAAGCTGCTCGACCAGGGCCAGGCCGGCGACAACATCGGCGCGCTGGTTCGTGGTGTTAACCGTGACGGCGTCGAGCGTGGTCAGATCCTGTGCAAGCCGGGTTCGGTCAAGCCGCACAAGAAGTTCATGGCTGAAGCCTACATCCTGACGAAGGAAGAAGGCGGCCGTCATACGCCGTTCTTCACCAACTACCGTCCGCAGTTCTACTTCCGCACGACGGACGTAACGGGTATCGTTACGCTTCCGGAAGGCACGGAAATGGTTATGCCTGGCGACAACGTCACCGTTGCCGTTGAGCTGATCGTTCCGATCGCGATGGAAGAAAAGCTGCGCTTCGCTATCCGCGAAGGCGGCCGTACCGTCGGCGCAGGCATCGTCGCTTCGATCGTCGAGTAATC
>UBXV01000011.1 GCA_900469625.1 Hyphomicrobiales bacterium
GCCGGCGCGCCGGCGCTCTCGTCCAGGGGGCGAGGCTGCACGCGCCCGGCTCCAACCAGAAACCCACCTTCGTGAACCAAACGGGCAGCACCGTCCTGTCCGATGCAAACACATCCAGTGGAGATTACACATGAAAACGCTTACCACCTGGGCCGCAACGATAGCATTGGCCGCCTCCGGCGCCTTTTCCTGCGCGTTTGCCCATGACATCAGGATCGGGAGATCAGCGTGAGCCAGCCCTATGCGCGTGCCATGCTGCCCGGCGCCAAAGTCGGCGGCGGATATCTGACCATCACCAACGAAGCGGCAACCAACGACAGGCTCGTCAGCGCCACCGCCAGCCGTGCCGGATCGGTCCAACTGCACGAAATGAAGTTCGACAACGGCGTCATGGTCATGCGCGAGCTTGAGGGCGGGATCACCTTGCCCGCCGGCACGACGGTCGAGCTCAAGCCGGGCGGCTATCACGTCATGTTCATGGATGTGCAGCAACCGTTCAAGGAGGGCGAAGACATCAGGGCGACATTGACCTTCGAACGGGCTGGCTCGATCGAGGTCGACTTTACGGTCGGACCGCCGGCCGGCAACGGCGGCCATGGGAAGCACGAGGGGCACGGAAAATGATGCGGGGTCCACTTGCAATCGTCGTCATCGGTCTTGCCGGTGTCCTCTTCGCCATACTCGTCGGCGTCGTGGCCTGGGTTGCGCTCAACGAGCCGCGACGAGGGCCATTCAGCGCGCAATTCGCGCTGGTCGACGACAGGGGCAGACCCGTCGATCAGTCGATCTTTCAAGGCGCGCAGGCCGTCATGTATTTCGGCTACACCCGCTGCCCGGAGGTGTGCCCGACGACCCTTTACGAAGTCGCCGACTGGCTGAAGGGGCTCGGGACACAAGGGCAGGATCTGAAGGTCTATTTCTTCTCCGTCGACCCCGAACGCGACACGCCCGAGATCATGCATGGATATGTCACCGCCTTTACCAACCGGATCACGGGAATAACCGGCAAGCCGGAGGAAATGCGGAAGGTCGTCGACGGGTGGATGGTCTATGCCGAGAAGGTTCCGAGTGACAATGGCGACTACCACATGAGCCATACCATGTCGCTTCTGCTCGTGGGCGCAGACGGCCGGCTCAAAGGGCTCATCCCCTACGGCACAGGAAGGGAAGAGGCGATGAAGACGATCAGGGACATGCTTCTGTGACCGACGGGCGGAGCAAGGGGCGCGTGCAGCGGCCGTTGCTCCGCCGGCGACCCGGTTCAAGTCGCCGCCAGGCAAGAGCGGCGATGTCTGGGGCTCGGTCGCGGGCGATGTGCAAGGCTGCACGCGGTCCGTTGCTTCATTCGGCGGCTAGCGCCTGACGGCGACCACCTGGCCGCGGCTGAACTGCGACACCGTGACCCGACCCGACTGGTTGCCGCCGATGATCTTTGCGGTCGATTTCGACAGGGCCGAGAGGATTCCGACATGATAGCGGCGCCCCGTGCGCACCACGATGATGTCACCGGGGCGGGCATAGGAGAGTTTGACGGGTGCGCCGAAGCGCAGCCACGAGCGGGCGATGCCGAAGCTTTGCGGCGGGGTTCTGCCGGCCTGGCGCGCGACCAGGCCCATGAAATGACCGCACCAGGGGGTGCGGGCCGGATTTATACCCAGTGCGGTCCGCAGCCGCTTGTTGTTCTTCACTTCATGCAGGCCGTTATACTGCTGGGCCTGGGCCAACATGCCCGCCGTGGCCACATCCGGTGTCAAAAGCGCGACATAGGCAGCCGCGAGAAACGCCAGGACCTTCATGGTCAGGTCTCCTTGCCAGGTTGTATGGTGCGTGCATTCCGGATGTGCCTGGCGATCGCCGAACACTGCCCCCGGTTTCATCTGCATCGATCACTGTGTTCGGGGGATATCGGCGGTTGGCGCCTGCGCGTCGCAAATCTGAACGCAGCATCAGCGCGCCGGCGAACCGCGCCGAAACGCGGTGCCAACTTCACGGCGATTGCCGTCGGAGTGTGGTATTCCCCTGCCTGTCCCGTCGGACGGTGCGCGGACTTTTGCTCATCGGCTGGAGCAAAATTGTGGCAAAGGCCAAAAAACGAGAATTTTCGTGCGTAAACTAACTCTTTCGGGTTAGATATTTTTGATTTTTACGACTTTTACGCGTTGTTTTTGTGTCGGGCTTGGAGCGGGGATGTGGGTGGCTCCAGATGAAACGCGCCATGACGCCTTAATTGAGGCAGCGATTTCGGCCATCGCGGACTGCAATGGAGCATCGTGCGCGAGCCACAAGGGAGTAAGCGCGATGTTCGCGCTTGTCAGAAGCCTGACCGCAAGATCATTCTGCGCGGACGATTCGTGCCCTTGAGGTTCCCATGTCATTCTCCGTCAATCCGGCCTATCTCTGGCCGATCCTTCTGCTGCTGGTCTCCAACGTATTCATGACGTTCGCGTGGTATGGTCACCTGAAGTACACGTCCTCGCCACTTTACATGGCGATCGTGGCGAGCTGGGGTATTGCCTTCTTCGAGTATTGCCTGGCCGTTCCGGCCAACCGCATCGGCCACGAGGTCTATTCGGCGGCGCAGCTGAAGACGATGCAGGAGGTGATCACGCTCCTGGTGTTCGCGGCGTTCTCGGTGTTCTGGCTGAAGGAGTCGATCGGCTGGAACCACCTGGTCGGCTTTTCCCTGATCGCGATCGGCGCCTCGTTCATCTTCAAGGGCTGAGCGGACGCCCTGCGGCGTCATCTCTCGCTCAGGACGCCGATGCTGCAGTCGTGGCGGTTGTTCGGTGAGCTGATTTGCGGATGACACGGCAGCCAACCAGACGATCGTAGATTGTCTGGCCGCGCCAGCGCATGAAGGGAAAGACCCACCAGAGGATAATAAAAAGCGGGAAGGCCAGAAAATTGGCCAGCAGGATGACTTGGGCCGGGGCGCCGAAGACGGTGATGGCTTCGATGAGATCCGTCAGAATGTCGCCGCTGCCAAAGATTGCCAGCAACAGCGTCGACAACGGCGCACCCAAAAGGATGAACACTAATAACGGCAGTATCCGCAACGTCTCCCGCTTGACGGCGGAGACAAACGGCAGCAGTTCACTGTTGTCCTGGACCAGGCGCAAGGCGAGCAGCAATTTGCCAGGCGTTGCGCCGAAACGCGCTACAAGGCCGGCGCTGCAGAGGGCGAAGAGAAACAATGGCAGCAGTTGGTCCAGAACGCTGCGTGCGATCTTCACAATTTCAATTTCGAGAGGGTTGGCTGCCTCGTCGATCGCCAACGTGATCGAGCGCTGGCCGGGCTTGATGCCGGCTTCGATCAATGTCGATACGAACGTCCTCTCTTCAGGCGCTCCCGCGGTGGATGTCACGCAGATTTGGTTTTCCCGCCTCTGACCTTTACCGAGCGGCCATTCGCGATCAATTCTTTCTGCGAGGGCGCTGGGACCGGCCGGTTCGCATAGGGTCGTCGTCGAAACGAAGAGCCGCGGTGTCCAGGGAAGGATTGTGGCGAGGCTGATGACAATGACGATCGCGGCAACATAAAACAGAAGGCAGTCGATGACGAAGGCGGCCAGCCGTCGCCAGAGGAAGCGCGCAGGTCTGGTATCGATGGCCGTCGAATTCATGTTTCAACCTCTCATGAAGGCAATGGTTGCATTGCTTTCACGGAAGGTTGTGGTCGTCAACGGCCTGCACGCTGAACGGCAGTCGAGGGTGCGTGTCAGCCCCGCCCGAACAATCGGTCGAGGATCTGTCCTTCGAGGCGAGCGGTCTCGGGGCTGCCGTGGCGGCGGGGGCGGGCGACCGGGATCGGCAGATCAAGCGCGATGCGGCCTTCGTCGATCACGACGACGCGGTCGGCGAGCGCTACGGCCTCTGCGACGTCGTGCGTGACGAGCACGGCGGTAAACGCTTGCTGTTGCCAGATGCGCTCCAGCAGTTGCTGCATCTCGATGCGCGTGAGGGCGTCGAGCGCGCCGAGCGGCTCGTCGAGCGCCAGGATGAAGGGGTGGGCGACAAGCGCCCGGGCAAGCGCCACGCGCTGTTTCTGCCCGCCTGACAGGACGGATGGCCACTCGCCGACGCGGTCGGCAAGGCCAACCGCCTGCAGAATCTGCAGCGACAGGTCGCGGGCGACTTCGCCCTTGGCGATGCCGGTGAGACCGACCTCGACGTTGCGGCCGATCCTTGCCCAGGGCAAAAGCCTCGGCTCCTGGAACATGATGCGGCTGCGACGCTCGGATGCGCTGCCGCCGGCAAGGGTCAGGGTGCCGCTGGACGGGGTGTCGAGCCCGGCCAGAATGCGCAGCAACGTGCTCTTGCCGCAGCCGCTCTTGCCGATGACGGCGACGAACTGCCCCTGCGGCACGTCGAGGTCGATACCGTCGAGCACGGTCTTGTCGCCGAAACCCTTGGTTATTCCGCGCAAGGAGAAGGCGAGCGGGACTGCTGGTGATGCCGGTAAGGGCGCCCGGTTGGACGCCGGCACGTCGTTCTTGTCCGGTTGCTGCTTGGCATGAAGGGCGATGACCGACATCGGATTGTTCCTCTTCGTCTGGAAAGAGCTGCCTCAGGCCGGCTGAAAGGCGGGGTGCCATTGCAACGTCAGGCGCTCGAACAGCCTTGCGAAGCTGTCGGCCAGCTTGCCCAGCAGCGCGTAGATCAGGATGGAGAGAATGACGACGTCTATCAGCAGGAACTCGCGCGCCTGCATCGCCATGTAGCCAAGGCCGGAGGAGGCCGCGATCGTCTCGGCGACAATCAGCGTCAGCCACATGATCCCGAGCGCATACCGAAGGCCGACGAAGATGGCGGGAAGGGCGCCTGGCAGGATGACGCGGAAGAACAGCTGGCGTCGCGACATGCCGTAGATCCTGCCCATCTCGACGAGTTGCGGGTCGACGCCTTGGATGCCGAGCAGCGTATTGACGTAGATCGGGAAGAAGACGCCGAGCGCCACGAGGAACAGCTTCGCTTCCTCGTCGATACCGAACCACAGGATGACCAGCGGGATCAGCGCCAGATGCGGGATATTGCGCACCATCTGCAGCGTCGTGTCGGTGAGATCCCGGCTGAGGCGCGAAAGGCCGTTGGCAAGCCCGAAGGCAAAACCGATCGAGCCACCGATGGCAAAGCCCGAAAGTGCGCGCAAGGTGCTGACGCCGATGTTTTCGGCAAGCTCGCCCGTGGCAAGCAGGCGGATGAAGGCGGCAAGCACGGCCGAGGGAGGCGCAATCACGCTCTCCGAGATGAGGCCCGTGCGGGAGGCCGCTTCCCACACGAGGATCAGGATGGCGGGCAGGAGCCAGCCTGCGAGATTGCGCGCAATGGTGTTCGTTGCGGTCTTCGCCATGCCTCAGGTCCTTGCTTGCTCGCGGTCTCAGGTCTTCGCGGCGCCGGCGCCGAAACTTTCGTCCCGACGCCGGCCGGTTCTCGCCTTGGGAGGGAGAGGGATCAATTTCCCGGCGCTGTCCACACCGCATCGGAGATGGTGATCCGTTTGGGGATCAACCCGAGCTTGAAGAATCGGTCGGCAGTCTGCTGCTGGCCCGCGACGATCTCGTCGGTGATCGGTCCGATGGAAAACACGGTGCGGTTGGCCGCAATCGTCTGGGCTTCGAGCGGCACGCCGGTCACCTCGTGCAGCGCGGCTGCGACCTTGTCGCGATTGCCATCGGCCCAGACCGAGGCCTCCTTCAGTGCCGCAATGGTGGTGGTCACCGTCTCGGCGTGGTAGGCGGCAAAGTCGCGGTTGGCGAGGAAGTAGGTGTTGACATCAAGCGTCTCGGCCGAGGTCGTCAGGATGCGCGGCTTGTAGCGGGTTTCGGCGATGGCGAAGAAGGGATCCCAGACGGCCCAGGCATCGATCTTGTCGCTGGCAAATGCCGCAGCCGCATCGGCCGGGCTCAGATAGACGGGCGTAACGTCGCCAAAGCCGATGCCGGCTTTCTCCAGTGCGGCAACCACGAGATTATGGGCGCTGGTGCCCTTGCCGACGCCGATCTTCTTGCCCTTGAGGTCGGCAAGCGACTGGATCGGCGAGCCCGGCTTGACGAAGATTGCCTCGCCCTTGCCATTGGACGGCAGGGCAGCGGCGTAGACGATCGCCGAGCCGGCGGCCTGGCCGAAGATCGGCGGCGCGTCGCCGGTCCAGCCGGCATCGATGGAGCCCACATTCAAGGCTTCGACCAGCGGCGGCCCGGCGGTGAACTCGACCCACGACACCGCGATGCCTTTCGGCTCCAGGGCCTTCTCGATGACTTTCTGTTGCTGGGCGACCACCGGCAGGCCGGTCTTCTGGAAGCCGATGCGGAATTCCTTGAGATCGTCAGCCAAGACGCCGAAGGAGGCCAGCACTGCGGCGGTGAAGAGGCCGGTGCCGAAAAGTCGTCTGGTCAGTTTGTACATCTGTCCCGCTCCTGTTTGCTGGAGGGCTAAGGGCGCCGTCCTTTGAACCGGGTTCAGTGTAGAAGAAGATCATAAAATTTATGGAGTTTGTTTGTTTTGTTGTCGACCCTCTTTGCGAAACGCTTTTGCGGCAGGCGGGCCTCCCGGGAATTTTCGTCATCCTGCCCGGGCGCAAGCCGCCGCGCGGCGCTGACCGATTGAGCGCCGCGGCATGCCTCAAGTCAGCGACGGGCGCTGCACCCGCCGAAACGCCGGGCGATGAAATGATCGATCGAAGCGCGACCAGGGCCGCCGGCGATGATAACGAGCAGGCAGACCGCCCATGTGCCGTGCGTCGGCCATGCATCGGGGTAGACGAAGATCTCGATCACCAGCGTCATGCCGAGGAGTGCCAAGGCCGACAGCCGGCTGGCAAAACCGATGACCAGCAACAGCGGGAACAGGTGTTCGGCAAGAGCGGCCGCATGGGCGGCAAGCCAGGGATCTACGAGCGGCAGCCGGTATTCGTTTTCGAACAGGTAGACGGCGCTGTCCGTTACCTGCCAGCCATCGACCTTGGTCTGGCCCGACTGCCAGAAGACTGCGGCGATCGACAGGCGCGCGATCAGCGCGACGACATCGTGCGGGATGCGATCCAGGATGTGCAGCGCCGCGCCGAACTTGCGGGCAATGCCCTGGTGGCCGTCCGACGTCAGGGACATTTCGTTTTGCATGGTCTTGCTCCAGTCAGCGGATGGCAACGAAGGCGCCGGTCTGCAGGGCGCCGGCGAGATTGGCCGATAGGTCGAACGCGCTGGCATCCTCGCTCGCGATGTCGACCGCGGCGGCAAGGCGCTTTCCTTCCGCCAAGGCCTGCAGGAAGGCTGCGCCGCCCGGCGGCAGGCGGCGGACCTCGACCGTCATGTGCGGCCGCACCACGATGGCGTCTTCTGAGACCCATGCCTCGATCGGACGCAACTCGGCTTCGCCGGCATTCATCGCCCAGATGGTGACGATGGGGTGCGGCGACCGCAGGACGCTCAACGAAGGATGCGGGACGAAAACGACGTCTGCCAGCCGTTCGGGCGAAAGGACTGCGAGCACGGCGGGGTCGAGCGGGGCTGCGTCGGCGGCGTGATAGGCCTTGCCGCGTGCCGCCTCCAGCCGGATGACGTCGGGCAGATAGGCAATGGATCTTGCCGGTTCGAACCGCTCGGTGAAATCGGCGAAGTCGTCACCATAGGTCAGCAGCAAGGGAGAATGCGGCGGGTGGAGACGGACGAACTCGGCTGCCATCGCCGAGAAGAATGCCTCGCCGACGATCGTCTCGGCCGCCGGAAAGCGCGAGGCGATCGCACCCGTCAGGCCCGAGACGACATTGTTGCGGTAGACGGCGAAGCGACGCTGCGGCTGCGGCCCGTTCCAGGCTGTCAGGCCTTGCGGAACGGGAACGGCCGGATCGGTCAGGGCGGCGGCAAACTGCCTCTGGGTGCCAAGCGACATGGCTCTCTCCTTCAGGCGGCGCGGCGTTTGCAGGCGTTCTGGAGAATGACGTCGGCGGCCCGCGCTTCGGCGCTCAAAACCGGCCAGTCGGGCACGTCATTGTCCCATTCTATCAGGGTCGCGACCGGGCCGATGCGCGCGATCAAGGTGGCATAGAGCGCCCAGACCGGATCCTTGACCGGCGTATCGTGGCTATCGATCAGGAGCGGCGCGCCGGCATCGTCCACCGTCTCGGAGTGACCGCTCAGGTGGATTTCGCGCACGGCATCGACGGGGAAGCGAACGAGGTAGTCGGACGGGTCCATATGATGGTTGGTCGAGGCGACGAAGACATTGTTGACGTCGAGCAGCAAGCCGCAGCCGGTGCGCTTGACGACCTCAGCCAGGAACGCCGTTTCTTCGATCGTGCTTTCGGCAAAGAGCAGGTAGGTGGCCGGGTTTTCGAGCAGCATCTGCCGTTTCAGCGTTTCCTGGACCTGGTCGATGTGGTCGGCAACCGCCGTCAGCGTCCGGTTTGTATAGGGCAGCGGCAGCAGGTCGTTGAGGAAGACGCTGTCATGCGTTGACCAGGCGAGGTGCTCGGAGAAGCTCTCGGGCTCGTAGCGGTCGCAGACGGTCTTCAGGCGGGACAGATGTGCCTTGTCGAGCGGCTGAACCGAGCCGATCGACAAGCCGACGCCGTGGATGGAAAGCGCGTAGTCTTCGCGCAGCCTGGCGAGCTGGGCATGTGGGGGGCCTCCGGCACCCATGTAGTTTTCGGCATGCACCTCGAAAAAGCCGATCGGTTGGGGGCCCGCATTGATCGCTTGGAAATGCTCGGGCTTGAAGCCGACGCCAGCACGGCGCGGAAGATCGGAGAGTTTCATTCGGATGGCTCCTCTGGTTGCGGGGCGGCGGCGCAGGGGGACTGCGCCGCTGCCTTGTCGGATGGTGACGATCCGGGGCTTAGGCCGGAGCGGGACCCTGCGTCAGCGAGCCATGGCCATTCGGCGTCTTCATCGCCTCGCATGTGCCTGTTGGAACGAGCTTCCAGGCGTTCTGCTGGTGGTCGACCTTGGAGGTGCCGGCGCAGGTGGTGCCCGGTCCTGCAGCGCAATCATTCTGGCCCTTCAGGGCGATGCCGTAGCACTTCTCCTTGCTCGGCTCGGCGGCCGATGCGGGGGCGCTGGCGACGAGTGACAGGGCGGTTGCGACGGAAGCGGCAAAGACGCTTGCGGATATCTTGTTCATGATGCTGTTCAGTCCTGATTATGTTGAGGAAGGCACGCTGTCGGTTTGGACCGATGCGATCAGGCCGGCATCAGCATGCCGTGACCCTCAGGGGTCTTCATCGAGGTGCAGGTGCCGGCCGGGACCAGCTTGAACGAGCCCTTGTCGAAATCCATCGTCGACTTGCCGGCGCAATCATGTTTGCCTGCAGCGCAATCGTTCTGGCCCTTCATGGCAACGCCGTAGCATTTTTCAGTGTTTTCGGCGGCGAAGGCGGACGGGGCAGCGATTGTTGCCAGCGCCGAAGCGAGCGAACCTGCGAGTGCCAGAGTAGCGATGCTGTTTTTCATGGAACTGTCTCCGTTGATGGTCGGCCATGATCGGCTGACACTTGGGCTACGGAGGCGGATCGCCGTTCGTTACATGACGCGTTTCGATTTTTTTCGCCGCGTGCGCTTGCAGTCTTTTCGATTGCAGGGGAAAACGCAGGCGAACCAAGGCTTTCCGGCGATTCAGAAATATTTCTTCGCGGGTCGGTAACAAAAACGTGTGCCCGTTCGTAGAGGATGATGTCGGGTGAATTCTTCGGCGCGTGAACAGCAATGGGCGGAATGGATGCGCAGCGCCATGAAGGGCGATACGCAGGCCTACCATCGCTTCCTCTGCGCCGTGACCCCGCATCTGCGCGCCATGGCGCGCCGGCGCTGCGATCAGTTCGGTGCTCCGGCGAGCGAGGCGGAGGACGTGGTGCAGGAAGTGCTTTTGGCCGTGCACCTCAAGCGCGCAACGTGGGATACTGATCGACCGATCGGCCCGTGGCTGTCGGCGATCGTGCGCAACAAGCTGATCGACAGCCTGCGTCGCCGGGGTCGGCACGTGAATGTGCCGATCGAGGATGTGATCGAGACGCTGGAGGCGGAGGAGCAGGGTGACGGGCTGGACCGGATGGATGCGGCCAACCTGCTGGAACGCCTGAAGGATCCTCAGCGCGATATCGTGCGCTCGATTTCGCTCGAAGGGGCGGGCGTGCGTGAAACGGCTGAACGACTGAAGATGAGCGAAGGGTCGGTGCGCGTGGCACTGCACAGGGCGTTGAAGTCGTTGGCAGCCTTTTATCGGAGTGAGACACGTGAAGACGAATGATCTGATCAGCCTTTTGGCAGAGGATGCCTCCGTCGGTATGCGGCTTGGCCGCATGCTGGCGCTCGCACTTCTGGCGGGGCTCATCGTGTCCGCCCTCATTCTGTTATCGACGGTCGGTGTGCGGTCCAACCTGGCAACGGCCATCGAGACGACGCGGGTGCTCTTCAAGATCGGCTTCACGCTTGTGCTCGCCGTCGTCGCATGCCGGCTGGTCTTCCTTGTCGGGCGGCCGGGGCGCTCGCTCAGGGCGCGTGGATTTCAGCTTGCCATTCCGGCCACGCTTCTGGCCATTGCCGTTTCTACCGAATTGCTGATGCTGCCCTCGCAGGCCTGGACTGAGAGCCTGATCGGCAAGAATGCCGGGTTCTGCCTGTTTTTCATTCCGGTGCTGTCGCTCGCGCCGCTTGCCGGTTTTCTGTTTGTCTTGAAGAACGGCGCGCCTGAAAATCCCGGCCTTGCAGGCGCTTCGGCGGGCCTTGCCGCCGGCGCCATTGCCGCGGCGCTCTACGCGTTTCACTGCCCCGATGACAGCCCGCTGTTTCTGGCTGTCTGGTACTCGATCGCCGTCCTGCTGGTGACCACGGTCGGCTACTTCGCCGGGCGACGCTGGCTGAGCTGGTAACGGCCTCAATCCAAAAGGTCGAACGCCCGGTACATCCAGACCAGTTGATAGGCGACCGCGCCGATGAGGAAGGCCGCATGAAAACGCCGGTTCGGCGTCCAGGCCGCGATCAGGCAGAGCACGATGTAGGTGACGTTGCGCGCGGGATATTCGAGCCCGTAGGAGGCGAAGTAGGCTTTGCCCTTCAACGCGGTGTCGACCAGATCGACGGCGAAGGCAAGCGCCAGGAAACCGAAGAACCACCTTCGCCGTGACATGAAGTAATGCTCGTAGTCGCTGTAATCATCCAGCGTGGTCGGAAACAGCAGCACGCACAGGAAGAAGAAGACGCAGCAATAGAGGATGACGAACAGATAGACGGCGACGTCGAGGACGGGCAGGGCGTGGAGGTGGAACTCCCACCACCAGAAGTGCACCAGGAAGACGAACATGAACAGCACCCAGCCAAGGTGGATCCAGTAGACCCTTGTCTTGCCCGGATGCTGCACGAAGAGCGCAAGCCCGCTGAGCAGCCTTGCGAGGCTCAGGCTGACGATCATGCCCATGACGACGCGAATATGCGAGAAGATCGCCGGGTCGGGCTGGATCGGATCCATGAACGCCTCTCCTATTCCTCGGGCACCGCCTTCGGCTTGCCGTTTTCGTCGAGCGCGACCATGACGAAGATCGCGTCGGTCACCTTCTCCATCAGATGCGAGAGATAACGTTGCGCCCAGGCTTCCACCTTGAGCGTCATCGAAGTGCGTCCGACCTTGACGACATCCGTATAGATGCACAGCGTATCGCCGATCTTGACCGGCAGGGCGAAGGCCATCTCCTTCACCGCCGCCGTCACCACCCGTCCGCGGGCGCGCTCGGCAGCGCGGATGCCGCAGGAAAGGTCCATCTGCGCCATGACCCAGCCGCCGAAGATGTCGCCGGCGGCGTTGGCGTCGGCCGGCATGGCGAGCGTGCGCAAGGTCAGTTCGCCGGTCGGTCTGCTGTCTGCAATCATGCGGCTTGTCTCCCTTTTACCCTAGAAGATGTAGCGCATGGTGGCTTCTCCAGGGAAGGGCGCCGCAGGACAAATCGAATGCGACCGAACAATCGACGACTGCGCTTCTTTCGAAGGTATTAATTGAGAATCGTCAAATTTAGGGGTCGTTTGTTAGGGGCTTTGCAAAGAGCCATCCCTATCCTGCACGCTTCTACTGGAGGCAGGGGACTGGGGATGAAACGATTCAGGATTTCGGTGCGGCTCTACGCGCTTGTGGCGTTCGCACTTTTGACCATGGCGGCGGCGCTGACCTTCGGCCTGTTTCAGGCGCAGGACAAGCTCGTCGGCGAGCGCAAGGCGATGCTGTCGGCCATGAACGAGAACGCGATTGCGGTTTTCGACGCCTATCACAAGCAGGAAGTGGCTGGCACGCTGTCGCGCGAGGACGCGCAGAAACGCGCGCTCGAAGCCATCAAGGCGATGCGCTACCAGGGCAGCGGCTATTTCTGGATCAACGACATGCATCCGACGATGATCATGCATCCGATCAAGCCGGAAATGGACGGCAAGGATCTTTCAGCGAACAAGGACCCGAACGGCAAGCACCTGTTCGTCGAGTTCGTCAAGACGGTCGAAAAGAGCGGGCAGGGGTTCGTCGACTACTACTGGCCGAAGCCGGGCGCCGATGAGCCTGTGCTGAAATACTCCCATGTCGCCGGCTTCAAGCCCTGGGGCTGGGTCGTCGGCACCGGCGTCTATTCCGACGATCTCGCCGCCATGTTCCGCGAGCGTGCGTGGCAGGTTGCCGGTATTCTGCTTGCCGCGGCTCTCGCGATCCTGATGGCGGCACTGGCGATCGTGCGCAGCGTGGTCAGGCCGGTCGAGAAGCTGAAGGCATCGATGCGGTCGATCGCCGACGAGGATCTGTCCAGCGAAGTGCCCGAAACCGATCGGGGCGACGAGATCGGCCAGATGGCGAAGGTGCTGGTGGTCCTGCGCGATTCGGTACGCGAACGGCTGGAACTGCGCTCCCGCGAGGCCGAGCAGCAGGATCGCATGGCGTCCGAACGGCGCGGCAACGAAGAGCGCCAGCGGGCAACCGCCGACGCGCAGACGGACGCGATGGAAACCGTGGGTGCCGCGCTCGAACTGCTCGCAAGCGGCGACCTGACGGCCGAGATCGGCCATATCGCGCCGGAATACGGCAAGCTCAGACACGACTTCAACACGGCGGTTGCCGCCCTCCGCGATGTCATCGGATCGATCTCGCATTCCACCGAGATCGTCACGGCGAGCGCCGGCGACATTTCGGAAGCGGCCAACAACCTGTCGCGCCGGACCGAACAGCAGGCGGCGGCGCTCGAAGAGACCGCAGCTGCGCTCGACGAGATCACCTCGACGGTGCGCCATTCCTCCGATCGGGCCAACGAGGCCCGCAGCATGGTCAATGAGACCAAGGCGAGCGCGGCCAAATCCGGCGGCATCGTGCGCAACGCCATCGATGCGATGGGACGGATCGAGACATCATCGAGCCGGATTAGCCAGATCATCGGCGTGATCGACGAGATCGCCTTCCAGACCAACCTTCTTGCGCTCAACGCCGGCGTCGAGGCCGCCCGGGCAGGCGAGGCCGGTCGTGGCTTCGCGGTGGTGGCGCAGGAAGTGCGCGAACTGGCACAGCGTTCGGCCGGTGCCGCCAAGGAGATCAAGGAACTGATCGGCACGTCGGTGCGCGAAGTCGGTGCCGGTGTCGAGCTCGTTCGCTCGACCGGTGACGCGCTGACCGAGATCGAGGCGCTGGTCAACCGCGTCAACGAACAGGTTGCCTCGATCGCGACGGCGGCCCGCGAACAGGCGACCGGTCTTGCCGAGGTCAACACTGCGGTCAACAGCATGGACCAGATGACCCAGCAGAATGCGGCGATGGTGGAGGAGACGACGGCGGCAAGCCAGACGCTTGCGACCGAGAGCCGCGAGCTGAAGATGCTCCTGACCAAGTTCCGCCTGCAGGAGACGGCCCGGCAGACAGGTTACGGCCGTGCCGCCTGAGGCCTGAACCGGCCTATCGATAACGGGGCCCGCGCGCGAAAGTGCGCGGGCCCCTTGCCGTTCATGCGCGCTTCGAGCGGGATGTCCGGATGCAACCATCTGTGCGCGGCGCGGCTGCGGGCTTGACCAATCCGTGTACCGGAATAGATACCGGTGAACGGGGGCGGGATGATGCGGCATGACGCCGGGTCGCCGGCCATCGCTGCACTCCAGGGGATATTCATGGCGCTTCTCAGACTTCTTTTCACGCGGCCGGGGGCGGCTGTTCTCCTGGCTTTCGGGTTCCTGTCGGCCTGTACCGTCGTGGTCGACGAGCAGCGGCCGGGTCCGGGCCCGGGCCCGATCCGTCCACCGATGTGCACCATGGAATATGCGCCGGTTTGCGGCGAGCGCGGCAACCGCACGCGCACCTTCTCGAACTCCTGCCAGGCACGCGCCGATGGCTTCAACGTCGTCCACCGCGGCGAGTGCCGGCCGGATTACCGTCCGCCGGAGCGTGAACCGCAAGCCTGCACGCGCGAATATGCGCCGGTGTGCGGCCAGCGCGGCCGCCAGCAGCAGACCTTCTCCAATGCCTGCATGGCACGTGCCGATGGCTTCCGCGTCGTTGCGCCCGGTGAATGCCGTCGCGACGACGACCGCCCGCCGCAGGGCCAGTTCTGCAGCCGCGAATACGCGCCGGTCTGCGGCCAGCGCGGCAGCCGGATCCAGACATTCCCGAATTCCTGCGAGGCCGGCGGCGCGGGCTTCCGGGTCGTTCACCCCGGCGAATGCCGGTAGGACCACTGCATAATTTGCCGGGCGGCATTCACGCCGGCGGTGAAATCGAGCAAGGTGTTCAAGGCGTTACACCACCAAGTGCCAGTCGCACCTGACGTGCGGCGCTGTAAAAGTTGCAATCAGTCGAGGCCCGCGCGGAGCAATCCGCGCGGGCCTCGACGATTCCGCGCGCCAATTTCCGCGGCGCCGATCGGTGTATATCCGCGAATACAATTTTAGATGGTTTTATATAAGTTTCTGCCATCTTGACGATAGTCGATAATGGGATAGAAATCGCGCCCCAGGGCGTCGGGCGGGCTCATTCTGCTCGCCTGCGCTCAGGCTGCATTTCACAGGGAATTCCATGTCGTTTTCCAAACTCATCACGTCGAAGCTGCTCTTCGCCGCCCCGATGGCGATTGCGCTCCTGAGTGCCTGCGTTCCGCAGGACGGACCTTATCCGCCGCCGATACCCGCGCCGATCGGCGGCGACATGTGCACGATGGACTACGCGCCCGTGTGCGGCGAATCGCGCGGTCAGACGAGGACCTTTTCGAATGTCTGCGCGGCGCGCAAAGCCGGCTACCGTGTGAAATCGCCAGGCGAATGCCGGATCGAGGACGACCGTGAGCCGCGTTTCTGCTCGCAGGACTATGCGCCTGTCTGCGCCCAGCGTCGCGGCCAGATGCGCACGTTCCCAAACAGCTGCACAGCCGGCGAAGAGGGCTTCCGGGTCCTGTCGTCGGGTGAATGCCGCCGCCAGGACGATCGGGACGAGGAGGCGTTCTGCACCCAGGATTACGCCCCCGTTTGCGGCCTGCGCGATGGCAGTTTCCGCACCTACTCCAATTCCTGCTCGGCCAAGGCGGATGGTGCGGCGGTTGCCAGCGCCGGATCCTGCATCTGAAGCAGCGCGCTCTGGCGTCCTCCAGCCGCCAGTATCAAAGGTCCGCAGCCGGTTGGCTCGCGGGCCTTTGTGGTTCTAGGAGAAGGCGCTGCAGCCTTTCGACGTGCTGGATGTTGGGTGCCGCGCGCAAGGCTTCATTTACCGTGTTTGCATAAAATGCCCCGGAAATCGGGCTTTTTCGGCCGGGCGCCCGGCTTGCGACACAGGCGGCCTGCACCGTTTTGAAGTCGGGTGGGCGCGGCGTGGCGATATCTCCGGTATCGCTCTGGATGAAGGCGGCAATCGGTATGGGGTATGTTTCCTCGCTTCAGCGGCCCTTGACGGCCTTCGTGCTGTCGATCTCGCTCGTTGCCTGCACGACGGATGACTTGACGCCGTCGGCGCGGATCGACAGCGGCGAACGCGTCGGTGCCATCGGGCCTGTTCCCGTCGATGCCGTGCCGGAACAGGAGGTCGCGGCCTATCCCTCCGGTGAGCCGGTTTCCACGTTCGGCGGCGGCCGGACTGCGCCGGCAGCGAGCCATCAGCCGCCGCGCCGCGCACTGCCGATGATCGACAGCGAGGAGGCGACCCTTTCGGGCGCGCAGCCCGTCAGCTCCGGTTCGAGCGCCATTCCCTCCGAAGGCGTCAACATGGATCAGATGCTTGGCGTCGAGCCCGTGGTCGGGCTGGCGGAGGAACAGAACAACGAGATTGCCGAGGGCAATGCCAGCCAGCCGGTCGTCGGCGGTATCGGCGAGGACAATGTTCGCCAGCTCGGCAGCCCGCCGCAGACCCTGGACGCGGCACAGGCAAGCCTTGGCGGCGATCCGGATCTGCCGCCCCTGACCGCGGAGCAGATTTCGGCCGAAGAGGCCGCGCGTCGCCGTGCCTTCGAACGCCAGAACGCGATGCAACGGGCGCAGCAGCCGCAGGAAGTGGCGATGCTGCCGCGCGCCCGCAATCCGATGTCGGAGCCGGAAACCCAGTTCACCGGCCAGATGCCGCGCTCGGAGATTGCCTGCCGTCAGCGGCTGCGCAAGCTCGGCGTCGAGTTCCGCGATATCCCGCGCATCAGCAACGGCCCTTCCTGCGGCATCGACTATCCGATCGAACTGGCCGGCCTTTCGGGAGGTATCGACGTCAAGCCTGCGGTCAAGCTCAACTGCGAAGTGACCGAAGCCTTCGCCAAATGGGTGAAATACGAACTCGCGCCTTCGTCGCGCTATCGCTACTGGTCCGGCGTCAAGACCATCAAGCCGCTCGGCGGCTATTCCTGCCGCACCATGAACTCGCGCCGCGGCAACCCCATGTCCGAGCACGCCCACGGCAATGCCATCGATGTCGGCAAGTTCGTCTTGAAGAACGGCAAGGAGATCGATGTGCGCAAGAAGGGCTTCTTCGCCTTCCGCGAAAAGGGGCTGCTGAAAGCCGTGCGCACCGACAGCTGCAAATACTTCAACACGGTCCTCGGGCCGGGCAGCGATCCCTATCACAAGGATCATTTTCACTTCGACCTGAGAACCCGCAAGACCGGTTATCGCCACTGCGATTGACGAGTGCGAGCGACCGCTTTTTCCAGCGATCAAAAAAAATGGCCGGCGGGGAGCCGGCCGATGTCCGGAGAGGGGGCTCCGGAGCAGAAACGATGCGTGCAAATCACGGGGCGTGCGGGCCGCGTGCCACGCCAAACTGATTGATAAGCATCACCGTTTCGTGACAAGACGGTCCTCCCGGCCGATAATTCCGCGTTTCTTCGTCGGGGCTCAGCTGTCACGATGGAGCATGCAATGCCGCCGGTCTCGGAACTGATGATGTTTGCCCTGGCGCTTGCTGCCGCCGGGGTGGTCGCTGGCCTGCTTGCGGGCCTCTTCGGCATCGGCGGCGGGGCGATCCTCGTGCCCGTCTTCTACCAGGTGTTCGGCCTGCTCGGCATCGATGATGCGGTGCGCATGCATCTGTCTGTCGGCACCTCGCTTGCCATCATCGTGCCGACCTCGGTGCGCTCGTTCCTGTCCCATTACAAACGGGGCGTCGTCGACATGGCGCTTCTGAGAAACTGGATCATCGCCGTGCCGCTCGGTGCGATCCTGGCGTCGGTGATCGCAGCATCCGTCAGCAGTGGAACGCTGCGGTTGATCTTTGCGGTGATCGCCCTTGCGGTCGCCTTTCGCATGCTGTTCAACCGGGCGAGTTGGCGGCTCGGCTCCGACCTGCCGCGCAATCCGGCGAAATGGCTCGTCGGCGTTGCGATCGGCATCCTTTCGGGTTTGATGGGCATCGGCGGCGGCGTGCTCAACAACACCTTCATGACGCTCTATGGCCGACCGATCCACCAGGCGGTCGCGACATCGGCCGGCGTCGGTGTGCTGATTTCGATCCCCGGCCTTTTCGGCTATGTGTGGGCCGGCTGGGGCATGGCCGGCTTGCCGCCATTCTCAACCGGATTCATCAACTGGATCGCGGTCGCGCTGATCATTCCGATCACCCTGCTGGTCGCACCGCTCGGCGTGCGCGCCGCGCACGCCATGAACCGGCGCCAGCTCGAGGCCGGCTTCGGCATTTTCATGGTCTTGATTGCTTTCAGGTTTTTCTACAGCCTTTACGGGTAAGGCTCTTCTCAGGCAGGCATTTTAGCGCATCCTTTTGGTTGCTTTCACGCGCATTGCCAACCTCTGCGCGTATTTTTGTCGCGCGTACCGTTGTAGTGGACTGATTCTGCTCTATGATTCTGTCGAGCCGCGATAGCCGGCCGGGCCGTAAGGTAACGCCTTTGTGTTTCCTCTGGCTCTTCAATAAGTAATACGATAATATATTACTTCGTATAACAATCATGGATTGAGTCTGGTTTTGTTCCAGGCGCACCTTTTAGGTCTCAACTCACTCCTACGCACCACGGGAGGAAGGCATGGGTACTGTTATGCGATTTCCAGGTGTGCGTGCCGACATGACGGCGCACGCCACCGATGTTTCCCGGATTCTGCGCACGCTTTCCAATCGCAACCGGCTGCTGATCGTCACGACGCTGCTCGAAGGTGAGCATTCTGTCGCGGCGCTGGAAGAGTTGCTGGGGATCCGGCAGCCGACGTTGTCGCAGCAGCTGACGGTGCTGCGCGAAGCCGGCGTCGTATCGACGCGGCGCCAGGCAAAGCAGGTCTTCTATCGCCTCAGCCATGATAAGGTCGCGCGGCTCGTCAGCACGCTTTGTCAGATCTTTTGTCGCGAAGGCCCGAAAAAATGAATGAGTATTGGAGTGCGCTTGCCGGTGGCCTGCTGATCGGGCTCTCGGCGGCGGTCTTGATGGTGGCCAACGGACGCGTGGCGGGCATCAGCGGCATCACTGGGCGACTGCTGCAAGGCACGCAGGCCGCGACCGGAACCGTCTTCATTCTCGGGCTCGTGGCGGGCCCGGTGATCTACCGCTTTTTCTCCGGCGCATGGCCGGCCGTGACCGTCAGCGCATCCTGGCCGTTGCTGGTGATCGGCGGATTGCTGGTGGGCTTTGGTTCGCGGATGGGCTCTGGCTGCACCAGCGGCCACGGCGTCGTCGGTCTCGCCCGGCTGTCGCGCAGATCGATGGTGGCGGTCGCGACCTTCATGTTCACGGCGATTGTCACGGTTTTTGTTCAGGGTCTGTTTCAATGAGGCGGGATGTCGTCTGGCGGTTGGTGGCCACGCTTGCCTCCGGCATTCTCTTCGGCGTTGGCCTTTCGCTCTCCGGCATGCTGGATCCGGCGCGGGTGCGCGGCTTTCTCGACATTGCCGGCGACTGGAACCCGTCACTTGCCTTCGTTCTTGGAGGGGCGGTTGCCGTCTCGGCGCTGGGCGCGCTGACGGTCAGGCGGATGCGACGCCCATTGTTCGACGACAGCTTTCATTTGCCTGAAAACCGCGTGATCGACGGGCGGCTCGTCATCGGTTCGGCCACCTTCGGCGTCGGATGGGGCCTGGTGGGGCTTTGCCCCGGCCCGGCGCTCGCCTCGTTGTCACTCGGGTTGCCGGCGACGGCGCTTTTCGTGGTTGCTATGCTTGCCGGCATGGTGCTGCACGATCGCCTGCCGAGGATCGGAGCCGGGCGGCAAGGCGCGGGCAGCGGTTCGAATGGCCTGGAAACCGGCCGATCCTCCTGACGTTGACGCTCCGTCACCCGGTTTTTTGCACGAGCCGGGCTGCAAATCCTTCTGAATCGGCCCATATAGGCGAGACCTGCCGACTTCGCTTTCCCCCCGCATCCCGGATCAGCTTCATGGCGCCCATCGTTTCCGTTTCCAATCTTTCCAAGACCTATGCCTCGGGTTTCAAGGCGCTCAAGGGCGTCAGCCTCGATATCGAGCAGGGTGAAATCCTGGCGCTGCTCGGCCCGAACGGGGCAGGCAAGACCACGCTGATCTCGATCATCTGTGGCATCGTCAACCCGACGGGCGGCACCGTGCTGGTCAACGGCCATGACGTCGTGCGCGATTTTCGCGAGACCCGGTCGATGATCGGGCTGGTGCCGCAGGAGCTGACGACCGACGCCTTCGAAACGGTCTGGAACACAGTCACGTTTTCGCGCGGCCTTCATGGCAAGAAGCCGAACCCGGCCCATATCGAAAAGGTGCTGAAGGATCTCTCCCTCTGGGACAAGAAGGACAACATGCTGCGCGAATTGTCCGGCGGCATGAAGCGGCGCGTGCTGATCGCCAAGGCGCTGTCGCACGAGCCGCGCGTGCTCTTCCTCGACGAGCCGACGGCCGGCGTCGACGTCAGCCTTCGCAAGAGCATGTGGGAGGTCGTCGAGCGGCTGCGCGCCTCTGGCGTGACGATCATTCTGACGACGCATTACATCGAAGAGGCGGAAGAGATCGCCGACCGCATCGGCGTCATCAATGGCGGCGAGATCCTGCTGGTCGAGGACAAGACGGCGTTGATGTCGAAGCTCGGACGCAAGCAGTTGCGTGTCGACCTGTCGCATCCGCTGGAGGCGATCCCCGAAACGCTGTCGTCCTACAACCTCACGCTCGAGGGGGATGGCCACTGCCTGATCTACGACTATGACACCAGCGCCGAGCGCACCGGCATCACTTCGCTCCTGGCAGCCCTTGCCGAGGCGGGTGTGCGCCTCAAGGACATTTCCACGCGACAGAGCTCGCTGGAGGACATTTTCGTCGAGATCGTGGGAGCCGGACGATGAACATCGAAGCGATCAAGTCGATCTATTTCTTCGAGATGGCGCGCACGCGGCGCACGCTTTTGCAGAGCGTGGTCTCGCCCGTGATCTCCACCTCGCTCTATTTCATCGTCTTTGGGGCGGCGATCGGCCAGCGCATCCAGGAGATCAACGGCGTCTCCTACGGCGCATTCATTACGCCGGGCCTGATCATGCTGACGCTGCTGACGCAGTGCATCGGCAACGGTTCCTTCGGTATCTATTTCCCGAAATTCACAGGCACGATCTACGAGGTGCTGTCCTCGCCGGTGTCGATGATCGAGATCGTGCTCGGCTATGTCGGGGCGGCGGCGACCAAGGGGTTGATGATCGGCACGATCATCCTGTTGACCGCTTCGTTGTTCGTCGACCTTTCGATCGCCCATCCGATCGCCATGGTGTTCTTCTTCGTGCTCACCGCCGTGTCGTTCAGCCTGTTCGGCTTCATCATCGGCATCTGGGCCAAGGATTTCGAGCAGCTGAACTTGATCCCGATGCTGGTCATCCCGCCGCTGGTCTTCCTCGGTGGCAGCTTCTATTCGATCGACATGCTGCCGCCGTTCTGGCAGGCCGTCAGCCACTTCAATCCGGTGCTCTATCTCATCAGCGGCTTCCGCTGGAGTTTCTTCGAGGTGTCCGACGTCAACCCGCTCTTCAGCGCGGCGATCATCCTGGTGTTCCTGACCATCTGCCTGTCGGTGCTGGCCTGGATCTTCCGGACCGGTTACCGCCTGCGCAACTGACGGCCTCAGAGCGGCGCGGCACCGGTGCCATAGACCATGGCCGCGCCGAGAAGTAGCACGGCGATCAGCGCCAGAAGTAACGTCCAGACGACGTAGAGCGCGGCGCTGATGGTCGATAGCCCGAGGTCCGTCCTGAACCAACGGATCTCCACGATCACGTACCAGGTGAAGGCGACAAACACGCAGGCGAGGCCAGCGATGCGTGCGGTATGGCTCTCCGTTCGGGCGAGCAGCATGCCGACGCTGAGCACGAGTGCGAACGGGGCCGCGACATAGCACTGGCTATAGAAGGGTGGCCTGAGGGTATCGCGGGTCAGCCGCGCGCCCTTGTGGCGAAGCAGCCTGACCGCCATCAGCAAGGGCAGGATGCTGAAGGAGACCGCGCGAAACATCAGCAGATTGGAGTCGCTCGCCAGCAGCGGCGGTGGCGCCCAGGGCGTCGTCTGGTTGACCAGCGCGAGCTCGACGCCGTGAGCAAGCATCAGCGTGATCAGTAGAAACAGCGGCGGGCTCAGCGTGTCGGTATATTGCTCCGACACATCGTCGGTCAGCTCCATGTCGGCATAGCGCATCATCGCCTGCGGCTGCCTGAGCGTCCGCCACATCGTCAGCGGATAAAACAGCAGCCATGACACCAGTTCATAGAGAAGCTCTTCGATCGACTTCAGCAGTCGCATGAAATCCATGAGCGAAACCTTGCGTGATGGGCCGCGGACATCTGTTGCCCACGCACCATGCACGAAGATGCGCCCGTCGCAATGGCGATCAGTCGCGCAGGCGAAGCTCGTCGGTGCGCATCTGCAGGAATTCGAGCGTGGACAGGAAGCTCATGCCGAGCAGGCTCTGGTCGAGCTTGCCTTCGGCGGCGACCGTTGCGCGAATGTCGCGGCGCACGATCGGGCCGACGGCGACTTCAGACAGCAGGACGGGTGCTGCCATCGCCTGGCCATTGGCAGTCATCACCGTCACGGTGTAGCTGAGATTGGCCGGGTCGAGGCCGATCCGCTCTGCATCCTCGTATGTCAGCGCGATGCTGCTGGCGCCGGTGTCGACCAGCATGTTGATCTCTTTGCCGTCGACCGTTGCATTGGTCTCGAAATGGCCGTTGAGCATCTTCTGCAGCACCACCTCCTGGCGGCCTTCGCTGTCGGTGATGACGGTGGCGCGGCCGGGCAGGAGACCGGAGAGCACCCGGTTGCCGAACCCCTCCAGCTCGAAGCGGTAGACATAGGCCGAGACGAGGGCGAGCACGATCAGGAGCCAGATCGCCGCCTGCCTTGCGCCTTCGCCGAAACGGCGGCGGCTTTGCCAGATGCCGGCGCTCAGCAGCGTGGCGATCGCGCCGAGCGAGACGAGCTGGCCGAAATCGTCATTCGCCAGTCCGAAGGTGCGGCCGGCATCGTGGTTGACGATGAGCAGCAGCAGGCCGATCGCCAGGATGGAAAGCAGAATAAGAAGCCGTGTCATGCGTCGCCGCGTTCCCTGGCCATGCGCGTGCGGCGCGTTTCGCGGCGTGGCTTGCGCTCCATCGTCTCGAGCCTTGCCGGCAGGGCCAGCATGATCGCCCGGCGCTCGGCGTCGGTGTATTGCGACCAGGCGCCGACCTCGTTGCGGGTGCGTCCGCAACCGAAGCAGTAGCCGGTCTTGTCATCGATGGAACAGATGAGAATGCAGGGAGTTTCCATGGTCCTGAACTGAAGGTCCCGGGTTGCGGCGGGGCGGCCGGCGTTGTTTCGACTGATTATATCGGCTTTTCAAACGGTCAGTGCAAGGGCGCCGAGAACGGCGATCTCCGTCAGTTGCTGGGTCGCGCCGATGGTGTCGCCGGTGTGGCCACCGATCTTGCGTGTGGCGAGACGGCCGAAGGCGGCAACGGTGACGATGAACGCGGCAAGCGACAGAATGAGGGCGATGGCCGGCGCCTTGGCGAAGTAGAAGAGCAGCATGGCCGAGAGCACGCCGGAGGCCAGCGCAAAGGACGTGGCTGCCGGATCCGGTGTGCCGGCCGAGGCGGCGACACCGTCACGGCGCGCCGGCGGCAGCCGCGACCAGTGCCAGACCATGGCCGCACGGCTGAGGGCCGCGACGGCAAGGATCATCAGCCCGGCGCCCGACGGCGTGAACAGCGGCAGGAAAGACGCGAGCGCCGACACCCTGAGGCCGAAGGACAGGATCAGCGCGACTGCGCCATAGGAGCCGATGCTGCTGTCCTTCATGATCAGCAGTGCCGAATCCCGGTCGCGCCCGCCGCCAAACCCGTCGGCGGTATCGCCAAGCCCGTCCTCGTGCAGGCAGCCTGTGACCAGCGCCTGGACGGCAACGACCAGGAAGGCGGTGAAGAGGGAGCTCACCTGAAACGCCATCAGCACGGATGCGATGGCGGCTGCGGGCAGGGCGATCATGAGGCCGGCCAGCGGAAATGCCCGGACGGCCCGGTTCAACCGGCCGTCATAGTTGACGAAATGCCGCTGCGGCATGTGGATGCGACTGAGGAAGGCGACGGAACGCGCGAGATCGTCACAAAAATCGCGAAGATATGTCATCGCCCGTCTCCCATGGCAGGCGCGCCGAATCGACACCTGTTTGCCGGATCATGCTCCGGCGACGCGGATTGGCGCAAATGTCGTTGCCCGAAATTTCCGTGGCCTCTATGAGGAGCGTGGATTGTACTTTTCGATATGCAAGGATTCTTCTCCATGAGCGCCAGCGGCCTGCCGTTTGATGATTTCCGCGAATTGCTGCGCAACCTGCCAGGCCCGAACTCGGCCGCCCTGGTTGCCGCGCGCGATCGCGATGCGCAGCTGACAAAGCCGCCGGGGGCGCTCGGGCGCCTCGAGGAGATCGCCTTCTGGCTTGCGGCCTGGACCGGCAAGCCGCCGGCGGTCAACCGGCCACTGGTCGCGATCTTTGCCGGCAACCACGGGGTTACCCGCCAGGGCGTCACGCCGTTCCCGGCGTCCGTGACGGCGCAGATGGTCGAGAATTTCGCCGCAGGCGGTGCTGCGATCAACCAGATCTGCGTCAGCCACGATCTCGGCCTGAAGGTGTTTGACCTGGCGCTCGACTATCCGACCGGTGACATCACCGAGGAAGCCGCCCTTTCCGAGCGCGATTGCGCAGCGACGATGGCCTTCGGCATGGAAGCGGTTGCCGGCGGCACCGACCTACTCTGCATCGGCGAGATGGGCATCGGCAACACGACGATTGCTGCCGCGATCAATCTCGGCCTTTACGGCGGCACCGCCGAAGAGTGGGTGGGGCCCGGCACCGGCTCGCAAGGCGAGGTGCTGAAGCGCAAGATCGCCGCCGTCGAAAAGGCCGTCGCACTTCACAAGAACCATCTGTCCGATCCGCTGGAGCTGATGCGCCGGCTGGGCGGCCGCGAAATCGCCGCCATGGCCGGTGCCATTCTTGCCGCCCGCATGCAGCAGGTCCCTGTCATCCTCGACGGCTACGTGGCGACCGCTGCGGGCGCGATCCTCAAGGCCGCCAACCCTGCTGCGCTCGACCATTGCCTGATCGGCCATGTCTCGGGCGAACCGGGGCATATGCGGGCGATCGAGAAACTCGGCAAGACGCCCTTGCTGGCGCTCGGCATGCGCCTTGGCGAAGGCACCGGTGCTGCCCTTGCCGCAGGGATCGTCAAGGCCGCAGCCGCTTGCCATGGCGGCATGGCCACGTTCGCGCAGGCGGGCGTCAGCAACAAGAACTGAACGAGAAACGGCGGGCCCTCGAACGAGGGCCCGCCGTTTGCTGTCGACCGGCTGTCGCCGAAGCGATGCCAGGCGATGTCGGGCCTTGCTGGCCGTATCCTTCTCGCCTATCCAGAGTGCCGATGCACGCCGCGCACACCTGCCGGCGCACACTGCAACCGAGACCGCCTTGCATTCGCCTCAATGACGATGTCGAAGCAGCGCAGTTTTACAGCCAGTCGAGATGAAATGGACGCCAACAACACCACGCCCCGCCGCGGCCAGACCGGTCCGGTCGAAAAGCAGACCGGGATCCGCCATCTGTTCGCTGCCGCCAGCTATTCGCTCGGCGGCGCCAAGCGGCTGATCGGCGAGGCCGCGTTCCGGCACGAACTGATCGCCTTTGCGGTGGTGATCGTCGCGTTCGTGATCGCCGGCGCCACCTTCTTCCAGTATGTCGCGATGGCGATCCTGTTCCTGCTGATGATGGCATTCGAGGCCATCAACACGGCGATCGAGGAGATTGTCGACCGTGTGTCGCCCGAGATTTCCGAGATGGGCAAGAACGCCAAGGACCTGGGCTCGTTCGCCTGCCTCTGCCTGATCGTCGCCAATGCCGTCTATGCCGGCTATGTGGTGGTGTTCGTCGGCTTCTTCGGCTGATCGGCTCAGCCGGGCGGCCTTGCCCGATAGAGCACGTGCGGGCGAAGCGCGTTGCCTTCGGGCACCGTGACGTCGTCGAATTCCTCGGCCGGATCGCGCTTCATCCCTAGCTTCTCCATCAGCGCCCGTGAAGGATGGTTGACGCGCGAGGTGTAGCCGATCACTTCGGTGAGCCCAAGCGCTGCCCAGGCGTGCCGCAGGCAGGCGTCGGCCGCCTCGAGCGCATAGCCGTTGCGCCAGTAGGGGCTCCCGAGGATCCAGCCTATCTCGACATGTGGGCCACCGGAAATCTCCTCGCCAGCGATGGAAAGCCCGAGGCCACCGATGAGCGCGGCATCGGCCTTGCGCTCAAGTGCCATGAAGGCAAAGCCGTGTTTTTCCAGATGGGCATCGCACTCGGCGATGACGTCGGCGGTCTCCGCCGTCGTAAGGACGGACGGATAATAGAAGCGCCGGACATCGGGATCGGCATTGATCAAGGCAAAGGGCGCGAGGTCACGATCTTGCCAGGGCCGCAGCCGCAGGCGTTCGGTCTCGATGCGCATGGATCAGGCGAAGCTTTTGCGACGGCGGGCAGGGGCGGGCACGTCTTCGACGGCCGGCAGGCTTTCCAGCACGCGCCGCGCCGGCAGGATGGCGATCGCTTCGGTGCCTTCGCGCAGCTTCGACCGCAGGATGAACTCGCCGTTGTGCTTGGCCAGGATCGCCTGGACGATCGGCAGGCCGAGGCCGGTGCCCTGTTCGGCGCTCTTGATGGCGATGGAGCCCTGGCCGAAGGCCGAAAGCACGATCGGAATTTCCTCTTCGGGAATGCCCGGACCGTTGTCCTTGATCGAGAGATACTGTCCGCCGCCCGCGGTCCAACCGACCTTGACGGTGATCTCGCCGCCGGAGCTGGTGAATTTCACCGCATTCGACAAAAGGTTCAGGATGACCTGGCGCATCGCCTTTTCATCGACCCAGACGCTCGGCATGCCCTGCTCGAACTGCGCGTGAATGCCGATCGTCTTGGCACGGGCGCGAAGCTGCACCATGCCGATACAGTCGTCGGCGATATCGACCAGGCTGACGGCTTCTTCGTTGAGGTCGTAGCGGCCGGCCTCGATGCGAGAGAGGTCGAGGATCTCGTTGATCAGGTTGAGCAGATGTTCGCCCGAGCGGTGGATGTCGCTGGTGTATTCCTTGTAGGTCGGGTTGTTGAGCGGCCCGAGAACTTCGGTCGACATCACCTCGGAGAACCCGAGGATGGCGTTGAGCGGCGTGCGCAGTTCGTGCGACATCGAGGCGAGGAAGCGCGACTTGGCGAGGTTGGCTTCCTCGGCGCGGCGCCGTGCCTCATCCGACATCGATTTTGCCACTTCGAGCTCGGCGATCAGGTCGTCCTTTTCCGATTGCATCGACAGGATGTGGACATTGGCCCGGTTCATCCGGTCGGTCATGAAGACGAGGAACAGCAGCGCCAGCGCGATCACGCCTGTCAGTCCCATATGCACCGGATCGCCCGTGGTGATGGACGAGAAGGCAAGGCCGGCAACGACGGGCAGGAAGGTGTAGAGCAGGGCGTTGCGCAGCAGGAAGGTGCCCATGGCGGTCGCAGCCAGCGCAATCAGCAGACCCGTTCCTTCAAAGAAACCATAGCGAACGCCGCCGCATGCGGTGCAGTCCTGCGTCACGAAGGTGGCCCAGCAAATGCCCATCAGCAGCTGGCCGATCAGGAAGCGGCGGCGCCAGACCGGCACTCTGTCGGCGGCAATATCCTGNNGCCGACAGCGGTAATGAAGGCGACGATGATCGGCATGGCAATGGCGCCATGCAAGGCTGAGCCGATATAGAGATTGAGCATTTCGCGTTCGAAGCCGGACGGAGCCGACGAACCGGTTTGCAGCCGTTCTCGCGTCGCGCGCACGGTCTTCGAAACAGCCTTGTTTCGATGGCTTCGCGACTTGTCGACAATAATCTTATCAGTCGATGTGCTGACGGCGATACTCATGCTCATATATGCAACGGTTAAGGCTGGTTGCACTGTAGTCAGCAATCCTTAAGAAGTTGCTGCTCGCGTGAAGGATTCGAGAACCATTGTGGCGCGATCGTGATTTGCGGCCGCCGGGCGGCGCGGCAAACAAGAGGGTGCTTTGAGCTTGAGATCGGGCAGATCCAGATATCGGTTTACAGGTGGGTGGCGCGGGATGAAGGATCGCGCGCCTGCCGGACGGTTGGGGACCGTCGGCGGCTGGATCCTGTTTCTCATGCTGTGCGTCGGCGCCTATTTTGCCTCGCAACTGCCGGGCCCGGAGCGTGCCGTGACCGGCGAGGTCTCCGGGACGGCAACCGCCAGTGACGGCGACAGCCTGCGCCTTGGCGGTCGGCGGATACGGCTTGAAGGCATCGATGCGCCGGAGCTCGGCCAGACCTGCACACGCGACGGTGCGGAGTGGGATTGCGGGACGGACGCGCGCCAGCGATTGCGGGGGATGGTGGCGAGCGGAAAGACGCAATGTCGCCTTCATGGCCGCGACAAATATGGTCGCGATCTCGGCACCTGTGAAATCGGCGGGCGGGACATCGGGCGGGAAATGGTNNATGGTGGCGAGCGGCTATGCCGTGAGCTACGGCCGCTACCAGAAGGAGGAGGCGGCGGCGGAAAGCCGGAACGTCGGTCTCTGGGCGGGCGATTTCATCCGGCCCCAGGCCTGGCGTCGCGCCAACGGACATGCGGACGAGGCGCCGCATGTCGTCGACGGCTGGCTCGATGCCATTCGGCTCTGGCTGTTCGAAGGGCTCTCGGCGCTGTTTGCGAGGATCGGCGATGCATGACGACGAGGACGATCTCGGACCTCTTCGCGCCGCTATTGCCGCCTGTCGCGTCTGTCGCGACGAGCCGGCGCGAGGGCCGGAAGATCGCCTGCCGCACGAGCCGCGGCCGGTGTTGGTCATGTCGAGGTCGGCGCGGGTGCTGCTCGCGGGCCAGGCGCCGGGCCTCAGGGTCCATGAGAGCGGACTGCCCTTCAACGACGCCTCCGGCGACCGGCTCAGGCAATGGCTCGCCGTCGACCGCGCGACGTTCTACAACCGCGACAAGCTGGCAATCGCGCCGATGGGGTTCTGCTTTCCCGGCTACGACGCGCATGGCAGCGACCTGCCGCCACGCCGCGAGTGCGCGCCCCTGTGGCGCGCGCAGGTGATGGCGGCGATGCCGCAGGTGGAACTGGTGCTGGCGATCGGCCACTATGCGCAGCGCTGGCATATCGGACCGGACTGTCCGAAATCCATGACCGAGACCGTTTCAGGCTGGCGGCGTCACGCCCTGCGCAACGCCGTGCCCGCCATCCTTCCCCTGCCGCATCCGAGTTGGCGCAATACCGGCTGGTTGAAGCGCAATCCGTGGTTCGAAGCGGACGTCCTGCCGTTTCTGCGCGAGCGGATCAGCCTGTTGATCGCCTGAAAAAATATTCTTTATCTTTGCTGATTTCGCGCTATAGAAAGAAAAATAATTCGAGAGGGACATCATGGATCGTCTAGACCGCAAAATCCTGCGCCTGTTGCAGGAGGATTCCACCCTGGCCGTTGCCGACCTTGCCAAGAAGGTTGGCCTGTCGACCACGCCTTGCTGGCGGCGTATCCAGAAGATGGAAGAGGATGGCGTCATCCGTCGGCGCGTGGCCCTTCTCGACCCGGTGAAGATCAATACAAAGGTGACCGTGTTCGTGTCGATCCGCACCAACACGCATTCGATCGAATGGCTGCGCCGCTTTTCCGAAGTGGTCGGCGAGTTTCCTGAGGTTGTCGAGTTCTACCGCATGAGCGGCGACGTCGATTACCTCTTGCGCGTCGTCGTGCCTGATATCGGCGCCTATGACGCCTTCTACAAGCGGATGATCGCCAAGATCGAGATCCGCGACGTTTCCTCGGCTTTCGCCATGGAGCAGATCAAGTACACGACCGAGCTGCCGCTCGACTACATGATGATCGACCAGGCGAAATCCAGCGAGGATTGAGACTTGACGAAGGGCGGCGCTGGCCATTCCCCGCGCTGCCCGTCGTCCGGAGATTTGGACACCGGACATTCGATCAGCCGGTCGCAACACGCCATTGCGTGACGCTCAGGCCTTCACATCATCCGGGCCTGGCGCCATGAGCCCGAGCCTCGCCGACATTTTTGGTCCGCTTAACTCGCGCACGGCATCCTTGCCGATCCATCTGGCCGTTCGGTCGGTGCTGCGGCGAAGCTTTTCGGCAAGTGCAAGCGCCGGGCCGTGACAGGTGAAATTGCGCTTGCCGATCTGGCGCAGCGCCCAGTTGACGGCCTTCTTGACGAAGTTGCGCTCGTCTTCGGCATGCCGCTCGATCAGCGGCAGCCAGGCAAGCAGGCTCGCGTCCGGTTCCTTCTTCAAGTGCACGGCGGCCATCGCCATCATCGAAAAGGCGAGGCGGCGTACGAATTGCCGGTCGTCCTCGGCAAAATCCGGGATCAGTGCCTGTTCGAAACGGGCAGTGACGAAGAGGTCGGCGACGGTGTCGACAATCTCCCAGGAATTGCAGTCATCCGCCCAACGCCGTGCCTCGTCGAGCGTCAGGGCCTTGGGGTCGGCGGTGAAGGCGGCAAGGATGCGCGCCTCTCTGATATCGGACTGCCAGAGATCGAGCGCACGGGCATGACCGGTCTTCACCTGCCGCGCGATCCCGTGCAGCGCGATATTGGAAAGGCCGAGCGCCGTTTCGGTGACGATGCCGAACCGTGCCATGCCGGCAAGATTGTCCTGCGAGCGCTGAGCTCGCAGGTGCGCAATGATGTCTTCGGCACTCGAGGTCGGCGAGAGCGTCATTTTTCCAGTCGGGCCAGCAGCGAGGACGTGTCCCAGCGGTTGCCGCCCATCGCCTGGACGTCGCCGTAGAACTGGTCGACCAGGGCGGTGACCGGCAGCTTGGCGCCGTTGCGGCGGGCTTCCGAAAGCACGATGTCCAGATCCTTGCGCATCCAGTCGACGGCGAAGCCGAAATCGTATTTGCCGGCATTCATCGTCTTGTGGCGGTTTTCCATCTGCCAGGAGCCGGCAGCCCCCTTGGAGATGACATCGACGACCTTCTCGATGTCGAGACCGGCCTTCTTGCCGAAATGGATGCCTTCGGCCAGCCCCTGGACGAGGCCGGCAATGCAGATCTGGTTGATCATCTTGGTGATCTGGCCGGCACCGGCCGTGCCCATCAATCCGACCATGCGGGCAAAGGCGTCGATCACCGGCTTGGCGCGTTCGAAGGCGGGTTCGTCGCCGCCGCACATCACCGTCAGAACGCCGTTTTCAGCGCCGGCCTGGCCGCCGGAGACGGGCGCATCGACGAAGTGGGCGCCGCGAGCCTTTGCGGCCTCGTAGAGTTCCCGGGCGACTTCTGCGGAGGCCGTAGTGTTGTCGATGAAGATGGCATCGGCCTTCAGGGTCTCGAAGGCGCCGCCCTTGCCTGTGGTGACCGAGCGCAGGTCATCGTCGTTGCCGACGCAGGCAAAGACGAAATCGGCGCCATCGGCAGCTTCCGCCGGTGTGCGGACAGCGCGGCCGCCGAACTCGGCAGCCCATTTTTCGGCCTTCGCGAAGGTGCGGTTGTAGACGGTCAGTTCGTGTCCGCCGCGGACCTTGAGGTGGCCGGCCATGGGATAACCCATGACGCCGAGACCGATGAATGCGACCTTTGCCATATTCAGAATGCTCCCATTGCTTTGGCTCTGGTGTAACTGATGGCGGGCGCACGGAAAAGAGCGAAGGGAGCATCGTTCGATGCTCCCTTGGAATGATGATGTGTCGGCCCGATCAGGGCTTGAAGCGGGCGATCACCAGGTGGCCGGCGATGGGTTCGCCTTCTTCCATGCGAACGGTGATGTCGCCGACTTCGATCACTTCGAAACCGGTCGCCGTCAGGCGTTCGCGCAGGTAGGCCTCGGCATGGGCGAAGCGCTGGTGCGGCCCGACCATGAACGGACGGCCGGCGAATGTCTCGGCCGGCAGGGTTTCGCTCGAAAAGATGAACAGGCCGCCCGGCACGAGATTGTCGACGGCACCGAAGAACAGCGCCTCGAGCGCGCCCATATAGGGCAGAACGTCGGTCGCGACGACGAGATCGAAGGGCTCGTCGTCGTTGTCGTCCAGGAAGTCGATGGCTTCCGCCACGTAGAGGGTCTCGTAGAGATCCTTCTCGTGAGCGATCTCGACCATGTTTTCCGAGAGGTCGATGCCGGTGATGTCTTCGGCCATGTCGCGCAATGCGCCGCCGGTCAGGCCCGTGCCGCAGCCAAGATCGAGCACGCGGTTGAAGGGCCCGAGTTCGAGTGCCTGCAGGCGCTGGCGCACCAGAAGCGGGACGCAATAGCCGAGTTGCTCGACGAGCACGTTGTCGAAGACGTCTGCATGCTGGTCGAAAAGCGTGGCGACATAGGCATCCGGCGCCTTTACCGGCGTCTCGCCGCGGCCCATCGAGGCGAGACGAACGGAGGCGCCGCCGTGATCCTCGGGATCGAGTGCCAGCACTTCGGCATAGGCCTCGGCTGCGGCATCAAAATTGCCGGATTTTTCCAGTGAAAGGGCGCGGTTGTAGGCTTCCGCCAGCGCTTCTTCGTCGATGATCGTGGTGTTCTGGGTCATGCCCGCTTCTTACGTCCGAAGCCTGTCTTTGGCAATGCGCGACATCATTATGCCGCCGGCACCCGCTGCCGACAGATAAAAAACGGCAGCGCGCGACGTTGACGGGATTTATCCAGGCCTGGAAAGGGTTCATGATCGCAACAACAAGAAAAGACGGAGGAAATGCCGATGGCCGCCGAACTCAGTCCGTTGCTTGTCGGGGCGGAAATCAAGGAGGCGAAGGGGCCGCCCTTGCCCCAGACGTCGCAGGAGCAGATCAACGCCGTCGTGCACTATTATCGCGGCGAAATGGGGCGCATGGCCGGCTGGCGCGATCGCATCGACCGCACATCGAACTGGGCAATCACGGTTGTCGCGGCGCTTTTGTCGGTGTCGCTGTCGACGCCGTCCTCCCATCACGGCGTGCTCCTGTTTGCCATGCTGCTGATCACGCTGCTGCTCTTGATCGAGGCCCGGCGTTACCGCTTCTTCGACGTCTATCGCGCCCGGGTGCGTCAGCTTGAGCGCGGGTATTTCGCCCAGATCCTGGCGCCGGATGGCGCGCCGAACCTCAACTGGGCCGCCTCGATCGCCAAGAGCCTGCGCAAGCCGGCCTTCCTGATGAGCTATCGCGAGGCGGTGTGCCGCCGGCTGCAGCGCAATTACTGCTGGATGTATCTGATCCTGCTGCTCGCCTGGGCGCTGAAGATCTCATCGCCGAAACTGTCGACCAACGGCGAGCCGTTCGGCCACGTGCGTTCCTGGGCCGACGTCACCCAGAACGCGGCGCTCGGCCCTTTGCCCGGCTGGCCCGTGATCCTGGTGGTGGTGCTGTTCTACGCGGTGGTCCTCTACGGATCGCTGCACAAGGAGCCGGGCGAGGGCGAGCTTGCCCATGGCGAGGTACACGTCTGAGCGACAGGCGGCAGCAAAGGATGTGTGCATTTGTGGCTGCGTTCAGAATTTGTCGTTTGAGATTGCCGCGGGCGACTGCTTCTATCCGGCCACCAGGAGCCTAACAGGAGAACAGCATGGCTGGCGAAAAAGTAGCGGTAATCACGGCGGGCGGATCGGGCATGGGGGCGGTCGCCGCACGGCGGATGGCGGCGGAAGGCTATCGCGTCGCGATCCTGTCGTCCTCGGGCAAGGGCGAAGCGCTGGCGAGCGAACTCGGCGGCCTTGGCGTCACCGGTTCCAACCAGTCCAACGACGATCTGAAGCGTCTGGTCGACAAGGCCTATGACACCTGGGGCAGGGTCGACGCGCTGATCAACTCCGCCGGCCATGGCCCGCGCGCGCCGGTGCTGGAACTGACCGATGAGGATTGGCACAAGGGGATGGAGGTCTATTTCCTCAACGCCGTTCGCCCGGCGCGGCTGGTGACGCCGATCATGCGCGAGCAGAAGTCCGGCAGCATCGTCAACATCTCGACCTATGCGGCCTTCGAGCCCGACCCCCTGTTTCCGACATCGGGCGTCTTCCGTTCGGGGCTTGCCGCCTTCACCAAGCTGTTTTCGGACCAGTACGCGGTCGACAACATCCGCATGAACAACGTGCTTCCCGGCTTCATCGACAGCCTGCCGGAGACGGAAGAGCGGCGCAATCGCATCCCGATGAAGCGTTACGGCACGTCGGAAGAGGTGGCGGAATTGATCGCGCTTCTGGCGACCGACCGCGGCGCCTACATTACCGGCCAGAACATCCGCATCGACGGCGGTATTACCCGATCGGTCTGATCCGGCTGTCCTTGGCCGCACGTTGCGCGGGGCGGGTTCAGTGCAAGATGAACTCGCCCTTCAGCGCCCGCCACTCGGTGGCCGATATCAGCTTGCGATGCACGTAGCGCACCGAGTGCAGGGGGCCGTCGAGCTTTTCCTGCCAGAATTTCAGGAAACCGCGCATCTCCGGAAAGTCCGGGGCGATGTCGTAGTGCTGCCAGATATAGGTCTGCAGGAATGTCGGGTGATCCGGCATGCGGTAGAGGATCTGGGCCGTGGTCATCCCGTAACCCTTCAGCTGCAGTTCCATTTCGTTCGTCATAGTAACCTCACTTCTCGCAAAGGTTGGTCTCTATGATGAAACGCTTGATTTATTAATCAAGTTCTAATATTTGTCTCGATCTGAAACTTTAGGCGTAATAACAATGGCTTGGCAGCACTCGATGAAGAGTGCTACCAAGCCATTTGATTGTAATCTGTCTGTGAGAGCTTTGGACCTCTAGCGCTTCAGATGGCGCGTCAGCCGGTTCTCGAGCCAGGCCCAGATGTTGCGCAGCAACTCCACCATGATGAGGTAGAGGATCGCCGCCCAGACATACATCTGGTAGTCGAAGGTGCGCGAGAAGGCGCGGCGCGTTTCGCCCATCAGGTCGAAGACCGTGACGATCGCAACGATGGCCGAGCCCTTGATCATCAGGATGATCTCGTTGCCGTAGGGGCGCAGCGCCACGATCATCGCCTGCGGCAGAATGATCTTGTAGAAGGCGATACGGTCCGGCAGGCCAAGGGCGGCAGCCCCTTCGCGCTGGCCGCGCGGCACGCTCTCGATCGCGCCGCGCAGGATTTCGGCCTGGTAGGCGGCGGTGTTGAGCGTGAAGGTGAAGAGGGCGCAGTTCCAGGCCTCGCGGAAGAACCACCAGAGACCGATGGATTCGAGCTCGGGCCGGAAGCTGCCGAGGCCGTAGTAGATCAGGAACAGCTGAGCGATCAGCGGCGTACCGCGGAAGAAGTACACATAGGCATAGGCAAGCCAGGACCAGATCTTGTTCTTCGACATGCGACCGAGCGCGACCGGCAGCGAAAGAATGGCGCCGAGCACGACCGAGCAGGCGACCAGCGTCAGGGTGACGCCGAGGCCCGACAGGAAACTCGGACCGTATTTGGCGAACTTTGCCGGATCCCAGCCGTTGACGACGGTCAGGAATATGCCGACGGCGAGCGCCAGCCAGATGCCGAGCGAAACGCTGCCCACAAAGCGGGCGAGGCTGTAGGGCTTGGGCGGAACCGGTGGCGGCGCCTGTGGCGGGATCATGGTTTCGACGAAGCTCATCGGCCCATCTCCGCGCGCTTGGTCCAGCGCTCAAGGTTGGAGAAGACGATCGATGAAACCATCGCCAGCATCAGGAAGAGAATGCAGGCAAGGCTGAAGAATTCGAAGGCCTGCTTGGTGACGCGGGCGGCAATGCCGGTCTGGCGAAGAATATCGGGCAGGCCGACGACGGAGACGAGGGCGGTATCCTTCAGCAGTGCCATCCAGAGATTGCCGAGGCCCGGCAATGCGATGCGCACCAGTTGCGGCAGGATGATCAGCCGCATGGTGCGACCGCGATGGAGCCCGAGGGCCGCGCCCGCTTCATACTGGCCGTGCGGAATGGCTTTGAAGGCAGACAGCAGGACTTCCGAGCAGTAGGCCGAAAACACCACGCCAAGCGCAATCATGCCGGCAAAAAAGGCGTTGATCTCGACAGGGCCCTCATATCCGAACGATGCCAGCAACTGCTGCACCAGGATCTGCAGGCCATAATAGACGATGAACAGCGTCAGCAGTTCCGGCAGGCCACGAAAGATGGTGGTGTAGATGTTCGAGGCGAGGCGCACTGTGCGCTCTTCGGACTGCTTGCCGAGCGCGATGAAGAAGCCGATCAGAAGGCCGACAGGCAAGGTCGCAAGGGCGAGGCTTGCGGTAACGACGAAGCCGTAGGCAAGTTCGTCGCCCCATCCGGTATCGCCGCAGGCGAGAAGCGTACCAGATGCGAGCCAGCGAAAGACGCCGACGGGGCCGCACAATGGATCCACGATGGAGCCGATCCAGGCCAGGATCGAATAGAAGCCGGCAAATAACCCGCTCATGTCAGAGAATTCCCCTTTGCGCTGTTTTTATGCATATGGATCGCGCTTATGTTTTAGGTTCTTGTCAAACAAAAACGGCGGAAGGGCAAGCCATCCGCCGTTGCATTTTTTTCATCAACCAACGTTTTTCCGGCATGATTCACTAGGAAAACCGGCCGGAAGCCGTCGATCAGCTGCCATAAACGTCAAAGGCGAAGTACTTTTCGTTGATTTTCTTGTACTCGCCGTTGGCGCGGATGGCTTCGATCGCCTTGTTGAACTTCTCGCGCAGCGCGTCGTCGCCCTTGCGCACGGCAATGCCGGCGCCTTCGCCGTTGATGACGGGATCGACCGGCAGGGTGCCGAGCAGCTTGCAGCAGGCGCCGTCGGCCGACTTCAGCCATTCCGAAAGCACGACGACGTCGTCGATGACGGCGTCGATGCGGCCGTTGACGATGTCGAGCTTGTACTCTTCAGAGGTCGGGTAGAGCTTGATGTCGGCACCCTTCATATGCGCTTCGGCATAGTTGGAGTGGGTGGTCGAGCCCTGCGCGCCGAGCGACTTGCCGGCAAGTGCTGCCTCGGTCGCTTCGGTGATCGGCGAATCCTTCGGCACGACGATCGCCGGCGGCGTGTTGTAGTACTTGTTGGTGAAGTCGACCTTTTCCTTGCGCTCGGCGGTGATCGACATCGACGCGATGATGGCGTCGAATTTCTTGGCGATCAGCGCCGGAATGATGCCGTCCCAGTCCTGCGTCACGAACGTGCATTCGACCTTCATCTCGACGCAAAGGGCCTTTGCGATGTCGATGTCGAAGCCGGTGAGGGTGCCGTCCGATTCGAGATTGTTGAAGGGCGGGTAGGCGCCTTCGGTGCCGATAACGACCTTTTCGCCATCTGCCATGGCGGTGCCTGCCACGAGCACGAAAACGGCAGCCGATGCGGCGGCTGCCAGCCGTCTGGAAATACGCATGATAGTCCTCTCTGTTGGCCGACATCCGGTATTTTGTTCTTCGCGGATGCCTATCTTGACCGGGGCGCTTGCCACCGGTTGTGCCGATATTCGTACTGTTTCCCCGCAAAAATCAACTGGAAAGCGACGGCGCCCACCGGGAAAAGGAATTCGACCGGTGATTGCATCGCGCGCGGTGGCAGCGAACATGAACGGGGCGTTCAGCGGCGGTTAATCTTGCTTTCGCTAGCCCTATTACGGGAACCGATCAGCGGTTCGGGCGTTGCGTTGCCGGCTCCTGTGGAGTGCAACACAAAAAAGCCGGAACCTTGGATCAAGGCCCTTGAGAATTCACGCCTGTCTCCTGTTGCCGAAGCGGCTGTCCGGTGGGAAACAGAGGCAGGCCAGGGACCTCCCAGGACGAGGAAGGAAGATAATGTCGATTCGATCCAGACTATTCGCAACCGTGGCGCTGCCGGTGCTCTCGGTGTCGCTTGCGGTGCAACCAGCCCTTGCCGACAGCCTGATGAAGCCGTTCGAGGTGGCCCAGGAAGGGAGCGGCCAGCCTACGGATGAACAGCTTCTGCTGCAGCAGCGCCAGGCCGAAGAGCAGCAGCGCGCAGCCGAGGAGCAACAGCGGGCCGCCGAAGAGCAGCAGCGCGCGGCCGAAGCCGAAGCGCAGCGCCAGCAGCAGGAACAGCAGGCGGCCGAACAGCAGAGGGCCGCCGAAGAAGAGGCTGCCCGCCAGGCGGCCGAGCAACAGCGCGCAGCCGAGGAAGACGCTGCCCGCCAGGCGGCCGAGCAGGAAAAGGCTGCGGAAGCCCAGCGCGCCGCGGACGAGGAAGCTGCGCGCCAGGCAGCCGAGCAGGAAAAGGCAGCCGAGGCGCAGAAGGCCGCCGAGGAAGAGGCAGCCCGTCAGGCCGCCGAACAGGAAAAAGCGGCCGAAGCGCAAAAGGCTGCGGAAGACGAGGCAGCACGCCAGGCCGCCGAACAGGAGAAGGCCGCGGAAGCCCAGAAGGCTGCCGAAAGCGAAGCTGAGCAGAAGGCAGCCGACGAACAGAAGGCTTCCGACGAGCAGAAGGCTGCTGACGAGCAGAAGGCTGCCGAAGACGAAGCCGCGCGCCTGGCTGCCGAACAGCAGAAGGCTGCAGAAGCAGAAGCAGCACGCTTGGCCGAGGAGGCCAAGAAGGCCCAGCAGGGCGAAACCACCGGCGAGCAGCCGGCAGCAGAGGGCCAGAACGCTGGTGAGCAACCGCCAGTGACCGAAGAGCAGAAGGCTGGTGAACAGCCGCCCGCGAGCGATGGCCAGAACGCCGGCGAAGCCGTCGCGCCCGCCGTCGAGCCGCAGACCGAGCCGCAGACGGGCGAGGGCCAGCCGGTTCCGGGCGTCGAGCAGCCGGCAACGGCCGAACAGCAGCCTCAGGTCCAGCCGGTCCCCGAAGTGGTCGATACCCGCACCGAGGAAGAAAAGCAGAAGATTGCCGAAGACCCGGCCGCATCCGACGAAACGGTCGTGCTCCCGGTTGAAAACGGTGCGGCCGTTCTCGACAGCGACAAGGACGCCGACAATTCAGGCGGCAACAAGTCGCGCGAAGATCGCCAGAAGCAGCGTGAAGTGCTGCGCGCGCAGGAAGAGGCCGCTCCGGCGCCGACCGACGATGCATCCGCACAGGTGCAACTGCCGGCCGAACTCCAGGCCGAGCTGCCGCAGAAGATCGAGGCGAACCTGACCGAAAAGGGCACGCGCGTCGAGGAAGTTCCGGTGTTTGCGGTTCCCGAGACGACCAACATCGTCAACAACACCGTCATCAACAACACGGTGATCAACAACAATACTGTCGTGAACAACAACACGGTGGTCAACAACGTCACGAACAACATCACCGACGTGAGGGTGGTGCAGGAGATCGACAACCGCGTCATCCTCGGCGTCGGCGATCAGATCTTCGTGCGCGGCGACGATCGCCCGCGCCTGCGTCGTGATGCGGAAGAGACCTTTTACGACCAGCTGCCGCGTGGCCGTACCCGCGAAACCATCGTTCGCCCGGGCGGTTACCGGATCGTGACGATCTACAATCGTTACGGCGACATCCTGCAGCGTTCGCGCGTCGATCGTGACGGCAACGAATACCTGATGATCTACGCGCCCGAGCGTGACGAAGGTCCGCGTCCGGCCATCATCGACGTCGGTTACGAGCTGCCGCCGATGCGCCTGCGCATTCCGGTTCGCGAATACATCGCCGATGTCTCCGACGATCCGGGCCGCGACTATTACGACTTCCTGGCCGAACCGCCGGTGGAGCGCGTCGAGCGTGTCTACACGATGGACGAAGTTCGTCATTCGGCACGTCTGCGCGACAAGGTGCGCCGTATCGACCTGGATACGATCACCTTCCCGACAGCAAGCGCCGAGGTGTCGATGTCGCAGGCAAAGACCATGCGCGGCGTTGCCGCCGCCATGGAGAAGGTGCTGGCCAAGGACCCGGGTGAAACCTTCTTCATCGAGGGACACACGGATGCGGTCGGCTCTGACCGCTCGAACCTGGTGCTGTCGGACCAGCGCGCCGAATCGGTTGCGCAGCTTCTGACCGAGGTCTACGGCATTCCCGCCGAAAACCTGGTAACCCAGGGCTATGGCGAGCGCTTCCTGAAGGTGCGCACCCAGGTTGCCGAGCAGCAGAACCGCCGCGTGACCATCCGCCGCGTGACGCCGCTCGTCCGTCCGGTCGCCCAGCGCTGACAGGTTCGAGCCTGGCTCGACACCTTTGACAAAATAAGTGAAACCCGCCTTTCAAAGGGCGGGTTTCTGCCGTTTCCTGCCCCAGACTTCTTTTCCGGATTGCCATGAAAACCGCTCTTCTGCTCCTCGCCTCCCTTGCCCTATCCGCCCCGGTTGCCCATGCGGCGCCGGCGCTCGTCGAGCCGGACCTGCATCTTCCGAGCAACCCTGCCGGTAAGGGCCAGCCGCCGCGCGTGGCGTTGACGCTCGACGCCTGCAGTGGCGCGACAGACATGCGCATCCTCGGCACGCTGATCGAGAACCGCATTCCGGCGACCATTTTCGTGACGGCCCGGTGGCTGAAACGCAACGCACTGGTGGTCGAGGTGATGAAGGCGCACCCGGATCTCTTCGAAATTGAGGATCACGGCGCCATGCACGTGCCGCCGATCGATATCAAGGTTTCCGTCTATGGCCTGGCTGCTGCCGGGTCGAGTGCTGCCGTTGCAGCCGAGGTCGAGGGCGGAGCGGCGGCGATCAAGGCGCATGGCCTTGCGGCACCACGCTGGTTTCGTGGCGCGACGGCGAAGTACACCCACACCTCGATGAGCCAGATCCGCGAGATGGGCTACCGCATCGCCGGCTATTCGGTGAACGGCGACGGCGGTTCGCTGCTGGGGGCTGCGATGGCCGAGAAGCGTATCCGCAACGCCCGCGACGGCGACGTCATCATCGCCCATATCAACCAGCCGACCCATGCGGCCGGCGCCGGCGTCGCGCGCGGCATTCTCGATCTGAAGGCCAGGGGCTACAGCTTCGTGCGCCTCAATGATATCCCCGACGAGATGGCGGTCGGCGCAACCAACTGACGCGGCTCGACTGCCGGCGTTCGGTCATAGCGCGATCTGCGTGCTCCCGTTCCTGCATCGGATTCAAGTGTGTGGAGAACCAACTTTTCGTTGTTTAGATTCCGAGGCGGATTGATCCGTCTCGGGAGGAACGAATGAAGCGCACTGTCTTCGGGCGGATTATCGCAAGGCGGCGGCGCAAGGGATACCGGAGGCACAACAGTATCTCGACGCGCTGCCGAAGAAGTGACGCGAACGACGCGTCAGGGCGTCCCGCTCTTTCGCACTATGCCTGTGACCCGCTCGACAAAATCTGCAATCGCATCGGTATCATCGAGATCGAACACCGGAAGCCTCGTGTCACCGACCGGGTGATCGGCAGCAATGGCGCAGATATGCGGATCGGTGGGCGCCAGAGGTTCGCGGTTGGCCGATTCCAACCGGCGCGCCTCGATCTTGGCGATCGGCTCGCGCTTGTAGCCTTCGACCAGAACGAGGTCGCAAGGCGCGAGACGGGCGAGGATCTCCTCGAAGCTCGGCTCCGGCGCGCCGCGCAATTCGTGCATGATCGCAAAACGCGTGCCTGAAACGATGGTGACTTCGTGGGCACCGGCCTCCCGGTGGCGGAAGCTGTCGGCGCCCACCTTGTCGATGTCGAAATCATGATGGGCATGCTTGACCGTCGAGACGACATATCCCCGTCGGGTCAACTCGGTGACGAGGCGCACCATCAGGCCGGTCTTGCCGGAATTCTTCCAGCCGGCGATGCCGAAGATTTTCGTCGCAGTCATTCGCCATTCTCCATGAGGATACGCAGCCACTCTTCGGCCTGCGCGAGGTCATCCGCCGTGTTGACGTTGAAGAAGGGGTCGAACATGCCGGCTGCCGTGTCTGTCATCGGGAAATCGACCGTGACGTTCGGGTGCCGCTCGATGAAGGCGCGCACCCGGCGTTTCGGATCGGTGGTGAGCCAGCGCTCGAGATCGTCGGCGAGCGCGACCGGCCAGAGCGCAAACAGCGGATGCAGGGCGTCATTGGATGCTGCCACGGCAATCTGGGTATGCTCGGTCATCGCCACCGTCAGTCGCCGGCTGAGGTCTGGCGGAAAGAACGGCGTATCCGTCGGCACGACGAGAACATGGCTTGCCGCTGGCGTCGCTGCGGCTGTGTGGCGCATGGCGGCCAGGACACCGGCAAGCGGACCGAGAAAGCCGGGGACGGTATCGCCGATCACCGGCCGGCCGTCGATCGTCGCCTCGCCGTCGGCGTCGTTGAGATTGACCGCGATACAATCGGCCTGAGGCTCCAGCCTCGCGATGATCCGCGCGAGCATCGTTTGCCCGCCGAGATAGAGCGCCGATTTTGGCTGGCCCATGCGGCGGGATAGGCCGCCGGCAAGGACAACGGCTGGCCATGCGTGGCGTGTGTGTCCTTGCGTCTCGTCTTCTGGCTTCACGGTCCGATCACTCCTATTCGAGCGGTCCCGTCACCGCGCTCCGGGCAACGGGATTTTTGCCCCGCCGGCTCTCGCGATAGAACGTGTAGAGGCCCGAGCCGACGATGACCGCGACACCCAGCAGCATCCATGCATCGGGCTTTTCCGAGAAGAAGAAAATGCCGATCGTGACCGCAAACAGCAGGCTGGTATAGCGGAAGGGCGCGATGACGGAGATGTCGCCGCCACGCATGGCAAGCACGATCGTCTGGTAACCGACCATCAGCAGCAGGCTGGCGGCGGCGACGTGGGTCAGCGTCGTCGTCGACATCGGCTGCCAGCCGCCGAGCGGCACGATCAGCGCCGCGCCGACGAGTGTAGTCACCAGCGCCGTGGTCACGGTGATGTAGAGCGAGGGGATGTCGTGGTCGATGCGGCGGGTACAGAGATCGCGCGTCGCGGTGCAGAAGACGCAGGCGACCACCGTGAGTGCCGCGGGCGTAAAGCCATCCGGGCCGGGGCGAAGCACGATCAGCACGCCGATGAAGCCGACGAAGATCGCCGTCCAGCGCCGCCAGCCGACCGGCTCGCCGAGAAAGACGGCGGCGCCGAGCGTGACCGCCAGCGGCAGCGCCTGCATGATCGCAGAGGCGTTGGCGAGCGGGATCTGGCCGAGCGCCGAGATGTAGGTGATGGATGCCAGCGCCTCCATGACGATGCGCAGGATGATGACCGGCTTCAGGATGGTGCGCAGCGGGCGAAAGGCGCGGAAGTGGCGGGCGATGACAATCACCATCAACGTGGTGAGCAGCCCGCGCACGAACATGATCTGGCCGACATTCATCGCCCCGGTCACCGATTTCACCAGTGCGTCGTTGCACGAGAAGGCGACCATCGCCAGACACATGAAGATGATGCCGCGAAAATTGCTGGAGGATTGCATGCTGACTGTCCTGCGGCGCCGGATCGGGCGGGAGCCTGACGGCGGATGGCAATGGCGAATCCGTTGCCGGATGCCGCATACCGTTTAAGCATTGGCCGCCATTTTGTGCAAACCCCAACCCGCCGGCGCACCTCTTTTCTTCGAGCGAAAGTAGAACTGATCTTCGAGCGGCAGATCAAGCCGGTCGAAGACTATGACGGGCCTGGAAAGAACGGCCATTAGACGCCGCTTCTATTCGCGGAATCTTAAGTTTCGCTGCCTATCGTCCCGAACATTCCGCTTCCAATCGCATGATGCGATCGGTGGATGGCGCGCGCCGCAACCTTGGCAGCTCGCTGTTCAAGGGGTGTCGGCCGAAGCCTGGGAGGCGCTTTGGCCCATTATTCACCCCATGCTTCCGACAAGAAGAAGCCGCCGCGCGGACATGTCCCTCATAAGAATAATTCGGGGTCCGCAATGTCTTTCATCGATCGTCTGTTACAGCGCCTGCGTATCGTTACCAAGGTTCTGCTTTTCGTAGTTCCCCTGGTGGTCCTGATTGCCGGCATCGGCCTCGTCGGCTTCTTCACCGCGCGAACGCTCAACGGCCACATGACCGTGACGCGCGAAACCATCAACAATCTTTCGGATTTCCAGGCGCTGCGCAGTGCGTTGCAGAATTTTGCCGATGCGCCGAGCGAAGACACGCGTGGAGCACTCGCTTCACAGATCGACGAGCAGGAAAGCGGCGTTCGTGCGCTCGACGGTCTATTGACCCGCGAGGCGGACAAGTCGGAGATCGCCTCGGTTCTGTCGCTCGGACAAGCGATGCGGGCAGAGACCGACAAGCTCTGGTCGATCAAGGTCGAGCAGGACCAGGTGACGGCATCGCTCGAGGCCGCATTGACCGATATGACCGCTCAGGGCAACGGCGCCTACAAGCAGATCGACATCATCCGCAAGGAATCGGGCGAGAAGGAAGCCTTTGCCAAGGCGCTGCTTTTCGATGCCGCCGCCTATCAGGGCGTTGCCGAGCGCATCAAGAAGTTCCGCCTGCCGGTGACGATGGCAGCCAGTGCCGATGCCAAGATCGACCAGGCGGGCAAACTGCTGCCGCACCTGATCAAGCAGATCGAGGAAGCCGAGAAGATTGCGTCCGAAAAGGTGCAAAAGCCCATTGCCGAGCTGAAGGAGCAGGCGCTGAAGGTCCAGGCGATCCTCGCCGGCGGCGACGACAGCGAGACCAAGAAGAACGCGCTGGTGCCGATCCTCAGCAAGTTCTCGAAATATGAGGCCGACTTCGCCAAGGAAGCGGCCAAGAATTCCGATACGGCCGCCAAGCGCTTCGTCGGCATGGACAGCGAAATCTCGCAGCTGAAGACGCTGATCGCGCTGATGGGCGAAACGTTCAAGGCGCTCGACAGCACGCGGCTGCATATCAGCGAACTGCACCGCAAGCTCGATGCGGAAAGTCGCGATCTGGTGATGGCCGACATTCAGGCCGTTCGCGACAGCGCCGGCAAACTCTCAGAGCTCGGCGGCAAGAATGCGGCCCTTCGCGACCTGCCGGTCAAGCTCAAGGCCTCGCTCGACAACATCGACACCGGCACGGCGGCGCTGATCGACGTCGGCGGGCGCTGGCAGCAAGCCAAGGCCGCCGCCTCCAGCCTGGTTACCGGCGCGAGCGCAACGCTCGAAAGCTTCGTCAGCAGCGCCCAGGAGGCCGGCAAGGTCGACAGCCAGCGTTCGGCCGACATGTCGATCGTGGCGATGGTGGCAGGCACGCTGCTGGCCATCATCGGCGGCCTGATGCTGGTGGAGACCCTTCGCGGCCCGCTGAAGCGCGTCACCGAAACGATGACGCGACTTGCCAACGGTGACCTCGACGTGGCGATCGAAGGCCGCAACCGCGGCGACGAGATCGGCGACATGGTGCGCTCCGTCGCCGTGTTCCGCGACAACGCGGTCGAGAATGTCCGGCTCGGTCGCGAGGCGGACGCTGCGCGCACGCTGTCGGCCGAAGAAGAGGCCCGGCGCGCCGAGGAGCGCGCGCGGATCGAGGCCGAGCAGATGCAGGCGCTGAACGCGCTTTCGGATGTTCTGGCGGAGCTTGCCGCCGGCAACCTCGAGGAAGGTATGGCGGAAGACCTGCCGGCCGACTACGTGATCATGGCGCGCACCTACAACAATGCCGTGGAGGCGCTTCGCGCCACGCTCAGCGACGTGCGCATGGTCACTGGCGAGATCACCGGCGGCACCAGCAACCTCTCGGCTTCGGCAGACGATCTGGCGCGGCGGACGGAACAGCAGGCGGCGGCGCTCGAGGAAAGCTCGCGCGCACTTCGCCAACTGACCGATATCGTCCGCTCGACGGCTGAAAGTGCCCGCAAGACCACCGTCTCGGTCGACGAGACCAATTCCTATGCCCGGCATTCCGGCGCGGTCGTCGCCAAGGCGATCGACGCCATGGCGGAGATCAATCGCTCGTCGGAGAAGATCAGCACGATCATCAGCGTAATCGACGAGATCGCCTTCCAGACAAACCTCCTGGCGCTCAATGCCGGCGTCGAGGCGGCGCGGGCAGGCGATGCGGGTCGCGGCTTTGCCGTTGTCGCGCAGGAGGTCCGCGAGCTTGCCCAGCGTTGCGCAGGGGCGGCACGCGAGATCAAGGGGCTGATCTCCGAGAGCTCGGCGCAGGTTAGAAGCGGCGTGGCGCTGGTGCAGGAAACGGGCGATGCGCTCGGCGTCATCAACAGCCACATCGGCACCATCCACCAACTCGTCAGCAATATCGAGGCAGCGGCCGCCGACCAGTATACCGGCCTCAACGAGGTCAACTCGGCGGTGCACGAGGTGGAACTGATCACCCAGCAGAATGCGGCAATGGTGGAGGAGAACACGGCCGAAATCCACGGGCTGCGCCGGCAGGTCGAGGCGCTCAACGAAAAGATCGAGCGCTTCAAGACCGGCACGTCGACGGTCGGCAACCAGAGCTATGGCCGCGGCTACGGCTCGACTTACGCGGCGTGAGCGCGTTTCCCGGCGCGATATGTGCCTGCCGGCCGCCCCTCACCCTAACCCTCTCCCCGC
>UBXV01000071.1 GCA_900469625.1 Hyphomicrobiales bacterium
AATGACACTTTTCTGACAAACCCCACAAATCCAGGCCTTCTTCCGCAAAAAAAGTTTGGGACGCGCCCGAACGATGCCCATCCGGGCATTTCCCGGCTTTCGCACACCAAAACCACGCCCCCTCCGGCCACGTCCGCCTTCGGCGCCGGCCACAGACAACCGTGCCACCACAGGCCGAGCACCTACGGCACTTCACAGACGGCGCTGCCGCCTTATCTGCTTCTTCTGGTCGATGCTCACGACACGAAAGGATAGAGCCTTGATGACTGTCCGTCACGTCGCTGCCTTTGGAGCAGCTCTACTCTTGCTGGGCGCCGCCGGCTGCCAGAAGGAACCGGAGGCCGCAGCGCCGCCAACGGGTCCCTGCAAACCGGAGGCCGCCGAAACCCTCGCCGGAAAAGACCGGATCTCCGATGAGGATGCCAAGCGGATCACCGGCGCGAACATCGTGCGGCAGCTGAAACCCGGGGATCCAGCGACGATGGATTTTCGTGCCGAGCGCGTGACGATCGAAACCGACCCGGCGACGGGAAAGATCCTGCGCGCCGTCTGCGGCTAGCTGGCAGGGCAACGCACATAGGCTGGCGCAACCTGCCGCCAGCCGCTCACACCTGTCCACGGCAGACGGCACGGCCACAAGGGATGCGACACGAGAGGTGGCGAAAAGGGTTCGCCGACCTATTTCGCAGGTTTGCATTTGGGAAACACCATCGATCCGCTTCAAAGCGAAAGGAACATGCAAATGGCAAAGAACACGATCTGCGTCTGGTACGACAAGGACGCCGAGGCCGCGGCCCGCTTCTACAGCGAGGTCTTTCCCGACAGCGCGGTCACGGCCGTGCACCGTGCGCCTGGCGACTACCCGTCCGGCAAGGAAGGCGACGTGCTGACGGTCGAGTTCACGGTGGCGGGCGTTGCCTGTCTCGGCCTCAATGGCGGCTCCGCGTTCAAGCACAGCGAAGCCTTCTCGTTTCAGATCGCCACCGAAGACCAGGAAGAAACCGATCGCTATTGGAACGCCATCGTCGGCAATGGCGGTAAGGAGAGCGCCTGCGGCTGGTGCAAGGACAAGTGGGGCATTTCCTGGCAGATCACCCCGCGCGCGCTGACGGATGCAATCGCGGCGGGCGGCGGCGAGGCCAAGCGCGCATTCGAAGCGATGATGACCATGGGGAAAATCGACGTCGCAGCGATCGAGGCGGCGCGGCGCGGTTGATCTCTGTTCAAGGCAAGCAGTTAGTCGCGGCCCGTGAACGGCAGCGGCCGTGCCGACGGTCTTTCTTTGCAGCGCGGCGCTTTGTCAAACGCGGCAGTATCGACACTGCTGCACGTTCATTCCCCGCTATAGCGGGCTCTCGGGCGGATCAGGTGGCCGCTTTCCACCTGCTCCATCGCGTGGGCGAGCCACCCGACCGTGCGCGCCAGCGCAAAAATTGCCATCGGCGCCTCGTCCGGCAGTTCGAACGTGGCCGCAAGCGCTGAAAGGGCAAAATCGACATTTGCGGGTTCGCCGAGAAGCTCCTTTCCCGCATCGGCCAACTGGCCATAAAGCGGCGGCGCGTCGAAGCTGGCCATGATGGCCACGGCACGCGGATCACCCTTCGGATAAAGCCGGTGGCCGAAGGCACGCACGGCGCCTTCCGACGACAGCATGCCGCGTATCGCCTCGCGGACACCGACCATGTTGGCACGCTCGACAAGTTGCGTCACGCTGAACCAGGCGCCACCGTGGCGCGGACCCGTGAGTGCCGCAAGGCCCGACAGGACGGATGCCGAAAGTGCCGCTCCGGATGAGGCGGTCACGCGCGCCGCAAACGCCGACACGTTGAGCTCATGCTCGGCTGTCAACACCAGCGCCTTGCGGATCGGTTCTGCCGCCTCGGGCCGTGCCCATCCACGTGCCAACCGCTCGTGCAACGGCAACGGCTGTGGCCACGGCGCCAGTGCTGCGGCCACAGCCGACAGCACATCGGCCGCCTCCGCCCGCAATGCCTGAGGCGCGCGACCAAGGGCCGGCAGGTCCTCGGTGACGCGCGCGGCAAGCGTCAGGAACGCCGAGGCCAGGCGGGATCCACCCGCCGCCGTCGCCTTCGAGGCCTGAAGCGAAATTGCCGGCGTCTGCCAGAGCAGGGCCGCGACCTCTTCCAGATCAGCCGCGACGGACAGCTCGACGGCGCCGTGACCCCGGTACGACAGGCGCCCGTCGGCAATGCTGGAGATCGTCGTCGAAAGGATCGGATCGCCCCATCGGATCGTTTCGGCGGCGACCGCCGATGTGCGCGGACGGCCCGCATGACGCTCGGCCAGTCGCCTGACGTCGTCGGCCTGATAGAGGCTGCGGCGGGCGTCGAGCGGATCGGGCTTGGCGCGGATGCGCCCGCGGCTGACATTGGCATAGAGCGTCTGCGGCTTGGTGCCGAGCTGGCTGAGCGCGTCTTCGGCCGTGATCCAGAGTGTTTTCATATTGATCGAATTTATCAAGATTGACGTCAATACATCTAAGCCGGACCATTCGGGACGTAAAGGAGAAACGTCTATGAAGAACGGACTTGAAGATGTCATTGCCGCCGAAACGCAGCTCTCCGATGTGGATGGCGCGGCAGGACGGCTGGTCATAAGGGGCGTGTCGCTCGACCATCTCGTGGGCGATGCCCGCTACGAGGATGCCGCTGTGCTTCTGCTGGATGGCCTGATGGAGCAGCCGCTCTCGGAAGAGGACCTGCGCCGACGCCTGGGACAGGCGCGGGCGGAGATTTTCGCCCACGTGGCCGCCATCGACGACGGCCTCCTGCGCCTGCCGCCCGTCGACATCATGCGCGCGCTCGTCGCGCGGCTATCAGATGCTGCCGATTTCGCGTCGGCGCTTCGCCTGCTGGCCGCACCCGCGGTTTTCCTGCCGGCCATCCTGCGCCGGAAGAAGGGCTGTGAGCCGCTGGCGCCGACACCGTCGCTTTCGCAATCGGCAGACATCCTCGCCATGCTCGACGGCCGCCGGCCAAGCGCGGAAAAGGTAAGAGCCCTCGATGCCTATCTCGTCACGATATCGGACCATGGCCTCAACGCGTCGACCTTCGCCTCGCGGGTGATCGCCTCCACCGGCGCGGGCCTCACGTCGTCGGTTCTCGGCGCGATCGGGGCCCTGAAAGGGCCGCTACACGGCGGCGCGCCCGGCCCGGTTCTCGACATGCTCGATGCGATCGCAACACAGGGGAATGCCAAACCGTGGCTCGCCGACGCCCTTGATCGCGGCGAGCGGCTGATGGGGTTCGGCCATCGGATCTATCGCGTGCGAGACCCGCGCGCCGATGCGCTCAAATCCGCATTGAAGCCGCTGATCGAGGCCGGCGAAGTCGATCGCGGCCGCGTCGAACTTGCCAAGGCGGTCGAGCAGGCGGCGCTGGCGATCCTGAAGGAGCGCAAGCCGGACCGCCCGCTCGATGTCAATGTCGAATTCTATACCGCACTGCTGCTCGAGGCCCTCGGCTTCCCGAGGGATGCCTTTACCGGCGTCTTCGCCATCGGCCGCACGGTCGGCTGGATTGCGCATGCACGCGAACAGGCGCTCGAGGGCCGGCTGATCCGTCCACGTTCGGTCTATGTCGGACCGATGCCGAAGGCGGCCTAGATCGGCGCGAGCACGTATCGGCGCTGGTGAAAAGGTCTGGAAAAGTGGGGCGAGCAGGCTTGGCCGCTCGCCCCTTCGGGCCCGATCGGGTGCGGGGCGCATCGCCCTTGGGTCAGTTCCCTCAGGGGTCAGTTCACGGACAGGGGTCAGTTCACGGAATGTGGAACTGTCGCTGCGGACTCTTCGGCGGCCTTCTTGGCCGCCAGTCTGAGCGTCGCTGCGAACGCTGATGGCGCTATGCCGTCGGCACGCAACACCTGCCTGATCAGCGGATCCCTCAATACCTCTGCCATGGTCATATCTGATGTCATCGTCGTTCTCCCTCACGACTTCTGCTGCAACGACCCTACCGGATCGACATGGCTTTCGTTGTTCCACCGGGAACAGGCGGAACGATGGCAGGAGGACGCGAGCGACCACGCCGCTATGGTAGAGAATCATTAACCATGGTTAGCTAGGTATCGTCACCAATACCGCTGGCTGCTTCGCGCAGCCTTCATCAGCATTGGCCGTTTTCCATGCAAAAGACACCGCTTGCGGCATTCTCCCGGCATCTCGGCGTTTTCACCGCATTGGCTTCCTTCGCGCTGGCCGTGCCGTCGCTTGCCCAGTCCGTTTGGACCGGCGGCTCGGACAACGAATTCAGCAACGGCGCGAACTGGACCCCCGCTCTGCCCGGGTCCGGCGATGCCGCAGTCGTCAATGACGGCTCCCCTCAGGTTACCAACGCTTCGACGATCCGCGAGCTCGGCGTCGACGGCGGCAATGTCACCATTACCAATACCGGAGCGCTGACCGTCACCGGCGGCAGCACCATCGCCTCGGGCAGCGTCAGCATCAATGCCGGCGGCGCGTTGAACTCGGATGTCGAGCTCAACGGCGGCGGCCTGACCGTCGACGGCGACCTTAACGGCAAGCTGACGCTGAACAACGGCAACGTCTCGGTGAACGGGACGCTCGACAGCGCCGCGATCGGCGCGGCGACCGCGCTTTCCAACAATGGCCAGGTCGGAGATGTCAATGTTTCGGCCGGTGGCACCTTCGTCAACAACAGCGGTGCTATCGCGGGCAATGTCAGCAATGCCGGTACCGGCTCCAATGCGGGCACGCTCGATGCGCTGACGAACACGGGCGGCAACTTCACCAACAACACCGGCGGCACGATCACGGGAAAGACGACGGTTTCCGGCGGCACGGTGACCAACAATTTCGTTGTGACCGACGCCGACGTTGCAGTGGCCGCGGCCTTCGTCAACAACAACGGCGCAACCGCGGGCAAGATCACGAATTCAGGCACCGTGTCGAACGCCGGCACCATCGCCTCCCTCGACAACAGGGATGGAAGCTTCGCCAACAATTTCGGGGGCGAAGTGACCGGCGAGACGACGGTTTCGGGCGGCAGCGTTACCAACAACGCGACGCTCGGCACGGTGAGCGTCGGCGCCGGCGGCGCCTTTACCAACACGTCGGGCGCCACCGCTGGCGCCGTCACCAACAGCGGCATCTCGTCCAATGCCGGGACGGTCGCCTCGTTGACGAACACGGCGGGCAACTTCACCAACAATGCCGGCGGCACGATTGCAGGCAAGGCAACAGTTGCCGGCGGAACAGTCACCAACAACTTTGTCGTGACGCAAGCGGATGTCGCGGCCGCAGCCAACTTCGTCAACAACAGCGGCGCAACGGTCGGTGCGCTCGCCAATGCCGGCAACACCTCCAATGCAGGCACGGTCGCTTCCTTGAGCAATACCGCTGGCACCTTCACCAACAATGGCGGCGGCACTGTTACCGGCGCGAGCGTGGTCACCGGCGGCCGTGTCGTCAACAACGCCGCATTTGCCGATGTCGATATCGGCACGGACGGCACCTTCATCAACAACAGCGGTGCGACGGCCGGTGCTGTGAAAAACGCCGGGGCCGGTTCGAACGATGGAACCATCGCATCGCTTGCCGTAAGCGATGGCCTGTTTTCCAACACCGGCACGATCAGCGGCGCGGCGACGCTTACCGGCGGCGCGCTCGTCAACGACGGCGTGGTCTCAGGTGGCGTTGACGTCTTCGACGGCGGCCTCCTGTCCGGCAGCGGCGTCATCGGCGGATTGACGGTGAATGCCGGCGGCGTGTTGTCGCCCGGCCCGGGCCTTCAGACCGTGACGGTCAACGGCGACGTGACCTTCCGATCGCAATCCACCTATCAGGTAGAGGTCGATACCACAGGCCTTTCCGATCGCCTCGACGCGTCCGGCGCGGTCGATATCGAAGGTGGCACGCTCGAAATTCTGGCCGGAAGCGGCACTTACGCTCCGACGACCGACTACACCATCCTGACGGCCGGCAGCGTCACCGGCGCATTTGACGATGTCACCAGCAATTTTGCCTTCCTGTTGCCGACCCTGACCTATGGCGCGACCAGCGTCGCCCTCACGCTCGATCGCAACGACGTGCATTTCGCCGACGTGGCGGCGACGGCGAACGGCCAGGCGACGGCGAACGCGGTCGAAGCGCTCGGGCCGGCGAACCCGCTGTTCCTGAGCGTCGTGTCGCTGGATGCCGAAACGGCCGGCGGCGCCTTTACGCAGTTGAGCGGAGAGGCGCATGCCTCCCTCAGGAGCGAACTCTTGTGGGATAGCCGTTTTCCGCGCCAGGCGATCATCGACCGCACCGGCCCGCCGCAGGACCGCAGCCGCCGGCCGCAGGACGACGTAGCGTTCTGGACATCGGGCTATGCGGCCGCCAACCGGCTGTCGGGCGACGGCAACGCAGCCGGCGTCGATGCGCGCACGGCAGGTGTGTTCTTCGGAGCGGATGCGGCGATTTCCGACACGTGGCGTTTCGGCGGCCTCATCGGCTACAGCCATCTCTCGATGCAACCGCAAGCGCGCGCCGACGCCTATCACGCCGGCCTCTATGTCTCCGGCGCGGTCGGTGCGCTGGACCTGGTGGCAGGCGCGATCTATTCACACAACGAAATCTCGACCCGGCGTGATGTTGCCTTCGGTTCGCTGTCTGAAAAATTGACGGCCGATTACGACAGCGCCACCCGCCAGGTTTTTGCCGATCTTTCCTGGACGCTTGCACTCGACGACATCCGGCTGCAGCCATTCGCCAACGTCGCCTATGTCGATCTCGACACCGACGCGTTCAGCGAGGCGGGCGGCACGGCTGCGCTATCATCGGCCGACGGCTCGGACGCAGTGACGATATCGACTGTTGGCCTACGCTGGTCGGCAGACATTCCCGGAAGCGAACTGCCGGTCGCCGCCTCCGGCATGCTGGGCTGGCGCCATGCGGCTGGTGACTTGACGCCTTCAGCGCGCCTTGCCTTTGCCGGCGGCAGCCTGTTCACGATCGGTGGCGTTACGATGCCGGGCGACGCGCTGGTGCTGGAGGCAGGCATTTCCGCAAGACTGTCGGCAAATGCCCGGGTAACGCTAAGCTATCTCGGCGAATTCGCAGGCCGCATGCAGTCGAACGCCGCGCGGGCAAACCTGATCGTCAATTTCTGAGCCTCAACGTACTGCGCCCCGCAGACGCAAAACCCCTCCGGATCGCTCCGGAGGGGTTTTGCGAACGCAGCTCTGAAAGGTC
>UBXV01000066.1 GCA_900469625.1 Hyphomicrobiales bacterium
GCCGACGGCGCAGAGCGTATCGTGCAGCTTGGCGACCGAATTGTTGAAGTCGGCACGCAGGCGGTCGAGACGATCGGCGAAGGGATTGTCGATGCGGTAGGCGAGATCGCCGTCGGCAAGACGGCCGAGACCGGTCGCCAGACCGTCGACGGCCTGCTGGATCTCGGCGGCGTCACGGGCCTTCTGCGCCTCGCGCTCGAGGCGCTCGCGCTCCGACAGCGAACGATTTGCATCCGCTTCGTTTTCCAGCTTCAGCTTTGCGATGGTGGCGTCGCGCAACACCCGAAGCGAACGGGCGAGATCGCCGATCTCGTCCTTGCGCTCGGCCTCGGACAGATCGACATCGGTCTCTCCCGCAGCGATCTTGCCGGTGACGCCGATGACGTTGGCCACACGCTTGCGGAACCGGGTGGCCAGCGTCCAGCCGACCAGGATCATCACCAATGCGGCGAGCGCGATAACGGCGACGGAGATCATCGCGAGCTGGGATAGACCGGCAAAGACGGTTGCTTCGGGAACCGAGACCACCACGTACCAGACAGTGTCCGGCAGCAGATTGACCGGCACGGCGACGGCGAGGTGCTCGCTACCGTCAGTGTGTTTCAATGCGAAAGCGTGCCCTGTGTTTGCAAGCAACTGCCCCCAGCCTTCGGCCCGCAAGGGCGTGTCCTTCATCACCTTGCCGAGAACCGCGGCATCGGGATGGCTGATGATGCTGCCGTCCTTGCTGATGAGCGACACGAAACCGGTGCCGAACGGTTTCAGCTTGCCAAGTTCGGTGGAGAGTTCGCCAAGCGCCATATCGACGCCGACGACGCCGATGAAGGCACTGTCCTTCTTCAACGGCACCATGATCGACGTCATCAGAACGTCCTGGCCGTTGATCGGATAGACATAGGGCTCGGTGACCATGTCGAGACCGGTTTTCTTCGGGATCTGATAATAGTCACCCGGCCCCGGCTTGTCGTAGTCGGCGAGGGCCTCGTGGATCACCTTATCGCCGGAGCGGGCGATGTAGGGTACGAAGCGGCCTGTCGCATCATGGCCGGGCTTGCCGACATAGTCGGCGTCCTTGCCGTCGAAAGCGTTGGGCTCCCAGCCCGTGCTCATGCCGACGGCGAGCGGATTATCGATGATCAGCCGTTTCATCAGGGTTTCGATGTCTGCGCGCGACGGCGCGCCGGTGCCCTTCACGGCATAAAGCGCTGACCGGATGTTGTTGGCGAGCGTCTTGCCTTCGGCGAATTTCGTCTCGACGCTGCGGGCACTGGCGGAAGCGGCACTCGTCATCTCGGCGATGCTGCGCTCACGCAATTGCTGGTAGGATAGCCAGAACACGATGGCGGCAGTGACCATGCAGGTCAAAAGGCCGGTCATCACGATGGCAAACATGTTTCGTGCCGTTGCAGTCTTGAGAATCACCGTATGTCTCCCCTCGCGCTTGCGCCGTTCCGGTCGCGCGCGGCCAAATCATCGATAGCGTCGCGGGTTCGCCGGTACGCGCAGCATGGGACAGGTGTCTGGAACACGTCGCGGTGGTGAAGACCTGGAGGCGACATGCGGGGCGAAGTCATTTCGCAGCTCGCAAACGGTATGCGTGAGCGCTTTATCAAAGCTTAAAAAAGCAAGGACATGACGCCAAATCCGGCGCGATTCCTGACGCATCATGCAAAAAGGCCCGGTTTCCCGGGCCTTTTCTCATTGTTCGTGCCGCTATCGCAGCGTTACGCTGCGCGACGACGGGGCGCCGGCGCATAGGCGCTCTGGGTGTTGCCGAGGTTGAACTGGGCGAGAAGCGCGTTGAGAGAGGC
>UBXV01000018.1 GCA_900469625.1 Hyphomicrobiales bacterium
CGCCGCCGGCGCCGAAGAGCCCGACTGCACCCGGATTGCCGGTGTAGCCCGTACCGCCCGCCGCGCCGTCGCCTCCGGCGCCGCCGTCGGCCAAGGCAGGGCCGAACAGCGAGAGTGTGACCAGGGAGACAGTCGTCAGCGCCGTCGTGCGACGCAGGACGGTTCGCAAGTCTTTGCGGTTCAAAATGCGCGGCGCTACCATTGGTCTCTCCCAAACCCTTGCCCCCTGCGGCCGTGATGGCAGAGAAATGACCGATGATCCGACGCTTGCGCGTCTGTCGGTCGCGCGACTTCCCGTCAGCGCTCCGCAATGTTCGGAGAAGGCAGGTTGTGATGAGTAGTGAATGCACGCGACATCCACAAGTGGCAAGGCTGCAATTGTAGCGGGAATCGTCGCAATTTTGCGAACGATGGCGCGAGACCGCGCGCGGTCCTCAGAGCGGAGGTTTATGTTAGTATGTGCTTACTCAATCGAGCGCCACCAAGCGGGAGTGGGAACAGCGCAAATTTCGCACGTGCCTGCATGTCTGCGTGAACGTGTAGCTTCTCGTGCGGAGCCGGGCGCACACGCAAGATGTGCACCCGGTCCGCGGATCTTCGGCGAGCTGCCATCGCTCTTCCGGAAAANNTAGAGCGTCAGGCTGCCGTCGGCCGCCTGTTCCGCTCCGACGATGTTGGTGAGCTCGACATTCTTGGCCTTCAGCTTGCCGACAAGCTCCTTGTTGCCGTCGACGGCCTTGTGCAGAGCGGAAAGCTGGGAGGGGGTTGCCTGGTCGATCCAGGTCCGGGTTTCGCTGAGCTTGTCGAGCGTGTCGATATTGACCACCTCGAACTTGTCCCCCTTGAAGCCGTGTACCGTCTGCTCGATTTCCGCCGGCCAGTTCATCGCAGTGCCTGCTGCGTAGGAGATGCCGCCGAATGAAATGGCGGAAAGCGCTGCGATAACGGAAAGCTTTGCAATGCTGTTCATGATCTTTCTCCTTGGTTGTGCAGCATCCGGCAGGATCGCCAGGCCGAGCAGAAGCCTTGCGATCCGTCGCCAGACGGTTCGCAGCGGTCACTACATGTCCTTTGCGGGCGTTTGCGCCCACATGTGAGATGCTGGGGTGTTTCGACTGTTCGGGCGGTGTTCCCTAAGCAAGCTATGCTGGTTCGTGCCGTTCCGATGCCTGTGAAAATGTGAGCCAATCATGACATTTTGGTGGCGCAAGTCATTGGAATATAATTACAAATTCGTCACGCTCCGGTAATCTTCCGGCAAGGCGATGAGGCTGGCGGGTCAGCGCGCAGCGCCAAGTCGGCGGCTCATGTCCCTGAACGATCTGTAGTTGTCGTAGCCCGCCTGCTTTGCCGCCCGGGCCGGGTGCACGCCCGAGGCCTGCAGGGTCTGGAAATGCACCAGTCGCGAGCGGCGGCGCCATTCGGCGATGCTCAGCCCGGTCTCGGATCGAAACTTGCGCGTCAGCGTGCTGCGGCTGAAACCGGTCATGGCGGCCAGTTCGTCCAGGTCCCAGTCATTGTCGGGCGTTGCTGCCAGCTCATCGCACAGGGTTCTCAGCCGCGCATGCGTGGGAAGCGGCAGTCCCGAGCCGATGATCTCGGCGCGCTTGATCTCGTATTCGGCCAGCGCCGCCAGATGGCCGGCCCGGCCGGAGAGATCGTAGAGTGCCGGCTCCTGGGCCAGCGCACCGAGCGTCGCCTGCAGAAGTGGCGACACCCGAAGGATCTCGCACTCCGCCTCGCCCGTAGGCCTGACCTGATCATCGGCAAAGAAGGCGGCGCCGATGTCCACGATGCCGAAGCCGGCAAGTTCGTGCAGCACATTTGGCGCCACCAGCAATCCGTAACCCGACGGTGCGGACCACTTGCCGCGCCCGGTCGTCAGCGTCAGGAACCCGGTGGTCGAATAGATAAACTCCGTGCGCCGATGGCTGTGCCAGCGGGTCCGTGCCTCGCCCTGAAACGTGTGCGTCGCGATGGCCACCGGCCGTGGGGTGTCCTCGACGATGGCAATGCGGCTTATCGTTTCCATGCGAGTGACCCGTTTGCTGCAGGTTCGGTCAATATGCGTCTCCTTGGGTCATTTTTGATCCGAACGCAACCCACATTGATCCGCTTTCGCTCGGGCACTTTTGTAAACTTGATTAATACCGTCATGATTGTGGATTTGGACGACATGAACAGCCGCAGACCCGCCGCCTTTACGCACTCCAACAGGACCGAAATGAACCACCGGAGACCGGCCAGATCCCGATATGCCGTGCTTCCGATGTCTGTCCTTTGCATGTTGGCGCCGGCTGCAGGTGCGCTCGCCGAGGACCATGGCAAGCCGACCGAACTGGAGGCGATCTCGGTGAAGGGGGGCCGTGTCACCGACAGGGCCTGGGAAGCTGTGGGTGGTTATGCGGCCACCGCCACGCAGACCGGAGCAAAGACCGACACGCCGGTCATCAAGATCCCCCAGACGGTGACCGTCATCCCGGCCGAGCAGATCCGGGCGCAGGGGGCGACCAGCGTCAGCAAGGCGCTCAGATATTCCGCAGGCGTCTTTACCGAGCAGTATGGCACTGCGTCCCGCTTCGATACCTACACGCTGGTGCGTGGCTTCCCGGCGGATTTCTTCCTCGACGGTCTTGCCCTACCCGACACGACCGCAAGCAACGGCTTTGCGGGCTCGGTTATCGAGCCCTATGGCCTCGAGCGAATCGAAGTCCTCAAGGGGCCGTCGTCGGCGCTTTATGGCCAGAGCGGGCCCGGTGGCATCGTCAACCTTGTCAGCAAGCGCCCGACCGACGAGCCTCTTCGCGAAATCGAGTTTCAAACCGGCAGTTTCGACCGCAAACAAGGCGCCTTCGATCTATCAGGCCCCATCGACGCCGAGGGCGCGTTCCTCTACCGGCTGACGGGCCTGGCGCGCGCGGCCGACACCCAGGTCGATTTTATCGAAGACGACAGGCTGTTCATCGCGCCGGCGCTGACCTGGCAGCCGTCCGAGGACACGTCGCTCACCTTTCTGGCCCAGCACGCCAGGGAGAAGGGGGCCAAGACCAGCTTCAACTATCTGCCGACCGACGGGACGCTTCGGGCGGTTCCAGGTTATGGCAAGCTGCCGTTCAGTCGATATTCCGGCGAGCCCGGTTTCGACCGGCTGGAGCGCGAACAAACCTCGATCGGCTACATCTTCGATCATCGCATCGACGAAACGTTCAGCCTGCACCAGAGCGTGCGCTTCACCCGCAACGATCTCTATCTGCGCGCGCTCAACCGCAGCGGCGAGCTCATCATCGATCCCGACCCGGCGGTCGCGCCGCGCCTCAACCGCCGGGCGTTCCGCATCGACAGCAGCGCCGAGGCCTTCGCGATCGACAACCGGCTGGAAGCGCAGTTCGACACCGCAAGCCTGTCGCACGACCTGATCGTGGGCGCGGACTACCGCAACGACCAGAGCCAGTACGACACGGGCGCCGGCCCTGCTGCGCCGATTTCCATCTTCGATCCGGTCTATGGCGTCGCCATCGCCGATCCCGGCATCAACTTCCAGAAGAAGGATGCTCGCATCAGGCAGTTCGGCATCTACGCCCAGGATCAGATCGCGCTCGACAACTGGATGGCGACGCTTTCGGCGCGTTATGACTGGTCGTCGATCGACACCGATCTTGAGACCGTGTCGACCGGCGCGCGCTCGGCGACCGCGGCGAAAGACCAGGCTTTCAGCGGACGGGCCGGTCTCGGCTATCTGTTCGACAACGGAATTGCCCCCTATGTCAGCTATTCGACGTCTTTCAAGCCAACGGCTGAAACCGGGGTCGATGGCGCAGCCTTCGACCCTCTTGTCGGGCGTCAGGTCGAAGCGGGGGTCAAGTACCAGCCGGCTGGTCTCGACGCGCTTCTGACCGCCGCCGTCTTCGACATCCGGCAGACCAATACGCCGACGGCGGACCTGTCGAGCCCGCTGTTTCGTCGCCAGGTCGGCGTCGTGCGCGTGCGCGGTTTCGAAGTGGAGGCGCGGGGCAACGTCACCGATCAGCTCGCACTGATCGCGTCCTACGCACATCTGGACAACCGTGTCGTGGAAAGCTCGGTTGCGGCCGATGTCGGCAACCGGCTGGCATCGACGCCCACGGACCAGGCATCGTTCTGGGCCGACTACAGTTTCGATCAGGGACTGCTCGAAGGGCTGACGCTCGGTGGAGGCGTGCGGTATGTCGGCAGCACATTCAACGGAGCGAACACCGTGAAGATACCGTCCTATGCCCTGCTCGATGCGGCCTTGAGCTTCGATTTCGGCGCCCTGAGGGATGGCGCGCCGGGACCGCAGCTTCAGGTCAACGCGACGAACCTTCTCGACAAATATTATGTGACGCAATGCGGCAATGTTCCCGGCTGCACGCTGGGATCAAGACGGACGGTTACGGCGACGATGAGGATTTCGTTTTGAGCGCAAACGTAGCGGTGAACAGGTTCCGGCTGATCGCCTGCTTCCTGCTCTTCGGGATGTCGTGCCTTTCGCCGGTCGCCCCGGCGCTGGCCGCGCCCGTGACGGTGGTGGATATTGCCGGCCGCGTGGTGACGCTCGACAAGCCGGCGACAAGGATCGTGCTCGGCCATTGGGTGACGCTCGATGCGCTTTCGCTGCTCCACGACGATCCGGTCTCGCTGCTGGTCGGATGGGGCGAAAGCGGCGCCAACACCTATCAGCGGGATCTGTTGCGCGAACGGTTTCCCGCGGTCGATGCCATTCCCGTGGTGGCGAATGGCAGCGTCGACCAGATGTCGGTGGAGGCGGTTCTGGCACTGCAGCCGGACCTTGTCATCCTCAGCCGGTTCGATGCGTTCCGGTTCGGTGACACGGGCTCCGCCCCGCCGCAACTGGCCCAACTCGAGGAGGCGGGCATCCCGGTCGTGATCGTCGATTTCTTCATCGATCCGATCGCCAATACCGTGCCGAGCCTGCGCATCATCGGCGAACTGACTGGGAAGGCGGCGCAGGCCGACGCCTTTGCGGAGTTATACGAGGCGCGCCTGCGCCGATTGGCTCTCGCGCTCGATGGCGCGGACGTGGCCCTCAAGCGGCCGAGCGTCTTTCTGCATGCCTTCGCCAATCGGCCGGAGTGCTGCTTTTCAGCGGGACGCGGGGCGCTCGACGGCCTGATCGGTCTGGCGGGCGGCCACAACATCGGTTCGGAGAGCCTGCCCGGCGCCATCGGACAATTGGGCCTGGAAGCAGTGATTGTCCGCAATCCGGACATCTACCTGCCGACCGCCGTGAATGAGGCGGGCGAGGGACTGAGGCTTGGGCCCGGCGTAAGCCGGAAGCGCGCGATCGAGGGGCTGGAGAGCCTGTTGGCGCGCCGCGAGCTGACCGCCATCGCGGCGGTCAAGGACGGTCGCGCCTTTGCCCTGTGGCATCTCTTCACGCACACGCCTCTCCATATCGTCGGGCTCGAGGCGCTGGCGCGCCATCTTCATCCGGACCGCCTCTCGACGGTGGATGCCCAGGCGACACTGGACGAGGTCAACAGCCGCTTCCTGACCGTGCCGCTCACGGGCACGTTCTGGATTGCCAGTGGCGGCGCCGTCGAGGACTGAGACCTGACGGGCCGCCCTGACAGAGCAGCGCAGGCAGGGCGAGGGATGGCAACATCCGTCAGTCCGGCTGCGGCGCTGTCGCCTGCAATCATTTCGCCGTGAAGAACGTCAGGAGCACCTTGCCCTTCTCGCCGAGCAGGCACACGAAGCGGTCAGCCTTGCCGGCGGTGCCGCCGCGCTCGATATAGGCCTCGCCGAGGATCACGGTCTTGACCGGTACGTCCTCCACCTTGGTGTCGGCGGCGGTGATTGCCAGGCTTTCCAGATCGAGCACCAGGCCGGTAATGTCGGAGGAATGCTCCTTGAGCGCGACGAGACCGGTCGCCTTGCAGGCGGTGACCGCGGGGTCTTCCGCCGTCGGGGTCTGGGCAAGAGCGGGTGCTGCGCAGGCGAGCGACGATATCAGCAGTGCTGCGAGATGTTTGGACGCCATCTGAGGGTGTTACCTTCCGCCTTTGAACTTCCGATTGAGAACGGGGCGATTGCCACCGCACCGAACAACGTCATCGGCGTCAGTTCGGTTCCCGCGGGATAAACATCTCTCCTTGGCGATTGCCTTGAAACGGTGGCTTGCGCGGCCTCCACAAGGCCCGCCTGCGAGAAGCGACAGGTCGGCGTTAACCTTTTGTTAACCATCCGTCGCCTAGATCCCGTCAACGAAAAATTAACGAAGATGATCAAAGTGCTAACAGACGCTCGTTCGATCCGTATCAAGGGCCGCTCGTTCCTGAGCCTGGCTCTTTCGCCGGAGCTGCCGCTCGATCAGTGGCTGACGCGGCTCGACGACCTGGCCGCACGTTCGGCCGGGTTTTTCCTTGGCCGGCCCGTCGTACTCGACATCGTCGACCTGGAGATCGACCGGCCGCAGTTGAAGGGCCTGCTCGACGAGCTTGCCACGCGCAACGTCCGCGTTCTCGGGATCGAGGGCGGCCGTCCGTCGCTGTTCGAGCCGGGCATGCCGCCGTCGATGCGCGGCGGCCGACCGGCGCCAGAATTCGAGGCCGCGGCGGGCGAACTGATCGCCGGAGAGGCGAAGGCGCCAGAGGCCGTGACCGTCATCGGACAGGAAACGCCGGCGGCGCGGGCCACCGCTTCGATCATCGTGCGCGAGCCGGTGCGCTCCGGCCAGTCGGTGATCTTTCCGGAGGGCGACGTGACCGTGATCGGCTCGGTCGCGTCAGGCGCGGAAATCATCGCCGGTGGTTCGATCCATATCTACGGCGCGCTGCGCGGACGGGCGCTTGCGGGTTCGGTGGGCAACACCTCGGCGCGCATCTTCTGCCGCCGTCTGGAAGCGGAGTTGCTGGCGATCGACGGAGTCTACAAGACCGCCGACGACATGGCCGCCGACCTTCGCGGACAATCGGTGCAGCTTTGGCTCGAAGACGATTCGATCATGGCAGAGAGACTTAACTGAGCCGGTGCCGGCCAGGAAACAGGAGCGGAAGATGGCGAAAGTAGTTGTTGTTACATCGGGCAAAGGCGGCGTCGGCAAGACGACGTCGACCGCTGCTCTCGGCGCGGCGCTCGCGCAGCGCAACGAGAAGACTGTCGTCGTCGATTTCGATGTCGGCCTGCGCAATCTCGACCTCGTCATGGGTGCCGAGCGCCGGGTCGTCTACGACATGGTCAACGTCATTCAGGGCGACGCCAAGCTGCCGCAGGCGCTGATCCGCGACAAGCGCCTCGACACGCTGTTCCTGCTGCCGGCATCGCAGACCCGAGACAAGGACAGCCTGACGCCGGAAGGCGTCGAGCGCGTCATCAACGACCTGAAGAAGCATTTCGACTGGATCATCTGCGACAGCCCTGCGGGCATCGAGCGCGGCGCGACGCTTGCCATGCGCCATGCCGACATGGCGGTGATCGTCACCAATCCGGAAGTCTCCTCGGTTCGCGACTCCGACCGGATCATCGGCCTGCTCGACGCCAAGACCGAGAAGGCCGAACGCGGTGAACGGGTCGAAAAACACCTGCTGCTCACCCGCTATGACGCGCTGCGCGCCGAACGCGGCGACATGCTGAAGGTCGACGACGTGCTGGAAATCCTGTCGATCCCGCTTCTCGGCATCGTGCCCGAGAGCATGGACGTGCTCAGGGCATCCAACATCGGTGCTCCGGTGACGCTTGCCGACAGCAAGTCCGCCCCGGCGCTCGCCTATCTCGACGCCGCCCGCCGGCTGGCCGGCGAAGCCGTGCCGATGACGATCCCGGGTGAAAAGCGCGGCCTGTTCGGCAAGATCTTCGGACGGAGGGCAGCATGAGCATTTTCCGTTTCTTCAAGAAGCAGACCTCGGCCCCGACGGCGCGTGAGCGCCTGCAGGTGCTGTTGGCCCATGAGCGCGCCTCGGTCGGCCAATCGGACCTCGTCGCGATCCTCAGGGAAGAGATCCTCGCGGTGATCTCCAAGCATGTGCAGATCGACGACGACAAGGTCACCGTCAAGATGGACCGTGGCGAGCACGTGACGACGCTGGAAGTCGACATCGAGATCCCCCTTGCGGCGAGCGCTCGGGCCGCCTGACCCTTCTGCCGGTTCCGTGCTACTGCATCGTCCTTGCGGCGCGCGTCATCGGTGATGCGCGCCGGTATCGGGGTCTGCCATGTCGGTCGAGCAAGTGGAGTGCATCGTTGCGGGCGCCGGGGTCATCGGCCTCGCCGTCGCGCGTCAGCTGGCGCAAGCCGGCCGCGAGGTGATCCTCGTCGAAGCGGCCGATCGCATCGGCAGCGGGACGTCGTCGCGCAACAGCGAGGTCATCCACGCCGGCATCTACTACGCGCCCGGCAGCCTGATGGCGCGGCTGTGCGTCGAAGGCAGAATTCTTCTTTATGATTATTGCCGCGAACGCGGCATTGGCCACCGGCAGTGCGGCAAGCTGATCGTCGCGACCTCGGCTGCCGAATTGGCGCATTTGCCCACTATCGCCGCCCGGGCGGCGGAAAACGGCGTGACGGACCTGCGCCAGATCTCGGCTGCGGACGCGCGCGGTCTCGAGCCTGCGCTCGCCACGACAGGCGCGCTGCTGTCGCCGTCCACCGGCATCATCGACAGCCACGCCTACATGACGTCGCTGCTCGGCGATGCCGAGAATGCCGGCGCGGTACTTGCGCTGAACAGCCCCGTCGAACGCGGCAAGGTTACGCCGGGCGGCATCGTCGTCGATGTCGGCGGCACCGATCCCATGCGCCTCGCCTGCCGCCTGTTCGTCAACGCCGCCGGCCTTGCCGCTCCAGGGCTCGCACGCCGGATCGAAGGCATGCCGCAGGCGCTGGTGCCGAGGGAATTTTACGCCAAGGGCGATTATTTCTCGCATGTCGGCAAGCAGCCGTTTTCGCGGCTGATCTACCCGGTGCCGGTCAAGGGCGGCCTCGGCATTCACCTGACGCTCGACATGGCCGGCCAGGCCCGTTTCGGGCCGGATATCGAATGGGTCGAGGCCTTGAACTATGATGTCGATCCGGAAAAATCTGCGTCCTTCTATGCCGGCGTGCGCCGTTACTATCCCGATCTGAAGGACGGCGCGCTGGTGCCGGCCTATTCCGGCATCCGCCCGAAGATCGTGCCGCCCGACGTGGCAATCCAGGACTTCGTCCTGCAGGGGCCGGGGGCGCATGGCGTGCCGGGCCTGATCAACCTTTTCGGCATCGAATCGCCCGGTCTTACCGCGTCCCTGGCACTGGCAAAGCGGGTTACGGAAATCTAGCGACCGGGTCTCACGCCATGCTCGACCGCGGCTCCGTCCTGGGAGGACGCCGCAAAGTCCTTCAAGGCGAGAGCGAGCGTCTCAATTCCGCGGCGCAATTGCTCCGGTTTCAGCGAGGCGTAGCCGAGGATCAGGCCGGCCAGCGCCGGCTTGCGATCGAAATAGAGCGGCGACACCGGATAGATGCCAATGCCGCCCGCACGGGCGACGTCGACCAGCCGGGCCTCATGCTCGGCGGCGATCGCACGAAACCAGACGACGACATGCAGCCCTGCCGATGTGCCGACGATCTCTATCGTCTCGCCAAAGCATGATGTCAGGGCGGCGATCAGCGCGGCGCGACGCTCGGCGTTGGACCGGCGCATCTTGCGAACATGGCGCTCGTAGGAGCCAGTCGCCAGAAGGATCGCAAGCGCTTCCTGTTCCAGGCTCGGGCTGTGACGGTCGGCCAGTTGCTTGCACTTTACGAAGACGTCGATCAACGGCCGTGGAACGACGAGATAGCCGAGCCTCAGCGCCGGCGACAGCGTCTTCGACACCGTGCCGACATAGATCACCCGATCCTGATCCGATTGAAACAGCGGCGGTATCGGCTTCACGTCGTAACGGTATTCGCCGTCGTAATCGTCCTCGACGATATAGGCGCCTTCCGCATAGGCCCAGGCGAGCAGCAGTTCGCGCCGGTTCTGCGGCAGGACGCCGCCCAATGGAAACTGGTGGCTCGGCGTGACGTAGGCGAGGGCGGATTTTCCCTGGCGCGGCAGATCTTCGACGAGAATTCCGGCATCGTCGCAACGGACGGCGGTGATATCGGCGCCGGCCGCTGCCATGACGTTGCGGGCCATCGCGTAACACGGGTTCTCGATGACGACGGGGTCGCCGCAATCGACGAGAACGCGGGCGCTAAGATCGAGTGCCTGCTGCGAGCCGGAAACGACGACGATCTGATCGGGATCGCAACGAATGCCGCGCACCCGCCAGAGATAGCCCTGGAGCTCCTGTCTGAGTGCGGCGACGCCGGCCGGCGGCGCGTAGGACAGGCTGTCGCGGCGCCTGAGCAGCGCCGCATTCATCGCCCGCCGCCACAGCAATGTCGGGAAATCGGCGGCGGCGATATCGCCGTAGCGAAAATCGAACTCCAGCGCCTGTTGCCTTTCGGGATAATGGATCGGAAGCGCCATCACGCGACCGGCATAGCCTGATAGCGGCCGTTCAGGGCCATGCCCGGCCGGGCGCGGATGCTCGGGCTTGCTGCGAGCCATATCCGAGACGCGCGATGCCGCGCCCTGATGGCTGGTGACGTAGCCCTCGGACACCAACTGGTCGACGGCCGCGGTCACCGTCGTTCGGGACACGCCCAGTTCATCGGCGAGCGCCCGGCTCGACGGAAGCCTGTCGCCCGCAGCGTAGACCCCGGCGCTGATCTGTTCGCGCAAGTCGAGGTAGATCCGCCGGGTGGCACCGGCACGCCCTGGCCGCTCGCCCCTCAACTGGCCCAATGAAAATCTCCAAAACTGGATGTTTATCTTGTGCCAGTTAACGCCGATGGTTCGACCAGTTCAAGGAGAAACCGATGTACACGCCGCCAGCTTTCGTGGTCGACGATAAAAGCGAGATACACGCGATGATGCGGGCGTGCCGCATTGCCACCTTCATTACCGCGACCGAAGAGGGGCCGGTCGCGACGCCGCTACCGATGTTGATCGATGCGGACGAAGGCGACAACGGCACCCTCTATGCCCATCTCGCCCGGCCGAACCCGCAATGGCAGATACCTGTTATCGGCGATGGCCTGGCTGTCTTTATGGGGCCCGACGCCTATGTCACGCCGACCTGGTATGCCGCGAAGGCCGAACACGGAAAGGTGGTTCCGACCTGGAACTACACCGCTGTCGAGGCCAAAGGCCCGGTCGAATTCTTCGATGATCCCGCCCGTCTTCTCGATATCGTCAAGCGGTTGACCGAACTTCATGAGGGGGAGACCGCCAACCCGTGGTCCGTCGCCGACGCCCCGCCGGCATTCATCGGCGCACAGTTGCGTGGCATCGTCGGGATCCGCATGCCGATTTCGCGCCTGACCGGCAAGCGCAAGCTCAGCCAGAACCGCTCCGAAGCGGATCGGACGGGGGTGCGGACCGGCCTTCTTGAAAGTCGGCGCCCATCGGACCGCGCCATCGCCGGCATGATCCCCGGCCCATCCTCGTCATCGTGAGACACAGTCATGTTCAGACCTGATTTCGATCCGCAGCCGACATTGCGTGGCGAGGCCATTCACCTCAGGCCGATGGCGGCCGGCGATCTCGAGGGGCTCTATTCTGCCGCGAGCGATCCGGATGTCTGGGCGGGGCATCCGGCAACGGACCGCTACAAGCGGGACAAGTTCGAGCCCTATTTCGCTGTGCTGCTGGCGAGCGGAACGACGCTTGTGGCCGTCGATCGGCGGAAAGACGAGATCATCGGCTGCTCGCGCTACTATGTCGCCCCCGACATGCCGGACAGCGTGTCGATCGGCTTCACCTTCCTCAACAACGCCTATTGGGGTGGCGGCACCAACTTCGAAATGAAGCGGCTGATGCTCGACCATGCCTTTGCTGCCTATCCCGGCGTCTGGTTTCATATCGCGCCGACCAACATCCGTTCGCAGAAGGCGACGGGCAAACTCGGCGCGCAACACGTCTACGACGCGACGCTGGACCTTTCGGGCACACCATCGCCCTGGATGTGCTTCCGCCTGGGGCGGGACGACTGGCGCCGGGTAGTGACGGACAGGGCGACCAGCATTTGATCCCGCGTCCCATGTCCCCTTAAGCCCAGCCGTCACTTCCTCAGCTTGTGTCTCGTTGACTCTGGTTCGATGTCATACTAATTGGTTTGATATCGAACCAGATGGAGAGGACTATGAGGAAGAGGCAGTTTCTGGCCGTGCTGGGCGGAGGTGTTGTGCTGGCGGCGGCCGGCGCATCTGCGGCCTTTGTCTTTACCCGCAGGCCCGACCGCGCGCTGGCGCCCTGGGCGCGGGCCGGTATGGCTGGCCAGGATCCACGGCGCATGGCGCTCTCCTACGCGATCCTTGCGCCCAATCCGCACAACCGGCAGCCATGGCTCGTCGACCTCCGTGTCGAGGATCAGGTGACGCTCCACGTCGACACCACCCGCCTGTTGCCGCAGACCGATCCCCACAACCGCCAGATCACGATAGGCCTCGGTTGCTTCATCGAGCAGATGGCCATCGCCGCCTCGACGCAGAATTACCGGCTGGACGTATCGCTCTTTCCTGATGGCAGCGACCCGCAGGCGCTCGACGGCCGCCCGGTTGCCGTGATCCGCTTTGAAAAAGACCCGGGGATCGCTGCGGATCCGCTCTTTCAGCGGATCCTTGCGCGCCGGTCGCTGAAGGAGCCTTTCGATCTCACCAGGCCCGTGCCGGATGAGGTGCTTGCAGCACTTGGTGCTACCGTTCGTCACGGCGCCCTGGCGGGATCGAGCAATGCGCCAGCCACGGTCGCGACGCTGAGGGCGTTGACCCATGCGGCCCTGGAGCTGGAGATCAACACGCAGCGGACCTACAAGGAAAGCGTCGACCTGCTGCGGATAGGCAAGGCCGAAATCGACGCCAATCCCGATGGCATCGACCTTGGCGGAACCCTGTTCGACAGCCTTGCCGCGCTCGGGCAATTGAGCCGCGAACAAGCGCTCGACACGACGTCGGCCGCCTTTGCGCAAGGGCGTGCGGCGCTGCTCGCCAACACCGACACGGCCATGGCGCATATCTGGCTGACGACACCGGGCAACAGCCGTGCCGAGCAGATTGCTGCCGGCCGCGACTGGGTGCGCATCAATCTGACGGCGACGGCGCTTGGAACGGGCCTGCAACCCCTGAGCCAGGCGCTGCAGGAATTCCCAGAGATGGCCGGACACTACCGGCAAGCGCACAAAATGCTGTCGCCGGATGGCGGGACCGTTCAAATGCTGGGCCGGCTCGGTTATGCTTCCGCCGTTGAGCCCAGCCCGCGATGGCCGCTGGATGCCAAGATCATCTGAATGTGGCTGGAGCATGCGCCTTGGACGACGATACCCTCATCTTTGCGTTCTTCAATGAAATCGGCATCGTCAGCCAATTATCCCAGGCCTTTCTCAACCGATACCTCCCCGACGGGCTGCACAGCTCGCATTTCGCGACGCTGAACCACCTCTACCGCGTCGGCGAAGGCACGACGCCGCTCGCGATCGCCAATGCCATGCAGGTTACGAAGGCGACGATGACCCACACGCTGTCGGTGCTGGAGAAACGCGCGCTGGTCGAGATCAGGGCAAATCCGAGGGATGGCCGTTCGAAGACGGTTTTTCTGACGCCGGCCGGCCGGGCGTTCCGACTGGCCGCGATCGGCGATGTGACGCAGGCCTTGGCGACAGTCTCCTCGCTGTTTGATCGCGCCGAGCTGGAAGCGAGCCTTCCCGCCCTGCAGCGCGTCCGCAAGATCCTCGATGCCGAACGCGCCAACCGCCCGGACGGCCGCTGATGCCTCCGGCGCGGCCGTCGATCACTCTGTCGTTGCGCGCAGCGCGCGGGTGATCTCCTCGGCGAACATCGAGGTGGCAAGGCCGTGGCTGCGCTTTTCCCGCTGCACGAGGGAAAGCACGTTCTTCCCGAAGGTGCGGTCGCGGATCTGCAGATAGGTGAGCACGCCGTTGCGCTGCTCCTCGGCGATATCGAACTTGCTGAGAAAGGCAATGCCGTCGCCGGCGGCGGCAAGGCACTTCATCGCCTCGATCGAGTTGGTGAGAAACGCCGGCTCGACCGTCAACCCGGCATTGGCAAAAGCATCGGCGACGATGCCGTGGATCAGCATCGACTTGTCGGCGAAGATAAGCGGATAGGGCTCGCAATGGGCAAGCGGCAGGGTGTCGAGCCCGACGAGCGGATGTTCGGGAGAGACCACGGCGCCGAGCCGCGTGTCCATTTTCCACAGCGTTTCGAGCTGCGGTGACGGCGGCAGGTTGAAGGCAAGGCCGAGATCGGCCTCGCCATCGATCACCGCCTGGACGATGTCGTGGATGAACATCACCCGGATCGAAATCTTCAATCGCGGATGGCGGGCGCAGAACTTGGCCGCCGCCTTCGGCACGATGCCGCCGGCAAGCCCGTTCATGGTGGCGATGATCACCTCGCCGCTCTGCAGCGCCTTGAGGTCACGGATCTCTGCCTCGACCTGGCTGTATTCCTTGATGGTCCGGCGAACATGGGCAACCAGGATCTCGCCGGCGGGCGTCAGCCTCAAACCCCTTGGCAGGCGTTCGAACAGCGGTTCGCCAATCATCTCTTCCAGCTGCAGCACGTGCTTGTTGATGGCCGATGCAGCCACATTCAGCCGTTCGCCGGCGGCGCGGATCGAACCTGAGCGCGCGACTTCGTCGATATAGCGCAGGACGCGCGAGTGCAGCATGACCGGAATTCCTCACCTTAACCGCTCTCGAAAAGCGAACGCAATGCGCAGAAAATACTGCTTTTCGGAAGCGGTGCAATGACTTCTTATGGCCGCAGACAAACGGGGCGGTCGGCACAGGGGGCAGGCCGGGACCGGTCCGGCGCCGCCCGGTATCGGACGAGACATGCAAGTGGAGGAAAATGCGTGAACACAAACGAAGCCGTTCACTACGACAAAGTGCGCGCCATCTTTGACATCCTGAATGGAGAGAGGGAGGCCGACCTTCTCCTGAAGAACCTCAACATCCTCGATGTTCACGGCGAGACCGTCTATCAGGGATCGATCCTCGTCTATGACAAGCGAATCGTCGCGCTCAATCCCGACGAGACGATCCTGAAGGTGAAGGATGTTTTCGACGGCAAGGGGCTCTATGCGATCCCCGGCCTGATCGACGCCCATATTCACTTCGAATCGCAGCTGGCGCATCCGACCGCACTGGCAGAGGCGATGGTTCCCTGCGGCACGACGACGATCTATGCCGAGTGTCTCGATCTCCTGAGTGCTGCGGGCGAGGAGGGTGCCGAGGCGGCCGAGAGCTTGTTCAAGGACTATGACAAGCTGCCCTATCGGCTCTATGCCTTCGCGCCGGGCAAGAAGACGGCGGCAAGCGTCACCGAGGCGGTCTTGAACATGGAGCCGGTCATCGGGCTCGGCGAATTCGAGCACTTCACCTACAGCTCGGGCGATGACGACGATTTCCGCAAGGCGGCCTGGGTGCGCGCCAAGGGCGGCTTCATGAACGGCCACTGGGGCGTGACCGCGCTGTCCGACATGGTGCTCAATTATCTGCCGGCGATCGGGGTATCGAACAATCACGATGTCTGGAACGAGAAGGACATCGAAAAGAGCATCCGCTACGGCTTTCCGACACACATCAAGTTTGGCGTCGGCAGCAGCGAGGTCATCAAGATCCTGTTGCGCGCCATCGTCGACCGCAAGTGGCCGACCGACAACTTCATGCTGTGCACCGACAACATCTCCATCGAGCGCCTGCTGACCATGGGCCACATGGACTGGATCATCTCGCTCTGCGCCGAGATGGGTTTCAACCCGATCCATGCGATCAAGATGGCGACCTACAACACCGCAAGGTCGTTCCACATGGAAGACCGGATCGGCTCGCTCACCCCCGGCCGGTTTGCCGATATCGTCTTGACCGACAGCCTGTCGAAGATCAACCCGCTCTACGTCTTCAAGGACGGCGAGCTGGTGGCCAGGGATCGCAAGCTCCTCAAGAACGCCGACATCGACTATTCCGGCATGCGCAAGAAGGGCGTGCCCGGTCTCGACGACCTGACGCCGGACCAGCTCGACATCGTGCCGCTGGAAGTTTCCGAGGATGGTAGCCAGGCCAAGGTCTATCTGTTCGACGTCTATGGCCGCGGCCACGCGAAGTTCTACCAGGAGGTCTGGGTGCCGCTGAGGGACGGTAAGGTGGTCTGCGAACACGAGGGCGTGAAACTCAGCCGGCTGTCGGTGATCCAGCGCTATGCCGACGGCAAGCGCCATGTGGTCAACGGTCTCTTCAAGGGCGTTTATGTGGACCGCGGGGCGGTCGCCACTTTCTGGCCGGCGCCAAAGCCCTACTTCGTCGTCGTCGGACAGGACAGCGATGAAATGTGCCATTGCGCCCGCAGGGTCGACACCTATGCCGGCGCCTGCATCGTCACCGAGGCCAAGGTGGAGAAGGCCGTCATGCCGCTCGATATCTACGGCGTCATGGCCGACATGACCGTCAGCGAATTGACGGCCGCCGCCGGCGCTATCGATGCGGCCCTTGAAGAGATGGGCAACCGCAACGAGGGCGAGCCGGTCGTGAACAAGCTCTTGAGCCTCTTCATCTCGCTGCACCGGTTCCGTTTGATGGCCTGAGGGGCGTTTGGAGGCGGACGACGGGCAGGCGCTGCGGTGCCTGCCCGAAGCGGGGGACTGCGGATCGAGCGGACGGAGGAAGCCGCGACATCCGGGAAATCATCACACGATTTGCCGGCAGCCGTTGAAATGGCGGCTGCGACAGGGCAACAGGACAATCTGGGAGGAGAGTAGACAATGGGACAGAAGACGGACGAGGCCGAAATCGTCGATACCGGCAGCCTGGTTAGGCGCTGGATCATGTATGTGGTGGGCATCTATGTGCTCACCTTCGGGGTCAGCCTGGCGATCCGGGCCGGCATCGGCGTATCGCCTCTCAGCAGCCTGACGCGGACGATGACCTTGGTCTATCCGCCGCTCAGCCAGGGCACCTACAATTTCATCACCGAACTGGTCATGCTGACGCTGACCTATCTGGTTCTGCCCAAGGATTTCAAGCTGAAGAGCTTTGCATCGCTGCTGCCGGCATTCGCGCTCGCGGTGTTCCTCGACTTCAACCTGGGTATCACCGAATTCGTCAAGCTCGACATCTACTATGCGAAAGTGGCGCTGCTGGTCTTTGCAGATGCGGCGCTGGCCTTCGGCCTGTTCTTGATGATCCGGGCCAATCTCGTGCTGATGCCGATGGACATGTTCGTCAACACGCTCTGCAAGCGCACGGGCTGGAAGTGGGGCAACATCAAGACCGGCTACGACTGCGCGCTGCTGGTGGTGTCGGCCTTCATCGGTCTTGCCTTCCTGTCGGATATCCCCTTCATCCGTGAAGGCACCGTGCTGAACGCCGTGCTGGTCGGCCAGTACATCCGGCTCTACTTCTTCCTCTACAGGCGAATGCAGGCGAAGAAGGCCGCGCCTTCGGCGCAAGGACTGGGAACCGCCGCCGAATAACCATGCCGGCAAGGACCGGGGCAGGGCTCTCCCAGGCGGAAAGCCCTGCCATTTGCGTAAGTAAAAACCTACGTATTTGCGTCGCTGCCCGGCAGGGACGCACCGGGAACATAGAGCGATATCGGCCGGATTTCGTAGACCGCCGTGGGATTGGCGCGGCGCAGTTCGCGGGCAGCGCCGATCGCCGCCTCGATCGTCGGGAAGTCGACGACGTAGAAGCCGAGCAGCTGCTCCTTGGTTTCGGCAAAGGGGCCGTCGATGACAGTGCCCTCGCCCTTGCCCCGGAGCGTCACGGCGCGCTCGGTCGCCCCCAGTCGGGCAGCGGGCCCGAGCGACCTGGCGCGCACGAGACGATCATTGACCTCGAGCAGGTCGGTCATCAGCGCCGCGTCCTCCTCCTGGCTCCAGGACTGAACCACTCCCTCTTCATGATAGGCGAGGATGGCGTAATACATCGAGCATCTCCCTTGCGCGCCTTCGCGTTTCGCACCTGCCAGGCACACGACGGTCACATGCGGGTCGCGCGCCGATGCAAAGCATATCGTCCGATCGGTGCTGCGCCTATGGGTGCTGGGACTTCTGTTTCAGGAACGGTTCGAGGCTTGCGACGAATTCCGACAGAAGCGCCCGGTCGAAATGCCCTTTCGAGCCGTACATCATCTGTATGGTTTCCGCCGGGCTCCAGGCGCGTTTGTAGGGCCTGAGCGTCGTCATCGCATCGTAGACGTCGCAGATGGAGGCGATGCGCACCGGCATGGAGAGCTGCTCGCCGCGAAGGCGGTCGGGGTATCCGCCGCCGTCGACATGCTCATGGTGATGAAGGCAGACGTCGAGCACCGTTTCGGGAACGTTGCCATTGGCCCGCAGCAGATCGTAGCCGCGCCGCGTATGCGTGCGGATCTGCGCGATCTCCTGCTCATCGAGCCGCTCGGCCTTGTTGAGCAGCCCCTTCGGCAGCAGCAGCTTGCCGATATCGTGCAGCAAACCGCTGAGGCCCAGGATCTGGACCGTTCGCTCGTCGAGCTTCAGCCATCGGCCGAAATGCACCATCAGGCCGCTGACGGCGATCGAATGCAGGAACGTGTATTCGTCCTTCTTCTTCAGCCGGCTGATGCCGATGAGGGCAATCGGGTTGTGCTCGACGGCGGAGGCGATCTTCTCGACGGCGTCCTGCGCCCGGTCGAGCGCGACCGTCCCGCCGAGCCGGGCATCGGTAAACACGCCGGCCAGAAGGTGCTTCGTCTGGTCGATCGTTTGCGTGACCGCCTTGTTTTCGGCAGCTGTAATGGTGAAGGCAGACTGCGCGAAGGTCGGTGCGTCCCGGGACGAGGCCGCGATGTCGCAACCCTTCTGGACGTTGATCAGGACGCTGATGACCTTGCTGTTGCGGACACGGTCGACCTCCATCGCCGTGCTCAGCAGAAAGCCGCGGCGCAGCGCCGCCTCACTTGCGCCGCCCTCGAGTTCCTCGACAAACATGCCGAGCCGGACCTGATGCCTTCGTATTCGCTTGCGCATGCCTCTCCTGAGCCGATGCCTAGGTCATGAAACGGGATGTTCGAATGCCGGGAATGATCAGAACTCCTGCCATTCGTCGGCGAGGGCAACATTACCACGAACGACCGCGGACATCCTCGGGGGCGGGCGCTGTGCCGCAAGGGCCGCAGGTCCCGAAGCGACCGCCATGCCCCATCGCGCCCCTTCGGCGGACGGCGCGGCTGCGCCGATCTCGAACTGGCCAAGCAGTTGGAAAAGCGCCTCGGCTTCGCCCGCGAGCCGGCGTGCGGCGGCGGCGGAGGCTTCCACCATGGCGGCATTCTGCTGCGTGCCCCGGTCCATGGTGGTGACGGCCTGGTTGATCTCCTTCAAGCCGGTCGCCTGCTCCTTCGACGCCTCGACGATCGCGCCGACATTGTCGTTGACCTCGAGGACCCGCGAGACGATCTCTTCGAGCACGGCGCCCGTCTTGCCGACGAGCGTCGCGCCGCGTTTGACGTGACCGTTGGATGCGCCGATCAGCGCCTTGATCTCCTTTGCAGCCTTTGCGGAACGCTGGGCAAGCTCGCGCACCTCCTGCGCCACGACCGCAAAACCCTTGCCGGCATCGCCCGCGCGGGCGGCCTCGACGCCGGCGTTGAGCGCCAGCAGGTTGGTCTGGAAGGCGATTTCGTCGATGACGCCGATGATGTTGGAGATCTCCGCCGACGAGGTTTCGATCATCCCCATCGCTTCGACGGCGCTGCGCATGACCGAGCCGGATTGCTCGGCGTTGTCGCGCGTCTGGCGCACCTGCGCGCCGGCGTCTTCCGCACGACGGCTGCTGTCGGCCACCGTCGTGGTGATCTGTTCGAGAGCGGAGGCTGTTTCCTCCACGGAAGCGGCCTGCTGTTCCGTGCGTTTCGACAGATCGTCACAGACGGATCGAACCTGCTGCGCGCCGGCGGCGATCGCGCGCGCGTTATCGGCGACGGCCTGCATCGCTGCCTTCAGTTTTGCGGCCGCGGCGTTGAAATCCACCCGCAGCTTGTCGAGCGTCGGGATGAAAGCGGTGTCGAGCGTCTGCGTCAGGTCGCCGTCGGAGAGCGACTGCAACGCGTTTGCAAGCACCTCCACATTGCTCACGCGACCGGTGACGTCGGTTGCGAACTTCACGACCTTGAAGACCTTGCCGTTCATGTCGAAGATCGGGTTATAGGACGCCTGGATGAACACCTTGCGCCCGCCCTTGCCGAGCCGCATGAATTCGTCGGTGACGAATGCGCCGCCGGCGAGCCGCTGCCAGAATTGGCGATACGCGTCGCTGGTCACGTAGTCCGGCTCGCAGAACATCGAATGATGCTTGCCCCTTACCTCCGAGAGCTCGTAGCCGAGCGTTGTGAGGAAGTTCTCGTTCGCGTTCAGGATCTCGCCTGTCGTCGTGAACTCGATCACGGCCTGCGCGCGCGAAAGCGCGGCAAGCTTGCCGGCGTCCTCGGCGCTCTTGCGCTTGTATTCGGTGATATCCGTTGCAAGCTTGATCACCTTGTAGGGCCGGCCGGCCCTGAACACGGGATTGTAGGACGCCTCGATCCAGATCTCCCTGCCGCCCTTGCCGAGGCGCTTGTATTGGCGGCGGTCGAATTCACCCCGAGCAAGCTTTGCCCAGAACGCCTGATAGTCGGGCGATGCGGCCTCGGCGGGATCGACGAAGAGCCGGTGGTGATGTCCGACGATTTCCTTGAGCTCGTAGCCCATCGTGGCGCAGAAATTCGCGTTGGCATCGAGGATCCGGCCGGTGAGGTCGAATTCGATCATGGCCTGGGAGCGGGACATCGCATCGCGCACGGCCTTGGCCTCGGAGCCGAAGGCAACCGAAAAACGTTTCATCTGGAAAGTCCTTTGTAAGGGGCAGATCTGCGGCCGTGGCGAAGCTGGCACTCGCACGCGGGAGCGCCGTTACACAGCCTGAACGCACATCATCGCAAACAGGCGTTACCATCGGCGCATCATGCGCATGCGTAACCCCCAGATTTTGCCTGGCTATATTTCGCATGCACGATTTAACGCGGCGTTAATACCGCGAGGCGGGACGAAAGTTCGTTTACGATTCCCTTTGGCTCGCAGATCTTGAGTTGACGTCGTCGACGGCTGCGCGCGCTGGTGGGCACGGGTAAGCTTGATCGGCGATGCGAAGGCTGCTTTGCTGAGGGCGGGTTTCAGCCGTTGACGGCGCTCAAAGGTAAGGCGCTGCTGCCTGACCAGAAAAGCCCGCTTGGTGCCCCCTTGCCCAAGTGCCGCAGATGCATCAGGTACGTTTCCATGGAAATTTATCAGCTCAGAACCTTCCTCGCCGTGGCGCGCTGCCAGCACCTGACCCGCGCGTCCGAGCAGCTTCATGTCAGCCAGCCGGCCGTTTCCAAGCACATCAAGGCGCTTGAGGAAGAATTGGGCCTGACCCTGTTCGAGCGCACGCCGAGCGGCGTATTTCTGACGAAAAGCGGCAAGGAGATCTTTCACCTGGCCGAGGTCACGCTGAGCTCCGCGATGGCGCTGACCAACAAGGCCGCCCAGCTCAGAGGCGAGGTTGCCGGAACGGTGAAGCTCGGCACCATCGTCGATCCGGAATCGCTGCGGCTCGGCGAGTTTCTCGCCCGCATGCTGCAGTGGCATCCGATGATCGACGTCAAGCTCAAGCACGGCATTTCGGGCGAGATAGCGCAGCAGGTCACCGCCGGCGATCTTGACGCCGGCTATTATCTTGGACGGGTGGAGATGCCCGGCATGGGTGCGCTCGAGCTGCGAAAAGTCGTCTATGTCGTCATTGCGCCGGCAAGTTGGGCGCAGAAGCTTCACGGAGCGACGCTGCAGGACCTGGCGGGCCTTCCGTGGGTCGGGCCGAATTTGCAGAGCTCGCAGCACCGCATCCTGCATGACCTGTTTGCGGATGCCGGTGTCGCGCCACCAACGGCGGCAATCGAGGTCGATCAGGAATCCTCGATGATCAGTCTCGTCAAGAGCGGCGTCGGCCTTTGCCTGATGCGCGAAGAAGTCTCGCGAAGCGATGTCGCAAACGGCGACCTGGTGATGTGGGAAGGCGTCATCCCGCTGTGCCCCTTGTCCTTCATCTATCGCGAAAATCGCAAGTCGGATGCGCCGATTGCGACGATGCTCCATGTTCTCGAGAGCATGGTCGAAGAAAATCCTGCCCCGCCGTCAGCCGTGGGCACCGCAGAATTCGACGTTTCGTCAGATAGATAGCCGCGCCGATCCGGCTCATTCCCTAGCGGAATTGCTGCAATTCCGAAATGCGATTGGCCCTGCAGGAAGCGCGCTGTTAGTCCTCGCCCATTGACACCCGCGGTGGGAGCCGCGGCTTATCTGGGAGGATAACATGCAACAAGGAACTGCCCATGCAGCGGACGTGCGTTCGCTGCAGCCTGATCGTGCCGCCAAGGCCAATGCCGTCTACAGCAAGGTGTTCTGGCGCCTCGTGCCGCTGCTGTTCATCTGCTACGTCGCCTCGTATCTCGATCGCGTCAATGTCGGCTTCGCCAAGCTGCAGATGATGTCGGACCTGTCGCTCAGCGACACGGTCTACGGTATCGGCGCGGGCATCTTCTTCATCGGCTATTTCGTCTTCGAGGTGCCGAGCAACATCATTCTGTCGCGCGTCGGGGCCAAGGGCTGGATCGCCCGGATCATGGTGACCTGGGGCATCATCTCGGCCGCGATGATGTTCGTGACCTCGGCGGAGATGTTCTATGTGCTGCGCTTCCTGCTCGGCGTTGCCGAAGCCGGGTTTTTCCCGGGCGTCATCCTCTACCTGACCTACTGGTTTCCGGCCGAACGCCGGGCGCGCATCGTCGCGACCTTCATGACCGGCATTGCCTTTGCCGGCGTGATCGGCGGACCGCTGTCCGGATGGATCATGCAGGAGTTCGCCGGCGTCAACGGCTGGACCGGCTGGCAGTGGATGTTCCTGCTCGAGGGTATACCTAGCGTGCTGCTGGGCGTCTTCGTCCTGTTCTATCTCGACAACAGCGTGCGCAGCGCCAAGTGGCTTTCGGATGAGGAGAAGGCGCTGATCGAGGCCGATCTGGCCAATGACAATGGCAAGAAACAGACGATGACGCTCGGCTCGGTCTTTCGCAATGGCAAGGTCTGGCTGCTGTCGGGGATCTACTTCTGCTGCATCATGGGTCTCTACGGCATCAGCTTCTGGCTGCCGCAACTGATCAAGAATGCCGGCGCCAAGGATGTGATGGAAGTGGGCTTCCTGACGGCCATTCCCTACGCCGTCGCAGCCGTCGGCATGGTGCTGATCAGCCGCAATTCCGATCTCGCCGGCGAACGTCGGTGGCATATCGCCGTCTGCGCGGTCATCGGTGCCGTCGGACTGTTGCTTTCCACGCTGGTCATCAGCAGCATTCCGCTCTCGCTTGCAGCCCTTTCGCTGGCAACGCTCGGGATCCTCACCACGCTGCCGCTGTTCTGGACCCTGCCGACCGGCTATCTCGGCGGCGTGGCCGCGGCTGCCGGCATTGCGATCATCAACTCGATCGGCAACCTCGCCGGCTTCGTTAGCCCTTATCTCATCGGCGCCGTGCGCGACGCCACGGGAAGCACCGATGCCGGAATGTACGCGCTGGCGGCAAGTCTCTGCATCGGTGCCGTCTGCGTCATCGCCTTCATTCCGAAGGCCATGCAGCGCTAGCACAGTCAACCCCGATCGCGCCGTGGGACGGTGCGATCGGGGCGGGGGGTGACAGTCCCGAACCCAGTCCCGGCGCTCGCGCAATGGCGCGCCGGTATTCCATCAACGTCTGCAAGCACGCGGGAGACGCCGGATGAGTACAGCCGCAACGAATATCCAGTTCGCAAGAAGCCGGGCGGCGCTGGCACCGCGCAGGGCGCCGGAAGAGTGCCTCAATGCGGTCTTCGCTGCCGCTCTGGCCGCTGTCGATCCTCTGATCGTCGTTCCGCCGTTTCTTCCGACCCCGCCGCTCAACGGACGCACCGTCGTCGTCGGTGCCGGCAAGGCAGCGGCGCGCATGGCAGAGGCTGTCGAGGCCCATTGGGATGGTGAACTCGAAGGCCTCGTGGTCACACGCTACGGCCACGGATCCGCCTGCCGGCGCATTGAAGTCGTCGAGGCCGGCCACCCGGTTCCAGACGAGGCGGGCGCCGATGCGGCGCGGCGCATTCTCGACCTTGTCTCCGGGCTCGGCCCCGGCGATCTGGTCCTGTGTCTCATCTCCGGCGGCGGGTCTTCGCTGCTCTCCATGCCACGACCGGGCGTGACCCTTGCGGAGAAGCGGGCAATCAACCGCGCTCTTCTCGTCAACGGCGTGCCGATCGGCGAGATGAACTGTGTCCGCCGGCACCTGTCGGCGATCAAGGGCGGACGACTGGCGGAGGCATGCGGGCCTGCGCGGATCGTGACGCTGGTTTTGTCCGACGTGCCGGGCGATGATCCCGCGGTGGTGGCCTCCGGTCCGACCATCCCCGATGCCAGCACATCGGCCGATGCCCTGGCCATTCTGGAGCGGTATGGCATCGACGTGCCGCCTGCCGTGCGGGCCGCATTGAGCGCGCCGAGCGCTCGACCGACGGCTGCCCCGAATGTCGCAAACCGGGTCGTGGTGGTGGCAACCGCCCAGCATGCGCTCGAGGCTGCCGCGGCCAAGGCACGCGACCTCGGGCTTGCGCCACTCATCCTCAGCAACCGTATCGAAGGCGAAGCCCGAGACGTCGGCGCCGTGCATGCGGCGATCGCCCGTCAGGTCCGCGACTTCGGCCAACCGCTCTCAGGCCCCGCGCTGTTGCTGTCGGGCGGAGAAACCACGGTCAGCGTGCGTGGCAAGGGCAGGGGCGGCCGCAATGTCGAATTCCTGCTGGCGCTGGCAGCGGGTCTCGACGGCTGCGCCGGCATCCATGCGCTCGCCTGCGATACCGACGGGATCGACGGATCGGAGGATAATGCCGGGGCGCTCCTGCGTCCGGATACGCTGGCGCGAGCAAAAGCGCTCGGCCTCGATGCCGGCGCGCATCTTCAAGACAACGATGCCTACAGTTTCTTCGAACGGCTCGGCGATCTGATCGTCACGGGTCCGACGAGAACGAACGTCAACGACTTCCGCGCGGTGCTGATCGAGGCGGGGGACAGGGCGTGAAAGGCGTCGTACCTTCAACAAACTGTCGCAGAGGAAAGGTATCGCAGACCGCGAAGCAATCCTGACCTCCGCGCCTGCCCGCGGCAGCGTCGACCTTTGATGGGTAACACATGCGCGCGTCTCGAATTCTGGCCGGACTGATCGAACGGCACGATGAACTGGAACTCAGGCTCGATCTCCTGGAGTGCACCAGCACCGCGCTCTGCGACGATGGCACGCTCACCGAGTTGCGGCACACGCTGAAGGAAATCCGACGCGACATTGCCCGCAACAGGACCCGTTGCCGCTGAGGGCGGTGGCGACAACAGCACCGCTTGCCCCGTTTTGGCCTGACAACGCCATCTCAAGCCAGACACGCGGGACGTTCGCCGGCGCGCCTGGCCTTGAATGCCTGATGGCGATAACGTCTTAGCTCGTGTGCCCTGCAATGGCGGCGAGGATGATATCCCAATCGTCGCCGTGCAGTTCGTGACCACCGCCGGCGATCGAAACAAATCTGGAGCCGGCGACCGCATCGGCAATCGCCATTCCGTGCTCGATGGAAAAGATCGGGTCGGTGGTGCCATGGATGACCAGAAGCGGCGCTTCGAGCGATTTGAGTTTGCCTTTGACGGCTTCGCCGCCCTTGAGCATGAAGTGGTTGGTGGCCGAAAGCAGGCCACCCGAACGATCGTAATCCCGCTCGATGAAAGTTCGAACCCGAACGGCGTCATGCGGATGCGCGGTGCTTGCGATCATGCGGGCGTCCTTTGTCATGAACGCGATCACCTGGCCCCGATCAGACCAGTCGAGGCTTTCCGCTGAAGCGGCATGCTCCAAGTAGGCAGCGCCGATCGGCGGAAGTTCGATCTCGAGACCGATCGGCGTGGTGCTGACGAGCGTCAGCGAAGACACACGCTCTGGCGCTGACAGAGCGAGGATCTGGGCAATCATGCCACCGAGCGACATGCCGACGACGTTGGCCGCCGGCAAACCGTAGGCATCGAGGACAGCAACCGCGTCGCCGGCCATGTCGTCCATCGTATAGGGCGGATTGCCCGGGGCATATTTGGTCGATAGCCCGGTGTCGCGGTTGTCGTAACGGATCACGTAACGGCCGGTTGAAGCGAGCGCGGCGCAGAACGCGTCCGGCCACCACATCATCGAGGCCATCGCCCCCATGATCAGGAGGACAGGCGGGGCCGCGGGATCGCCAAATGCCTCGGTTGCGATGGTGACACCATTGGCATTGACGACTTTCTCCGATTTGCCTTTCGCCATGGCATCGCTCCTTGTAACTGCACTCGTTGCGGCCAGGGCTGCTGCTGCGAGCAGAAACTGGCGGCGGCTGGTCTTTTGAGTATCTAGCGTGCTTTTCATCTTCGTCTCCCTCGCGACATTCAACGTCGGCATGGGCAGACATTAGGGTCGTCAGCGTGCACTCTCGAGAGAGAGATCTGACAAAACCGGGGCATTCATGCCATTCGTCTTTCGCGCGGCCTTATTCGCTTGCGGCCAGATCGGATGATTGTCTGGAATGGGCGCGAGGCTCCGGCGAGGGCCGGCGCGCGTCGTCCCTGTCCTCGTCGAGGGTGAAGTGGAAATCACAAGAAGGCGCGCCCTCGGCAAGGGTCTGCCGTCGACGAAAACCAGCGCCCCACTGAGCCGCCATCCGGTAGTCCAGGCTGCAAGCCGCATGTCTGGTGAGTTCGGGAAGACCTTGCTGCTTGAAGTAGGCTGCCAACGGACAGACGAGCACGTCGAACACGAGCCCTTCGCCCGACGGATCCTTCGAGCGCTGGAACGGGGCGGTGAATACAAACGCGAACATGGCATCGAGCATGAAGCGGATGCGGGTCTGCGGCCGGGAGGCGGCGAGGCGGGTCGCGCCGAAGGCAGTGGCGATCGGCCCCTTGAACAGGTCCCAGTTGATCTCTGCGATCAAGTCGCCGGCGCGTTCGGGAAGAAGACCATGTTCACGCATGGCGCGGTAGAGCGCGCAATCCCATTCCATGTAGCGCAACAGGAGATTAACACCCGTCGAGTGGTTCGGCCGGTCCCGCTTGATCTCGCGCCGGATGCTTAGGGCATTGCGCCAGATCACGGCAGCGATCTCAGGCGGTACCAATGTTGCGAGGCGACGTCTCGCCGCGCGCCTGAACGCTACGGTCGGCAGGCAGAGCGTCAAGGACGCAACGAAGCCCATCTTCTCCAATCTCGCCATGCGGTGGCCTTCGGCCCGCATGCCGTTGCACCGGGGCCTTCCGGGAGGAATAGCGCATAAGTTGAACCGGGCCGCAAGCCGGCCCAGTGTCCCTCCGGATTGCAGGAGGCGCAGACGCAAAGAGGGCCCGGCTCGGCCGGGCCCCGTCTCATCGGGTTGCAATGGTATTCGCGCGGAACGCGAAAACTCAAGGCTGGTAGTCGGCCGGTGCGATGATCTTGCTGAAGTCGTATGAGGCGACCTTGTCGCGGGTGACCAGCAGTGCCGGCGCCTCGATACGGCCGAGCACCTTGCCGCCTTCGATCGCCGCGGTGGCTTCGCGCATGGCGTCGCGGCCCATCGACACGGCCGGCTGCAGCGAGGCGCAGGTCAGCGTGCCGTTGTCGAGTGCCGCGCGTGCCTCGTCGTTCAGGTTCGAGGTGGACACCTTGAATTTGTCCGTGGCCTTGGCGGCGTCGAGCGACTTGATCGATTCCACGGCCATCGTGTCGGCCGCGGTGAAGATGCCGTGCATGCCGGGGTAAGCCTTGGCCCATTCGGTCGCGGCAACGCCCGCATCCTTCGTGCCGCCGGCCTTTTCCGCGACGATCTTGATCTCCGGGAAGTCGGCTTCAAGCGTGTTCTTGAAACCTGTAACGCGAAGCTTGGCCCAGATCTCGTCCGGACCGGCGAACAGGCCGACCTCGCCCTTGCCGCCGATCGCCCGGCCAAGGCAGATGCCCTGCAGGCGACCCATGCCGATATTGTCGGCGCCGACGAACGACGTCAGCCGATCGGATTTCGGCGGGACCGAAAGGGCGATGACCGGAATGCCCTTGTCGATCGCTTCTTCCACGGCCGGTGCGACGGCCGCGGCATCGGCGGCGCCGATGATGATGGCGGCGACCTTCTTGTCGATGAAGCCGCGGATCTGCTCGATCTGCAGTTCGGCCTTGTCCTTGGCGTCGCCCTTGATGACCGTGTAGCCCTTCTCCTTGCCCGCCGTCTCGACGCCGTACAATCCGGCCTTCCAGAAGGGCGAGGCGAAATAGGGAACCGTGACCCCAATCGTCTTTTGCGTTTCGGCGCCGGCGGGGGCGGCGAGCGCGCCGGTTGCCGCGACCGCCAGAACAAGCGTCATGAATCGTGCATTCCTGCCCATGGTTTCTCCTCCAGAACTCGGGTCATGAATTTCGCCGGAGCGCCGAGGCGCGCCAGCGTGTGCATTCAACACGGCTACATTGTATGCACAGATGCTGTGTGGAATGCAAACGGATAAATGTGCACATCTGAGCGTTGCGGTGCAGTGGCGCAGAAACAGCATGCAGCACCCCATCGAGATGACCGGCCCGCCGGCTACGACAGGACGAAACTGGACGGGGAAAGGTGGTGGAGGAGGCGCGGCGGACCACGGATTGTCGTCACCCGGCCGGCCATGGTAGGCAAGGCCGCGCCTAAAGGCGGCCAGACGGCGTTGGTCGACGCCAGCGTCGTGGCCGGCAAACAACGCGCAACCCGTCGCGGACGGCGACGGGTTCAGGTCTGACAATTCAGTTCGGAAGTCTATTTTCCGGCAGCGGCCGTAAACCGACGCATGACGCCGGCGCTCAGGCGGGCATTGTGCTCGGAAAGGGCGGCGTAGGCGCCGGCCGCGTCGTTGGCGCGGATGGCGTCGACGATCTTCTGGTGTTCGTCGAGCGACTGCTGCAGCCGCACGTCGGCGGGGCCCGCCTGGTGCTGGCGGAAGGGCGCGAGCCTCACCCTCAACTCCACGGCCATGCTGGCGATCGTGGTGTTGTGGGCGCCGCGGCAGATCGCGTCGTGGAACTTGCGATTGATGTCGCGACAGCCGTCGAGATCCTGATTGCCGACGCATTCGGCGTAGAGCCGATGCAGTTCGTAGAGCTGTTCACGCTCCATGCCGGTCATGCGCTGGGCGGCAAGCCGGGCGCAGGATGCCTCGATCTCACACTCGGCCTCGAGCATGTCGGCCATCTGCTCGACGTCGATGCGCGCGACGATGCCGCCGCGGCGCGGGTTCATCTCGATCAGCCCGCGTGCGCCCAGTTCGCGCATAGCCTCGCGCACCGGCGTTCTGGATACGCCGAACTTCTCGGCGATCATTTTTTCCTCAAGCTTCTGCCCAGGCGTCATCACACCCTTGGCGATCTCTTCCGCCAGGGCCTGGTAGATTTGAGAGGCGATCGTCGTCATGCGCGCAGCTTTCCTGTCTTCACGACATTGAGCGACCTTCAGCCGAAGGTGCTTGGAATCGATTTAATGACAGCCAGACATTTATGCAAGTTGAGCCGTCAGCGGACGGCCCTCGCGGGCCGCGTCAAGGTTGTGCAGCAGAGCCGATATCTGGGCGTCTTCCGAAGCCGGCGAGCGTCCGGCCATGTGCGGGGTGAGGACGACATTGTCGAGACTGCGCAGCGCCGCCGGCAGGTTCGGTTCACCTTCGAAGACATCGAGACCCGCACCGGCAATCTCGCCGCGCTGCAGCGCTTCGACCAACGCCTCGGTATCGACGACCATGCCGCGCGAGATGTTGACCAGGAAGCCCTTGGGGCCGAGCGCCTGGAGCACCTGACGGTTGACCAGATGCCGCGTTGCGGGCCCTCCGGGGCAGGCAACGACCAGGAAATCGCTGGTGGCCGCAAGCGTCGCCGCGTCCGCGACGCGCGGCCAGCTGACGCCGGGCATGTCTTCCGGCGCCGTATACGTAACCTTCATGCCAAAGGCTTCGCCGCGACGGGCAATCGCCTGGCCGATATTGCCGAGACCGATCATCCCAAGCCGCGATCCCGACAGCGTCGGGCGCGGCGAGCGGATCGCGGCCCAGCCGCCGGTCCTGAGCGCCCGGTCTCGGGCGCAGATATCGCGCGAGACCGCCAGCATCAGTGCCAGTGCGTGATCGGCAACCGTCTCCATATTGGTGTTGGGCGCGTGGGTGACGCTGACGCCGCTGCGCCTTGCCGCATCGAGATCGATGTTTTCGAAGCCGGCGCCATAGGAGCAGACGAGGGCGAGGCCCGGCAGTTGCGCCATGGCGGGCTCGGACAGACCGGTGCTGCCGTTGGTCACGACCGCCCAGGTTGCGCGGGGGTCGAGATCCGGTGATCCGCTGCCCAAGCCGTTGGGCAGCGTGATCACATCGTAGGAGCTGGACAGGCGTGACAGGCACTTCTCGGAAACCGGTATTGCAACCACGATCGTCTTTCTTGCCATGTCAGTCTCTCCAATGGATGTTCATGTCTTCGCGCGGGCCGAGCCGACGCGTGTGTCAGGCAGGTGGCGTGCCGCGCCTAAGGCGCGGCCGCGACAGGCGCTGATCAGGCGGCGTTGACGTTCTTGACCGCACCCTTCCAGCCATTCTCGGTGACGTCGAAGACGATGCCTTCGGGCGTCTTGTACTTGACCTCGTAAAACACGTTCGGGTTGGTCTCCTTGCGGCCGGCCATGTAGGAGCCGCCGGCGGCGCGCACCAGCTGGTCGGTCTCTTCGACGGAATCGACCCAGACGCCGAAGTGGATGAGGCCGTTATAGTCCTTCTCGGTCTCGAAGCCGGGCACGGGCTCTTCGCCGAAGTTGAGCAGAGCCACGTTCATGATGCCGTCGGTCATGTAGACGCCGCGCATGGCCTGGCCGGCGCGGGTCATGCCGAACGCCTTTTCGAAGAACTGGGCGGCAGCTTCCGGATCAGAGACCGCGATAGCGAGATGGCGCAACTTTGCCATGGGTATTTTCCTTCTTTCGATGACGCGACGCGACATGCGGCGCGTAACACGAGCTCAAATCGTTTCGTGTATGCAAATACTAATCCGTGTATGCAAAATGGTTGTCAAGTGTGTTTTTGGATGTTATCGAAATGCACAACGGCGACGGTGCGCGGAAGGTGACCGTCACAACAAGCATGGAGATGCGGGATGAGGTTTGCGGGATTGACGGCCAAGGATCAGGGACGCCTCGATGGCGTCGGCGCCGTCTGGAACGATGACCTGGCGGCAAGTCGCAAGGTCGTACTCGACGTCTATCGGCCGCATGTCGAGATGAGCGTTGCCCGCCAGCCGCTCACCGAGCACCGCGACATCCCCTATGGCCAGGACGCCGCCCAGCGCCTCGACGTCTTCGAGAGCGCCTATGCCTGCGCCGGCGGGCGGGCACGCAATGTTGTCGCCTTCGTCCATGGCGGCGCCTTCACACGCGGCTCCAAGAGCGCCGACGGGCTCATCTACGACAATGTGCTGCGCTGGTTTGCCCGACAGGGCTTTGTCGGCGTCAACATCGAGTACCGGCTGGCGCCGGGCGCCCAATATCCTGAGGGCGCGCGCGACGTCGCCGCGGCGATAGACTGGATCACCGGGCGGATCGGTGACTATGGTGGCGACCCGCAGTCGATCCTGCTCATCGGCCATTCCGCCGGCGGCTGCCATGTCGCGGGCTATGTCTATGATCCGGCTACCGGCCGATTGCCGAGCCCGGCGGTCAAGGGCGCCGTGTTCATCAGCGCGCGGCTGAGGGCCGATCAACTGCCCGACAACCCCAACGCGGCCAATGTCCGGCACTATTTCGGCGACGATCCCGCCACCTACGAGGCGCGCTCCCCGGTCACCCATGCGGGCACGCGCGACCTGCCGGTGCTGGTCGCCGTGGCGGAGCACGAGAACCGCTACATCGATGCCTATGGCGCCGAGTTTGTCCAGCGCCATGCGCTTCGCAAGGGCAAGTCGCCACGTTTCCTGCAACTGAACCGCCACAACCACACATCGATCGTCGCGCATTTCGACACGCCCGAGGAGGAACTTGGGCGCGAGATCATTCGCTTCGCCCAGCAGGAGTGCGGTTTCTTTTCCTGCGGCCTCACCTGTCAAAACCGAAAGTGAAAGTCATGAATCCAGAGCTTCTTTCCGTCTACGCGCCCGTCCTCACCCCGTTCAAACCGGACCTGAGCTGCAACACATCCCGGTTCATCGAGCATTGCCGCTGGATCGTCGAACAGGGCGCCGGGCTCGCCGTCTTCGGCACCAACAGTGAAGCCGCCTCGCTTTCGCTGTGCAAGAAGCGCGAACTGCTCGACGCGGTCGTCCAGGCGGGGATCCCGACCAGGGCGCTGATGCCGGGCGTCGGCGCCTGCAGCCTGGAGGAAACGATCGAGCTTGCCCGCGCCGCGGTCGACGCAGGTGCGCCGTGCGTGCTCGTGCTGCCCCCGTTCTTCTACAAGCCGCTGACGACGGACGGTCTTGCCGGCTATTACGGGCGGCTGATCGAGGCGGTCGGCTCCGACCGGCTGTCGATCGTTCTCTATCACATCCCGCAGTTCACCGGCGTTCCGATCACCCTCGAGCTGATCGAGGCGCTGAGGCGGCGCTACCCCGCCAACATTCTCGGCGTGAAGGACAGTTCCGGCGACCGCGATACGCTGAACGGCTTTCTCTCGGTCGGCAACGGCTTTCGCGTGTTTCCGGCATCGGAGGTCTTGCTCGGCGAGACCATCGAGCGCGGCGCGGTCGGCTGCATTTCGGCAACCGCCAACGTCAATGCCAAGGCCATGGTCGATGCGGTCGCGGCGGCAAGGACGTCCGGCGCGGCCCAGGCTTTCGCCGCGGTTGCGCCGGTGCGCGGGCTCTTCCAGCAGTTCCCGATGATCCAGGCGATGAAGGTGGCGATGGCCCGCCATACCGGTGACGAGACCTGGCGCGCGGTGCGCCCGCCACTGGTCGAGCTTGATCGGCAGGCCGAACAGAAATTCGTCTCGGCCTGCACCGAAATCGGCTTCAGGCCCTGGGCCGCAACGATGGAGCACGCATGAGCGCGGCGGTTGGGGAAACGGTCAAGCCGCTTGCCAACTATCCCGAGCTCAGACGAGCCGGCGGTCTGCTATTCGTCTCGGGCATGAGCGCCCGGCAGGCGGATGGCACCATCGCCGGCACAACGAGGGTCGCCAACGGCACCGCGATCCACGACGTCGCCGAGCAGTTGCGGGTGATCCTGCGCAAGGTCGGTGAAACGCTCACCCGGAATGGCGGAAGTTTTGCCGATATCGTCGATGTCACCGTCTTCCTGACGGACATGCGCGACTACAGGGCCATGAATGACGAGTACAATATTTGGTTTGCGAGCGACGGCCCGGCCCGCACGACGGTGGGCGTGCGCGAGCTGCCGCATCCCGACATGGTCGTGGAATTGAAGGTGGTGGCGCGCGCGCCGATCTGAAGCACTTGCCGTCTCTATGAAATAGCCCCGGCGATCGCCGGGGCTATTGCCGTTTATAGGACCGTGCACGCGTCCTTGAACGCCAGGCGCGGATGCCGGGCAAAGAGCTTTGCCGGATCGCCATGGCCGAGACCGCAGAGGAAATTCGATCTCAACGCGGTTTCGCCAAAGAAGATCGCATCGACCGCCTTTGCGTCGAAACCGGAGATCGGACCGCAATCAAGCCCGAGCGCGCGCGCCGCCAGCATGTAGTATCCGGCCTGCAGCGTGGCGTTGCGCAGGGCGGTGTCTTCGACAAGATGTGGATTGCGCTCGAAGAAGCCCTTGCCGTCCGTATGTGGAAACAGAAACGGCAGACGTTCTGCAAAGGCGAAGTCGGTCGCGAAGATCGCGACGACAGGGCAGGTCATCATCTTGTCGACGTTGCCGGCGGCAAGTGCCGGACGCAGCCTTTCCTTGGCCTCTGTCGTGACGAGATAGGTGATCCTCAGCGGCGAGCAGTTCATGCTCGTCGGCGCCAGGCACGCAAGATCGTGGATCTCTTCCAGGATCGCGGGTGGGACGGCGCGATCGAGCCAGCCGTTCTGGCTTCTCGCCCGGGTAAAGATCTTTTCCAGTAGCGCCGTGTCCGCCTGGGTGGATTGAAGGCCTCGATGGTCCATGGGGTCCCTTTCGGACGTTGTTTGTCTCTGACTTTTATTTGTGGTCATCGCACGCAGCCTTTCGGCCCGTGCCCGGCCGGCGATGGGCACCGCGATGGAAATGCCCCGCAAACTGTCTTCCGTGCGCCGGTGACGAGCCTTGCCGGACCCGATTGCGCGGCGTTGTCGAAACGGGCGGCATTTCTCTTGCGCATTTCTCCGCAACTTTCGCTTTGTGTGCACCATGACGCTTGACAAGAATACATAATGACGAAATTGTATGCAAGACGATACAAACAGCATGGAAGGAGACAGCCGGTGGTTTGGCATGCGCTTGGGCAAAGGCTCATCAGGGAAGAAATACGGCCGGTCATCGTGACCGAGCAGGGCGTCTACGATCTGGATCTGGTGTCGCGTGTCCTGGGACGCCCCGGCGAGGATTGGAGCCGTTGGCGGGCCGGCGGCATCGCCGCCATGCTCGACGCCTGGATCGACGTCGAGCCGGCGCTGGCGGCCCTTGCCGAAAACCTCGCCGCGAGCGGTCCGAAATTCGAACCGCTCGGAACGGGGACGAAGCTTTGCGCGCCCTATCGTCCGAACAGGATCTTTGCTACCGCTTCGAATTATGTCGAGCATGCGCAGGAGATGGGGACGGTGCTAGCGGCGAAGTCCGAGAGTCAGCCCTTCGTCTTCATGAAGGCGGATTCGAGCGTCATCGGTCCGGATGAGGCGATCATCCTTCCGCAGCGCGCCCAGAAGGTCGACTGGGAGGTCGAGCTGGCGGCGGTGATCGGCATCGGCGGCCGCGACATCCCGGTCGAAAAGGCGCTCGACCACGTCGCCGCCTATACCGTCATCAACGACATCACCTCGCGCGATCTGACGCGCCGCAGCGATTTTCCCTTCAAGCACGATTGGTTCCGCGGCAAGAGCTTCGACACCTTCGCGCCGCTCGGTCCCTGGCTGGTGCCGGCCGACTGCGTCGGCGACCCGCAGGACCTGCGCCTGACGCTCGACGTCAACGGAACCCGCAAGCAGGACGACAGCACCGGCTCGATGATCTTCTCCGTGGCCGAGCAGATTTCCTATCTGTCGTCGATCCTGACCTTGCGTCCGGGCGATCTCGTTGCCACCGGTACGCCGGACGGCGTTGGCATGGGCACGGGAGAATTCCTGAATGCCGGGGACATCGTGACGGCCGCCGTGGAGAAGGTCGGCACGATCACCAATCCGATCAGAGGAGCTCGGATCGACTAACAACCAAACCGCCAGCAATGGCTAAACTGAGGAGGACAGTATGGCTAAAAAACTTGGAATTTCGCTTCGCCTTGCAGCGCTCGCCGGAGCGTTCGCATCGATGATGACGGCGGCTTCCGCCGCCGAGGAAATCTCGTTCAACATGTCGTGGTTGCCGCAAGGGAGCGTTGGAGGCGTTCTCGTTGCCAAGGCCAAGGGCTTTTACGACGAGGCAGGTCTCAACGTTTCGGTCTACCAGGGCTATGGCGGACAGCGCACGGTCAACGAAATCGACCAGGGCCTGTTCGATATCGGCTACGGCGATCCGGTGAGCGTCATTCTCAACCGCGTCAACGGCGGCAAGGCCGTGTTCGTCGGCTCGATCAACACCGTCTGGCCGGGGGCACTCTGCTATATCCAGAAGGACGGCGAAAAGACACCCGTGCTTGCCGATTTCAGCGGCAAGTCGGTTGGCGGCGGCGCAACGTCCCCGGTCCAGAACATCGTGCCGGCCTGGCTGGAGCAGAATGGTCTTCCGAAGGATCACCTGAAGCTCCTGCGGATGAACCCGGCGGTCATCACCTCGTCGTTCCTGGAAGGCCAGGTCGATCTGGCCGAATGCTGGGAAGGCGCCAGCCTGCCCATCCTGAACGAGAACGCACAGGAGACCGGCAAGAAGATCGGCATGATCAAGTACCGCGATTTCGGTCTCGACATGTACGGCAGCGGCTTCGTCACCACCGAGGCGATGCTGGCTGAGAAGCCCGAAGTCGTCGACAAGTTCCTCGACGCCTCCTATCGCGGCTACGAATACATGGCCGCGCATCCGGAGGAAGCCGCCGACCTGATCGTCAAGCAATATCCGACGCTGAAGAAGACGGTCGTGCTCAACCAGATCAAGCAGATCAATGCGCTGGTGCGCGATCCGCACGCCGAAAACAAGGATCTCGGCTTCGTTCGCGCCGACCGCATGGAAAAGACGATGGGCTTCGTGCGCGAAGCATTCGTCGTCGACGACAGCATTAAGACCGTCGACCTCTACCGCAACATCAGTCGCTGAGGTCGGCCCAAACCTGGGATGAGGAACATGAAGAAGAAGATCAACGTGCGGAAACTCGGCCACATGGTGCTGATGGTCCGCGACATCCACAAGTCCGTCGACTTCTATACCAATGTCGTCGGCCTGGAGGTCTCGGACTGGATCGAGGACAAGATGGTGTTCCTGCGCGCAGGCAGCGACCATCACGATCTTGCCCTGTCGCAGCTGCCGGCGGATTCGCCCGATCGTGACGACCTGCCGAAGTATACGAGGCCCGGCCTCGAACACTTCTCCTATCTCGTCGACAGCCTCGAAGACATGGAAGCTGCCGCCGAGATGCTGCAGGAACGGGGTGTCGAGATCGTGCGCGGCATCGGCAAGCACGGTCCGGGCGCCAATTGCTTCCTCGTGTTCAAGGACCCGGACGGTAACAACTGCGAGATCTACTGTGACATGATCCAGGTCACCGAAGAAAACCCGCACACGCCGCAGGTTTGGGAGCGCAACATCGACGCCTTCGACCAATGGCGCTTCAAGCGCTTCGTCGTGCCGCCACCGCATCAGGTGGTCAAGGACAAGCAGGGTCAGTGATCCCTGGAGCGTTTCGGTCCGAACCGGATGACGGAAACGCTCCACCGCACTGCTCTCAGGCATTGCCGACGGAAAACCGATCTGCTTTTCCCGGGAATGCTCCCGCGCGCCGGCGCCAGCCGGCGCGTCTCACAACGGATGCCAACTCGCTCTTCGGAGGCCCACATGCCAGGCGTTAGTTCACGACTTGCCGCCTATAGCCAAGTCGTCTTGTTTTTCGGTGCTTTTCTACTCTTCTGGGAATATGGCGTCCGATATTTTGAAGTGAAAAGTTACATTCTGCCGCCGATCTCGGCGATCGCCGTCGCCGTCTGGGAAGCGCGCAGCGAGATCTTCGAGAATTCGATGTACACGCTTGCCGAGGTGCTGATCGGCTTCGGCGCAGCCGTCGTCGTCGGCGTCATGCTCGGCATGGTCGTCTATGTCTCGCCCTTTGCCCAGCGCACCATCTATCCGCTGGTGACCGCGCTGCAGACGACGCCGAAAAGCGCGCTTGCGCCGTTGATGATCGTCTGGTTCGGCTATGGCTTCATCTCCAAGGTTGCGATGGCGTTCCTGTTTGCCTTCTTCCCGATCGTGGTCGCAACGCTCGGCGGATTTGCCGGCACGGCGAAGAACCTCGAGGAACACTTCCGTGCGCTGAATGCCGGCCCGTGGCGCACCTTCACCACGCTCAGGCTGCCGAGCGCCCTGCCGAGCTTCATCGACGGGTGTCGCGTGGCGATGCCGCTGGCGATGATCGGTGCGATCATCGGCGAACTTGTTGGCTCCGAGCGCGGCCTCGGCAACCTGATCATGCTGGGAACGGCCTCGACGCGCACCGACCTCGTCTTCGGCTGCATCATCGTGATCACCCTGATCTCGCTGGCTCTCTATGCGCTGATCGAGTTTGCGGCCAAGTCCGTCTGGTGGCGGGGAATTCAGGTATGAACATTTCCGTTCGGGAGGAAAAGATGGTGTCGACAGCCTCGGCCGCAGCGCCGCAATCAGTCAACGTGGCAGACATGGGTTTGAAGATGACGGCGGAGCCGGCCGCCAACCATATCGAGGCGCGGGGCCTCAACAAGACCTTCGGCTCGTTCAAGGCGCTCGAAGACATCGATTTCGAAATCAGGAACCAGGAGTTCGTGTCGGTGCTCGGCCCGAGCGGCTGCGGCAAGAGCACGCTGCTGCGTATCGTCGCCGGCCTCATCCCTTACGAGAGCGGCTCGGCGACGATCAAGGGCGAGGCGGTACGGGCGCCGCGCCCCGACGTCGGCGTGGTCTTCCAGACCAACAACATGCTGCCGTGGCTGACGGTGCGCCGCAACGTCGAACTCGGTGCGCGCATCCGCAACATGCCGGCGGGCGCCCGCGATGCCGCCGTCGACAAGATCCTCGACGTGCTGTCGCTGACCAAGTTTGCCGATGCGCATCCGCATCAGTTGTCCGGCGGCATGCGCCAGCGCGCATCGATCGGCCAGGCGCTGGTTCTCGATCCGCAGATCCTGCTGATGGACGAACCCTTCGGCGCGCTCGATGCGCTGACGCGCGACAAGCTCAACGTCGAATTGCTGCGCATCTGGCAGGAATCGCGCAAGACAGTGATGTTGATCACCCACAGCATCGCCGAAGCCGTGTTCCTCTCGGACAGGGTTCTGGTGATGGCAGACCGCCCCGGCAAGATCGTCGAGGAAGTGACGATCGACCTGCCGCGCCCGCGCAATGCCGCCACCACCCGCGCCATGCCGAAGTTCGGCGAATACGTCGCCTATCTCGGCAAGGTCATGGGCGTCGCCAATTAAGGCACGTCCGGCAAACGTGCGGTCCGCTAGCGGCGCGCCGCCCGCTCAAAGGAATGGAGCGTTGCACCGGACTCGCCTAACCGGGGACGTTGCAATACCCGATCTTGCCCGCCTCACTGGACGACCTCCGGCGAGGCGGGCAAGTTGCGTTCGTAAAGGTTCAGGGATCGGCGACCTTAATCAAGGTTGGCCCGATGCCAACTTCACCAGAAATGAAATCATCAGGCTGGCCTGTGCCGGCAAAAAACAGATTGGATCTCTCATGCCCCAACTCACGCTCGATCTCGCCAACGGCATCATCGCGGTCGCCTTCGCAACGGCGGCGAAAGCCGGGATGAAGCCGCTATCGGTGGCGGTCCTCGATGCTGGCGGCCATCTTGTGGCGTTTCAAAAGCAGGATGGGTCGTCGATGCTGCGCTTCGAGATCGCGTCGGGCAAGGCCTACGGCGCGCTTGCCGTCGGCATGGGCTCGCGCTGGCTGAACAACACGGCGATCGAGCGGCCGCATTTCATTGAGGGTCTTTCGGCCGTTTCCGGCGGCCGCATCGTGCCGGTGCCGGGTGGCGTTCTCGTGCGCACAGTCGGCGGCGACCTCGTTGGCGCGGTCGGCATCACCGGGGACACGTCCGACAATGACGAGGCCTGCGCCGTTGCCGGTATCGTTGCGGCCGGCCTCGTGGCCGACGCCGGATAACGCGAACCGCCGATCGGGTGCTCGCCCGGATACCGTGCTCGGCCCGCATCGGCGGGCCATCGGCACGGATCGGGCGGGTGCTGCCGTTGCCGACATCCGGTTCGTTGTCGCTTGCGACCGGTGCAATTGCACCGCGAAGTCATTTCAGAGCGCAACAAAACTTGAATCACCCGATCAAACCGTCGCCTCCATTGGCAGGCAGGGTGCGTTCGTGCCCGGTTTTGATCGTCCCGATTTTAGCGTGTGAACAAGCTGGGCAGTGTTCGAATGAGGAGTGAACAATGCGTAAGCCCAAGCTTAACCAGACTGTCCATGCCGTCACCGAACCCGGATACAAGCCGGTCGCCCTTCCGGCGGTGCGCGCCGCCCATCTGATGCTGAAAGGCAGAAACGACGCCGAAGCGCGCCGCGCGCAACGCAAGGCCGCTCTGCGGATCGTCAACCAGTTCGACCGCGAAACGGACTAGAGGCGAGCCGTGCGAAGCTGACGACGGTTTCCCCAATTTCCTTCAGGCCGTACAACCAGGATCCACAGCCCCCGCAATCGGCCGCGATGGTCGAAAGGCATCGGCGGTGCGGATTCACGCCGGTCGGCGAAGACCGCGTCGGTGCAAGCTGTCGAATAGCGCCGGCCGCCTGTGACCTCGCCTCGCGCCGGTGGCGGGACCGCGATCCCAGGTTCTTGCCCCGGGGCTTCGGATCATCACCCTGGTATCGTCGCTGAAGACGGCATTCGGCGACATACGCAAGCGGTCGTCGATGGCAAGGACCCGCCGCAGGTAAATGTGCTTCGCCGGAACGCGGCCAAATCTCGTTCAAATGCTGACATCGTTTTCACACGTTGGCCGGCAGTCACGACGGTGAACGGTTTGGGCGAAGCCACCGGCCTGCTTGACGGCCAAAACGGCATGTGCGATTAATAGATCAATCAGTCAATTAAATAAACGAAACCGCTCGATCGGGATGCCTGCATTTCGTCTCGCCGCTTGCGCCAACGCCCCGAGATCCGATGTTCGCCCCTTGCAGGCCATACCTGTGCCGCTTCGCACCCCTGACCAACGCATGAAAACCCGGTCCATTCATATCCGCCGGCGATTGCCTGTTCTGGGCAGCGTGCTCGCCGGTGCGTTTTCGACGATCGGCAATTCGGTCGCCATGGTGGCGTTGCCTTGGTTCGTGTTGACGCTAACGGGAAGCCCGTTGTGGACCGGCATTGCTGCGGCGGCGGGCATGTTGCCGATGATCGTCGGTTCGCTGGTCGGCGGCGGTCTCGTCGACCGCTTCGGTCCGCGCTGGATCGCTTTCACCGGCGATTTTACCAGCGCGCTGGCAGTCGCGGCCGTCCCGGTTCTCTATCACCTCGACATGCTGGGGATCGGTACGCTCGTCGCGCTGATCGCGGTTGGCGCGATGATGGATGGCCCCGCGGCAATCGCGGCCGAGAGCCGCCATCCTGAACTGGCGCGCCTTGCCGGCTTCCGGCTGGAGCGGATCAAGGCGGCCGACGAACTGATCGAGAGTGCCGGCGTTCTGGTGGGACCGGCGCTCGCCGGGGTGATGATCGCCCTGGTCGGTGTCGAAGACACTCTGTGGCTGACCGCCGGCTGTTCGCTTGCAGCAGCCGTGCTCGACGTCCTGTCGCTGCCGACGCGTCGCCGGGCGAACGGTGCTCAGCCCGTCGCAATCGGCGTGCCGGGGGCTTTGGAGGCCGTCCGGTTTCTGCTGCGCGATCCGCTCCTGCGCAGCCTAATCACGCTCGGAACGCTGTTCGGCATCATTTTTGGCGCGCTACAGGGCGTCGTCATGCCCGCCTTCTTCAAGGAAAGCGGGCAAGGCGCCATGAATCTGGGGCTTTTCCTGTCGGCAACCGGCGGCGGTGCGATCGTCGGAACGCTTGCCTATGCGGCCTGGGGGCATCGGCTTCCCGGACGCAGCATTCTCGTCTTCGGCTGCGCCATCGAAGCGCTGTCCATCCTCGTTCTGGCATTTGCCCCGCCGGTTTCGGTCCTGATCGTGGCCGGAGCCCTCGCCGGATTGGCGACCGGACCCATCGGGCCGCTCGTGGCGACGGCCGTCCTTCGCCGCGTGCCCTCAAGGCTGCGCGGACGCGTCTTGGGCACGGCGGATGCGCTCGAGCTTTCGGCCATACCGGCGGCCATCGTCCTGGCTGGCGGCGCGGTCGAAGTTTTCGGCGCGCAATGGCTGCTCTTTGGCTGCGCTGCAGCCTTGGCCGGCACGACGCTGCTCGCCGTTTTCCTGCCCGGCCTGAAGCTGCTGGGCATGCGACGAGGCGGCAATGCAGAGGCTTCTTCGGCGGGCGGCGACGGCGTACTTGAAGGAGATTAGAGGGTCGGAATGTTCCGTGCCCGCTCGTGGCAGGCGCGCGGGCGGCTTCACCTGATCTTCGCGGCGACCTTTGACAGGAATGCCGGGCGCGTCGCCGCGCCCAGCTATCCCCGGGGAGGTAACCTGTTGGCGAACCGTCGGACGCTTAACTTGCGACCGCTTCGACGATCCGGCGGCTGGCCGAGACGATGTCGGTGTCCTGCAGCAAGGCGCCGCCGATCAGGTACATGACGTCGTTGCCGTAGGCTTCGCGCATCTCTGGCACCCGGCCGAGATTCATGCCGCCGCCAGGAGCCGGGACGATGGCTTTCGGGCCGCCCATATCGACCGCGCAGGCCTTGGCGATTGACTGGCATTCTTCGCGGGTAAGGCCGAAGCGGCCGCCGAAATTCGGATAGATCGCCGCATCGGCGCCCATCAGGCGCTGCAAGGCGCCGTAGAAGCAGCGATGCGAAAAGCCCGTATCCGGCGAAACGACATTGGCGCCCGAAAACGCAGGGTGCGAGACGATCGGCAGGGTGAAGCCGGGATCGCAGGCGAGCGCGTGGATGGCGTCATAGCCGGCAAGGGCAGGCGAGATCATTACTCCGCCGGCGCCGGCCTCCTGCGCCATCGTTGCCCGCTCGAACAGTTCTTTTGCCGATGCAGTAATGTTCGGCACGAAACTCGTCCGCCCGCCACTCTTTGCATTGGCTTCGCCGACTGCATCGACGCAGGCGGCGAGGCGCTCGGCAAAGGGTGATGTCCGCTGGTCGACCAGCCCATGATCGTCCTTGACGAAATGCATGCCGCCGAGCGCGAAATCATGCGCGCGCCGGGCAAGCTCGGCTGAAGACAGCCCGACCGGTTTGATTGCCGACATCAACAGAGGTTGCGCGCCGATGCCGGCCCTTTGCCGCAAGCCGGCAATGCCATGCTTCGGGCCGGGGCAAAGGGCGAGAATGCCTGCGGACAGGCCAATGTCCTCGACCTTCAGGCCCGGCTTGATCGAGCTGTTGCCGAAGACGATGTTGAGGAACTGCAGGAAGTCGCCGCCGACGTCGTCCTCGCTGTAGGAGATGGTGGCGAGATAACCGGGCCGTCCGTCCGGATCTTTCGCCAGCGCCTCGAGTTGGCCGAGGATTTCGTCCTCGACATATCCTTTCGGCACGACGTCCCTCGGGATCTCGACGGTCTGTTCGAGGGCGATATCGAGCGCCCTTGCGCGTGCCTCCGCCTCGTCGGCGGCCCTGACATAATAGCTGACGGTAAACCGTGGAGCCATCAGAGCGCCTCCGCCTTCTGCGCCGAATGCACGTGATCGAGACGGACCTCGGTCAGTTCGTCCTCGCCGATTTCGAGCGACCTGCCGGTCAGCTCCTCGATTGCGGCTACAAGCGCGCCGGCGTCGAGGCCATACTTCTTCATCAGGTACGGCTTCGAGGCGCCATGGGCAAAGGTGTCGTTCAGGCCGAGACGTTTCAGGCGGACGCCCAGTCCCTCCTCGGCGAGGATCTCGGCTACGATCGAACCAAGCCCGCCGATGATGGTGTGGTTTTCCAGGGTGACGATGCCCTTTTTCCCGCGCGCGGCCTTGAGCAAGCCGTCTCGGTCGAAGGGCTTCAGCGTCGAGGCGTGCAGATGATGAAGCCCGATGCCGCGCGCCTCGATCGGCTTTGTCGCGCGTAGCGCCTCCTCGGTGCAGACACCGGAGCTGACGACGAGGATGTCGTCGCCTTCCGAAAGCGTGCGCAGCTTGTTGAACGCGAATGGCGCCGAGAACAGCCGGGGGACTTCGCCGCGCAGGATGCGGACATAGACGGGCCCGTCGACGGCGTCTGCAACCTCAAGGACAGTCTCGACCTCGGTCGCGTCCCCGGTTTCCAGGATCGTCATGTTCGGCACGGCGCGCAGCACTGCGATGTCCTCGATCGCCTGGTGTGTGATGCCGCCGGGCGTGGTGATGCCAGGCAGGAAGCCCATCAGGCGCACCTTGCGGTTGGAATAGGCGATCGAATTGATCAGTTGGTCATAGGGGCGCCGGTAGAGGAACACCGAGAAGGTGTGGATGAAGGGCCGATAGCCCTGCATGGCAAGCCCGCCGGCAAAGGAGAGCATGTTCTGCTCTGCCATCCCCAGTGACAGGAACTGCTCGGGATGCCGGTCGCGGAAGCCGTCGACCTCGCAGGAGGACGTGAGGTCGGCCGAAAGGCAAAGCACTTCCGGGCGCGCAGTCGCGAACGCCTCGAAGGCACCAGCATAGGGGCGGTTGACGATTTCGACCATGGTCAGGCCCCTTCCATTTCGTTCGGGCTGATGCCCAGTTCGACAGCAAGCGCCGCCTGCATCTCAAGCCTTTCTTCCGCACTCTTGAAGCGTACGTAGTGAAGGCGTGGAAAACGCTTCTTGAGGAAGTTCATGCCCTGGAACGGCGATGTGTTGGCGAGAATGATCAGCGGCTTGCCCGGCTCGGCGCTGTCTGCAGCGTTGCGCATGGCTTCAAGGTCGTGCCCGTCGATCGACCGGCACGTCGCGCCGAAGGCGGCAACCCGCCCGGAAAGGTCGCCGAGATCGAGAACCGAGGACATGGCGCCGTCGCATTGCTGGCGGTTGACGTCGACGATCACGCGGATGTTGTCGATGCCATGATGGGCCATGGCCGCCAGGCACTCCCAGGTCTGGCCCTCCTGGAATTCACCGTCGGACATGTAGACCCAGACCTTGCCCGGCTCATTGCGCTTCTTGCGGGCGAAGGCGACGCCTGCGGCCATCGAAAGCCCCTGGGCGAGCGAGCCGGTCGTTACCTCCATACCCGGGCTGTGCTCGGCGCCGATCATCTCGACCGAGCTGCCGTCCTTGTTGAAGTGGTCGAGCGCGTGCTCGTCCATGCGGCCGGCCTCGATCAGCGCGCAATAGATCACCAGCGCATAATGCGCCGGAGAGATGAAGAGGCGATCGTAGTCCGGGGTTGCCGGCCCATGATAGCCGGCGCCGGTAAATGCGTCGGGATTGTCGGCCGAGGGAACGCCGCGAAACGGCAGTGGCACTTTCGGCAAGGTCGGTTCGCCGAGCTTCAGGAACTCGTTATAGAGCAGCGCGAGACTTTCGGCGGCCGAGCACGCCTGGCTCAGGTAGCCGCCGTTGTTCTTCATCGTGTGAAAGAAGACGCGGCGGCGAATGCCGAGCGCGATTTCTTCCGTGGTCTTCTGGTTGGTCAGGCTCACGGGGTCAGCTCCTTTCCGGAAACAGCGCTTTGAGGCCCTGAGGCGACGCCGTGGCGACGCCGCGCTCGGTGATGAGGCCCGTGATCAGCCGCGCCGGCGTCACGTCGAAGGCCGGGTTCGCAGAAGGGCTACCTTCCGGCGAGACGCGGACCGAGATAACAGTGCCATCGGGGCCGCGCCCCTGGACGAAACTCACTTCGTCACCGGTGCGCTCTTCGATCGGGATTTCCTTGACGCCGTCCTTGACCGTCCAGTCGATGGTCGGGGAGGGCAGCGCCACATAGAAGGGTACATCGTTGTCGCTGGCGGCGAGCGCCTTCAGATAGGTGCCGATCTTGTTGCAGACATCGCCGTTGGCCGTGGTGCGGTCGGTGCCGACGATGACCATGTCGACGGCGCCGTGCTGCATCAGGTGACCGCCGGCATTGTCGACGATCAGCGTGTGCGGCACGCCATGGCCGTTCAATTCCCACGCGGTCAGCTGCGCACCCTGGTTGCGCGGCCGGGTCTCGTCCACATAGACATGCACGGGAATACCCGCCTCGGTCGCCATGTAGATCGGTGCCGTCGCAGTTCCGTAATCGACGGTCGCGAGCCAGCCGGCATTGCAATGGGTGAGGATATTGACCGGTTCGCCGGGCTTCTTCGTCGCCGCGATCTCGCGGATGATCTTCAGGCCATTGGCGCCGATCGCCCGGTTGAGCTCGACGTCCTCCTCGGCGATCTCGCCAGCGCGCCGGTAGGCGGCCTCGGCGCGCTCGTCGACGGGCAGGGGCCGCAGGAACTGCCGCATGGCATCGAGCGCCCAGCGCAGGTTGATCGCCGTCGGCCGCGTCTCGTTGAGCTCCTCCCAGACCGCGTCGAGATGCCTGTCAGACGGATCGTCCGCCATGGCGATCGCGATGCCATAGGCGGCGGTGACCCCGATGAGCGGCGCACCGCGCACCCACATGTCGCGGATGGCGACGGCGACATCGGCCACCGTCTTCAGCGTGACGATCCGGAACTCGTGCGGCAGCCAGCGCTGGTCGATGATGTCGACCGAGCGGCCGTCGGCGTTGAGCCAGATCGTATGGTAGTGCTTGTCTCCGACTTTCACGAAAGTGTCTCCTGCTGAAGCCGTTGCGCCGTGGCGCGAATGTCCCTGAGGCTCGCAATGCGATCCCGGTTGACGGCGAGATGACGTCCGAGCTTCAGCGCCTTGCTTTCGCACCGGGCGCGGCGGCTGAGGTCGTCGATGGTTTCGAAATCGGCATTGTGGGCAAGGCCGAGGATGCGCCTGAGGATCTCGACCCCGGCAAAGCCAAGCATCTCGCGGTAGATTTCATCGAGAACGATGGCCAGCGCCTGCTCGGAACCGAACGGATCGTCCCTGTCTTCGAACAGGCTTGCCTGGTAGAGGATGCCTTTGCGTTCGCTCCGCCACAGAGCCGAAAACTCGTCACAGAAGGTCTCCCAGATCGTGTCGACGGTATCCAGCAGGTAGGCGCGCATCCGGTCGCGTTCGCCGGCGGCCGCCTCGTGACCATCCTGCGAGAAGTAGCTCATCCAGAAATTGGCGAGCAGCATGCCGACATCGAAGCTGATCGGACCGTAGAAGGCGAACTCCGGATCGATGACGCGCGTCTCGTCGTCGGTGACCATGACCGAGCCGGTGTGCAGGTCGCCGTGGCAGAGGGTTTCCGCCTTGGCGGAAAAGATGTGCTTCAGCCGCTGGGCCTCGACCTTGAGGTCACGGTCGCGACGCAGTTCCTCGACCAGGCCGTCGAGATGCGGGCTCGTATGCCGGTTCATCTCCGCCTCGAAATAGGGATCGGAGAAGACGAGGTTTTCGGTGATGTCGCAGAGCTCGACATTGTCGGCGAAGAGGGCGAGGTCGGCCTTCTTCTCGCGCGTCGGCATTGCGAGGTCCGAGCCGCGAAAGAGCGTGCGGGCGGTGAAGATCCCGAGGTCGCGCCCGATCTTCGGCGGCATGCGCCCCGCAATCAGCGCACGGCGCAGGATCACGTGCGGCGTCAGATATTCCATGATGATCATCGCCTGCTCGGCGTCGAAGAACAGGATGTCCGGGACCATGCCGGGATCGCGCGCCGCCTGGCGGATGAGGGCATGATATTCGAAGAACGAGCGCTTCAGGGGCAGCGGCCAACGCTCGCCGACGAGCCTTACATAGGGGAGCGCCTGCTTGACGATGGCAGCACCTTTCTCGCCCGTGACGATGAAGACGAGGTTGAGGTTGCCGTCGCCGACCTCCTTGACCTGCCAGCGGCCATGGTCGCTGCCGATCCTGTCGCAAAGGGCTGTATTGCCGCTCAATCTCGATGGCAGCGTTTCGGCGCTCAGTGCCTCGAAAACGTGCTTGTCCATATGGTTCCTCCTGTCGGCATGACCGGCCTTCGCCGCTCCTCGTCATGCTGTCGTGGCCCATAGGTAATTCGTCATTCTGTCAAATGTCAATCGCCTTGACATTTGATGGATGACCATCCTAACCTGCCTTCATTGGGAGGAGAGCATGAGCGAACAAGCAGTGTTTCGCATCGAGGGCGTGCGCAAATCCTTCGGGCCGATACCGGTCCTGAAGGGCGTCGATCTCGAATTGCGCAAGGGTGCCGTCACGGTGCTGATGGGGGCCAACGGCGCTGGAAAGTCGACACTGGTGCGCATCCTCAGTGGCGTCTACGCCAGGGATGCCGGAGATATGCTTCTCGGCGATCACGCCTTTGCGCCGGCAACGCCGGCCGAGGCGATCCGGGCCGGCGTGGTGACGGTTCACCAGAACATCAATGACGGCGTCGTCGCCGACCTTGATGTCGCCACCAATCTGACGCTCGACCGGCTGAACGGCCGCGGCGCGCGCCTCTTCTTCAATCCGCGCCGTGTCCGGCGCGAGGCGGCCGTTGTCGCCGCCCGCATGGGCCTTGCCATCGATCTCTCAGCCGATATCAACGACCTGACGCTGGCCGACCGGCAGATGGTGGCCATTGCCCGCGCCATGGCGCACGAGCCCGAGGTGCTGATCCTCGACGAGCCAACCTCGTCGCTGTCGAGCGCGGAGGCCGATCGGCTGTTCGAACTCCTCGACATGCTGAAAGCCCGGGGCGTTGCCATTCTCTATATATCGCACCGGATGTCGGACATTCGCAGGCTCGCAGACAGTATCGTCACGCTGCGCGACGGGCGCATAACCGGCCGCTTCGAAGGGGCGGATCTGGATTATGAAGGTGCCGTCAACGCCATGCTCGGGCAGAAGATTTCCGCAGGCGCCGTCACCGTGCGCGACGGTTCCGGCCCGATCTTTTCGGTGAAGGGCCTGCGGCTGACGGAGACGTCGCGGCCGTTCGATCTGGCGCTCGGCGATGGCGAAATCGTCGCCGTCACCGGCCTCGTCGGCGTCGGCAAGACGGCGCTGGCCGAGACGCTGTTCGGCGCGCGGCCGCCGAAGGCCGGTCAGATGACGCTCGACGGCGTGCCCTATCGTCCGCAATCGACGGGCCAGGCGATTGCCAAGGGCGTGTTTCTGGTGGCCAAGGATCGTGCCGACAGCGGCATCGTTCCGGACTTCAACATTTACGAGAATATCAGCCTGCCGTTCCTGAAGCGGCTGTCGCGCTTCGGCATATCGAGCCGGCGGGCAGAGCGGGTAAAATCGCGGGCGCAGATCGCAGCGCTAGGCGTCGTCTGCCGCAGCGAGCGTGACGAAATGCACACATTGTCCGGTGGCAATCAGCAGAAGGTGATGGTCGGGCGCTGGCTTTCCGAGCCCTCGCGTCTCCTCATCCTCGACGAGCCCTTCCAGGGCGTCGACATAGCGGCCCGCCGCGATATCGGCGCCAAGCTGCGCGCGTCGGCTTCCGGCCGCGCCACCATCGTTTTCCTGACCGAACTCGACGAAGCCTTCGAGATCGCCGACCGCATTCTCGTGATGTCGGAACACACTGTAGTCGGCGAGCATCGTAACGCCTCGGTCGACGTCGAGCGGCTCCTGCAGGAGATCGCCGGTCAACATCATCAGCAGGACCAGCCCCATGAGCAGTGAACAGATGAAACCCGCGGCACCCGTCGCCTCAACGCTGCCGGCGCCACCAAGCGCCGCGTTCAGCCTGCGCGACGTCGCGATCAAATACGGCTTTCTCGTTCTTCTGGCCGGGCTGGTTGTCTATTTCTCGTCGGTGACGAGCGGCTTTTCCTCGCCGCAGAGCGCCGTCTTCATCCTTCAGTCCGTCTCGATCACCGGCATCCTGGCGCTCGGCGTGACCGCCACGCTCGTCGTCGGTGGCTTCGACCTGTCGATCGGCTCGGTCGCAACCACGTCGATGATGGCGTCATCCTACGTAATGGTGGTGATGGGCGGCGATGCGTTGACGGCAACGCTCGTCTGCCTGGCGATCGGCGTTCTCGTCGGCCTGATCAACGGCGTCATCATCGTCTATATGCGCGTGCCGGACCTGCTTGCGACGCTCGGCATGATGTTCCTGCTGCTCGGCCTGCAGCGCATCCCGACCGAGGGACGCTCGATCGCCGCCGGCATGACGCTTCCCGACGGATCGGTGGCTACCGGCACCTTCAGCCCCGCCTTCCTGGCCCTCGGCCGTCACCGCTTCGACCTGATCCTGCCGAACCTCGTGCCGGTCTCGGTCGTGGTGCTGATCGTGCTCGCGGTCGTGATCTGGTTCTTCCTCGAATATACCCGCTTTGGACGGATGATGTATGCGGTCGGCTCCAACGAGCGCGCCGCCGGTCTCGCGGGCGCGCCGGTCAATGCCTACAAGATCTCGGCCTATGTCATTTCAGGCGTCTTCGCCTCGATCGGCGGCATTCTGCTCGCCGCGCGCCTCGGCCGCGGCGACATCGCCTCGGGCAACAACCTGCTGCTCGACGCGGTCGCAGCCGCCCTCATCGGCTTTGCCGTGCTCGGCGCCGCCAAGCCGAATGCGTTCGGCACGGCGATCGGTGCGCTCTTCGTCGGCATCCTGCTGCAGGGCCTGACGATGATGAACGCGCCCTATTACACCCAGGATTTCATCAAGGGCGCCGTTCTCGTCATCGCCCTGATCTTCACCTTTGCGCTCTCGAAAAGAGGCAAACGCTGACGGGAAAACCCCGGACGCGGACAACAAACGTTCACCAGTGGAGGAGACTGAAATGAACTTTACACGCAGAGCAATGGGCAAGCTGGCGCTTGGCCTTGCCGGAACCGTGGCGTTCGCCACCGCATCCTTTGCCGCCGACATGCCGAAGCCCTTCGACAAGCCGGGCGACGTCAAGATCGCGCTCGTGCGCTATCTGTCGACCGGCGACTTCTTCCAGTCCTATCTTGCCGGCGTGGAGGCGCAGGCAAAGGCACTCGGCGTCCAGCTTCAGGTGCTCGACAGCCGTCAGGATGCTGCACTTCAGGCCGACATGGTCGACCAGGCGATCGCGCTCGGCGTGCAGGGCATCATCATCCAGCACGGCCTGACGGAATCGATGAAGGAAGCCGCCCAGCGCGCCGTCGATGCCGGCATCAAGGTCGTCGCCTTCGACGTCAACGTCGAAAACGAGAAGATCCCGCAGGTCGAGCAGTCCGACCGCGACCTTGCCCGCCTTGCCCTCGAGCAGGCGATCAAGGACAACGGCGACAGCTTCAAGGCCGGCTACGTCTACGTCGCCGGCATCGCGCCGCTCGACCGTCGCGACGAGACGTGGAAGGAGTTCAAGGCCAAGTATTCGGGTATCAACGAGATCTCGCAGTTCGGCACGATGGACAACCCGATCGCCAACTCGGTCGCCAACCAGGCGCGCTCGGTCATCTCCGCCAACCCTGACATCACGGTGATGTTCGCGCCCTATGACGAGTTCGCCAAGGGCGTGAAGATTGCCGTCGACGAGGCCGGCCTGTCGCAGAGCGTGAAGATCTATTCTGCCGACATCTCGACCTCGGATATTGCCGCGATGCGCGAGCCGGATTCCGCCTGGGCGGCAACCGCTGCCACCAACCCGGCCGTGGTTGGGCAGGTTTCGGTCAGAACGCTTGCCATGCTGCTTGCCGGCGAGGATCCGGGCCGCAGCGTCATCGTGCCGCCGACGCTGATCACCCAGAAAGACCTGAACGATCAGGACATCAAGAACATGGAAGAGCTCGGCACCAAGCTGCCGCAGTTCGCCCATGCGGATGTCGCCATGCCGGCATGGATGCCAAAGCCCTGATCGTACAGCTCTCGGACAAAGAAGGCGGGGCGGTCGAAAGGCCGCCCCTTTTGCATTTTGTCGATATGACTGGTTAGGCGGATGCCGCTTGCACCCGGCGAAGGCCGTCGCGCTTCCAGCGGTCCATCACCCGGCGCGCCATCGATGTTGTGATCACCAGATGCGAGGCGAAACCGCCCTTCAGTGCGGCCAGCAGCGGTTCGAACTTGCTGTCTTCCTGGACGACCAGCATGCGCTTCTTGATCGCGCGGATCGAACCGAGATCGGCGGAAATGCAGCGCCGATTATGAGCGCAGTTTATCCATTGCCCGTCGCCGTCGATCAGTTGCCCGGCGATGACGCCGACGGCGCCTTCTTCGCCCATGCGGTGCATTTCCTCGGCGCTGAGCGCGCCGCATTTGACGAGGTGGCTGTCGTCTTCGATGCCACCAACGGAATAGAGCGCCAGATGACAGTCGGCGATGGTCGACAGTTGCTCGCGGATCACCGGCTCGCCGCGAAGCTCGTCTGCCAGCCGTTCGGACGACAGCACCAACGGTGCATAGAAGTTGATACCTTCGGCGTTGAGCCGGCGCGCGATTTCCGTTGTGCACTGGTCCGGCCGATAGGAATAGGGTGCGCCGAGATTGCCGCAGAGCTGGACCACGGTCACGCCGCGCAGGTCGGCAAAGGGCATGACGTCGGCAATATGGTAGACCGTGCGTCCCCAGGCGACGCCGACGCGGTCACCCTTGTTGATCAACTCGAGGAAGACCGACGCGGCCAGCACCGGCATTTCCGCCGTCGGGTCCATCGCCTGCCGGTCCTCCGGCACGATCCAGACCGATGTGACGCCGGTTGCATCCTCGAGTTCGCGCGCCAGCACGTCGTCGGTGAAAAGCTCGGTCGACGTGCTGATATTGACGATCCCGGTTTCGCGCGCCCGCCTGAGATAGGTTGCTACAGAAGCGCGGGATATCTCCAGTTTCTGTGCGACTTCGTCCTGCCGCAAGCCGTGGCTGTAATAGAGCCAGGCGGCCTTGTGCATGATCTGGTCGGTGTTGCGGATGGGCATGGGGATCCTTCAGGCGACGATTTCTGACATTATTCACTGCCTGTGACATAAGTCAAATTCCGGTTCAGGCGATGCGGGTTTCAGCCATCCGCTTCGGGCTGCAGCGCCGGCATCTGCCGGGCTTGCGCCTCTTCCATCAGCCATTGCACGAAATGGGAAATGGCCGGGCGCTCGATCGCCGCCGGCAGCGTCACGACATAATAGGCGAATTCGCTCGGCCATGGGCGATCGATCGCTACGGCAAGGCGGCCATCGGCGATTTCTTCGCGCGCATAGATGTCCCGCACAAGAGCAATGCCCTGGCCGGCGACAGCTGCCCGCACCAGCAGGAAGTCGTCGTCGAAGGAGGGGCCGCGTTCGATGCGCGGGTCGTCCTGCGTGCCGAGCGCCTTCAGCCACAGGCGCCAGTCCGCGCGGGCCGAATCCTGCAGCAGCGGATAGGCAAGGCAATCGGAAGGAGCCGTGATCGAAGCGCCAGCGGAAAGCAGCGCCGGACTTGCCACCGGGATCAGCTCGGGCGCCATCAGGCGCACGCTCTCAAGCCCCGGATAGTCGCCAAGGCCATGACGGATCGCCACGTCCACCCGCTCCCGGCGCAGGTCGGTCAAGGTCGCCGACGCCTCCACCCGAACCTCGATGTCGGGATGCCGGCTGGTAAACCGACCGAGCCGCGGCACCAGCCAGGACGCCGCGAAAGACGGAACCGTGCAGACGGTTACCGACGCCGAGGCGTTGCTGGCCTCAAGCGCGTCGAGGCCGGCTTCGAGCTGGTCGAATGCCGAAAGAATGGCCGGATATGCCCTGGCGCCCGCTTCGGTCAGCTCCACGCCATAGCGCGTCCGGGAAAACAGCGTGATGCCCAGCCGCTCCTCAAGCAGACGCACCTGCTGGCTGACCGCGCCCGGCGTCACCCCCATCGCTGCCGCCGCACGCTTGATGCTCGCATGGCGGCCGGTTTCGGCGAAGGCGCGCAGCGCCAGCAGCGGCAGGACTCGGCCCATGGGCGTTCCGTTCAGAGTTTAGAAATCAGACATGCGGCTGTCGGTATAGGCATCGACGGCTATCGATCCGTTACCACCAACTTATAGAAAAAGATAGATAAACCAGCCAATGCTATCGTCGGGTATGCATATCGCGGATGAGTAAGGGATAGAATTTCTAAATTCTACGACCAGGTTTCATCGTTTCCCCAGGGATATCCGAATGCCTTAGCCTTTTCTTCGGCGGCGCTTCCAAACCAGTCCACTGTTCTCTCGCCGCCGACGCGGATGACATGATACCAACGGACAAAAGACCCACATTCGATCCAGATAAAGCGATGGCTGTGCGCCATCGTCCGGGTGAAGATCTCCCTTTTCCTTTCGCCAGCTCCGATCGTCCTGAAAGCAGTGACGACAGCCGTGCCCCGGCGGTGTGGTGCAAATGATCGATCTCTACACCGACGCCTCACCCAATGGCTTCAAGGCGACGATTGCCCTTGAAGAACTGGGCATGCCCTACCGTCTTCATCACGTGAAGATCGACGATGGCGAGAACCGGCGGCCTGCGTTTCTCGCGCTCAATCCGCACGGCCGCATCCCTGTCATCACCGACGACGAGACCGGCATCACTTTGTTCGAATCCGCGGCGATTCTCCTCTACCTCGCCGAGCGCTCGGGACGCCTGCTGCCGAAAGCGGAGAAGGCCCGTTGGCAGGCGATCCAGTGGCTGCAGTTCCATGCGGCAAGCATGGGCCCGATCCTCGGTCAGCGCGTGCATTTCGAAATGTTTGCGACGACGAAATCTGCCCCCGCCATCGACCGCTACCGCCAGCTGAGCGAGGAGATATTCGCCACACTCGATGCCCGTCTTGGCGACGTTCCGTGGCTTGCCGGAGACGACTATTCGATCGCCGATATCGCCACCTTCGGCTGGACCCATATCGCCGCGATCTGCGGTTTCGACTTTACCCGTCACCGGCATCTGGCCGGTTGGCACGCCCGCGTCACCGAGCGGCCCGCAGTCCAGCGCGGTGTTGCTCTGCCGGTTCCCGCGACCGGGCCCTGATGAAATTCTGAAAGGACCATACCATGACCATTGCAGCCACCACGGCTAGGCACGCCACGTTCTTGTCCGGCGCATCGTCCGACGCTTTTTCCGGTCATCCCGGCTATCGGCGCATGTTCGCGCCGGAGCAACTGACGCTCGGGATCTTCCTGCCGCTGCGCTTCTATCGCGGCGACATGAGCGTGCTGGAAGGGCAGGCGGATCTCGTCACCGAGATCGACCGGCGCGGCTTTGCCGCGGTCTGGGTGCGCGACGTGCCGTTGTTCGATCCGAATTTCGGCGATGCAGGCCAGCTGTTCGACCCCTTTACCTACCTGTCCTATCTTGCGGCCCGAACCGAAAAGGTCGCGCTTGCGACGGGAAGTGCCGTCTTTTCCCTGCGCCACCCGATCGATCTCGCCAAGGCCGCAACCACGATCGATCGGCTGTCCGGCGGGCGTCTCGTCCTCGGCATCGCTTCCGGCGATCGGCCGGTCGAATTCCCGGCCTATGGGCTCGACATGGATGGCCGCGGCGAACGTTTCGCCGAGACGGTCTCCTATTTCCGCGAGCTGATTGCGCCGGGGCGCCCGGCGATCCGCTCGAGCCTCGGGACCCTTGAGGGTGTCGACTTCCTGCCGAAGCCTGCCACGGGACGAATTCCCCTTGTAATCACCGGCTCGAGCCGCCAGTCGCCCGCATGGGTGGCCGAACACGCGGATGGCTGGCTGACCTATCCGCAGCCGACGCATACGCCGGAAGGTCCGAAGCGGTTGGCGCAAAACATCCGTGCCTGGCGAAACCTGATTCCGGGCGGTGGGTTCCGGCCGCATATGACCAACGAGTGGCTGGATCTCGTCGACGATCCCGATTTCCCACGCACTCCGCTTCGCGGCGGGTTTGTGCTGAAGACAGGACGCAAGGGGCTGATCGATCTTCTTGGCGAATGGCAGCTTGCCGGCGTCAACCATGCCGCACTCGGCATGCAGTTCGCGGAACGCCCGGCCGCGGAGATCATCCAGGAACTTGCCGAGGAGGTGCTGCCGCTGTTTCCTTCGCTGGAGGGGCCGGTGCCGCTGTCGGCGAAATGGTAACTGCGGGCGGACATCCGGCCTCCACGACCGAGGACGTCAAGACGCTCTTTGCCCAGATGCCGACTGCCGTTGCGGTGATCACCGTCGGGAAGGCAGAAAAGCGCTACGGCGCAACCGTCGGCAGCCTCAATGCGCTCTCGCTCGATCCACCGTTGCTGATGTTCGCCATGAAGCGGGGATCCGGTCTTCTTGAGCGGCTGGCGGCGGATACCACCATCGGCATCAATCTTCTGGCCGATAGCCAGCAGGCGATCGCCCGTCGCTTCGCAACACCTGGGATCGATCGGTTCGAGGACACGCACTGGTGCGAGGAACATGCCCTGCCGCGGATCGACGGGACACTCGCCTGGCTCACGGCGCGGGTGCGCGACCTCCTGCCGCTCGGCGACCACGTGCTGCTGACCGCCGCGATCGTACATGGCGAAACGCAACAGCGCTTGCCGCTCATCTACTGGAAGCGGGCGTTCCACAAGCTAGGGGCTGTTGAGAGCAGCGCCGCTCCCTAGAGGCGATCCGTCCGTGCGGACGCGCCCCTGCAATGCGCCGCTTAGAGCGTTGCACGAACAAGCGCCGTTATCGCTGCGCTTGTTCGCGATACCGCCGACCTGTCACGTCTGGCAGGAGCGGGCGTCGACCGGCAGCACCGTCGCCTCGCCGTCGGCGTGGCGCAGCGTGAAGTGGTCAAAATTGGCAATCGAGGCGCAGGAGTGGTTGGGGAAGACCCGCACCCGGCTGCCGAGCGGCAGGGGGCGCCCAGAGAAGGGAACGAAACCATGCTCTTCGGAGAGCCGCTCGAGCGTCCACATGCCCGCTTCGCTGTTCCCCTCGGCGCTGACCACCGTCCCGAAGCCGGCGCCGCCCATGCCGTGGGCGCCGCGATCGGAACTCATCGATTTCGAGCCGGCGTCGAGGATGAAGTGAGTGTCGTTGGACGCGACGACCCGGGCGACGACGGAAAGCGCTAAATCGTCGGCGGTGCAGACGCCGAGCCGAAGTGCTGTTCCGTCAAGAAAGACGTAATTGCCGGGACGGATGCAGTCGACTGCAGGGGCCACCGGGGCGCCAAGGCAGGTCGGCGTCGCGCCGACGGAAAGGCAGTCGACGGCGATGCCGCGCGCGCGCAGCTTGCCAGCGAGACCGATGAGATCAGCCGCTTCGTCCCGGGCGACCTTTGCCAGGGCCTCCGGCCCATGGGCTGCATAGGAATGACCGGCATGCGAGAGCAACCCGGCAAGGCGCAAGCCATCGGCGGCCGCGATCCGGGCGCACAGTTCAAGGGCTGCCGGATCGTTCGGCTTGACGCCGACACGCCCGAGGCCGACATCGACCTTGAGGAATACGCCAATCTCGACGTCGTGGTGGCTCGCGGCGGCCGAAAGCGCATCGACGCCCGCTTCGCTTGCCGCAATCGTGCGCAGCTTCGTGCCGCGCGCCTTCACCACGGGCAACAGGCGGTCGAGCGACTGCGCCTTCACGATGGGATAGGCGAGGATGATCGCGGGTATGCCGGCTTCGGCAAAGACCAGCGCCTCGCTCGGCTTGGAGGCTGTAATACCAAGTCCGCCGAGCGCCAGCTGCTGTCGGGCGATGTGGACGCTCTTATGCGTCTTCACATGCGGGAACATTGCGGCGCCGGCCGCATCGGCGCGGTGCTGCATGGCGAGCATGTTGCGCTTGAGTCGCGCTTCGTCGACTTCGATATAGGGTGTGGGGCGTTCCGCCGCCGCCGGGCGCCAGAAGCCTGAGGCCGAGGGAACGGTGGAACCCATGGTGATGTCAGTGGTCGCGTTGCCGGCAGCGGTTGGCGCCGCTACCGTCACTTCGGAAGTGGTCATTTTGCGTGCTCTGATCTGGAAAGGGAATTGCTGGCTCTGTCAGCCCGTCGCGACCTGCCGAACGAAATGGGTCGACGAGATCTGGTGCATCGGCAGCTCGCGCGGCACGAAGTCCGGCGGGCGCACGGCGCTCGGAATTTCGTCGGACATCGGCTGTCGTCCTTCCGGACGGCGCGTCGGATCGGCGATCGGCACGGTCGACAGCAGCTTGCGGGTATAGGGATGCTGCGGATTGCCGAACACCGAGCGGCGATCGCCGATCTCCACGATCTCGCCGAGATACATGACAGCGACCCGGTGGGCGATGCGCTCGACCACGGCCATGTCGTGGCTGATGAACAGAAGCGCGATCTGCATTTCGCGCTGCAGGTCCATCAAGAGGTTGATGACCTGAGCCTGGATGGTCACGTCGAGCGAGGCGACGGCCTCGTCGGCAACGATCAGGCGCGGGCTGAGCGCCAGCGCGCGCGCAATGCAGATGCGCTGGCGCTGGCCGCCGGAAAACGCATGCGGATAGCGCTCGAGGTGTTCGGGAGACAGCTCGACCTTGGCCAGAAGCTCGGCGGCACGGGCGCGCATCATCTCGGTCGAGCCCAGCTTGTGCACCCGCATCGGGTCCATCAGCGATTGCTCGATGGTCATGCGCGGGTTGAGCGAGGAGAACGGGTCCTGGAAGACCATCTGGGCGTCGCGCCTAAAGCGTGCGAGCACCGCGCGCGACGCACCGATCAGTTCGGTGCCGTCAAAGCGGATCGAGCCCGAGCGCGGCCGGTCGAGCTGCATGATCGAGCGGGCAACCGTCGACTTGCCGCAGCCGGACTCTCCGACGAGAGCCAGCGTCTCGCCCGGAAAAATGTCGAAAGAGACGTTTTCGACCGCATGGACGCGGCCGGAAACATGGCCGAACAGTCCGGCCTTGAGATCGAAGCGCGTCACCAGGTTGCGCACAGAGACGAGCGGCTGGCGGGTATCCTTCATCGGTGCGGACGCGTTCATTCTGTCACCTCGGCGAGCACACGCTCGGGTTCGAACACCAGCAAGGGGAATTTCTCCGGCGCATCCTTGTCGGCCATGCTGCCAAGGCGGGGCACAGCGGAAATGAGCGCGCGTGTATAGGCATGCTTCGGCCGGGCGAAGATGTCGTAGACCGAGCCGGTCTCGACGATTTCGCCTTTCAGCATGACGCAGACGCGGTCGGCGACTTCGGCAACCACGCCCATGTCGTGGGTGATGAACAGCACCGACATGCCGATTTCGTGCTGCAGGGCGCGCACCAGATCGAGGATCTGCGCCTGGATGGTCACGTCGAGCGCGGTCGTCGGTTCGTCGAGGATCATCAGCGACGGGCGGCAGGCAAGGGCGATGGCGATCATCACCCGCTGGCGCATGCCGCCGGAGAGCTGGTGGGGATACTGGTCGAGCCGGCGCTCGGCGTCGGGCACGCGCACCAGCTTCAGCGTGTTGAGCGCGATCTGGCGCGCCTCATCCGGCGTCTTGTCCTGGTGATGGATCACCGCCTCTGCGATCTGGTCGCCAACGGTGAAGACCGGGTTCAGGCTCGACATCGGATCCTGGAAGACGATCGAGATGTCGGCGCCGCGAAGGGCCTCGACGCGCTTGTCGGAGAGCTTGGCGAGGTCGGCCACCTTGCCGTCCTTCAGCCGCATCAGCACCCGCCCGCCGGTGATGGTCGCGCCGTCATATTCGGTCAGGCGCATGATCGTCATGGCCGTGACCGATTTGCCCGATCCGGATTCGCCGACCAGAGCGACGGTCTCGCCCCGGGCGATCTGGAACGAGACGCCGCGCACCGCGCGCAGCTGCGCCCTTGTGCCGGCCGCGAAGGACACTTCGAGGTCTTCCACGGAAAGGATGACATCCTCGGGCAGTTCAGGTGTTGCGGATTTGGAAAGCAGCATCAGCACAGGGACCCGTTTTCGAGGGGCGTTGTGTCCTCAGGTCTGGCAACGGGGTCGCATCCTGTCAATATGGGAGCTTGGGCCGGTTGCGACGCCAGACTGCATCGCTGCAGGTGCTCTGTCGGTTGCACCAGGCCGGTTGCACCAGCAAAATCGAATGAAATCAATGTGTCGCGATTGTGGCAGGCGAAACTATGCGCATTGTGCATTGTATCGCCTGTCTTCGCATATCGCATCGCACACTCGATATGGGAGGGTCCGGTACCTCAGGCGGCGTCGATCGCGCTGTCGAACCCGCTCTTGTATTGCGGCAGTGCGGCACATTGCTTGAGGTGCTGCCACAAGGCATCGCTGTCATGGCTGCCGGCGCCGGCGCGGCGGAAGATCCGGATCTCCAGCTCCAGCGACATCTGCTGGCCGCCGATCTGGGCAAGGCGCCCCTGCCGCATCGCCTCGCTGACGCAGATCTGCGGCAGCCAGGCGACGCCGCGCCCGGCGACCGCCATATGTTTCAGGCCGTCGGCAAGGCCCGACTGGTAGACGGTGCTGAGGTTGAGCGGGCGGCGCCAGCGCGATTGAATGAGTGTCGCCAGCTTGCCGATGTAGCCGTCGCTCCAGGAATAGGCGAGATAAGGGATTTCCGTTGTTTCCGGCACGTCGATGTCGAAGAGCGGTCGGCCGCTGTCGTCTGTTCCGGAGACGAGAATCAGCCGATCCTTGCCGATCTGCAGGGATTCGAACGGGCCACCCTCCAAGACCGGTGGGCCGTCGGGGTGGACATAGGTGATGGCAAAATCGCACTGGCCCGAGCACAGATGGTCGATGCTTTCGAGGAAGTCGGCGGCATGCATGCTGGTGCGAAGCGGCAGGCGCGAGATCAGCGGCGAGCCGATCCATTTCGGGAAAAAATACATCGCCAGCGTATGCAGCGAGGTAAAGGTGAGCATCGCCGAGCTTTCGCCGGCGACGTTGCGGCAGTCGGTGCGCAGCCGATAGGCTTCGCGTACCAGCCGCTGGCAGCCCGGCAGAAACATCGTGCCGGCCCGCGTCAACTGTACGGGATAGGTGCTGCGGTCGATCAGATCGGCGCCGATCCAATTCTCCAGCGATTTGATCCGCCGGCTGAAGGCCGGTTGGGAGATGTTGCGCGCCGTCGCTGCCGTCGAGAAATTTCTGGTCGCGGCGATTTCCAGAAAATCTTCAAGCCATTGCAGTTCCATGCCGGCCCTCATGCGTGTTTTGCATAGTCTATCCTAACTACACATTGGACAGACCGGCAAGCGCTCTTCTAGCCTCCCCTGTAACGAGAAGAAAACTTCCGCCTCCACCAAATGGGAACAACGATGAAACGCACCTTAGCCCTAGCCCTCTGCCTGGGGCTCGGCATCGCGGCTGCGCCCGCTATGGCCGAGACCAAGAACCCCGGCACTTTCGTCTTCATGTGGACCGACGACATCCAGTCGTTCGACCCGGCCTATATCGCCAACACGCCGAGCTCCTACGGCGCACTCAACATCTACAGCCGGTTGCTGAACTTCAACGGCTCGAAGATCTCCGAGTTCGTGCCGTCGCTTTCAACCGAGGTGCCCTCGCTTGAAAACGGCCTGATCAAGCAGGCCGATGACGGCTCGGTGAGCTATACCTTCCCGATCCGCAAGGGCGTCTTTGCCCACAAGGTCGGCGTCAAGGGCGCCGATGGCAAGGTCACCTGGGAATACTACGACAAGCTGACCGACGCCCAGAAGGCGACGATCGAGCCGGGCTTCGGCCAGATCACGCCCGAGGACGTGCGCTACTCGCTGTTGCGCGCCATTCTGCAAGGGCAGTCGTGGATGTCGAACGCGATCACCGAGGTGATCACCGCCGGCAAGTACACCGACATCGCAAAATGGGTCGAGACCGAAGGCAAGGTCAAATCGATCGACGACGCCAGCCCCGAGGTCCTGCGCAAGGTCTATGACCAGCTCGCCTCGCAGATCGTCGTCGACGGCGACAATGTCACGTTGAAATTGCCGAAGTCGTTTCCAGCCACGCTCGGCGTAATCGCGCTGCCGTTCGGCACCTCGGTCCTCGACAAGGAATGGGTCGCCTCGGTCGGCGGCTGGGATGGTTCCGGCGATAGCTGGAAGACCTATTACCGTCCCGAACTCGGCGCCAACCCGCTGTTTGCCGAGGAAAACGGCACCGGGCCCTTCATGCTCGAGGAATGGGACCGCACCGACCGGCGCATCACGCTGAAGCGCTTCGACAACTATTTCATGGGACCGGCCAAGCTCGAACGGGTGGTCATGCGCACCGTTCCGGAATGGACGACGCGGCGGCTGCAGCTTCTGTCCGGTGACGCCGATTTCGTTACGGCCCCGGTAGAGTTCATCGACGAGCTGAGCAAGACCGAAGGCGTCAAGGTCATCGACGGCCTGCAGAAGGTGTTTTCGCGCGGCGTCTTCTTCGCCTGGCCGCTCGACGACAACGACAATCCGGCGATCGGCAGCGGCAAACTCGACGGTGCCGGCATTCCGCCGGATTTCTTCGCCGACATCGACGTGCGCAAGGGCTTCAACTACGCCCAGAATTACGATGCGCTCTTGACCCAGGTGCTGCTCAACAAGACGGTGCAGTCGCGCGGGCCGACGGTGCGCGGCATCATGGGTTACCGCCCGGATTCGCCCGTCTACAGCTACGACCCCGCCAAGGCCGAGGAACATTTCAAGAAGGCGTTCGGCGGCAAACTCTGGGATACCGGCTTTACCTTCACCGCCTATGTGACCGAAGGGTATCCGCAGCTGACGGCAGCACTTTCGGCGCTGCAACAGGGCCTGTCTCGCATCAATCCGAAGTTCAAGATGCAGATCCAGGCGCTGCCATGGGCATCCGTTTCGGACAAGCTCAACAACCGCGAAAAGCCGGCAGCACCTCTGACGGTGATGGGTTGGGGACCTGACTATTCCGATCCGGGCGGTCCGCTCGGTGCGGCCAGCTACTACCTCTCGCCCACGGGTCTCGTCGGCGGCATGGTCGGCCAGGGCTACCGCGACCTGATGGCGGAGAAGTTCAAGCCGCTGCTCGACGAAGCCTGGGCCTCGGCCGATCCCGCCGTGCGCGAGCCGATCTACGCCAAGCTGCAGGAAATGTCCTACGAATACGCCACCACCCAGTTCCTCTGGGAAGACTTCGGCTACGTCGTTACCCGCAGCAACATCGATGGTTATGTCGACAACATGATCCTCTACGGCGCCTGGGACTTCTACCCGGTGACCAAGGCCAACGACTGATTGGCGACGTTGGTCGGGCGGCTCTGTCCGCCCGACCATCCCTGCTTCATTTTCCCTGAAATCGGAACGTGTGAACCGTGCTGAATTACGCACTCAGACGACTGATGATGCTGCCGATCGTCCTCTTCGCCCTGTCGTTGATGATCTTCGCGCTGCAGATGTCGCTTTCGCCGACGCAGAGACTGGCGGCCTATGCGCCGTCGCCCGACTATCTGAAGGGCGGCCAGGAAAGCATCCGCCGGATGATCGAGCAGTATGGGCTGAACGATCCCTTCTACATCCAGTACGGCCGCTGGATCGGCGGTATCCTGACCGGCAATCTCGGCTGGTCGGAGACCGCTCGCCAGCCCGTGTCGACGGCGCTGATGTCGCTGTTTCCGGCGACGCTGGAACTTGTGGTGCTGGCCTTCGTTCCCTGCCTGCTGCTCGCCGTCTTTCTCGGCTCGCGGGCGGGCATCTACCTCAACCGCTGGCCCGACCACGTCATCCGCATCTTCACCATTCTCGGCTGGTCATTCCCGGTCTACGTCTTCGGCCTGTTGATGCTCCTGATCTTCTATTCGGCGCTCGACTGGTTCCCGCCCGGCCGGCTCAGCCAATGGGCCCAGACCGTGGTCAGCTCCAGCGATTTCGTGCGCTATACCGGCGCCAATACCGTCGATGCCCTGCTCAACGGAAATCTGGCGATCTTCGGCGACGCACTTCGCCATCTGGCAGCCCCGGTGATCACGCTGACCTATGTGAATGTCGCCAGCATGACGCGGGTGATGCGCACCTCGATGCTGGAAACCCTGCGCCAGGATTATGTGCGCACGGCCCGTGCCAAGGGTCTGCCGCGCCGCGTGGTCGAACTGCGTCATGCCCGGCGCAACGCGCTCCTGCCGCTGGCAACCATCGCCGGCATGGAGCTCGCGGTGATGATGGGCGGCGTCGTCATCACCGAAACCATCTTCGACTATGCGGGCCTAGGCCAGTTCGCTGCCAAGACCGCCGCCAATCTCGACTTTCCCGCAGTGCTCGGCTTCGGCCTCTATTTCGCGGTCGTTCTGGTGGTCATGAACCTGGTCGTCGATCTCATCTATCCGTTGCTCGATCCGAGGGTGAAGACGCAATGAAGTTTCTTCGCTATCTCGCACGCAATCCGGTGTCGCTGTTCGGTGTCGTGATCCTTTTGGCCTTCGTGCTCATCGCCGTCTTCGCGCCGGTGCTTGCGCCGCCGCAAAGCTTCCAGCTTTCGCCCTATGATACCCCACGCGCCGGCTTTCTGGCCACGCCGCAGCCGCCGTCGTCGGAGGCCGTCTTCGGCACCACGCAAGGCCAATACGACATCTACTACGGCGTCGTCTGGGGCACGCGCACGGCGTTCAAGATCGGGCTCGGGGTCGTCGCTATCTCGGTCTTGATCGGCACCGTCATCGGTGCGGTCGCCGCCTATTATCGCGGGGTCGTCGAGGAAGTGCTGATGCGCATCGTCGACGTGTTCATGGCCGTGCCGTTCCTGATCGCGGCCATGGTGCTCACAGCGCTGCTCGGCAAGGGCATCGTGCCGATCACCATCGCGCTCACCACATTCGGCTGGATGAGTTATGCCCGTATCGTCAGAAGCGAGATCCTGCGGATCCGCGAGATGGATTACATCCATGCGGCCCGCAGCTACGGCGCCAGCGATCTCCGGCTGATCGTGCTGCATATCCTGCCCAACGCCATGTTCCCGGTGCTGGTGCTGGCGACGATGGCAACCGGCTCCATGGTGCTGTCGGCCTCGGCGCTCAGCTTCCTCGGCGTGGGCACCGAAGAAGGTTATGCCGACTGGGGCCAGTTCATCGCCTATTCGCGCAACTGGATCGTCGGCCAGCCCGGCAATCCCTTCCAGTTCTGGTACACGCTGGCTTTCCCTGGCGCTGCCGTCTTCCTGTTCGTGCTGTCGTGGAACCTTGTGGGCGATGCGCTGCGCGACATGCTCGACCCCCGCCACGCCCACTGAGACCCAATCCCTTTAGATCAAAGGAGCATTTCCGATGTCCTTACTATCTGCCGCCTCGATCCAGCTTTTCGAGGATCTGATCCGTCATGAGGTCGAAGACAAGGCGATCCCCTCGATCTCCTATGCCCTCGTCGACCGCGACGGCGTGCTTGCCGAAGGCCATGTCCAGCGCCACGACCGCCATTTCGCGATGGGCAAGGACACCTGCTTCCGCATCGGCTCGATCACCAAGACCTTCACGTCGCTGGCGATCATGCAGCTGGTCGAAAAGGGCCTCGTCGACATCGACGTCGACGTCTCGACCTATCTGCCCGGCTTCAAGCCGGAGAACCCGTTCGCGGGCGCCGAGGGTGGTCCCTACGGCTCGGTCATCAGCCTGCGCAAGCTGATGACCCACACGGCCGGCATCGTGCGCGAGCCGAAGAGCGGCCATTATCTCGACGCCACCCGACCGCCGCTCGAAGACACGGTCAACGAGCTGGCAAGCTCCGTCCTGAAGCAGGACCCGAGCCTCGGCGTGATGCACTATTCCAACGCCGGCATCGCCGTCGTCGGTCGGGTGATCGAGACCGTGACCGGAAAGAGCTATTCCGACTATGTCGCCGCCAACATCCTGAAGCCGCTCGGCATGGACGGCTCGTCCTGCGGCATGGCACCCGGCATTCGCGAGCGGCTTGCACCTGCCGACATGTGGACGCTCGACGGCGACACACCGGCGCCGGTCTTCAGCCTCGGCGGCTCGCCGGCCGGCAACATCTTCTCCACCACCGGCGACATGGCGCGCTACGCCCAATGCCTGCTGCGCGGCGGCTTCGATGCCGAGGGCAATTCCATCATCTCGCCGGCGTCGCTGCGCGAGATGTGGACGCCGTTCGGCAAGCGTCCGGGTGGTGACAAGACGCTTGCCGGCTATGGCCTGTGCTTCGGCGCGGGCGAAGTCGATGGCTGGACCTCCGTCGGCCACGGCGGCGCTGTCTACGGCTACGCCTCGCAGATGATGCTTCTGCCGTCAGCCGGCGTCGGCGTGCTGATCTTCGCGACGCTTGATTTCGCCAACCAGATCGCCTCGCGGCTCGGTGTCGACGGCGTGCGCATCGCCCTTGCCGAACGCAAGATGGGCAAGATGCCGGAGCGGACCCAGCGTCCGCCGGAAATCTCCGACGCGCAGTTCAAGGCGTTGCCCGGCTACTATCGCGACGACGCCACGCAGGAGATCGTCGAGGTCAAATCCAGGGACGGCAAGATCTACCTGATGGGCGAGGGCGTGCCGCACCAGATCCGACCGGTCGCCGGCAATGACTTCGTCATCGACGGCCGCATTTACGGGCGCGGCGCCGACTATGCTCACATGAACCTCTCCTTCCCGGAAGACGGCAAGCTTTCATGGAAGGACGCGACATGGACCCGCATCGACGCGCCCGCCGACGAGACCGTGCCCGACGCGATCGCAGCGCATCTCGGCGAATACGGACCCGACTTCAACATCACCTACCTGACCTATAGCCATGGCGGGCTGAAGTGCCTGATCGAATACTTCTGCACCCACACCTGCGAGCCGGTCGAGGAAGGGCGGTTCCGCATGCATGGCCGCCTCTACGAGGACGAAATCCTCGAACTCGATGCCGTCGACGACAACGGCAAGCGCGGTATCCGGGTCGGGCCAATGTTCCTGGAGCGGCGCGGTTCGTCCCAGGCGGAAGCGGCGTGAACCGGACCATGACCGCTCCGATCAGGATGGAGTCACCCCTGGGCGCCCGCATGTTCATCGGCGGGCGCGAGGTCGACTACTATTGCGGCACGTCCTACTTCTGCCTGCACGGCCACCCCGAGGTGATCGAGGCGGCCTGCGACGCCACAAGGCGTTACGGCATGGGACCGGGCACGCTCGCCCACATGCAGGTCTATGCCGATCTGCAGGAGCGGCTGCGCGCCTGGTTCGGCACGGAGGAGGTCGTCTACATGATCTCCGGCTACACCAGCCCTATGGTGCTGCTGCAGGGGTTGCGCGACGATTTCGATGTCATCCTGATGGATTCCGCCACGCATTACAGCACGCGCGACGCAATCCCGACGCTCGGCAAGCGGATCCACGAGTTTCGCCATGCCGATCCTGACGATCTGGCCACGCAATTGTCGCTGCATGTGAAATCGGGCGAGCGGCCGGCGGTGCTGACGGACGGCGTGTTCCCGTCCTCCGGCAGGCTTGCGCCGCTTGCCGATTATCGCCAGGCGATGGCGCGCTATGACGGCGCGCTTCTGTGCATCGACGATTCCCATGGCGTCGGCGTGCTCGGCGAGACCGGTCGCGGCTCGCTGCAGCATGCCGGGCTTGAAGGCGAAGGCAATTATCTCGCCGGCACCATGAGCAAGGCATTCGGCGCGCTTGGTGGCGTCGTCCCCGGCGATACGGCGCTCGCCGAAAAGATCGCCCGCAACGCGATGATCATGCGCGGCGCCTCGCCGGCACCACCCGGCCTTGCGGCCGCGGCCGCCGCATCGCTGCGGGTGCTGCAAACGACGCCGGAAAAACGCGCCAATCTCAACCGCAACATCAAGCATGTGCGCGGCGGACTGCGGGCGCTCGGCTTCGAGGTCGCCGATACGCCGGTGCCGATCGTCACCGTCAAGGGCGTGACCGATCTCGAACAGCTGCGCGACCGTCTGGCCGAGCGCGACATCATCGTGCGGGTGCAGCCGGCCGGTGGCTATTCCGATGCGCCTGACGTGCCGACACTGCGGCTCGCCGTGTTTTCAGAACATTCCCCGGCTCAGATCGATCGGCTGCTCAAGTCGATGGCCGAGCTTCTTTGAGAGATGAGAGAACGATCATGAAGGTTTTCATCAGTGCTGATATCGAGGGTACGGCGGGGATTACCGCCTGGGACGAGGCCAAGAAGGGCCATCCGGAATACGAGGAGTTCCGCGAATACATGACCGACGAGCTGGTGGCCGCCTGCGAAGGCGCCAAGGCCGCCGGCGCCAAGGAGATTGTCGTCAAGGATGCGCATTCGACCGCCCGCAACCTGATCCTGTCGAAGTTGCCCGCCTATGTCAGCATCATCAGGGGCTGGAGCGGCCATCCCGACCTCATGATGTTCGGCATCGACAAGAGCTTTTCGGCAGCGCTCTACACCGGCTATCACAACAAGGCCGGAACCGACACCAACCCGCTCGCCCACACCCTGACCGGCACGGTGTCGCGGCTCCTGATCAATGGCGAGGTGGCATCCGAGTTCACCTTGAACGCACTTTGTGCCGCGCGCTACGGCGTGCCGTCGGCGTTTCTCTCAGGTGACGCCGGCATGTGCGCCGAGGCCAAGGCAATCGCTTCGGGTATCGGCACCGTTGCCACCAGCGAGGGTTTCGGTCCGGCGACCCGTTCGCTGACACCAAAGGCGGCCGTTGCCGCCATTCGCGCGGGCGTGGAGAAAGCGCTGTCGGGCGATCTGAAGGCCTGCCTGCCGAAGCTTGCCGACCGTTTCGAGCTGGTCGTGGAATACACCACGCCGATCGAGGCCTATCGCGGCAGTCACTATCCCGGCGTCGAGCATGTCGCCGCGCGCACGCTGCGCTTCGAGGCCACGGATTTCTTCGAAATCCAGCGCGCCATTCGCTTCATCGTCTGAGCGAAGCTGTCGATGTCGGGTGCGACGTGGCGCCGCTCCCGGCCGCGCGGCGGTGGTAGGTCAGCGCCGCCCGCAGGCAGAGAGCCAGCGGTCCGGTTGGCAACGCGCCAGTCGTCGGCATCAGCAGGGCGCGGTTCGCCTCGAAGGCAAAGTCGTGGCCGAAGTGAATGCGGAAGGTCGGGACCAGCGTCGTCTTGCAGTTGAAGAACACGGCGCATTGGCCGGGTGCCGATTCGGCGACGCCGAGGCGGATGGTCGTTCCGCTCTTGCTTGCCTGCGTCAGATAGGCCGGCTCCCCCCATTTCAGCGTTTCCGTCAGCGGCCCGACGCCTTCGGTCTCCCCGGCAACGAGGAAGATGAGATCGCGAACCTGCAGCAGGCGCGTCCGCGTGGCCTCGGCCTGGCGTGCAAACACTGCGGCAACAGCCGCCGGAACGGGAGGGCTCGTCATGGCGCGCCTTTCAGCGGCAGGTGGATGTCGGTGCGCAACTCGCTTTGCGGAACGAGGCGCGGATCGTTGAGATAGGCTTCGAAGACCGGCGCGTCATCCGGCTCATGGCCTGATGCGGGCAACCAGACGCCGAGCAACCACCGATAGGCGCCGGGCATGGCCGCATAGGGACCGGTGTAGTTGAGCTTCGCGTAGGGGCCGGCGCGCAGTACGAATTCCGTCAAGGGCGCGTCGAGTGCGATGGGACCCGCGATCGGCATGCAGGCACGCGAGCGCAGCTGGTCTTCGGGCCCAAGATCAGGATCGTCGAAGAACGCGCCGATCATCTCCGGCCGGTCAGGCAAGGCGCCACGCGCAGCAAGTTCGCCAAAGAGCCGACCCATCGCATGGTCGATCGTCATATAGGAGCCCCGGTGGTCTATCGACGCGCAACGCCGTTCGGGCAGGGTGACGATGCTCACCGGAAATCCGTTGCTGTCGCCGGCGGCGTGGGCAAGCTTGAAGGCCGCGTGCGAACCCTTCTCGCGATAGACAGCTGGCGTGGTGTCGAAGGTGTCCCGGAACGCCCGCCCGAATGTATCGGCCGACCCATATCCGGCGCGCGCGGCCACGGTGCCGATATCGGCATCGGAATTGGCGAGCCGGTCGGCGGCACGCTGCAGCCTCAACCGGCGAACGGTGGCCGCGATCGTCTCGCCGCGCATGGCCGAATAGATCCGGCTCCAGTGGTAGGGCGAAAGACAGGCGACGTTCGCCAGTTCATCGAAGGAAATGTCCTCGTCCAGATGCGCATAGACATGATCGATGACCCGGTTCATCCGGATCTCGTAGCTCGCCTGTGTCTGTGCCTTGCGCATCGTCGCCACCTCGGATCTGCAATTCATCGGCAGATTTGCACGATAGCGACCGGCAAATCTTGCGGAAATGCGGATCGGGCGGACGCCCGCATCACAATTTGCCATGCGGAGACATCCGCGCGCGTCGCGGTCGGTTAAAGAGCGCTGTCGTTGCCGCCAAAGCGACCGTCAGTAACTGAGCTTCGGATACCAGTCGGTGCCGCGCCCGTCCGGCGTCAGGTCGAGGATCGACCACAGCGAGGCGATGTCAGGTGCGTCCCTCGGATCCTGGCCGGGGTCGGCCATGTCCATGGTCATCTCGCTCGACCAGAACAGCCTGACGGTCTTGCCGTCGCGCTTGAAGACGCACAGCGCCGGGTTTTCGCTTCCGTCAGCGTTGATGAGGCCGAGATCCCGGGCATAGTCGTCGCCCACTGTCTCGACGAAATCGAGATCTCTCCAGCCACGTTCTTCCGCAAATGCCAGCTGCCGCGCGACGGGGCTGCGGCCGAGGATCTTCAGTGCAACACGTTGCTTGATGTCGGCGGCGTTGCCGTTCACCGCGCCGAGCCAGTTGGTGCACATCGGACAGGGGCGCGCGCGCTCAAGCCCGAACATCCAGAAATAGGTAACCAGCGCCTGCCTGTCGCCGAAGAGTTCGAGCAGGCCGACTTCCTTGCTGTCGGCGTCCCTGAAGCGATAGTCCTTTTCGATCACCGGGCCATCCGGTAGCGATCGCCGCTGCTCCACAAGCCGGGTCATCTGTCGCCGGAACTCGATTTCTTCGCGCAGCAACGCCTGCCGTGCGCGCCTGTATTCCGCCGATTCGCCGGGGAAGGGCGATCTGCCCTTGGCTGCGAGATCCGGTGCGGGGACGAGTTGGTCGAAGCTCATGTCCGTGTCCTCGGTTGTCGATCCCAACTAACGGCCCGCAGCCGCTCGTGTTCCCGGGCGGACGCAGGAATGCGTGCATCGGCACCCCGCCAGCTGGATACCTTGATCAAAAAGGCGAGGCCATAATTGTCCGCTGTTCAAAACTGTCGTCCGGGAAACAAAATCTGATTTACGTACCTCAGAAAATGCGTTAGCACTGTTTTCGGAGGAGTTCTTATGAGATTTTTTCGTTGCGTTCGTGCGCCGGCACGGGACGTGGCGGCCGAGCCTGTGGGGCGCCGGTCGCCCCGCGCGGTCGCCATATGACGGCTGCGACACCCCTGAGTGTGCGGCCCGTGCTTGAGGCGCGGGGCGTTTCCAAGACGTTCGGCGTCGTCGAGGTGTTGCGTGACATCGACGTGTCGGTGCGGCCGGGCGAAGTTCACGCCATCATCGGCGAAAACGGCGCCGGCAAATCGACGCTGATGAAAATCCTGGCCGGCAATCATGCGCCGACCCGAGGAGAGCTTGCGATCGACGAAAGGGCGGTAAGTTTTTCCGGTCCCGTCGATGCGGAAGCGGCCGGCGTCGTCCTTGTCCACCAGGAAATCCTGCTCGCGCCGGATCTGACGGTGGCGCAGAATATTTTTCTCGGTCGCGAGTTGCGCAAAGGTCTGACGGTCGACGACCGGGCGATGAACGAACGTGCCGCGCAAGCGATCCGCAACCTCGGCGCGGAGATCGATCCGAAGACCGTCGTGCGCCGGCTGTCGATCGCGCAGCGCCAGCTCGTCCAGATCGCACGGGTGCTGCTGGTGCCGCACCGGGTTGTCATCTTCGACGAGCCGACGGCATCGCTGACGCCGCACGAAACCGAGGCATTGCTGAAGGTCATCAGGGACATCCGCGCCAAGGGCGTCGGTGTCCTCTACATTTCACATCGTCTGCCGGAAGTGAAGGAAATCGCCGACCGGGTGACGGTGCTGCGCGACGGCCGCGTCGTCGCCTCTCACGACGCTGGCGATCTGCAGCCGGCCGACATGGCGCGGCTGATGGTCGGCCGCGACGTCGCGAAGCTCTATCCCGAGCGACACGGCGGGCCGGCGCGGGAGGTGGTGCTCGAGGTCGAGGATTTTTCGGTGCCGGGCTTTGCCCGCAACGCGAGCTTTCAGTTGCGAAAGGGCGAGATCCTTGGCTTTGCCGGCCTTGTCGGCGCAGGGCGTACCGAGTTGATGGAAGGCGTCGTCGGACTTCGGCCCGGCCATGGCAGGATCCGGCATCACGGCCGGGCGGTCGATTTTTCCAGTGTCCAGCACAGCCTCAAGGCCGGGCTCGTCTATCTGAGCGAGGATCGCAAGGGCAAGGGCCTGCTGCTGACCAAGGACCTTCGGGTCAACCTGACGCTGGCGTCGCTTTCGAAGTTCGTCAAAACCCTGCAGATCGATCGCCGCCAGGAGGCCGACGCGCTCGACGGAGCCATCCGCGAATTCGACATTCGAACCGGGCGCAAGGATATCCTGGCCGGGCAGCTTTCGGGCGGCAATCAACAGAAGCTGCTGCTCGCCAAGATGATGATGCTCGATCCGGAGATCGTCATCATCGACGAGCCGACCCGGGGCATCGACATCGGCAACAAGGAACAGATCTACAAATTCATCGCCAAGCTCGCAGAGGAGGGGCGGTCGATCATCGTCGTCTCGTCGGAAATGCCGGAACTGATCGGCATCGCCGACCGCATCCTCGTCATGCGGGAGGGCCATATCGTCGGCGAAGTTACGGGAGACAGGATGAACGAAAACGAGATCGTCGTTCTTGCGACAGGCGCCAATACCGGGGAGGCCGCGTAAGCGCGGGAGCAGACCATGACGAATGTTGCAACTGAAACGCAGAAGGCGCCGCGAACCTCGCGCGATTGGGACATGGCGGCGATCGCCCCCTTTGTCGCGCTGGCGCTGCTGCTCGTCCTTGGCTATTTCGCCAATCCGAATTTCATCTCCGTCGCCAACCTTTTGAACGTCATCACCCGCAGCGCCTTCATCGCGATCATCGCGCTGGGTGCAACCTATGTGATTTCATCCGGCGGGCTCGATCTGTCCGTCGGCTCGATGGTCGCCTTCGTCGCCAGCCTGATGATCCTGTTCATCAACAGCGGCGTCATCGCCGATCCGGTGCTGATGCTGATCTGCGCTGCGATCCTGGCGCTGGTGCTCGGTGCCGCGTGCGGGCTCGTCAACGGGCTGATCACCACGGTCGGCCGGATCGAACCCTTCATCGCCACGCTCGGCACCATGGGTATCTATCGCGGCCTGACCACCTGGCTGTCGCAGGGTGGCGCCATCACGCTGCAGGACCGCGAGCTGCAGCAGATCTATAGACCTGTCTATTTCGGTTCGGTCGCCGGCATTCCCGTGCCGATCATCATCATCTTCGTGACCGCTGCGATTGCCGCCTTCGTGCTCTATCGCACCCGCTATGGGCGTCACGTCGTTGCGGTCGGCTCCAACGAGGACGTGGCGCGCTATTCCGGCATCTCGGTCAACAAGGTCCGCACCATCGCCTATGTGATCCAGGGCCTCTGCGTCGCTGTTGCCGTGCTTCTCTACGTGCCGCGGCTCGGCTCGACCTCGGCCACGACAGGCATTCTCTGGGAGCTGCAGGCGATCACCGCTGTTGTCGTTGGCGGGACTGCGCTCAGAGGCGGCGTCGGCCGCGTCTGGGGCACGGTCTGTGGCGCCTTCATCCTGGAGATCGTCGGCAACATCATGCTGCTTTCGAACTTCGTCAGCGAATACCTGATTGGCGCCATCCAGGGCGCGATTATCATCATAGCCATGCTGGTGCAGCGCTCGCTGATGCGCCGCACGTGAGATTGGCCGGGCCGTTGGGGCGAGCCCGGTTTCATTGCAATCGAGGCCCCGTGGAACTCTTGGGAGGGAGACTATGCGTAGGACATTTATCGGTTTGACCGTCGCCGCCGTGGCGGCATTTGCAGGTGCTGCGCCGGGCGCCTTTGCACAGGACAAGAAGGTGACGATCGGTGTGTCGATCCCGGCGGCCGACCATGGCTGGACTGCCGGCGTGGTCTTCCATGCGGAGCGCGTCGCCAAGCTGTTGATGGCGGAGCATCCGGGCCTGAACGTCATCGTCAAGACATCGCCCGATGCCGCCACCCAGGCAAACGCGGTGCAGGACCTGGCGGTTCAGGGGCTTGATGCGCTCGTCATCCTGCCGTCGGATCCCGATCCGCTGGTCAACGCCATCCAGCAGGTCAAGGATGGCGGCGCCTTCGTCGCACTCGTCGACCGCGCGCCATCGGTCAACGACAGCTCGATCCGCGATCTCTACGTCGCCGGCAACAACCCGGCGCTCGGTCAGGTCGCCGGCGAATACATCAAGAAGACGACCCCGGACGCCGAAGTCGTCGTCATCCGCGGCCTGCCGATCCCGATCGACCAGCAGCGCCAGGATGGTTTCGACAAGGGCATTGCCGGCTCCAACGTCAAGGTTCTCGATCGCCAGTACGGCAACTGGAACCGCGACGACGCCTTCCGCGTCATGCAGGACTACCTGACGAAATATCCGAAGATCGACGTGGTCTGGTGCCAGGACGACGACATGGCCGTCGGCGTTCTCGAAGCCATCGGCCAGGCCAAGCGCACCGACATCCAGTACATCGTTGCCGGTGCCGGCTCGAAGGATATGATCAAGAAGGTCATGGACGGCGACAAGATGGTTCCGGTCGACGTGCTCTATCCGCCGGCGATGGTCGCAACCGCAATGCAGCTGACGGCTGCAAAGTTCTATGACCAGGTGCCGGGCCCCGGTCTGTTTCTGG
>UBXV01000004.1 GCA_900469625.1 Hyphomicrobiales bacterium
CCGAACCTGAACTCATCCATGAGGAATTTCGCGAGGCGGCCGGCTCGGACGTCCTGGCGCGGGATTCTCGCTTCGAAGCAAATGCGATCGAATATCCTTTGGAGGGTATCGATCTGTTCGGGTGCAAATTCAAAACCTGACTGGTCAAAGTGAATAGCCATAAAGACCTCCCTCCTTGGGCTACAGCGTTCACCGAAGGGAAAAAGATAGCGAGTCTTCCACTTGGCTCCAAGTGAGCAAAAGTAGAGAAGTTTAATGGTAGGACTGCCGGTGGTGGTGGCAGCGAAATACCGGCCAACGTGTTAACTGCGGGCTATCGGACACTGCCTGCCGTCCGCGGGGGTTTCAAAAACCGCGCAGCGATGGCGCGGGGTGTGAGCTTCGCCGAAGCTATCTGACGCATCATTTTCACGAGCAACGGCAAAGTGTAATGTGACATCCCGCCAACTCAGGAATATACTGGTGGCTCGATGACTTTGCTCGCGGCCTTCCATCCGCAACCTCGACCCGGAAGGCCGCTTTTTTGTGAGGTTCGCTCCGACGAGTTGGGGCGGAAAGTTACAGGTAGTCTGCCATCTTTCTCAACGCGTCGCGGTCATGGATCCCGCTCTGAAACATCCCCAGCAAGCGGGCAGCTAGGAGCTCTGCCTCTTCACTTGAGCGGTCCAAGCCACGGGCCTGGAGCAATTCGTCGAAGACCGATTCAATCAGTTCAATTTGATCGGGGAGAACGGCACCCCGGTGATGGTCACCAATACGCATCTCGCCCTCCTTACGGGCTAAGGCGCGGTGAGCCTGCAGTCGCCAAAGCCCTCACAACAAGCTAGCGATAAGAAATTATATGGAGAGTTTTGCGTTGGGCAACGGGAATCTTGAAGGATAGATTGACTCAGGCGATCGCCGAATGGGGAGCGACCGCCTGGTGGTAGGGACATGGTGGCAAAGCCGAAACATCCGATCGTTCAATGTTCGGTGGATGAATGCGCTGCTGATCGGAGCTCGGAAACCTTGCGATCGAGATCGACTTTGTAAGGGCCGAATTTCATGAAGAGTTCGCGTGCGGCCAGAGGTTGGAGCCCGTGTGCGTGGATGAACTCTTCGAGGTCGTAACGCATGTTCCAGCCGCGTACTACCTTACTATATTGCTGTTTCGTGTCTTCGTGTTGCATGGCAGTTTTACTCGAAGTACGGGTGACTGCATCGCCTCGCCGAGGCCTGCTTGGATCACCAAAATCCAATTGCTGGCAAAAGGTTCCAGCGTGGCTCGTCATCTCCATTGTGCCTTTAAAAAGCGATGACTAAGGCACCTCCTAAGCGTCCGAAACAATTGCTTCTTGACGAAGAGGCGGTGCTGCGTGGCCAGTCGCGCAATCCTCGTGATCCCGATCAGCCGCGATCGTCTTTCGATCCCATGCCCGAGACCGCGAACGAGGGAAGAACGTGGGTGGATCGAGGGAGTACCGGGGCAATGCGCTCAACCTTTGATATGATTGCGTCGTTCGAAAATTTCCACCAGCATTCCGGGGTGACACGGAGTTCTACCATGCGCTTATCCGTCATTGGCCCCGGTTGAGGTCCGGCTACGCGACGAAATAGTCGGTGGCAGTATCGGCCGTATTTTCTTGTTCGAGACAAAATCGGTGGCCCGCTGATAGCCGACATGGGTTTCACCCGAGCCGATGTTCCGCATGTCCGGGCTTGCCTCGGCACCTTTCGCATCCAGGGCTACGGGTGCGTTGTCGGCCATCTCGCTGCCGGCCTCGCGCAGAAGGTCCTGGATCGCCTTTTCGGTCTGGCTGTAATTGCCTTCCCCGAAATGATGTTCGCGGATCTGGCCCCTGGCGTCGATCAGGTAGTGGGCCGGCCAGTAGCTGTTCTCGAAGGCGCGCCAGATCGCGTAGTCGTTGTCGATCGCGACGGGATAGCCGATCTTGAAGTCGTCGATGGCCTTTTTGACATTGTCGATCTTCTTCTCGAAGGCGAACTCCGGAGCATGTACGCCGATCACCACCAGGCCCTGGTCCTGGTACTTTTCAGCCCAGGCGCGGACATAGGGAAGGGTGCGGATGCAGTTGATGCAGGAATAGGTCCAGAAATCGACGAGCACGACCTTGCCCCTGAGCTGCTCCATCGTCAGCGGCGACGAGTTCAGCCATTCGACGGCGCCGTTCAGCGAGGGCGCGAGGCCTTCGATGGGCAGATCGCTGCGGAACGGTTTGCCTTCCTCCGCAAGGCCGATCACTTTGTCGCTGCTTGCGACAACTTGCGAGGGCGCGCCGCCGGTGGGCTTCACATTCAGCCTGTCGAGCACGGCCTGTTCGAAGGCGGCAGTGCTGGGATATGAGAATTGCGCGAGCAGGCCGGTATCGAGCCCAATCGCGATGACCGTGACACCGGCAAGCACAGTTACCCCCAGCCCCTGGCGGATGCGCTCGGTGACGCCGACCGACTTCTTGATGCAGGCAAAGATCTTTCCGCCGACGGAGAGCGCGATGGCGAGCGAAGTGGCCGCACCGGCCGCATAAGCGAGCAGCAGGAAGGTCGTCTGCAGATTGGCGCCCTGCAAGGCAGCGCCCGTCAGCACGAGGCCGAGGATCGGCCCGGCGCAGGGGGCCCACAAAAGGCCGGTCGCAACGCCGAGAACAAGCCCGCTTGCGGCGGTCGGCGCGGAACTCGTACCGCCGGATACACTCAGCAGGCGGTTGCCGAAATCGACCACCGGCTGGGTGATGAAGCTTGCCATGCGCGGCGAGATCAGGCTGACGCCGAAGACCGCAAGCAAGGTCAGCGCGGCAAGGCGGCTATACTCGTTGGCATGGATCGCCCAGCTTCCGCCGACGGCGGAAAGTGTGGCGACAACACCGAAGGTGGCGGCCATGCCGACCAGCATGGGCAGCGTGCTGCGCACGAACTGCTGGCCCGAGCGGGCGAAGACGAAGGGAAGAATGGGGAGGATACAGGGGCTGAGGATGGTCAGTGCCCCTCCGAGATAGGCAATGATAAGAAGCATCATCATCGTTTCCTTTGAACCGGTGTGTCGGGTTCTGGACGGCGATGGAGCTCGACCAGCAACGGCGCCAGTCTGGTCGAGACGATGTATCCCGGATGTGTCCGGCTCGGCGCTCAAATGTACCAAAGTGTAGGGAGCGTCGCGTTCGCGGCGGCGGCGATGATGCCGTGCGAATTGTATCAGAGCGTATCGGCAAGGCCGGATGCTACATCCGTATGCAATGAACGCGGATAACCGAAACATCGGGGATACATGCCGGCAGTTTTCTCTCCTCATCAGTTCACAACGGAGAGAACCAATGTCCAGCGATATCAACCTTCAGCGTCGTCGTTTCTTCGGCATGGCCGCCCTTACCGTGGCAGCGGTGGAATTCGGCTTCGGCACAACCGCAAGCGCGAAGTCGTCCACGCCAACGGTTGCCGTCGTCAAGGCCGGTTCGCATACCTCCTTCGAGGCTCTGAAGCAGGTCAAAGCCGGTGTCCTGAACATCGGTTATGCCGAAGCCGGTCCGGCAGATGGCCCGGTCGTGCTGCTTCTCCACGGTTGGCCCTATGACATCTACAGCTTCGTCGATGTCGCGCCGGTCCTTGCCGATGCCGGCTACCGGGTGCTGATCCCCTATCTGCGCGGCTACGGCACGACCGAGTTCCTCTCTGCCAACACACCGCGCAACGGTCAGCAGACGGCGATCGCGTCCGACATTGTCGCCTTCATGAATGCGCTGAAGATCGAGCGCGCCGTCATAGGCGGTTACGACTGGGGCGGACGCACCGCGGATATTCTCGCGGCTCTTTGGCCGGAACGCTGCAAAGCGCTGGTCTCCGTCAGCGGCTATCTGATTGGCAGCCAGGAGGCGAATCGGAAGCCGCTTGCGCCGCAGGCTGAGCTTTCCTGGTGGTATCAGTTCTATTTCGCCACCGAACGCGGCCAGGCCGGCTACGAAGCCAACCGGCGTGATTTCGCCAAGCTGATCTGGAAGCTCGCCTCGCCGCAATGGAATTTCGATGATGCAACCTTCGATCGTTCGGCCAAGGCCCTCGAAAACCCGGACCATGTCGCCATCACCATTCACAACTATCGCTGGCGGCTTGATCTCGCCAAGGGTGAAAAGAAGTATGACGCGCTGGAAAAGAAGCTCGCCGCCTTCCCGGTCATCGCCGTGCCGACCATCACGCTCGAAGGCGATGCCAATGGTGCCCCACATCCGGAGCCTTCGACCTATGCGAAAATGTTCACCGGGAAATACGAGCACCGCACGATCGCCGGCGGAATCGGCCACAACCTGCCGCAGGAAGCGCCGGAGGCTTTTGCCCGGGCGATTCTCGATGTGGAACGCTTTTGAGTTCGCCTTGCCCGCCGCGATCGGATTTGCCTGTTTCGCGGCGGCCGATTTGGAGTCACAAGAGGGAGCGCTATTCCGCCTAGCGCCCAATTCACAGAGGACCCGGAAGCCAGATGGAGCATGTCGACCATATCCTGATCGTCGATGACGATCGCGAAATCCGCGAACTGGTTTCGAGCTACCTGAAGAAAAACGGACTGCGCGCCAGCGTCGCCGCCGATGGCCGCCAGATGCGCAGTTTCCTCGAAGGCAACGCGGTTGATCTGATCGTGCTCGACGTCATGATGCCGGGCGACGACGGGTTGGTGCTCTGCCGCGAATTGCGCGCCGGCAAGCACAAGGCGACGCCCGTCTTGATGCTGACGGCCCGCAGCGACGAGATGGACCGGATCATCGGCCTTGAAATGGGCGCCGACGACTATCTGCCGAAGCCGTTCGCCGCCCGCGAACTTTTGGCTCGGATCAAGGCCGTGCTGCGGCGCACCCGCGCGCTGCCGCCGAACCTGCAGATATCGGAGGCGGGGCAATGGCTTCGCTTTGGCGACTGGCGTCTCGATACGGTCGGCCGGCGTCTTCTCGACAGCCGCGGAACGGAGATTGCGCTCAGCGGCGCCGAATACCGGCTGCTGCGCGTCTTCATCGACCATCCGCAGCGGGTGCTGAATCGCGATCAGCTCCTGAACCTGACGCAGGGCCGTGATGCGGACCTCTTTGACCGCTCGATCGACCTTCTCGTCAGCCGCGTCCGTCAGCGGCTGGGGGATGACGCCCGCGAGCCGACCTATATCAAGACAGTGCGAAGCGAAGGTTATGTCTTTTCCGTCACGGTGGAAATCGAAGAGGCGAGGGCATGAGCGCGGCCGCTGCCCTTCGTTCCGGTCTCTGGCCGAGCACGCTTCGGGCTCGGCTTTTCCTTATTCTGCTGGCAGGCCTCGCGATCGCCTACGGGCTATCGTTCACCGTCCTCTACCTTGAGCGCACCATGTCTGCCAAGGCCATCATGCTGGGGACGCTGGAAAGCGATGTCGCGACCTCGATCGCGGTTCTCGACCGCCTGCCGGCGGATCAGCGCGGCGGCCTCCTCGACCGCCTCAGCCGCGGCAACTATCGCTTCGAACTCGGGCCCGGCCTGCCGGGCGTGCCCGACACCTCCCGCAAGGCGCGGGAAATCGGCGGCAGGATCGAAGACGCGATCGGCGGCAGCTATCCCCTGCGTATCGAATCCATCCCTGGCGACATCACGCGGCTCCAAGCGCATGTGACGCTGAGCGACGGAGGTCCTCTGACCATCGACATCACGCCGCGGCCTCCGATGCCGATCGCGGCATGGCTGCCCTATGTGCTGGCCGTTCAGATGGCGCTTTTGCTGCTCTGCACCTGGTTTGCCGTCCGTCAGGCGATCCGCCCGCTCGGTACGCTGGCAGCGGCGGCCGATGCGCTCGACCCCAACAAGAAAGACCCGCCGCTCAGCGAGGCCGGGCCGAGCGAGGTCGCGCATGCGGCGCGCGCCTTCAACGCCATGCGCGAAAGGATCGCGCATTACCTTGAGGAGCGCGTCCAGATCCTTGCCGCGATCTCCCACGACCTACAGACGCCGATCACCCGCATGCGGCTGCGCGCCGACATGGCCGACGACACCCCCGAAAAGGAGAAACTGGTTCGCGATCTCGGCGAGATCGAGCGGCTGGTGCAAGACGGCATCGCCTATGCCCGCAGCGCCCACGGCAACGGCGAAAAACTTTCCCGCATCGACCTGTCGTCCTTCATCGACAGCATCGCCTATGACTATCAGGATACCGGCAAGGCCGTCAGCGTCATCGGCGTGGTGCAAGGTGTTGCCGCGACCAAGCCGCATGCGCTTCGCCGCATTCTCACGAATTTCGTCGACAATGCGCTGAAATTCGCCGGTGCAGCGGAAATCGGCTTCGAACGGAGGGGCGAGGGAGTGATTGCCATCACCGTGATGGATCGCGGCACCGGCATTCCCGATGCCATGCTCGACGCCGCCATGCAGCCTTTCTTCCGGCTTGAGCAATCGCGCAACCGGGAAACTGGCGGAACGGGGCTTGGCCTTGCCATCGCCGAGCAACTGGCCGCTACGATCGGCGGTTCCGTGCGGCTCTATAACAGGGAAGGCGGCGGGCTTGCTGCCGAAGTCACCATCCGCGCCAGCTGAAGATGTAAGCGAAAATGTCCCGATCGGCCGGCGCTACGCTTTAATACAGTTCGGCTGATTTTCGGACACAGAGGGGATACGTCGGCGCGTCAGAACCACTCCGTCACCAGATTCCGCAAGGGCGGCTCGTAACCAAGGAGTGTTCCCATGATGCAGATCGAAAAGGTCCTCTACACCGGCAAGACCCATACCACCGGCGGTCGCGACGGCTTTACCCGCAGCAGCGATGCGGAGCTTGACGTCAAGCTTTCGCCTCCGGGCAGCGGCAAGGCGGGCACCAATCCGGAACAGCTCTTCGCGGCGGGCTGGTCGGCCTGCTTCATCGGCGCCATGGGCCTTGCCGCCGGCAGGCGCAAGCTCAAGCTTCCGGCAGACACCGCCGTCGATGCGGAAGTCGATCTCGGCACGACGGAGGGCGCCTACTTCCTGCAGGCCCGCCTGACCGTCAGCCTACCCGGTCTCGACACCGACCTAGCTCGTGCATTCGTCGAGGAAGCACATCAGACATGCCCCTACTCGAAGGCGACGCGTGGCAACATCCATGTCGAGCTGATCGTTGCGCAGTGAATCGCGTGTGCTTGCCGCATGTCATCGGCATGCGGCGGGCAGGCTCGTCATCAGGCACCCGCCACATCTTTGGAGAACCCTGTGAAAATGCTGATCACCGGCTTCCTGATCGCCGCCGTCTTTGCTGCCCCTTGTATCTACGATGTCGCCTCGAAGGAACCGTCCTCGCTCGCAGGTCTTTTCGCGATACTCTAGCCAACCTGGCAAACGATCTTGTCCGCGGCGTTCTTCGGGTACCTCGATGAACGCCGCGTGTTTTGGCTGGAACGTCGAGGTGCGGCGCACCGGATGTCCCTCTCAAGGATTTCGGATGATGCACCAGCCTTGGGCATATTCGACCATGATAGACGAGTTCCACGGCAAGGCGGCCGCCTTCGCGATTGAAAATCCGGATCAAACCGGCCGCCGCCCCACGGTTAGCGCTCATCGCCCATTCGATGAAGGGGTGAGAGCAAGCAGTCTATTGAGAGGTCCCGGACGCATTGTGTTTGGCATCTTTCGCTATCTGCGCCAGTGTCGTGGCAGCGTACGTCGCAATCAGACGGGCCTCTGCCGCCGCATGCGCCTTTTCCAGTACAGAATTTGATGCACGCTCGACTGGGCAGGTTGGGTGATCTCGCGAGATGGGAGCGTTGAGGATAGCCCCCTTTGTTAGAGCGCGCTGGACGTCAAGCACAGTGACCTGGTCGAGCGACCGGGTCAATTTCCAACCGCCTCCTCTGCCGCCTTCGGATTCAACAATTCCATGTTCACGCAGCGCCCCGAGCGTACGGCGCACAACAACGGGATTTGTGTTGAGCATCAATGCAATTTGTTCTGATGTTTCTCTGCCGCCGAGCAGTCCCATGTGAACCAACACGTGCAGCATTCTGGCGAGCCGACCGTCGGTCGTCATCACGGACCTTTCTGCAACAATTATAGTTACGCTATATTGACATCCAGATATTATCGTAACACATGTTGTTACGCGATAGAAATAGCGCAAATGCGACGCCGCCGCTTTTTGAGTTTTTCGCCGCTCGTCATTGCTGTTCCATCAATCGTCCTGTCAGCAAATCAGGAGGCTCCCGTGAAAGACACACTTATAAGAACCCGCACGATCAACATGAGCATCCTCGATGCGGGTCAAGGCCCGTTGGTTCTCTTCTGCCACGGCTTCCCTGAGACCAAATACGCGTGGCGACACCAGATACACGCACTTGCACAAGCTGGATACCGAGCGGTTGCGCCAGATATGAGAGGCTATGGCGGCACCGACGCGCCTGAGCACCTGTATCAATACACAGTCTTTCACGCAGTTGGCGACCTTGTGGCCCTACTTGATGCGCTTGGTGAGCACCAGGCTGTCGTCGTCGGCCATGACTGGGGTGCGACCATTGCATGGCAAGCTGCACTGATGCGACCAGATCGGTTCCGTGCTGTCGTCGCGCTCAGCGTGCCGATGATGGGACAGCCACCTGTGCCACCATCAAAGATTTTCCCGCAGACCGAAGACGCACTTTTCTACACGCTGTATCTTCAAAAGCCCAAGCTCGCCGATGAGGAGTTTAGCCGCGATGTGAGCTTGACTCTTCGCAAGATCATGTTCGCAGCAAGTGGGGAAGCAGGCCGACGTAAGCCGGGCGATGGGGCACCCAATCCATTCGGAATGGTCGCCAAGGGCGCCGGGTTGCTAGCAAGCCTCCCAACCCCCGCCAAGCTGCCGGAATGGCTACCCAGTCGAGAATTCGACCAACTGATCAGAGCCTTCGAGTTGTCAGGTTTCACCGGAGGACTGAACTACTATCGCAATATTGATCGCAACTGGGAACTGCAGCAGGCCTTCGTCGGCCAACTGATCCGGGTGCCCGCATTCTTCATGATCGGCGACCGCGATACTGGCCTCGCAATACCCGGCATGGATCAGATTATCACTGCAATGCCGAACTTGGTTCCTGACTTGCGAGGCTCCCATGTCCTTCAAGACGCGGGTCATTGGCTTCAGCAAGAGCGAGCCAAGGACGTATCGGAGTTAACGATCAATTTTCTGGGTGGGCTTTAGATGCCCCGGATCGGATTGCCTCTCGTCTGGCGGAGGCGAGACGAATCCGACCGGCAGCTAGTTGGTCAGGTTGCGGGTTTCACAAAGTGCGGGACAAGGATTTCAGTAAGTCGCGGACAGCATCGCGACAGATTTAGATCGATTTTCGTGAGCGCCAATCTGGCACTTTGCCCTCGTGTTTTTGAGCGAGGAATTGATGCCCAGACGGAAGCTAGCGAGACATACCGACGTGTAGGACATCCGATCGATCCTGCGGCTGACGTTCGAGCAGGATTGTCGATACGCGCCGTTTCCGAGCGGCTGAAGATGAGCAGGACATCGGTTTCGACGTATCTGCTGCGGGCGCGGGAAGGCTGGGCTTGCGGTCTGTCCTCTTCCACCTGGCCTGGACGAGGACGACGTTCTGGACCAACGACTATTCCGCCGAATGGGGCGACCTCCGCGCGATACCGACGAACCGAATTGGCCAAAGGTGGCCAGCGAATTGAAGGGCAATGGCGTGACGCTCAATCTGCTATGGCAGGAATACCGGGAAGCCCATCCGGATGGCTATGGCTAAACGTGGTCTTGCTGCCAGTTTGCCGATCACGAAAGCCGGGCAAAACCCACCTATCGCAGCCGTCATGCTGGTGGCGCTATGGAATGCGACTACTCAAGACACCAGCGAGCAGTTCCAGCGTCTCATGGCGGATCACGGCATCACATGCTCGATGAGCCGATCCTTCAATGTCCGGGACAATGCCGGGATGGAAAGTTTCTTCTCATCACTCAAAACGGAAGGACTGCTCGCAAAGTCTATTGGACCAGGGAAGATGCTAAGGCAGACCTGTTCGACTACATTGAGCGCTTTTACAATCCGAAGCGTCGGCATTCGACACTGGGCTATCTCAGCCCGATCCCGGCTATGCCCGCTTGATGTGCAAGCTCCTGTTCTCCAGTGACGGCATCGCTGTATCCGAGACGCTTATCCGTTTCTCTCCGTTGCTTCACCCTTGGCTCTTCGACAGCTCGTGCGTCGTTTGCGCGAGTTTCGCATTGGCCCCTTGACGTCGCCGCACATATCATACAGCCATGAATAATACGTATTACATGTTCGTCGCAATCAAGGAGGCGTTTGACACGGTGGCAACGACCTATGATCAGGTCCGTGCTAATTCGATTGACCCAATCATGGATTTGGATTGCACGGAAATTCCGTTCCGCCAGGCCGGCCTTGATACACAACGCGCTGGTCAGCGCAGCGGTGACGGCCGCGCCCCCAAATGACTGGCTGCAAGCCCGTCCGCGAGCGCCAACGCCTGTTCGGGTTCGTCCAGCTTCATCAAGCCACCATCCCGACTCTGGCGGACTCTATTCAAATGATCGCGTGGACTGAGACCCAGCGTTCGCTTGAACATACGGGAGAAGTAATAGGGGTCGGAATAGCCGACTTCAGTGGCGGCCGCGGCCACAGAGAGGCCAGCCTCAAGGAAATGCATGGCGCGCTCCATGCGTTTCAGTTCCTGGTATTTTCGCGGTGTGCGGCTCACACGCTTTTGAAACTCGCGGAGGAAATAGTCGCGGTTGTACGGCGAGGCATCGACTGCCCGGGACGCAATTTCAGGGTCGAGCGGGTTGGCGGATATCATTGTGGCGGCCTTCATCACGGCAAGGGCGATCGCATCGGCGCCTTCCGGCAGATAGGTGGCATGGTCTCGCCAACCGATGAAGGCGTCCTCGATGAAGGCAATGAGCAACACCATGAAGAGATGATGCTGGCCTAGCGTAACGGAGGAGGGGGGAGCACTTTGGCGATAATGACGCACCAACGGTTCGAGAAGCGGCCAACGTGTCAGTCGCAGTTTCAGTTGCAGGTCCATTTGCGCGATCAGATCATGGCGCCCATAGATATCGAGCGTGAAGTGCTGGGCGACACCGAGATAGGTCTCCCGCCCCTCATTCCAGCCAACGAAGCGCTGACCGCGAGAAATCAGCATCGCATCACCCGGCTCCATGATCACCCGCTCGCCGTCGATCAGGTATTGCCCGCACCCATCGAGGCAGATCACGAGATCATCGACCTCATTGGATTTGTCGATCCGCCAGGTGTGCGAGTGCTCCATGCGGATTGCTGCGCGCGTCAAATTGAGAGTGAGTGCTGCAGGTGGAATCGCGGAGAGAATTCCACCTTCAATTTCGTCCATCTTTTTCCTCGCCTTTGTGAATTCATTCTGCAGGACGGATGGGCGATTGTCATCGCATAAATCGCTTATGCGCACCGTATCGCCAGGGAGGAGAGATCGGTCGCAGGGAAAAGGGGAGAGATCCCGTGTTCTCTGTACCGATCCGGGAGCATAATTTGTACGAAACTGTATCTATGAGAGCTGCGCTTCCGTGCCGTCCGGGAGGAAGGGGATGAAAGGGCAGCGGCTTCTCGGGCTCGGCTATCTCGCGCCATACATCATCGGGCTACTGATTTTCACAGCCATTCCGTTCGTTGGCTCGTTCTACCTGAGCTTCACGCGCTACGACCTGATGAGCGAGCCGCGCTGGACGGGGCTTGCCAACTATGAACGGCTTTTTACTAGAGACCGCACCTTCATCAAATCCTTGAACGTGACGCTGCTCTACGTGTTCGTGACCGTACCGCTGAAGCTTGCCTTCGCACTTTTCATCGCTGCGATCCTGAATTACCGGTTGAAATTCATTGGCCTATTCCGCACAGCTTTCTATGTGCCATCGATCCTGGGAGGTTCGATCGCGATCGCCGTACTTTGGCGCTATGTCTTTGCCTCAGAGGGGCTTGCGAACATGGCGCTCGCGACGCTCGGGCTCGCGCCGGTCGACTGGTTCGGCGATCCGACGAACGCGCTCTTCACCATTACGCTGCTGCGCTGCTGGCAGTTTGGCTCCGCCATGGTGATTTTCCTGGCAGCGCTGCAATCCATCGACAAGTCGCTCTATGAGGCAGCCGCCATCGACGGCGCTGGCAAGGTGCGGACCTTCTTCTGGATTACGCTTCCGCTGCTGACCCCGGTCATTTTCTTCAACCTCATCATGCAGATGGTTCAGGCATTCCAGGAATTCAACGGCCCCTACATCATCACCCAGGGCGGCCCGCTGAAGGCAACCTACCTGCTGCCTCTCTATATCTATGACGAGGCGTTCAAGAAATTCAACATGGGCTACGCCTCGTCCATTGCCTGGGTTCTCTTCACCATCATCACCGTGCTGACCCTCTTAGCCTTCTGGTCCTCGAAAAAGTGGGTCTACTACGCCGGCGACAAGAGGAACTGATCCATGGCAGATCTTCAAACGCTCAACGACCGCCATGCCACACGCCGCGCAAGGCTCAGCCTGATCTCAACGACAATTCGTTACGTCCTGCTCTTCACGGTTGGCTTCGTGATGCTCTATCCGCTGATCTGGCTGGTCGGCGCAAGTTTCAAGACAAACTCGGAGATTTTCGCTGGCGCGGGTTTCCTGCCCGAGAACCCGACAGCCGATGGCTATGTCAAGGGCTGGCAGACGTCGACGCCCTATACGTTCGGCCGCTTCTTCTGGAATTCGTTTCTGATCATCCTACCGAAGGTGATCGGCACGGCCATTTCCTGCACCATGGCTGCCTATGCCTTCGCGCGGTTCGATTTCCCGTTCAAAAAGGTGCTCTTCGCATCGGTGATCGCGATCCTGCTTTTGCCGAACGTCGTGACGCGCATCCCGCAATACATCCTGTTTCGTGATCTCGGCTGGCTCGACAGCTTCCTGCCGCTCTGGGTGCCCTCGGCCTTTGCGGGTGACGCGTTCTTCGTTTTCATGCTGGTCCAGTTCCTGCGCTCGCTGCCGTCAGACATGGAAGAGGCGGCGCGCGTAGACGGGGCCAACAGCCTCCAGACACTCGTCTACATTGTCGTCCCAATGCTGGCGCCCGCGCTGATCTCTGTCTGCCTGTTCCAGTTCATGTGGACCATGAACGACTTTCTCGGGCCGCTGATATACCTGTCGTCGGTCGACAAATACCCGGTGAGCCTGGCCCTCAAACTCTCCATCGACACGACGGAAGCTTTCGAATGGAACCGCATTCTCGCAATGTCGGTGCTGACCATCACGCCCGCTCTCGTCGTGTTCTTCGCTGCGCAACGATACTTCATTGAAGGGATCTCCTCCGGGGGAGTCAAAGGCTGACCATGGCAAAGGTTCAACTGAAAGACCTAGAAAAGATTTACGGCGGCGCGTTCAAGGCGGTCCACGGCATCAACCTCGATATCGAGGATGGCGAGTTCATGGTATTCGTTGGCCCGTCGGGCTGCGCCAAGTCCACCACGTTGCGCATGGTGGCGGGGCTTGAGGAAATCTCGGGCGGCGAGATCGTGATCGGCGAGCAGCGCGTCAACGATCTGCCTCCCGGCAAACGCTCGATCGCGATGGTGTTCCAGAACTATGCACTCTATCCCCACATGAAGGTGCGTGGCAACCTCGCCTTCGGATTGAAGATTGCCGGCAAGCCGAAGGCCGAGATCGAGGCCGCCATCACACATGTGGCCAGAATCCTTGAGATCGAGCCGCTGCTCGACCGCCTGCCGAAACAGCTCTCCGGTGGCCAGGCGCAGCGCGTGGCACTCGGGCGCGCCCTCATCAAGAAGCCGGGCGTCTTCCTGTTCGACGAGCCGCTTTCCAATCTCGACGCCAAGCTGCGTGCCTCGATGCGGGTGCGCATCACCGACCTGCACCGCCAGTTAAAAGCCGAAGGTCTGTCCTCGACGGTCATATACGTCACGCACGACCAGACGGAGGCCATGACCATGGGCGACCGGATCTGCGTCATGCAGGCTGGGCGCATAATGCAGGTGGCGACACCGAAGGAGCTCTATAATCGTCCGGCAAACCTGTTTGTCGCCGGCTTCATCGGCAGCCCCGAGATGAACCTCGTTGACGCGACTTTCGAAGGAAGCGAACTGCGGATCGGCAGCCAGCGCCTGGAACTCGGCACCAATCTCGAACGCAGACTTTCGGCCCGACCTTCCGAGGCTGTGCTCGGCATGCGCCCGCAGCATCTTTCGCTCTCAGCCGACGGGCGGGGTCTCTCGGCGCGGCTCACCAATGCCGAGTTCATGGGGCACGAGGTCTATCTTCATGCTGATCTCGAAGGGCGAAAGCTGGTGAGTGTCGTGGGTGCTGCCGAGTTCGAGGCGCTTGGGCGATCGGACGTGATCTGCCTGCGTCCCGATCCTGCGCACCTGCATCTATTCGACAAGACCGACGGCCGGAACGTCTCGCTGTGAGGAGGCAGCGTTTGGCCCAAATCCAAGGAGGAGAAGTCCTATGACGATGAAGAGAATGATTACAGCACTGGCCAGCGTTGCTTATGGCGCCCTGGCACTTGGAACCGTAGCTCACGCCGGTGAATTGCGTATGTCCTGGTGGGGCGGCGAGAGCCGACACGTCGCCACCCAGAAGGCGATCGCCGCGTGCGGCGAGAAATACGGTCACACCGTCAAGGGCGAGTTCACCGGCTTTGACGGCTATCTTGAAAAGCTGACGACCCAGATGGCCGGCAAGACCGAAGCCGACATCGTCCAGGTCAACTGGCCCTGGCTGCCGCTGTTCTCGAAAAATGGCGACGGTTTCGCCGATCTTCGCAACCTCAAGGCAATCGATCTTTCCAACTGGAGCGAGGCGGATCTGTCGGCCGGGTCGATGAACAGCGTATTGCAGGGGCTCTCCGTTTCGACGACAGGCCGCGTCTTCTTCTTCAACGCTACTACCTTCGAAAAGGCGGGCGTCGCCATACCGAAGAGCTGGGACGAGTTCTTCTCCGCCACGGCGACGATCAAGGAAAAGCTCGGCAAGGACTACTACACCTTTAACGCCGTCAAGGAGACGGCGCAGCTGTTGACGACCCTGGCCGTCGTCCAGAAGACCGGCAAGGATCTTGTCGACCCAGCGACCAATCGCGTCGCCTGGACGCCTGAGGAACTCGCAGAAGGCATTTCGTTCCTCGGCAAACTGGTCGAGACCGGTGCGATCCGATCGCAGAAGGAAGAGGCTGCCGATGGCAACGTCAATCTGTTCGAGAAGCCGGCCTGGGCCGGCGGCAAGATCGCCGGTTCCTACGAGTGGGATTCGACCTATTCGAAATATGCTGATCCGTTGAAGGACGGCCAGGTGCTGAAGCCCGTGTCGATGCTGAAGCTGCCGGATGCGGTGACTGAAGGCGTTTATCGCAAGCCCTCGATGGTCTTTTCAATCTCGAAGAATTCCAAGGACCCAGAAGCGGCGGCTCAGATCGTCAATTGCCTGCTCAATGAACCCGAGGGCATCGATGCGCTTGGAACGTCGCGCGGATTGCCGGCGTCGAAGGCGGCCGCAGCTCGCCTTGGCGATAAGGGAGAGCCAGAAGTGCGTGCCGCAAACGCTATCGTCATTGCTGCGAGCGGCCCGGCCGTCTCTCCGTTCAACGAGCACCCGGAAGTGCGCGCAGCCTTCATCGATACGCTGGAAGAATTCGCCTACGGCCAGCTGAAGGCGGATGAGGCAGCCGCACAGATCATCGATACGGTGAACGACGTGCTGGCCGAGTTCGATTGATGTCAGGCTTCCCGTCGCGGTTTTTCGCGGCGGGCTCTCCCTTCACTGGATAAAGACGAGAGAAAGCAAGCATGATCCGACCGTCCATCATCGCGCTGTCGGCGCGCACGGCAGCTCTTTGCCTGCCTCAAGCCGGAGCGCTTTATCGCCTGGCCGAGCGAGCGCGCTGGCAGCTCTCCTCGTTGGCCGGCGGTGCCGAAACGCGAGAAGGCGTGACGTCGACCGTGGTCAGTCTTCTGTATGACCTTCAGCCCAGTTGCCGCTACCGGTTCGAGGTCGAAGGATTGCAACCGCTGGAGTTCGAAACGGCAGCTTGTGCCGGTCTCGTCGACGCCACCGAGTTCGGGCTGGTGCCAGGTGTCCGTCACGACGACCTCGAGGGTGCGCGCGCCAACGCTGTCGCTGTGGCGAATGCAATCGATGCCGTGCCCGTCGGCGGTACGCTACGTCTACCGACCGGCGTCTGGACCGCTTATCCGGTGCGACTCAAGAGTGGCATGACCCTCAATCTCTGCAGAGGAGCGATCCTCCAGGCACCTTCAGGCCGAACGGACTGGCCTATTCTTGCGGCCCGCGACGCGGCAGGCAGGATGCTTGGCAGCTGGGAGGGTCTGCCTGCTGCCTGTTTTGCCGCACCGATCCATGCCGTCGGCGCTGAAAATCTGGTGATCGAAGGCGAAGGCACGCTCGATGGTTCGGGTGAAAAGGGGGATTGGTGGGCGTGGCCCAAGGAGACACGCGATGGCGCGCGTCGCCCGCGGGGCCTCCACCTCATTTCGTGCACCGACATAAAGCTGCTCGGTTTTACCATCCGCAACGCTCCGTCGTGGACGATCCACCCGCAAGGCTGCAATCGGCTTCTCGCTGCAGGTCTCACAGTTATGGCTCCGCCCGATAGCCCGAACACCGACGGTTTCAACCCCGAAAGCTGCCGGGAGGTGACGATTACCGGCGTGCGCTTTTCCGTTGGCGACGATTGCATCGCGATCAAGGCCGGGAAGCGGGGGGCGAACGGCGAAGACGATCACCTGGAAGAGACCCGCGGCGTGCGTATCACCCATTGCCTGATGGAGCATGGTCATGGCGGCCTCGTCATCGGTTCGGAGATGTCGGGCGGCGTACACAGTGTTGCAGTCGAGGATTGCCAGATGGTGGGAACGGATCGCGGCCTGCGCCTGAAGACGCGACGAGGCCGCGGAGGATCAATTACCGACATCTCCATGCGCCGCGTTCTTATGGATCGGGTCGAGACGGCGCTGTCGGCCAACGCGCACTACCACTGCGATGCGGACGGCCACGCCGAATGGGTGCAATCACGCCAATCCGCCCCGATCGGTATGCAAACCCCCATTATCGACGGCGTCACCGTCGAGGATGTCGAAATACGCAACCTTTCGCACGCCGGAGGTGCTTTTCTCGGGTTGCCGGAAGCACCGATCCGAAACATTAAAATCAGGCGCCTGAACATTTCTTCCTATCGCGCCGACGCGACCGCTGCACCTCCGATCATGGCCGACAGGATCAGACCGATGCGGCACGAAACGATCGTCGCCGAGTTCGCCGACGTCGACTGCGATGAGCCTGCGCTCGTAAGCAGCGCGCCGATCTCCGTTTCCCTTAAATGAGATATCTAATGGACCCGATTACATATTTCGATCAATATGCGCGACGCTACACCCCCTACAAGGGCGGTAGCTGGTGCTATGAGGACGGCTGTATCTATCGTGGTCTTCGACTGCTTTTCGAGGCGACGGGCGAGGATCGCTGGACCGCGCACCTCCACCGGCTCGTCGATCGCCAAGTCGCTTCTGACGGCAAACTCCTCGGCTACGATCCGGCCGAGTACAATATCGACCACATACTCGCTGGTCGCGTCCTGTTCCCGCTGGCCGCAGAAACAGGTGACGGTCGCTACAAGACAGCGGCGGACCAACTCGCATCCCAACTTGAAACCCATCCGCGCATACTGGCGGGCAACTATTGGCACAAGCAGCGCTACCCCCATCAGGTTTGGCTTGATGGGCTCTATATGGGTCTCCCGTTTCAGATCGAATATGCACTTGCGACCGGCAATTCGGCCTTGATTGTAGATGCGCTTCGACAGTTCGAGACAGCCCTTGCACGCACGGCCACGGCCAAGGGCCTCTACGTGCACGGATATGATGACAGCCGGAAGCAAAGTTGGGCCGACCCGATTACCGGAAAGTCGTCAACTGTCTGGGCACGGGCCGTGGGCTGGCTGGCCATGGCACTCATTGATACCTTGGCGCTTCTGCCAAACGACAAAGCGACCGACGCACTACGATTGAACACCAACCGGCTACTCGAAGAAGTGATGGCACGCCAGACGCCGTCGGGCTTCTGGTTGCAAGTCCTCGATGAACCGGACCTTGCAGGCAATTATGAGGAGAGCTCTGCGTCGGCCATGTTTGCATACGCGTTGCTGCGGTACGCGCGACTTGGTCTTTCTCAGGCCGATCGAGCGGGCGTCGCCGGCCGACGAGCCCTGGAAGCCTTGATTTCGGGACGCCTTGTCGCCGATGACCAGGGCATTACTCGATTGACGACAATCGTCGGTGTCGCTGGTCTCGGCGGCTTCGAGGGCAACTATCGCGACGGCTCCCCCGGCTACTACCTCTCGGAGCAGGTGGTAGCAGATGACGCCAAGGGCGTCGGCCCTCTGATGATGGCCTTCGCCGAAGATCAGCTTCTAAGTGGGGCAACCGGCCGACAAGGAACGGCCAGCTCCCGTTGAGCAAGTCGTTCAACTCGATGGCGAACGTCAGCGGCAGAAGATCAAGGAAGCGCTACCGATAGTTGTTCTCGGTGGCGCTTCTTATTCGCCGAGTGAAGGATCCCCCTCTATGGGGGCTCAATGACTTCGATCCCTCCTCAGCCGAAAACGTTGGGTAGCCGTCCCAAGCAGCATCTCCTGATTATCCGACCAAAGAAGAGCGCATATGGGCCAAAGCTCGGCAAAGCGACGCGCTTCGTGTCGACCCGACCCTCACCGCGAAATCCGTAATCACTGATTGACTTTTGTGTGTCTGCGGGAGGTTTGAGGACGGGCCCAAGTTGCGATCACGGAATGTTTCCGCTTCCTGCTTCCAGGATCGCATAATGTGTCGAGGGAACTGAGCCTCACATGAGCGGCTTCATCAGGTCGGCAAGTTCGGCGCAATCAGCGTCAACGTTGGGAAATAGGTGCGATAACGGCCGACGTCGCGTGTGAGCAGCGGATAGCCGGTGACCGCTGCGTGCGCACCGATGAAGAAGTCAGGGAGCACTCCTGTCCGCGTTCCGCCTGCCTTGCGATATCTTGTGAAAACCTTGCTTGCCAGAAAGAGGGCCTCCCGCGGTACCGCCGCCAGCTCCAACCCCGCTTCATCAAGGAAGCCGTCAACGTCTTCGATCCGATCGTAGCGGACGGCGAGTTCGGCGTAGACGATGTCGTTGATCCAGAGTGCTCCAACGAGGCTTGCGGCTTCCAGCTGCGCTATCGACCAATCGGCCCAAGTTGGATCATCGGTAACGACGTCGAGAAGGACATTCGTGTCTACGAGTATCACGGCTCGCCACGCGTAAGCGCCATGATCGCGTCAGTGTCGAGGCCCTTGCCCGCATGCCCTCGTAGTTTTGCGAAGCGGCTGGGCGGCTGCTTTTTCGCAGCATGGACGAGGACAACGCTTCCATCGGAAGTGCGTCGGAAGTCTATCTTGCTTCCAGGCACGATACCCAAGAGATCGCGCACCGGTTTTGGAATTGTGATTTGCCCCTTGGCTGTAACTGTCGTTGTCATGGTCGGACCGGTGTAAGGAATGATTTATCGAAGGTATTACTTCTTGTCATGGTTTTCAAGGAATTGGTTTGTCAGTTCGATTCCCTTCAAGGCGACCGACTAGGCAGATCACACAATGAATCGAGGCAGAGATGCCTTCATCCCACCAGCTGCGATTGCTGTCCGCCGGGTGATTATGGGATCAGCCGGCGACCGTTTTCGGGCAGTACTTCATCGCGCCCGGAACCCAGGCCGAGCATATTCGCTCTGCGTCCATCACGGCTTATCCAGTCTGCCAGTTCAGCGAGTTCGTGTGTACTGAGGTTGCGTAACCGATTTGTATGCGGTCGGTTTACGTTTGAAGCCCACGGCAAGAACGGGCTGGTCCGGAGTGAATGCCGCTTTTGGCGTGGATTACAAAGGATGTTGGCGGGTCGCCATGCGAGCTGGCTGTCAAACGTTTCGGATTTAACGGCACCAGGGGTCGATATTTGTAGATATCTCCGCACATAGGCGTTAATTACTCTCGCAAAGCGCGTGCTGCGGTGCTGCGGGTTCCCCCGAAATCCACGGAGACTTCGATCAACCTCTCACAAGGAGCGCGAACCCATGTCTTCGACAATCTCCAAGGGCCGCATTCAATCCACTCTCCGCCACTTTCTCGACAACGGGGCTCTCGGCGGCCTCATTTTGATGTTAGTTGCGCTGCTCGCAATCACGACGGCAAATTCGCCGCTGGCGAATGCGTACTTCAATGTGCTGCAAGTCTATCTCGGCCCGCTCAGTGTCCAGCACTGGATCAACGACGCGCTTATGGCGGTCTTCTTCCTTCTCGTTGGGCTGGAGATAAAGCGTGAAATGCTTGATGGTCAGCTATCGAGTTGGAGCAGACGCATCCTTCCGGGAGCCGCTGCTGCGGGAGGAATGGCCGTTCCAGCGCTGTTCTACATCTACTTCAACTGGAATGAGCCGACCGCGATCAGAGGGTGGGCCATTCCGACTGCAACGGACATCGCCTTTGCGCTTGGTGTCCTATCTCTATTGGGAACACGCGTTCCGACATCCCTGAGGATCTTTCTTGCAGCATTGGCAATCATCGATGACTTAGGCGCCGTCATCGTGATCGCGTTATTTTACACGGCCGACCTCAATCTGTTGGCCCTTGCTGGCGCCGCCATCGTCTTCACAAATCTCCTGATCTTCAACCGGATGGGCGTGAAAACATTGTGGCCGTACCTCGTCCTGGGTGCGGTCTTATGGGTTCTCACATTTGCATCCGGTGTCCATGCGACATTGGCTGGCGTCATCCTTGCACTGACTATCCCCTTAAAACGTACACCCGGAACTCCTGAAGCCACGCATGCAGAATCCCCTCTGCATAAGTTGGAGCATCATCTTCAGAAGCCCGTTGCGTTCGCCATTGTCCCGATCTTCGGGTTTGCTAATGCGGGCGTATCATTTGCTGGGCTATCTATGTCGATCTTTGCGGAGCCGCTCACCATCGGCATCGCAGCCGGGCTGTTCCTCGGCAAGCTGGTTGGTGTTCTCGGAACCGTTGCAGTTCTCGTCAAGCTGAACCTCGCTCAATTGCCTGCGCAAGCAAGCTGGGGTCAGATGACCGGGGTTGCCCTCTTGTGCGGTATCGGCTTCACGATGTCCCTGTTTATCGGGCTGCTCGCATTCAATGATCCGGCCGTACAGGATCGAGTAAAGATCGGCATCATGCTTGGGTCATTGGTATCGGGTTTGCTTGGCGCGGGTTTTCTCATGTTGTTCGGTCGTAGGGACGCGGCAGAGAAGTGTCATCGCCACCTCTCCGTAACAAGGACGAAAGCGCGATGATCACCCAGTTGCTGGAAGGCCGGTGATACTGGTGAACGAGCCTTTGAGATTTCGCCCATTGCACTGAAGTTACGTCGCTAATTCCGAAGTGAGCGACGTACCTAATGGTCAACTCATGGGGTGGGTTGAGGGTCGGGCTGGCGTCGAACGCCGCCGTGCCGGTAGCAAGGAGAACAAGCTTCGGATTCTGAAGGAGGTTGAGACGAACAGCTCTGGCGTCGCCGCGATTGCCCGCCGTGACGATGTTCTCCCGCAGCAGATTTACACCTGGCGGAAGACGCTTCGCCGGGACATCCGGCCGTCGGGTGGATCAGGCGTGACGCTATTGCCGGTGGCTGATCGGGCCGGATGTGGAAAGCGAACCCGATCGCGCGGTCGCAGCAGAGAAGGTGACGGCATGTCTGGAACAAGGAAGACCCAACCGCATCTAGGGACGACATCATCGACGTTGCCCGACCGCTTGCGCGGCCAGGAAGGGGGCCAGCAAGTTGGAGAACATCAACACCGAGGATCCCAAAAGGTCCGGACACAGCGTCGGCAGATACCATTGCAGCTGCCACGCGTAACCCAGAGTTATACCCAGCTGTGAATAGCGTTATTTTATAGGGCCAGAGCCTAGTCGCGGCTGACGCGCCAGATGACGTTGCCGACGTCGTCTGCAACCAACAGCCCGCCCTTTTTGTCGATCGCCACGCCGACTGGGCGTCCCTTCGCTCTGCCCCGATCGATGAAGCCTGTAAGGACATCAGTCGGCTCGCCGGCGGGCATGCCATTTCTGAAGGGGATGAAGATCACTTTGTAGCCGCTTGGCCTGCTACGGTTCCAGGATCCGTGTTGGCCGACGAAAGCGCCGTTCTCATAGGTGGGTCCGAGGGATGTACCCCGGGAGAAAGTAAGCCCGAGCGATGCAGTATGCGGGCCGAGCGCGTAGTCCGGCGTGACGGCCCTCGCCACGAGGTCTGGGCGCGGTGGTTTAGCGCGGGCATCGACATGGTGACCAAAATAGCTATATGGCCAGCCATAAAATGCACCGTCACGCACCGATGTCATGTAGTCGGGGACAAGGTTGTCACCCAGCTCATCACGCTCATTGACCGCTACCCAGAGTTTTCCGCTCTCTGGATTCCACGAAAGCCCATTGGGATTGCGAAGGCCAGTGGCAAAGACGCGGGTGCGGCCGCTTGCCTTGTCTACCTCAAGCACCGCGGCGCGGTCCTTTTCGACTCGCATGCCATTTTCCGCAACATTGCTGTTGGACCCAACAGTGACGTAGAGCTTACGCCCGTCCGGGCTTGCGATCACGTCCTTGGTCCAATGGTGGTTGATTTCTCCAGCAGGCAGATCGGTCACCTTCCGTGGCGGCGTGCGGGCCCGAGTCTGGCCGTTTGAATAAGCGAAAGCGATGAGCGCATCCGTGTTCGCGACGAAGAGTTTTCCGTCGGAGAGTGTCATTCCGAAGGGCGAGTTGAGACCTTGAGCGAAGGTTCTGCGGAAGTCAGCTATGCCGTCGCCATTGATGTCGCGCAGGAGTGTGATGCGGTTTGCGCTCTTTGTGGCGGCGCCCGCCTGCTTCATCGCCAGGCCCATGAACACTTTCTTGAGACTGAAGCCCTCGTCGTGTTCGGCTGGAGCGTTGCTCTCGGCCACCAGTACGTCGCCATTCGGGAGCACAAGCAGCCATCGCGGGTGGTCAAGTCCTGTCGCAAATGCATGGACCTTCAGACCTTCGGCTGGCCGCGGAGTTCCTCCCGTTCCCCAGCCGACGGCCGTGGCAACGTTGACGGTCGGGAGGACCGACGGCTTCGGTTCGGGTAGGCTCGGGTTGAAACCGTAACCGATTTTTTTCTCGTCGCGTGGCGTTTGTGACAGCGGGTTGCCAGCACAGCTCGCCATCATCGTGGTTACGCCGAGGGCAACAGCGACTATTCGCGGAACATCTAGACACATGGGATGTCCTCCGCAGGAGATTGCAGCCTGCCCACGTAAGACGCGACGTTGCGTCAAATTGTTCCGTTCGCACCCCAGGCGAGCGCCGGGGGGGCCAGGACAAGAACCACTATAGCAAACCGATTCCTCATATCGGCAGCAGCGATCCCGTCGTGAAAACGCCCGTCTACAACGGACGCAGTCGGCAAAATCGCCCTTTTCCAGGTTCCGCGCATGAGGAGGTCGCGCGCTGGCGACATCGAAACGGGGGTGGTCAGATCGTTTCCAAATTTAGACGGTGTGAATGCGCGCGGCCTCCTGAGGCTGGATCATCGACCTTGGGAACTACAACGGTTTTCGAGGGTTTATGCGGAAGAGCTGCTGCTCTCATCGCGAAGCTTGCAGCTCGCGAGGGCTGGCTTCGCGAAGGCGAGGAGAACATGTCGGACAACCGTCACTTCTTTTCCAGATTTGCGACATCCGTTGCTGACCTTTCAGGCAAGCCGACCACTTTCGTGGCTGCCGTCGTCGTCGTTCTTGCATGGGCTATCGCCGGCCCTTTCTTCGGCTTCAGCGATACTTGGGAACTCGTCATCAATACGGGGACCACGATAATCACATTCTTGATGGTTTTTGTCCTTCAGAACTCTCAAAATCGCGACGGAAAAGCGATGCAGGCAAAGCTGGATGAGCTCATCTTGGCCTCGAAAGCCCGAAATGAGTACGTCGGTATCGAGAAGCTGGATGAAAAAGAACTCAAATCTCTGATCAAATCATTAGATGAGGCGGCGAAGGATTCCGGACTAAATTCCCGTCAGGGCCACTCCGGGTGAGTTGGTATTCGGTCGAGAACCAACGAGTGGCATTGGTCACGCGCTAGATTGCGAGCCGCCTGCGCCTTTCCCGAAAGAACCTCTTGTGCTCCGACCGCTGTGCCGGGAAGGTAGTGGGTGGCGCGAGGTAAGGCTCATCGAAACAGAACGTCCCTTTGAATAGCGCTTATGGGAGTACAGATGGACCTCTGCGGGGCTCCTCGCGGGCGAGCTCGAGCCGCTTGCGAGGCAGACGCCTGACAGCCCGTCGGCCGCGTCCCAGCAGCAAGCAACAGCAGGAATGAAACACGCTCGCGGCCCGTATCGTGGCGCCACGCGAGTGCCCTAACGCTCGCACATGCGCCGCTCTCCCTGGTAGGGCTGGTAGGTGCAATCCGAGGCTCGAAACGATCTGTAGCTCCTGGCGCAGGCCCTTACGTTGCACGACGCCGCAACCCCTTGGCTTGTGTTGGGCCCGTTATCTGGATCGACTTGGAGCGCGGGTTGTGCCATTGCCGCATGCATGAAGTCGCGCCAGATCCGCGCCGGGAGCGCTCCACCGGTGACGCCTTTCATCGGCGTATCATCATCGTTGCCAACCCAGACGCCAGCGACGAGATCTTCAGTAAATCCCACAAACCAAGCGTCACGATTGTTCTGGCTGGTACCTGTTTTTCCGGCGGCGAATGCCCCAGGGAAAGCGTCCCGCCCGGTGCCACGCTCGACCACAAGCTGAAGGAGGCTCACCAGATCCTGCTGATAGGGGCCAAGGTCGACCGAAGTGGGCACTATTGGACCGACCCGGAAGGCTTTAGACTGTTCGGACGCCTGAAAATCGACGATGCCCCAGGGTTCGACGGGGGATTTCCCAAGGCGGATAGAGGCATAGGCGCCCGTCAGGTCAAGCAAATTCACTTCGGATGAACCGAGCGCCAATGCCGGCACAGGATTAAGAGTAGCGTCGATGCCGAGCTCTTCAGCGGCGGCAACGACATTCGCAATCCCTACCTCCTGCGCCAGCGCAACTGTTGCGCCATTGAGGGACCGGGCAAAGGCTTCAGCAATCGACACCCAACCACGATAGCGGCCGGTCGAGTTTTGCGGCGACCAGCCGTCCACTTCAATGGGTCCATCAAAGACGCGATCATCCGGGCTAAGTCCGCTCTTGAGTGCAGCGTAAAAGACAAAAACCTTGAACGTCGAGCCTGGCTGTCTCTTGGCGGAGACGGCGCGATTGAACTGGCTGGTCTTGTAGTCGCGCCCTCCAACCATGGCGACGACCGCTCCGTCCGGCGTCATCGCCACCAGTGCTGCCTGAGATGCCCCCAACGATTTCCCGTATTTGTCGAGATTGCGGGCGACTACATCTTCGGCGAGCTGTTGCAGCCGCCGGACCAGCGTTGTTCGTATCGTTGTCGAGCCCGGAGACGCTCCGGCAATTTCGCCGGCCTGAGGCGAGATCCAGTCTGCAAACCAGCTGCCCGAGCGAGGCGTCGGGCTGGTTGGATGCAACTCGGCAAACTCTGCCTTGGCCGCACTCGCCTCTTCCCAATTCAGCTTCCCGTTGGCAACCATCGCGTCCAGGACGGTGATGGTTCTCTCACTTGCGGCCTTGAAATTATCGATCGGATTTAACTGGCTCGGTGCCTTCAGCAGACCGGCAAGCATGGCGGCTTCCTGCACGTTGAGCGCAGAGACATCCTCGTTGAAATAGATCCGTGCCGCCGCCGGCATTCCCGTCGCGCCAGACCCGAGGTAAACGGAATTCAGGTATCTCGTCAGGATCTCGCGTTTACCCAGCTTCCATTCGAGCCAGAATGCGATGACCAATTCCTGCAGTTTTCGCTTCAGCGTCCGGTTGCTTTCAAGATACTGCACCTTGATCAACTGTTGGGTAATCGTGCTGCCGCCCTGAACGACTGACCCTGCCTGGAGGTTTCTCAGGACAGCCCGCATGATCCCTTTTACATCTACCCCGTAGTGATCCATGAACCGCCGATCCTCGATTGAAAGAACGGCATTGACTAGATGTGCAGGGAACTCCTCGTACCGGGCGTAGGGACCCTGGAAGGGTCCTTGTCTAACGATCGGTTCACCGTCGGTGGCTTCAAGGACCACAACAGGTTTCAAGGATCCAGCGGCGATTTCCGTCCATGGGACGTCCTTCAATGCCCACACCAGCGTTCCGGTCACCAGGATCAAGAGGCTTGCCAGCATCGCCAAGATGCCGCGTTTCAAAGACCATGGCCGTATGGGATGGAGCCACGAAGGTTTGGTGAAAATTTCGAATGATGCGAATAGTTTCCTGCCAAGGAAGCCCACACCGGACGCCGCTTTCAGCATCAGATCGTTCGGAACCAGACGGCCCGCACCGCGCGCGCCTGATTTGAGTGTATTGATCAGCTCAGACGACGCGGCCGGGGAACGTTGTGCTAAGGTGCCGATGTCGCGGCGAAAAGCAGCTGCAAGAGTGAGAAAAGCGAGCTTGCTTTCTGTGAAGGCAGGCTGGGGCGGCGCAATGTCTTGCTGATCGCCCTGTGGTGGCGAAGAATTGGCTTCCCCAGTATCGGAACTGATTTCCGGATCTCTAGGATCTCGCAAGGATTCCGGCTCGGCGTGCTTTGCAGAAGCGGCATTTTCGCCATTGGTGAGGTTTGAGCGATCTGTGAAGTGGGACATTTCCTGCCGGCGCTGTTGTTCCTTCTGAAATTAGTGCGGGAAGAGGCAGAAGAAAGGGCTTCAGCATAGCAAGCGCCCACGCTGGAAAACGGCAGTTTCCTGTCAGTCGTCCGCCGCCCTTGTCTTTCCTCTCGCGACGGGCCGCCTTAGCATGGCGTTCCGCGGATGGTTCGGAGCCACGAGCCGTGCGCGAGATAGACGATAATCCGGCAACGTCGTAAACTGTGGATCCACCGAAACGAAGTCTGTTCGGGAGCGAACCATGCCTATCTTCATGGACCGACATGATCTCGCTGGGGTTTCCGCCGCGGATGTCGCAGAGGCACATCTCAAAGATCTCAGCATACAGGACCAATATGGCGTCAAGTTCCTGACGTACTGGTTCGACCACCGTCGCGGAACGACGTTCTGCCTCATAGACGCACCCGACGCCGAAACCGCCCAATGCGTTCATCGTGAGGCGCACGGGTTTGTTGCCGGGGAAGTCGTGGAGGTAGCGCTATCGGCTGTGGAGGCATTTCTTGGTCGAATACAGGATCCGGAAGGGGCGGGGTCGATCGCCAAAGACATGGACGCAGGTCAGCGGGCGATCCTTTTCACGGACATTGTCGGGTCTACCGAAATGACCGCGCGTCTTGGCGATCGCATGGCCACCGAACTTATCCGGGCCCACGACGCTCTGGTGCGCGGGTGCCTGGGACGTTTATCCGGCCGCGAAGTCAAGCACACAGGTGACGGCATCATGGCCGCGTTTTCGTCCACGGAATCTGCCGTGGATTGCGCCATTGACATCCAGCGCGAATTCAGTCGCTACAACACAGGCAATGCCGAGCCAATTCACATTCGTATCGGTCTTGATTGTGGCGAACCGGTTGAGGACAGTAATGACCTCTTCGGCACAACGGTGCAGTTGGCAGCACGGCTCTGCGCCGCCGCCCATGGCGATCAAATCTTGATATCTGAGAATGTTTATCAGGAGTACAGCAAGGCAGATGTTTTCACGCATGGCGGACGCCACCGATTGAAGGGATTTGCAAGACCTATGCTGGCCTATCGGTGCGAATGGTGAAGCTAGAGATCGCTCCACGTCACTGCAGATATGCAGATGTTTGGGCCCGATCTTCCTCCCGACGACCGCCAAGCCGGCTTTCACCTCGTAGAGGGCCAGCCCCTGCGCTCGGCCACCGTTGAACAGGTCGCTTCGATACGGATGGGTGTCACCGCCAATGCTCGACGGTCATGGTTACGATTTCCGCATGGCAGGCAGTGCGAAAAGGAAGCTGTGACCCAGCATGTCACCCATGCTCACGGCTAGGTCGCGGCAAACTTCGTATTGTCGAAAGGTGTTAAAAGGTTGGCCCCGTCGGGGGCTCGATGTTGGTGTTTCGCTGTATGGAAATCGCCATTGCGGCTCTCCTCCCTGGGGCGAAAGCGCGTAGGATCTTCCAGTCAATGGGGCCCGTCTCGATGCCCACAGATAGTCTATTGTGCGCTAATGTGAGAGAGAGAAGCGAGTCCAACCGATGCGGCTAAAATCGTACCACCCTTTCAAAGCGTGGGGCGCTGATTTCCCGGAGCTCCAAGCTTTGCACTCGCGCAGAACCAGCGGCCGCATTCCATGAGCAAAACCTCGTCGAGGTTTCCGCCTCGCAACTCGTCCATAAGGACCTTTGCAAGGCGGCTTGCTCTGGCATCCCGACGCGAAAGTCGGTTTTCGGGTTTTCGTAGCAAATTCTATCGAAGATCTTTTGCAGCCGAACGATGTCTTCAGGCCCCACATCGAACCCCGACCTGTCGAATTTCGTTGCCATGGGTCTCCTCACCGCCATGTATTCGTTCACGCGAGGAAGATAGCGTGGAAGTTTCCTCATTCCATCGCTGGAAACTCACTCCATCTCGGCGCCGAAAAATTGGGGATCGTCCAGAATGTATTCGAATACGTCCCCATACTCCAAATCTAATCGTTCATGGATCAGCGTCCAGTGTGCACCGTCAGGGAGGTCCAGCATTTCGACGTCGTTCATCACGTCGCGTACTTCCTCTTTGGTCGGTCGGGGTGTCATTTTGCCTTGCCTCCCATGTTTCGCTTTTCGCGATCCAAGCTATCTCGCAGCGCTGCCATGATATCGACGACGTTGTCCTTCGCCATCGGTTCGATCTTGCGCTTGCCCGTGGACTTCAGCGTCTTCATCTTCCCGGCGATCATTTCGAGCATGCGATCCTGAATGGGATCGGTGATTGGCGCCCATTTCTTGGTCTGGGCTGTGATCAGCTGTTTCATGAGGGGTGCAAGGCCTCCCTCTGGTTTCGCCTTGATATGGGAAAAGTACTCTTGCTCCGGCCGCACTTCGTCGCCATATCGCAACGTCCAGAGCACGATGCCTTCGCCGCGTGGCTCAAGCATGACCGCACGCTCACGCTGGCCAAGAACAAGGCGGGATATTCCGACGACCTTCTCTGCGCGCATCGCGTCACGGATAACGGCGAAGGCGTCCTCGCCAACCTTGTCGTTTGGCACGAGGTAGTGCGGCTTTTCCAGCCAGATCCATTCGATGGAGTTGCGCGGCGTGAACATATCAATCTCGATGGTCCGGACGCTTTCGAGCGCGACGGCGTCCAGTTCCTCCTCCTCGAGGATGATGTAATCGCCTTCGCCCCGCTCGTATCCTTTGACCTGATCGTCCGGGGCGACCTCCTTGCCGGTGACTTTGTCGACGTAGCGAGAGGCAACCCGATTGCCGGTGGTCCGGTTCATCGTATGGAACCGCAGCTTTTCCTCGTCGCCAGTGGCGGGCGACATCGCGACCGGGCAATTGACCAGCGACAGCTTCAGATAGCCTTTCCAGTAGGGCTTGACGGCGGCCATCGCTTAGCTCGCCTTCTTGCGCGCGGCCGGACGCGCCGCGGGAGCGGAGCGAGCCGCTGCTGCGGCGGAGCGTGGTTTGGACGCCCGCGCCGACCCGAAGCCGGCGCTCATGCGCAGCGCTTCCATGAGGTTGGTCGAGGGCTCGACCTTGGCCTGTTTCTTCACCTTGATCGTTCGGCCCTCCATCTTGGCTTTCACGAGCTCGGCGAGTGCGGCATCGTAGCGATCGTCGAACGTCTTCGGATCGAAGAGGCTCGTCTTGCTCTTGACGATGTGCTTGGCGATATCGAGCATTTCGCCTTCGATCTTGAGCTTCGGGATATCGGAGAATGCCTCCTCCACGGAACGGACCTGATAGTCAAAGTTGAGTGTCGTCGCGATCAGCCCGTTCCCATGAGCGCGGATCAGGATGCTTCGCAGCCGACGGAAGAGAACGGCCTGGGCGAGAGCGCCAACATTGGATTCACGCATCGCATCGCGGATCAGCACGTAGGTTTCTTCGCCCAATCGATCGGGCAAGAGGTAGTAAGGTTTGTCGAAATAGAGGTCGTCGATTTCGGAGAACGGGACGTACGACTGGATACGCATCGTCTTGTCGCTTTGGGGCACGGCGGCGGCGAGTTCATCTGGCTCAAACAACACGTAGCGTCCGTCGTCGACCTCGTAGCCCTTGACCTGATCCTCGCGCTCGACGACCTTCCACGTGTCGATGTCGACATACTCTCGCTTCACGCGATTGCCGGTTTTTCTGTTCAGCGTGTTGAAGCTGACGCGCTCAGAAGTCGACGCGGCGCTATGCAGCGCGACCGGGCAACTGATCTCGGCAAACTTTAGAAAACCCTTCCAAAGAGCGCGTCCAGCCATGTCTTCCTCCCGGTAAACCCGGATTCAACGGAACGAGATTACGTTTGTTCCTCCGAATTCGCGAATCAATTGTGGCGCTTGATGGGTTGTCGATAGTAAAGTGAACCTATCCACGGTTATTGCGTTAGGGGATTGTGTTGCACCGAGCCCAGCCTGAGGAGGGCGGCGCCGTGAATACGAAGCTCCATATCGACGGGTCGTTCCAAGCCATGCATCTAGCCTTGGACGAAGCAAGCCGGGCGTTCGAGAGTGGCGGCGCTGACCGGCATAGAGACGCTTTGCAGCGGCTCGGTCGTGCGGTCATGGACTCGCTGGCAGAGATCATTGAGACCGATGGGGGCACGGATGGTTACCTCTATGACGCCGAAGGCATCAGCCAGGATATCGAGGCTTGTTACCAAAAGCTGATCGAGGCTGAAGACGCGGCGGAGCCCGATAGTGCTCCTCGGCAGTCCAGCCACGGCACCATGAGCTTCCGGCAGCAGGGGGTCGGTCGATGATCACCGGATCCGATCTGCTGCAGATTTCCCTTGCGCGGGTGAACATCGATCGGTCGGACCTCGAAGCTGCCGGCGTGATTGATCCTGGTCATGAGGGCGACAAGGCCTGGTCGAACTTTGGGCGAGATATGGACACCTTCATCTTGAAGCTGCCTGAAGGGCGACGGGCGGCGCTGGCCGCAATGATCAGCGCGCGAGGGCAAGGAAAGACCCCGGTGGCCAACAGGCTCGAGCACCTGTTCCTACGATAGGGATCCCATCCCTCGCCCGGCGTTCCAGGCGTAAGGCCGCCGCTCTCGGATAGCGCTTTTTCGAACTCCGGACTCTATCTCATTGTGCCGTGGCCCCAAGGTTTTGCTTCAAAAGCCAATCCCACAGTTCCGGATCGTTTAAGGCGGCCCCCTCAACGCCTGCGTGATCCACGCCCTCAAGGACGGTCAAGCGAGCATTTCGTTTCAAGCCGACGAGGCGTTCATAGAGGACGATTGAATCCGACAATGGGATCACGTTGTCGTTGGTACCATGGAAGACCCAGAACGCTGCTTTTTCGTTTGTCCTACTCAGGTAGTGGCGGTTACCGCCACCAGCAATCGGGACGACGGCGGCGAATTTATCGGGGAACTGCTCTGCCATGGCCCAAGCACCGAAACCGCCGCGGCTGTATCCCACGACATAAACGCGTGTGCGATCGACCCGGTACTTCGATATGACGTCTTCAAGCGCAGCCTCTACTTTCTCGATCGGATAAAGCAGTTCGTCACTCGGATTCTGGGGCGAAAAGACCAGAAACGGGAATGCCTTTCCATTCTCAATCAGTTTTGGAAGGCCGCTCGACCGGACTTTGGCGATATCGGTTCCGCCCTGATCGCCACCGTGTAGCCAGACAACGAGCGGATAGGTTTTGCTCGACGAGGAATAGTCATCTGGCACGTACATCAGGTAATCGAGATCACTCTCTATTTTGGAGCTCGATTTCGCCGCCAATTGTTCGGCGCGCGCCATGCCCAAACTGGAAATTCCCAATACGGCCGCTAACACCAGTGCCATGATTTCCCGTGTCATTCGATGACCTCCGCCTGACGTTCGTTGTCCAAGGAGATCAAATGGAGCCGAAGGAAGAGAACTCAAGGATTGCGTTGAGTTGCTATCTTCCGGTCTGTCCAAAAATTTATACGGCACGAAACCGTCGGGAAGACCGTTGGAACCCGATGAAATGGACTGGTCCTGTCGGCGCCAACCCTTCTCGCACACGGCCCGGATGGCAAAGCCGGTATATCACCCGCTTCCGTTTGTTCTAATGAGCGAAGGCCGAATGGCCAGGGCATCGACTGCAACAGCTCACCCGATGCACGAGCGCGCCCTGTGGCTGACAGGTCGGACATCATTCGCTATGATCATTCCGTCTGGGGCAAGGAACCGCACATGCTGCAATCGATATCGGAACAACTTTTCGAGGAAGTATTCATCACGGAAGAGCTTTTTCGACGACCGATCGATGGTGCGGATTTCTTGCGTGAAAAAACTGCTCTCCAGGAACTTGCAACCCACATGATCAAGGATCCTGATGGAGTTCTACCGAAGTTCGTTCAGCTCGCAATGGAGATGACTGGTGGAGTGTCTTCTGGTCTCAGTCTTTATGACGGCCGCTCCACTCCAGGGAGCTTTCACTGGAAGCATCTGTGTGGAAGTCTCGCGGCATTCGAAGGTGCGACGACGCCACGGAACTACAGCCCATGTGGCATCACGCTTGATCAGGGAGGTCCCGTCCTTACCCGCCATTCCGAACGGGCATACTCCTGGATTTCCGACGCCGGGATCGAGATCCCAGAAGTCCTCTTGGTGCCTCTTTACATCGGGACAGATGAGCCGTTGGGAACACTGTGGATTGTCTCCGATGAGGAAAGTCACTTTCATGGCGGACACGCGCGTGTTGCAAGCGAGCTTGCGACCTTCGTAGGGATCGCTCTTCACATGCAACGGAGCCAAAAAGGGTTGCGCATTGCTCTTGAAGCGCAGGAGATCCTAACCAAGGAAATGAACCACAGGGTGAAAAACGTTTTTGCCCTGACTGAAAGTCTGATCCGGCAAACGCTGAAAAGCTCTGACACCAAGCAGGATATGGCCGTCGCACTTTCAGGTCGAATTGCAGCCCTTTCGCGCGCCCACGACATCGTCCTGCGGAATCGAGACTCTTCGGACACAATGGATTTCAAGGAACTCCTAAAGGCAATTGTGGCACCTCACGATAATCCCCCCGACGGCGTACCGACTGCCATCCCGTCAGGCGGACCGACACTGGAACTCGACGAGCGTCAAGCCACCTCTATTGCCCTTATCTTCAATGAATTGGCCACGAACGCGGCCAAGTACGGTTCTCTCGGCGTTGCCAGCGGAATCGTGACGATTTCCTGGGCGATCGAAGATGACCGGGTCTCCGTTACCTGGCAGGAACGCGGCGGGCCGCGTACCGAGGTTCCCAGCCGAAAAGGCTTTGGCAATTTTCTCGTAGAAAGAACGCTAACCAGCATGGGTGGGACACTTGCCTATGATTGGCATGCTGACGGAATGACGGCGGTGATGTCGATTCCGAAGAGTGTGTTTCAATAACGCCGTGCCAGAGGCGACCGGCCTGGTGCAAGTATGCCGACACTCAGCTTGGTGCTGACACTGGCCTGTCCTCGATCGGTCTAGTGGCTTCGTGTGTAACTGGCTGAAGTCGGGAAAAGCTGAACGCGCTCGCCGGGAGGGGCGAGCGCGAACGGTGAAACAGATCTCGATCTATTTCTTCAGCTTGGAGTAGTCGAACTTCGGAGCCTTGGAGAGGTCATCCTTGTTGGTGTCCACATACGCCTTCCAGGTCCCTTCGTCGTTGGCCAGCGCGAATGACGCGGGATCGATCACGACATAGCTCTCACCAACCCCCAGGAAACCGCCAACGCTTGCTATGATGCCGATGACCGATTTTCCGTCACCGATGACGACGTCTGAAATCTCGCCGACGTCTTCGTTCTGCTTATTGTAAATATCGACGCCGACCAGCTGTGAAGCAACGATATCCGTATCCCTGATCTCCACATGTTTCAGCGGCATTTTCGCAGCCGTTCCCATCGTGATGCCGGGACCAGCCAGCATGGCATCCGCGCCGGAAGCGGCCGGCTCTTGCGCGAAAGCGGCGCTCGAAACGAGGGCAACGGTAAGAGCGGTGGCGGCGACATATTTCATGCAAATCTCCTGTTTAATGCTCGCCACGTCGACGATGTCGTGGCGACCCTAAACGGAGCCAGCGCGAAAAAAGTTCCAGTAAATCATTGTTTTAAGTGGAATCCGGCTCTTCCTCGCGAGGTCGGGCCCGCCATCATATGGTTTGCACGCTGAATGGGACAGGGCGACAAGGAGATGACAGCGTGTGTGGGAACGGTACCAATCGCCAGGAAGTGCGGTATTCTTGCTTTGTTAGGTGACGAAATTCGGTCGAGGCGCAGAACGTTGACGGTGGGAGAAGGTCAAACGTTGATGACTCAATGTTCTGCTCGTATTTCACATCCAAAGATGATCTGCTGAGAGCACGCCTTGAGCCACTTCCATTCCAGGGAGGTAACTGCCATGCCGACCCGGCGCCATTTCCTTATCAGTTTCGTTGCGACGCCCATCGTTCTGCCGAAGCTCGGCCATGCTGCCGCTTTGCCTGCGGAACTGCCGCTTACGGCTTCTTGCCATGAGGACGGCGAACCGACACCGGCGCAGACAGAAGGTCCTTACTTTACGCCGAACAGTCCTGAAAAACAGGACTTCGCGTTTGATGCACCGGGTGGTGAAAAGCTGACGCTTGCCGGCTACGTGCTAACAAGGGAATGTCAGCCTGTGGCTAAAGCGTTGATCGAGTTGTGGCATGCCGATGAGAGCGGGATCTACGACAATGTCGGATACAAACTCCGTGGCCATCAATTTTCCGATACACAGGGCAAATGGTGGTTCGAGACGATCGTACCAGGGATCTACCCTGGTCGCACTCGGCATTACCACATCAAGGTCCAGCGACCCGGCGGGAAAGTGCTGACGACGCAACTGTATTTCGCCGGTGAACCTGGAAACCAACGTGACCGGTTGTTCGATGAATCCCTGTTGCTCGATGTATGGGCGACCAGCGACGGAAAATTCGGCCGCTACGATTTCATAATCGCATAATCGGCGCCTTCCGGGACGTTCCAGCAGTTTGCAATGCTGGAGCCCAACGCGCAGACAGCAACGGCGCCTTGCGGCATTTTAGAAACTAGAACTGGAACGATTTCGTCGCTCGATGCTTTCCCTCCTGCACTCATCCAAGGGAGAACGTTGATGAAAACGCTTGCTGAAATTTTCGAGCACACGCTGAAGGATGTATACTTCGCCGAGAACGCGATCACCAAGGCGCTTCCAAAAGTCGCCAAGGCCGCAAACAGTCCCGAACTCAAGAAGGCGGCCGAGGAGCACCTGTCCGAAACGAAAGACCAGATCAAGAAGCTGGAGCAGGTCTTCAAGTCCATCGGCAAGAGCGCATCCGGCGAGAAATGTGATGCCATCGAGGGCCTCATCAAGGAGGCCGACGGCTTGATGAAAGAGGCGGAAGGCACGGCGCTGGACGCCGGCCTTCTGGCGGCTTGCCAGGCTGTCGAGCACTATGAAATTGCCCGCTATGGCTCGCTTCGTGAATGGGCCAAGGATCTCGGTCACGACGAAGCACACAAGCTTCTGAGCGAAATCCTCGATCAGGAGAAGGCGACGAATAATAAGTTGACCAATCTTGCCGTGACCTCAATCAACAAGGTCTCCGGGCGTTCAAAAGCGGCGTGAGCAAAAATGGGGCGGCATTGTCCGCCCTTTCTTCTCGCGGGCACTTCCAGCGATGGAAAGCGTGGTCACAGCGTGGCGATGGCCCATGCCTGGCAGCAGCAAGGGAAGCGAGCTCACGATTTCTGCTTGTCTCCCGCGCTTCTGCCGTCAGAGCTCTTCGACCGCTCTTCGACACGTTTGGCACCCTTGGCCAATGGACTGCCTTTCTGGCGCTCGATCCGGCTTTCCTCCTTTTTTGTGCTTTCGATCAGTGCTTTGGCCGAGGCATCACCCTCTGCCGTTGGTTCCTGTCGCTTGGGCATGGCATTCTCCTTGCTGTTCATTCGTTGCTCGAACCAGCTGAATTGCCTAGGCGCGATCTGAAAGCCAAAGCGCTCAGGCTCTTTTAACAGGAAGCTCCTGAACTGTCCGGTGATGGGCATTTGCTTTCGTGCGAACAGGCGCAGTAACGGAAAACCACCTTTGTGCGCTGCCGGTCGAGGTCAGACGCTATTCTACAAAATCAACACGCACCCCGGGTTTGACCATACCTGCCAGCTCCTCTACGTCCCAGTTTGCCAGGCGCACACAGCCATGTGAGCCCACCTTGTCGATAAGTGATGGCTCAGGCGTGCCGTGGATGCCATAGGTTGGCTTTGACAGATCGATCCATACCGTTCCAACGGGCCCGTTCGGACCACTCGGGATTTGAAGAACGCCGCTGTTCTCACCCTGTTTGAAGTTCACCTTTGGATTGTAGGTGTAAGTCGGCATTTTGACGACGCCGTTGACCGTGTGGCTCCCCGATGGAGCAGGCGTATCGGAGCTGCCGACTGTAGCAGGGAAAACGGCTAAAAGCGCATCGCCGTCACCATATGCGAAGATCTGACCCGCCCTAGCATTTACTTCAATGCGACGAACCTCCCCCGCCACGGCGGGGCCCGGCATAACCACTGAAATCGTTTCGCCAACGGTAAAGCTCGCCCGTGGATTGAGCGCTTTCAAAAGGTCAATATCCATGTGGAAATGCTCGGACAACCGCTCGGCAACGCTGGTGTAGCCGAGATGGCTCATCTTTGCCTTTTCGCCATAGTCGTCGGGCACGGCTTTCACCAGGTTTTCCGTATCCTGATTGGAGATCTTGTAGCTCTGGGCAACAGGCGCATTCGACTTTAAGCGAGCCGTAACGTCAGGGTCGAGCTTGCCATCGACAGGAAGTCCGTGCATCGCCTCGAAGCCTGCCACCGCCTTGCTGAGGTTCTCTCCAACATAGCCGTCGATCACACCTGGAGAGGCCCCGGCCCGGTCAAGCAAGACCTGAAGGTTAACGACTGCGGGATCCGGCGTTTTTTCCCCATCCACTGGGGAAGAAGTTTTACCGGAACTGAAGCTGGGCAGGGTCGAATTGATTGTTTCAGGCAAAAGTTCGGCGCCGCTGACAGGTTCCTCAAGCAGCGCTGAGGCGAGGAAAGTGGCAAGAATGATGAAGCTCTTCATGAGCATCCAAACGAATGTCGCGTGCTGTTGTTCCGCCTCGGGAGCTGAAGCAGGCGTCCTAAATGCTCGCCTTCAATCGCTGCGTGCTCTGCGATGGAGTCCTAGTGAAAAAGATGGCCCCCTTTCGGAGGCCATCTTGCACACGATCCGGAGGGATTAGGTCTAGATCGCTTGCGCGTGCTTGCGTACAATTTCCAGCGCGCAGGAATGTTCCATCGCAGTATCGAAATGCGCGTGCAATGGTCGATGGAAAATTCGATTTTACTCTCTGCACCGTCTAGTAACCGCCGATGATCGGCAAGATCTCGCCGGTGATGTAACTTGAGCAATGAGGAGAGGCGAGAAAGACGTAGGCCGGCGCAATTTCCTCGGGCTGAGCCGGTCGTCTCATCGGCACGTTAGCCCCGAACTTCGAAACATCCTCCGCTTCCTTATCGCTGGGGTTAAGGGGGCTCCATACCGGACCAGGCGCAACCGCGTTCACCCTAATGCCCTTGGAAACGAGCTGTGACGCCAACGCGCGCGTAAAGGCGTGAATGCCGCCCTTTGTCATGGAGTAATCGAGCAATGTCTTTTGACCATCAATGCCGGTGATGGAACCGGTGTTGATGATTGCCGAGCCGGGTCGAAGATGAGGGACTGCGGCCTTTGTCATATGGAAGTAACCGTAGAGATTGGTCTTTAGCGTCTCGTCGAAATGGTCGTCACTTAGGTCTTCGATGTCATACGAATGCACTTGAAAGGCAGCGTTGTTGACCAGAACGTCTAGCTTGCCGAATTCCGCGACCGCCTTGGCAACAGCCTTCGCGCAGAATTTTGAATCCTTGACGTCACCCTTGAGAACGAGGCAACGGCGGCCCTCGCGCACAACGGCCTCCGCCGTCTGCTTAGCGTCATCATCTTCATCGAGATGAAGAATGACCACGTCGGCGCCTTCTCGCGCAAACAGCACGGCGACCGATCGCCCGATCCCTGAATCCCCTCCGGTGACGAGTGCCACCTTATCGAGAAGCTTTTCTGACCCCAGGTAAAAAGGGGCATCGTAAAGCGCAGGGGGGGATAGCTTGCTTTCGTCGCCAGGCTTCTTTTGATGCTGTTTTGGAAAGGGAGGCGCGGGGTAGGTTCGTCCACCTGCCTGCATCGCGGCAATCGTCGCAGGCTTTCCCTTTTCGTCGTCTTTGGCGACTTTCTTCTGGATCGCACGTTGCTTTGCGGGTGTAGCAGATCTTGCCATTGTGACGTTCCTTTCAAGCTTTGCCCTTGAACTACAACGCTGGATCCGCGACTTTGTGCCGAGTGATCTGGGTCTTGGAGCGATCAGCGCATGAGGCCGGCCGCGCGCAACGCGTCCTCGATCGTTCGACGAATGCCGTTAGATGGATCTTGGCGGAGCTTGTTGTGGCGGGAGGTGGATCTTGGCCTGCAACGCGCCCGGGTTCGATCCAAAAGCCTCAAACGGAGCCAGATGGCCCTCGTCGTCTATACCAGATTGCATTGAGCGAAAGTGTTTGAGGCGTGCCAGGGTGTCGGATAGGGAGCGCATGGTGGTACCTCCAAGGCCGTAACGGCCAGGATGGCTGTCATAGCGGCCGTGCGCAGACAAAATAATGCTGCACTGCACAAGACAATGCTGCATTGCACAGTTTCGATGTTTATTGCTTTGTTGAACCCCTCGGACATTCAGGTTGCTGGGGTTAGATGCCGAGAGATGCTGCGATCAGGGACTTGCCGTCTCGGGATGTGAGCTTCCGAGCATTGTCATTCAAGCCATCGGTTCTGAAACGTCAACGTCGATACCGAGACAGGTTCACCAATGTCGGTCCGTACAGAAACTGAAATTTTGGTCCCAATCCCGTCAGGCAATTCGTCGCGTGCGATGTCGACAAGTATGCGCGTGACTTCCTGCATGACCGCTTCGCGGGAGGCAAGCTCCATCCCCTGTTCGTCGAGCGTTTGCCCGTCTCCGTTTTGCAGATCAAAAAAATAGCGCGTCATAGATTCAACCTCCGCTCGAGAGAAAGTCCGATTGGCGGGTAATGTTCCTTCCCTTGTTGAGCGAGCTGGGTGCGAAGGGGTCAGTTTGGAGTTTGGCGTGCAACGACTCCGTTGAGAGCGTAGGTCGCGCGCTGTCATGGACCTGAGCGGTCAGGTCGTGTGACGAGTTCAGATACGGTCTGGTTCGATGGTCCTCTTTGTTTTCTCCTCTCCAGACTGCGCGCCTGTGAACGGGCGGCGCGCAACTCCTCTAAGTTGGGCAGCCACCATCCCCGGCCAATTTCGGCCTTGTTCGGGCGATGATGCGCCGGCCAGGTCGCCACCAGTTCTGACAATGATGCCGGTCGCCATCGAGCCCAGACAAAGTCGCGCGTGTCCGCCGTGACATGAGGATAGGAGCGTCTGATATCGTCTGGTTCGGCGAACTCTCCCGTTACGTCGGTTACCAACACCACGCCGTAAAGAGGCGTCATCACTGCTCTGCCGATTGGCGGCTGCCCGTCCGCCGGAACCGGATATCGACGGCGACGGCGCTCGTTGTTACGTCGTTTGGCGCTCTCATACTTCGGTGTGAGCCTTCTTCCTCCTGCCGGCGCTTACGTTCGTCCGGTTCGTTTCGCCGCGCGGCCGCCTCTATCGCGGGCCATTCGCGGCGCAAGGCTTCATAGGATCGAAACGGCACTCGCCATACGCGTAACTCGTCGTCCCACCGGGCCCAGGGTATCGATCTGAGATGCTCAACAGCCGTCCTGGAATAGGGAGTGCGCACGCGGATATCCTCCGCGAACTCCAGATATCGACTGGAGATCGGTTCAAAAATGTATGCATCGCGCCCTTTGGAATCCGCATGCAACTCAAGGCTTTCATTTTCTCGAGCTAGCCATTTTGCGATCCGCTTACCTGCCGTCTTGCCCGGTACAAACCACGCCCGCCGCTCCTCATTCCAACGGGCACGCGGGAACGCGCTGCGAAAGCGCTCGACGGTCATCCGGTCATAGGCAAATTCCGTTGTAGCGCCGATCCGCGTTTCGTTGGCAGACTTGTCTCCAAGGAATTGCATTGCCATCACCGCATATACTGAGCCTCTCACTCAAACGCCTGGGAAAGCCACAGGTTCATTCCTCAATGGAACAACGAGACATCTCTCCCGTTGGAAGTCATTGCGACCACTCCAAAGGAGACCGTCACCATGGATACCGAACGCCCCGGCGGCATGGAATTCGCCGTAGAAGACGACCGACTGGTAACAATTCCGGCCGAGCACGTCGCAAAAGTCCGACAGGTGCAACTAGAGGCGCTTCGGACCGAGCTAGGCCACCTGAGGGCGGAATTGGCTGGCATCGTTGCCGGCACGTCTCGACTGGCCCTGACCGAAGCTGTCGTTGTTCTTGAAACGACGGAAAACAGCATCAGAAGACATTTTCTGCCCGTGCTGATCGCGGCCGGCGCGATCGGTTATCTATGGGGCATTTCCCGTCAAGCTCGCTAGGCGAGAGCTCTCCGTGGCTTGGCTCGTCGTCGAATGCTCTGTCGAACAGGACTTGTCTCAGCCCGTCAAATTCTTAAGGACCGAACCGCCGGCGTCGCAAAGGATGCGGACGAAGGACTGATCGAGCTTGCAAAACCGGCCGACGTCGGTGAGCTGATCAGGAAGCTCGGCAAGCTTCGTGTCTGGGCGCGGGAAGAGAAAGCACGAGCAGGCTGACAATCGGCCAACCAGTTCCCATTTATCCACGTGGCTTGTGCTGGTGGTCGCAATGTTGCATGAGCGATTTCAACCAGCCCAGTCCGAGGGGTGCGTTTCGAGGAAGAAGGACCCGTAGTGATGACGCCATCATTCTTCGACCGCGATGCTGTTGCCGTCGCCGAAGCATTGATCGGCGCCACTCTTGAGTTGGACGGGATCGGCGGCGTCATTGTCGAGACCGAAGCGTATCGGCGCGACGAGCCGGCCTCGCACAGCTACAAGGGCCAAACCCTTCGAAACAGCGCGATGTTCGGACCGGCAGGTCACGTCTATGTCTACAGGTCCTATGGTCTGCACTGGTGTCTCAATTTTGTTTGTGAAGCGGGCAGTGCGGTGCTGATCCGGGCGATGGAGCCACGGACCGGTATCGAAGCCATGCGCTTGAGGCGCGGAACGAGTGTCGACAGGCTCTTGTGTGCTGGACCCGGCCGTCTTTGCCAGGCGCTTGCAGTCACCAAGGAGCATGATGCTCGGTCGCTTTTCTCAGCGCCCTTTCGCGTCACGGCCGCCCACGAGGTGGTGGAAGTCTGCCAGGGGCGGCGCATAGGCATCAGCAAGGCGATCGATCTTCCGTGGCGTTTCGGCGCACTCGGATCAAGCTATCTCAGCCGCGGATTTCCAGAGCTTATCGCTCGGAGCGCTCTGATAGACCGCGGAACATTCCCGTCCTGAGATCATTCCCCTTGAGGTCGCAGGCTGTGCCAAGCGGACACGATGGGGATGGAGAACATCAGGATTTTTCCGTTTTCTCCTTTTGGCCAACGAAGTGGCAGTCGAGCTCCTTACCCATCCGGCCTGCGACCGTCTGGTGCGAATGTCAAATTTTGCAGCGCTCGACGGCTGATGATAAAGCGCACCATCCGCTCAACGGAATAAGCTCCATGGCAAAACGTTCGGGAAGTGCTGATCTGCCGCTCCATGGCGGGCGCGTGCCCAAATGGCTCGGCGAGCGCATGACCAGGCTTGGCGGGGTTATCACCGAAGCGATCGTCCTTCATTATGGTCGAGACGAGTTCCTGAAAAGGATGGCACACCCTTTCTGGTTCCAGTCTTTCGGTGCTGTCATGGGAATGGACTGGCATTCATCCGGCATCACCACGAGCGTTATCGGCGCGCTGAAAAGAGGACTCGTGCCAAGGGCCTCAGAGCTTGGCATCCATGTCTGCGGCGGGCGGGGAGCCCAGTCGCGCAAAACGCCTTCTGAACTGTTGGCGATCGGTGGCAGGGTCGGATTTGACGCCGAACGGCTGGTTACGACCAGCCGCCTCGTTGCCAAGATCGACAGTGCCGCCTTGCAGGATGGCTTCGACCTCTACCTCCATGGTTTCATTGTCACGGATGATGGAAAATGGGTGGTCGTGCAACAGGGTATGAATGGAGACCAGCGTCAGGCACGACGCTATCACTGGCTTTCGGAAAACCTAGAAAGCTTTTTCGATTCTCCGCATGCCGCAATCGAAGGGACGAGCCAAGGCGTCATCGTCAATCTCGCCGATCGAAGGGCGCAGCAATCGCGAAAAGGGCAGATCGACCTCCTCGAAAATATGGGACCCGACCGCATCGTTCGCGAAGCAATGGCAATCCGGCGTGCAGAGCGCGTTGTCGAAGCCGTGCCGGAGCAGCTTTCATTGCCGCATCTCATCATGCCGTCACATCACGACGTGCGGGAAAAGGATGTGCACATGAGCCGGCTACGCGCAGCCCTTGCCTCTGCAGCGGATCGAGGGCCGAAGGACTTTCAGGACCTCCTTCTCACGCCCGGCGTGGGCGCAAGAACGGTGGAGGCGCTCGCCATGGTCGCTGAAGTCGTTCACGGGGCTCCTTGCCGCTTTTCTGATCCGGGACGGTTTTCGCTCGCCCACGGCGGCAAGGATCGTCATCCCTTTCCTGTTCCCATCAGGGTCTATGACGAAACGATCAAGGTGATGAAGTCGGCTGTTTCGAAGGGCAAACTCGGACACACCGAGGAGCTGGAAGCGCTTCGACGGCTGGATGAGCAGGCTCGCCGCCTGGAGCACTATGTGACCGGGCCGGACTTGAAGGAAATCGTGGCCGGCGAGTTCCGTCGTTCATCTTCGTTTGCCGGGCGCAGCGTTTTCGGTTGGGAGCTGCCAGGAGAACCCGAAGTTTCGGAATGAGCCGTCCGACATCAATGCCAATCATCAAATTTGCACGGGCTTGATCGTCGCTACCGAGATGTTGCCTTCCATCAGTCCGCGCACGAGCCCAGGTTTTGCATGCTCGACTTCGATGACCGTGTAGAGCTTTTCATCACGAAACGCGCTCGCGTCCAGCGTGCTCACGCCTTCGGCCGGCGCCGCGTCGACTTCCATGTAATCGAGTTCGCACCCGGCGGCCACGACACGCGCATCGCCTGATGACCTGGCCGCGACGAGCACTTCGCCCTGGTTCAAGGCGTTTTGCCATCGCGGGTCGTTTGGGGCTGCGATAGGAACCAGACGATAGACGCTGAGAGGTCCTCCTTCTCCGACGAAGTCCGTGGCCTGGCGCCGCGCGTCGGCAAACTGGGCCTTGCTTTCCATTGATCTGCCAAATTCCGTGGCGTTTTCACCGGTCGGCTTTGCCGAGCCGTCGTTCTTGTTGGACATTGTTGCAATCTCCTTTGGTTCCCCAGCTGCAGCATGAGAGCGGGCGCCAGCCGAGCCACCCTTGCCCGGCCAATCGACGTCGACAGGATAACGGAAGTGCTGCGAAGGAGTTCCGGGATCCCGTCAATTGCCCGGGGTGACCCGCCAGATCGTGTTTCCAACGTCGTCTGCAACGAGCAACGCACCGCGGCGATCCACCGACACGCCAACGGGTCGGCCGCGTGCCCTGTCATCGCCACTGATGAAGCCGGTGAGGATATCTTCAGGGGGGCCGGACGGCAGACCGTCGGAGAAGGGAACGAAAATCACCTTGTAGCCACTTCGAGGGCGGCGGTTCCAGGAGCCGTGCTGCCCCACGAACGCGCCGTTTTGATATTTGGATCCAAAGAGCTCCCCGGTATAGAACGTCAGGCCCAGCGAGGCGGTATGCGCTCCAAGCGCATAATCCGGCACGATTGCCTTGGCCACCAGATCGGGCCTTTGCGGGTTGACCCTGGCGTCGACATGCGAGCCGTAATAGCTGTACGGCCAGCCGTAGAATCCACCGTCCTTGACCGAAGTCATGTAGTCCGGAACGAGGTCGCTTCCGATCTCGTCGCGTTCGTTGACCGCCACCCAGAGCGCGCCGGACTGAGGTTGCCACGAGAGACCGTTCGGGTTGCGCAATCCCGAGGCGAAAAGCCGTACGTCCTTGCTGGCGAGATCGATCTCAAGCACAGCGGCCCGGTTGGTTTCCGCTTCGATACCGTTCTCGGCGACGTTGCTGTTAGATCCGACAGTCGCGTAGAGCTTGGTCCCCTCGGGATTGGCAATGACGTCCTTCGTCCAGTGATGATTGATCGGGCCAGCCGGTAGATCGGCGATCTTGCGACCCGGCGAGGCGATCTTCATCTCGCCCTCCTTGTAATCGAACGCCATGACGGCATCGGTGTTGGCTACGTAAAGAACCCCATTCGACAAGGTCATTCCGAAAGGTGAGTTGAGGTCTTCGAGGAACGAGGACCTGATCTCTGCAACGCCATCACCATCCGCATCGCGCAGAAGTGTAATCCTGTTGGCGCTCGGAACTTCGGCTCCGGCACGTCCCATGAACAGCCCCATCGCAAATCCGCGTAAGGAGAAGCCGGTGTCTTCCTTGGGAGGCTTGTTGCTTTCGGCAACGAGAACGTCGCCATTCGGCAGCACATGAAGCCAACGGGGGTGGTCGAGGTCGTCAGCAAAGGCCCCGACCGTGAACCCTTCCGCAGCCGTCGGCTTTTCGCCTGGTGCCCACCCGATAGCCTCCGCGACATTGACGGTCGGGATGAGCGTCGGGTTCGGTTCTGGCAACTGCGGCTTGCTGCCATACCCCTCTTCGGCAGTCAGCGTGGCTTGCTCCTGATTGAGGAAGACGAGCGCCGCGCCGACAATCAGCAACGCGAGGAACAAGAACGCGATAGAAACCAGAACCCTGCGCATGCTGACGCTCCTTGAAAGCTGGTTGGAAAGCTGGTGACACCGAGCTAACTCGCCAGCATGCCGATCGTTTCATCTGACGCCGGCAAGTGCAGCGAAATGTCATTTTTGGGCTGGAACTTCGCGCGGCGGTGGTAGTTTCCCTCACTTGAGGGAAGGGGCGTCCGTTGATCTATCGATGTAGCCATCGTGCGGGGAAAACGTATCCCGCTTTCCAGGGGGGCAGGAAGCCGAACGAGCGGTCGTTAGCATTTGGCGTCCGCATGGCGGCTGCACTCCTGTCTACTTTTCTGCTTTCAGCCTGCACAGGTCCCCAGTCGGTCTTTGGAGCGGCTGGACGCGAGGCGTCAGCGATCGAGGACCTGATTGTCGTAACCGCAGTCGGCGCCGCGTGTGCCTGGTTTATCGTAACCTCGCTTCTCATCTATGCAGGTCGTGTGCGACGCCACCGCTTCGCCGAGGAAACCGCGCAGCGATTTATCACCTGGGGAGGCGTGGTCATCCCCACGGTCCTCCTTTTCGCGCTTCTTTCCTATGCGCTGTGGAGCATGCCGGCGACGCGTCCATGGTTTGATCGCCAGCAAGCGGATCTTGAGATCGAAGTCACCGGCGAGCAGTACTGGTGGCGGATACGCTACCTTAACACATCAGGCGATGTGGCATTTGAAACTGCGAATGAATTGAAGTTGCCTGTCGACCGGCGCATTCGTGTTTCGCTTAAAGCAAACGACGTCATCCATTCGTTCTGGATCCCCGCTCTTGGCGGCAAGATGGACATGATACCCGGGCGAACCAACACGCTCTGGCTGGAGCCGACCCGGATCGGGTCTTATCGTGGACCATGTGCGGAGTTTTGCGGCACCTCACATGCATTGATGACCCTGACGGCAATCGTCATGACCATGGAAGACTTCGAGACTTGGCGGCAGGGCCGCATAAACAAATCTCCAACATCTGCGGATGCAGGCGCTGCGTTCCAGCGCAACGGTTGTCCCGCCTGCCACGCGATTGACGGGACTGACGCGAAGGGTCTGGTCGGACCGAACCTGACAGCGTTCAAAGACCGGCTCAGACTAGGGGCGGCCGCCAACACACGGGACAATCTATTTCGCTTTATCCGCGACGCCGGGGAATTCAAACCCGGCGCTCAGATGCCGGCTTTCCCGATGATTCCTGAGGGCGAATTGAATGCGATCGTCGACTACCTCGCAGGTGAAACATGAGCAGCGTTGAAGATCGGGACCAGACGCCAATCTCGACGGACGAGGAGGAGCGGCAGCTTCGGGCGGTATGGGCCAACCCGTCCGGCTGGCGCTACTGGACCTCGGTCAACAATACCCAGATCGGCCTTTGGTATGCGGCGACTGCATTCCTCTTCATGCTCTTTGCCGGGGTATTAGCGCTTCTCGTGCGCGCGCAGCTTGCCGTCCCCGAGAACGATCTTTTATCGGCAGATTTCTTCAATCAGGCGTTTACCCTTCATGGCACCGTCATGATGTTCCTCTTCGCGGTGCCGATCTTCGAAGCAGTCGCAATCTTCCTGCTGCCGCCTATGCTCGGGGCGCGCGAACTGCCGTTTCCTCGTCTTTCGGCCTTTGGTTTCTGGAGTTTTCTTCTCGGCGGCGTGTTCGTCTGCGGGTCTATCTTCTTCGACGCCGCACCCAACACCGGCTGGTTCATGTATCCGCCGCTTGCGACCGACAAACAGTACTCGGGTATCGGCGCCGATATCTGGTTGCTGGGTCTTTCCTTCATCGAGGTGGCCTCGATCGCCGCCGCGGTCGAACTGATTGTCGGCATCATGAAATGCCGCGCTCCAGGCATGCGGATCAACATGATGCCGCTGTTTGCCTGGTATCTTCTGATTGTCGCCGGCATGATCCTCTTTGCCTTCCCGCCGCTGATCGCCGGCGACATTCTGTTCGAGATGGAACGAATGTTCGACTGGCCGTTCTTCGATGCAGGACGGGGAGGGGATCCCTTGTTGTGGCAGCACCTATTCTGGATATTCGGCCATCCCGAGGTCTACATCATCTTCCTGCCGGCCATCGCATTGATGGCGATGATCGTCCCGACCTTCGCCCAAAGACCGATTATCGGTTATTCCTGGATCGTTCTGGCGGCGGTCGGAACAGGATTTCTGAGCTTCGGACTTTGGGTCCATCACATGTTTACCACCGGCCTGCCGCAGATCTCGCTTGCCTTCTTCTCGGCCGCCTCCGAGGCCGTCGCCATCCCGACCGGTGTCCAGATATTCGTTTTCATTGCAACCATGCTGGCGGGTCGCGTGATCCCGTCGGTGCCGATGCTGTTTGGCGGAGGCGGTCTGGTGATTTTCGTCGTCGGGGGGCTCACCGGCGTCATGGTTGCGCTGGTACCGATCGACTGGCAGGCGCACGACACCTACTTCATCGTCGCCCACTTGCACTACGTCCTGATCGGCGGCATGCTTTTTCCCGTTGTGGCGGGCATCTATTACTACTATCCCCTGATCAACGCCCGCAAACTCTCCGATCGAATGGGCAAGATCGCCTTCTGGCTGATGTTTTCCGGCTTCAACATCGCGTTCTTCCCGATGCACTTCGCCGGACTGCGCGGCATGCCGCGGCGTGTCTTCACCTATCCGGCCGATGTTGGCTGGGACTGGTTCAACATGATCTCCACGGTCGGTGCATTCGTTTTTGCGACCGGCATTGCGATCGTCGTCGTTGACGTTCTGCGGCCAAAACATCGCCAGCCCAAGGGCGAGGCCAACCCCTGGAATGCCGGCACGCTTGAGTGGATATCCGAGCCGGAGGAAAACTGGGGTGTGCGCTCCATACCGATCATAAAAAGTCGCTATCCGCTTTGGGATCAGCCAGGACTTCGCGACGATATCGCCAAAGGACGGTTTTATCTGCCTGGCGCGGTTGAGGGCTATCGCGAGACGCTTGTCACGTCGGTCCTTGATGCCGAGCCGATCCAATGTCTGCGCGTCGGCGGCACATCCTATTTGACGATCCTCAGCGCGATGGCGTTGGGCGGTGTCTTCGTCGCGATAACGTTTCACTGGTGGATCATCACCGCTCTGTGTGCTGCAGCGTTTCTGGCTTTCGTCATCGGCTGGTTGTGGACCGGCACGGCGATCCCGCCGGAAAAAGCGGAGAAGGACGTAGGTCTTGGGCTTTCCTTGCCTCTCTACGTTTCAGGCCCCGCATCTGTTGGATGGTGGGCGATGTTCATTACCTTGGTGGGAGACGGAACGGCCTTTGGCAGTTTGGTCTTCGGTTACTTCTTTTATTGGACCATCCACGATGATTTCACAGCTGGTCTTGCCGGACCCGGTTTGAAGTGGCCCTTGGTGGCTCTCGGCCTGTTTGCATCGGCATGGATTGCGATGGTCGCTGCGCGGAGCGTGAACCGCGGCCATCGGACACGCGACATGCGCGTTCTCGTCCTATGCGCGCTGATGCTCACCCTGCTTGGAGGTGCAGCTGCCCTGGCAGGACCATTGCTCACGCAAATGGACCCGACAGAGCACGTCTATCCGGCAATCGTCTGGGTCCTCGTTCTATGGCTTGTGTCCCATGCTGCCGTCGGTGTGGTGATGCAACTCTATTGCCTGGCGCGCAGCTTCTTCGGACGCCTGACGGCCACACACGACATCGATCTCGTCAATGTCGTTCTCTACTGGCACTTTTTGACGATCACCGCGTTGACCACCCTTGGGGTCATCGGTTTGTTTCCGGCAATGAGGTAAGGGAGCTATGCGAATATTCCCTCGAGACCTTGAGACGCTCTGGACGCTTTTTACGGCGCCCGTTGTCTGGGCGGTGCATTTCCTCGCATGTTACCTGACGGTGGCGATCCATTGCGCAAAAGGAGGCGGCGAACGCCAATTCGCCATGCTTCAGTTTGTGCTTGGCGGCGTAACGCTTGCAGCGCTTGCAACGATCGCGATCTCCGCATTCCTCGCCTGGAGACAGTGGGGGTTCGGTACGACAGACCCGCCGCATGATGATCCGACGGAGGAAGCGCGCAAGTTGTTCCAGGGTTTCGCAACCCTTCTCCTTTCGGCGCTTAGCTTCGTCGCCGTGCTGTTCGTAGCAACGCCACTCCTGGCGATCGATGGTTGCTTCTCATGAGGTCGGGAGCTCTCATCGCAGCGCTTGCGTTGCTGATGATTGTCGTTGCGGCATCGCTTGCGGCCTTCGATCCGCGGGCCTTCTCCGGTCATATGTCAGTGCATATGGCTCTTGTCGCCGTCATTGCTCCTCTCTTTGCCTGCGGCATTTCCGGCACACGATTGGACCCGACGATTTCCTGGGGGCCTGGAGCCGCAATTCTGTTGTCCTTCGTTGAATTCGTCGTCGTCTGGATCTGGCATGTCCCAGTGATGCGCGATCTGGCCGAGCTCTCTGTCAGTATGCGGTTGCTGGAGCATGCGACCTTTCTCGCCGCGGGCGCCTTGCTCTGGCTCGCCTGCCTGGGAGCGGGTGCGCAAGTCGAGCGTGGGCTGGCTGGAGCGGTCGCACTCCTGATGACGTCTATGCACATGACCCTCCTGGGGGTGCTGCTGACGATGTCGCCTCGGCCGCTCTTTGGCGGCGACGACGTGAGCTGTCTTGGGGTGACGATGACCGCAAGTCAGGATCAGCAGGTCGGCGGCATAATCATGCTGCTGGTTGGCGCTGTCGTATACCTCGCCGGTGGAGTTGCTCTCGTTGCGAGGTTCCTTGGTGCCCCTCCCATGCAACCTCGCAAGGGGATCGAGCTATGAGGCGTTGCTGGAAATGTCTTGTCGCAACCGCCGGGCTCGTCCCGGTTGCCGGTTTGCTGATTGCCTGGCTCGGGCTGGTCCCGGTTGGCGCGACGGGCGGTCATTGGGCAGTCACTGAATGGTTCTTGCATTGGACGATGCGCTCTTCCGTTAGAACAGCAGCGCTTGGGATCGAAAAGCCTGCCAGCTTCGAAAAAGAGGCCCACTTGCGGGTCGCAGCGGCTCATTTCGAAACCGGTTGCGCCGAATGTCATGGCTCTCCGGTTGAGCGTCGCTCGGCCGAAGTGCTGGCAATGTTGCCACCCCCACCCGATCTCAAGGCCAGCATCGGTCAGTGGAAGGACGAAGAGTTGTTCGTGATCGTGCGGGATGGGCTTCGCTATACCGGTATGCCGGCTTGGCCGGGTCGTGGACGCGAAAACGAAGTCTGGTCGATGGTCGCATTTCTCAGGGAGCTTCCCGACATGAATGCCGCCCGATACCAGGAACTCGCAGGCGGCATGAGCGCGGGAAAGGGATCTGCATTCTCCTCCTGTCTCTCCTGCCATAGCCAAAGCAGAGAGGACGGCGATGACGGCAGTCCGGTGATAGCGGGACAGTCGGAGCTATATCTGAAGCAAGCTTTGAACGCATACATCGACGGAGACAGAGAAAGTGGTTTCATGGAGGTGGCGGTATCGAAGCTTGAACCGTCGGATATCGTCGATGCTGCCCATCACTTTGCAAATCGCACTGGTGGCAAGCTTTCGGCGAAGGTGACTGCTCCTGCTGTCGATACACGCGTTCTAACCCTCGTTCACACCGGTGACCCTGTGCAGAAAGTTGCCGGCTGCAATGCTTGTCACGATGGTCGCAACCCACGCTATCCGTTGCTCGCCGGGCAATCGCGGTCCTACCTCCGGCAACAACTCCTGCTCTTTAGATCGGGCGGGCGCAAAGAGAGCGCCACCGAGCTGTTGATGAGCCAGGCTGTGAGAAATCTTTCTAATGACGACGTCGAGCGGCTTGCCGCTTACTATGCTTCCATCCCGTCGACCGGAACAGCGCGGTGACAAAAAAGGGCAACAATCGGTCTGTTATAAGCGGCGGCCTGCGGCGATCGAGCCTATCCTTCATGGCTGATAACGCCTACTCAGCGTGCCGGACGCGGTCCACATAACGCTTCCTATCCTCTTCGGAGGCGCTAACCGACATGTCCTGCCCCAGCTCGGCCCTTTGGGAGAGCGGGAGCCATGGCCGATTAGGGTTTTCTTTCACCCAGAGCTGCTTGGCGCGTCTTTCGATTTCAGCGTCTTCCAACATAACCTCCATCGATTAAATCGGGCATCATTCGATTGGGTCGGCAGCGCCCTCTGGCGCATGGCTCGCCGACAGACGACCCGTGGTTTCCATCCCTACAAACATAGCTAGTGCAGCGCACCGTTGCGTCGAGATCGGCTATGTTTCGAGCTTGGGTTTGGCGAGGCAATCGCCGAGTTCCGGAAGCTTTCGGGTTCTCTCTCCTTACTGGTTTTGTCCCAATTGGAGGTGAAGTCCGATGAATCATACCCTTGAACAGAAGTCGTTGGCGCAGAACAGGTAGCTGCCCTTGGCATCATGGAAATCAGCATGGCGTTCCAGCCCCCTACGTGATAGCCGCCACGTGGTGTGGTGCAAGGCAGCGTTGCCCGTGACCTGTGGTGACCTGACGTCCACTCCTGCATTTCTGACGGCGAGAGCTGCCTGAGATTTCTAAATTTTCGCCATACAGCCGCCGATCCAACTCGTAGACGACTTCGCCCTTCACGACATGCTCCCCGATCTTGAGGACCATCGCCGGGGGCTTGCCGCATCGCTGGCAAGGGCAGGGGGCATATGGGCGTTCTTCTACGGCCATTGTCCGATCACCTTTTCAGCAGGCTTGCCACCACCTCGGGGTCGAGAACCTTTTCGAGGGCTTTCACCCCGTTCTTGGGCAGTCTCGATAGGCCGCTGACGATGCCCTCTTTCCACGCATCCCCTCGATCCCATGCTTCCTTCCACGCATCTGCCAACTCGTCGCCGTGACGCGTCTCCACTAAAGCTTCAAAGAGCAAGGCGGCCTGCGACAGGTCTTTGTCCGCCTTCAGGCGTCCTAGCGTATCAGTGAGCCTTCGAGAGGACACTATCAGCTTGTGAACAGCATATCGCTCGGGAGCCGGGACAAGAACGTTCACTCCCTCGCGGAAGAGAAGCACCGTCCGGATTGGCTCGTAGATAAGATAGTCCAAAAACCGTAGGTTTTCCGCCGAAGCGCCGCCGAGGGCGGGCATGGGCGACGGCTTGCCAGTATATTCCTCCGATCCACGGTTTCCAGTCAGGAACTCCACTCGATAGTTTTTGGCGTTCTGGAAGGCGACCACTTTTGCTTTGTCCGCCTGGTGCGGAACCGCTCGGAAGTCAGGATCGACCGACTGGAGGATTTCGAGGATAGGCGGTAGGCTGTCTTGGACGCCGGCCGAGATCGCGAAGTCCTGCGCGAAGTCCGCGTCGCCTGTCTGCATGACCGCGGAGGGCAAGCGGACGCCGAGTATTCCCGCATAGGTGCTGAATGCCACCGACCCAATCAGGACCGCACGCAACCGGAATAAACCGGCGTCGCCGAGGGCTTTCGTGACGTCGCCCGCAAACTGATCGGGCCCGGGGAGGCCAGCGCGGCGGAGCGTGCTAACCATGCGCCGGCGCTCCCGAATATTGTCCTTGATCTCCTTGTGTGTCTTCACCCGCGCTGTGATCGCTTCGTCGCTCGCGGGGCCGACATAGCTTCGCTTGTCCTTGCCCTTGGGGGTAGGGAGATCGAAATACCAGTAATCGCGATCTTTGACGGTCACGCTCACGAACCATCCCTCCAATGGGAAGTCCGCTACGAATTGAGCATCGAGCGTCCGCTGCGCAAGTTCTGCGAACATCGTCCGATAGCTGATGTCGATCTCTTTCATCGCGTTTCCTTCTCGCGTGCAGCGGCCATCGGCGCCTCGGCCATCGCCTGGGCGAAGCTCGTCGCGCTGCCGTTATAAGCTTCTGCCAAAACCTTATAACGGTCCCTTCTTTTGTCAACGCTATAAGTCTCTGCCAAAACCTTATAACGGTTTGCTGGCTAAGAAATTTGGCGAACCCAATCTCTCAATTCGCGACCACGCGTGAGGAAGTCGAGTCAAGCCGCAGACCGGCGCATATGGTTCAGATCACCCAGCCCAGTGATGTCGATCAAGGAAGTCGCGTATGAGAGGTACAACCTCGTCAAGGTGTGTTTCTAGAAGCCAGTGCCCACCATCAAGGAGATGGAGTTCGGCTTTCGGCAGATCCGGAAGATAGGCTCGCGCTGACTGCTCGGGCATGTAGTGATCGTTCGGTCCCCACACTATCAGTGTCGCGGGCTGATGATCACGCAGAAATTTACGATGTTCGGCAAACCAGGCCCGGTTTTCCTTGAGTCCCGCAATGAGATCGATGGCAATTGCCTTGCGTTTTGGCGTCACCAGCGACCAATGGAGTTCCCACAGCTCCGGCGGAATGGCTTCGGCCAGCTCAGGTCCTAGGTCGTTGAGAAATTCCACCTTGAAGCCCTCTTTGGTCACCGCGGCGGCGATTTCATTTTTCATCTCGGCGGAAGGAAGCGTCCACGTCTTTTCGATATCGGCATACTTTGGGCCTAGTGCGTCTTCATAGGGAATGTCGCCGTTCTGGATGATAAGCCCGACAATACGGTCGGGGTGCCGGATGGCCAGTCTCGTGCCGATTGGTGAGCCGAAGTCATGCAGATAGAGGACGAAGCCGGTCTATCGCCAACGTCTCCAGGAAGCTTTCGAGGAATGCCGCGTACCCGTCGAAGCTATAGTCGAAATCATCTGGCGTGCCGCTCAAGCCCGCGCCTGGAAAATCCGGAGCGACCAGACGCCAGCGATCGGCAAGCTTCGGCATGAGATTGCGGAACTCATAGGAAGAACAAGGATAGCCGTGAGGCAAAAGGACCACCGGCGCATCCGGCCGGCCTGCCTCCCGGTAGAAGGTGTCGATTTCTCCGACCGCTACACGGCGATGGCGAACAAGCGTATCCATCCAAAGTCTCCATCGGTTTCTTCATCTTGGATTTCAATGAGAACGACGCGCCAAAATCCGCGTCCAGCCTGAAGCCGATGACCGGTTTCCAAACCACTACAGGCACCAGACATCTTGAACTGATTGTCTGTTTTTCCAGTCCCCACCGGATTTTTAAGTGCATGTACGCCGAGATGCGGCCGCCTAAGCACGAGATCCGCGCAGCTTTAACTAAACACGGATGTCGGCTCGTCCGCTTGGGTTGCGGAACAAAGGCAGCCTGGTGTCAGTTGCTCCTTGGAAGAGGAGCGTGATCATGAATACGATAACGGCAGAGCTAATCCCGAACCCACCATCGAAAGTGCCTCCCTGTCTCCCCCCGGACCTGCCCCAGCCGCCGATCGAGAAACCGGAGCTAGGGATGCTCCTCGACGAGGCTCCCAATCCGAACCCGGATGAAATTGACGGGTTTCCTAAGTACATGGGGCCCAAGGATCCGAGAAAGCCCGTCGAAGTCCCTCCTGGGGAAACACCCGATACTCTGCCTGACCCAGAGCGTCCCATCGAGGAGCCGGGACCGGACGACATCCCAGAAGAGGCCCCCGACATCACTCCTGTGCCAGGCGAGGAAATCCCGGCGAAGACGATCGATTGAGCTTCCCATGCAACCTCATCCGGCTTCACAACCGCAGCGGACGACTGACAACAAGGGCCATGGAGACAAGCGAGCCTGACGGCGTCCCAGCCGCCGCTGTGTCGCTGTTACGTATTGTCTTTCAGGTTGAATCGATCGGTTCGATCGCTGCCCTTGCCGCGTGGCCCATAGCTCCTATCTTGCCAGCAGATTCTAAGAGTGGAGAAGATCTTTGGGCGAATGGCTAAGCTTGGTCGGGGCAGACTTGGATTTTTTACCTCATCTCGGATCGCTCCTCTTCGCATATGCGCTGGCCTTTCCTATCGGTTGGGATCGCGAGAGAAATGAAAGAAGCGCAGGTCTGCGGACATTCCCGCTGGTCGCCATTGCCAGCTGCGGATTCATCCAGGCTGCAGAACCCCTGATACAGGGCAATGCCGAGGCGACCGCGCGAATTGTCGAGGGCCTGATAACGGGCATGGGCTTTATCGGGGGTGGGGCTATTCTCGTCGTAAGGAGCAGCGTGCGGGGCACGGCAACTGCCGCAAGTCTGTGGGCAACCGGAGCGATTGGGACGGCTGTCGGGCTTGGTTCGTTCGATACGGCGATCGTGCTCTCACTGGTAACATTCGTTACCCTTCGTGCCCTGTCCAGCTTCAAGGAGGAGGGAGCGAGCGAAAAAGGCCAACCCGAGTAAACCGCCGCCTTCCGTGAGGAAATTGATTGGCTGGGTGTTGACCGTCTCAACCTCGGTGCAAAGTGACAAGCACCGACGCGTCAGATAATGCTCGCCTTGGGGATTGTTTAAGGCGCGGAGTAAAATGGTCATAAAGCGGGGGAGCCCTTCGGGTGCAACAGCTGCGACGGCCGTCATTGCGGCCATGTTTGCCGCACTTCTCATCCTTCTCGGCCTTTGGCTCCACGAGAGCTATTCGTCAGCAATCAAGGGCACAGAAGAGCGGGCGACGGCGGCAGAGAAGATTGTGGCGACCAACGCGGCGTGGATCGACGCGCTAGCCTGGCAAGCACTTCAACGCATCGACGATTCCCTCGGAGCCGATATCGGCATTGCCAGCGACACCGTTCACGACATCAACGACGCAGTCGCCGATCTCCCAGGTCGTGTTCAAGCCTATGTCGTGGATCGCAATGGCAATACCTTGTACTCCACGGATCCCGCCATCAAGCCGATGAACATTACCGACCGACCCTATTTTTCCGAGTTGGCAAAAGGGGCAAAGACGCACGTATCCAGCCTTCTGGTCAGTCGCCTCACCGGTGACCAGATTTTCGTCTTCAGCCGCCGCCTGGATCGCAAGGGTGAATTTGCGGGCGTGGCGACCGTGGCTTTCCAGGGTAAAGTACTCGCCGTGGTCTGGGAAACAGTCGACCTCGGTTCGGGATCAACGGTCGGTATCATACGCAGGGATGGACAGTTGGTCGCTCGATATCCTGCCCCCGCCGGCCAGCTTGACATGAGCAAGTATACCCTCTTCACCGACTTACTGCCGAACGCTTCCTCTGGGACGTATCAGGCCGTGTCACCCGCCGACGGCATTTCGCGTATTGTCGGATATACCGTCGTCGAAGGCACTGAATTTATAGCCGTCGGATCGGCCGAGCGAAGCGCAGGCTTGGCACCATTCTGGAACGACGTTTTCATCGCCGCCACAGTCCTGATGCTTGCAGCCGTCGGTTCAGTGGCTGCCGGTGCCTGGATCAAGCATCTGCTACGGATCGATACCGCCAAATCCGCCAGCCTCACAGCGGCGCTCGACGAAAACCAACTTTTGATGCGGGAGATCCATCATCGCGTCAAAAACAACTTTCAATCCGTCCAATCGCTGATCCGGACCCAGCAACTACCCAAGCATATCCAGCAATCCCTCCTCGACAGAATTGCGGCGATGGTCGCGGTTCATGAACAGATTTACAGCCGCGACCAGTTCACGACAGTGTCCACCCGCGAGTTGATCCCTGCCGTGGTGGATAAGCTGCTGCTCGCCTGCGGCGACCGCGTTGGCGTCACTTATGAACTTGAAGACATCGACATCGCTGCCGACCATGCAACGCCGCTCGCGCTCCTGACGAACGAGGTGGTTACAAACGCTCTCAAATACGCTTTCCCGGATGGTCGCCGCGGCGTCGTTTCCGTCACACTGACCTCACTGGCAAACAAGCGCGCCTGTCTCGTGATTGCCGATAACGGAATTGGATTCGACAAAACCGCGACCGTCACAGGAATCTGGACCCGTATCGTCCAAGGCGTGGTGGGCCAGCTTCGAGGCGAATTCATCTATAAGCGTCGCAACTGTACCGTCTTCACTGCCGAAATCGAGATCATCGACTAGCGGACACCGCAGCCCGAGCCTTTACACGAGGTGCGACAATGCATTGCCTAAGCATTGCCGAGCCACGGTTCAACACGCTTGTACGTCCCCGGGAGTCCAGCAATCAAGTCATCCTACTGAAGCTGGAGCTTCATGGCTTGACCTGTAATCGTCAGCTGAAGCACCGGCATGCCCCGAACGAAATGCTCCTCGACGAGGTCGAGCTGCTCCAACCGGCTCACCATCTTTTCGGAGAGGCGCTTGTCACCAACGAGCCACCCCTTTCCCAATTTTCGTTGTCGGCGGAAAAAGGCGATGGCCCTGAGTGCATCCTGCTGGGTGTGCGTTAGCATTTTTGCTGTCTCGACTGCGCTGGGGCGTTCCGGAAAAGTACGCATCGCTACTCCTTCTATAGAGCACCGCGAACGTCAGCGCCGGGCCAATCGTTTGCGGGCTCGTCAACGTCGTCTTCGGCCGGGTCGGGGTCACGCTCATATGCGACCCGCCGCCTTGCCACGACCTCCGTCAGCAATTCGATGATGACTTTCGTTTCATGCCCCTTGGTTACAAACTGGTCGATGACGTCAGAAACAACTGCGTCCAGGTCCTCGAGCAGCTCTGCGTTTTCAGATTTCCCGATCATGGTTCCGCTCCAATCAACTGTCGATTTGATGCCGTTGCCATTTTTTGTGGGCGCCAGACGACGGTCGGAATAGGCTGCCGCTCATCCTCGCCAAATCGTCTACTGCGTTGAAACTCAGTTCGGACGGCATTGCAGTGTTCCTCCAAAGTCTACCCACCAAAGGTACCTTTACGCCCCTGCGTTTCTCGAGCGGGCAATAACCTGCATTAGCGTGTCGAGTTTGGATCTGACTGGGCCGAACCGTGCATAAAGCTCCAAAGCACGGGTTGCGCTTAGCCCATAGGCCCGAGCGAACTCCTCAAGGCTGTAGGTGGTGCTACTGGGGCTCTGACGTGTCGGGCTCTGAGGGTGTTTGGCTGCGTTCTCGCTTTGCATGATTAAGCAACGCCCAAGTCGCTCGACTGTTCCAGGGGCGCTCTGCGCGGCGGCCGCTCCTAAAAGCTAATCTTGCCGCGGGAAAGTGAGGCCAAGAGCTTGGCATGGGCTGGAACGTTGCTATAGCGCTTGATCAGATCAGCAGACGGTGTCGTTCCGTAATGATCCATCATCTCGGCCATCAAGATACGCTCTCCTTGGAAGGGTTCATGTTGCATGTCCATTCCCGCAGCTATGACCCCGCTCTGGACCACCCGACAATAAAACCCGGGGCGAGCAGCCTCCATGTACCGCTTGGCGAAACTACGATCCTTCATTCTCTCGGAGAGAATGCGGCACGGCATACGAGGCGCCGTCACCTCTAGGAGGAGTTCGGCGGTAGCGAAGCGATCGCCGGCGGCAACGTCGCGATTGTCGAGCCCTTCGAGGCAAAGATTCTCGCCGAAAAGTCCATGAAGTACAGGGCGCCCGAGCTCCTCTTGCCACCACAACCGTGTCAGGTTCCCTTCGATGTAGACGGCCTGTTCGCGGCCGCCATGATGCCTGCGATTGCAGATGGTATCGCCTTCCAGACCCTCAAGGCCCACAGGCAGCCTGCCGCTCGTCTCGCGCTTGTTGATCCCACTCATTAGGGAACGGCTGGGTCTTGCCTCTGCTTTACCGACGCATACGGAGAGGACTTTCAATTTCGTGCCTCGTCCTGACCCAACTACAACAGCGCGACCATAACGGCGATAATGATCATCGCAAATGCCGCCACGCCGACATGAAAGGCATTGGCGCGGTCGCCGTTGCTTTTGAAGCTTCCTGACATGACGTTACCTCACCATTGGACTGGTCAACGCACGGCTACACAAATGGTTCACGGCGCAGTGCTCGGCAGCCTACTTGTCGGGCTCGTCATTTAGGTTGGTCTGAACCTTTTCCGGGCCAAGCAACGATCAATGGACCGGCGGAGCCATATATGGGGTCACTGCTGGGTATAGGTAGGTTGGCGATTGTCTTCAGATCACGCGGCGTTGCCGCGGAAGTTTTCACATCGGCGTATTGGCCAGGAGGATAAGCGCCTACGACCAGAAAGTCCTCGTCAGCAGAAATACGCATATGACCGGTGCCTGCAGGAAGCACCAAGCAATGGCCGGCCCCGACAGTGAGCCTCGCGCCATCTGTTCCACCGATCAAAAGTTCTGCCGTTCCCGCCGCGATCCCGAGCACTTCGTGAGCCCCGACGTGGTAGTGTTGATAGGAAAAGACACCGTTTCTCCAAATACCCTCCCATCCTGCATCCGAAAATAGCCGTTCGAATGAATAAGCGTAGTCCGGGTGAGCTCTGTCGAAAACATTGCTGTAGACGAGCACGGGAAAGAAGGGGTTGTTGGGAACCCACTCGCTGGCCGCGAAGCGGAGTGTCTTCGGTTGTCGCATTTCCATTCGCTGCGTCATGTCAGAATGCTCTGAGAAAAGCTTTTCGAAGTTGAACGCGGGGAGACAGAGAGCCGCCCCGCGCCATGTGCTACATGGCATCCATGCCCTTGATGGCGTTGTCCAGATGGGACTTGCACTTCTCCAGGTCGCTTGCCGCCATCGCGTCCTTGGCCATGGTCAATTCCTTGGCGGACTCGATTTTCTTGGCGCCGTCATTGATCTGCGCGATCTGCTGTTCGGCCTTCATGATCGATGCCTCGTCGCAAACGACACTGGTCTGAGCCAGAGCCGGCGCGGTCAAGGAAGCAACGAAGGCGAGAGTGGCAACTGATTTAAAGATCATCATTGTTCTCCATTCGCCGGCCCAGTGCCGGCTTTCCACCTGAAATGAACGGGACAAAGACAAATCAGTTCCCCGTAATCAGAGGGCATTTTTCCGAAGATCAATGCTCAAAGCGGGAGCTGATGAAGCGATTCTCCCAAGCGGACAGCCAAATGTTGGCTCCATGGAGTGCAGACAATCTCAAGGGCAACTGGGCCATACGTCCCATGCTCGGTTAGGCTGGACAACCGGTGGCAGAACGAGGGGATCATCACGCAAACTTCAGATTTCCCATTCTGGCAACGTCTTGCAAATACGCCCTTCCGCAATATTTCTTCGTGAACTGTGGAGGGAAATGCAGTCCGATGATGTTGCAGAATGCTACTCACCCAGCCGATCCTTTTCAATTTCTGGGTCACGAGGGTGAAATTTCCAACTTGATCCGTGCCTTCGATTGGCGATCAACAGCACTTGGTCGCGTGGAAGATTGGCCGCCTTCCCTCAAAACAGCGACGGCGCTGTTGCTCCATTCCCCCGTCCCGATCGTAATGCTGTGGGGAGAAGAGGGGGTCATGATCTACAATGATGCCTACTCCGTCTTCGCGGGGCATCGCCACCCGGTGCTTTTTGGGTCCAACGTCCGTGAAGGATGGGCGGAAGTCGCGGACTTCAACGATAATGTAATGAAGGTCGGCCTGGCTGGCGGAACGCTCGCCTACCGCGACCAGGAGTTGACGCTTCATCGTAAAGGGTTCCCTGAGAAGGTCTGGATGGATCTTTTCTATTCTCCGGTTCCAAACGAGAGTGGGACGCCGGCCGGGGTGATTGCGGTTGTCGTCGAAACTACCGACAGGGTGCTTGCCGAGCGGCGCAACAGGGAAGAGTTCCAGCGGCTTCAGAATCTATTCGAACAAGCCCCGACATTCATGGCCATGCTGAGTGGGGCAGAACATCGGTTCGGGATGGTAAACCCGGAATACCGCAAACTGGTGGGAAATCGGACGGTTGAGGGCTTGACTGTTTCCGAGGCTCTGCCTGAGGTTGCTGATCAGGGCTATGTGGCGCTGCTCGATGAGGTGTTCAATACGGGTGAACCGGTGAATAGAACGTCGGAGCGGGTGCTGTTGAAGTGGACCGAAGACGGTCCTTTAGTCGAGAGATTTCTTGACTTCGTCTACCAGCCCATTCGAAACGAGGCTGGGCAGGTCGCCCATATCTTCGTTCAAGGGTCTGATGTAACGGAGCGCGTTCGTGCGGAGATCCATCAGAAGCTATTGATCAATGAATTAAACCATCGCGTAAAGAACAGCCTTGCGTCGATTCAGTCGATCGTTACCCAGACGCTCAAGTCTGTCGGTAGCAAGGAAGAGGCTTCTCATGCCATCTCTGAGCGCATTCTGGCATTGTCGCGCGCGCATAACATACTGACGAACGAAAACTGGAATGGTGCCGACCTTGAGACGATGGTGGCGCATTCGCTGGACGCGTTCCAGCCTCTTGGGCGTCAGGCAATCCGAATCGACGGACCGAAGCTTCGTGTCGGTCCGCAAGCCGCGCTGTCCTTCGCGCTTGCCATGCACGAGTTGGGCACCAACGCAGTAAAATATGGTGCGCTGTCATCCCCAAGTGGTTCTGTTGAAATCACGTGGTCGATCCAGGAACACGGGACGTTCGAGCTTTTATGGATTGAAAAGGGTGGGCCGGTCGCCACCGAAACCGGGCATCGAGGTTTTGGGTCGAGGCTGATCCTCCATGTCCTCCCGAAGCAACTGCAAGGCTCCGCCGTTATCGACTACCATCCGACGGGTATCGTTTTCAGGCTGACGACCTTCCTTCAGGCCGTCAGAGACGAACCCGCGGTCGATGGTATCTAAATGGCGCGGATATTGATCGTCGAAGACGAGATGCTCGTCGCCATGCTGATCGAGGATGTCGTGGCGGAATTAGGACATCAGATTGTCGGCCCGGCCATGCGGCTCGAAACCGCTTTGGTGGCGGCTGAAAAAGAGGATCTCGATTTTGCCATTCTCGACATCAATCTTGCCGGCAAGCAGTCGTTTCCCGTGGCAGACATCCTCTCAATGCGTGGAATCCCCTTCATGTTCGCCAGCGGATATGGAGCGGACGGTCTCGTCGATCCCTACCGAAGCGCGCTGATCTTACAAAAGCCCATTGCCCCCGAGGAAATAGCGCGTGTGCTGATGCGTCTTTCGATTTAACGCGGTGCTTGGTCGCTGGTGGGCGTCTTGGTGAGGGCGAGCAATGCCGCGTGCCCATCTCGTTTCTTGAATTTATTGCACTTTTCTTGCGCGGCCATTCGGTCTGCGTCGGATACAGATTCAAGCTGCAGGCCATCGATGTCATGCCGCACAGAGCCTGGCTGCGCGACCGTTATGTAGTATCTTTTCGAATGAAGATAGGCTCCGGCCGCGCGCCGCAATTGCGATACGCTCAAACCGGGTCGCAATAGCGGTCGGATTTCATTCCATAATCCGAGTGCGAATGGCCGGATGGGATCGCCAATTTTTTCCGGCAGAATTGCGATCGGCCGGATCAAGAGCGTATTAATGGCGTTCGCCTTGGCCACATCGATATCGCGCGCGAGAACGGGGCGGGTTGCATTGCGTGAGGAGGAGGTCATGGCGGCCTTGGTCTTTTATTTTGCCTCCAGCTTTAGCAATGGATCGCCTGGCTGTCACGGGCTGCTTCGCCAAAGTTAAGGTGCCGAAGGCCCACCATCACAGCTGCAAGACGGCGAAGGCAGCTTTGCATCTGATTATGCCGATTCACTTTTTGGTGGTCGTTTGCGCGCGCGCTATCATCGCCCTGTCCAGGTCCACCTTGTATGGGCCGGTGCGAGAGAAGATCTCGCGTGCCTCCAGTGGCGGCAGATGGTAGGCGTTTATGAACTCCTCGAGATCATAGCGCGTGTTCCAACCTCGCACGACTGCGCCAATGTTCTTCCTCGTATCGGATAGCGACATGTTCAACCTCCTTTGATCGGGTACGTCGCGATCGCTTGGCATTGACAGTCGCCGCAGGGAACGGTTGCCAGTCCGCTCAATGGAGGCCTCTTGATCCCTCCGTCGATCTCAGGCCTGCCATCATGAACAGACGTGCATCAAGCAGTCCGTGAAGCGCCAGATAAATGTCCTTGACTGCCTCGAAGTCCCGAATGGATTCCAGATCTGCCCGGCCATTGCCCATGTCATGGCCAACTGTCTGTGCCTTGGTGAAAAGCTCTCCAACCTTCGCCCACAGCCGCAAAGCTTCAACCGTGGCAAGATCCGAGCGCGCGAGCGCCTTGACGACGATCTTCTCGACCGCGATCGCAATTTCTGCCTGTTCAATGATTACGGCGCGCCAATCTGGCATAGGCAGATCCGTCCTAGTCCGGAAAGGGACATTTCGGAACGGATGCGCTGGATCGGACCGCGACACTTCAATCCAACCCCTTTCGAGGCGTTCCGGTATCCCGAGCATTTTAGAAGGGTGCCTGAAGCTGGCGCAATTAACTTTGACATGCCTGTCACCAGGTCACGGAAAGAATGACCAGCAGAAGACTTGGTTTGCACGCGATGGGGAAGGTGAGGGGACTGACCGGTTGCGAAAAGTCTAGCGGACCGACCTCCCGATGCTGTCGGCCATGTGGGCGCCTCTCGTTCCCATGGGCATCGGTGGGCCGGTTGTTGTATCCCGGGCTGTCTGGTGTTCGAGTTCGGCGTTAAGTTCAGCGCCAACAATCAGAATGCAAATCGATAGCCAGATCCACATCAAAAAGCCGACGAGGCCGCCCAATGCACCGTAGGCCGCGTTGTAGTCGGCGAATGTCTCTAGATACCATGAAAATCCGAAAGCCATGAGGACCCAACCGGCGGTCGACAAAGCCGCGCCCCATGTCAACCATCTGACCTTTGCGGGCTGTCTGCTTGGTCCAAAGCGGTAAATTGCCGTCATCCCCGAAAACACCAGAACGAGCAACAGCGGCCAACGTACAATGAGCGCCATTGTTTCCTTCCAGGGATCGAGCCAGACAAATTCCAGAACCGCCGGCAACAACGCCACGATGCCTATTGTAACGATTGCGGCAATCAACGCGCAGACTGTGAAGACGAGCGCGACAAGGTTGAGCCTGACAAAGCCGCGCTTTTCGGTTTCTTCATATGCAACGTTCATGGCATCGAATATGGCCAGCGTGCCGTTGTGGGTGCTCCAAAGGGCGATCGCGAGCCCGACGAAAAACGCGACCCCGAGCGTCGTCTCCCGTCTCAGGACGAGCTGCTCGAGTTGGTCGGCGAGAATATCGAAAGCGCCTGGAGGAAGCACGGCGGCCATCTCGCGCAGGTGATCCGTAATCGCAGCGGGATTGGCGATGAGACCGTAAAGGGAAACGATCGCAGCAAGTGCCGGAAACGTGGCCAGGAGTATATAGAAGGTTGCTCCGGCAGCAACGAATGCCACTCGATCGCCAGAGATCTCGTGCATCGTGCGCCAGAGCACATCGCGCAAACCTCGCTGGGGAATGTCTTCGGGAACCATTGCACGGCGCCCGTGTGCATCCTTAGGCAACGCAGAATCGTTGCTTTTCGCTTGGCTATCCTTCCCATCGGTTTTCGAGATGCTGATGAGGAGGGTGGCAATTGCGGCTATCGCGATGATGGTTGCGGGATTGATCGTCTTGCGTTGCACCTGCATCAAAGCTCCGATTGTTTAAGCTCTAACGCTTTCGTGCGCTATTGGATGCACGCGGGCCGAGTTCGCCGAGAAGACGGTCAGACGAAGCGCATTTCCTGTGGCCCGACATTGCAGTTTCGGTTTTCTTGCGTTGGCTCCATCCTTGTAAAAAGTCGAGGGGAACCAATTGTGGACATGACGCTTATCCTCGGCAGGCCCTAGACCGACGTGCGACGAACCGGGCGCCGAGAGCATTCGACGGGCCACAGTCACACCAAGTCGGACGCCGCAATCGATCGGGTGGGGGACCTTTCATGACAGGTGACAAACTCTCGACCTACAAGCAGAAGCGAGATTTCAAGCTGACGAAGGAGCCGAGCGGATCGGCCGAACTGAGGCCGTCCAATCGGCGACGATTTGTCATTCAGAAACATGCGGCCTCCCGCCTTCATTACGACCTCCGTCTTGAACTCGACGGTGTCTTCAAGTCCTGGGCCGTGACCAAGGGCCCCTCGCTCGATCCCCATGACAAGCGCCTGGCGGTGGAAGTTGAGGACCATCCGCTAGATTACGGTGATTTCGAAGGCACCATTCCCAAAGGTCAATATGGCGGTGGAACCGTAATGCTCTGGGACCGAGGATTTTGGGAGCCCGAGGGCAATCGAACGCCGGAGGAGGCGCTCGCCAAGGGGGATCTCAAGTTCAACTTGGAGGGCAAAAGGCTGCGTGGAAGCTTCGTGCTCGTCCGCATGCGCAAAGACCGGGACGGCGGCAGCCGAACCAACTGGCTCCTGATCAAGCATCACGACGATTTTTCCATCGACGGTAACGGTGCGGCTCTCCTTGACGAGAATGTAACCTCTGTCGCCTCCGGGCGCTCCATGGAAGTGATTTCGTCGGGCAAGGGCAAAAAACCGAAACCCTTCATGGTGAACGAAGGGACCATCGACGCTGATGCCGTGTGGGACAGCAGACATGGGCTTGCCGCTGCGCAGCGCCGGTCCGCAAAGAGTCCATCGTTGAAAAAACGTCCGCCTGCCAGAAAGCGACATCCAGGCATGCCGTCCTTCATCGAGCCGCAACTTTGCCAAACACTGGCGCGGCCACCGGGGGGCGAGGGTTGGATTCACGAGATCAAGTTCGACGGATATCGCATTCAGTTGCGTGTCGAGGATGGAACGGTGACCCTGAAGACGCGAAAGGGGCTCGACTGGACGGCCAAGTTTCCCGCCATCGCCAGGTCCGCGGCAGGACTTGCAGACGCCATCATCGATGGCGAAATCTGCGCACTCGACGACCGCGGCGCCCCAGACTTTGCCGCCCTTCAGGCAGCGCTATCAGAAGGAAAAACCGACGCATTGGTCTTTTTCGCATTCGACCTTCTTTTTTCCGGAAACGAGGATCTGCGGGACACTGCCCTGATTAAACGCAAGGAGCGGCTTCAGAGCGTGCTTGCGGACGGCGGCGGCGATGTACGTCTGCGCTTTACTGAGCATTTCGAAACGGGCGGCGAAACCGTCCTCAGATCGGCCTGCCGGCTGTCACTCGAGGGCATCGTTTCGAAGGCGGCGAACGCGCCCTACCGGTCCGGCCGCACCGATACCTGGACCAAATCGAAATGTCGCGGCGGTCATGAAGTGGTCATTGGCGCTTATTCCAAGACAAATGGCAAATTCCGGTCTCTTCTCGTTGGTGTCAACCGCGGTGATCATTTCGTCTATGTCGGCCGGGTCGGGACGGGCTATGGCGCCAAGACGTTGGAAAGCTTGCTGCCGAAGCTGAAGGCGCTGGAAACCGCCAGGTCGCCCTTTGCAGGCATCGGGGCGCCGAAGAAGGACCCTGACATAGTCTGGTTGAAGCCGCAGCTGGTTGCCGAAATCGAGTTTGCCGGTTGGACGGCCGACGGCCAGGTGCGACAGGCAGCCTTCAAGGGCTTAAGGCATGACAAGCCGGCAGCCGAAGTGGAAGCCGAAACGCCGGTGCAGCCATCAAAGGCCGTACTACCCGATCCTTCTTCCAGTGGAAGGCTGCGCGCCAACCGCGCGCATAGAGGCGGCAAGGTTGAAGTCATGGGCGTTATGATCTCAAGCCCGGAAAAGCAGCTATGGCCTGACGGCGGTGACGGCGTCCCGGTGACGAAAGCGGATCTCGCCGGCTACTATGAGACTATCGGCTCCTGGCTTGTCGAGCATATCAAGGGTCGCCCCTGCTCGATCATTCGCACGCCGGACGGTATCGCCGGCGAGCAATTTTTCCAGCGCCACGCCACGCCGGGAACCTCCAACCTGTTGGAGCTCGTCACGGTGTTCGGCGACAAGAGGCCTTATCTGCAGATCGATCGCATCGAAGGCCTCGCTGCGATCGCCCAGATCGGCGGGGTCGAGTTGCACCCTTGGAATTGCGAGCCCGGAAAACCCGAAACTCCGGGTCGACTTGTATTCGACCTGGATCCGGGTCCGGGCGTCGAGTTTTCGAGCGTGGTGGAAGCGGCTCGTGAAATCCGTGACCGGCTGGAGGAGTTGGGCCTCATCAGCTTCTGCAAGACGACCGGCGGCAAGGGACTTCACGTGGTGACACCGCTTGCTGTTCCACGCGGGAAAAAGCTGACCTGGGATGAGGCAAAGACTTTCGCCCACGATATTTGCCAGGATATGGCCCGGGACAATCCGGGTCTCTATCTGATCAAGATGGCGAAGAACCAGCGCGAAGGTCGCATCTTCCTCGACTATTTGCGCAACGACAGAATGGCAACGGCCGTCGCGCCACTGTCGCCTCGGGCGCGGCCGGGGGCGACGGTGTCAATGCCGCTCAACTGGAGCCAGGTCAGGGCCGGGCTCGATCCGAAGCGCTTTACGGTCCGCACTGTGCCAAAGCTCATCAACGCGAGCACGGCCTGGCAGGATTATTGCGATAGTCATCGCTCACTTGCACAGGCGTTGAAGCGTCTGGCGAGCAAGACGAAGACGAGATCGTGACCATCACTGCGGAAATTGCGCCCGTCCGCTGCAGGGCTTGTGTCATTATTTTTTCGAGTGCGTTTCGGCCTTAACCGATTTGCGTAAGGCATCCATGATGTTGATGACGTTGCTGGGTTCCGGCTCGGTCGCTTTCGGCTTGGCCTTACCCGCCTTTTTCAGTTGCTTCTTCCTGGCGTTGATGATGTCGAGCAGACGGTCCTGGACCGGGTCGACGACCAGCTTTGGGTTCCAATCGGTGGTTTTCTTCTTGATCAGTTGCTGGACGAGCGGCATGAGGTCTGAATCGGCCTTCCCGTCGCCAATATCGGCAAAATAGGTCTCCTCGTCTCTGACTTCGTCACCATAGCGCAAAGTCCACAGAACGATGCCCTTTCCCCTTGGCTCCAGCAAAACCGCGCGCTCGCGCCGCGTGATGACGAGGCGGGAAATTCCCACCATCTCCTTGGCTTCCATCGCATCGCGGATGACGGAAAAGGCTTCCTCGCCTACGGGGTTGCTGGGAGTGAGGTAATAGGGCGTATCGAACCAGATCCATTCGACGCTGTCGCGCGGCGTGAAGGTGGTAATCTCAATCGTGTTGGTGCTGTCCAAGGCTACATTTTCCAGCTCTTCGTCTTCCAGCAACAGATATTCGTCTTCCCCGCGCTGATAACCTTTGACCTGATCTTCCTCGTCAACTTCCTCGCCGGTGACCGAATCCACGTACTGGCTGACTACGCGGTTGTGTGTCGCGCGGTTCAGCGTATGAAAACGCACCTTTTCGTTATCGGAGATGGCGGGCATCATTTGCACCGGGCAATTGACCAGCGAGAGTTTGAGGTAGCCTTTCCAATAGGGACGAACTGCCATTGACCCATTCTCCGGTTAGCTGGCGCGCCGCTTTGACGCTGAGGCGGGTTTCGATTTAGCTGTCGCGGGTTTGGCAGACGTCTTGCGCGTAGCGTTCTTGTTGGCGTTTGCTGCCGCACGTTTTGTCTTTGCCGTCTTTGCGCCAACGCCGGCGCTTTCGCGAAGCGCCTTTAGAAGATCACCAGGTTTTGAAGCGGCCGGCGCCTTCTTCTTGGGAAGTGCGCGCCCTTCGATCTTGGCCTTGACCAGTTCCACGACAGCAGCCTCATATCGATCGTCAAACGCGCTAGCGTCGAAGCTGCCCTTCTTTTTCTCGATGATATGCTCGGCGAGGTCGAGCATTTCGCCTTCGATCTTCAAGTCAGGGAGGTCCTCGAAAGCCTTGTCGGACGATCGGACTTCGTAATCGAAGTTGAGCGTCGAGGCGATCAATCCCTTGCCATGGGGGCGGATCAGAACGGTGCGCATCCGTCGGAAAAGAACGGTGCGGGCGATCGCGGCAACGTTCTCCTTTTTCATACCGTCACGCAAGAGCATGAATGCGTCGGTGCCCATCTTGTCCGGGGTGAGATAATAGGGCTTGTCGAAGTAGGTGGTGTCGATCTGCGAGCAGGGAATGAAGGCTTCGATCGTCAATGTCTTGTCGCTATCTGGGACGGCTGCAGCGACTTCTTCCGGTTCCAGCACGACGTACTGACCATTTTCGGTTTCGTATCCCTTGACCTGATCTTCCCGCTCGACGGCATCTCCCGTTTCGGTGTCGACAAACTCCCGTTTGACCCGGTTTTTTGTATTCCGATTGAGGGTGTTGAAGACTACGCGCTCGGACGACGAAGCGGCTGTGTAGAGCGCGACGGCACAGGCAACCTCTCCGAATTTTATGAAGCCTTTCCAATTCGCTCTGGGGGCAGCCATTAAGCCAGTTCTCCTCTTGCAACCCGACCCGATTCAACCGTTGAACCGGCAAATCGTTCCTCGCTCCAAAGAAACCTTTTCCATTGGGCCCGCCGTTGGAACGCCCGCCCGCAACATTCGGATGAGGCGCTTGCGTGCATCTTTTTTCGCACGCGCGCGTTTCAAAATGAAACTGAGCTTTCGCTTTGGCGAAGTTTGACAGTGGTCCCCGCGACGATGGTGCGTCGCAGAAGCATGGATCAGATCGCGTGAAACTTGCCACGTACAATGTAAACGGCATCAATGGCCGTCTCGACGTTCTGTTGCGCTGGCTTGGCGAAGCAGCGCCGGACGTGGTTTGTCTGCAGGAGCTGAAAGCGTCAGATAACAAGTTCCCTCGGCGAGAAATCGAGAACGCCGGCTACGGTGCGATCTGGCATGGGCAGAAATCCTGGAACGGCGTTGCCATTCTCGCCCGAGGGGATGTGCCGATCGAGACACGGCGCGGTCTTCCCGGCGATCCCGACGATAGCCACAGCCGCTATATCGAAGCCGCAATCAACGGCATCCTTATCGGATGCCTCTATCTGCCAAACGGCAATCCGGCGCCGGGCCCTACCTTCGACTACAAGCTGCGCTGGTTCGACCGGCTCCGCGATTACGCCGCAGAACTCATTGAACTTGAAGTTCCCGTCGCTCTCATCGGTGATTTCAACGTCATGCCCAGCGATCTCGATGTCTACAAACCCGAGCGGTGGCGCGACGATGCGCTCTTCAGGCCGGAGGTGAAAGCGGCCTATTCCAGCCTGGTTGATCAGGGTTGGACGGATGCCGTTCGACATCTCCATCCCAATGAGCGCATCTATACGTTCTGGAAATATTTTCGAAATGCATTTGCGCGCGATGCCGGGCTGCGCATTGACCATTTCCTGTTGAGCCCTAAGCTGGCGGCGGGTCTGAAACGAGCAAAGGTCGACAAGGCCGTCAGAGGTTGGGACCGCACGAGCGATCACGCACCGGTCTGGATAGAGGTGTCGTAGCTTGGCTGTGGGAAGCTAGACAGGACTCGATGGGGCGACGGGTTCTCCCGCCCGCGTCACGATCGTTGAGCCATAGGGTTCCCGCGAGATGATAATCAGCGCATCGTCGGCCAGAGGACGCACAAGTTCCTTTGCCTCCTCCCATGGTGCGCGCATCCACAAATCGGTCTCCTCCCGACTGAGGAGCAGCACTGGCATGGCCTTCTCATGGATGGGTTTTACCAGCCCATTCGCATCGGTGGTCAAGAAACCATAGAGGTCGTCGATCGTCAGGCCGTCCTTTACCTTGCGCACGCTTTGCCAGTTTGGGACGTGAACCCCCGCAAAGAACATCAGAGGTTTGCTCTCGTCGCGCGCAAACCAGGCGTTCGGGGTTCTTCCACCTTCCTCCTTGGCGGAAGGGTCCGGCTCGGCAAAGCTGGTCACCGGCACGATGCAGCGATGCTCGACGCCGAACCAGCGCCTCCAGTGAGGAAAATTGAGGTTGCGGACATTCGTCGTTCCGCCATCCAGTTGCTCGCGAAGCAAGGTCTCGAAATCGACGTCCTTGCCCTTTGCGCGCAACTTCTCAGCCTTCTTCTCGGCTTCCTTCTTGAGGGCGAACAACGGGGAGGGTAGTCCCCAGCGCGCATGGACCAACTGCATCTTGCCATCGGCCGTATTTCTCAAGATCGGCCCCATCTGGTCGGGGTTCATCTGATAGGCGGGCATGAGGTTGATGAGGCTCTCGACATCCTGAGCCCATCTGTTGACCCAATCCTTGTCTTCCATGCGGTAAAGATTGCACATTCTGGCGCGTCCCTCATGAAGCTGTCGCCATCCTAACCGATGGTGCAATCAGCTGCCAACGGCCACTCTTCCGCAGCTTCCTGGGATTTTTTGAACCCTCGCGAATGTGAGGCCCAAAACATCTACGGCCATGATTCCCAACGTGAATCTTTCACGCCCCTAAAATTGAGGGATAATATTCCTATTTTCGGTTGCTTGACACCGAAGGTCGAAAGGAACAGATAGGGAACAAATGCACTTTAAGCGACATGAAGTCGAACCTCCAACGCGACCTTTGAGGCTTACGCGAAAGATGACTGCTGCCCGAGACAGGGTGATTTCCGATCTGCGCGACCGCATTGCCGCTCTTGAAGGCAGCGCTTTCAGAAAGGCTGCGTTTCTTGCTTTCGGTGTTCCTGAGATTGACGCCGTGCTGCCGGGAGGCGGGCTTTCACACGGCGCGCTACACGAATTTGCTGGCGGCGGTGCTGGCACAGTCGACGGGGCCGCGGCGGCTTTGTGCGTTGCCGGCATCGCGGCACGCACGAAAGGACCGATCCTGTGGTGTCTGACGCGCCCCGACCTCTTTTTTCCAGCACTCGTCCAGGCCGGCCTTTCGACCGAACGGCTCGTTTTCGCAGAGGCCGACAAGGAAGAAGACGTGCTCGCCAGCATGGAGGAGGGGCTTTCCTACGGCGGTCTCGGGGCTGTCGTCGGGGAGATCGTCCGGCTGCCCATGACCGCATCGCGAAGGCTTCAGCTTGCGGCCGAAAAGACGGGAACGATGGGGTTGGTCGTCAGGCGATGGCGCCGTCAGACGGAGGCATCCGACTTTGGCCAGCCAACTGCTTCGACGACACGATGGCGGGTCAGTGCATTGCCGTCGGAAGAACTTCCGGTTCCTGGCGTCGGACGACCGCGGTGGCTTCTGGAATTGATCCGGGTGAAGGCCGGGGAGTGCGCAGAGTTTGTAGTAGGAGCGTGCGATGTCACGGGTCGTATCCGTTTATCTCCCGGATCTGGCGATCGAGAGGTTGAAGCGCTCGGACGACGGGGCAAGACTGTCGCCTGACCTGCCGCTCGCCATTATCGCAAGAAGCGGCTCGAAGCGTTGGATTAGAGCCCTGGACTCTCGGGCCCGCCAAGCTGGTCTTGCTGTCGGCATGCCGGCTGTCAAGGCACAGGCGATCATACGCGACTTGCAGATGGTCGATGCCGATCCGGGGGCCGATGTCGCCGCGGTGGAGCGCATCGCGCTTTGGGCGCTCACGCAATACTCTCCCGTTGTCGCGGTGGATGCGCCAGATGGCATAATCATGGATACAGAAGGTGCCGACCATTTGCAGGGCGGCGAAGAGCTGATGCTGTCAGGTATCATCAACCGCTTTCACGGCCGGGGACTGACCGCGCGTGTCGCGATCGCTGACAGTTGGGGCGCTGCGCACGCGTTGGCGCGCACGAGCAAACGCGACATCGTCCGCGTTCCCGACGGTGAGACAGGACGCTTCGTAGAAAGGCTGCCAATTGCGTCCTTGCGGCTCAACCCTGACCTGGTTGGAAGTCTACATACGCTCGGGTTCCAGACGATTGGCGCGCTCTTGGCCACGCCTCGCGCTCCGCTCGCATTGCGGTTCGGACCAGAAATCGGCCGCAGGCTCGACCAGATGTACGGACGTATCCCTGAACCGATCGACCCCATAAGGCCGGCCGAGCTGATTGAAGTCTCGCGCGCATTCGCTGAGCCGATCGGCGCACCGGAAACGATCGCCAAATATGTCGCCCGGCTGGTTGCAGACCTCTGCAATGCGCTTGAGAAAAAGGGGCTTGGCGTTCGCCGCGCCGATCTCATCGTCCACAAGGTCGACAATACCATTCAGGCCATCCGGGCCGGCACCGCAAAGCCCGCCCGTGACGCCACCTGGCTGACGAAACTCTTCAAAGACCGGATCGAAAAGATCGAACCTGGCTTTGGAATTGAGCGGCTCTCGCTTGCTGCAATCATGAGCGAACCTCTCGCGGAGGCGCAGAAATCTTCGTCCCTTGTCGAAGAGGAGGTGATCGATATCGCACCGCTGATCGACATCATCGGCAATCGGGGCCAACGGGTCTATCGGGTGATGGCTGTGGCAAGCGACGTGCCGGAGCGCAGCGTCAGACGGACCAGCGTGGCAACTGCAGCGGCCGGTGCCTCATGGACCCCACATTGGCCAAGACCGGTTCGCCTGCTCGACCGCCCGGAGCAGATCGAAGTGATTGCGCTTTTGCCTGACCATCCTCCGGTCGCAATAACCTGGCGAGGCAAACGACGCCGCGTGAGGCGCGCTGACGGGCCGGAGCGGATCTTTGGGGAGTGGTGGACGAGGAGCGCCGAATTCGATGCGGTGCGAGACTATTTCGTCGTGGAAGACGATGGCGGCGAGCGATTCTGGATCTTCCGGTCCGGCGACGGGGTCGACGTGGCGACCGGCTCGCACAAATGGTTCATGCACGGGATCTTCGCATGAGCTACGCCGAGCTCCAGGTCACAACGCATTTCTCGTTCCTGCGCGGAGCTTCATCCGCCGACGAGCTTTTTGCCGCCGCCAAAGTCCTTGGCATAAGGGCGCTTGGCATAGTTGACCGAAATTCGCTAGCAGGTATCGTGCGGGCGCTTGAAGCATCGCGGGCGACCGGCATCCGCCTTGTCGTCGGCTGCCGTCTGGATCTGGTCGATGGCACGTCGATCCTGGTTTATCCAACGAACCGGGAGGCCTATTCCCGCCTGACCCGGCTTTTGACCCTCGGCAAGGCCAGGGGTGGCAAGGCCAATTGTCTTCTCTCCATCGACGACCTTTCACTTTATGCTGAGGGATTGATCGGTATCCTCGTGCCCGACCTTGCAGACGACGCATGCGCCGTCCAGCTCCGCAAAATGGCCGGATTATTCGGAGATCGTGCCTATCTTGCTCTTTGTCTTAGGCGCCGCCCGAACGATCAACTGAGACTGCACCAACTGTCGAACATGGCCGCACACTTCAAGGTGAAGTCGGTCGTTACCAACGACGTTCTCTTCCACGAGCCCTCTCGCCGGCAGCTGCAGGACGTCATAACATGTGTCCGCACGGGAACGACCATCGACGACGTCGGCTTCGAACGTGAGCGTCACGCGGACCGTTACTTGAAGCCACCGGACGAAATGGAGCGGCTGTTCCCACGCTACGCCCAAGCGCTGGCAAGGACATTGGAGATCGTCGAGCGTTGCCGGTTTTCGCTCGAAGAACTCACCTATCAGTACCCTGAGGAAGCGATCGTGCCCGGCAAAGACGCACAGGCATCGCTGGAGCATTATGTTTTCGAATGCGCCCCAAGACGCTACCCGGAGGGAATGCCGCCCAAGGTACTGAAAGTCGTTCGTCATGAGCTCAAGCTCATCGCGGCGATGCGATACGCTCCCTATTTCCTCACCGTGTTCTCAATTGTGCGTTTTGCCCGAAGCCAGGGTATTCTCTGTCAGGGGCGAGGGTCGGCCGCCAACTCGGCCGTCTGTTACATCCTCGGGATCACGTCCATAGACCCCGAGACCAACGATCTGCTGTTTGAGCGTTTCGTGTCGCAGGAACGCGACGAGCCTCCCGATATCGATGTCGACTTCGAGCACGAGCGCCGCGAGGAGGTAATCCAATGGATCTACAGGACCTATACGCATCAAAAGGCGGCTCTTTGCGCGACGGTGACGCGGTACCGTGCCAAGGGGGCAATTCGTGACGTCGGCAAGGCACTCGGCCTGCCTGAGGACATGATCAAGGCCCTGTCAGCCGGCATGTGGTCCTGGTCTGCCGAGTTGGTTGCCGATCGGAACTTGCGCGAGCTCAACCTCAACCCTGACGACCGTCGGCTGGCGCTCACATTGAAACTGGCAGAGCAGCTGATGGGAGCGCCGCGCCATCTCGGCCAGCATCCTGGCGGCTTCGTGCTGACGCATGACCGCCTGGACGATCTTGTGCCCATCGAGCCGGCGTCGATGGCCGATCGTCAGATCATCGAGTGGGACAAGGACGATGTCGAGGCGCTGAAGTTCATGAAGGTCGATGTGCTGGCACTAGGCATGCTCACCTGCATGTCGAAGGCTTTCGCGCTTATTGCGGACCACAAGGGCCAGACGATCGATCTCGCAGGCATCGAGCAGGAGGATCCATCCACTTACGCGATGATCCGGAGGGCCGATACGCTCGGAACGTTTCAAATAGAATCCCGTGCGCAAATGGCGATGCTGCCTCGACTGAAGCCGCGAACGTTCTACGACCTGGTGATCCAGGTTGCGATCGTTCGCCCCGGGCCGATCCAAGGGGACATGGTTCATCCCTACCTGCGCCGACGCGAAGGCAAGGAACCGGTCGATTACCCGACGCCCGAACTGGAAGCCGTCCTTGGAAAAACGCTCGGGGTTCCCTTGTTTCAGGAAAGTGCGATGCGGGTGGCGATGACCTGCGCCGGGTTTACCGGCGGAGAGGCAGACCAGCTTCGAAAATCCATGGCGACTTTCAAGTTCACCGGCGGTGTGTCGAAGTTCAAAGACAAGCTCGTTAACGGCATGGTGAAGAACGGCTATTCGCCGGAGTTCGCCGAAAAGACCTTCTCCCAGCTTGAAGGCTTCGGATCCTACGGTTTTCCGGAAAGCCATGCGGCAAGCTTTGCGCTGATTGCCTACGCCTCCAGCTACGTCAAATGCCATTTTCCCGATGCGTTTTGCGCCGCTTTGATCAACAGCCAACCGATGGGCTTTTATGCGGTAGCGCAAATCGTCGGCGATGCGAGAAAGCACGGTGTCGAAATCCGACCTGTCTGCATCAACCGCTCGCGATGGGATTGCATCCTCGAGCCGATCGACGGCGACGAGCGTCGCCATGCGGTGCGGCTCGGCATGCGGCTCGTTCGAAACCTAGCCGTCGGCGACGTGGCACGTATCGCCGCCGCGCGGGGAGATCAGCCTTTCGACAGCGTCGACGACCTGTGGAGGCGGGCAGGCGTGTCCGCGGCCGCGCTCGTCGAACTTGCCGAAGCCGATGCATTCCTTCCTTCGCTAAACCTCATGCGACGCGATGCGCTCTGGGCAATCAAGGCACTTCGCGACGAGCCCCTTCCTCTTTTTGCCGCTGCGTCTGAGCGCGAGATGAGGACGGTTGTCGAACAACAGGAACCAGAAGTCGCCCTTCGACAGATGAGCGAAGGCCACAACGTCATCAAGGACTACAGCCACACGGGCCTGACGCTTCGCCAGCACCCAATCGCCTTCCTTCGCAAGGATCTAACAGAGCGCCAGATCATCACCTGCGAGGAGGCGATGGCCGCCCGGGACGGTCGCTGGCTGATGACGGCTGGTCTTGTTCTCGTCCGTCAGAAGCCCGGATCCGCCAAGGGCGTGATGTTCCTGACGATCGAGGACGAAACAGGACCGGCCAACGTGGTCGTCTGGCCGAAACTGTTTGAACGCAGCCGTCGTGTGGTGCTCGGATCGAGCATGATGGCGATCAATGGCCGCATCCAGCGCGAAGGGGAGGTCGTTCATTTGATCGCTCAACAGCTGTTCGACCTGACCGGCGATCTCTCCTCCCTTTCCGAGCGGGATGAGGCTTTTAGGTTGCCGACCGGCCGTGGCGATGAGTTCGCGCACGGATCGCCTGGCAGCCCGGACTCGCGCGAGAGGCCCCTTCCGGCCAAGCCACGCGACATATTCATTCCCGACCTGCATATCGACACGCTGAAAGTGAAGAGCCGAAATTTTCACTAGCCTGGGGCCAACGCGTGGAAACCCGTCGGCGACGATCGCCCCCGGAACAGAAACCGTGTCCCAGAGTTAGAAGAAATCGGCGGCATCTGGTGCGCTGTTGACTGGCGTTTGAACCCGTCAACTGATGGTCCATTTCGCTTTCGTTTCATAATGGACGTGCAAAATGCGTATTAAGAATTTTCTTGAAATCACTTTCGGACCTGGCGACATTCGAACTGTCGAAACAGTGCTCGAGGAGTGGCGGGAACAGCACGTATTGCCGAGGGATCACCCGGATAGCGCGCTTGCCGCGGCCATTCTTCTCAGTCTTTTTCGCGCCGGACACGACACCGTCCCCAAACTTCAAGCAGCTGCCCGCCAGCACAAGGGCCTCAGCGAACTTGTACCTGATGATGAACGACCAAGTTGACTCGAACGGATAGCGTTATGCGATATCATCATCGTAAGGCGAGCTTTAGATAGCCGTTTCCAGCCCAGATTGGGAAAGCATGCACTAACCGTGGCTCAACTATGTATATCCCATCGACATATCCCGAGTGTTGAGCGGCATGGATATACGTCAACTCCTGCCACGGGTGCTTTGAACATCAACACCGGGTTTCCCCAGCTTGCTGCTGATCTCTTTCGTAACTCTGCGGACGTGGGGTAGAGCGCAGAAGGACTTGCGCCATCGTTAAGGCTAAGCGCACTCGCTGAGACGCGTCCGGCCGTCTTCGCTCCTCTGTTCACCGGCCAGATTGGCAGGCGCTAGCATTTGTAGCGATGCTGCCAGAGCAATAGTTGGCGGAGGCAATGTGGCGGGAGCTTCAGGCGTATGGCTTGGCCATTCTCTTGGCTAGAGTATTTAAGAGCGGCGAGCGCACCTTAGCCATCGCTCCCATGTTGCTCTGCAAAATTGAAGGTGGTACGCTTTGTGGCAATAAACCGAATGGTTGAAGTCGGGTTTGCAGCAGAGGGACTGGACATTGCTTGAGACTGCTCAACTCGAGGTTTTTTGCGCTGTTGTCGAAACCGGAAGCTTCACAAAGGCGGCAGATCGGTTGGGCCTGTCGAGATCGATAGTCAGCCGCAGAATAGCTCTGCTCGAGGAAACGCTTGGCGTCCGCCTCTTAAATAGAACGACTCATTTTGTGACCCCAACAACACTAGGCTATGCCTTCCACGACAGAGCGCGTCGCATTCTAAACGAAATGAATGACGCCGTAGCCTTCGTGACCGGTTGCGCTTCCGAAACAAGTGGTGTTGTGCGTATATCGTCACCGACGCTGTTTGGGACAATGTATTTAACATCCGCGGTCAAGGATATCCTGACACGGCATCCACGCTTGGAAATCAATCTCGACTTCACCGATCAGCCAGGCGATCTGTTCAACGAAGGGACAGATTTCGCCATACGTATCGGCGTATTGAAGGACTCCTCGCTAATTGCGAAGTACTTTAAGCCTGTTAAGCAGGTCCTTGTCTGCAGCAAGAGCTATGCCGAGACACAGGGGGTGCCGACCCACCCACGCGAACTGTTGAGGCACGAGTGCCTCGTCTATTCAAATGCCTTTTGTCCGTTGCCGTGGCGTTTCCGCGTTGCAGGACAATGGGTAAGCCAGCGACCAAATTCGAGACTGAGCAGCAATAGCCCCGAGTCCATCCGGGATGCCGCCGTCGCTTCGATGGGTATCGCTGCTCTTCCTGCGTTCGTCGTTAGCGACAGGATCGAGCGGGGGGAACTCGTATCCGTCATGCCGGAGCACCCGATGGAAGAGATGGGCCTTTACGCCCTGTTCCCGCCGAATGCGCTTTTACCGGCAAAGGTTCGGGTTGTCGTCGACTTCTTGGCTGGCCGATGGAGAAAGCCATTGCCGGAAGCAGTATCGTCGAAATTCGATGCGTTGCTCAATGTGCACGCAGACACCATTCAGCTGGACCCGTCGGTGTCGGCTGCCAGAGGCGCGCACTGGTGATGCGACGAGCGGGGGCCGCCGGACGGTGACGGGTCGCGCGGCGCGGTATTGATTGCTCGATCTCCTGCATCCGTTCGGCAACCATCAGGGTGAGCATCGCACGCCCTCTCGTCGCGGTGTTGCGACCGCTTTGCCGGGCAAATGGCTGACATCTCCGAGAAGGTGCACTTGGTTTCGGCTTTGATCAGGCAACCGAAACGGCCATCTTGTCCCGATTGCGCGTTGACAAGAATGTGCGAACTGCCAAAACGACGCCGACGATCATCAGCGTTGCACCTGAAAATTCCTCCAAGGTGGGCCAACGACCCTCATAGATGAAGCCGAAAAGCAAGCCGAAGCAAACTTCGCTCACCAGGAGTTGCGCAGAAAGGGATAGGGGCAGCTCACGAGAGGCGATCGCCCACGCCCAGGCTGCAATCCACGAACCACCGATCCCTGAAATCATGGCCCAGAAGAGGAAACTCAGCCCCGGCCCGCTACTGAGCGCCGTCTGTTGCCAAGTCGCGTCGCCGGACGCCAGTACGATCACTGCAAGAGGGATTGACCCTGCCAAGGCGCCCAGGCCATGCAACGCGGTCCAGGGCAAGGCGGCCGGCGCATTCGGCTTCCTCATCACATTCGCATTCAAGATGCCGTAGAGTATCCACAGCGCCAGGGCTGCGATGGAGCATGTGATACCGAATACGTAATTGGCCTGCCCCTGCCTGTCCCCAACCTGCAGGAATGCCGACAGGTTGGTCACAGCGATGCCAACGGTGATAAGTGCCAATGGGATTGCAAGCCTTGACCACGAAATGGAACGCTCGCGAAAATTCCCCGCGAGTGAAAGCAGCACCGGCATCAAGCCCACGATCAAGGGAGGGATAGACGCGCCGACCGATTTGACTGCAAACGAAATACTCAGGAAAATACCGACATAGCCAATAAACCCGAGTAGCATCGACATCAATCGATCCTTCCGGGAGATGCCCGTCGGCCGAAACTCGGGCCAGGCCATTAACAACATGGACGCGACGCCGAAAACGATGTTTCGCGCGACCGCGAGTTCGAGTTCTGTGAATGGCACGACAGCGCGCGCCGCGACAAACGTAATGCCCCACATTGCTCCTGCCAGGAGCGCCGCTATCACACCCTTGATCATGCGAACTACACCTTGTCCCGTTTAACCCGCTGCGTGCGCCAGGCTTGAGCGCCTGGAAAACTTAGGAATTCGACCGGCACTAATTTGTTGATATCGCCCCATTATCTCGGCCAGTTCCGTCTGCGATATGACGGAATTGATCGCGTCGAACGGCTCGCCGCGCGTCCGTGCGTCTACCTCGTCCAACACGACATCGGGCGGGATCGTCCTGTTGAGTAGAGTGACGGCCTTGGTCGGCGGGAGACGCGCCTGCTGGTACTCCTCCAGCGCTCGTTCGGTGAGCCCGAAACACGATAGGCATTCGGCCAGCGTAAAGCCGTCCAATATGGCTTGGCACGCGCCGTTCGAACCGAAAGGATACATCGGGTGGGCGGCGTCCCCGAGCAAGGTAATGCGGCCCTGGCTCCAGGCGTCGAGCGGGTCCTTGTCAACCATCGGGTACGCCATGATCGTCGACGTTGTTCGGATCATCGCCGCCACATCCAGCCACGGCAAGTGCCAGTCCCGATCCGCCCACGTCAGGTCCTGGCGCTGCCCTGCTACATCCCACGATGCCTGTGATCGGTGCTGCGTGCGGATTTCCGCAACCCAGTTGACGCGTTGTGTTCGGCACGGGGAAACGCCGCTGATCGGATAGGCTACCATCTTGCCAGAGCGCAGCGAACCCGCAAGAACCATGGTCGACCCGTCGAGGAAGCACGGCATCTCCGCGATGCCCCGCCACATCATGACTCCTGAATAGAGAGGTTCTCCTTCGTTCGGTGCCAGCATCTGGCGCACCCGTGAGCGAATGCCGTCGCACCCGACAACGATACCAGCAGCGATCGTGCGCGTCTCGCCCGCCCGGTTTGAGACAAGAACCGCCACGCCGTCGTTACGTTGCTCCAATCCCACGCATTTCGCATCCATGTGCAGCCTTGTTTCGCCGAGGCGCGCCTTGAATTCCTGGACAAGCAGTTCGTGGAGCCTGGCCCGGTGAATGGACAATTGTGGCCAGGAATGCCCCGCCTTCGTTCCTCGCGCCGCGGTATAAATGTGTGCCCCATGTCGACTGTAGAATTGCAGGAATGTCGTGCTGTTGGCGTTCTGCAGCAGCGCAGAGTAAAGGCCGATGCCCGCGAGCGGCTCAACCGCGTGAGGCAAGAGGTTGATGCCAGCGCCTATCGACTGGAACTCCGCCGTCCCCTCGATTACGAGACAGGGAATTCCCTGTGCGTGCAGCGCCAGCGCCAAAGTCAATCCGCCAATTCCGGCGCCGACTATGAGGACGTCTGTTTCCATGGTCATGGCGCCCTCCTCAGACGGCTGTCGCTTCGACCACGCCCATCATTCGGGTCGCCGGGTAATGCGCTGCCTGAAATTTCCAGCCAGCGTTGACGAGGAGATTAGCGTATTCGCGCTCGGTACGTTCGCGGCCAGATCCCCAACACATCATGTGAATGTCATACAACTTGGAGAAATGCGGTTGGCCGTCTGCAGGAACGATATGCTCGATGATGAACACTCTGCCGCCCGGTCGAACCCGCCGTCTGATGTTTGACAGGATTTTTCCGCACTCGTCGTCATTCCAATCGTGCAGAATCATTTTCAGCAAATACGCATCGGCGACAGGTGTATCCTCGAACATATCTCCGGCGACATAGGTGCATCGGTTCGCCAGCCCGAGACGGGACGCTAACAACTCGTCCTTTGCGGCCACCACTTCTGGCAGGTCGAGCACGATCCCGGCCAAGTTCGATTGGCGTTGCAGCAGCGAGCACATAAGGTGGCCCTGGCCGCCTGCGACATCGCAAACGGTATGGGTTCGGCTGAAGTCGACACCGTTCATGGCCTCAAGAGCCAACTGTGATTGAACGGCGGAAAAACTGGACATCGCGTGGCGGAATGTGGATCCGTAATCGACGTTTGCCTGGGCATAGTCAAAGGCCATCTGTCCATAGTGCCTCAGGAACGCGTTCTGCTTTCCATCCTTGATCATGGTGACAAGATGAGCCCAGATGGCGTAGTGCTCCGGCCCTTCCTCCAATAACGCCATGGCACGCAGCGATCCGACGGCGTCCGCCGTCAAGAGTGCACCGCTGTCAGTCAGCGCGTATCCGCCGTCGGCTTCAGCAACCAGTTCAAGGGACGCCAGCGCCCGCATCAGCCGGGCCAACAACGCAGCATCGACGCGAAGTCGCGCTGAGATATCCGCCGCCGATTGAAACGTGTCGCGTTTCAGCTGGTCAAAAACACCGAGCGCTGCCCCGGCATGCAGAATTTGGCTCTTCCACCTGCCAAAGATCAGATCCGTAACATTTCCGACTGCAGCGTTCATCCTATTCCTCCTAAACCGCTCGATCAGTCGGTGAGCTTATGGAGTTGCCCATGGCTTGAGGAGCGCCGTTCCTGAGAAACGCTGTTGCAAGGAATGAAACACCCTGTTCGCGCGAAGAGTAAAATAAGCCATTGAAAATAATAGCGAATATATGGCCCTTCTTTTTCGTCGCCCTTTGATGCCGCGCTGAATGTTCGTTTCATGCAACAGCGTTTCTCCCATATCGGTCTTCTCTGCCGATCCTATCGCTGGCTAAGATGCAACGATCTTGTTCCAAACAAATTTTTATAATCGGTTCAAAGGATTAGCTGATGCATTTGATCGCGCAATTGGGGCATCTTACGATCGAGACCGCCAACCTTCCCGTGGCGGCCCAAGAGGCCCAGGATATGTTGGGGTTTCGAATTTCGATGAGGGACATGGATCGCGTTAGTCTGACCTCAAATCGGCGTCGTGCAGAAATAACCTACATAGCTGCTGCTTGCCCGGCTGTGCGCTCTATCGGTCTGGAGGCAGTATCCGTCGACGCTGTAAAAGAGGCTCACCGGCGTGCGCTGTCGGCCGGCTTTGAAATCTTGTCCATGGAGCCGACCGTTCGCGGAACCGAAGCCGGGTTTGTGTTCCAGGGACCGAGCGGACACGCATTCGAAGTCCATTCGGCGGTGCCGCGCGACCAGCTTCCGGACTACATGACGCTCGGAGTACGCCCCGCCAGGCTCGATCACGTCAGCATCACTGTCCGCAATGTGGCTGAGACCAGGGATATGCTGTCAGAGATTCTCGGTATGAAGCTCTCCGACACGGCCGACGATGAAACGTTTCTGTTCATGCGCGCAGCTGACGGTTACCATCATACAATTGCAGTTGTACAAGGCGAGCCTGGGCTACATCACTATTCGCTCGAAGCGCGCGACGTCGGCGATCTATTCAGGATCTGCGATCAGCTCAGTCACTTCAATCGACCCCTTGTCTGGGGACCCGGTCATCATGGCGCAAACGCCCAGAGCTACTTCACCTACTACCGGGACGGTGACGGCTGCATCGTCGAGCACTCCTATGGGATGACGAAGATCGCGAACGAGTCGATCTATCGTCCGCAGGTGTGGCCTGCAAAGCCCGGTCCTGGCGAGGACTGGCTCAATCTCTGGGGCGTCCCTCCAACCGACATGTTCGGCTCCCCCGGTTTACCGCTTTCGGACTGCTGGCAAAGAGCCCGCGTCGCCTGAAGTCCTCAATTCCGCTGAAAAAAAGGCTGTAATCGTGACGCTCGAATGGTCGCATGCAATTTCGCTCTCGGCGCGGAATCTGGCTGAGGCGCCGACATTTCTGTCGCTCGCATCCAAACCGGGAATAACCTCGTTCGCTGGCGGAATACCAGACGCATCCGCCTTTCCGTACGATGCGATTTCCGCTGCTATATCGGCAATTATGGACAGCCCCTCCTTGCGGGCGCAGGCTTTCCAGTATGCGCCGAGCATGGGATATGAACCCCTGCGTCAATCTCTCGTCAGAAACCTGGCAAAGGATGGCGTCAAGAGCGATGTCGCTGGAATTCTGATTGCGAATGGCGCGCAGCAGGCTTTGGACCTCATAGGCCGGCTTCTCATCGATCCCTACGATGCGATTGCCATAACTGCACCAACGTTCTTCGCTGCCATCGACACGTTCAGCGTTTATCGTCCGAGGATGGAGAGCATCGCATTTGGCGAGAATGGCATCGATCTTCAACAGGCTGAGGCCGTCATAGCCGGCAAACCCAAGTTCCTGTATCTCATCCCGGAATTTCAGAACCCCACCGGCTTATGTATTTCTCTGCAAGATCGCATCAGTCTGCTCGGGCTTTGCATCAAGCATAACGTCATGATCATCGAGGACAGTGCATATCGCGACCTCCGCTTCAGGGGGGAGGGCATCCCCTCGATCTCTCGGCTCGCACAGGATGCTGGTTACGATGGCCACGTCCTTCAAGTTTCGACATTCTCGAAAACGATTTCACCGGGGCTTCGCCTCGGATGGATCGCCGGCGCGCCTGCACTTGTTTCCAAATTGGCAGCACTGAAGCTATCCTGCGATGTTCATACTAGCGTGTTCAGCCAGTGCATCGCCGCGCAGTTGATCGACACCGATTTCGACAAGCATGTCGTTGGCCTGAAGACCTTGTATGGCTCTAAGTGCGGGGCGATGCTGGCTGCACTCGAAAGTTGCCTTCCAGAAGGCTGCTCTTGGACGCGTCCGGACGGTGGCTTGTTTATATGGTTGACCCTTCCCTACCGAATTGACGCCCGCCATCTTCTCGAGAAGTCTCTTGCAGGTTCGGGAGTGGCCTTTGTTCCTGGAGAACTCTTCTTCGCCAATCGCTCTCCGAAAAGCAGCTGCCGGCTTAGTTTTGCAACAGTCAGCGAACCCCAGATCGCGTCCGGCATCCAGGGACTTGGCGCAGACCTAACGGCGTTAATCACGCGTTCGCGCGGACGGGAGCTCGTTCTATGATCGTTGAGCAACGCACCTATCGATTGGTCCCCGGATCCCTTCAAACCTATCTCGCGATCTACGAGAAAGAGGGCCTTGAGATCCAAACGAGACATCTCGGCGAGCCCCTCGGATGGTATGTCGTCGACATTGGCCAACTCAATTCCGTCGTGCATTTGTGGCCATACGCTGATCATGCGGAACGTAGCGAAAAGCGCCGCTTGCTGGCGACCGACGCCGCCTGGACCGATTTTCTTCCGAAGGTCACGCCGTTGATACAGGAAATGCAATCGGCCGTCCTCGCCCCAGCGCCCTTCTTCAAATTTCGAAGCTCTTGAAATCCCCATAGACCTCCCGGAAAGGGCAAAGCATGAGACGCAGCATTGCGACAGTTACGCTGACCGGTACTTTGGAGCAGAGGCTACGGGCCGCTGCAACGGCAGGGTTTGACGGGGTCGAGTTATGTGAAAGTGACATTGCCGGCTACGGGTTGGTTGAAGTCGCTTCAATCGCTGCTGATCTCGGGCTCAGCCTCGATGTCCTACAACCCTTTAGAGATTTTGAGGGCGTATCGAAACTTCAGCACCTGGCAAATCTTGACAGGGCGGAAACGGCTTTTGACACGATGGAAGCACTCGGCATTCCTCTCATGTTGGTCTGCTCGAACACCTCCAGCGTGGTTTTGGCCGATGACGAGCTTAGCGGAGGCCAGCTCGCCGAGATCGCAGAGCGAGCGAGGGCGCGTTCGATGAGGGTCGGATTTGAAGCGCTCTCCTGGGGCTCCCATGTGGCCACATTCGATCATGCCTATCGTATAGTCTCGAAGGCGGCCCATCCGGCACTTGGAATCGTTCTCGATAGTTTTCACACACTCGCACTGACGCATGAGTGGAGAGATATCGCCCATTTGGATCCAAAGCTCATTTCGTACGTCCAGATCGCGGATGCCAGAAAGCGGAACCTCCCACTGATTGAATGGAGCCGCCATCACAGGTGTCTACCTGGTGGTGGCGACTTTGACGTTGACAGTTTTGTAAGCGCGATCATCGCGTGCGGGTATGATGGCACGTTTTCGCTTGAGATCTTCAGCGACGAACTGAAATCGCTGGATGCTTATGATATCGCCGCGATGGGAATGAAGTCTTTCCGTTCATTGGAGATGTCATCGCGACCGACGATCGAATCATCGTTGCATCTGAAGGCCGGTCAACCGACGGGCCTTGACACTTCGCGTAGCTTTCGGCGGGCCTTGTGAACCCGGTGGCAGTGGGCCGCTTGGTTGACCTCCGTAGAAGTGCTGAAGATCGTCAGCCAACGCGTCCATCACGCGGCGCCTTGGCGGCTTGTTGACCGTGAATTCCCTCGCATTCTTTCAATCGGAGGATGCGCGATTGCCCCGCCCTCGCGCGGGGCTCTTTTTCTTGATTTGTTACCGTTTGGTGCGTTTAGAGGGTTTAAGGGGCGGAACCGGCCTTTCAGGTCTAAAGGGTGGTGGTCGCCCTCACGCAGCCGCTTGGTGGAGGGGGAAGTGCCGTCGCTCTCCGATGAGGTGCGCATTTTTGAGAACGCCACCCTCATCGCTGTCCACGCCGTACGGTTCGTCCAGGTGGTTCCATAATAAGGCTTACGCGATTTTTGGCATTATTGCCCCCTTTAAGGGATTGATAAAGTCTATTATCGATAGTAATGATCCCATCAAAGGGGTCGAAAAATGAAACGAACGTTGCAGATCCACTTTGACAGCGAATGGCACGACGCAGCAGCTTTTGAGCTGAAGGACGATGATGCCGGCTATGTCGGCAGTTCGGTCGTTGACTACGATCTCGACTACTTTCTCGCCACGGCCGCTCAGGGTTTCGCCACGGGTCAGGCCGTCTGCGATCACCGCGCATTGTCTGTCCGCTATCCGATTGATCTAGAAAATCGCTACAACCGCCACTGGCCAGCCTTCCTCCTGGATCTCGTGCCACAAGGGCATGCGCGGAGAAAGTTGGCCGAGCATATGGGGGTCGACGAAGCGGCTCGTTCATCGGACCTGCCTTTACTCCTCCGGGCCGCAACTGGCGGAATTGGCAATATCCGCATCAAGGAAGCGGCGGAGGCGGAGTTCGCTCGATTGAAAAGCCTGCAGCGTCAGGGCGTAACGGAGAAGGACATCCTTGAGCGAACGGACCGTTTCATGGAAGTCGCTGACCGTTTCGCAATGTTGGCTTCCGGTTCTAGCGGGCTGCAGGGTGAGTGGCCGAAAGTATCAATGACGCAGGCCAAGGACGGGCTCTTTTACCCCGACAGCATCGTTGGCGACGACGAGGCCATTCGGCACGTCATCGTCAAGCTTGTTCGGAGCACCGATGCAGTTGACCGCACCATTCTTGAAGGTGAAGCACTCTATTCTCGCATTGCCCTGGAACTTGGTCTCAAAGTCAAAGAACCGTCGACTTACGCTGAAGGTGTGCTGATCATCCCTCGCTTCGATCGCAGCCTCAGCGCGAATGGGAGGACGATTCGCCTCGGACAGGAAAGCCTCGTCTCCGCGCTCGGTGTGGCGGAGTTTGGTCACATCGGCACCCATGAGGCGAATATCGATCTGCTGAAACGGCACTCCACTGACCCGGTTGCCGACATTGAGGAATATTTGAAGCGCGATATCGCCAACCTGGCGCTCGGCAACCCCGACAATCATGGCCGTAACTCCGCGTTGAGTAAATTCCCCGACGGAACGATCAGACTGTCACCACTCTTTGACTTTGCTCCCATGCGGTTGGCGAAAGAGGGCGTCGTGCGATCTACCCGTTGGGCCTCCATGCGCGACGCCGGCTTGGAGCATTTTCCTGATTGGAAACGGATTTGCACTGAGGTCTGGTCCGACGGCGATGTTCAGACGAAGCTGATGTCTGAGCTGCAGGCTTTTGCACAGCGCCTCAGACTTGTGCCGAGCCATGCAAAAAGGTTGGGAGCGCCGGACGTTGTCATCGAACGAGCCATGATGCGCTGTAGCGAGATCGCTGACGGTGTCGAAGGTGCGTTCTCTAAACCGGAAGGAGGCTGATCAAAGTGGCGCGATGGAAAAAACCGACCAAAGAGCAGGTTTCGGTGATGCGCCGGGATCTTGCAGACCAGGCGCGACGCGGCGGCTTGCATTTGCCGGATGCTGTGGTGGAAATGCGTAAGAGTATAGGCCTTACGCAGCAGGAGTTTGCAAACACCCTCGGCCTCACTCGTAGGCAAGTCGCGGAAATCGAAGCGGGCAATGCTAACCCGACATTGGAGACGTTAGACAAGATTGGCCGGCTGTTTGGCTTTGCTGTGGGTTTCGTGCCGAAGATAAGGCAGGATCCCTAGATCGAGGAACCACGAGGCGTGCCGCGAGCGTTTCGGGAGGCGCCTGCTACGAGCGCGACGATCAATACTCGCGTTTCTGCACGACCGTCATCTAGTGGAGATCACGTTTGAGACCCGATGATCCCGGCGGCCGGCTCTTGTCGGCCGGTCAAAAGGAGGTGTCCGGGGAGCGCGAGCTATCCGCTACGGAACGCTTCGGATGGGGGCAGTCGATCCCGCTTCCCTTCGGCCCAGCTCCTGCGGCGGCCCTTTTCCACCCGAAGCGTGACGCGAATTCCCATTTTCCCGCTGGCGCGGCGCTATGCTGAGAGCTCCGATACGCTTCATCCTTTCTTGGCCCTTTCGATTCCACCTGCTCGGGCATCGAGCAGGCGACCTCCGAATTCGTGAATGCCTGCGTCAACTCCAGGCATCGGCCAGCGGGATGCGTTCAGCCGATGACACACAGCATTGCTGAAGAAGTAGAAAGCGATCACGGCGGTCCCAGGGAGGCGCCGCCGTTAACTCCGTTGACGTCCAATTTAAAGCGAAACTCCGTCCAATTTAAAATGTAACTTGCTTTATCGCGAGGCCGGTCTCTCGAAAACAAAGAGTGACACGGAACGCGAGGACGGGGGCAGTCGATCCCGCTTCCCCTTCGGGCCACTATGTTGAAGCTCCTGCGGCGGCCCTTTTTCCGCCCTTCGCGTGACGCGAATTCCCGCTTTCCCACTGACGCGGCGCTATGCTGAAAGCTCCGATACGCTTCATAGTTGGTTGACCGATCGGGAGCCGATCGGCTGAGGGGGCCGAGGGTCTTTGCCCCTTCTCTCCCCCAAACAGTCTTTCGCCCACCTTCCTTCGCTCCCGCTTCGTGCAGGCGGTTCCCCGCAAAGACTGCTTTCCCCTCCGTCCCCACCGCTCGCGCGGCCCCGGGAAGCAGGACGCGGCCCTGCTTCGCGGTCCTAAGGAAAAGGAGAAATGATAATGAGCATCTACGCTAGAACCGCCCGCTTTGATACTGGACGCGCTCTCACCGAAGACGAGATGCGTGGCATCGCACCCTCGATTTTTGCCACCTCGGCGCACGAAAGCCGTTCCGATCGCTTCAAGCCGATCCCGACAATTGAGATCCTGCGTGGCCTCATGAAAGAGGGCTTCATGCCGGTCGGAGCGCGCCAGTCTGTCAGCCGCACAGAGGGGAAGGCGAATTTTACCAAGCACCTCATTCGGCTTCGCCGTCTCGATGATGGCAACGTCTATCACGTCGGCGATACCGTCTGCGAAATCCTTCTCAAGAATGCAAACGATGGAACAAGCGCATACGAGTTGCTCGCCGGGCTTTTCCGCGTGTGCTGCCTCAATTCGCTCGTTGCGCAAACCGGAACGATCGACGCTATCAAGGTCCGACACTCCGGTGATGTTCAAGGCAAGGTGATCGAGGGAACCTATCGCGTGCTTGGAGAGGCGGAACGCACGCTCGCGGCGCCGCAGGACTGGTCCGGCTTGAATATGGGGCGTGAAGCAAGGGAAGTCTTGGCTGAGGCTGCGCACGTCGTCCGGTTTGGCGACGCCGAAGGCTCGGCGACCAGCCCGATAAAGCCAGAACAATTGCTGGTGCCTCGCCGCATCGAGGATCGGGCAGAAGATCTTTGGACCGTGTGGAACGTCGTTCAGGAGAATAGCATCAAGGGCGGATTGCGCGGCTTAAAGCGTGACGAATTCGGCAGAGCGCGCCGATCGACGTCTCGACCGATCAACGGGATCGATCAGGACATCAAGCTCAACAAGGCTCTTTGGCTGATTGGCCAAAGGATGGCCGCACTGCTCCGCCACTGACTCTCTCGCGGCCGATTGATCTCGCGGCCGATTGATCGCCTTGCGTCCGGTAATCCAACTGGACGCGAGGTCACCCCGTGTCTTGAGGGGCGCCCCAAAGCCCCGCCCCTCAAACT
>UBXV01000070.1 GCA_900469625.1 Hyphomicrobiales bacterium
TCCGAGCTCGACGGCCTCAAATCGGCGGGTCTTTACAAGTCCGAGCGGGTGATCGTCTCGAAGCAGGCGGGCGAGATCGAGGTTGCCTCGGGCGAGCGGGTGCTGAACTTCTGCGCCAACAACTATCTCGGCCTTGCCGACAATGCGGAGCTGGCGGAAGCCGGCAAGCAGGCGCTTGATCGGTACGGCTACGGCATGGCTTCGGTGCGCTTCATCTGCGGCACCCAGGAAGAACACAAGCAGCTGGAGGCGCGCATCTCGTCGTTCCTCGGGCTGGAGGACACGATCCTCTATTCCTCCTGTTTCGATGCCAATGGCGGCCTGTTCGAGACGCTGCTCGGCGAAGAGGATGCGATCATTTCCGACGCGCTCAACCATGCCTCGATCATCGACGGCGTGCGGCTGTCGAAGGCCAAGCGCTTCCGCTACGCCAACAACGACATGGCGGCGCTGGAGGAAGAGCTGAAGAAGGCCGAAGGCAGCCGCTTCAAGCTGATTGCCACCGACGGCGTGTTTTCGATGGACGGCATCATCGCCAATCTCCAAGGGGTCTGCGACCTCGCCGACAAATACGGCGCCATGGTCATGGTCGACGACAGCCATGCGGTCGGCTTCGTCGGCAAACATGGCCGCGGTTCGGCCGAGCATTGCGGCGTCGAGGGCCGGATCGACATCATCACCGGCACGCTCGGCAAGGCGCTCGGCGGCGCTTCGGGCGGCTACACCGCGGGCAAGGCCGAGGTGGTCGAGTGGCTCAGACAGCGCTCGCGTCCCTATCTGTTTTCCAACACGCTGGCGCCTGTCATTGCGGCCGCCTCGCTGAAAGTCTTCGACCTGATCGACAATGGCGACCAGCTGCGTCAACGGCTTTATGCCAATGCCAGCCTGTTCCGCACCGAGATGTCGAAGCTCGGCTTTACGCTGGCCGGCGAGGGCCATCCGATCATCCCGGTGATGCTGGGAGATGCGGCGCTGGCGCAGGAGATGGCGGCGCGCATGCTGCAAAAGGGCGTCTATGTCATCGGCTTCTCCTTCCCGGTGGTGCCGAAGGGGCAGGCGCGCATCCGCACGCAGATGTCGGCCGCCCACAGCGAGAACGACGTGCGCCGGGCGATTGCCGCCTTTGAAGAGGTCGGCCGCGACCTCGGTGTGATCTGAGGAATAAATCGATGACGAACATGATGAAGGCGCTGGTGAAGTCGAAGCCGGAGATCGGCTTGTGGATGGAGCGCGTGCCGGTGCCCGAGGTCGGGCCGAACGACGTTTTGATCAAGGTGAAGAAGTCGGCGATCTGCGGCACCGACGTGCACATCTGGAACTGGGACCAGTGGGCGCAGAAGACTATTCCGGTGCCGATGGTGGTCGGCCACGAGTTCATGGGCGAGATCGCCGAGGTCGGCTCGGCGGTCACCAAATACCATGTCGGCGAGCGGGTCTCGGGCGAGGGGCATATCGTCTGCGGCAAGTGCCGCAACTGCCGGGCCGGCCGCGGGCATCTGTGCCGCAACACGCTCGGCGTCGGCGTCAACCGGCCGGGCTCGTTCGGCGAGTTCGTCTGCCTGCCGGAGTATAACGTCGTGCCGATCCCGGAAGACGTTCCAGACGAGATCGCGGCGATCTTCGATCCGTTCGGCAATGCGGTGCACACGGCTCTCTCGTTCGATCTTGTCGGCGAGGACGTGCTGGTGACCGGTGCCGGTCCGATCGGCATCATGGGGGCGCTGGTGGCCAAGCGCTCGGGCGCGCGCAAGGTTGTCATCACCGATATCAACCCGACGCGGCTGGCGCTTGCCCGCGACCTTGGCATCGACCATGTCGTCGATGCCTCGAAGGAGAACCTTGCTGACGTGATGAAGGCGATCGGCATGACCGAGGGGTTCGATGTCGGGCTGGAGATGTCGGGGGCAGCACCTGCGTTTCGCGACATGATCGACAAGATGAACAATGGCGGCAAGATCGCCATTCTCGGCATCGCGCCGGCCGGCTTCGAGATCGACTGGAACAAGGTGATCTTCAAGATGCTCAACCTCAAGGGCATCTATGGCCGCGAGATGTTCGAGACCTGGTACAAGATGATCGCCTTCGTGCAGGGCGGGCTCGACCTTGCGCCGGTCATCACCCACCGCATCGGCATCGACGAGTT
>UBXV01000016.1 GCA_900469625.1 Hyphomicrobiales bacterium
CGCACGCGGGGAGAGGGGACGTGCCCCGATCCCTGCCGGAGGGTAATCCCGGCGAAAGAATGTCAGGGCCCGCGCAAGATCTTACACTCCGCAGGCGTGGAGAAGGCATCGGAGCGCGCCGCATGTCCCTTCGCCCCGCTCGCGGGGAGAAGGTGCCGGCAGGCGGATGAGGGGCTTGACCGCCACGGCCATCTACACCTGCCGTACTCACGTAATCAGCTGCCCGCCATTGACCTCCAGCACCTGGCCGGTGACGTAGCCGGAAAGGGCATGCGAGGCGAGAAAGAGATAGGCCGGCGCGCAGTCTTCCGCCGTTCCGAGCCTGCCGAGCGGGATCGCCCTGCGTGTCGCCTCCAGCTTTTCCGGCGACGAGTAGCGCTCGTGAAACTCGGTGGTGATGGTGCCGGGCGAGACGCAATTGACCCGGATGCCCTCCGGCGCCAGTTCGCGCGCCAGCGCCTTGGAATAGGTGGAGACGAAGGCCTTGGTCGCCGAATAGATCGAGGAGCCGGCGCTGCCGCCTGTCAGCGCCGAGATCGACACGGTGTTGACGATTGCCGGATGCGTGCCCTTACGCAACAGCGGCAACAGCGCCCGCGTCATCTCGACGACGGACGTCTGGTTGAGCTGGACGACGGTGCGGTACTGCTCGTCCGTCAGTTCCGCCGCTGGAAAGCGGCCGACCATCGTGCCGGCATTGTTGACGAGGATATCGATGCTGTCGAACCGGCTACGGATCTCGTCCGCCAGCGCCTCGACGCCGCCTTCGGCCAGGAAGTCGGCGGTCGCCACATGCGCCCTGCCCTCGGTCGCGGCCGTCTCCAGGAAATCCGGAAGGGCGCCGATCGTCCGCCCCGCATGCACGAACACATGCGCGCCGCAATCGAGGAACTGGCGCACCACTTCAAGGCCGATGCCGCGTCCGCCGCCGGTCACCACCACAGTCATGCCCTTGAACAAGGCCGGATGAAACATGTCTTTTCCCTCTTCCCGTCGGTGTCAAACTCGCCTATCGCCGGGGTGATTGCAACGCGTGCAACCGACATGCCGACGACGAAAGCAGAATCGCCGCAAACGCCGATTTCTGAAATTGCACAGCTTTCGTTTTTGCATATTATGAAAAAAAACGAAAACGGGGAGGTTTCGGAATGTATCTGACAGGGCGGCAGGCGGAAATTCTGGAGCTGGCCAAGAACGAAGGGCGCGTGCTCGTCGAGGAGCTGGCGCAGCGCTTTTCGGTGACGCCGCAGACCATCCGCAAGGACCTCAACGACCTCTGCGACGCCAAGGTCCTCAACCGCATTCATGGCGGCGCGATCTTCCCGAGTGGCAAGGAAAACGTCAAATACGATGCTCGCCGCCAGATCGCCGCACCGGAGAAACAGGCGATCGGCAGGGCTGCCGCCGCCCTCATCCCCGACAACGCCTCGCTGTTCATCAACATCGGCACCACCACGGAAGCGGTGGGTGAAGCGCTGCTCGACCACAAGGAATTGATGGTCATCACCAACAACATCAACGTCGCCAATCACTTGCGCGTCTTCCCGTCTATCGAGGTGGTCATCACCGGCGGCGTCGTGCGCGGCTCGGACGGCGGCATCGTCGGCGAGGCGGCCGTCGACTTCATCAAGCAGTTCAAGGTGGACTTCGCCGTCATCGGCGCCTCGGCCATCGACCATGACGGCGCGCTGCTCGATTTCGATTTTCGCGAAGTGAAAGTCGCCCAGGCGATCATCGCCAATGCCCGACACGTGATCCTCGTTTCCGACTCGACTAAATTCGAAAGAACGGCACCGGTTCGCATCGGTCATATCTCCCAGGTCCAGACCTTCATCACCGATCGCTGTCTCGTTGAGAACGTGCGGAAAATCTGCGCCGAACAGGACGTTCGACTGATCGAAACAGAGGCTTGAGAAACGCTTTTTTAGACGATCCTGAGATTCGCCCAACATTCGTTTGACATTCGATATATTTTCGCTTTAACTGATTTCGCTTTCGCGACTGCATCAATTTGTGCATTGCGAAATGCGGGAGGGGAAAAGCAGTGGCAGAGCAGGCAATCTTCGACGTCTTCATCATCGGCGGCGGCATCAACGGATGCGGCATTGCGCGTGATGCGGTCGGTCGGGGATACTCCGTTGCGCTCGCCGAAATGAACGACTTCGCCTCCGGCACGTCGTCGGGCTCGACCAAGCTCATCCATGGCGGCTTGCGCTACCTCGAACATTACGAATTCCGCCTGGTGCGCGAAGCGCTGATGGAGCGCGAAGTGCTCTGGGCGATGGCACCGCATGTCATCTGGCCGATGCGTTTCGTACTGCCCTACCACAAGGGCGGCCCACGCCCGGCCTGGCTCATCCGCCTCGGCCTGTTCCTCTACGATCATATCGGCGGCCGCAAGCTGCTGCCCGCAACGGCCACGCTCGACATGACGCGCGACCCGGCGGGCAAGCCGCTGAAGCGGCTGTTCACCAAGGCTTTCGAATATTCCGACGGCTGGGTCAACGATGCCCGCCTGGTGGTGCTCAACGCTCGCGATGCCGCCAACCGCGGGGCAAAGATCATGGCGCGCACCCGCGTCATCTCGGCCAAGCGCGACAACGGCACCTGGGCGATCGAAACCGAAGATGCAGCAACCGGCGAGCGTCGGCAGATCCGGGCGCGCATGCTGGTCAATGCCGCCGGCCCCTGGGTCGACGCGGTGCTTGCAGGCGCGCTCGGCAAGAATGACGTGCACAATGTGCGCCTGGTTCAGGGCAGCCACATCGTCGTGCGCAAGAAGTTCACCGACCCCCGCGCCTATTTCTTCCAGAATCCGGATGGCCGGATCATGTTTGCAATCCCTTACGAGGACGATTTCACGCTGATCGGCACTACCGATCGCGACTACGCAGGCAATCCGGCCGAGGTGCGGATCAGCGACGCCGAGGTCGATTATCTCTGCAAGGCGGCGAGCGAGTATTTCCTGGAGCCGGTGGAGAAGGACGACATCGTCTGGACCTATTCCGCCGTGCGTCCGCTGTTTGACGACGGCGCCAGCAAGGCGCAGGAGGCGACCCGCGACTACGTCCTGCGCGTCGAAGGCGACAGGACTGCCGCACCGCTCCTGAATGTCTTCGGCGGCAAGCTGACGACCTATCGTCGCCTGAGCGAATCCGCGCTCGAAAAGATCGGCGAGGCGATCGGCGTCAAGGGCGCCAAATGGACGGCCGGATCGAGCCTGCCCGGCGGGGATTTCCCGGCCAAGGGCTATGCCGACGAAGTCGCCAAGCTTCACAAGACCTATCCGTTCCTTGCCGCCGGCCACGTGCGCCGGCTGGTGCGCCTCTACGGCACGCGTGCCACAGCACTGCTTGGGTCGGCATCGAGCGAGGCGGCGCTCGGCCGCCATTTCGGCGCCGACCTCTATGAGGCGGAAGTGAAGTGGCTGATCGCTGAGGAGTGGGCCCGGCACGCCGAGGACGTGCTGTGGCGGCGCACCAAACTGGGATTGAAGCTGACGCCCGGCGAGGCGGCGGCGCTGGAGGAATACATGCGGGGCGCGGCCAACGCCGCCGCCTGAGGCCCCCGCATTCTGGAATGCCGATGGCTGGGTGGAACACCGGAGAATTCAATGCTTGAAATGAAGAAGATATCCAAGGTCGTGGGTGGGGAGACGCATATCCACCCGACCGACCTTGTGCTGGAAAGGGGGTCGCTCAACGTGCTGCTCGGCCCGACGCTTTCCGGCAAGACGTCGCTGATGCGGCTGATGGCGGGGCTCGACAAACCGGCCTCCGGCTCGCTGATCTTCGACGGCACCGACGTCACCGGCCTGCCGGTGCAGAAGCGTTCCGTGGCCATGGTCTACCAGCAGTTCATCAACTACCCGTCGATGACCGTCTACGAAAACATCGCCTCGCCGATGCGCATCAAGGGCACGGACGCAGCCACGATCGACCGCGAAGTGCGCAAGGCCGCCGAACTGCTGAAGCTCACGCCCTATCTCGACCGCACGCCGCTCAGCCTCTCCGGCGGCCAGCAGCAGCGCACGGCGCTGGCGCGCGCCATCGTCAAGAATGCCGATCTGGTGCTGCTTGACGAGCCGCTCGCCAATCTCGACTACAAGCTGCGCGAGGAATTGCGCGAGGAACTGCCGAAGATCTTCTCCGCCTCCGGCGCGATCTTCGTCTATGCGACGACCGAGCCGTCGGAAGCGCTGCTTCTCGGCGGCAATACCGCGGCACTCAGCCAGGGCCGCATCACCCAGTTCGGCAAGACCATCGACGTGTATCGCCGCCCGGTCGACCTGGTGACGGCGCGCACCTTCGCCGATCCGCCCCTGAATACGATCGAGCTCGTCAAGTCCGGCTCGATCTTCGCCTTCGACGGCAAGCCCGTGCTGTCGGTCCCGGCCCATCTCTCGGCACTGCCGGACGGCCCCTGCACGGTCGCCTTCCAGCCGCACCACCTGTCGTTCCAGGCGCCGTTCGACGGCGCCATGCCGCTGACGGTCAAGACGGCAATTTCGGAAATCGCCGGCTCCGAAAGCTTCATTCACGTCGGCTTTTCCGGCGCGCGCTGGGTCATGCTGGCGCCGGGCATCCACGACATCGAACCGGACGCAACCCTGAACGTGTTCGTCGACACCCGTCACCTGATGGCCTTCGGGCCGGATGGGCGCGCGATCGGCGAAACGACCTGAGGAGGCGCTGGGAGGAAAGACAATGGCACGCATCGATCTCGAACATATCCGCCACGCCTATGGCGCCAAGCCGAAGTCGGAAAACGACTACGCGCTGAAGGAAGTGCACCACGAATGGAACGATGGCGGCGCCTATGCGCTGCTCGGGCCGTCGGGCTGCGGCAAGACCACCCTGCTCAACATCATCTCCGGCCTGATCAATCCGTCGGAAGGTCGCATTCTCTTCGACGGCAAGGACGTGACGCATCTATCGACCCAGGACCGCAACATCGCTCAGGTGTTCCAGTTCCCGGTCATCTACGACACGATGACGGTCTACGACAATCTCGCCTTCCCGCTGCGCAACCGGCATGTGCCGGAAACCGAAGTCGACCGCCGCGTCAAGGAAATCATCGAGATGACCGGCCTTGGCGGCTGGGCGGGCAAGAAGGCACAAGGATTGACGGCCGACCAGAAGCAGAAGATCTCGCTCGGTCGCGGTCTGGTGCGCTCCGACGTCAGCGCCATCCTGTTCGACGAGCCGCTGACCGTCATCGACCCGGAAATGAAATGGGTGCTGCGCTCGCAGATCAAGCGCCTGCACAAGCAGTTCGGCTTCACTATGGTCTACGTCACCCACGACCAGACCGAGGCGCTCACCTTCGCCGACAAGGTCGTCGTCATGTATGACGGCCAGATCGTGCAGATCGGTACGCCGGCCGAACTTTTCGAGCGGCCGCGCCACACCTTCGTCGGCTACTTCATCGGCTCTCCCGGCATGAACGTCCTGCCGGCGAAGATCGACGGCAGCACCGCCACCGTCGGCGGCGAGAGCATCGCCCTCAACTTCAGGCCCGAGATCAAGTCCGGCGCCAAGACCGAACTCGGCATCCGCCCGGAATTCGTGGCGATCGGCCGCGAAGGCATGCCAGTGACGATTACCAAAGTCGAGGATATCGGCCGCCACAAGATCGTGCGCGCCCGCTTCGCCGACCAACCGATCTCCATCATCCTCGACGAGGACGGCGAGATCCCGGCCGAGCCGCGCATCGCCTTCGACCAGAAAGCCATCAACATCTACGCCGATTCCTGGCGCGTCGGCGGGGAGGCCTGATCATGGAAAAGACCTGGAACAACAAGGCCTGGTTCATGGTCCTGCCGGTGCTGGTGCTCGTCGCCTTCTCGGCGGTGATCCCGCTGATGACGGTGGTCAACTATTCGGTTCAGGACACCTTCGGCAACAACGAGTTCTTCTGGGCCGGCACCGACTGGTATGTGGACGTCCTGACCTCCGACCGCTTCTGGGACGCGCTCACGCGCAACCTGGTCTTCTCGGCGATCATCCTTGCGATCGAAATCCCGCTCGGCATCATCATCGCGCTCAACATGCCGAAGAAGGGCCTCGGCGTGCCTGTGTGCCTCGTACTGATGGCCTTGCCGCTGCTGATCCCGTGGAACGTCGTCGGCACCATCTGGCAGGTCTTCGGTCGCGTCGACATCGGCCTGCTCGGCCACACGCTGGAAGCGATAGGGATCAACTACAACTACGTGCAGAACCCGATCGATGCCTGGGTGACGCTGATCGTCATGGACGTCTGGCACTGGACGAGCCTCGTCGTGCTGCTCTGCTATGCCGGTCTCGTCTCGATCCCGGACGCCTATTACCAGGCGGCCAAGATCGACGGCGCCTCGCGCTGGTCGGTGTTCCGCTACATCCAGCTGCCGAAGATGAAGCGCGTTCTGCTGATCGCCTTCCTGCTGCGCTTCATGGACTCATTCATGATCTACACCGAGCCCTTCGTCGTTACCGGCGGCGGCCCCGGCAACTCCACCACCTTCCTGTCGATCGACCTCGTCAAAATGGCCATCGGCCAGTTCGACCTCGGTCCGGCGGCAGCCCTATCGATCATCTACTTCCTCATCATCCTGCTGCTCTCGTGGATCTTCTACACCGTGATGACCACGAGCGACGCGCAGAGCTGAACCGGGAGGGAGGAGAGACAATGAACACGACCAAAGCACCGCTTTCGCAACGCCTGTCCTTTCTGGTTCCGACGATCTACATCGTCTTCCTGCTGTTGCCGATCTACTGGCTCGTCAACATGAGCTTCAAGGAAACGAGCGAGATCCTCAGCACGTTTTCGCTGTGGCCGCAGAACCCGACGCTGCGCAACTACATGGTGATCTTCACCGACCCGTCTTGGTACAAGGGCTATATCAACTCGATCATCTACGTGGTCATGAACACGGTGATCTCGGTTTCGGTGGCGCTGCCGGCGGCCTACGCCTTCTCGCGCTACCGCTTCCTCGGCGACAAGCACCTGTTCTTCTGGCTGCTCACCAACCGAATGGCGCCGCCGGCCGTTTTCGCCCTGCCGTTCTTCCAGCTCTATTCGGCCTTCGGCCTGATCGACACGCACATCGCGGTCGCACTGGCTCACTGCCTGTTCAACGTGCCGCTGGCGGTCTGGATTCTCGAAGGCTTCATGTCCGGCGTGCCGAAGGAGATCGACGAAACGGCCTATATCGACGGCTACTCGTTCCCGCGCTTCTTCGTGAAGATCTTCACGCCGCTGATCGCGTCCGGCATCGGTGTCGCGGCCTTCTTCTGCTTCATGTTCTCCTGGGTCGAGCTGCTGCTCGCCCGCACGCTGACGACCACGGCCGCCAAGCCGATCGCCGCGATCATGACCCGCACAGTCTCGGCCTCCGGGCTCGACTGGGGCGTGCTGGCGGCCGCCGGCGTGCTGACCATCATCCCCGGTGCGCTCGTCATCTATTTCGTGCGCAACTACATCGCCAAGGGCTTTGCCCTGGGCCGCGTCTAAAGGAGCTTCGTCATGAATTTCTCATGGATGGCATGGACGCTGCCGACGGCCCTGTTCTTCATCACCATCGCGCTGCTGCTCGTCGGCATGGCGGTGTGGGAATATGTCTCGCCGGGCGGCAACCCGCGCGTCGGCATCCTGCGCTTCGAAACGACGCGCGGCGACAGGCTTTTCGTATCGCTGCTCGGCAGCGCCTTCATTCACCTCGCGTGGCTCGGCCTTGGCGGACCAAACCTCTGGTGGGCTCTCGCCCTCTCGGTTGTCTATGCCATCGGCGTCTTCCGCTACGTGTGAGGTGAACGGACTGGGGGGCGGGAAGGGCCCCTCGAAACTGCAATGGACGCAATCGCAAAACCCAAAGGGAGGAAATTATGCGACGGCACCTTTTGACAACGACGGCAGTCATGCTGCTGGCTTTCACCGGCTCGGCCTTTGCCGGCATGGACGAGGCCAAGAAGTTCCTCGACAGCGAGATCGGCGACATGTCGGCGCTCGACCGCGCCGGCCAGGAAGCGGAAATGCAGTGGTTCGTCGATGCGGCAAAGCCCTTTGCCGGCATGGACATCAAGGTCGTTTCCGAAACGATCACCACCCATGAATACGAATCGAAGACCCTCGCCAAGGCGTTTTCCGACATCACCGGCATCAAGATCACCCATGACCTGATCGGTGAAGGCGACGTCGTCGAAAAGCTGCAGACGCAGATGCAGTCGGGCGAAAACGTCTATGACGCGTACATCAATGACTCCGACCTCATCGGCACCCATTGGCGCTACCAGCAGGCCCGCAACCTGACGGACTGGATGACCAACGAAGGCAAGGACGTCACCAACCCGAACCTCGACATCGACGACTTCATCGGCAAGTCCTTCACGACAGCGCCCGACGGCAAGCTCTACCAGCTGCCCGACCAGCAGTTCGCCAACCTCTACTGGTTCCGCTACGACTGGTTCAACGACGAGAAGAACAAGGCCGACTTCAAGGCGAAGTACGGCTACGACCTCGGCGTTCCGGTCAACTGGTCGGCCTATGAGGATATCGCCGAGTTCTTCACCGGCCGCGAGATCGACGGCAAGAAGGTCTTCGGCCACATGGACTACGGCAAGAAGGACCCGTCGCTCGGCTGGCGCTTCACCGACGCCTGGCTGTCGATGGCCGGCAACGGCGACAAGGGCATCCCGAACGGCAAGCCGGTCGACGAATGGGGCATCAAGGTCGACGAGAATTCGCGTCCGGTCGGCTCCTGCGTTGCCCGCGGTGGCGACACCAACGGCCCGGCCGCCGTCTACTCCATCCAGAAATACCTCGACTGGATGAAGGCCTATGCACCGGCTGCCGCCCAGGGCATGACCTTCTCGGAATCCGGACCGGTGCCGTCGCAGGGCGAAGTCGCCCAGCAGATGTTCACCTACACGGCGTTCACCGCCGACTTCGTCAAGCCGGGCCTGCCCGTCGTCAACGAGGACGGCACGCCGAAGTGGCGCTTCGCTCCGAGCCCGCACGGCGTCTACTGGAAGGACGGCATGAAGCTCGGCTACCAGGACGCCGGTTCCTGGACGCTGCTGAAGTCCACGCCTGAGGATCGCGCCAAGGCCGCTTGGCTCTATGCGCAGTTCGTCACCTCGAAGACCGTCGACGTGAAGAAGAGCCATGTCGGCCTGACCTTCATTCGCCAGTCGACACTCGATCACAAGAGCTTCACCGACCGCGCGCCGAAGCTCGGCGGCCTGATCGAGTTCTACCGTTCGCCGGCCCGCCTGCAATGGTCGCCGACCGGCACGAACGTTCCTGACTATCCGAAGCTCGCACAGCTTTGGTGGCAGGCGATCGGCGATGCATCCTCCGGCGCGAAAACCGCCCAGGAAGCGATGGACTCGCTTTGCGCCGAACAGGAAAAGGTGATGCAGCGCCTGGAACGCGCCGGCATCCAGGGTGACATCGGTCCGAAGCTCGCCGAGGAACACGACCTCGAATACTGGAACAAGGATGCCGTTTCCAAGGGCAACCTCGCTCCGCAGCTGAAGATCGAGAACGAGAAGGACAAGCCCCAGACCGTCAACTACGACGAGCTGGTCAAGAGCTGGCAGAAGTAACATCCCCAAGACGACGGCCGCCCGTGAAAGCGGGCGGCCGAAAGACCAGGAGATGCGGCACCGGGGTCGGCAACGGCCCCGGTTTTCCGTTGCCTGAAAGCCGATCACCTGGAGGCGCGCGGAAAACCCTGCCGCGCAAACCAGGCAACGCCGAGGGCCGGGACGAGTATCGCCAAGACGACGACGGGAAGGTTTGCCGCGCCGGCGCTGTCGAGCAACAGACCGCCCGCAAGCCCACCGCCGGCCATCGCAGCGTTCCAGGCGGTGACGACCATCGACTGTGCCGCATCCGCCTGCGCGCCCGCGGCCTTTGCAGAAGCGGTCTGGAACAGGGTCGCGGCACCACCGAAGGCAAGACCCCAGGCAACGATACCGACATAGATAGCTGCCGGCTGATCGGTAAAGGCGGCAAGCAGCAGGGAGGCTGCTGCAAACAGCGCCGTGGTTGCCAGCACCAGCAGTCGCAGGCGCCTGTCCACCAACGCCCCGATGACCGGAATGACCACCAACGAGGCGACGCCGAAGACTAGCAGAACCCTGTCGGCGTCCGCATCCAGGCCAGACGGCTGCAGGAACGGCACGATGTAGGTGTAGAGAATGTTGTGAGCGAGAACGATGGCGAACATCACGAACAGCACCGGCCGGATCCCGGGCAGCCGGAACACGGATGACAGCCGCTGGCGACGTTCGCCGTGCTGGCCCGGAAAATCGGGCAGCGCCCACAGGCTCCAGCCAACGAGCAGGATTGCCGCCACGCTGAGAAGACCGAAGGTCAGGCGCCAGCCCGCGGCGGCCCCGAGCAGCGTTCCTGCTGGAATGCCGATCGACAGCGCCACCGGCGCGCCGAGCATGGCAATGGCGATCGCCCGCCCGTGCTGGTGCGGCGCCACCATACGGGTGGCGTAGCCGGCGGAAAGCGCCCAGAGCAGCCCGGCAAACACACCGGCAAGAAAGCGCGCCGCCATGGTCAGGGCATAATCGTGCGAAAGCGCGGTCACCGTGTTGACCACGGCAAAACCGGAGATCGCGGTGATCAACAGCGGCCGCCGCCGCCAGGTCCGCGTCAACGCGACGAGCGGGATGGCGGCGACGAGCGAACCGGTCGCATAGATCGTCACCATCTGCCCGACGAGGGATTGCGATACGCCGAGGTCGCCGCCGATCTGCGTGAGCAACCCGGCCGGCAGCGCCTCGGTGAGAATGGTGATGAAGCCGGCGCTCGCAAGCGCGAGCAGCGCCGAAAGCGGCAATCGGGCGCCGCCGGCGGGCATCGATAATGTTTCCTGCGGAGGTGAAAGCGCGCAGTCGTTGGATGGCATGAAGTCTATCTCTCGGGATGGGCCGACGGGAACGCCGGTCTGAGTGGCAATGGCGGACGGAAAGTGAGCGCAAGGCATTCGCCGCCGACCTAGGCGGGCGGCGAACCCGCCTAGGCTGACGCGGTCAGGGCGGCACGCTTGGGCAGCACCAGATCGTCGACGCGATAGGTGTGGAACTCGAAGGTCGACACCGAATGCAGCGCCTTGAATTTCTCGAGGAACACTGCGTCAGTGAAGAATTCCTCGACGTTTTCTTCGCCGGCTATCGCTTCGATATTGACCACCGTCTTGCCGTCGGTGCTCTTGGCAAGACTGCTCCAGAGAAAACCCTCCTTGCGCTCGGCCACATAGTGGACGACGTCCTGGATCAGGCGGAACGCCTCTTCCTGCTTGCCCTCGTGGGCATGGATGACGTTGACGATAAAGACGGTTGGTTCGGGGTTTCTGCGGAAACCGGCCACAAGTGCCTCGTGCATGTGTTCTCCATTGCTTGCCGACGGTGTTGTTGGGCGGCCAATGCGCCGTGTCGGGCAGGCGGACTATGGCGAGCTTCCAATCGGAGAAAAATGCGCTACAGATCCGAAGATAACGGACAAAAATATCCGCAATCGCAATCAACGGACGAGGACGGACAATGGACAGCCTTGGTGCGCTCAGCGCTTTCGTGCAGGCGGCGGACGCCCGCAGCTTTACCGTGGCGGCGACGCAGCTCGGCGTTTCGCCATCCGCCGTCGGCAAGGCGATTGCTCGCCTGGAGGAGCGATTGCGGGTCCGCCTCTTTCATCGCAGCACGCGCAGCGTGACGCTGACGCCGGAAGGCACGCTGTTTCTCGAACGTTGCCGACGGATCTTCTGCGAGATCGAAGCGGCCGAAGCCGAGCTGGTGCAGAGCCAGGAGGCGCCGCGCGGCAAGCTGCGCGTCAGCCTGCCGATGGCCGGCATGCTGCTGATGCCGACGCTCGCCGCCTTCATGCGCGCCTATCCTGAGGTCGAGATCGATCTCGACTTTTCCGACCGGATGGTCGACGTCATCGAGGAAGGTTTCGATGCGGTTGTCCGCACCGGCGAGATCGGCGACTCCCGCCTGATGACGCGTCAGCTCGGCACGTTTCACCCCTATCTGGTCGGTTCACCCGCATATTTCGAGAAGCACGGCACGCCGAAGGAGGCGCGGGACCTGGAGCGCCATCACTGCCTGCATCACCGCTTTCCCTCGACCGGCAAGCTCGAACCCTGGCCGCTGATGCAGGACGGCGCGCCGCTTGATGTCGATCTGCCGGTGACGGCGGCCTCCAATGCGCTGGAGCCGCTGATCCATATGGCCGAGGCGGGGCTCGGCATCGCCTGTCTTCCGGATTTCACGGTCAGGCGCCAGATACACGAGGGCGCGCTTGTCCCTGTTCTCGAACACCAACTGCGCCGATGCGGTACCTACCGGATCCTCTGGCCCTCCAGCCGGCACCTGTCGCCGAAACTGCGCGCCTTCGTCGACTTCATGGCGACAAACCTGTTCCCGGCGAATGGCGGTACGTCGAGCCTGCTTTGACCGAAAAATCGGGCCTTACGATTTCACCATCACCCGACGCGCGGTCTTGCCGGGCCGGCCCTTGTCGAAAATCGCCCGGACCGCCTGTTTCGTGCCATCATCCATCAGCACGACCATGTCGAGATGAAGCTGCCTGTCGACAATGACGAGGCGCACGTCGAACGGCTTGCCGCCAAAGTGACCGCGTGCCCGCTCGCTCCAGCGGCCGATGCCGTTCGCAGTGCCCGAGCGGGCCTTCAGGTCCGCATGGGCAAAGGCAAACCAGCCGTTGCTCGACGATACTTTCAGGATCGGCCCGTGCTGCCGGATGGCCAGCCAGCAGGTGTCGCAGGCGCCCGCATCCGTGACCATCTCCTGCCATTGGCCGGGGAAGTCCTCGGCCTGCGCGTTGGCGGCAAACGGCCACAGAACGACGACGACGGCAATCAGGATACCGAGCAGTCGGCGAAGCATGCCAGCAGGCGAGGACAGTCTCATCAGGCGCGATCCCGTGGGCGGAAGGGTTGGGGCGAGCGTTCGCCTCGACCGCGGTTGAGACTGCCTGTGCCGGATTACGTCAACATTGCATCGGCTCTCGGCCTATCCGCAAAGGTTGCGCCCCGGCAGACCGCCTCGCCGACGACCATTCCCCCCGGATTCGCGAAAGTGTTTCCTCTTAGGTTGTACTTGCGGCATTCTGCCCCGGCACCAAAGATACCTTTCCCCTGTCGAAAGACGGGGGATCCCTGTTGGAGGACGGGGAATCGGACTGGTCCACGTGATGGGAGGAGTAACCATGAGCGACGCATCCAGCATACACCCGGTGGACGAGAAGCTGCCTGTCGGTAAGCTTGCGACGCTCGGGATCCAGCATGTTCTCGTCATGTATGGCGGCGCCGTCGCGGTTCCGCTGATCGTCGGCCGGGCGCTGCAGCTCAGCCCTGAGGACGTCGCCTTCCTGATTTCGGCCGATCTTTTCGTCTGCGGTCTCGTCACCATCATCCAGTCGCTCGGCATTACCCGCAGCGTCGGCATCCGCCTGCCCGTCATGATGGGCGTAACCTTCGCCTCCGTCGGCCCGATGGTGTCGATGGCGACGATGACGCCGGGCCATGAAGGCGCCCGCCTGATCTTCGGCGCCATCATCGGCGCGGGGCTCGTCGCGCTGCTGCTCGCCCCGATCATGGGGCGGCTGTTGCGCTTCTTCCCGCCGATCGTTACCGGTACCATCATCCTGGTGATCGGCGTGACCCTGATGCGCGTCGGCGTCAACTGGATCTTCGGCAATCCTTTCGGCCCGACGGCGCCCAAGCTGGTCGATCCGGCCCATGCCGAATGGCTGGCGGAACTCAAAAAACTCGCAACCACGGGCGGCGCAGCGGTACCGGATGGCGTCGTGCTCGGCGCCACGGTGCCGAACCCCATCTATGCCGAACCGAGCCATGTGGGGCTTGCCGCTTTCGTGCTGATCTCCATCCTCGTCGTTGCGCGCTACGGCCGCGGGCTGATCAGCAACATCGCGGTGCTCACCGGCATCGTCATCGGCTGCGTCTTTGCCGCCGGTCTCGGCATGATGCATTTCGACCGGGTGGCGGATGCCGGCTGGTTTGCCGTCGTCACGCCCTTGCGCTTCGGCATGCCGATCTTCGATCCGGTGCTGATCGCCACCATGTCGCTGGTGATGATCGTGGTGATGATTGAATCGACCGGCATGTTCCTGGCTCTCGGCGAAATCACCAACAAGGAGGTGTCGCAGCAACAGCTGACCGCGGGGCTTCGCGTCGACGGCATCGGCACGATGATCGGCGGCCTGTTCAACACCTTCCCATACACCAGCTTCTCGCAGAACGTCGGGCTTGTCGGCGTCACCGGCGTGAAGAGCCGCTATGTCTGCGTCATGGGCGGGGCGATCATGATCGTGCTCGGCCTGATCCCGAAGATGGGCGCCCTGGTCGAGGCGGTGCCGACCTTCGTGCTCGGTGGTGCCGGCCTCGTGATGTTCGGCATGGTGGCGGCCACCGGCGTGCGCATCCTGTCGACGGTCGACTTCAAGTCGTCGCGCAACAACCTGTTCGTCGTCGCCGTCTCGGTCGGCTTCGGCCTGATCCCGCTGATCGCGCCGAACTTCCTGATGTGGATGCCGCATGCGATCCACCCGATCATCGAATCGGGCATCGTGCTCGCCTCGATCTCGGCCGTGGTGCTCAACGCCTTCTTCAATGGCCTGCGCGTCGAGCGCTCCGCCTCAATCAATGCGGCAAGGCTCGCCGACAGCCACTGAGCCGGCTCAGGACCATCGGGCCCCGGCCTTCCGCAAGGAGGCCGGGGCTTCTGCGTCAGGGCAATTGCGATATGTTCGACACTTCGATCGCGGGCGAAGCATCCGATGGTGATGGCGCGATAAGAAGAGCAGACGCAAACGCGCTGAAGGATCAGACACCATGGCCAAGACCAACCTCACCCTCGAGCTTCTGCTGCTCGCCGTGCTCGCAACGTTGTGGGGCGCATCCTACACCTTCATCAAGATCGGCGTCGAAACCATCCCGCCGGTGACGCTGATCGCCGCCCGCACGCTGATCGCCGGCACCGTTCTGCTCGCCATCCTGCGCCTGCGCGGCGTCAGGCTGCCGAGGGACGCGGCCACCTGGAAGCGTTTTGCATTCCAGGCCTGCCTCAACAGCGTCGTCCCCTTCACCATGATCGCTTGGGCGGAACAGACGATCGATGCCGGTGTCGCCTCGATCCTCAATGCCGCCACCCCGATCTTCGCCTTCCTGCTGACGGCGCTGATCACCCGCCACGAGGCGGCGACCCCAAGGAAGCTGATCGGCGTGGTGGCCGGCATGGCCGGCATCAGCTTGATCATCGGCGTCGAAGCCTTCGGCGGTCTCGGCGACCAGCTCTTGCCGCAGCTCGCCGTGGTGTTTGCGACCGCCTGCTATGCGGGTGCGGCCATTTTCGGAAAGAATTTCCGTGGTCTCGATCCGATGGTGCCCGCCGCGGGCTCACTTCTGACCGGCGCCGTGTTTCTCATCCCGGCAAGCCTGGTGATCGACCAGCCATGGACACTTGCGCCTTCCGCCCCGTCGGTGATCGCACTCGTCTGCCTTTCCGTGTTCTCGACGGCGCTGGCCTTCGCCATCTACTTCCGGCTGATCCAGACGCTCGGCTCGGTCGGCACCACGGCGCAGGCATATCTGCGCGTGCCGATCGGGGTCGGCATCGGCGTTCTCTTCCTCGGCGAACGTCTGTCGGACACGATCTGGATCGGCCTTGCCTGCGTCGTCATCGGTGTCGCGGCCATGACCATTCCAGCGCGCAGGACGAGAGCCGCCATCGCCGAACGCGGCTAGGCTCAAGCTAAAACAAAAAAAGGCGCAGCGATCACCCGCTGCGCCTTTTCGACCTTAAGAAGCAATGTGGCTCAGTCCTTGCGCTTGCGGCAATAGAGCTCGAGCCGGTGGCGAACGAGGTCATAGCCGAGCTCCGCGGCGATCTCCGCCTGCAGCTGCTCGATCTTGTCGGAGCGGAATTCGATCACGGCACCGGTGTCGATGTCGATCAGGTGATCGTGATGTGGCGCATCGGCCGTCTCGAAACGGGCGGTGGCGCTTTCGAAGGCGTGGCGATGGACGACGCCCTGCTGCTCTAGCGCTGACAGCGTCCGGTAGACGGTCGACAGCGAGACGGTGGCATCGAGCTCCTTGGCGCGGCGGTGCAGTTCGCTCGCGTCCGGATGGTCTTCGGCGGTCGCGAGTATTTTCAGGATTGCCGCGCGCTGTCGCGTTACGCGCACACCACCGTCCCGAAGCACACCTTCCAGTTCTTTGACGCGATTCTGGTTCTGTTTCATGGCCCTACACTAGCCAAGCCGGGTTAGTTTGAAAATAGCCAGTTGCGAATGCTTCTCATTTGCATTGACTTATGCAAATCATTCCCCTACTCCTGTGGAAGACAACATCGGGGAGTATGGAATGATCGATCAGACGAGACGTGCGATCCTGGCGGCTGCCGGCGCTTTGGCAGCCTTCGCGCTCGTTCCGGGTGCCGCGCTGGCGCAGGAGAAATTCAAGGCCGTCACGACGTTTACCGTCATTGCCGACATGGCCAGGAACGTTGCGGGCGACGCGGCCGTCGTCGAATCGATCACCAAGCCGGGTGCCGAGATCCACAACTACCAGCCGACGCCGCGCGACATCCTCAAGGCCCACGATGCCAAGCTGATATTGTGGAACGGCCTCAACCTCGAACTCTGGTTCCAAAAGTTCTTCCAGAATTTCGATGACGTGCCCGGCGTCGTCGTGTCTGACGGCGTCGAGCCGATGGGCATCGCCGAGGGCCCCTATAGCGGCAAGCCGAACCCGCATGCCTGGATGTCGCCTTCGGCAGCCCTGATCTATGTCGACAACATCCGCGACGCCTTCGTGAAGTACGACCCTGCCAATGCCGAGACCTACAAGGCCAATGCCGAAGCCTACAAGCAGAAGATCGAGGCGACAATCGCCCCGATCCGCGCCGAGATCGGCAAGATCCCGGAAGACAGGCGCTGGCTGGTGTCGAGCGAAGGCGCCTTCAGCTACCTCACCCGCGACTTCGGCCTGAAGGAGCTTTACCTCTGGCCGATCAACGCCGACCAGCAGGGCACGCCGCAACAGGTGCGCAAGGTCATCGACGCGGTGCGCGCGCACAACATCCCGGTGGTCTTCTCCGAAAGCACGATTTCGCCCGATCCGGCCCAGCAGGTGGCGCGAGAAACCGGCGCCAAATACGGCGGCGTGCTCTATGTTGATTCCCTGAGCGAGGCGGACGGTCCGGTCCCGACCTATATCGACCTGCTGCGCGTCACGTCCGAAACCATCGCGAAAGGCCTTTCGCAATGAACCTTCAGGTGAAACCCGGATCCGGCCCGACGGCAGGCTCGGGGGATATCGGCAGCGGCATCCGCGTCTCCGGCGCGACCGTGACCTATCGCAACGGCCACCGTGCGCTTCGCGATGCTTCCTTCGAGATCCCGACCGGCACGATCACCGCCCTTGTCGGCGTCAACGGCAGCGGCAAGTCTACCCTCTTCAAGGCGATCATGGGCTTTGCCCGGCTGGCAAAGGGCGAGATTTCGATCCTCGGCCTTACCGTTCCAGAGGCACTGAAGAAGAACCTCGTCGCCTATGTGCCGCAGGCCGAGGAGGTCGACTGGAATTTTCCTGTGCTGGTCGAGGACGTGGTGATGATGGGCCGCTACGGCCACATGAACATGCTGCGCATCCCGAAGAAGGTCGACCATGAGGCGGTGGAGGCAGCCCTTGCCCGTGTTGGCATGAGCGACTTTCGCAAGCGCCAGATCGGCGAGCTTTCCGGAGGCCAGAAAAAGCGCGTGTTCCTGGCGCGCGCCCTTGCCCAGGATGGCCGCGTCATCCTGCTCGACGAGCCCTTCACCGGCGTCGACGTCAAGACCGAGGATGCCATTATCCGGCTTTTGATCGGCCTGCGCGACGAAGGCCGCGTCATGCTGGTCTCGACCCACAATCTCGGCAGCGTGCCGGAATTCTGCGACCGCACGGTTCTCCTGAAGAACACCGTGCTTGCCTATGGCCCGACGGAAACGACCTTTACCCGCGAAAACCTCGAACTCGCCTTCGGCGGCGTGCTCCGGCACTTCGTGCTCGGCGGCGACAGCCTGCATGACGACGCCGACCCGCGGCAGCTCTCCGTGATTACCGACGACGAGCGGCCGCTGGTGATGTACGGCGCCAAGGGGCAGATGGTGTCGCAGCCGGCCAAGCCCGAGACCGATCCGGAGGCCGAAGGCAAATGATCGCCACGCTCTTGGAGCCCTTTACCTACAGCTACATGGTCAACGCCATGTGGGTCAGCGCCCTGGTCGGCGCCGTCTGCGCCTTCCTTTCGTCCTATCTGATGCTGAAGGGATGGTCGCTGATTGGCGACGCGCTCTCACACTCGATCGTTCCGGGTGTCGCCGGCGCCTATATGCTCGGCCTGCCCTTCTCGCTCGGCGCCTTCTTTTCCGGCGGGCTTGCGGCCGGCGCCATGCTCTTTCTCAACCAGCGCACCCGGCTCAAGGAAGACACCATCATCGGGCTGATCTTCACCTCGTTCTTCGGTCTCGGCCTGTTCATGGTGTCGCTGTCGCCGACCTCGGTGAACATCCAGACCATCGTACTCGGCAACATCCTCGCGATTACGCCGGCAGATACGCTGCAGCTCGCGCTGATCGGCGTCATCTCGCTGATCATCCTGACGGCCAAGTGGAAGGACCTGATGGTCACCTTCTTCGACGAGAGCCATGCGCGCTCGATCGGCATTCCGACGACATTCCTGAAGATCCTGTTCTTCACGCTGCTGTCGGCGTGTACGGTGGCAGCGCTGCAAACGGTCGGCGCCTTCCTCGTCATCGCCATGGTGGTGACACCGGGGGCGACGGCCTACCTGCTCACCGACCGTTTCCCGCGGCTGATCGTCATCAGCGTCACGATCGGCGCGCTCACCAGTTTCTTCGGCGCCTATTTCAGCTACTTCCTCGACGGCGCCACCGGCGGCATCATCATCGTGCTGCAGACGCTGATCTTTCTTGTCGCCTTCGTCTTCGCGCCGAAACATGGACTGCTGGCGGCCCGCCGGCGCAGCGCCGAAGCCCTGGAGGCCGCGCCATGATTTCGCTCGACCTTCTGCTCGCCGTCTTCGAGTTCGAGTTCATGCGCAACGCGCTGCTGATCTCGGTGCTGGTGGCAATCCCGACCGCCCTGCTCTCCTGCTTCCTCGTGCTGAAAGGCTGGTCGCTGATGGGCGACGCCATTTCGCATGCGGTCTTTCCCGGCGTCGTCATCTCCTACATCGTCGGCCTGCCGCTTGCCGTCGGCGCCTTTGCCGCCGGCATGTCCTGTGCACTCCTGACGGGGTATCTGAAGGAAAACAGCCGCATCAAGCAGGACACCGTGATGGGCGTGGTCTTTTCCGGCATGTTCGGCTTCGGCCTGGTGCTCTACACCAAGATCCGCAGCGACGTGCATCTCGACCACATCCTCTTCGGCGATATGCTCGGTATCGGCTGGCCCGATATCATCGAGACCGGCCTGATCGCGCTGGTGGCAACCGTGATCCTCGCTTTGAAATGGCGGGATTTCCTGCTGCACGCCTTCGATCCGGCCCAGGCCAAGGCCGTCGGCCTGCGCGTCAACTGGCTGCACTATGGGCTCTTGGCGATCCTGTCGCTGACCATCGTCGGCGCGCTGAAGGCTGTCGGCCTGATCCTCGCCATCGCCATGCTGATCGCGCCGGGCGCCATCGCGTTCCTGATCACCCGCACCATGGGCAGCATGCTCATCGTCGCCGTGGTGGTCGCGACCGTCGCCTCGTTTACGGGCGTCTATCTCTCGTTCTTCATCGACAGCGCCCCGGCGCCGACCATCGTGCTGCTGATGACCGTGATCTTCCTCGCCGCCTTCCTCTGGTCGTCCTTCCGGGCAGCCCGCATCGAGGCGCAGAGGACGACGGTCGAATGAATTCGAGGCTCCCTTCCGCGGGAAGGGAGCCTCGACACTGTCACCTCAATGGCTCGGATGCAGCGCGTCGTTGAGATACATGCAGGTCAGCATGGTGAAGATATAGGCCTGGATGACCGACATCAGCAGTTCGAGACCCGTCAGCGCCACGGTCATCATCAAGGGCATGACAGCACCGAGCATGCCGAGCGCGCCGAAGCCGCTGAGGCTGACGACGAAGCCGGCAAACACCTTCAAGGTGATATGGCCGGCGAGCATCACGGCGAAAAGACGAACGGAGTGGCTGACCGGGCGCGACAGGTAGGAAACGACCTCGATCGGGATGATGATCGGCGCCAGCACCAACGGCACGCCCGACGGCATGAACAGCCGCAAGAAGCCGAACCCGTGCTTGACCAGGCCGTAGATGGTCACGGTCAGGAACACCAGCAGCGCCAGCGCGAAAGTCACGGCGATATGGCTCGTCACCGTGAAGGCATAGGGGAACATGCCGATCAGGTTGGCGACCAGGATGAACATGAACAGCGAGAACACCAGCGGGAAGAAGCGCATGCCGTGCTCGCCGGCATTTTCCCGCAAGGTCTTCGACACGAACTCGTAGAGAATTTCGGCCGCCGACTGTGCCCGGTTCGGCACCAGGCCACGCCTGCGCGTCGACAAGATCAGGAAAAGGCTGGCGATCGCCACCGTCGCGATCATGAAGACCGACGAATTGGTGAAGCTGATATCGTGTCCGCCGACCTCGGCGATGTGGAAGAGCGACTTGATCTCGAATTGTTCGATGGGTCCGGCCATCATGAACCTCGTGCGTTGGCAACGGAGCAACCACGGCGCGCCTGCGGCGGCCGCGGGCGCATCACTTTGTGGGAGAAACGGGCGAAAGCCGCGCTCGCGACGGGACGCGCTGGCGCCCGAGGCAAAACGGCTCTGTCAGGAAAAGATAGCGCACGCGGGCGTGCCGCAGGCCTGGATGCTGCATGATGCGATCGACTCCATTATCTCACGGATCGAGATAGTGGGGCCGTCCCCAGGCGAAGCATCGACGCGGGTCGTCCCGCGTGCGCCTGACCTAGAGATAATTTCTGTTGCGGTCAAGCCGACAGGCACCCGCAGCGTGGGCTGCAGCCTCGCAAGCTTGCTCATCCCGCCGGCCGAGGTTCAGCCAAAATCCCTGTGATCGCCCAACACCTCTTCGATGACGCGGCGGCTCTTGTCGGCTTCCGCCGCGTTCGTGCCAGGGAGGCCGGCAGAGACAATCAGCGCCTTCCACAGGGCCCAGCCGCGACCGCGCGCCCAGGTGCCGGCATCGAGCGCGACGCCGGCGCGAAACGCCTCCCGGCTTTCCCCACGAAACAGCGTCCAGGCGATGGCGAGGTCACAGGCGGGATCGCCAATGCCGCACGTGCCGAAATCGATGACGGCACCGAGGCGGCCCTCTTCCACCAGCAGATTGCCCCAACTGATATCGCCATGGAACCAGATCGGCGCGCCCTGCCATGTCGCAGAAAGCGCCGCCTCCCAGACATCAACAGCCGCTTGCGTGTCAATCCGCCCCTCAAGCGCCGTCAGCGCCCGGCGCGTCTCAGCGTCATAGTGGGCAGGCGGCCCGCCGCGAAAGAAATTGTGCGACCCCGGCAGCGGACCACCACTTGGATCCACGTGCCTCAGGGCGACGAGAAACCGAGCAAGATCCTCGGCAAAAACCTTGAGATCACCGATGCGCTCGTCCGCTGCCGTCTCTCCCCGCAGCCAGCGATAGACCGACCATGGCCATGAGTAGCCCTCGCCGGGCACGCCCTTTGCAACCGGCACCGGGATCGGCAACGGCAAATGCGGGGCAAGCTTCGGCAGAAAGACCTGCTCCTTTTCCACCTGCAGCGCATAGGACGCAGCGCTCGGCAGCCGCACGATCATGTCCTCACCGAGATGAAAGGTCCTGTTGTCCCAGCCGCCTGGCAGCAAAGGCTTGATGTCGAGCCCCGTCCATTGCGGAAACTGCGCGGCGATCAGGCGCCGAACCAGCGCCGCATCGATGGTGGGTGTGGTCGTCGATCGGTCGAACATGTGCGAACAAGCGCCTCGCCAAAGTCGGGACGCCTGTTTTAGCCGATCGTCGTGCGATCGCAATGTGCCGGCCTGAGGCGCAAGACGACCTAGCCGATCCGCGTCGCCTTCAGCCTGTCTTCGTCGAGCGCGACGCCGAGCCCGGGAGCCTCGCCGAGCTCGAGCCAGCCGCCTGCATGGCGCAACGGCGCCATCATCGGATAATCGCGACGCATCTCGCTCCATTCGGGATTGTCGTAGGGATATTCGAGAAACGGCGCGTCGCCGACACCGGCGGTCAGATGGGCGTTGGCGAGCACGCCGATGCCGTTTGTCCAGGAATGCGGCGTCATCATCACGCCGGCCTCGCGCGCCTGGAAGGCGAGGCGCCGGCAGCCGGTGATGCCGCCGACGAGCGCCACATCAGGCTGGATGACGTCGAAAGCGCGATCCTCGATGATATCGCGAAACTCGTAGAGCTCGCGGGTCATCTCACCACCGGCGATACGCAGCGACGTCGCGTCCGAAAGCCGCCGCATGCCCTTGCGGTCCGAGCGGTGCAGCGGCTCCTCCATCCAGTAGATGCCGAGCTTCTCCAGCTCGCGCGCAACCGTCAACGCATCCTTGAAGGTCCAGGAGAGCGTCGTGTCCCAGGGCATCCGCCAACCCTGGTTGCAGTCGACCATCAGCTCCAGCCGGTCGCCGACACGCGCGCGGATCGCTTCGAGCGCCCGCACGTCGTCGCGCCAGGTGCCACGACCACCGGCCGACGATGAGAAGCGCACCTTCATCGCCGGAAAACCTTCGTCGACATAGCTTTCGGCTTGAGCCGCCATGGCACCGGGGTCGCGCAGCACGCCCGACGACGCATAAAGGCGGACCCGATCGGACCTGCCGCCGAGCAGCCGCCAAACCGGCTCACCCGTCACCTTCCCCGCGAGATCCCACAGCGCGAGATCCATCGGCCAGCAGCGGCCATAGTGGAAGTTGATGTGCGAGAGCACCTCGTAATGGCGTTCGAGCTGACGGGGATCCGTGCCGACGAACAGGTCCTCGTGGCCCTCGAACCCCTTCATCAGGTCGCCGGAGCCGATGCCCTCGCGACCCTCGTCGTCCCTGACGCGCACGATGGTGGCATCGAACTGCCGGCGCGGTCGACCGTCCCAGCTCGCCTTGAACGGCGGATCGAGCGGCAGGCGATGGTGGCTGATCTCGATGGAAACGATCTTGCTCATGGTCCCTCCCCCGAAGGCTCAGCCGAACTGCTGCCAGATGGTCTTGTAGTCGCAATATTTGTCGATCGCATGCACGGAGCGGTCGCGGCCGAAGCCCGACTGCTTGAAGCCGCCGAAGGGTGTGGCGAAATTCGACATGTCGTAGGTGTTGATCCAGACGGTGCCGGCATGGATCGCCTCCGAAAACCGGTGTGCCCGGTCCATATCCCGGGTGAAGACGGCGCCGGCCAGTCCGTAGATCGTGTCGTTGGCGATCGCCAGCGCCTCCTCCTCCGTATCGAAGGCGATGGCTGCTAGCACCGGGCCGAAGATTTCCTGCCGCGCCAGCCTCATGTCGTTGGTCATGTCGACGAACACGCCGGGCGAGACATAGTAGCCGCCGCTCTCGGCCATCACCCGCTCGGCCCCGAAGGCACGGCGTGCGCCCTCCTTCTCGCCGCTCGCGATCAACGACAGCACCTTTTCCAGATGCGCCTCCTCGATCAACGCGCCGATCTGGGCTGCCGGGTCGAGCGGATGCCCGAGCGCGATGTCGCTCTTCGTCACCGCCTCGATCTTCCTGATCAGCGCATCCTGGACGGACCGCTGCACGATCAGCCGGGTCGAGGCGTGGCAGGTCTCGCCGGAATTGTAGAAGCAGCCCCAGGCGACGGCGGATGCGGCAGCATCGAGGTCGGCATCTTCGAAGACCACCAGCGGCGACTTGCCGCCGAGCTCCAGCGCCACCCGCTTGACGTTCGACTGCGCCGCATAACCCATGATCAGCTTGCCGACCTCGGTCGAGCCGGTAAAGGCGATCATGTCGACATCCATATGCAAAGCCAGCGGCTTGCCGGTCTCCTCGCCATAGCCGGTCACGACGTTGAAGACGCCTTCGGGCAGGCCTGCCTCGACGGCGAGGCTTGCAAGGCGGATCGCGGTCAGCGACGATTGCTCGGCCGGTTTCAGCACGACGGAATTGCCGGCCGCGATCGCCGGCCCGAGTTTCCAGGCGTCGATGATCATCGGGTAGTTCCAGGGTGTGATCACGCCGATGACGCCGAGCGGCACCTTGCGAACCAACGCCCGGGCATTCGGCCCGGTGGGGGCGATCTCGTCATAGAGCTTGTCGATCATCTCGCCGTAGAACTGGATGCCGTCGGCGCAGAGCCGGACGTCGACATTGAGCGACGCCATGATCGGCTTGCCGACATCGAGCGTTTCGAGCATGGCGAGTTCCTCGCCGTGGGCGCGGATCAGATCGGCCCATTTGAGCATGATCTTCTTTTTCTCGAGCGGATCTTGTCGGCGCCAGACGCCGCTTTCGAAGGCGGCCCGCCCGCTCCTGACCGCCGCATCGATATCGGCAGCGCCACCGCGCGCGATCGTCGGACCCTCTCTGCCATCCATCGGACGGGCGCGCGTGAACGTTTCGCCGGAGATGCTGGCGCGATGTTTGCCGTCGACGAAGTGCCTTCCCTCCAGCGTGAGTGCCGACAGGACATTTTCCCAATAGTCGCGACTATAGGCCTTGCTCATCCGTTTCGCCCTTCGCTCACGCCGCCTTCGGCAACGCCATGATCTCTGCTGCAAAGTTATCGATATCGGCATCGTCGATCGGGCGGATCGTCGAGCGCCGCATCGGCTGGTTTTCCGGCGCCTTCATTTCCGCTGCGAGATCGGCGGCGCCATAGGCCTCGAAGGCGACGGGAAGGGCCCTGACGATGCCACAGCGATCCATCAGGCGCGAAACGAAGTCCGGAAGGTCGGCTACCCGGGACAAGCCACAGGCGCGCGCAGCAGCCTCAAGCTCGGCCGTGTCGGCATCGACGAGCCAGCCGAGCGTCGCCTCAAAACCGAGCGCTGTCGCAAGCCCATGATGAACAGGGGCCAATCCCGCCAGCGCATGGCTGATGTTGTGGGCAACGGCCGTACCGCAATTGTCGATGGCAATGCCCGCATAACAGGAGCCGAGCAGCACATCGGCGCGGGCCTGGAGATCATTGGGTTCGCGAACCGCCGTTTCCAGCGACGCGGTCAGCAGGCGCATGGCCTCGTGGGCGTAGAACTGCGCGCCACGGTGGCTGTTGCGGTTCGTCGCCGCCTCGAAGGCGTGAATGAAGGCGTCGAGCCCGCACCAGGCCGTCAGTTGCGCGGGCAGCGTCGTCGTCAGCACCGGATCGAGCAGCACCAGGTCGGCCTTGGTTTCCGCGCCCCAGATCCAGAGCTTCTTGCCCTCGGGCCCGGCAAAGATGTTGGTCGCCGACGTCTCGGAACCGGTGCCCGCCGTCGTCGGCACCATGATCTTCTTCAAGGGCGCCTTCGGCAATGGATTGGCGGCAAGCGCATAGAACATCGGATCTTCGCCGGACGCGGCGCAGCAGGCGGCAATCTTGGCGATATCCAGCGCCGAGCCACCGCCAACGCCGATGACGGTATCGGAACCGATGGCCGCTGCGGTGGCTGCCCGCACATGCGCCAGTTTTGGCTCGCCGGCAAAATCGGAAAAGACGCGGGCTGAGATGCCTTCCTGCTCGAGGCTCTCGACGATGCGGCCAGCAAGGCCGGACCGGGCGAGAAAGCCGTCGATCACCAGCGTTGCCGTTTTTGCCCCCTGGACTTTCGCGGCCGTGCCGATGGTCGTATGGATATTGTCTGCCAGGCGGATTTCGGGAATGAAGGACGTGGAGAAGGACAAAGTCGTCTTCCTGTCGCGCGGGATGATCGCTTTACCCTGCATCACAATCTGATATTTTCAAATCCGCGCAATTTTCGGCCTTTTTGATAACCTGAGATCATGGAACACCGGCTGCTCGATCGCATACCGCTGGAGGCCTTTCGCGTATTCGACGCCGCCAGTCGGCATATGAATTTTTCCCGTGCCGGTCGGGAGCTCAACATCACCCAGGCCGCCGTCAGCCGGCGGATCAAGACGCTTGAGGATCATCTGGGTAGCCCGCTCTTCAGCCGTCGCGGCAAGAACCTCGAACTGACGCCACAGGGCGAGAGATTGTTTCAACGCGTGCGGGCCTCGCTTGATTATCTCGAAGAAAGCCTCGAGCCCTTCCGTGGAGCGACCGGCCAAGCGATCTCGATCGCCGCCAGCGGTTCGGTCTCCCATCTCTGGCTCGGCGCCAGGCTGCGCGAGTTCGGCAAGGAGAACCCGGATATCTCGATCCGGCTCCTGACGTCAGACAGCCCGTCGGAGCTGGCATCCGAAAACAACGACCTCGTCATTCTCTATTCGACCGGCGATCACCCGCGCTGGCACCTGTCGCCGCTGATGGCGGAGGACCTGGCACCAGTCGCCTCACCCGACTATCTCGCCTCACGCGGGCTCGCCGCGGAGGCCCTGACGCCGCAGGTGCTCTCGACCCTCGATCTCATCGACTATGATCGCTTCAATGCCAACTGGGTCTCTTTCCAGCAATGGTTCGAGCGCACCGGGGCTGCCCCACGGGGCACGAAATTGCGACCCCGATACACCTTCTCGACCTATGTCATGGCCGTAGACGCCGCCCTGCGCGGCGATGGCGTGGCACTCGGCAGCCTCGGGCTCCTGCGCGAGCATATCGACGACGGACGGTTGCTCGTCCTTGGCGGCAAGACGCTCGCCACCGGCTATGGCTATTATCTCGGCCTGCCGCGCAACCGACCATCGCGTGACGAGGTGCTGCGCCTGCACGCAGCGCTTGGAAGATCGACGTGAGCGGCGGTCGGGCCAAGGCTACGACGCCGCCGCTGAAGCGACAGAGCCGTGCTGGCCTGGGCTTCTTCCTCCTCGCGCTTGCGGTGATCGTCACGGCAATCGCGGCGACGGTGCTGCTCGCCAACGAACAGCGCAACCTCAAGCAGCTGCTACGCGCGCTGGATCTCCCGACCGCATTCCTCGAGAAAGCAAAACCACCGGAGCCGCCGGCGCAGGTCAAGCGACAGCCGCCGCGCATCGCCCTGCCGGTCTGGACCTTCCAGGACCTGCACACGCCCGAACAGCAGTTCCTGCGGGTGCTGCGCAGCGACCCGCGCGCCCTTTGCGACGAGCTGCGCGAGGCCGGCTTCCGCGAACTCGAATGGAAATCGAGCGCCGGTGAGCGGGGCCAGTGGGAGTGCTCGTCGCTGGTGTCCTTCCCACGACCGGGCGTCGACAAGACCTCGTCGATCTTCATCTTCATCAAGGGCAGCGGCGAGGAAGAGATCGGCTCGTTTCGCGTCAAGCTCAACATCGAGCGCCCCGAGGATGCCCAGGTGGTGACCACCAGCGCCGCGCGCGCCGCATCGGTCTTTCTCGATCACGTCCGCTGGGCCGATGGCGGCGCCATCGCGCTGCAGATCCAGGCGCTGAGGGAGTTCGACGTCAAGCGCTTCGGCAGCCGGGTACAGTTCAAGCGCGAGACGGACGAGACAACGGCGCGCTACAATTTCCTCGCCAACCAGCCGGCCCCCGCCCGCCCGAAGACAATCGCTGAGCTTTATTTCGATCGCGAGAAATGGCTGGCTTACGGCACTGCCGATATCCGCAGCTTCGTTCTCGGCCCGACGGCGTGGAACGGACCGGCGAAGATACCCGAAACCGCCGACCAGGCGGACGCGGCGTCAACCGAAGACGCAGGCACGGCGAAAGCAGAAGGCAAGACCAAGCCGTGACCTGAGGTCAACGATCGATCCGGGTCGACAGGATGATCGACGACAGCGTGCGGTCGACGCCGTCGATTTCGCCGATGCGGTCAATCAACAGGTCGAGCTCGCTGATCGAAGCGGCCGCAACAACGGCGATCAGATCGAAGCTGCCGCTGACGGAATGCAGGCTGCGGATCTCGCGGATGGCGGCCAGTTCCGGGGTGACACGGCTCAGCGCCCGCGGCGCGATGGTGATCAGCACATGCGCCTTGACCAGCCCCTTCTCGTAGCTCTCCGACAGGCGGACACCATAGCCGGCGATCACCCCTTCGCGTTCCAGCCGCTCGATGCGCGCCTGCACGGTCGTTCGCGACAGGCCGAGCCTGCGGGCGATCGTTGCCGTCGGCATGCGGGCATTTTCGCTCAGCACCGCGAGCAGCTCGCGGTCTTTGTCGGTGATCTGCATATCGTCGGTCCATCTGGGCAAACTGCCGAATATCTATCGGCGATTTAGTCATATCAGCGCTTCAAATCAACAGCTCTCCGCCAGACAATGGAGGTCGAAACGCATTTCATACCCTGGGGGACACTCATGAAGAACATCGTCGTCATCGGAGCAGGCAAGATCGGCTCCACCATTGCGCGCATGCTCGCGCACACCGGTGACTACAGCGTCTGCGTTGCCGACCGCAGTGCCGAACAGCTCGGCCAGATCGAGAAGCACGACGCAATCACCACGGCCGCTGTCGACATCGGCGACAAGAAGGCGCTGGTGGCCCTCCTCTCCGGCAAGTTCGCCGTGCTCAGCGCCGCGCCGTTCCACCTCACGGTCGCTATCGCAGAAGCCGCCGCAGAAGCCGGTATCCATTACCTCGACCTGACCGAAGACGTTGAATCCACCCGCCAGGTCAAGGCGATTGCCGCCAGGGCCAGCACCGCCTTCATCCCGCAGTGCGGCCTCGCACCGGGCTTCATCTCGATCGTCGCCAACGATCTCGCCAGCCGCTTCGAGACGCTCGAAAGCGTGCGCATGCGCGTCGGCGCGCTGCCGCAGTACCCGTCCAACGCTCTCAACTATAACCTGACCTGGAGCACCGACGGCGTCATCAACGAATACATCGAGCCCTGCGAAGCGATCGTCGAGGGCAGCCTGATCGAAGTGCCGGCGATGGAAGAGCGCGAAGAATTCTCGCTCGACGGCGTCACCTACGAAGCCTTCAACACCTCGGGCGGCCTCGGCACGCTCTGCGAGTCGCTGAAGGGCAAGGTCCGCACGCTGAACTACAAGACGATCCGCTACCCCGGCCACGCCGCGATCATGAAGGCGCTCCTCAACGACCTCGGCCTGCGTCACCGTCGCGAAGTCCTGAAGGACATCTTCGAAAACGCGCTGCCGACCACCACCCAGGACGTGGTCGTCATCTTCGTCACGGTTTCGGGCTTCCGCGAAGGTCGCCTGATCCAGGAAACTTACGCCAACAAGGTCTATAGCGGCGTCGTTGCCGGTCGCATGCAGAGCGGCATCCAGATCACCACCGCCGGCAGCATCTGCGCCGTGCTCGATCTGCTGGCCAACGGCAAGATCGCATCCAAGGGCTTCGTTCGCCAGGAAGACATCGCCCTCGATACCTTCCTCGCAAACCGCTTCGGCCACTACTACGCCCAGAAGGGCGAGGCAGAGCGCGTCGCTGGCTGATACCGGCCGGCCCGACGTCGCTGACTATAATGCCCGGGTTTTGCCCGGGCATTTTTTATGTCCGGGCGAACGTCACGGGCGCCATGCCTTGGCCCCCTATGTCCGGCCGAACTCGTCCTCGATCCGGATGATGTCGTCCTCGCCGAGATAGGATCCTGTCTGAACCTCGATCAGCTCCAGCGGGATCTTGCCGGGATTATGCAGGCGATGAACGGTTCCCTGCGGGATATAGACGGACTCGTTCTCGTGCAGCAGCCGGGTTTCGCCGGCCATGGTGATCTCGGCCGTGCCGCGCACGACAATCCAGTGTTCCGCGCGGTGGTGATGCTTCTGCAGCGAGATCTTCTTGCCGGGACTGACCTTCAGCCGCTTCACCTCGTAGCGCTCGCCCCTGGAGACCGACGACACCGCCCCCCAGGGGCGATAGGACGTCGGGTGTTCCTGAGTGAGCCGCGACGTCGCCTGCGAGCGTGCGAGCACCTTGACGATGTTGCCGACGCTCTGGCTTTCGTCGAGGCGACCGACATAGACGGCATCTTCGCTGGCGATCACGGCGATGTCTTCCAGGCCTTGCACGGCGAGGTGGATGTCGCGCGACAGCACCAGCGAGTTGCGGGTGTTTGCGACCGATGCCTTCTCGGTCACCACATTGCCGTCTCCATCCTTGCGGCCGCTCTTCCACACCGCATCCCAGCTGCCGAGATCGGACCACGCGAAAGAGGAGGGAACGACGGCGGCACGGGCGGTCTTTTCAAACACCGCGTAATCGACCGAGATATCGGGTGCGGCCGCAAACGCCTTCGCCTCCAGCCGGCTGAAATCGAGATCCTTGCTCTGGCCCTCGACGGCCGCCTTGGTCGCCGCATAGACCTCGGGGGCGTAAAGTTGCATCTCCTCGAGGAACGCCTTGACGGGCAACATGAACAGGCCTGAGTTCCAGAGATAACGGCCGGTGGCGAGCATGGCCTGCGCCTTGGCGTGGTCCGGTTTTTCAACGAACCGGGCGACCCTGTTGGCGCCAGCCGACAATGCGTCCCCAATCTCGATGTAGCCATAACCGGTGGCAGGCTCCGTCGGCGTAATCCCGAACGTGACCAGCTCGCCGGACGCGGCCGCCTGCTGGGCTTTCAGCATGCAATCCACATAGACCGCGCCCGCATCGATCTCGTGGTCGGAGGCGAGCACCTGCATGATCGCCGCGTCGCCGAACCTGGCCAGGACGACGAAGGCTGCGGCCGCCAATGCGGGTGCCGTGTTTCGGGCAACGGGCTCGAGCAGGATATCGCTCAGCGGCGCACCGACGGCGCGCGCCTGTTCGGCGACGATGAAACGGAAATCGCTGTTGGTGACGATGATCGCCGGCTCATAGAGTCCGGCGTCGCTCACCCGTTCCAGGGTCTGCTGGAACAGCGAGCGGTCGGACAGGATCTGCAGGAACTGTTTCGGAGCACCAGAGCGCGACAGCGGCCACAGGCGCGTACCCTTTCCACCCGCCATGATTACGGGGACGATCTTAGACGTCATGCCAAGCCTCTGTGCGCATCAAAAGACAATCCATCCTTACAGGACCGATGCTAAAGAATGCCTGAAGGCGGCGGTGCGGACAAACTGCACCAAAGGCGAGGCGTGCCCCCTTTTCGGATAGGGGATCAACGCCCCAACGCCCGCATCTGGTTCGCGCCAGCGTTCCGCTGGAACCGCTTCGGTGCGCCTTCGCAGGGCAACAAAAAACCCCGCTCGAAGGCGGGGCTTTCTCATTGGTTTGTCCCGTCGGGATGTCCCTTTCAGGCCGGGATCACGATTTCGCCGAGCTTCGTCAGTTCGGCGATGAACTGTTCGACGCGCGTCTTCTTCTCGTCGCCGGCGCCTTCCAGCTCTGCACGGGCACCCTCGATGCGCTTTTCCAGCGCGGTGCGGTCGAGTTCGTCGACGTGCACGGCGGATTCGGCAAGCAGGGTGCAACCGGTCGGCAGGATATCGGCAAAGCCGCCGAACACGACGAAACGCTCGGTCTTGCCATCAGCCGTCTTCACGGTAACGATGCCAGGCTTGATCGTCGTCATAGTCGGGGCATGATTGGCCATCACGGTCATCTCGCCCTCGGTCGCCGGGATGACGACTTCCGTCACCTTGGCAGAAAGGAGCAGGCGCTCGGGGGAAACAAGCTCAAAATTGAAACTGTCGGCCATGACCATTCACTTCTCGTGGGCGCGCCACCTGAGGTGGCAGGCTGTGCATGTCTTCCCTGCTCCGCGATCAACGGAACGCAGGATGAAAGCCTCGGCACATGGCTGCGCCGAGGCTTAACATTGCTATCAAGCGGCTTCGGCAGCCAGCTTCTTGGCCTTTTCGACCGCTTCTTCGATCGAGCCAACCATGTAGAAGGCGGCTTCCGGAAGGTGGTCGTAGTCGCCGTTGACCAGGCCCTTGAAGCCCTTGATCGTGTCTTCGAGCGCGACCAGCTTGCCCGGCGAACCGGTGAAGACTTCGGCCACGAAGAACGGCTGCGACAGGAAGCGTTCGATCTTACGAGCGCGGGCAACCGCCAGCTTGTCCTCTTCCGACAGTTCGTCCATGCCGAGGATGGCGATGATGTCCTGGAGAGCCTTGTAACGCTGCAGGGTCGTCTGGACCTTACGCGAGATCTCGTAGTGCTCTTCGCCGACGATCATCGGGTCGAGCATACGCGACGTGGAGTCGAGCGGGTCAACAGCCGGGTAGATGCCCTTTTCAGCGATCGAACGCGACAGAACCGTCGTTGCGTCCAAGTGGGCGAACGAGGTTGCCGGCGCCGGGTCGGTCAAGTCGTCGGCCGGAACGTAAATGGCCTGAACCGAGGTGATCGAACCCTTGGTCGTCGTGGTGATGCGTTCCTGCATCTGACCCATGTCGGTCGCCAGCGTCGGCTGGTAACCCACGGCCGAAGGAATACGGCCGAGCAGAGCCGACACTTCGGAGCCTGCCTGGGTGAAGCGGAAGATGTTGTCGACGAAGAACAGAACGTCCTGGCCCTTGTCGCGGAAGTCTTCAGCGATCGTCAGACCCGTCAGAGCGACGCGAGCGCGGGCGCCCGGCGGTTCGTTCATCTGGCCGTAAACGAGCGCAGCCTTGGAGCCTTCGCCGCCGCCGTGCTTGTTAACGCCGGACTCGATCATTTCGTGGTAGAGGTCGTTGCCTTCGCGGGTACGTTCACCCACGCCTGCGAACACCGAGTAACCACCGTGCGCCTTGGCGACGTTGTTGATCAGTTCCATGATGAGAACGGTCTTGCCGACGCCGGCGCCGCCGAACAGGCCGATCTTGCCGCCCTTTGCGTAAGGTGCGAGCAGGTCGACGACCTTGATGCCGGTGACGAGGATCTGCGCTTCCGTCGACTGCTCGACGTAGGACGGCGCGTCCTGGTGGATGGCGCGCTTGCCCGACGTGACCAGCGGACCAGCTTCGTCAACCGGCTCGCCGATGACGTTCATGATGCGGCCGAGCGTTTCATCGCCAACCGGAACCGTGATCGGTGCACCGGTGTCGGTGACCGGCTGACCGCGGACGAGACCTTCGGTCGAGTCCATGGCGATCGTGCGGACGGCGTTTTCGCCGAGGTGCTGCGCGACTTCGAGAACGAGGCGGTTACCGTTGTTGTCGGTTTCCAGTGCGTTCAGGATCTGCGGAAGCTGGCCTTCGTCGAACGCAACGTCGACGACGGCGCCGATGACCTGCGTTACGCGACCGACAGCGCCGGCTGCCGCAACGGCGGTCTTGGCGGAAGCTGCCTTCCTCGGTGCAGCCGGCTTCTTCGCCGCTGCGGTTTCTTTCGGGGTAGCTGCCTTAGCCATAATCCTTACCCTCTTCTCGTAACCTTAGAGCGCTTCCGCGCCCGAGATGATTTCAATGAGTTCCTTGGTGATCTGAGCCTGGCGCTGACGGTTGTAGTTCAGCGTCAGTTTGTTGATCATGTCACCAGCATTGCGCGTCGCATTGTCCATCGCGCTCATCTTCGCACCCATTTCGCCTGCGACGTTCTCGAGCAGCGCCCGGAAGATCTGCACCGAAATGTTGCGCGGAATAAGATCGCTCAGGATCGCGCCCGCGTCCGGCTCATATTCGTAGACGGCCGAAGCATCAGATGCTTCCGCTGCGACCGGGCCGGCCGAAGCGGGGATCAGTTGCTGTGCCGTCGGAATCTGGGCGATAACGGACTTGAACTCAGAATAGAACAGCGTGCAGACATCGAACTCGCCCTTTTCGAAGAGCGCGATGACCTTGTGGCCAATCTGGTCGGCGTTCTGGAAGCCGATCTTCTTGACCTCACGCAGGTCGACACGATCGATGATCAGCGACGCGTATTCGCGACGCAGAATATCGAAGCCCTTCTTGCCGACGCAGATGATCTTCACCGTCTTGCCAGCGGCAATCAGCTTGCGAACGTGATCGCGAGCGTGGCGGGCGATCTGCGAGTTGAAGCCGCCGCAAAGGCCGCGTTCAGCCGTGCAGACGACCAGAAGATGGGTGTCGTCCTTGCCGGTGCCCGTCATCAAGGCAGGCGCACCGTCGTCCGCGCCAACCGCCTGGGCGATGTTGGCGAGAACGGCAGCCATGCGCTGCGAATAAGGCCGGGCGGCCTCGGCCGCCTCCTGCGCACGCCGAAGCTTCGCCGCGGCGACCATTTTCATCGCCTTGGTGATCTTCTGCGTCGCCTTGACGGAGGCGATCCGGTTCTTCAGATCCTTAAGTGAAGGCATCCGTTATCCGTCCTAAATGAAATCCGCTCAGGCGAAAGACTTGGCGAAGCTGTCGATTGCAGCCTTCAGCTTGCCCTTGACGTCGTCGGAGATCGCCTTGTCCTTGCGGATGGTTTCCAGGATGTCCTTGCCTTCCGAACGCATGTACGAAAGCAGGCCCTGCTCGAACTTGCCAACCTGGTTGACCGGCAGCTTGTCGAGGTAGCCGTTGACACCTGCGAAGATGACGGCGACCTGCTCTTCCGTCTTCAGCGGCGAGAACTGCGGCTGCTTCAGGAGTTCGGTCAGGCGTGCACCACGGTTCAGCAGACGCTGGGTAGCGGCGTCGAGGTCGGAGCCGAACTGCGCAAAGGCCGCCATTTCGCGGTACTGAGCCAGTTCACCCTTGATCGAGCCTGCAACCTGCTTCATCGCCTTGATCTGCGCGGCCGAGCCGACGCGCGAAACCGACAGACCGACGTTAACGGCCGGACGGATGCCCTGGTAGAACAGGTCGGTTTCAAGGAAGATCTGGCCGTCGGTGATCGAGATCACGTTGGTCGGGATGAACGCGGAAACGTCGTTGCCCTGGGTTTCGATGACCGGCAGAGCCGTCAGCGAGCCGGCACCATTGTCGTCCGAGAGCTTTGCAGCGCGCTCGAGCAGACGGGAGTGCAGGTAGAAAACGTCGCCAGGGTAAGCTTCGCGGCCCGGCGGGCGGCGCAGCAGGAGCGACATCTGACGGTAGGAAACAGCCTGCTTCGACAGGTCGTCGTAGCCGATGAGAGCGTGCTTGCCGTTGTCACGGAAGTATTCGCCCATCGCGCAACCGGCGAACGGTGCGAGGTACTGCATCGGAGCCGGGTCGGATGCGGTCGCTGCAACGATGATCGAGTACTGCAGGGCGCCACGCTCTTCCAGAACCTTCACGAACTGGGCAACCGTCGAACGCTTCTGGCCGATTGCGACGTAGACGCAATACAGCTTGTCACCTTCCGGACCATTGTCGTGAATGGCCTTCTGGTTGAGGATCGTGTCGAGGATGATCGCGGTCTTGCCGGTCTGGCGGTCGCCGATGACGAGCTCGCGCTGGCCACGGCCAACCGGGATGAGGGCATCGATGGCCTTGAGGCCGGTCGACATCGGCTCATGCACCGACTTGCGCGGAATGATACCAGGAGCCTTGACGTCAACGCGCGAGCGCTGCTTGGCGTTGATCGGGCCCTTGCCGTCGATCGGGTTGCCGAGCGCGTCGACGACGCGGCCGAGCAGTTCCGGACCAACCGGAACGTCCACGATGGCGCCGGTCCGCTTAACGGTGTCGCCTTCCTTGATGTCACGGTCCGAACCGAAAATAACGACGCCGACATTGTCGGCTTCGAGGTTCAGCGCCATGCCGCGAATTCCACCCGGGAATTCGACCATTTCGCCTGCCTGAACATTGTCGAGGCCGTAGACGCGGGCGATACCGTCACCGACGGAAAGCACCTGACCGACTTCGGAGACTTCTGCTTCCTGGCCGAAATTTTTGATCTGATCTTTAAGAATTGCGGAAATTTCCGCGGCGCGGATATCCATCAGCCGACCTCTTTCAGTGCAAGCTTAAGGGTAGAGAGTTTGGTGCGAAGGGAAGTGTCAATCTGGCGGGACCCGACCTTGACGATCAGACCTCCAAGAATAGACGGGTCGACGGTGACGTTGACCGTCACGTCTTTGCCGGTGACGCTCTTGAGCGCCGCCTTCAATTCAGTTTCCTGCGCTGCGGTGAGCGCATGGGCCGACGTAACGTCGGCAGAAATTTCACCCCGGTGGCGCGCGGCGATCAGGCGAAACGCCTTGATCATGCCCGGCAGCGCGAAGAGGCGGCGATTGCGCGCAACAACCTTGAGGAAGTTACCGACGATGCCAGAGATGCCGGCCTTGGCGACGATCGCCGAAATGGCCTTGAACTGGTCGTCGGCAGAAAAGACGGGGCTTACGATCAGCCGCTTCAGGTCTTCGCTGCCATCGATCAGGGCCTGGACGCGGGTAAGATCCGCACCGGCCGCCTCGACGGAACCCGCTTCGAGAGCGAGGTCAAAAAGCGAGGACGCATACCTTTCTGCAACACCGGAAATAAGCTGGGATGTGTCTGCCACGGGCACAAGCTTCTCTCAATTTCATCCAAGAACGGTTGTGGCGGCGAGCCGTCAACTTAACGTCCTGAATTTGCTGCAATAATTTGCGGGCTATCGAGGCCTGGCGACCCACTTCCCCCGCAATTCGCGGTTCGTCTAGCATAGGAAGTTTGGACTCGCAACACGCGAACGGCAGGAATGCGGCATAAGTCGACCCGGTTTGGCCGAATTTTGCCGTAAATTGGTTTCTGAGGATGTGAATCGCGAAAACGCGCTAACGGCGATCAGATCATTCCGAAGACATAGGCAAGCGGAAGAATGGCAAGCGTCGCCTGCACCACGAGCGCCACCCAGTTGTAGAGCGTGGCACCGTTGTCGCTCATCATCGACAGGATACGACCGAAGGCGGCGAGTGCAAAAGCCGCACCCACGGCAAGATAGACCATCGGCTGCGCCAGGAGAATGGCGGCAAGGCCGAGGCCGGCATGCATGCCGCCCATGGTCGAGCGTGCCTCGGCCAGGCCACCGCGACGGCCCTCGGCAATGCCGATGCCGGCAGCGCGAAACGTGAGCCGCGGCGCAAACAGCATGACGACGCCGATCAGCGCCGCTGCCGCTGCCGCACAGAAGGCGAGGAACTCGCCGGTTTCCGTCGGAATGTAGAACTCCATGCCCGTTCCCGCAGATGAGCGTCGATCTCGATTGTGTCGCCATCCGGGCCATGCCCTAAGCGACGCATCTCAGACCTCTAGCGCAAGTCGCGGCGGTTGTGAATCGTCCACGCTTCGTTAACCACCGCGATTAAAGGAAACTCTGTGGGTCGATGTCGAGCTGGACGCTGATCGATCCGCGCTCCTTCGGCCCTGCGGCAATCATCGCCTTGACGAAAGCCTGCATGTCGCTGTTGCGGCGGCCGTGAACCAGCAGACGGAAGCGGTGGCGGCCGCGGATCAGCGCCAGCGGCGCCTCGGCTGGCCCGAGAATAGAGATACCGTCGGTGCGCGGTGCAGCGCTTCGAAGCCCGCGTGCATGGGTCTCGGCATCCTGGCGGGTATCGGCAGACACGATCAGCGACGCCAGCCGGCCGAATGGCGGCAGCAGCGCCTTCTCGCGCTCGGCGATCTCGCGGTCGTAGAAGGCGTCGGCGTCACCGGAAACGATCGCCTGCATCACCGGGTGCTGCGGCTGGTAGGTCTGCAAAAGCCCAAGGCTCTTCAGACCCGTTCGGCCGGCGCGTCCGGTCACCTGCGACAACAGCTGGAAGGTCCGCTCGGCCGCACGCGGATCGCCATTGGCAAGACCGAGATCGGCATCGATGATGCCGACCAGCGTCATCAGCGGGAAATTGTGGCCCTTGGCGACGAGCTGCGTGCCGATGACGATGTCGGCCTCCCCGCGGGCAATCGCCTCCAGCTCCAGCCGCAGTCGCTTGACGCCCATCAGGTCGGACGAGAGCACGATGGTGCGCGCGTCTGGAAAATGGCGCTCCACTTCTTCGGCGATACGCTCGACGCCGGGACCGCAGGCAACGAGGTGATCGAAGGTGCCGCATTCCGGGCACGCTTCCGGCGTCTTTTCCGCATAGCCGCAATGGTGGCACTGGATCTGGCCGCGAAACCGATGCTCGACCAGCCAGCTTGAACAATCCGGGCACTGGAAACGATGGCCGCAGACGCGGCAGAGCGTCAGCGGCGCGTAGCCGCGCCGATTGAGAAACAACAGCGCCTGTTCGCCACGTTCGACCGCCTTGCCGATCTGGTTGATCAGCACGGGCGACAGGAAGCCGCCGCGCGCCGGGGGATGCTGGCGCATATCGACGACGCCGAGGCGCGGCAGCGCCGCGTCGCCAAAACGTGTGGGCAGATGGATCGGCTTGTAGCGGCCGACCTCGCCGTTGACCCGGCTTTCCACCGACGGCGTCGCCGAAACCAGAACGACGGGAAAGCCGGTGATGCGCCCGCGCACCACGGCCATGTCGCGGGCGTTGTAGAACACCCGGTCCTCCTGCTTGTAGGCAGGGTCATGCTCTTCGTCGACGATGATGAGGCCGAGTTCCTCGAAAGGGAGAAAAAGCGCCGAGCGCGCACCGGCGACCACGCGCACCGTGCCCGTCGTCACCTGTCGCCAGACCTTTTCGCGGGTTCTCGGCGCCAGATCCGAATGCCACTCTGCCGGCTTGGAGCCGAAGCGATCCTGGAAGCGTTCGAGGAAGCTTGCCGTCAGGGCAATTTCCGGCAGCAGGATCAGCACCTGTTTGCCCGCCCGGAGCGTTGCGGCGATCGCCTCGAAATAAACCTCGGTCTTGCCCGAGCCGGTAATGCCGTCGATCAGCGATACCGAAAAGCCTCCCTGTTCGACGGCGGCCAGCAGATCGGCGGCCGCATCCTTCTGCGGACCTTCGAGCCGGGGGGCGGCGTAGTCGGGATCGGGAGCCGCCACCACCGGCGGCGGTGCCATGAACACGGTCTCGAACACACCTTGCTGGGTCAGCCCGTCAATGACGCTCGAAGACGTGCCGGCCGCATGCGCAAGCCCCGAGCGCGTCCACGAGAAGCCGTCATTGGCAGCCGCGATAACGCGTTCGCGCGCCGTCGTCATGCGCTCCGGGCGCATGTCGGTCAGCCGCAGGGCCTCCACCATCGGCTCCGGATCGAAGGCGGCAGGTGCGCGCAATGCCATGCGCGCCACCAGCCCCGGCGGCGTGACCGTGTAGGTCGCCACCCAGTCGAGAAACGTGCGCATGTCGGGGGTCAGCGGCGGGCAGTCGAACACCTTTTCGATAGCCTTCAGCTTTTTCGGATCGACGCCGCCATCGTCGTCGCCATCCCAGACGACACCCGCGACCAGACGGGGGCCGAGCGGCACCTGCACGATCGAGCCGGGCTCGACCGCCATGCCGTCCGGCACCGCGTAGGAATAGGCCTTTGACGCCGGCATCGGCACCAGAACTGGCACGACGCGACGGGCGGAAACTGGCCCGAATAAATCGGTTGAATCGCGAGTCATTTTGCCGTGACCTTGCCACGTCTTTCGGTTAAAGAAAACTGCGCTGCGAACCGCAGCCTTGCCGGCGCAGGGTTTCTCACGGTTCCACCAGAGTTTCAACGCGCGCGATCTCTGCCACAGGAATTCCTCCCGGTAGATATGCGCCCGAACGGCAATCGTGCCCCAAGGGAGTGACCTCCATGAAATTTTTCGTTGATACCGCCGACGTCAAGGAAATCCGCGAGCTGAACGATCTCGGCCTCCTCGACGGCGTCACCACCAACCCTTCGCTGATTCTCAAGTCGGGCCGTGACATCACCGAAGTCACCAAGGAAATCTGCGGCATCGTCGAAGGCCCGGTTTCGGCCGAAGTGACCGCGACCGAATATGCCGAAATGATGAAGGAAGCGGCCGTTCTGTCGAAGATCGCCGACAACATCTGCATCAAGCTGCCTCTGACGCTCGACGGCCTCAAGGCCTGCAAGGCGCTGACCTCGGACGGTCACCAGACCAACGTGACGCTGTGCTTCTCGGCCAACCAGGCGCTGCTCGCCGCCAAGGCCGGCGCGACCTTCGTTTCGCCCTTCGTCGGCCGCCTCGACGACATCGCGTTCGACGGCATGGACCTGATCCGCGAAATCCGCCACATCTTCGACAACTACGGCTACGAGACCGAAATCCTCGCGGCCTCGATCCGCACCGTGAACCACGTCAAGGAAGCTGCGCTCATCGGCGCTGACGTCGTCACCGCGCCGCCGGCGACGCTGAAGGCACTGGTCAAGCACCCGCTGACCGACAAGGGCCTCGAAACCTTCCTCGCCGACTGGGCGAAGACCGGCCAGAAGATCGCCTGATTTTTCGGCGATAGACATTCGAGGGCTCCGCAGCGATGCGGGGCCCTTTTTTATGGATCGTCGTCGTCCATCAGGCCGGTCAGCCGCATGCCGTCGATCCAGGTGGCGCTGTCCTTGCGGATGACCCGGCGGGCGCGAACGCCGCAGCGCTCGCGGATCGCCTCTGCCAGCCGCTCCGAATGGGTAACGATCCAGATTTGGCTGTCGCGCGCGGCACTGGCAATCATGTCGGCGAGCGCCGGCAGCATATCCGGGTGCAGACTGGTTTCCGGCTCGTTGAGGGCGATGAAGGGCGGGCGGCGATAAGACAACAGCGCGGCCGCGAGCGCCAGGAACCGCATCTGCCCGTCGGACAGTTCGCGCGTCGAAAACGGCCGCTGCGGGAAATCGGGAAAGACCAGCGAAAACTCGGCGAACTGGCCTGGATCGGGGACGTCGAGATGCGCCCCGCCAAAGGCATCGGCAATGGCACGGTCGAGATCGACCGTATCCTGCCGCGTGTGCCTGAGTGTCGCAAACACCGCAGCCATATTGGTTCCGTCCTCGTCGAGCATCGGGGCGGTGACGGCCAGGCACGGCAGCCGCAAGGGTGAATCGCGATCGGTGCGGAAGCCGTGGAAGAACCGCCACTGGTCGACGGCGCGGCGGAAGGTGCCGATCTCCGGATAGTGCCCGGCATCACCCAATAGCGCGATCGCCGTTTCCGATTGCAGCGCCTGCTCGGGATAGTCCTCCATCCGTCCACGCTCGCCACGCACGAAGATGCCGGGGCCGGAGCGCTTCATCATCGTCACCGGCCGCCGTCCGGTTTCGACGCTCAGTTCCTCCTCTTTGACCTGCGGCTCGAAGGCAAAGCCCGCTGCGGCGACCGGCGGGCGCAGCCCGGCCTCGATCCGGTAGCGGAAGGTGATGGCCCGCTCCTCGTCCATCAGCTCGGTCTCGAGCCGGATGCGCGCCGGCTTGTCGGCCCGCCTGCGGCCGCTCCAGAGCGCAGAGGACATGCCGCCCTCCCGGGCGATCTCATAGGCAAGGCTGCCGCGCACGGCCGCCTGCACCAGTTGCAGCGCCCGGTAGAGATTGGACTTGCCGACCCCGTTCTCGCCGATGAACAGGTTGACCCCGGTCAGGTCCATCCTGATCGACTTCAGCGAACGGTAATTCTCGGCAAACATCGAGCGAAGCAGCATGGCACTGGCTTAGCCGATTCCCCTGGCAACATGAAGGGATCAGGCGGTAGCGGTGACGCGCGCCACGGGCCGAAACGCCGCATCGGCGTCGCGTGCAAGGTCGAACACTGTGTGGCGCTCCAAAGCCTTCGTCACCTCTGCGGCGTCGCCATCGAGCGCCTCCGGCGCGATCAGGTTGCCGATGCGGAAATCGAAGAGGTCGCCCTTCTTGTTGAGCAGCTCGTGAAACACCGTCATGTCGCGCAGCTCGGTCGACCACTTGGCAAACCAGTAGAACAGCCCGGAGTTGCGCGCGCTGATATGCACCGGCAGGATCGGCAGGCCGTATTTGCGTGCAAACCCCACCGCCGACGTCTTCCACGGCCGCTCGTTGAGACGTCCGTCGGCCCAGTAGGCGATGCGGCCGGAGGGAAACAGCACTGTCGCCTTGCCTTCGCCGATCGCCCGATTGGTGACCTGCAGCGTTTCGCGGGCTTTCAGCTTGCTCTTGTGCTCCTCGCGCCATTCGACCGGAATGACCATCTCGACGAAACGCGGATTGACGCGGATCGCGTCGCGGTTGGCAAAGAACATCATGTCGGGCCGCCGGTGCTTCAGAAGATCGAAAACGGCGATGCCGTCGGCGATCCCGGTCGGGTGGTTGCTCACCAGCAGGAAGCCGCCCTTATCCGGGATGCGCTCGGCCCGGTCGACGCGCACGTCGAGCGACAGAAGGGAACTCAGGTGCTGAAAAGCCTGAAAACCCGGGACGTTGGCCACCGCATCGGCAAATTCCAGCGCCTTTCGATAATTCAGAAGCGTGTAGAGAAAGGGCCGGATGGCGGGCCACATCGGGCTCTTGACGATCCGCTGGCCACGCTCGGCAATGAGCGTATCGACGATGTGCCCGGGCTGCCCTTGCGAGACCAGGGCGATCACTTCAGCAAAATGCGCGATCCCGTTCACCGTCGCCCGTCCCGCCATGGCTTCATCCGATTCTTTCCGGCTGAACATGGCAATTCAATATGATCTAGGGATGACAGATTCCAAGGGTACGTTAGCAAAAACCTAAGAGGCGCAAGCGCATTGTCGATGACCTGTTATCGTGGAAAACGACAATGAACGAGCTGCTCGTCATCGGCCATCCGGACCTACTTGCAGAGCGCCAGCGCTGGCTGCAAGGGCTCCTGCAGGAGCGCCGCCTGTCCGACAATACCGTCGAGGCCTATGAGCGCGACACGCGCCAGTTCTTGACGTTCCTCACCGGCCATCTCGCCGGCCCGCCCCGCCTTTCGGACATCAGCACATTGCGCCCAGCCGACCTTCGCGGCTTCCTTGCCCAGCGCCGCAAGGGCGGTGCCGGCGCCCGCACGCTCGGCCGCGGCCTGGCAGGCCTGCGCTCGTTCCTGCGCTATCTTGAGCGCAGCGGCCTTGCCAATGCCGCCGGAGCGGCGGCCGTGCGCTCGCCAAAGCAGCCGAAATCACTGCCCAAGCCACTGACCGACCGCGAGGCCCTCAACGTCGTCACGACGGATGCGCAGCTAGCCGAGGAGCCCTGGGTGGCAGCACGCAACGCCGCCGTGCTGACGCTGCTCTACGGCTGCGGCCTGCGCATATCAGAAGCGCTGGACCTGACCCCGGGCGACTTTGCCGGAACGCCAACGTCGCTGCGCATCAACGGCAAGGGCGGCAAGACCCGCATCGTGCCACTGATGGCCGTCGCACGCGACGCGGTCGCGACCTATCTCAGGCTTTGCCCCTATCATGCCGGCGCCGACCAGCCGATGTTCCGCGGCACCCGTGGAGCAAAACTTCAACCGGCGATCATCCAGCGCGAGATGCAGAAGCTGCGCGGCGCCCTTGGGCTTCCCGACACGGCCACGCCGCATGCGCTGCGCCATTCCTTCGCCACGCATCTGCTAGCCGGAGGCGGTGATCTCAGGACGATCCAGGAGCTGCTCGGCCACGCCAGCCTGTCCACGACCCAGGTCTATACCGGCGTCGACCCGACGCGGCTTCTGGAGATCTACGACCGGGCGCATCCCCGGGCCTGAATCTCGCCCGTGCCCGAATTTGGTCCGTGCCTGATTTTGGGCGGCCAAGCGCGTTAACCATACCCTTTAAGGAAGCCGTGACCGACGAGGCGTAGGGTCCGTTGATCTCGCATTTAATTAGGAAGTGATCATGTACTCGATCGCCAAGCCCGTCCGTCAGCTCGCGGCCAGGGCCGCCGATATGGCCCTCTGGCTGATCGCGCTCATCCATCTGCTTCTGGCGGCAAGCCTGATCGCCGCTGTGCTGTCGGTCTCGGATGCCTCTGCAGCCACCGACATGATCTGCGGCGGCAAGAACCTGATTGCCGGCTTCGAGAAGACCGATCCGGAAAAGCTGGCGAGGCTGAAGGCGGAAGCGGACGCCGTCCCCAATGGCCGTGGCATTTTCTGGAAGATCGAGAAGGACGGCATTGCGCCCTCCTGGCTGCTCGGCACCATGCATGTAACCGATCCGCGCGTGCTTGCCATGCCCAAGGGCGCTTCGGACGCTTTTGCCAAGGCGTCGACCGTCATCGTCGAATCCGATGAGATCATCGACGAGCAGAAGTCGGCCGCCGCCATCCTGATGCGGCCCGACCTGACGATGTTTGCCGACAACAAGACCATCAACGACTTCCTCGGCGCCGACGATCGCGCCCGGCTCGAACAGGGCTTGAAGGCGCGCGGCATCCCGCTGACGCTGGTGGCCAAGATGAAGCCCTGGATGATCGCCAGCTTCGTGGCGCTGCCCGCCTGCGAGATGACGCGCAAGGCCGCCGGCGCGTCCTTCCTCGACAAGAAGCTCGCCGAAGATGCCGTGCGTGAGGGCAAGACGCTGAAAGGGCTGGAAACCCTTGTCGAGCAGCTGGCCGCGATGGATTCGCTGCCGACCGAAATGCACCTGCGCGCGCTTATCGAGACGCTCGCGCTCGGCAAGACCATCGACGACGTGCTCGCCACCACAACCGACCTCTATCTTTCGGGCGACACTGGCATGATCATGCCGATGATGAAGGCCGTGTCCGAGGATGTGTCCAGCGAGGACGCCGGCTATGCCGACTTCGAGCAGCGCATCATCATCGACCGCAACAGGACGATGGCGACACGGGCCGAGCCGATCCTTGCCGGCGGCAACGCCTTCATGGCCGTCGGCGCGCTGCATCTTGCCGGCGACCAGGGCCTTGTCGAGCTTCTGAAGCGCCAGGGCTTCTCCCTCACCCGCGTCGATTGACGATCGCTCGCCGGCAATCGGCGACGGCGAAGGACATTTGCCGCGCTCAGGCGCTTGCGCCGGCGCAGCGATCCGGATCGGTTTCGGCTTCCGGGGTATGGGCGGCCACGATCCTCGACAGGCGACGATAGCCGCAAAGCGCGGCGACAAGGATAAGGACGCCGGCTGCGACGGCAATGGCAAAGCCGGTTTGCACACCGAAGCGCGCGACCACGACACCGGCAGCAGCCGCACCTGCTGCAGCCCCGATGCCCAAGCCCGTCGTCAGCCAGGTCAACCCCTCGGTCAACTTCGCCGGCGGCACCACGATCTCGCCCATGCTGAGCGCAACGATCATCGTCGGCGCGAAAAACACACCCGACAGAAACATCATCGCGGCAAGGCTGGTGATGCCGTCGACCAGCAACAGCGGCAGGGTGCTGGCAGCTGTCATTGCCGCTCCGATCAGGAACAGTTTCGGCAGTGGCAGACCGATCCTGACGGCACCAAACGTCAGGCCGGCGATGCAGGACCCGAGCGCATAAAGGGAAAGAACGACGCTCGCGGCCGCGGGCTGGCCCTCTGCCTGGGCAAAGGCGACGCTGACGACATCGATCGTGCCGACGATCACGCCCATGCCGGCAAGCGCCAGGATCAGGACATGCAAAGCGGGGTAGCGAAGCGCCGAGCCCGTGATGATGGTTTCGGGCGGCCGCACCGGCGGCTCGGTACCCTTCTGCAGCACGAAGGCGGTCACGCCAATGGCCAGAAAAACGGCGGCGGCGAGCGGCCCTGCCTCTGGGAACAACCCGACGCTGAGGCCCACCGCAATGGGCGGGCCGACGATGAAGCAGACTTCATCGAAGACCGATTCCAGGGAGAATGCCGTCTTCAACTCGGGACGGCCGCGATAGATTTCACTCCATCGCGCCCTGGTCATGGCCGACATGCTCGGCGCGGAGCCCGCAATGAGCGCGAAGACGAACAAAGTCCAGTCCGGCGCGCGCCAGTGGGTCGCAATCAGCAGACCCGCAGTGCCGGCGATGCTGAGCGCGGCAGCAATCGGCAGGACGCGGCTCTGGCCGAAACGATCGACGAGCCGCGAGACCTGCGGCGCCACCAGCGCCAGGGCCAGCGTGAAGGCTGCGGCGACCCCACCGGCAAGACCATAGGAGCCGCGCGCCTGCGCCAGCATGGTGATGATGCCGATCGCCATCATCGACAGCGGCAGGCGCGAAACCAGGCCCGCCAGCGTGAAGCCAATCGTGCCGGGGACGGCGAAGATCTGTCCGTAAGGATTTGTCATGAAAACTCCAGCGACGCGCCGTGTAGCGCCCGCATTGACATACGCGATGTATGTGAGAGATACTGACATACGCCTTGCATGTCAATTGACATACGAGACGTATGTCAACTTGGAGGCACCGATGGCACGGCGTGCGCGCAGCGAAATGATCGAAGAGACGCGAGGCAAGCTTGTAACAGCGGCGCGCGATGCCTTTGGTCGACTGGGCTATGCCGACACGTCAATGGATGACCTGACCGCCGCCGCGGACCTGACCCGCGGTGCGCTCTACCATCACTTCGGCGACAAGAAGGGTCTGCTGCGGGCGGTGGTCACGGCCATGGATGCCGAGATGGACGAAAGGCTCAACGCCGTATCCGCGACGCCGGACCTTTGGGCGGGTTTCGTCGGCCGATGCCGGCTCTATCTCGAAACGGCACTCGAGCCTGACATTCAGAGGATCGTTCTCAAGGACGCGCCGACGTTCCTCGGACCGGACTATCTGCAGGCAAGCAGGCGGGCGTGCCACACATCACTGACCGAAAGGCTATCAACGATGATGGCAACCGGCGTGATCCGCAGGGGCGACGCCGAGACGCTGGCGCACATGATCAACGGTGCGCTTGTCGATGCCGCCCTGTGGATCGCCGGGGCCGCCGATCCCGCCCCGCGGCTGGCGAGCGCCATTGCCAATCTCGACCTGTTGCTTTCGGGTCTGAAGGCACCGGGCCGAAGCTGACGCCGCTCAGCCGCGGGCGCCCGCGGCGCCCGTCAGCAGCGTCGGCACGATGACCTTGTGAAACGGCATGACCGCCGCCAGATAGATGCGCCCGAGCGTGTTATGACGCCGGATCAGCGTCGTCACTCCGACGATCTGGTTGACGGCCGATCCTGCCCTGATGTCGACGATGATGCGGAAATCAAGATGCGCATCGTCGAAGCCAAGGACGACCTCGTCGTCGGTCCGCGACACGACCGGGAACGGCCCGATCAGGCCCTGGTTTCCGTGCTTGGGCGCCTCGGTCTTCAGGCCGACCAGCGATACCAGCCGGTTGCGCATCGCCATCAGGCCGCTCACCCATGGCGGTAAATTGCCAAGCGCGCGCTCGGCCGCCTCCATTGCCGTCAGCCCCTTGCCATTGAGAGCAAGTTCGAAGCGATCGGCCCAGTCGGTATTAGGCAGATGCGGGCTCGGCAGATGAACGGGGGCGGGTCTCGGTTTCATGATCCCTCTTGGCCATAGCGAGAGCAACTCCGGGAAAGTGACCGGAATTGCGCGATTGCCAGAAGCGACGATATCCGTCGCTAGCGCATGGGATCGATGATCGCGCCGAATGAAGGCGCGCGACAGGGGGCCGCTTGTCGCAGCCCCCTGCCAAATCGTCACATGTGGATCGGCTTGAAGAATGTCGACAGTGCCGCTTCCTTGACCGCCTCCGACATGGTCGGGTGCGCGTGGCAGGTGCGGCCGAGATCTTCCGACGAGCCGCCGAACTCCATCAGCACGGCAATCTCGTGGATCATCTCGCCGGCGCCGAAGCCGACGATGTGACCGCCGAGAACCCGGTCGGTTTCCTTGTCGGCGAGGATCTTGACGAAGCCGTCGGTCACCTGCATCGCCCGCGCCCGGCCGTTGGCCGTGAACGGGAACTTGCCGACCTTGTAGGCCACGCCTGCAGCCTTCAGCTCTTCCTCGGTCTTGCCGACGGAGGCCACTTCCGGCTGGGTGTAGACGACGCCGGGGATGACGTCATAGTTCACGTGGCCGGCCTGGCCGGCGAGGATTTCGGCAACTGCAACGCCTTCGTCCTCGGCCTTGTGCGCCAGCATCGGGCCGCGCACCACGTCGCCGATGGCATAGATGCCGGCAACGCTGGTCTGGAAGTGATTGTCGATCTCGACGCGGCCGCGCGGGTCCATGACCACGCCGGCTTCGGCAAGGCCAAGGCCTTCGGTGTAGGGCTTGCGGCCGGTGGCGATCAGCACGACGTCGGCGTCGAGCGTGACGGCGTCACCGCCCTTGACCGGCTCGAACGTCACCTTGGCACCCTTGCCGTCCTTGACGACGCCGGTCACCTTGGCGCCGAGCTTGAAGTCCATGCCTTGCTTGGCCAGCATGCGCTGGAACTGCTTGGAGACTTCGCCGTCCATGCCGCCGAGGATCGCATCGAGATACTCGACCACGGTCACCTTGGCGCCGAGACGGGCCCAGACCGAGCCGAGCTCGAGGCCGATGACGCCGCCACCGACGACGATCATGTTGGCCGGAACCTTGTCGAGCGCGATGCCGCCGGTCGACGAGATGATCACCTTTTCATCAATATCGACGGCAACGCCCGGAATGCCGGCAACGTCGGAGCCGGTGGCGATGACGATGTTCTTCGTCTCGAGCACCTGGACTTCGCCCTTGTCGTTGGTGACGGAGACCTTGCCCTGGCCGAGAACCTTGCCGGTGCCCTGGATGCCCTCGATCTTGTTCTTCTTGAACAGGAAGGAAACACCCTCGACGTTGGCCTTAACGGTCGCATCCTTGTGCGCCATCATCTTTGTCAGGTTGAGCTTCGGTGCAGCGACTTCGACGCCGAGCGCATCGAGGCCATGGCCGGCCTGGTGGAACATTTCGGAAGCGTGCAGCAGCGCCTTGGAGGGGATGCAACCGATGTTGAGGCAGGTGCCGCCATAGGTGGCGCGCTTTTCGACGACGCCGACCTTCAGGCCGAGCTGTGCCGCCTTGATGGCGCAGACATAGCCGCCGGGGCCGCTGCCGATAACGATGAGATCATAAGCCATGATATTATCCTTCCTTCAGGGACGGTTACCGTCCGCCGCTGACATTGAGAATGGCTCCCGTCACGTAAGTCGCCTTATCGGACAGGAGGTAGAGAACCGCATCCGCCACTTCCCCGGCCGTGCCGGGTCGCTGGACGGGGATGGTTGACGCGAGATCGCGTGCCCGGTCCGGCAGCCCGCCGGACGCGTGGATTTCTGTGTCGATGATGCCCGGGCGAACGGCGTTGACCCGCACGCCCTCGGTTGCGACTTCGCGCGCAAGACCGATGGTGAACGTGTCGATCGCTCCCTTTGAGGCCGCATAATCGACATATTGCGCCGGCGAGCCGAGCTCCGCGGCGACCGACGAAATATTGACGATGACGCCGCCCTTGCCGCCGTGGCGCGTCGACATGCGGCGAACCGCTTGCCCCGCGCACAGGATCGAGCCGGTCACGTTGATGCGGAACATCCGCTCCAGCCGCTCGACCGACATCTCGTCGACGCGCTGGGTCGGGCCGACGATACCGGCATTGTTGACCAGCCCGTCGAGCCGCCCGAAGGCCCTGTCGATGGCGGCAAACATTGCCTTGATGTCCGCGTCGGACCCGACATCGCCCCTGAGCGCGATCGCCGATCCGCCACCCTCAACGATCGCCGCGACGACCGCATCCGCGGCCGCGGCATTCGATGCGTAGTTGACGACGACGGACCAGCCGGCCTTGGCTGCGCCAAGGCAAATCTCGGCCCCGATGCCCCGGCTGCCGCCGGTGACGAGTAGGACGGGCGCTTGCCTCATGCCGCACACCCCTTGAGGGTGAAGGCATCCCAGCTGTCGGTTTCGGCCTTGCCCTTGCCCCAGGCGCTTGAAGCGCGAAGGGCCGGGCCGAAATCAGGCAACAGGATCTGGTGTGCGGCGGGCGCCGTTTCAGCCGGGATCTCGGCGATCGCGCCAGCCTTGTCGACGGAATAGACTGTCCCCTGCCAGACGGTGCAGGCGCGGAGCTCCTCGCCGGTGGCATCGCCTTCTGGGCAATTGTGCATGACGATGCCGGTCGCGCGTTCCGGCTCGCCCGCCGGCATGACGACGCCGTCAAGCAACAGACCGGGTTTCAAGACCGCAATTTTGAAATGGTTGCTGGTAACGGCACTTTCCGATCCCACCGGCTCGAAACGCAGCTCGTATCCGCCATCGCGGTCGCCGTAGATGGCGCGCGCCTGGCTGCACTCCGCGCCGAGCGCCGGCGTAGCAGCGACCACGCCGAGTGCAGCAAGGAGAATGGCGCGGGCAAGAACCATGATCAGGCCGCCTTCTCGGTCGCAAGCTTCAGGCCAAGCGCAATGAACACGAAGCCGCTGGCGCGATCGATCCACTTGCTGGCGCGGGTGAAGGCGGCGCGCATGCGCGGCGTCGTCATGAACAGGCTGACGCCGACGAACCACGCGATCAGGCAGGTGGCCATGACAAGGCCATAGCCGAACTTGATCATCATCGGCGTGTGGGCGTGAACGACCGTCGAGAAGATCGACAGGAAGAAGAACACCGGCTTCGGATTGAGCGCATTTGCGGCAAAGCCGAGACCGAAGGCCTTGGCGGCCGACTGGCTCTTCGCAGGCTCGCCCGACGGGCCCGCATCGACGGAAATATCCGTCTGCCCGGCCCTGAGCGCCTTGATGCCGATATAGATCAGGTAAGCGACGCCGCACCATTTGACGATGTTGAACAGGTAGATCGACTGCGAAATGATCAGCCCGAGGCCAAGGATCGTGTAGGTGACGTGAAACATGAGCGAGGTGCCGATGCCGAACGACGTGATGATCGCCGGGCGGCGGCCATGGACGATCGACTGGCGCATGACCATCGCCAGGTCGGCGCCGGGCGAAACGATGGCGAAGGAGAAGATCGCCATCAGCGACGCGAGTTCGAGGAGATACTGGCTCATGGTTGCGCTACCGGTGCGTTGAAGGCCCAGACGTGGCCGAAGGGATCCCTGATACGCGCATAGCGCGCCTGCCAGAACGTATCCTGCGGCTCCAGCACTGTCGATGCCCCGGCAGCGACCGCCCGCGCATAGGCCGCATCGACGTCGCCGGATTCGGCCAGGTTGATGCTGATCGCGACGCCCGTGCCGCCAACCGTCAGCGGCGAGAGAACGCTGCCGCCGAACTCGGGAAATTCGTCATGCAGCATCACTTCGCCGCGGAACATCGCGAGATTGGCATGCATCACCCGTTTGCCGTCTTCCGCCATCTGCTGGAAGGTGTTCACCGCGCCGAAGGCTTTCTCGTAGAAGGCAATGGCGGCCAGCCCGTCCCTGACGCAGATATGGGCCTGGATCGGCGGTACGTCGGTTCCGAATGCCATGTCCTTGCGTCTCCGTTCAGTGCATTTCCAGGAAGAGTACGAAGCGGTCTTTCGTCAGTAAGCGCTTAAAAAACAAACAGGAGCATTTCCGGTTGTCCGTGCAAAACCGCAGGCGCTCTAGACGAGGATGCCTGCCAGCATCATCACCAGTCCGGCAGCGGACACCGTCCATACGGCCGAGCGGACCAGGCCAAGACCGCCGACATAGATCGGCAGGTAGGCGACCCTAGCCCAGAACCAGATCATTGCGCCCCATTGCGTCAGCCCGTCGCTGCGGCCGGAAAGCTCGATCAGCACGGCAAGCGCAATGAAGACCGGATAGGTCTCATGGAAATTGCGCAGCGCCCGCGTAGCCCTTCCGGTGAACACGTTGGGCTCGGACGCCACATCCCGGTTGGTGTCGGCTTCGATGATGCCGTTCTGCAGCCGATAGGCGCCCGCCTGCGCCATCACATAGACGACGGCCAGCACGGCACTCCAGAGCAGATAGGTCAGTTCCAGCGACATGGTGCGATCCGCGATGATCGGGCCGGAGAAGGAAACGGGGGCTGCGATTGCGCCCCCGTCATTGTCTTAGAGATCGAGAACCAGACGTTCCGGATCCTCGAGGCTGTCCTTGACGCGCACGAGGAAGGTAACCGCTTCCTTGCCGTCGACCATGCGATGGTCGTAGGACAGCGCCAGGTACATCATCGGACGGATGACGATCTGGCCGCCGACGACAACCGGACGGTCCTGGATCTTGTGCATACCGAGGATACCCGACTGCGGTGCATTCAGGATCGGCGAAGACATCAGCGAGCCGTAGACGCCACCGTTGGAGATGGTGAAGGTGCCGCCCTGCATGTCCGCCATCGACAGCTGACCGTCGCGGGCAAGCTTGCCCAACCGGCCGATGTCCTTCTCGATCTCGGCGATCGACATCTGGTCGGCATCGCGAACGACCGGAACGACAAGACCCTTGTCCGTACCGACGGCGACGCCGATGTGGCAGAAGTTCTTGTAGATGACGTCCGTGCCGTCGATCTCGGCGTTGACGGCCGGGATTTCCTTCAGCGCGTGGGTGACGGCCTTGGTGAAGAAGCCCATGAAGCCGAGCTTCACGCCATGCTTCTTCTCGAAGATGTCCTTGTAGCGGTTGCGCAGGCTCATGACCGCGCTCATGTCCACTTCGTTGTAGGTGGTGAGCATGGCGGCGGTGTTCTGCGCGTCCTTGAGGCGACGGGCGATCGTCTGGCGCAGGCGGGTCATCTTGACGCGCTCTTCACGAACGACGTCCTCGGTGGTCGACGGCGCGCGGGCCTGAACCTTGACCGGCTCGGCAGCGGCCGGAGCCGAAATGCCCTTGGCGACGGCAGCAAGCACATCACCCTTCAGTACCTGGCCGCGCTTGCCCGAACCGTCGACCTGGTCGGCCGAGAGGTTGTTTTCGGCAAGCAGCTTGCCGGCGGACGGTGCCGGCGGCATCGACGATGCGACCGGGGCCGCAGCAGCAGCGGCAGGCTGGGCAGCCGGAGCGGCAGCAGCCGGCTCGGCCTTCTTCTCGGCAGCAGCCGGAGCGGCTGCAGCAGCGCCAGCGCCAGCGGCGATCTGGCCGAGCAGCGCGCCGAGACCGACGGTCTCGCCGGCCTGGGCAACGATTTCGGAGAGAACGCCGGCAGACGGTGCCGGAACTTCGATCGTCACCTTGTCGGTTTCAAGTTCCAGCAGCGGCTCGTCTGCCTTGATGGCATCGCCGACCTTCTTGAACCAGGTGCCGACGGTCGCTTCACTGACGGATTCGCCAAGGGTGGGAACGCGGATTTCTGTTGCCATGATTTTTGTTCCGTTGATCAGATATCTGTTTCTATCGATTGGCTCGGCGCCAAGGGGGCAATCAGCCCCCCAGCGCGTCCTCGAGGAAGGCGGCCAGCTGCGCCATGTGCTTCGACATCAGGCCCGTTGCCGGCGATGCGGCAGCCGGACGGCCGGTGTAGCGCACGCGCTGATACTTGGCGTCGATATGGGCAAGCACCCATTCCAGGTACGGGTCGATGAACGACCAGGCGCCCATGTTCTTCGGCTCTTCCTGGCACCAGACCATTTCCGCATTGCGGAAGCGGCTGAGCTCGTTGATCAGCGCCTTGGCCGGGAACGGATAGAGCTGTTCGACGCGCAGCAGGTAGACGTCGTCGATGCCGCGCTTCTCGCGCTCTTCGAGCAGATCGTAGTAGACCTTGCCGGAGCACAGCACGACGCGACGGATCTTGGAATCCTTCTGCAGCTTGATCGGGCCGTCCTTGATGACTTCGGCGTCATCCCACAGCAGGCGGTGGAACGAGCTTTCGCCGGCCATTTCCGACAGGCTCGAAACCGCGCGCTTGTGGCGCAGCAGCGACTTCGGCGTCATCAGGATCAGCGGCTTGCGGAAGTCGCGCTTCACCTGGCGGCGCAGGATGTGGAAGTAGTTCGCCGGCGTCGTGACGTTGGCGACCTGCATGTTGTCTTCCGCGCAAAGCTGCAGGAAGCGCTCGAGGCGAGCCGAGGAGTGCTCCGGACCCTGACCTTCATAACCGTGCGGCAGCAGGCAGACGAGGCCGGACATACGCAGCCACTTGCGTTCGCCCGACGAGACGAACTGGTCGAACACGACCTGCGCGCCGTTGGCGAAGTCGCCGAACTGGGCTTCCCAGAGGGTCAGCGCGTTCGGGCGGGCCAGCGAGTAGCCGTATTCGAAGCCGAGCACAGCCTCTTCCGAAAGCATCGAGTTGATGACTTCGTAGCGGGCCTGGGTCGGTGCGAGGTTCGCAAGCGGGATGTAGCGATCTTCGGTCTGCTGATCGTAGAGAACCGAGTGGCGCTGCGAGAAGGTGCCGCGTTCGCAGTCCTGGCCGGACAGGCGGATCTTGGTGCCTTCGACGCAGAGCGTGCCGAACGCCAGCGCTTCCGCCATCGCCCAGTCGATCCCCTCGCCGGTTGTCACCATGTTGGCGCGGTTTTCCATGAAGCGCTGGATGGTGCGGTGCGCGTTGAAGCCCGCCGGGATCTCGGCGATCTTGCGGCCGATTTCCTTCAACTGCTTCATCGGCACGGAGGTCTTGCCGCGACGCTGTTCGTCCTGGTTGTCAGCCGAGCGCAGGCCCGACCAGACGCCATCCAGCCAGTCGGCCTTGTTGGGCTTGTAGGACTGGCCAGCCTCGAACTCCTGCTCGAGATGGGCGCGCCAATCGGCTTTCATCTTCTCCACTTCGCCTTCGCTCATCAGGCCCTCGGCGACCAGGCGGTCGGAGTAGAGCTGGACGACGGTCTTGTGGCCGCGGATGACCTTGTACATCTTCGGCTGCGTGAACGCAGGCTCGTCGCCTTCGTTGTGGCCGAAACGGCGGTAGCAGAACATGTCGATGACGACAGGCTTGTGGAACTTCATCCGGAATTCGGTGGCGATCTTGGCCGCGTAGACGACCGCTTCCGGATCGTCGCCGTTGACGTGGAAGATCGGCGCCTCGATCATCTTGGCCACATCCGAAGGATAGGGCGACGAACGCGAGAAGGCCGGATTGGTGGTGAAGCCGATCTGGTTGTTGATGATGAAGTGGACCGTGCCGGCAACGCGGTGACCCCGCAGGCCCGACAGACCCAGGATTTCGGCAATGACGCCCTGGCCGGCGAAGGCCGCGTCGCCATGCAGCAGCAGCGGCATGACCTTGGCGCGTTCGCGCAGCGGGATGATGTCGCCTTCGAACACGGTCGCCATCTGGTCCTGCTTGGCGCGGGCCTTGCCCATGACCACAGGGTTGACGATTTCGAGGTGCGACGGGTTGGCCGTCAGCGACAGGTGAACCTTGTTGCCGTCGAATTCGCGGTCGGAGGAAGCACCGAGATGGTACTTCACGTCGCCGGAACCTTCGACGTCGTCAGGCGCGTAGGAGCCGCCCTTGAACTCGTGGAAGATGGCGCGATGCGGCTTGGCCATGACCTGGGACAGGACGTTCAGGCGACCGCGGTGGGCCATGCCGAGAACGATTTCCTTCAGGCCTTCCTGGCCGCCGCGCTTGATGATCTGCTCGAGCGCCGGGATCAGCGATTCACCGCCGTCGAGACCGAAGCGCTTGGTACCCTTGTACTTGACGTCGATGAACTGCTCGAAGCCTTCCGACTCGATCAGCTTCTGCAGGATCGCCTTCTTGCCCTCGGGCGTGAACTCGACGCCCTTGTCCGGGCCCTCGATGCGTTCCTGGATCCAGCCCTTCTCTTCCGGGTTGGACATGTGCATGAATTCGACGCCGATCGTCGAGCAATAGGTGCGCTCGAGGATTTCGACCATCTCGCGAATGCTCGCGTATTCGAGGCCGAGCACGTTGTCGATGAAGATCTTCCGATCGAGGTCCTTCTCCTCGAACCCGTAGTTCGAAGGCGAAAGCTCGTTGTAGTCGTCGACCGGAGCGGCAAGGCCAAGCGGGTCGAGCTTGGCATGCAGGTGGCCGCGGGCGCGGTAGGCGCGGATCATCATGATGGCGCGCACCGAATCGCGGGTCGCCTGATGGATATCGGCAGCGCTTGCCGGCGTGCCGGTGACGGCAGCGGCTTCTTCAGCCTTCGCCTTCACCTTCTTTTCGATGACCTTTTCGACCGTGCCCCAGTCGCCGTCGAGCGCGGAGACGAGTTCGCCGTTGGCGACGATCGGCCAGTTGGGCTTCTTCCAGGAGGCGCCCTTGGCGGCCTTCACCACATCTTCGGGCTTGTCGGCCAGCGCCTTGAAGAAGGCCTGCCATTCAGCCGAGACGGATGACGGGTCCGTTTCGTAGCGTGCATAGAGCTGCTCGATATAGGCGGCGTTCGCGCCGTCCAGAAACGATGTGAGCTGGAATTGCTCGTTGGCCTCTTGCCTTGCCATGGGTTCTCGCGGACGTTTTGGTCCGCCTCCTGACTTTAAGTTGGGATGCCGGGTTTTCCCGGTCGTTCATCATTATCAGGCGCCTTACGTGCGCCCGGCATGCGTCATAACTGCGGTCGTCGGGGCCGGTTGATATCGCCAGCCCCGACGGCGCTTATGTAGGGTCAGCCCTTGAGGACTTCGACCAGCGTCTTGCCAAGGCGCGCCGGCGAAGGCGACACGCGGATGCCTGCCTGCTCCATCGCAGCGATCTTGGATTCCGCATCGCCCTTGCCGCCGGAAACGACGGCGCCGGCGTGACCCATGGTGCGGCCCTTCGGCGCGGTACGGCCCGCGATGAAACCGGCCATCGGCTTCTTGCGCCCCTTCTTGGCTTCGTCGATCAGGAACTGCGCCGCTTCTTCTTCAGCCGAGCCGCCGATTTCGCCGATCATGATGATCGAGGTCGTGGCTTCGTCGGCCAGGAACATTTCCAGGACGTCGATGAACTCGGTGCCCTTGACCGGGTCGCCGCCGATGCCGACAGCCGTCGTCTGGCCGAGGCCTTCGTTGGACGTCTGGAACACGGCTTCGTAGGTCAGCGTGCCGGAGCGCGAGACGATGCCGACCGAACCCTTGCGGAAGATCGAGCCCGGCATGATGCCGATCTTGCATTCTTCCGGGGTCAGGATACCGGGGCAGTTCGGGCCGAGAAGGCGCGACTTGGAGCGGTCGAGGCGAGCCTTGACGCGGACCATGTCGGCAACCGGGATGCCTTCGGTGATGCAGGTGATGAACGGGATTTCGGCATCGATCGCCTCGATGATCGCGTCCGCGGCACCAGCCGGCGGAACGTAGATCACGGATGCGTCCGCACCGGTCTTTTCACGGCCTTCGGCAACCGAAGCGAAGATCGGCAGGGTTTCGCCCTTGGAGCCGGTCCAGGTTTCGCCGCCCTTCTTCGGGTGGATGCCACCGACCATCTGCGTGCCGTAATAGGCAAGCGCCTGCTCGGTGTGGAAGGTTCCGGTCTTGCCGGTCAGGCCCTGAACGAGGACCTTGGTGTTCTTGTTGACGAGAATCGACATGTGGTCTGGTCCTTCAGTTAGCCGTTGATCGCGGCAACGATCTTCTTGGCAGCGTCATCCAGATCGTCGGCGGCGGTGATCGCCAGGCCGGATTCGTTCAGGATCTTCTTGCCAAGCTCGACATTCGTGCCTTCGAGACGAACGACCAGCGGAACCTTGAGACCGACTTCCTGGACGGCCGCAACGACGCCTTCAGCGATGACATCGCACTTCATGATGCCGCCGAAGATGTTGACGAGGATGCCCTCGACCTTCGGGTCGGCCGTGATGATCTTGAAGGCTGCCGCAACCTTCTCCTTGCCCGCGCCGCCGCCGACGTCGCAGAAGTTCGCCGGCTCCTTGCCGTAGAGCTTGATGATGTCCATCGTCGCCATGGCAAGGCCTGCACCGTTGACCATGCAGCCGATGTTGCCGTCGAGCGCCACATAGGCGAGGTCCCACTTGGAGGCCTCGATTTCCTTGGCGTCTTCTTCGGTTTCGTCGCGCAGCGCCTTGATGTCGTCGTGGCGGAACAGCGCGTTGCCGTCGAACGAGACCTTGGCGTCGAGAACGCGCATGCGGCCGTTCTTCATGACGATCAGCGGGTTGATCTCGAGCAGGCTCATGTCCTTCTCGACAAACGCCTTGTAGAGGATCGGGAAGAGCTTTTCGGCATCGGCCTTGGCTTCGCCTTCGAGCTTCAGGGCCGAGGTGAGCTTGGCCAGATCAGCGGCGGTGACGCCGGCTTCCGGGTTGATCGCGACGTTGACGATCTTTTCCGGCGTGTCGTGCGCAACAGCCTCGATGTCCATGCCGCCTTCGGTCGAAACGACGAAGGCAACCTGGCCGACCGAGCGGTCGACGAGCAGCGACAGATAAAGTTCGCGCTCGATGTCGGCGCCGTCCTCGATGTAGAGGCGGTTCACCTGCTTGCCGGCCGGACCGGTCTGCGCGGTGACGAGCGTGTTGCCGAGCATGTCCTTGGCATGTGCCTTGGCTTCATCGATCGAGAAGGCCAGGCGAACGCCGCCCTTGGCTTCGGGGCCGAGTTCCTTGAACTTGCCCTTGCCGCGACCGCCAGCATGGATCTGGCTCTTGACCACGTAGAGCGGGCCCGGGAGCGACTTGGCAGCAGCTTCGGCTTCGTCGGCGGAGAAGATCGCGACACCTTCCGCGACCGGCGCGCCGTAGCTCTTCAAGAGAGCCTTGGCCTGATATTCATGAATGTTCATGGTGTTTTTCCTGTCTGGAGCATTCTGCAGGCGGGACAATTGCCCGCCCGCGAAAATGCGGCAAAAACAAAAGGTCGAGCGAATGCAGGCATCCGCTCAACGGGACGCGATTACTGCTTCAGGCTCGGCGCGATGCCGATGCAGGTTTCGCAAAGGCCGGCGACCGAAGCGACCGACTTGTCGAAAGCTTCCTTCTCGGCCTTGTTGAGGTCGATCTCGATGATGCGCTCGACGCCGCCGGCACCGATCACGGTGGGAACGCCGACATACATGTCCTTGACGCCGTACTGGCCGGTCAGGTGTGCGGCGCAGGGGAGCACGCGCTTCTTGTCCTTGAGGAAGGCTTCGGCCATCTCGATCGCGGAAGCGGCCGGTGCGTAGTAGGCAGAGCCGGTCTTGAGCAGGCCGACGATTTCGGCGCCGCCGTCACGGGTGCGCTGGATGATTTCTTCGAGGCGCTCCTTGGTGACCCAGCCCATCTCGACGAGGTCGGTCAGCGGAATGCCGGCAACGGTCGAGTAGCGGGCGAGCGGCACCATGGTGTCGCCGTGGCCGCCGAGAACGAACGCGGTGACGTCCTGGACCGAGACGTTGAATTCCTGGGCGAGGAACAGGCGGAAGCGCGCGCTGTCGAGAACGCCGGCCATGCCGACGACCTTGTTCTTCGGCAGGCCGGAGAACTTCTGCAGCGCCCAGACCATGGCGTCGAGCGGGTTGGTGATGCAGATGACGAAGGCGTTCGGGGCGTACTTCTTGATGCCCGCGCCGACCTGTTCCATGACCTTCAGGTTGATGCCGATCAGATCGTCGCGGCTCATGCCCGGCTTGCGGGCAACGCCGGCGGTGACGATGCAGACGTCAGCACCTTCGATGGCGGAATAGTCGCTGGCACCAGTCAGGTTCGCGTCGAAGCCTTCGACCGGCGAGGACTGAGCGATGTCGAGACCCTTGCCCTGCGGGATACCGTCGGCGATGTCGAAGAGGACGATGTCGCCCAGTTCCTTCAGGCCGGCGAGATGCGCCAGCGTGCCACCAATCATCCCTGAACCGATAAGTGCGATCTTGTTGCGCGCCATGAAAGTGCTTCCTTTGTGATCCCAAACTGATCGAGGCCTGAAACGCCGCAAACGCCAAACCTTCGCCGGAAGCCATTAAACGGCAATCGTTAAAATATCAAATGATACTTTTGGAGAGAACGATTTCAATCGGTTAGATCATAAAACTCTTACGTAAACGTAAGAGTTTTCGTCGCTCGATCGTCACGAAATCGCAATATTTGCGGGATGTTCCGCCGCATATTCCTCGCTCTGCATCTCGATCAGCCGCGAAACGGTCCGGTCGAACTCGAAGCCTTCCGTGCCCTTCTTCAGGGTCAGCAGGTTCTGGGGCTCGGCAGCAGCCGAGGCGAAGAGACGGGCGCCATGATCGTAGAGCGTATCGACAAGCAAGATGAAGCGCTTGGTTTCGTTGCGGACATGCGGGCCCAGTTGCGGCACGTGGTCGACGAAGAGGGTTGAGTAGCGCTCGAGGATGGCCAGGTAGTCAGCAGCACCCAGTGGCTGCTGGCAAAGATCGCTGAAACTGAAGCGGGCGACCTGGCCGGCGGCAGCCGGCACGGGGATCCTGCGACCCTTGCGAGGCACCTCGGCGGACGCAATCACCATGCCTGCGGTTTCCCGTGCCCAGGCCTTGTCCAGCGCCGCGTCTGCCGCGTCCCCGAGCGGAGAGATCCACACCGGGCTGCCATCGGTCTTCATCAGGCGGTAGTCGGTATCGGTGTCGAGCGAGATGATCTCGGTGTTTGCCTTCAGGAGATCGATGAACGGCAGGAACAGGCCACGATTGAGCCCATCGCGATAGAGATCGTCAGGCGCCACGTTCGAGGTCGCCACCAGCACGCAGCCCTTGGCGAAAAGCTCGCTGAACAGACGGGCGAGGATCATCGCATCGGCGATATCCGTGACCGTGAATTCATCAAAGCAGAGAAGCCGCGCTTCTGCGAAAAGATCGGAAGCGACCGGCGGAATCGGATCGGCCTGTTTCGTCTCGCCGTTCTTCAGCTTCTGCCGGTGCTTGTAGATGCGGTCGTGAACATCGGCCATGAATTCGTGGAAATGCGCCCGGCGCTTGCGCTGGATCGGCACCGCATCGAAGAACATGTCCATGAGCATGGTCTTGCCGCGACCGACGCCACCATGGATGTAGAGGCCCTTGACCGGTGGCTGATCCTTCTTGCGCGACGCAAAAAGCCAACCGAGCGCGTTGGTCTTGCGCGAGGGCCTGCTCGCCAGAAGTTCTGCCGACAAATGGTCGAATCGCCGCGCGATCGCAAACTGCGCGGGATCGCGTTTGCGCTCGCCGCTCGCGACGAGTGCTTCGAGCTTGCGGTGGATGCTGTCGTCAGGATTGAGCACGTCTCACCCGAGGTGGGCCGGAAAACAGAAAGCCCGGCGGCTCGCCGGGCTCGAGGTCATCAACGGCTGAGGCTGACTGGCTGGCCGCCATTGGTCGAGCCGTCGAAGCGGGCATCGGCCGTCTTGTAGAGGCGGGCGATGGCGTTGCCGGTGCGATCCTTGAGCACGACCTGCTTGCCGGCCACTTCCCAGGAGCCCATGGCCGTCAGCTCGCCGGCGCAACCGCGCGTGCCGCCGCGCGAACCGCTGCCGAGGTTGGTGAGCGTCAGGAACATGTCGCAGGAGCTTCCGGCGCTCGAAACGCGCCAGTTGCCAACCATCGATTCCTTGGTGACATCGAGACCACCGCCGGCGGCAGCCGCAACCTGCGTGCCGGCCGCCTGCGCGCCACCGGCGACCGCCGTTCCGGCCGTCGGTGCAGCCGGGAATTGCGACGTGTTGCCAGTCGGATCGGGAAGCTGGTTCGACGAAACCGTCGGCACGGGCTGGGCCTGGAGGGGAGCAGGTGAAGAATCCTGGGCGCTGAAGCCACCCATGGAGGTCCGCTGGCATCCGGTCAGCGCAAGCACAACCGCCAGCCCCGCCGCCGCATGAATAACCCGCATATCTTTACTCCCGATGTGTTCCGCGAACCATGATGCAACGCGATAATATAGGCCGAAATACAGCAAATCCACCTGTCAAATCAAGGGACGACGATTCAATGGCACCTGTGGCAGGATTGAAACGTTTGCGGCGGCGCAACAATCGCTCGCTCTCGCCCGGCACATCTTGCTTCAGGCGTTAAAAACGACTGTGTTTAACCGGCACAATCCACGATTGCCGGATCGATCGGCAGCCTATTTCCGGACACCTCGCTTGCCGGCTTCCGGCAAACGCAAACGGCGGGCAAAGAGCCCGCCGCGTCATGCAATAGAGATGCAAGGCCTAGGGGGTCAGACCCGACGCTCGACCAGCATCTTCTTGATTTCGCCGATCGCCTTGGCCGGGTTCAAGCCCTTCGGACAGGCCTGGGCGCAGTTCATGATCGTGTGGCAGCGATAAAGCCGGAAGGGATCCTCGAGATTGTCGAGGCGCTCGCCGGTCGCTTCATCTCTGGAGTCGATCAGCCAGCGATAGGCCTGCAGCAGCACGGCCGGACCGAGGTAACGGTCGCCGTTCCACCAGTAGCTCGGACAGGAGGTCGAGCAGCAGGCGCACAGGATGCACTCGTAGAGACCGTCGAGCTTCAGGCGGTCCTCATGGCTCTGCTTCCACTCCTTGGCCGGCGTCGGCGTCACGGTCTTCAGCCAGGGCTCGATCGAGCGGTGCTGGGCATAGAAGTGGGTCAGATCCGGCACCAGGTCCTTGACGACGGGCATGTGCGGCAGTGGATAGACCTTCACCGCGCCGTTGACCTCGTCCATGCCCTTGGTGCAGGCAAGCGTGTTGGTGCCGTCGATGTTCATGGCGCAGGAGCCGCAGATGCCTTCGCGGCAGGAGCGGCGCAGCGTCAGCGTCGGGTCGATCTTGTTCTTGATGTAGAGCAGACCGTCGAGCACCATCGGGCCGCAATCGTCGATATCGATATAGAAGGTATCGATGCGCGGATTGGCGCCGTCATCCGGGTTCCAGCGATAGATGCGGTATTCGCGGACATTGGTCGCGCCTTCCGGCTTCGGCCAGACCTTGCCTTCGGTCATCTGCGAGTTCTTGGGGAGAGCGAGTTCAACCATGTGCTAGTTCCTCAAGATCAGTAGACGCGTGCCTTGGGCTCGATCTTTTTCGGATCGATGCCTTCGGCGATCAGGTCGGTATGAACGGGGCGATAGTCGAGCTTGACGTCGCCGGCCTCGTTGACCCACGAGAGCGTGTGCTTGCGCCAGTTGACGTCGTCACGGCCGCCGAGCGCGCCGCCGGTATAGTCTTCGCGGGCGTGCGAACCACGGCTCTCCTTGCGCGCTTCGGCGCCGTAGATCGTGGTGATGGCGTTGGCCATCAGGTTCTGCAGTTCCAGCGTCTCGACGAGGTCGGAGTTCCAGATCATCGAACGGTCTGTGACCTTGACGTCGGGCAGTTCCTTCCAAATCGCAGAGATGCGCTTGCAGCCCGATTCCAGCGATTCCTGGGTGCGGAACACGGCGGCGTCTTCCTGCATGGCGCGCTGCATCTTTTCGCGCAGCACCGCCGTCGGCGTCGAGCCGTTGGCGTAACGCTGGGCGTCGAAGCGGGCCATGATCTTGTCGCAGGCGGCGACGTTCAGCGCCGGGATCGCCTCGTTGCGGTCGATGACCTGGCCGGCGCGGATTGCGGCGGCGCGGCCGAAGACCACGAGATCGATGAGCGAGTTGGAGCCGAGACGGTTGGCGCCGTGCACAGAGGCGCAGCCGGCTTCACCGACGGCCATCAGGCCGGGCGCGATACGCTCCGGGTTCTGGCTGTCGGCGTTCAGGACTTCGCCCCAGTAGTTGGTCGGCACGCCACCCATGTTGTAGTGCACGGTCGGCAGAACCGGGATCGGCTCGCGGGTCACGTCGACGCCGGCAAAGATCTTCGCCGATTCCGAGATGCCCGGCAGGCGCTCGTGCAGCACGGCCGGATCGAGATGGTCGAGATGCAGGAAGATGTGATCCTTGTTGCGGCCGACGCCGCGACCTTCGCGGATTTCCATCGTCATGCAGCGCGAAACCACGTCGCGCGACGCAAGGTCCTTGGCCGACGGCGCATAGCGCTCCATGAAGCGCTCGCCTTCGGAGTTGACGAGATAACCGCCTTCGCCGCGTGCACCTTCGGTGATCAGGCAGCCGGCGCCATAGATGCCGGTCGGGTGGAACTGGACGAACTCCATGTCCTGCAGCGGCAGGCCGGCGCGCGCGATCATGCCGCCGCCGTCGCCGGTGCAGGTATGAGCCGAGGTTGCCGAGAAGTAGGCGCGGCCGTAGCCGCCGGTCGCCAGCACCACCATCTTGGCGGAGAAGCGATGAATGGTGCCGTCGTCGAGGTTCCAGGCAACGACGCCGGTGCAGCGGCCGTCGTCCGACATGATCAGGTCGAGCGCGAAATACTCGATGAAGAATTCGGCGTTGTTCCTGAGCGCCTGGCCATAAAGCGTGTGCAGGATGGCGTGACCGGTACGGTCGGCGGCCGCACAGGTGCGCTGCACCGGCGGGCCTTCGCCATAGTTCTGCATGTGGCCGCCGAACGGCCGCTGGTAGATCTTGCCTTCCGCGTTGCGCGAGAACGGCACGCCGTAATGCTCGAGCTCATAGACCGCCTTCGGCGCTTCCATGGCGAGATACTGCATGGCGTCGACGTCGCCGAGCCAGTCGGAGCCCTTGACGGTGTCGTAGAGGTGCCACTGCCAGCTGTCCGGCGTCATGTTCTGCAGCGAGGCGGCGATGCCGCCCTGGGCCGCGACCGTGTGCGAACGCGTCGGGAAAACCTTGGTGATGCAGGCCGTCTTCAGGCCTTGCTCGGCCATGCCGAGCGTGGCGCGCAGGCCCGCGCCGCCAGCGCCGACGACGACGACGTCGAAGGCGTGATCGACATACTGATAGGCCTTGCCGTTTGCAGCGGGTGAACTGTTCGATGCCATGACGAAATTACCCTGCAAAAGCGATCTTCAGGATGGCGAAAAGACAGAGTCCACCAACCGCGATCGTAAAAAATGTGTTGAGCATGACAAGGGCGATCTTGGCGCCTTCGCCGTGCACGTAGTCCTCGATGATCACCTGCATGCCGAGCTTCATGTGGATCAGGCCCGAAAGCAGGACCAGCCCCATGACGACGGCGACGAAGGGGTTCGACAGAGCCGAAACGACCTCCGCATAGGGAGCGCCGGCGTAGCGAACGAGGAAGATGACAAAGAAGATCAACAGCGGCACGTTGGCGACCGCCGTGACGCGCTGGCGCCAGAAGTGATCGGTGCCTTCCTTGGCGGAACCGTAGCCGCGGACCTTGCTGAGAGGTGTACGCATGTTCATGGTCGTGTCCCCTCAGTAGCGCACGAGATAGCCGACGACCCAGATCAGCACGGTGAGTGCGACGGAGCCGACGATCGTTGCCTTGGCCATCTTGGTGGCGAAGTGCTTCTCGTAGCCGTAGCCGTGGTCCCACATGAAGTGGCGCAGCCCGCCGAGCATGTGGTGCACCAGCGCCCAGGTATAGCCGAAGAGCACCAGCTTGCCGAGAAGCGTGCCGAACAGCCAGCTCACCCAGTCGTAGGACGCTTCGCCCGAGGCGGCAGCGATCAGCCAGGCGGCGACAAGAATGGTGCCGAAGTAGAGCGCGCCGCCGGTAATGCGGTGCACAATGGACATCACCATTGTCGGGATAGGTTTATAGATTTGAAGATGCGGCGACAGCGGCCGGCTTCTTGTGACATCCGTCATCGGAACCTCACGGAAATGCCCGGATATCCGCCCAAAAAGTGGACGATTTTAGTCCGGTATCGCACCTGATTGTGCGCAATTCAGTCCTTCGGACCTTTAATCACCATATTGCTTAACGACAAGTGTGTTTGCAGTGCAAAATCAATTTAATCGATTAGACGAAAAGCGGCATTTTGAGGTCCGACCGAGACATGGGGCCGAATTAACGATACGGGCGAAAACCCCAAGCAAATCCGTGACTTTCGCATCCGATTGCCCCAGAGTGCTCTTAACGATTTGTTAAGCGTTTTGCGGAGGGCGGACAGAATGAATCTGTTGCGAGCAATCCATGCGACCAAAGTTTTAGCCCTGGCAAGCCTCGTCGCCGCGACAAGCTGCCTGCCAGTCAAGGCGCAAGACTGGGGCGGCCCCCCGGAAGTCGAGACGCGCACCCGCCACATCCGTCAGCATCCCCATCGCTCCTTCAGCCGTCAAGAGTTCGAAAGCCGGGGCTACCGCGTGGCCCGCAGCCGCAACCAGCTGCCGCGCGGCGACTGGGCCTTCGACAACGGACCGCCTGAGGTGGAGACCCGCACCCGGCACATCCGCCTGCCGCGATACCGGCCTTATGATGGGCGCTATGCGGAGCGGCTGCGCTACCGCGACGGCTCAGGACGTGGCCAGTCCGTGCGCCACATCTGGACCTCTGGCGACCGCTACGATCACGGCGCGGATATCTACGGCGGCGACGGCTTCCCCGACACGATCGGCGGCATCGGCACCTATGCCGGCGGCATCTCGGCCTACAGGGATCCGGGCAACGGCATCTATTTCAGCCAGGAAGGCAATTACCGTTACTACGGCGATGAACAGTTCGCGCCGCCGCCGAAGGTGAACCGCGCCAAGATCATCGTCGTCTCGCCGAAAATGCTCAACCGCGCCTGCGCCTATGAGCATGGCGTCTGCGTCATCCGGCGATAACGCTTTCTGTCGGGCAAGAGCACGACGACCGTTGAGCGATCTCGAACGGCGCGCGCCCTGCGACGGCAATTGGCCGACGTTCGTCACGGTACTGTTTTTCAACCCGCAGCCGGAGCCGGCGCGCCGAACCGCCAGACCGTCGTGCGCTTGACCTCGCTGTCTTCCAGCGCGCGGGTCACCGGCACTTCATAGGTCGCAAGCGCCGTCATCCGGTCGCGCGGGCAATAGGAGCGGCCGGGGTCACCGACGATCACGGCCGAGCCACCCGCGACGAGGCCCGAGAACCAGGACAGCAGTCGCTCGGCAAAGGACTTGTCGTAGAAGACGTCGCCGGCCAGATAGACGTCAGCTGCCGGGTCGCGGCCGGTGATGTCGTCTGCGGTATAGCCGATGTCGACGCCGTTGAGATCCGCATTGAGGCGCACCGCCGTCTCGGCCCAGGGGTCGATATCCGCCGCAAGCACCGAAGCGGCCCCCGCCTTCATCGCCGCAATCGCGACCAGTCCCGAACCCGAGGCAAAATCGACGACCCGACGGCCGCGCACGACCTCGGGATGATCGAGAATGTAGCGCGCAAGCCCCTGCC
>UBXV01000074.1 GCA_900469625.1 Hyphomicrobiales bacterium
TCACGGCGATGGCGCTCTTGGCCTCCTGGGCGGCGTTCGCCTATGCCGGCCTGCTGTTCGATCCGCTGGCACCGATCCTTGCGGCCTCGATCACGCATTTCTCCGCCACCGCCTTCCGCTTCCTCGTCACCGATCGCGAACGGCGCGAGGTTCGCCAGGCCTTTGGCCGCTATCTCTCTCCGTCGCTGCTCTACCGCATCGAGCACAATCGCAATGCGCTGCGGCTCGGTGGCGACGACCGCGAGCTCACCGTGATGTTCGTCGACGTGCGCAATTTCACCGAGATCAGCGAGCGTCTGGCGCCGACCGATGTCGTTGCCTTTCTCAACACGCTGCTCGATGCGCTGAGCCGCCACGTCATTGCCAACGAGGGGACACTCGACAAGTTCATCGGCGATTCGATCATGGCCTTCTGGAACGCGCCGGTCGATGTCGCCGACCACCCGCGAAAGGCGCTTCGCGCAGCACTGGGCATGCGCGAGACCTTGGCCCGGCTCAATGCCGACGACGCCTTCGGTTNNCGCCGCCCGCATCGAGGCGGCCTGCAAGGAGGTGAGCTTCGATATCCTGGTGTCCGAGGCAACGGCACAGGCCGTGCCGGACTGCGCGCTGCTGGAGGCTGGCGCGCTCGGCCTCAAGGGAAAGACGACGCGCACCCGGCTCTTTGCCGTGGCCGGCGATAAAGGGGTCTCGTCATCACCTGCCTTCGCCGAGCTGCAGAGACTGCATGCGAGGCTCGTTGAAAACCTGCGTGCCCGCGCCTCGTCGAGCCGCAGCCTCGCCAATGCCGCCAAGCTCAAGGCCGCAGCGGTGACACCAGGCCTCGTGCCCTTCTATGGCCGGATCNNCCCGCCGGTCCGAGCATTTTCAGGATGCGCCCGCGGATCAGGCAAGCCACATCGCCGAATAGTATTGATCGCCGTCGAATGCGACCTTAGCCGCCATGGCCGGTGCCGCGGTCGCCGCCGCCGCCATTGCCGGTATCGCCGCCGCCGCCGTTGCCGGTATCGCCGCCACCGATGCCTGTATTGCCGCTGACGCCACCCGTGTCCCCACTTG
>UBXV01000068.1 GCA_900469625.1 Hyphomicrobiales bacterium
GGCGGTCCCGGATCGGGATCCGGGTCGGGACCCGGGATCAACCGCGAGCGCAGATACCAGTTGTTGTCGGCGACATCGGCGCCGACGCCGCCGTAGTTGAGGGTATAGGCATAGGCGCCGCCGACGACGGCCTGCTCGCCGTTGTCGGTGATGTAGTCGCCAAGCAGGGTGAATGCGGTCGATTGCGAGGTTGCGCCATTGATGGTGTCGACCACCAGGATGCCGTTGGCCGTGGTCAGCGCCCCCGGGCCGGTGGTGTTGCGCACGATCAGCGACGTCGCGCCCGTGGCAGCACCGCCATCTACCACCAGAATGTCCGATGGTGCGCCGTCCGCTTCGAGATAGGTGTTGAGGATCAACGTGCCACCCGCACCGACGTAGTTTTGTGTCGTCAGGGTCTTGTAGCTGGCCAGCGACGTGGGATCGCCGACGGGCGGGACGATCTCGATCACACCGGCATTCCGGGTCAGCTGCGTCACGGTCGAACTCGCCGTGACCATCCACCGGCTGGTCGAATCGACGTCGACGTTGGTGACATCGAAGGCCGCACCGGTCCAGCTCGTTCCGGTCGTCAGATTCATGTTGGCCGTCGTTTGAGCGGCGACGAGCGCATCTCCGGTCAGCACGCTGCCGTTGGATGCATCGAATTGCAGCGCCGTAGGCTGGGCGGAACCGAAGGTGCTGGCGAAGGTTTCCAGAAGCAGTCCGCCTCCGCCCGTCACGGTGGTCCCGCTGGTGGTGAGGTTGAGCGGGCCCTGCACCTCGATGCCGGTCGCGGCCGCGCTGACCAGGGTTCCGCCCGTCAGGTTGACCGTGTTCGTCGTCGCGGCGGTCAGGTTCAGGGAGGAGAGGCCGACAGTGCCGGCGCCGGTGGCGTCAACCGTCGTGTTGGTCAGAGCGATGGATCCTGGACCACCGTTGATGAAGAGCGCCGCACCGCCCCCCGACGTGGTCACGCTGGAATCGCGACCGACGACCCGACCGTTCGAATCGACGCGCACGCCAAACGAGTCCGCGCCGGTTGTCGTGATCGTGTTGTCGGTCATATCCACCAAACCGCCGCTGCCGGCATCGACGCCGGCCGCGAAATTGCCTGACGAAACGTTGATCGTCGTTCCTATGCTGGTGATGACGGCGCCTGCCCCCTGAGCAAGCAGGCCGCTGATCGGGATCGCGCTGGTGACCCCGAAGGCTGATGACACGTTGCCGGCCGTTGTCACCAGGTTCGGGGTTAGAAGCGTGTAAGATGTCGGGTTTTGCGCGGCGTTGATGTTGATGACGCTCCGGCCCATCAGCGTGATGTTGCCGCCGGGCCTTGCCCAGGCGCCTGCCGCAGCATTGGCGCCTTGAACGGTCAGGTTCTCCAGCGTGATCGTGCCATTGTTGAATGCGGCAACGCCGGTGCTGCCGGCCTGGCCGGGAACGCCGGTTCCGTTCAGGTTGATCGTCAAGCCGCTGCCGATCGTGCCAGTCCCGACCGTGGTGTTGTCGACCGAGATCCCGACGCTGCTCGTGCCGTTCATCTGCAGGGTGGAACCGGGCAGGAGCGTGACCTGGCCGCCGTCATGAACATAGACGCCCATGGCGCCACGGCCGTTCGACACCACCGGAATGAGCACGTCCGGCAAGACCCGGCTACCCGCGCCGGAGGCGCCGAGGCCGACGGCGTTGAAAGCTGCGGTCGTGATACTGGTTCCGGCGTGCAGGTTGACGGTCCCGCCGCCCTCGGCGATGGCGCCATGGCCGGCAGAAATCGTCGGGCCGGCTGTCGCGGTGTTGTTGATGACGACCGCCGTCGCATCGATGGTTCCGCCAATCGCTGCCAATGCCGAGCCGACGCCCGTTGTGGTGATTGAAACACCGTTCAGCGTAGCCACGCTCGCCGCACCGTTTGCCAGAACCGCATGCCCGCCTTGAGTGGTGATGCCGACGTTTCCGCTCAAGACAGTGATGGTTCCGCCATTGGCCTGAAGCGCGTTGCCGTTGACGGTCTGAAATGTAATCGGCCCCGGGCTTGGCCCGGCCGTACTGTCTAAAAACAGGGTGCCGCCGGTCACATTGCTGGCGTTCGTCGCACCCGTCGTGGCAACGCTGGTGCTGCCGACGACGGTGGTCGCCCCGGCAATGACGTTGATGGTCGTTGTGATCGTGGGCGGGCTTGGTCCCACAGTCTGAGCAGCAACGTTGGCGGGTATTGCCGTGAACACGACACTGCCGCCCGTAAGGACCAGTCCGATCGGCGTCGCCCGCCTTGTGGCGGATGAGGAGTGCGGGAGCTTCTTCCATTGTCCTGGCTGCATAACAATCCCCTTTTGAAGGCGAGTGGAAGGCGCAAGCTTTCGGAATTATGTCTCTGGTCTTTAACTCGGCTGTATCGGGGCTTCGGTCTCCACCGGAGCCCCACAATGGGTGATGCACGTTGAACTGTGCGTGCTGTCAGTGAGGTCGCAGTCCGGCTCTCCCTCTACCATTTGACGCGAAACC
>UBXV01000001.1 GCA_900469625.1 Hyphomicrobiales bacterium
AGGCCGAAGCCCGGTTGTCCCCAACGATCGGCAGTCCCTAAGCCAGCCTAACAATCGGCTTTCCATCGCGCTCAAAGCAGACCCCGTGAGCCATCCCAGGACAACGCGCCTCCGGTTCGCTAGAAAGTGGCGCTCTGCGAACCTGCTGCCAAGCGAAACGTAACAGCGTCTGCTTCGAAATCTTCAGGTCAAACTATCAACTTCACCGTCACCAACAACGCAGTTTTTGACCGCACGCGGCCTCAAAGCGAAACTGATTTCGCTAAAAAACGCGTCTGAAGAAACACTCTGCCTCCACTATTGTTCCATTAGGGATTCGGCATATTCGGAGGCGTGTCGATGGCAAGAGCAAAGTTATGCTATAGAAATTATAGATATTGAACGTTCCTTGCTTACTTTGCCGCGTGCGCCTTCGCATAATCGCCTCATGAAATGTTCGACGGCCGAGCAGCCGGCCGCCGACGCGTGGATCCTGGCGCAAGAGGTTGATACCATGGCAAAAACCTTGATCATCCCGGGTCTGTTCGGCTCTGGCGCTGGACACTGGCAGCGTCATTGGCTCGACGATCGACCGCAGGCGGCGCTGGTGGAGCAGGAGGATTGGGACCATCCGGTGCTCGAACAATGGCGGGGCCCTCTGGAGCAGGCCATTCTGCGCCATGGCGTCGTGGATCTTGTCGCGCATAGTCTCGGTTGTGTCCTTGTGGCAAGCCTGGCGCGGCGACCGATCGCGCGCCAGGTGCGCAGCGCATTGCTGGTGGCACCCTGCGATCTCGATGCGACCGAGCGCCTTCATCCCGGCGCAATTTCGTTCGGCGCGATGCCCGATCATCCGCTGCCGTTTCCGAGCCTGATTGTCGGCAGTCTCAACGACCCCTACATGCCCTTCGATCGCCTGCGGTACATCTCGACCCGCTGGGGCAGCCGTCTCGTCGATCTCGGCCAGGCCGGGCATATCAATGTCGCGAGCGGTTTCGGTCGCTGGTCGCGCGGCTATGATCTACTGACGGTTCTGAACGGTATCGCGAGACGGGAACTTGCCCAGCCGATTGTCGTCCAAAGCAGTGAAACGCGCGAAAGCAGTGTCGTCGCCGCACGGTAGCCGGTGGTGCGCACGCGCCTCGGCCGCCGAGGTGCTGAATCGATGTCGGGCACAAAGCGCTTGATGTCCGCCCGAATTCGCGTTCTAATAGAGCATAAACTTTATAGAGTATGCCGTCAGGGATGACCATGTGCCGAGGTGCCAGGCCAGCCAGAACAACGGATACCCATTCGCCGGCCGGTGCGGCTGGCGGCCCCATCCCCGACACTGCAGATTTCAGCCGATGCGTCGGCCGGTCATGGTGCCGGGCGATGCCCCGAGCTCCGGTCCGTGTGCGGGACCGGAACAGCCATGCGTTTCAAACCTGGCCGGCTGAGCGCAGTCGGGCCACAAGGGAGCTCACATGACTGTCCACGGATTGTTCGCCAAGATGTCCCCCGACCGCGAAGATCACCAGGAGAAGCCGCGTATCGCCATCATCGGGCGCGGGTTTTCCGGCATCATGATGGCGATCGCACTGATGAAGTCGGTGCGTACCGCGTTTCACGTCCATCTCTTCGATCCGCAGCCGACCATCAGCGGCGGGCAGGTCATGGCCGCAGCGCAGAGCGGCGAGATCCTCAACAGCCGCGTGCGTGATCTTTCGGTTGCCGCCGGCCAACCGGAGGATTTCAACGACTGGCTCTGCGGGAACGAAGACTTTCGCTCCGCGGTCTCTGCCGCCATACCTGGCTTCCAGCAGATTTTCGTGCCGAAGAGCATCTTCAGCGATTATGTCTACCAGCGTTTCTCCGAGGCGCTGATCCGCCGGCCGGATATCACCATGCAACTCTCCTGCGAGGCGGTGCTGGGCCTGAGGAAGCTTCCCAGCGGCCGCTTCTCGATTGTGCAGGAAGACGGCGCGATCGAGTGTGACGTCGCGGTTCTCGCAACAGGCTTTGGCATTCGCTCGCTTGAAATGGAGGTCGCCGACGACGAGCGCCCGCTCGTCAGAGCCCGGCGCCTCGCCGTTCCGCGTCATGCGGTGCTGCTCGGCAGCGGCGTGCGCGTCGTCGACCGCCTGCTGCAGATGCGCGACAATGGCTATGCGGGCGAGATTACCATCGTGTCCCGGCACGGTTTTCTGCCGCAGTCGCATACAAGGCTTTCGGCGGCACCGACATTTCCCGTCGATCCCATGCCGACCGGACTTCGCGACATCGTCCGTTTTGTCCGACAGGCCTGCGCCGACGCGGAAGCAAACGGTCTTGGCTGGCAAGCCGCGATGAACGGGCTGCGCCGCCGCGCGCGCTCGCTCTGGCAGGCATTGCCGGAGCGGGAAAAACGTCAGTTCAACCGTCATCTGCGCTCGATTTACGACAGCCATCGCAATCGCCTGCCGGCACCGCTGCACCTGCGCCTGCAACAGGAACTGGCCGATGGCCGCACAGTGGTGCGTAAAGGCTGGGCCGGGCGTCGCAGGCCAGACGGCCTGATGGTGCGTTGGGCAGGGGCTACACAGGAAGATCTGCTCGAGGCCGATCAGGTGATCGATTGCCGCTGTTCTGCGCCCGATCTCAAGGCACAGGTCATACAGGCCCTCTTTGCCGGTGGCCTGGCGCAACCGGACGAACTCGGGCTCGGCCTTGCCGTCAGCCCCGCCGGCGAAGTGCTCATGGATGGGCAGCCAACGAGCAATCTCTACGCGATCGGTCCTCTGGGTCTCGGCAGCCTGCCCGATATCGATCTCGTTCCCGAGATCGTCACACAAACCTATGCCGCGTCCAGATTGATCGCCACCCGCCGCCGGGTGACGCAGAAGTCGGCCTAGCAATCGGCGTCAGCGACGGCTGGACCACGGAACCAGACGTCGTTCGATCCACCGGGCAACGACTTCGAACAGGAAGGCAACGACGGCGATCACCACGATGCCGGCAATGACGATGTCGGTGACCAGGAACTGTGCGGCCGACTGGATCATGAAGCCGAGGCCGCGCGTCGCCGCCACCAGTTCGGCGGCAACCAGTGTCGACCAGCCAGCGCCGAGCGCAATGCGTGTCCCCGTGAGAATGGACGGCAGCGCGCCCGGCAAGATGACGTATTGCAGCAATTGCCGTCTCGATGCGCCGAAGGCGCGCGCCGCGTTGATGTGATCGCTCGACGCCGATTTGACCCCCGAGGCCGTCGACAGAATGATCGGCGGCAGCATGGCCAGCGCGATGACAGCGATCTTAGAGGCTTCGCCGATGCCGAGCCAGATGATGACGAGGGGCAAATAGGCGAGCGGCGGCAGTGGGCGCAGAAATTCCACGATCGGGTCGAGGATGCCCTTGCCCCAGCGGCTGGTGCCGATCGCCAGGCCCGCGGGTACGCCGAGCACGAGGGCAACGCCGAGCGCGCCGAAGATGCGCGACAGGCTGGCAGCGACATGCTGGGCGAGCGTTGCATCGACAAAGCCAGTCGTCGCAAGCCCGCTCAGAGCCCGAGATACGGCGAGCGGCGAAGGCAAGAACAGCGGCGGCACGAGCCGGTAGTATGAGACGAGGCTCCACAGGCCGATCAGCACGCCGACCGTCGCCACCGAAATCCAAGGCAGCGACAATCGGCGTGACGGTCGGGCGCCGATCGCGCTGCCCGGTTCTTCATCAATGGATGCCGCTTCGAGAGAAAGGGTCATGCGGCAACACCTTCGTCTTCTGAATGAATAAACCCGGTCAAGTCGTCGTGCAGCCGCCTGAATTGGGTTGAAGCGCGCAGCTCGGGTTGCGGAACGCCGGCGAGATAGTCCCGCGCGAAGCGGACCGGGATCGCCTTTGCAATCCGGCCGGGGCCGGCGCTAAGCACGACGATGCGGGTTGCCAGCATCAAGGCTTCATCGATGCTATGGGTGATCAGCAGCGCGCCGGCGCGGCTCGCCTGCCACATATCCAGCAGGAAACCCTGCATGCGCACGCGCGTCAGGGCATCGAGCGCCCCGAGCGGCTCGTCCATCAGCAGGAACCTTGGATGAGAGGCGAGCGCCCGCGCGATACCGACCCGCTGGCGCATGCCGCCGGATAATTCCCAGACCTTGGCGGCACCCGCTGAAGGCAGGCCGACACGCTCAAGCAGCGCCTGGGCTTCCTTCAATCGCTGCTCCCTGCCGAGCCCACGCAGGCGCAACGGAAAGGCGACATTCTCGATCGCCGTCAGCCACGGATAGAGCGCATCGTCCTGGAACACGACGGCACGGTCGGAACCGGGGCCCGACAACGATCGGCCATCCAGCGTGACATGGCCGCTGCTTGGCGGCAGAAAACCGGCTGCCAGATTGAGCAGGCTGGTCTTGCCCGAACCGGACCTGCCGATCACCACGATGAAATCGTCGTCGGCGATGTCCAGGTTGATCCGATCGAGGATCAGCGGTGCCTGCGATCCGCCATCACCGGACGGGTAGCGCAACGAGATGTTTTCAAGACGAAGCACCGACATCGTGCAGTCCTCATGGTCGCTGTTTTGCCGAAAGCGATGGGCTGGCGATACGCTTCTGCCGACCGCCAGCCCGTCAACGGAACGCCCTCAGGCTCAGAAGGAGAGCTTGGCGGCTTCCTGCGCCCAGCGCGCGGAGACATAAGGGGTGTAGTCCTGAAGAACGGCCGGGATCTTGCCCTGTTCAAGCAGGAAAGCCGAGGTTTGTGCGACAGCCTTGACGGTGTCGCCGCCGAGAAGCTCGGGGCCGGCCTGCTCTTCCAACGATGGGAAGTAATAGCCTTTGAGCAGCGCCGGCACGTCTTCCGGCTTTGCGCCGGTCAGCCGTGCGATCTTTTCCGCCTGTGCCGAGGTGGCGCTCCACGCGTCGGGCTTGGCCCTGTAGTCGGCATAGGCATCCCCGGTGACCTTGACGAAGCCGGTCACGACATCCGGATGCTCTTCGGCGAATTTCTTGCTGACGATCCAGGCATCGAAGGTCGGGCCGCCCCATTTGGCGACGTCGGCCGAGGTTGCCAGAACCGTCGACGTCTTCTTGATTTCCGACAGGACCGGATCCCAGACATAGGCGCCGTCGATGTCGCCGCGCGTCCAGGCGGCTGCAATTTCCGGCGGGCGCAGATTGAGGATTTCGACCGATTTCGGATCGACATTCCAGTGCTTCAGCGCGGTCAGCAGGCTGTAGTGGGCCGTCGAGACGAATGGGGTGGCGATCTTCTTGCCGGCGAGTTCCTCCGGCTTGCTGATACCCTTGACCGCCAGCGCTTCCGCCTCGCTGATCAGGCCGACGACGAAGATGGTTTCAAACGGCAGTTCCCGGCTGGCCGCTGCCGCGAGCGGCGAGGAGCCGACATAGCCGATATCGATCGAGCCGGACGCAAGGGCGGCGATGACATCGGCGCCGCCGTCGAATTTCTGCCAGTTGATCTTTGCCCCGGTGACCTTCTCATAGGTGCCGTCGGCCTGCGGCACGCGCGAAGGCTCGACGATCGGCTGGTAGCCGATGGTCAACGTGGTATCGGCCGCATGGGCAGCAACCAGCCCCTGCGTTGCCAGCAGCAGCGCTGCGGTTGATGCCAAAAGGGTGCGTCTTGCGATGATCATTGCCCTGCTCCTCAACGGTTTTCCGATGGCCCCGTCGTGGAGCCTGCAAAGATAATCTCAAAACCCATGGATTTTATGGAGATAAAAAATACCCCGTTTGTTCGACGGGGTATGAAGCCATTCCAAACTTCGGCCCTTTGGCCGTGTTCTCTACCTTAATCGAGCTGGTTGCTCGCGTTACGGCTGAAAGCTGCCGTAGCGGCCACCGTGGTAAAGCACCGGCTCGCCTGAACCGGAGGTGATCGCCAGGACCCGCCCGAGGATAATGGCGTGGCTGTGCCGCTCGATAATCTCCTCGACCTCGCAGTCGATCGCGGCAAGTGCGCCGGCAAGTGCCGAAGCGCCGCTCACGAGGGGCCGCCATTCGGCACCGCCATAGCGCGCGACACCTTTGAGGCCGCCGAAGCCTGCGAAGCGCTCGGCAACCTGTTGCTGCTCGCTTGAAAGGATGTTGATGCAGAAATGCCGGTAGCGTTCGATGACGGGCCAACTGGAGGACGTCCGGTTGATGTTGACGATCATCGTCGGCGGGTCAACGGAAAGAGCTGTGGCCGATGTGACCGTGGCCCCGGTGCGGTCGTCGCCGATACCGGCCGTCACGACCGAGACGCCGCCCGACAGATTGCGCATTGCGGATTTGAGTTCGGCTGGCGTGATGGGAGCCGAATGCCCGATGGAGCGATCGGCTGCCGAGAATGCTGGCGATGCGGCGAGGGCGATGTTCATGCGATATCCTCGAAAAATTTGACCTGCTTCCCGGTCGATAAAGCGCAGTCCGGGAAAAATTTTTCCTCTACCCAAAAATGATCGCCTGATTTTTCATTGTCAATAAATTTTATAGAGTTTATCTTTTTTGCATTGTCGGCGGCGCTTGCCGCACGCCATCGATGGTGTTCTTGGGAGAATTCGCAATGGGCAACACGCCTGACAAAATCAACGTTCTCTGGTTCCTGCCCACCCACGGCGACAGCCGCTATCTCGGCACGGCGCGTGGTGGGCGCAATGTCGATCTAAATTATCTCCGGCAAGTTGCCCAGGCGGCGGATTCGCTGGGTTATTACGGCGTCCTGATCCCGACCGGACGCAGTTGCGAGGACAGCTGGGTGGTGGCGTCGGCGCTCGCTCCCTTGACCGAGAAGCTGCGCTTCCTGATCGCGGTGCGCCCAGGCTTGCTGTCGCCGACGCTGGCCGCCCGGATGACGGCGACGCTCGACCGGCTTTCGGACGGCAGGCTGCTGATCAACGTCGTCACCGGCGGCGATCCGACCGAGAACAAGGGCGACGGCATCCATCTTTCGCACGAGGAACGCTACGAGGTCACCGAGGAGTTCCTCAATGTCTACAAATCCGTGCTTCGCGGCGAAGACGTCACCTTCAAGGGAAAGCATTTCGATATCGAAGGCGGCAAGCTGCTGTTCCAGTCGGTGCAGCAACCGCATCCGCCGCTCTATTTCGGCGGCTCGTCAGGCAAGGGTCAGGAAGTGGCGGCCAGAACGATCGACAAGTATCTGACCTGGGGCGAACCGCCGGAGGACGTCGCCAGGAAGATTGCCGAAGTGCGAGCGCTGGCCGACGCGGAGGGGCGCGATGTCACTTTCGGTATCCGCCTGCACGTGATCGTGCGCGAGACGGCAAAGGAAGCGTGGCGGGCCGCCGATGAGCTGATACAATATGTCGACGATGAGACGATTGCTGCGGCGCAGAAGGTGTTCGAGCGGATGGATTCGGTCGGTCAAAGCCGCATGAGCCGGTTGCATGGCGGCCGGCGCGACAAGCTCGAGGTGGCACCGAACCTCTGGGCCGGCGTCGGCCTCGTTCGAGGCGGCGCGGGGACGGCCCTGGTCGGCGATCCGGATCAGGTGAAAGCGCGCATGGAGGAATACCGCGAGATCGGCATCGATACCTTCATCATGTCCGGCTACCCGCATCTGGAAGAGGCCTACCGCTTCGGCGAACTGGTGCTGCCGAACCTGCCACTCAGCCATGCAGTGCCCACGCGTGAAACGTCGATCAACACCGGCCCGTTCGGCGAGACCATTGCCGGCGACCACCGGCCGAAGCTCAAGGTTTCACAATCGTGACAAATCGATCCCACCGACCGATCGTAGCCATCATCGGCGGGGGATTTACCGGTGCGATGGTTGCCGCCAATCTCGCCAGAAACATGGTCGGGCAGGCGGTTTCGATCTTCGTCTTCGAACCGCGGGGGCATCTGGGCGCCGGCCTTGCATACGACACCGCGGACCCGGCCCATCGCGTCAATGTTCCGGCGGCGCGCATGAGCCTGATCCCCGAGGCGCCGGATGATTTCGTCCATTGGCTTTCGCGAAAAGGCGAACCGGCAGACGACCCCGATGCGCTGGCCGCCGATGGCCATCTCTACCCCCGGCGGTCGGTGTTCGGCCGCTACGTCGGCGATTTCATCGCGCCTTATCTGGAAAGCCGCCACGTTCACCACTGTCGAGAGCGCGTCGTCACGGTCGAAAGGACCGGCAGCCAATGGCGGATCAGAACAGATGGAGGGACGGAGGTGATCGCGGACATTGCCGTTGTCGCCACGACCCATCCTGCGCCGTGTGCACCGGGGAGCGTCGCCAGGGCACTCGCCGGCCATCCGCGGTTCATTGCTGATTCGACTGTGCCGGGCGCCCTGTCGGTGATCGGCGACAATGATCGTGTCCTCGTGATCGGCAACGGACTGACGGCCGCAGATGTCATTGCCTCGCTGCGTCGCCGCGGTCACGCAGGGGCGATCACGGCCCTGTCCCGGCGGGGGCTTCGGTCGCGGGGCCACGCGACGCCGGCGCAGGAACCATCGGGCGATTTCACCTCCGATCCATCGCGCACGGCGCTGTCGCTGCTGAAACGGGTGCGTCTGGCGATCGGGGAGGCAGGTGAGGGCGGCCTTAGCTGGCATGCGGTTTTCGACGCGTTACGCACGCAAGGCGGGTGCATCTGGCGGGCCTTGCCCATCGCAGAGCGCCGGCGCCTCGTTCGCCACCTCAGGCCCTATTGGGATGCACATCGCTTCCGCGTCGCGCCGCAGATCGATGCGGTCATCACGCAAGGGCTGGAGCGCGGCGACATCCGTGTTCTCGGCGGATCCCTGATGGCGATCGCTCAAGTCGGCCCGACCATCACCGCGCAGGTCCGGCAGCGACATACCGGCACGCGCGAAGATTTGGCGTTCGATGCCTGCATCGTCACCACCGGGCCGGCGCACAAGGGTATTCTCGCCAGCCAGCCATGGCTTGCGGATCTCGCGATTTCGGGCCATCTGCATGCGGATGCTGTCGGGCTCGGCCTTGCCTGCGATGACCGTAGTCAGGCGATGGACCGGCGGGGCGAGGGCGACGACACGCTCTTTATCGCCGGGCCGCTGGCGCGCGGAACGTTCGGTGAGTTGATGGGGCTACCGCAGGTCAACGACCATGCGATCTTCGTCGCCGAAGAGGTCGCGCAGAGGCTCGCCCGTCTGTCGCGGTTTCGAGCGTCGGCGAAAAGCGCCTGACGCGTTCGGGCGCGTGTCGACGTCTCTGCGAGACCGATCTCAACCTTCCGGCACGCCCTCGAGGCGCCGTGTCCAATCCTCGACCGTCCGGGTAGCAAGCCGCTTGCTGGCATAGTCGCGCCAGCCCGCCGGCAGGATCTCGAGATTTGCGATCTCTTGAAGGGCGTCCCGGTTCATTGTGTCGATGTACAGATAGTGCCAGAGCCGGCGGACGGTCCATTCCGGGCATCGGCGGTCGATCAGGGCGAGGACGTCGTCGGCGCAAACGCGGCCTTCCTCGATCACGCGATAATACCATCCGGTCCGTCCGGATTGCTGGACGCGGCGGGCCATGTCTGTCCGCTCGAAACGCCTGTTCAGCTTCCAGCAAGGCTGTCGTCCCTGGCTGACCTCGAGGAGCGCGCCACCGAGGCGGAAGCGATCGCCAATGGCGACATCTTCTTCCGTCAGCCCCGAGGTCGACAGGTTTTCGCCGAACGCCCCCGGTCGATCGAGCAACGCCACCGGCCCGATCTCCGATCTCCAGGGCCCATAGTGGTCATAGGGGTAATGGTGCACGGCCTTCTCGATGCCGCCGTGCCGCTTGAGATCGCCCTGACGATCGCCGACGAAGCCGGTCGCCGACAGGTGGAGGGCACCCGGAGCGGGCTTCTTGTCGATACCACTCAAGGTCCCGCGTTCATCGATAGCCTGGAGTTCGCCGACGAGCAGCGCATCAAGGGGAATGGGCATTGTCTCCTCAGCCGGCATGCACTTGCTCCAGCCATTCCGTTACCATGGCGTCGGCGGCGATTGCCAGCGCCGGGCCAACGTCGGCCGCATCGCGTCGCAGCTTGACGATGTCGATTTTCGCAGCAGTCAATTCGCAGGCATGACCGACAAGCCAGCGCTCGAACGCCGGCCCCGCGTCGGCCTCGGGATGAAACTGTAGACCGAGAACCGTGCTGCCGATTGAAAACGCCTGCTGGACGGTGCTGGAGGTCGATGCCAGCAACGTGGCGCCTGCGGGGAGATCGAAGGTATCGCCGTGCCAGTGCAGCATCGGCACACCGTCCAGATGACGAAGGGCAGACGCGCGACCGGCGTCGCTGAGGCTGACCGGATCGAACCCGATTTCCTTGAAGCCTGATGGAAAGACCCTTGCTCCGCTTGCGCGCGCGATCAGTTGCGCTCCAAGGCAGATGCCGAGCGTCGGTCGACCGCTCGCAAGGCGTGTCGCCAGCACATCGATCTCCCGCACGAGGAAGGGATATGCCAGCTCTTCATAAATCCCAAGCGGCCCGCCGAGCACCACGAGCAGATCGGGGACCTCAGGCGCGAAGTCCAGAAAGCCTTCCGTGCCGACGTCGCGGTACTCGATCTGGTAACCGGCGCGCCGAAGCGGGGCCGCGAAAGTGCCGAGATCCTCGAAGTGAACGTGCCTGATCACCAGGGCGGATTTAAGCGTCATGGTGTTCCAGTCTCCATCGAACGTGCGGTTGTAACGGGTATCGCGCAGCCGTCGCTGGTGCAGCCTTCGAGATCCGGCGCTGTCGTTTCCGGTAGGGGCTCGGCAAGGGCACCCGCCAGCCAGGCACCGACAAGCAGATCGTCTTCGATGCCGAAGCGATGGTGACGCAAGGTCCCGTCGCGGCCGATGATGATAGTCGTCGGGGTGCCGCGCATGCCGTAGCGCTGCATCGTGCTGGGGATCGGGCTATCCTGCGATGCCGTGTCGACACCGATCGGGAAGGTCAGCCTGTATTCGTGGATGAAGGCCTGGAGCGCGTCTGGCCCCATCGCCGCATGGTGCTCGAAGACCGTATGCAGGCCGATCACCTGAAGGTCGGTGTCGCGGAACAGGCGCTGCACGCGCTGCGTCTGCGGCAGCCCGTGCGAAACGCAGGCCGGGCAAAGCATCTGGAATGCGTGGATGAAGACGACGTGTCCTCGCAGCTTTGCAAGGTCGAGCGGGACTGATGTGTTGAACCAGTGACTGACGTCGAGGTCCGGAACTTGGGTATCTGCAATCATGAGGCCGTTCCTTTTGGAGGGCCGGGCAGGCAGAGCCTGCCCGGCGGGTTCTCAGGCTGCTTCGCGCACGAGCTTTACGCCGGGGAAATCGACCGGAACGGCAAGCGCGACGTTGATGTAGTTGGTGAAGAGGTTGAGCGCGACATGCGCGATGACCTCGACGATGTCCTGATCGTCGTATCCGACGACGCGCAACGCCGTGATGTCGGCGTCCGCGATCTGGCCGCGTGCATCGACGAGCTTGCGCACGAACGAGAGCGCTGCTGCGGTCCTCGGATCGTCGGATTGGCCGCGTTGGGCTTCGGCCATTTCCTGCGCGCTCGCGCCGGCCTTGCGGCCGAGCGCCGTGTGGGCGGCAAGGCAGTAGTGGCAATCATTGCGGTCGGCGACGGCAACGGCGATCTGTTCGCCGAGCTTGGCGCCAAGCCGGCCCGTGCCGAGTGCGCCGAACGAGCTCCACATGCTGGCAAGCGCTGCCGGAGAATTGGCCACCGCCTTGAACATGTTCGGCGTCGCGCCGAAGGCGGCGTGGATGTCACCCAGCAGCTCGGCGCTGGTGCCGGTTGCCGACTTGGGGTCAACTAGATTAATCCTGCTCATGGTTTTCTCTTTCTATTCGCGTGGAGGGAGAAAATGCCGGTCCGCCGATGGCAGTCGACGGACCGGCGCCGACATCATCGGGGCCGCCGGGTGTAATGGTGTCCTTCGGTCCCGAAGCTGAAGAGGTTCGTCATTCCGCCTTTTGCCGGCGTCGGCGTGGCAGCGCCGCGTGCATGGGTAGAAAGGGACGATGAGTTTTGCGTGTCCTTCATGGTATCCGGCCCGACCTCATGCCGCGCCGCGATTGAAGATCGTCCAGGCCGCAGCCTGGCGTGACGGGTCCGCTCCTTCATACTCGCCGCAGTCGATGCGCAAATCACCCTGGCCGATCGCTGCGTCGATGAAGGCGCAGTGGTGCGGTGCTTTCGCGTTCGGATAGGCGTTCGGCTGGAAATACCGACAGTTGACGCACATGCGCTGTTGCGGGATGGCGCCGGACGTCTGCAGCGCACGGATGATCTTGACGAGATGTAAAAGCAGATCTTCCTGCTCGAGCGTCGACAGCGCGGCGAAGGCATCGTCTGTTGCCGAGGCGATCATGCCGGCACTGCGCACCGCATCCTCGCCTTCTGTGGTCGCGGCGACGGCGACTGCGCGCGCGTCCGACGGATCGGCAAGCTTTTTGACAAAGCCCTTGCGCGTCAGGGCATTGATCGAATCCGTCGCCGTCGGCTGGCTGACACCGAGATAGGCGGCAATCTGCTTGACGCGCATGCCGGCCTTGCCCCTGCCGACCAGAAAGATCAGGATCTGCAGCTGGGTCGGGTTTAAGCCGATCACGTCGGCTGCCGTCCATGCCTCGCTGCGCATGGCGGTCGCCACGCGCGCGAAGCCGTCTCCAATTCGGTCGATAATGCCAGGCGATGGGTTCGTGCTGTCGGTCATATCCGATATATATAGGACTCCTATTTAATGTCAATTCGCCGCAGCGCGAATCCGGCATCCACTTGACGCGCATCAAATCGCAACCGCGGCCTGGGGCCTATGACTGCGACGAACACCCCAAGCACGGGCTGCTCGGTCAAACGGAGAAGACGATGTTGAATGCAATCAAGAGCGGATTGGGTCTTGTAATGGTGGCGATGCTGGCCGTTGCACCGGCCGCCGCCGCGGACTTTGAAGTGCACATGCTCAACAAGGGCAAGGACGGCGCCATGGTCTTTGAACCGGCATCGCTGAAGGTTGCGCCCGGTGACACCGTGACGTTCATCCCGACCGACAAGGGGCATAATGTCGAGACCATCAAAGGCATGATCCCCGAAGGCGCGGAAGCGTTCAAAAGCAAGATCAACGAGAACTACAAGGTGACCTTCACCGCAGCGGGCGTCTATGGCGTCAAATGCACGCCGCACTACGGCATGGGGATGGTCGGAGTCATCCAGGTCGGCGACGCCCCGGCTAACCTGGAAGCGGCCAAGGGCGCCAAGAACCCGAAGAAGGCGCAGGAGCGGCTCGATGCTGCCTTCGCAGCGCTCGGCAACTAAGTTCGGACGACACTAAAGACGAGCGGACGGGGATCGCCGCTCAAGGGCGCCGTGCCGGGCAGGTGGCGGCGCTCTCCCTTGGGGGCCATGTGGAACCAATGCGCAGCCTTCGCGTTGGTTGCGCATGGATCAGATCGCCGCAGACATGTTTCCCTCGTCGCACATTCCCTATCAGGTCATTTTCGCGCGGATGTGCGCGGCCCTGATGTTTGGCGCCCTTATCGGCTTCGAGCGCGAGGCCAAATCCCGCCCGGCGGGCTTGAAGACCCACATGCTCGTGTCGCTGGCGGCCTGCACCTTTTCGATAATCTCGCTTGAGAGCGTCTATATGAAGGGCTTCTTCGACCAGCGGGTTCAGATTGACCCGTTGCGTGTCGTCGAAGCGGTGACCGCTGGCGTCGCCTTTCTTGCGGCCGGCACCATCATTCTGTCGCGCGGCCGCGTCCAGGGCCTGACGACCGGCAGCAGCCTCTGGCTGGCCGGCGCCATTGGCCTGGCGCTCGGCTTCGGCCACTGGATCATCGCGGTGTTTGCCGCAGGCTCGGCATTCTTCGTCCTCACCGTCGTCGGCTGGCTGTCCGCCGTGACCCGGACCGATGCAGCCGCGGATGTCGATCCGAAGGCTATCGGCCAGCAGGAAGCTGGCGACACCGGCAAGGGCTCGCGCTAGTCCGTTTCTGTTCCAACGTATATGCCCGCCGCTTGGCTATTGAGCCGGAGCGCTTCCTTTCCGCACCTCTCTTCGACGCCCGCCGGGTCTTGCCGATGCCGGCTCTGGCGGCTGTTCGTTTGCTGCTTGCAAACGGCCTGCATATGTGAACATTATCTTCAGATAAGAACACATGTGGAGGAAGAGATGCACGAAACCGCTGAAAAAATGCGCTTTGCGCACCGGTTAGGCGAATGCCTGTCGTTGGAGCTCACGCGAATCGGCGCAGGATCTTCCCATGAATGAATTCTCGCCTACTGTCGGGGTTTCGACGACGCGTCCGTCCGACATGCCGGAGGATCATGCAGCGCTCCCGGTCTGGAACGCGGAAAACTGGTTCTACGAGGATTGGCCGGTCGGCCAGCGCATCCGCTCTCTGCGTCGGACGATCTCGGAGAGCGACAGCCATCTGTTCAACACGCTGGTCGTCGATATCCATCCCTATGTGCAGGATCAGATGTTCGCCGAGCGCGAAGGCATATTTGGCCGCCGGCTGGTGGCGGGCGCCTTCGTCTTTTCCGCCGGCCTCGGGCTCGTGGCGACGAACTGCGTCAACGCCTTCTCCTATGGCTACGACAAGCTGCGCTTCATCAAGCCGGTCTTTCTAGGCGACACGATCTACACCATCCGCACCAACATGGACAAAACACCGCGCTACAAGGAACTCGGGCTGATCCGGGCCAGCTATCAGGTCTTCAAAAACGAAGGCGAGCTGGTGCTCTACTGCGAGCACCTGCAGACGGTGAAATACAACAATCCGGCCGACTTCGTCGGCAAGACAGAGAAATAAGAATGCCGATGCACGAGGAAAACGAACTGCCACTTGCCGGTCTTGTCGTCGTCGACATGAGCCAGTTTCTCTCCGGCCCCTATTGCTCACTGAGGCTGATGGATCTCGGTGCCCGCGTCATCAAGATCGAGCGCCCCGATGGCGGCGACCTCTCGCGTCGGCTCTATTTGAGCGACACTGAGATCGGCGGCGATTCCACCATCTTCCACGCGATCAATCGCGCCAAGGAGAGCCTGGCGATCGATCTTAAGAACGAGGCTGATGTCGCCGCGCTTAAGGCGCTGCTCGCAAAGGCCGACGTCCTGATCCAGAATTTCCGTCCCGGTGTCATCCAGCGGCTCGGCCTCGACTACGAAGCCGTGCGGGCGATCAACCCGCGCATCGTCTACGCCTCGATCAGCGGCTATGGCGAGGAGGGCCCTTGGGTCAAGCGCCCCGGCCAGGACCTGCTGGCGCAGGCCCGCTCCGGCGTGATGTGGCTGAACGGTGACGAGGCACAAGGCCCGGTGCCCTTTGGCCTTGCCATTGGCGATATGCTGGCGGGCGCTGCCGCCGCCCAAGGCATTCTCGCAGCGCTTGTCCGCCGCGGCATTTCCGGCAAGGGCAGTCTCATTGAAACCAGCCTGCTCGAAGTGTTGGTCGATTTCCAGTTCGAGGTGCTGACCACCCACCTCAATGACGGCCGTCGACTGCCGAAGCGTTCGGACTTTCGCAGCGCGCATGCCTATCTCTCGGCACCCTACGGCGTCTATCCGGCCAAGGACGGCTATCTCGCCATCGCCATGACGCCGATTTCCAAGCTTGCCGATCTGTTGGAGATGCCTGAGCTCGCGCCCTATTGCGACGACCCTTCATCGTGGTTTTCCGCGCGCGACGATATCAAGGCGCTGATTGCCGAGCGCGTCAGCCAAAACACCGTGGATCACTGGCTGGCCGTGCTCGAGCCTGCCGACATCTGGTGTGCGCGCGTGCTCAACTGGAATGAACTGCTGGAGAGCGACGGCTTCCGCACCCTGGACATGCTGCAGACAGTCAACCGGGAAGACGACGTGTCGATCCTGACCACGCGTTCGCCACTCCGGGTCAACGGAAAACGTGCCCAGGTCGATCGCGCCGCACCGCGGATCGGCGAACACAGCGCGGCAATCCGCAAGGAGTTCGGCCTATGAGCATGACCCTGAAAGGCATGACCTGGAGCCACCCACGCGGCTATGATCCGATGGTCGAATGTTCGAAGCTATGGTTGGAAAAGACCGGCGTCGCCATTCACTGGGAGAAGCGCTCGCTGCAGGATTTCGAGACCTATCCGGTCGAGGAACTCGCCAGGGCCTACGACCTGATCGTCATCGATCACCCCCATGTCGGGCAGATCACCAGCGAAGGGTGCCTCGCGCCGCTCGACGTGACCGGGAGGGAGGGCGAGCGTTCCGCACTGGCAGCCGCCTCCGTCGGGCAATCCTATCCGAGTTACGCCTGGAACGGGCGGCAGTGGGCCTTCCCGATCGATGCGGCCACGCAGGTCCAGGCATGGCGGCCGGATCTTGGCGATCGCGTTTCGAGCTGGTCCGATATGCTCGATCTCGCTCGCCAGGGAAAAGTCCTGCTGCCGATGCGGCCGCCGCATTCGCTGATGTGTTTCTACACGCTCTGCGGCAATCTCGGTCACCCATGCGCGGCGGATGGTCGGGCTGATCTCGTCGATCCCGACGGGGGCGTCGCCGCCTTCGACATGCTTCGCGAACTCGTCGCCCTCATCGATCCCGCCTGCTTCGAGATGGATCCGATCGCGGTGCTCGAAGCGATGTCGGCTCCGGCGGCAACGGCGGTGTGTGCGCCGTTGATCTACGGCTACGTCAGCTACTCGGTCGCCGGTTTCCGACCGTCGCTTGTGCAGTTTGGCGATATCCCGGTCGCGGGCCGGGATGGCCCGGTTGGCTCCGCGCTCGGCGGTACCGGCATCGCCGTTTCCGCTTTCTCCGAGAATGTCGCGGCCGCAACAGACTTTGCCTACTGGATCGCAAGTGGCGACATCCAGCGCCAGACCTATGCCCTGGGCGGCGGCCAGCCGGGACACGGGCAAGCATGGGACGACGACGCCGTGAACGCGGCGACCGCAGACTTTTACCGTGCGACCCGCGCAACGCTCGAAAGAGCCTGGGTGCGTCCGCGGCATGATGGCTATATGGCGTTCCAGCAGACGGCCTCTGATCGCATCAATGCGGGACTGCAGCGCAAGGAGACGGCGAGGGTCGTTGTCGACGACCTCAACCGGCTTTTTGTTAAAAGCTTCGCCCAAGCGTAAACAGAAACACCGGAGATCGGCAGATCTCCGGTGTGTCCGACAACCAAGTGGTTCGCTTCGCGTTTACGCGAGATTCCAGATTCGACGGGCGTTCGCCGAAAGCAGCTTTGTCCGCTCGTCGAGGCTGCAGCCGTTGAGCAACGCGTGGGTGGCGGCGACCCAGGTCGCAAGGTTTCCACCGAGCGTGCATACGGGCCAGTCGCTGCCCCAGACGATCCGGTTCCAGCCAAATGCCGCGATCGTATGCTCGACATAGGGTCTCAGCGTTTCCACCGACCAGCTTTGATCGGCATAGGCCACGACGCCGGATATCTTGGCGATCACATTCGGGCGCCTGGCTATCTCGCTCATATGGTCGCGCCACGGATGCTCGGCGCCATTGCGAATATCCGGAACGCCGCAATGGTCGAGCACGAACTGCAGGTCTGGCACAAGATCGGCAAGCGCGATTGCGTTCGGGATCTGGTGCGGCAGAACGCAGAGATCGAACGTGAACCGGCTGCCGCCAAGCCGCCTGATGTTCTCGCGGAAGATCGCGCCTTCCGACAATTCGTCCGGCATGACGTGCAGGACGCGGCGAAAGCCCTTGACCAGCGGATCCGCCTGCTGTCGCTCGAGATAGGCGGCAAAGCCATCCTCTTCCGGCCGACAGGCAGCGATCGCGCCCTTGAGCAGGCTGCCGGGCTTTTGCGACAGCTCCCGAACTTCCGACGTCTCCCGCTCCATCTCGCCGGGATCGACATCGACCTCCATGTGCAGCGCGGCCTCGATGCCGACACGCCGGGCATCCGCCTCGTAGGTCGCATAAAGGAAATCCCGATCCAATGCCGGAACGCTCGCCAGCCAGGGATAGGTCAGGGCGGACTTGTTGATGAGATGCAGATGGGTATCGACGATCACGATGCGGCCTCCTCCGTCCGCCTCACACTCTCACACGAGAAGAGATCATTCAAATAAGAAATACTCATCGAATCGCGATCCCGGGATACGGTTGGCGGCATTTAGAAGGCAACCTTTCATTCCGCCGATTGCGCTACATCCGAGCCCGCAAGCACCGACAGTTGGGTCGCCGCGCTGCGCAGGAGCGAAATCGTTTCGGTGATATCTGGAGCCGACGGGGCATTGACGAGCGCGATGTAGGGAATTGTCAGGGCGGCGATGCCGCGGCCGTCAGGACCGAGAATGGGCGCCGAGAGGTTGTAGACGCCGGCGGTCTGGGCGCTTGCCATCATCTCGTAGCCACGCTCGCGGATCTGGTCGAGCCGCGCATAGAATTCCGGGCCGAGCGAAATCTCGTCCTTGCTGCGCGCATGCTCGGCGATCATCATCTCGCGCTCCTCCGGCGTGCGGAAGGCGAGCAGTATGTGGCCGGAGCCGGTGTCGAACAGGCTGATGTGGGAGCCGACACGGATCGAGATTCCCCAGTAATCCGGGGCTTCCTGCTGGGCAATGACCACTGCCGAGCCGCGATCGAACACCGCGAGCTGGTTGGCTTGCTTGGATCTTTGCGCGAGGTCGCGCATCAGCGGCGTTGCGTAGGACGCAAGGCGGCGCACCGGCGCGTGGAGTTGGGCAAGGCCGAACAGTTTCAGCGTCAGCGAATAGCGATCGCCGTCGATGCGCGTGACATAGCCGCGCCGCACGAGCCGGTCGAGCATCCGGTAGAATTCGTTCGGGCTGCGGTTGAGCCGCTTGGAAATCTCCGCCTGCGTCAAACCGCCATCGACGCTTGCCAGCAATTCGAGAATATCAAGTCCCTTGTCCAGCGCGGGGGCGCGGTAGCGATCGGACTCTTCGGTGTCCATGAGCGTCCTCCTTAGTGAATATGAATATCCATATACGCAGAGAATGCCGCCGACAAAAGAAAGTTGACCCTTGACGGGTGATAAAATTGTTGTTTGTATATGAATTAGTTTCTCACAAATGAGAAATGCACGCCGGGATGAGGGCGCGCTACAGTGGAGGAGAGGTTATGGACAGGCTGCTTTCCGGCGTATCGGCCGGAGTCATCATGCTTGCCTGCGCAGTGGGAGCGGCCAGTGCCGCTGAACTGCCCGGCAAGTTCGAAGGTGTTACGATCGACGCCAAGCTGATCGGCGGACAGCAATACGAAAAGCTCTATGAGCGCATCGGGGAATGGGAAAAGGCGACCGGCGCCAAGGTCAACATCCTGTCGAAGAAGAATCACTTCGAACTCGACAAGGAGATCAAGTCGGACATCGCAACCGGTGGCATCAGCTGGTGCGTCGGTTCCAACCACTCCTCCTTCGCGCCTCAATATCCCGACATCTATACCGACCTCTTGGCGCTGCTGCCGCCGGAAGAGATCGCGAAGTTCGTGCCGGCTGTCATCGACGCCTCGACGCTCGGCGGCAAGCTCGTCATGCTTCCGCGCGCGCAGTTCGATGTCTCGGCACTCTACTACCAGAAGAGCCTCTACCAGGACGACGCCAAGAAGGCTGCCTTCAAGGAAAAATACGGCTACGAACTGACGCCGCCCGATACCTGGGCCCAGGTCAGCGACCAGGCCGAGTTCTTCGCCGCACCGCCGAATTTCTACGGCACGCAGTTTGCCGGCAAGGAAGAGGCCATCAACGGCCGCTTCTATGAAATGCTGGTCGCCGAAGGTGGCGAGTATCTCGACAAGGATGGCCGTCCGGCCTTCAACTCCGAGGCTGGCATCAAGGCGCTCGACTGGTTCGTGAAGCTCTACAAGGACAAGGCCGTTCCTCCGGGCACGACCAACTATCTCTGGGACGATCTCGGCCAGGGCTTCGCCTCCGGCTCGATCGCCGTCAATCTCGACTGGCCTGGCTGGGCAAGCTTCTTCAACGACCCGAAGTCGTCGAAGGTTGCCGGCAATGTCGGCGTCAAGGTTCAGCCTGCAGGTTCCTCTGGCAAGCGCACCGGCTGGTCCGGTCATCACGGCTTCTCGGTCACCGAGGACTGCGCCAACAAGGAAGCGGCAGCCTCGCTCGTCTGGTGGCTGACCAACGAGGACAGCCAGAAGCTCGAATCGGCGCCCGGTCCGTTGCCGACGCGCACCGCCGTCTGGGAATACAACATCAAGGCAGCCGAAGGCGACGCCTACAAGACCGAGGTCCTCCAGGCGTTCCAGGAAGCGGCAAAGCATGCCTTCCCGGTTCCGCAGACGGCAGAGTGGATCGAAATCTCCAACGCCGTCTATCCTGAGCTCCAGGCCGCCATCCTCGGCGACAAGACGTCCAAGGAAGCGCTCGATAGCGCCGCCGAAAAGGCGACCGGCATCCTGGAAGACGCCGGAAAGCTCTGACCCAAGACAAGGAAGGCGGCGCCGATACGAAGGTGTCGGCGCCGCCTTCATCATTGACTGCATGAGGCACCGGACCAGAAATGAGCGGGGCTGAATTATGCAGCAAGGTTATAGTGTTGCTGCGTCTTTCTCGTCTCACATCTGATGCGTGGCGCTGCGAAATCACCCTCAGGAATGCCTGATGAAGCTCAAGAAACTGTCCGCGCCGGTCCTACTGCTGCTGCCGGCCTTTGTCGTGCTGGCGGCGGTCATCGTGCTGCCGCTCCTCTTTTCGTTCTATTCGAGCTTCACGCCATTCCGGCTGACCAAGCCCGAAACGCTCTGGATCTTCGTCGGCCTTCGCAACTACATCACCGTGTTGAGCAACTGGGACTTCTGGGTCGCCTTCGGCCGTACCGTCCTTCTTCTCACCGTGGCGCTGAACACCGAGATGCTGCTGGGCCTCGGGTTGGCGCTCCTGGTCAACAAGGCGACCCATGGCCAGCGGCTGCTGCGCACCATCATGATGTTCCCGATGATGTTTTCGCCGGTTCTCGTCGGCTTCCAGTTCAAGTTCATGTTCAACGACAATATCGGTTTCGTGAACAATGCGCTGCAGTCGCTGGGGCTGACGGACCGCGCCATCCCCTGGCTGATCGACGGCAACCTGGCGATGATCTCCATCATCATTGCCGAGGTATGGTCGTCGACGGCGGTCTTTGCGATCCTCATTCTCGCCGGCCTGCTGGCCATGCCGAAGGATCCGGTCGAGGCGGCGCATGTCGACGGCTGCACGCCGTGGCAGACCTTCCGCTACGTCACCTGGCCCTATCTCATGCCGTTTGCCTTCATCGCCATGACGATCCGCTCGCTCGACGTCGCGCGCGCCTATGACATCGTCAAGATCATGACCGATGGCGGGCCGGCAAAGCGCACCGAACTTCTGTGGACGCTGATCGGCCGCACGGCCTACGCAGATGCCCGCATGGGCATGGCAAACGCCATGGCCTATGTCGCCATCCTGCTGTCGATCGTCTTCACCGTCTATTTCTTCCGCAAGCTCGCCGCCGCGCGCCAGCAGATCGGAGCCGAGTGGTAATGGATATCAATTCTTCGCATCGCCTGCGCCGGCGTCTCTTGAAGGCGGCGCATCTGATCGGGCTGTTTCTGGCAATGGCCGTGATCTGCCTGCCAGGCCTGTGGATCGTGCTCTCGTCGCTGCGACCGACCGTCGAGATCATGGCGAAGCCCCCGGTCTGGATCCCGGAAAGCATTTCGTTCGATGCCTACCGCGCCATGTTTGCCGGCGCCGGTCAGGGCGGGGTTCCCGTCTGGGATTACTTCCGCAACTCGCTGATTATCTCGGTTACGTCGACGGTGATCGCGCTCGCAATCGGCATGGCCGGCGGCTACGCCTTTGCCCGCTATCGCTTCAAGGCGAAGTCGGCGATCTTCCTCGGCTTCATGCTGACGCGAGCCGTTCCAGGCATCGCCCTGTCGCTGCCTCTCTTCATGATCTATGCCCGCACTGGCATCATCGATACGCATTTCTCGCTGATCCTGACCTATGTCGCGCTCAACGTGCCTTTCACCATCTGGCTCATCGACGGCTTCTTCCGGCAGGTGCCGAAGGATCTGGCGGAAGCTGCCCAGATCGACGGCTGCACCCCCTGGCAGGCCTTCTGGCAGGTCGAGTTTCCGCTAGCTGGCCCCGGCATCGCATCCGCCGGCATCTTCGCGTTCCTGACCTCCTGGAACGAATATGCGCTGGCTTCGCAGATTACCCGTTCGGTCAATTCCAAGACCCTGCCGGTCGGCCTGCTCGACTACACCGCCGAGTTCACGATCGACTGGCGCGGCATGTGCGCGCTCGCTGTCGTCATGATCGTCCCGGCGCTCACGCTCACTTTCATCATTCAAAAGCACCTCGTTTCGGGCCTGACCTTCGGCGCGGTGAAAGGATAAATCATGGCTCCTGTCACCCTCAGGAAACTGGTCAAACGCTATGGCGCGCTCGAAGTCGTTCACGGCATCGATCTCGAGGTGAAGGACCGCGAGTTCATTGCGCTGGTCGGCCCGTCCGGCTGCGGCAAGTCGACGACGCTGCGCATGATCGCCGGGCTTGAAGATGTCAGCGGCGGCGCCATCGAGATCGGCGGCCGCGCGGTCAACGACCTGCCGCCGCGTGCCCGCAACATTTCGATGGTCTTCCAGTCCTATGCGCTCTATCCGCATATGACGGTTGCCGAAAACATGGGCTTCTCGCTGAAGATCGCCGGCCGCTCCGCCGAAGATATCAAGGCGCGTGTCGACGAGGCCGCTGCGATCCTCGATCTCGGCCATCTGCTCGAGCGCCGGCCGTCGCAGCTTTCCGGCGGCCAGCGTCAGCGCGTGGCCATGGGCCGCGCGATCGTGCGCCAGCCCGACGTGTTCCTGTTCGACGAGCCGCTGTCGAACCTCGACGCCAAGCTGCGCACCCAGGTGCGCACCGAAATCAAGAAGCTGCATGCGCGCATGCAGGCGACGATGATCTATGTGACGCATGACCAGGTCGAGGCGATGACGCTATCCGACCGCATCGTCATCATGCGTGACGGCCATATCGAGCAGGTCGGAACGCCGGAAGAGGTGTTCCAGAAGCCGTCGACCAAGTTCGTCGCCGGCTTCATCGGCTCGCCGCCGATGAACATGGACGAGGCCATCGCCGACAATGGCCAACTGGTGTTTGCAAGCGGCGTCCGGCTGCCGATCCCGCCGCGGTTTGCAGGCGCACTTCGCGCTGGCCAGAAGGTCACGTTCGGTCTTCGCCCTGACGATATCTACCCGTCGGGCCACGGGCTTCACGCCGGCGATGCTTCGGCGGTGCACGAGATCGATCTGCCGGTGACGATCACCGAGCCGCTCGGCAACGAGACGCTGGTGTTCATTCAATTCAATGGCCGCGACTGGGTTTCGCGCATGCTCAACCCGCGCCCCTTACGCTCCGCCGAAAGCGTGCGCATGAGCTTCGATCTATCCCGCGCCCATCTCTTCGACATCGACACAGGAAAGGCTCTGGAAGGCTGACATGGCAAGGATCGAGAAAATTGAACTGCGTATGGTCGATCTGCAGCCGAAGGTGAAGCGGACCGACGCGATCCAGAGCTTTGTCAGCCAGGAAACGCCGATTGTCACCATCACCGATTCCGATGGCGCGACGGGCACCGGCTACAGCTACACGATCGGCACCGGCGGATCCTCCGTCATGCGCCTGCTGTCCGATCACCTCGTCCCGATCCTGATCGGCGAGGATGCCGACTGCATCGAGGCCATCTGGCACAAGATGGAATTTGCCACCCACGCGACCACTATCGGCCCGATCACGGCGCTGGCGCTTGCTGCCGTCGACGTAGCGCTTTGGGACCTGCGCGCCAGGAAGCAGAGCCTGCCGCTCTGGAAACTTGCCGGCGGCGCCAAGGACAATTGCCCGCTCTACACCACCGAAGGCGGCTGGCTGCATATCGAGAAGGAAGCCCTCGTCGAGGATGCGCTTCAGGCCAAGGCCAAGGGTTTTTCCGGGTCCAAGGTCAAGATCGGCAAGCCGCACGGCTCTGAGGACTATGATCGCCTGTCGGCGATGCGCAAGGCGCTCGGCGACGGTTTCGAGATCATGACCGACTGCAATCAGGGCTTCTCCGTTGACGAGGCGATCCGCCGTGCCGCGCGGCTGAAGGAGCTGGATCTCGCCTGGATCGAGGAGCCGTTGCCGGCCGACGATCTCGACGGCCATATCCGCCTGACGCGTTCGACCCCGACGCCGATCGCCGTCGGCGAATCCATGTATTCGATCCGGCATTTCCGCGAATACATGCAGAAGGGCGCCTGCTCGATCGTCCAGGTCGACGTCGCCCGCATCGGCGGCATCACGCCCTGGCTGAAGGTCGCGCATGCTGCTGAAGCTTTCGACATCCCGGTCTGCCCGCATTTCCTGATGGAGCTGCATGTGAGCCTCGTCTGCGCCGTGCCGAACGGTAGATATGTCGAGTACATTCCGCAACTCGACGAACTGACCGAGAAGGGCATGGAGATCCGCAACGGCCGCGCCATCGCACCGTCGGAGGCAGGCATCGGCATCGCCTGGGACTGGGATGCGGTGAAGGCGCGGTCGATCGAAGAGTTCACCCGGGAATTTGCGAAGTAGGGGAGGTCGCCATGCAACGGATGGGAATGGTGATCGGTCTTCAGCCGGAAAAGATCGCTGAGTACAAGGCGCTGCATGCCGCCGTCTGGCCGGAGATCCTGGCGCTGATCTCGGAATGCAACGTCACGAACTATTCGATCTTCCTGAAAGAGCCGGAAAACCTGCTGTTCGGCTACTGGGAATATGTCGGCGCGGATTTCGCAGCCGATATGGCCAAGATGGCCGCGCACCCGAAAAATCAGGAATGGTGGTCGGTCTGCATGCCCTGCCAGAAGCCGCTCGAAACGCGCAAGGACGGCGAGTGGTGGGCGATGATGGAAGAGGTCTTCCATCACGATGGAGGGGCGCAGCCTCGTGACTGATCACTTCGACCCCACAGCTCTGCAGCAATCCTGGCCACGGCCTGAAAACCCGCGCCCGATCGTCATTTTCGGCGCCGGCAGCATCGTCGGCGACGCGCATCTGCCGGCCTATCGCCAGGCGGGCTTTCCCGTCGCCGGCATCTTCGATCCCGATAGGCAAAAGGCAGCAGCACTGGCCTCCGCCTGGGGCATCCCGGCCTTTGCCAGCCAAGCCGAGGCGCTTTCGGTTCCGGACGCGATCTTCGATCTGGCGACGCCCCCGGCAGCACACGCGGCGATCCTGTCGACGCTGCCGATCGGCGCTGGCGCGCTGATCCAGAAGCCGATGGGCGGCGATCTCGCGGCGGCAACGGCAATTCTCGACATCTGCCGCGACCGGCAATTGAAGGCGGCGGTCAACTTCCAGCTGCGCTTCGCGCCGATGATGCTGGCGCTGCGCGATGCGATTGCGCAGGGACATCTCGGCAAAGTCGTCGATTTCGACGCGTGGCTTGCGCTCGCCACCCCGTGGGGGCTCTGGCCGTTCCTGAAAGGCCTGCCGCGCATCGAGATCGCGATGCATTCCATCCACTATCTCGACTTGATCCGCGGGCTGCTCGGCAATCCCTCAGGCGTTCATGCCAAGACGATCGGTCACCCCAATCACGATGTGGCGCAGACCCGAACGGCCGCCATTCTCGACTACGGTGACAGCGTGCGCTGCGTGCTTTCGGTCAATCATGACCATGATTTCGGGCGCAGGTTCCAGGCCTGCGAGTTCCGTATCTCGGGCACCGAGGGTGCCGCGTATGTGAAGCTCGGCGTCAATCTCGATTATCCGCGCGGCGAGCCCGACGAACTCTGGATCCGCCCGGCCGGTGGCAGCGAATGGGTCGAAGTGCCGCTTCAGGGCGCCTGGTTCCCGGATGCCTTCGGCAACCGCATGGCCAACCTGCAGCGTTTCGTCGGCGGTGAGGATGTCGAGTTGATCGGCTCCGTCGAAGACGCCTGGCAGACCATGGCTCTGGTCGAGGCCGCCTATCAATCGAGCGCGCGGCCCGCAACCGCGATCGCCCCACTTCCCGGACGGTGACGATGTCAGAACAGACGATCCATTTCGAAGACTATGAACTCGGCCATGTCAGGTTGACCTCCGGTCGCACGATCACCGAGACGGACTTTGTCGTGCATGCCGGGCACACCGGCGATTTCTTCCCGCATCACATGGATGCGGAATTCGCGAAGACCCTGCCGGGCGGTCAGCGTATCGCCCACGGCACGATGATCTTCTCGATCGGCGTCGGCCTGACGGCGTCGCTGATCAATCCGGTCGCCTTTTCTTATGGCTACGATCGGCTACGGTTCGTGCGTCCGGTCCATATCGGCGACACCATCCGCACCCGCGTGACGATCTCTTCCAAGGAGGATGATCTGAAGCGGCCAAACGCCGGACGCGTCGTCGAACGGTGCGAAGTTATCAACCAGCGTGGCGAGGTCGTCCTTGCCGCCGACCATATTCTGGTCGTCGAACGCAAAGCATGAGGGGTCAACTATGACAACGGGTCTTTCGGGCAAGGTCGTCCTGATCACTGCCGCCGCCCAAGGCATCGGCCGCGCCACGGCACTCGCCTTCGCCAAGGCCGGCGCCAAGGTGCATGCCACCGATATCAACGTCGAGGCGCTGGCGGCGCTTGCGGCCGAAGCGGCCGTCGAAACGCACCGTCTCGACGTACTCGATGCTGGCGCCGTCGAGGCGCTGGTCGCCAAGATCGGTCAGGTCGACGTGCTCTTCAATTGCGCCGGTTTCGTGCATGCCGGCTCGATCCTCGAGATGAAGGACAGCGATCTCGAATTCGCCTTCGACCTCAACGTCAAGGCGATGATCCGAACCATCCGCGCCGTGCTGCCGGGCATGCTTGCACGCAAGGACGGCTCGATCATCAACATGGCGTCCGTCGCCTCGAGCATCAAGGGCGTGCCGAACCGCTTCGCCTACGGCGTGACCAAGGCGGCTGTCATCGGACTGACCAAATCCGTCGCCGCCGACTACGTCGCCGACGGCATCCGCTGCAATGCGATTTGCCCCGGCACGGTCGAGAGCCCGTCACTGCAGGATCGCATGCGGGCGCAGGGTGATTATGAGACGGCAAGGGCCGCCTTCATCGCGCGCCAGCCGATGGGCCGGATCGGCACGCCGGAAGAGATCGCCGATCTCGCGCTCTACCTTGCGGGCGCTACCTATACCTCCGGGCAGGCCTATGCCATCGATGGCGGCTGGACCATCTGAGCACTCACATCAGGGATAAAACACCATGAAACTTCTTCGTTATGGCGCACCGGGACAGGAAAAGCCCGGCATCATCGACGCAAGCGGCACGCTGCGCGATCTCTCGGCACATGTTGCCGATTTTTCCGGCGCGGCCCTCGATCCCGCCAAATTGGCCGAACTCGCCAAGCTCGATCTCGCCAGCCTTCCTGCCGTTTCCGGCAGCCCGCGCCTTGGCCCCTGCGTCAGCGGCACCGGCAAGTTCATCTGCATCGGCCTCAACTACTCGGACCATGCCGCCGAAACCGGTGCCACGGTTCCTTCCGAGCCGATCATCTTCATGAAGGCGACATCGGCCATTGTCGGCCCGAATGACGATCTCGTCATTCCGCGCGGCTCGGAAAAGACCGACTGGGAAGTCGAGCTCGGCATCGTCATCGGCCGCAAGGCGAAGTATGTCAGCGAAGCCGAAGCGCTCGACTATGTCGCCGGCTATTGCACGATCCACGACGTGTCGGAACGCGCGTTCCAGATCGAGCGCCAGGGACAGTGGACCAAGGGCAAGTCCTGCGACACGTTTGGCCCGACCGGCCCATGGCTGGTGACAAAGGACGAAATCCCGGATCCCCAAAACCTGCCGATGTGGCTGAAGGTCAACGGCGAGACGATGCAGAACGGCTCGTCCAAGACCATGGTCTATGGCGTTGCCTATCTCGTTTCCTACCTGTCGCAGTTCATGTCGCTGCAGCCGGGCGACATCATCTCGACGGGGACGCCGCCTGGCGTCGGCATGGGCATGAAGCCGCCGCGCTATCTCAAAGCCGGCGACGTTGTCGAACTCGGCATCGAGGGCCTCGGCACGCAGAAGCAGTCCGTTCGCGCGGACGACTAATTTATACATATTGGAGCAAACATGACCCGCATCACCGATCTGCGCGTCTTCGATCTGCGCTTTCCCACATCGCAGAGCCTTGACGGTTCCGATGCCATGAATCCGGACCCCGACTATTCGGCTGCCTATGTCATTCTCGACACGGACAGTCCCGGATTGGCGGGTCATGGCCTGACGTTCACGATCGGGCGGGGCAACGACATCTGCTGCATGGCGATCAAGGCCATGCAGCATCTCGTCGTTGGCAAGGAGACGGCAGAGATTCTCGCCAATCCCGGCCGGTTCTGGCGGCACCTGACCAGCGACAGCCAGTTGCGCTGGATCGGCCCGGAGAAGGGTGCCATCCATCTGGCAACCGGCGCCATCGTCAACGCCATCTGGGACCTTCTGGCCAAGGAAGCCAGCAAGCCGGTCTGGCAGCTGGTGGCAGACATGTCGCCGGAAGAGATCGCCGACATCGTCGATTATCGCTATATGACCGATGTGTTGACCCGCGACGAGGCGGTGTCGATCCTCAAGCGGGCAGAAGTCGGCAAGGCCGAGCGCATCGCGACGCTGAAGTGCGAAGGCTACGCCTGCTATACAACGTCTGCCGGCTGGCTCGGCTACGACGACGACAAGCTGCGCCGGTTGGCGCAGGAGGCGATCGACCAGGGCTTCAACCACGTCAAGATGAAGGTCGGCCGAGATCTCGCCGACGATATCCGGCGCCTGACCATCGCGCGGGAAGTGATCGGTCCGGATCGCTACCTGATGATCGATGCCAACCAGGTGTGGGAGGTCGGTGAGGCGATCGACTGGGTCAACCAACTGGCCTTTGCCAAGCCCTTCTTCATCGAGGAGCCGACGAGCCCCGACGATGTCGCCGGTCACCGCAAGATCCGCCAGGCGATCGGCCCCGTGAAGGTCGCGACCGGTGAGATGTGCCAGAACCGCATCATGTTCAAGCAGTTCATCGCCGAAGGCGCGATTGACGTCGTGCAGATCGATTCTTGCCGCATGGGCGGCCTGAACGAGGTGCTCGCAGTGCTGCTGGTGGCGGCGAAATATGAACTTCCGGTGTGGCCGCATGCCGGCGGAGTCGGACTTTGCGAATATGTCCAGCACCTGTCGATGATCGACTACATCGCCGTGTCGGGGACGAAGGAGGGGCGGGTGATCGAATATGTCGACCATCTGCACGAACACTTCCTTGAGCCTTGCGACATCCGCAATGCCGCCTACATGCCGCCTGAGCGCCCCGGCTTCTCGATCGAGATGAAGCCGCAATCCATCGAGGACTACACGTTCCGGGGGTAGCGTTCTTCCGTATAAGTATTCAGATATAAAGTTACAATTCAACATGCTCGATCAAAGCCGTCGCGGAACCCGCGGCGGCTTCGTCAATTTCGGCCTATGCGCGCGGGGCAGGATTCCTGCAGCACGCGACATTCCGCTTGACGCTCGCGACTCATTCGTAAATAACTTATTCATTCGCTTATGAATGAGTTCCGGAGGGGAGTCCGGAAGAGGAGGATCCAATGAAAAAGTTCGTGCTCGCGGCTGCCATGGTCGCTCTGTCCTATTGCGGTAGCGCCAACGCGCAGGAATACAGCCTGCGGTTCTCGACCTCGCAGGTGAACCCCAACGAGCCGATCGTGAAGGCGATGAAGACCTTCTCCGAGCGGGTCGAGAAGCGCTCTGAAGGGCGCATTGCGATTACCGTGATGACCGGCGACCAGCTCGGCGCGCAGAAGAAGGTCAACGAGATGGTGATGAGCGGCGCAAGCCTGCTGAGCGCCACAGACTACGGCCAGCTCGGCCAGTTCGTGCCCGACATGTCGATTCTCGCCGGTCCCTATGTCTATCCGAGCCTCGAAGCCACGGACCGTCTGTTCGGCTCGGATCTCTACAAGGAACTGTCCGGCAAGCTCGAGGCGCAGGGCATCAAGATCATCATGCCGAACGGCCTCTTCGGTTATCGCCACATCATCTCCAACAAGCCCGTGCGCAGCCCGGCCGATCTGGCCGGCGTGACCATCCGCGTGCCCTCCTCGCCGATCATGATGGCGACCTTCGGCAGCTACGGCGCGCGCCCGACGGAACTGCCCTGGGGCGATGTCTACAACGCGCTGCAGACCGGCGTCGTCGATGCCGCTGAAGGCCCGTTCGGCTCGATCGCCGGCGCGAAGCTGAACGAGACCCGCAAGGTCGTCTCGAAAACCGGCCACCAGATCATGTTTACCGCCTGGGTCGCATCGAGCCAGTTCTTCAACAGCCTGCCGGAAGACCTGCAGAAGGTCCTGCTGGAGGAAGGGCAGACGATCGCCAAGGAACTGACCGAAATGACACTCGAAACCGACGATGCCTACGCCAAGCAGCTCGCCGATTCCGGCGTCGAGATCGTCACGGATGTCGATGTTCCCGCCTTCGTCGAGGCCTCGCGCGTCGCCTACGACAAGGTCCCGAACATCACCCCGGGGATCTATGACCGCGTGCAGAAGGCGATGGCCGAATAAGGCTGGAACGTCCGCATTTTGCTGAAAACCCGGCATCGGCTCGATGGCCGATGCCGGGTCGCCAGGATCTCTCGCTGATCATGCGAGACCGGCAGAGCCCTGCCGAAAATGGGTGGCGCGTGACGCCGCTCGCATCCCGCTCTTCAAATGTCCGAGGCCACCATGGAACCCTCACACGCTCGGGAAGAGACCATTCCTCTTCTCAGTCTTCACCGTGCCGACGAGGCGATCGGCGTTGTCGCGCTCATCGTCATCGTCTTCTCGATCCTCTGGGGTGTCGTCAGTCGCTACATCTTCCCGCAACCGGCAGCCTGGACCTATGAACTGGCGATCATGGCCTTTGCCTATCTTGTCTTCTTCGGCGCGGTTGCCGGCGTCAGGCTTGGCACCCATGCGGCGATCGACGTGCTGGTCACGGCCTTGCCGGGCACCTGGCAGAAAGCGATCGCCTGGTTCAACTATCTGCTGCTCGCCGTCTTCTTCCTGGTGATGACCGTGCTGTTTGCCTGGCAGGCCTGGACCTCGCGCCAGGTTCACACCATCGCGCTCGACCTGTCGCGCAGCTTCTCCTATGGCCCGCTCGCGCTGGCATCCGCCGGCATGTTCGTCCAGCACCTGATCGTCGAACGGCCGTGGACCGTCCGCGCGCACCGCAATGTGGAATCGCTGATATGACCTTCTTTCATCTTGCCGGACCGTCGCTGCTCGTCGTCGTGCTCTTCCTGATGTCGACCCCGATCACCTGGGCGATGGCGATCGGCGCACTGGCCTTCTTCGTCATCAACATGGACATGATCCCGCTTGCCAATTTCGCCCAGGAAATGGCCGAAGGCAGCCAGTCCGTATCGCTTCTGGCCCTGCCGTTGTTCGTCCTCGCCGGCTGCATCATGAACGCGTCGGGCATCACCCGCAGGCTCCTCAATCTCGCTGATGTGCTCGTCGGCCATATGACGGGTGCGCTTGCGCAGATGTGTACGGTGCTCGGCACGCTGCTCGGAGGGCTTACGGCGTCGGCCAATGCGGATGCGGCTATGCTCGCCAAGACGCTCGGCGTCGAAATGTCGGAGAGGGGGTACAGCCGCGCCTTCGCCGCCGTCATCACCTCGTCGGCCGCCATCATCACCAGCCTGATTCCGCCGTCGATCGGCCTGATCGTCTATGGCTTCCTTGCGGAAACCTCGATCGGCCGGCTGTTTGCCGCCGGCGTCGTGCCGGGCCTCGTGCTCGCCGGTGGCCTGATGATCACCACCTACTTCATTGCCAAGAAGCGTGGATACAAGCCATTGCGCAAGGAGCGGGCGACCCGCGCCGAGGCCATGAAGGCGCTGGTCGACGGGCTTTGGGCCCTTTCAATCCCGGTTGTCATCTTTGTCGGCACCCGGTACGGGCTGTTCACCACCACGGAAGCTGGTGCTGTCGTGGTCGTCTACGTGCTGTTCGTCGCCGTCTTCGGCTATCGCGAATTCACGATCCGCCAGATCCCCGAAGTGCTCGCCGAATCGGTGCGCGATTCGGCCGTCGTCATGATCATGATCTGCGCGGCCGCCGCGTTCGGCTTCTATCTGGCCTGGGAGCAAGTGCCGCAGGCGATGTCGGGCTGGCTTGGGGCTGCGACGGACAATCCGCTGATGATGCTTTTGTTGATCAACCTGCTGTTGATCGTCATCGGCACGGCGATCGAGGGCTCGGCGGCGCTGATCATCCTGACGCCGATGCTGATCCCAATCATCGACGGCGTCGGCATCGACCGCGTGCATTTCGGCGTCGTCTTCATCACGAACCTGACGATTGCCGGGATCACGCCGCCGGTCGGCGGCCTGATGTACATCTCGTCAATGGTGTTGAAGGTGCCGATGATGGCCTATGCGCGCGAGGTGCTGCCCTATCTCGGCATGATGATGGTGCTGCTGGTGATGCTCAGTATGTTCCCGCAGCTTTCGCTCTGGCTGCCGAACCTCGTCTACGGCATGACAGCCGTTCAATAGCCTTGGTCCGGCCGCGGTTTTCAGCCGCGGCCGGCAGGTCTTGGCGCTCAGCCCGCCTGCGGAACAAGGTTTGCCGGTGCGCGCTTGCCGACGGTCAGGATCAGGAGCGCGGCGAGCATGCACAACAGCCCTGCGGCAATCAGCGCCGGCGTGTAGGTCTCGAGCGAGGTGCGGCTTGCTCCCGCAAGGAAGGCGGCGCTCGCCGCTCCGAGCTGATGCCCGGTAAATACCCACCCGAAGACCAATGCTGCCCGTTCCGCACCGAAGCGCTCGGCGGAAAGCTTGACCGTCGGCGGAACGGTTGCGACCCAGTCGAGGCCATAGAAGATGGCGAAGATCGACAGCGTATAGAAGTTGAAGCCGCTGAAGGGCAGGAAAAGCAGCGATAGGCCGCGAAGGCCGTAGAACCAGAAGAGCAGCCAACGATTGTCGTAGCGGTCGGATAGCCAGCCGGACAAGACCGTGCCGACCAGATCGAACACCCCGATCAAAGCCAGAAGGCTGGCGGCACCGACAGCGGCAATGCCGACGTCGCCGCAGATCGATACCCAATGCATCTGGATCAAGCCGTTGGTGCTGAAGCCGCAGACGAAGAAGGTGGCAAACAGAACCCAGAAGGTGTTCGTCCGCGAGGCGTCGCGCAGCGCCGTAAGCGGCGAAAGCAAAAGTGCTGCGAAGCTCTGCTTTTGCGCCGGCGCCGGCACGACGGCGCGGCCACCATAGGGCGCCAGCCCCACGTCTGCGGGCCGGTCCTGCATGAAGAGCAACACCAGGACGAAAGCAAGCGAAAGCGCCGCAAGAACCACCGTCAACGCGCTTCGCCATCCGATCGTCTCGGTGAGGGAGGCGAGCAGAGGTAGGAACACGAGTTGGCCGGTTGCGTTGCTTGCCGTCATCAGGCCGACGACAAGGCCGCGTCGCTTGTCAAACCAGCGGGTTGCGACCGTTGCGCCAAGAACCAGTGCGGTCATGCCCGTGCCGACGCCGAGGACGACACCCCAGACGGCGACCATCTGCCAGAGCTCCGTCATGAAAAACGAAGCGACGATGCCGCTGACGATGAGGATCAGCGCTGCGGAAACGACTTTTCTGACGCCGAACTGGTTCATGAACGCCGCCGCGAACGGGCCGAGCAGGCCGAAGAGCACGAGGCGCACCGCAAGCGCAAACGAGATCTCGGCATTCGACCATCCGAACTCCGTTTCGAGCGGCTTGATCAGCACGCCGGCAGACCCCATCGCACCGGCGGTCGCCAGCATGACGAGGAAGGTGACCGCTGCGACGGCCCAACCATAATGGATGTTGCGTCTGGCGAGATAACGCGCAAGCATCGGTCCGAACATCGGCCATTCCTTCCATCGATCGAATATGGTGAGTTGAGCTTGTCAGAGGGTCTGCAGCAGGGCCTTCAGCTGGCCGGAGGCGTCATCACCGAGCTTGGCCTCGATGGCCGCCTGGACGCCGTCCCAGAGAGGGGCGCCTTCGGCAAGGATCTGTCGCCCCTTGTCGGACAGTCCGACGGCCGTTTCCCTTTGGTCCTGGCTGTTTGCCATTACAACCAGCTCCATTTTTTCCAGCACCTTGACGTTTCTGCTGACCGTCGAGCGGTCGAGCTCCGTGCGCTGACCCAGATCCGTCAGCGAGATGGGCTCGGCCCGCTGAATGTTTCTGAGCAGGCTGAACTGGGCAAGGTTGATGCCGATGGGCGCGAGCGCGTCATCATAGAGCGACGTGACGCGCCTGGAGGCTCTGCGCAGGAGGATGCAATAACAGTTGGACATGATGCGTGTATATACACGTATATTGCCGACGTCAAGTTTGATGCGGGCTGGACACGGTTGTCCCGCCGAGGCAATCAGGCGGTAGACTGGCAATGGTTGGCGGGACGGGCTCGACAATCCGCCTCGAACGACCGGAGCCTGGCGCAATTTGGAGCCGAAGGCTCACAAACCGGAATGGAGCGCAAGGTGAGAGCCGACTTGAAAAGGACGATGCTGGAGGTCTGCGACCGCAAGATTGCAGCAAAGGGGCCGTCGGTCGGCCTGTCATTCTATGCCTTCTTTGCCAACCGGAATGATGATCCGGAACGCCTGATGGAGGCGGCAGAATGGTGGATCAGGACGCACAAGCTCGACCACTTCGAGAAGGCGACGAAGATCCGCGCGTTGGTCGCCGCACTGGGTGACGAAGTGCAGCAGCCATAAATGCGAACCGCGGGCGCTCTTTCGAGCCCCGCGGTCGGTTGATTTCGGTGGTCGGAATTGGCTGCCCTCTCGGACGGCCCATTTTCTTGACGCCGCCGCCGATTACTCGGCCGGAACGGGCTCGCCGCGGGTCTTGACCAGGCTCCAGATCACGCCGGTCGCGATGATCGCGAAGGTGATGCCGAGCGAGAAAGCCGCCGGGAACTTTTCGAGGCCAAGCAGGTCGGCAACGAAGACCTTCGAGCCGATGAAGATCAGCACCACAGCAAGCGCCGGCTTCAGGTAGCGGAAGCGGTGGATCATCGCAGCCAGAGCGAAGTAGAGCGCGCGCAGGCCGAGAATAGCGAAGATGTTCGAGGTGTAGACCAGGAACGGGTCGGTGGTGATGGCGAAGATCGCGGGTACCGAGTCGACGGCGAAGATGACGTCAGCGACTTCGATCAGCACCAGCGCCATGAACAGGGGCGTGATGAACCAGACCAGCTTGCCGGTCTTCGGGTCGGCCTGCTTGACGAAGAAGTGCTCGCCATGGTGGCCTTCCGTCACGTTGAAGCGGTTGCGCATGAAACGCACCAGCGCATTGTTGGAAATGTCCGGGTCGGCCTCCTTCATGAACAGTATCTTCAGGCCGGTCACCACAAGGAATGCAGCGAAGATATAGAGCAGCCACGAGAATTCAGCGACAAGCGTCGCGCCCACGCCGATCATGATGGCACGCAGAACGATGACGCCGAGGATGCCCCAGAAAAGCACACGGTGCTGATAGAGCCGGGGTACGGCAAAGAACGAGAAGATCAGGGCGATGACGAAGACGTTGTCGAGTGCCAGCGTCTTTTCGACGACGAAGCCGGTCATATAGGCGAGACCAGCGTCTGCACCCAGATACCACCAGACCCAGCCGCCGAAGGCGAGACCAAGCGAGATGTAGAGAGCCGAGAGCTTGATGCTCTCGCCAACTTCGATCTCTTTGTTTTCCTTGTGCAGAACGCCAAGGTCGAAGGAGAGGATGGCAATCACCAGCGTGATGAAGCCCAGCCACATCCAGATTGGCTTGCTCAGCCACTCGATAAACAGGAATGAAAAATCCACGGAATAAAGCTCCGCCGGCGTAGATGTCGGATAAGGTCCGACATCGTAAGAGCGCCGGGAGCTCTCACCAGAGGGGCCCGGACCAGCGGGTTGATCGGTAAGTATGAGAACGCCGGTCGAAGTTCAAGGGAGGGGCCAAACTTTTTTTTAGGCCGCGATCGCCTGTCGTTTCAGTGGCTTCGCGAGCCCTGGCGCGACCCGGCTCGGCGCGAACGGGCCCCGCAACAATCCTTGTATTTGAGCCCGGAACCGCAGGGGCAGGGATCGTTGCTGCGTCGCTGCAGCCGGCCAATCAGCGGCAGCATGAGGGCCGACGGCACCCATGCGGCGGCAAACGCTGCCAGTTTTGCCGAGAGGCCGGGGACGACGAGGCGCCGCCCGGACTTGAACCCACGCCAGGCGCGCTCGGCAACGTAGTCGGCATCGACCTTTGGCAGAACCTTGAAGAGCCGAACGCGATCTGCGCCCGAACGCTTGAGGAACTCGGTTGCGACTGGCCCCGGCGCGACGCATGTGACGGTGACGCCGGTATGTCGCAATTCTTCGTGCAGCGCTTCCGAAAAGGAGCGCACGAAGCTCTTGCTGGCATAGTAGAGGGCCATGTTGGGGCCGGGCATGAAGCCGGCGATGGAGCCGAGGTTGAGCACGCCGCCGCGGCCGCGCGCCACCATGCCCGGCAGGAAATGCAGCGACAGGTCGGTGAGCGCACGTATGTTGAGGTCGATGATCCCGAGCTGATCTGGGATCGGCAGCGTTGTCGCCGCGCCGCGCAGCCCGTAGCCGGCGCTGTTGACGAGGATATCGCAGCAAAGATTGTTCGCCGCCAGAAACGCCGCCAGCCGCGTCGAGGCATCTGCGGAGAAGAGATCGAGGTCGAGCGTGAACGCTTCGCCCCCGAGCTTGCGGATGTCGTTCGCCGCAGTCTCGAGATCGTCGCGTGACCTGGCGACAAGCACAACCGGGATCCGGTCACGGGCGGCAACATTGGCGATTGCGCGGCCGATACCGCGCGAGGCGCCGACGACGACCACGGCCAGGCGGGGTTCAGGCGGAGCCATCATGACGTTTTCCGTGGAAGGGCCGCCGCCTCAGCTGCGTCGCCGTGCCCATGGCCCGATAATTCCATGGCGACCTCACCGTTGAGGATCGCCTCGAATCGCTCCAGGGCACGCGCAACATTAGCGCCATCCATCACCCGGTGATCGTAGTGGATGCGCACGGTGACCGTGCCGTCTTCGGCGATATGGCCATAGTTGAGAAGCGTCGTGAGGGGGGTGAGTGGATTGAGCGATTCGGCCCCGAGGCCTGAATAGACCGAGAATTGAAAGGTGCCGAAATAATGGGCGCGGCGGGACCCGAGGTTGAGCCCGAGCCACATCAACAGCCAGCGAAGCGGCCCGGGCGCGCGGGCAATCTTCAAGGCGCGCTTGAACTCCTTGACCTCGCCTATCGGGCGGGTCCGCGCCGCTTCGATATGCGCGGCCAGTTCCGCGATCGAGCGGTGTTCGGGGGCCTTGATCTTGCTCAGGAGGACGACGCGCTCGCCCTCGTATTCGCGTTCGTGGGCCACCGACGCCACGCTTTCCGGATACTCGTAGAGTTGCGGCCTTGGAAACTTCACATAGGCGCGCCGGAATTCCGGCACTTCCTGACAGAGGAGCGCATAACCCTTCAGGAACAGAACAGTCCAGGACGGCCGGTTTGGCTGGGCGAGCCTTGCCCTTCGAAGCGCGTCGATGTTCATTTCCCGCTGAACGGTGACGCGCGGAATCCCGATTGAGAATCGCATGAGATCGCAGACCAGACGCCGTGGCGCCGAAAGCGTGATCGCACGTCCTCGCATCAAGCCACCTCTAATACAGATAGGGAACGAGCCGCTTGGTTCTGTTCATGTAATCGCTGTACTGCGGCCCGAAGATCTCCAGCATCATACGCTCCTCCTTGCCGACCCGTAGAAAGAACAGCACGGCAAAGCCGGCCAGGCCAGCCAGGCCGGCAACCCAGTTCGGCAACAGAAATGCCTGGCCGAGCCCCATCAGCATGAATGATGTGTACATCGGGTGGCGCACGAACGCATAGGGTCCACCGCTGATCAGTTCGTGCTTGTCGCGGATCTCCAGCGTGATCGACCAGTTCCGGCCGAGCTCCTTGTGCGTGCGACGAAAAAACCAGAGGGCAAAGGCGAACGTCGCCGCGCCAAGGATGACGCCGAAGACGTTGGTCGCATGGTCCGCTTCGGACGGAAAGCCGGTCGCGACATAAATGGCGGGTATGACGGCCAGACCGAGCAAGCCCGATCCCAGGCCGAACATGTCGACGGCCGAGCGTCGATTGCTGACGATGCGCACCCGCTTGGCGCGGCGCTCGAACGGCACGCGAATGAAGTACCAGGCGATGATGCCGATCACCCAAATGATTTTTCCGAGAGTGGCCGTCGATACGATCACGTCAAGTCACCGGAGCCTTTCTGCGATCTGTAATCGGTCGGACGCCTAAAGCTGCACCGATCGCCACTAGCCAGCATTCATCTGCCGAAGCTTGGTAACGAATTGCTGCGGCCTTAGCCAGATGCTGGGTGTCTTATATCCCATCGATCGTGCGATGTCCGCGACGAATGCATTGCAGTTGTAAACCGACGCCTGCCAGAACTTCGACCTGGCCTTGAGCTTGCGGATATAGGCGACCGTTTTGTTGTACTCCGATTCGGTCAACATGACGCGCCAGCTCGCGGACCTGTACTGCTCCTCGAGATCGCCGTCGCTGGCACCTGTTTCGGCTGGCACCGGCAGAAAATGGCCGATCACATAGGGTGTTGCGCTGGGCGTTGCCGGAGCGAGGCCTGCAACTTCGGGATTGATCATGCCTCCCGACTTGTTGGTTCGCCCGAAAACGACATAGGTGTGCCCATAGCTCAAGGCATAACGCGAGCGGAACTCGATGAAGTAGCCGCTTTCCCGCGCGACGCTTTCGCTGACAGCGCGTGCGCTGCTGCTGCTGGAAACGAATTTGGGCTGGGGCTTCTGGTCGACGGATTGGCAGCCTGCCGTGGCAAATGCGAACATGGCCACCAGCACGAGCGTGCTTCTATGAAGGGGAATCACTGTCCGCGGTCTCCTGAACTCCGATGAGCGCAGTCCGGCAAGCTTGGCAGCATCAGGGCCGGGCCGGGCGGTTGGAATGATGTGGGAAGGACAATCGTCCTTCCCACCCATCAGATGCTCAAGTTACTTGTAGACGGGTGCGGGCTCGGCCGACTCAACTGGCGGCGGGGCCTTGCCCTTGCCTTTGCCGATAGTATCGCAGCCGCTCAGGCTGACGACGGAAAGCAAGGTAACGATTACGATTAGGTTTCTGCTCATCAAGAAGTCCTCTCCTCAGAATGGAATAGGTTTATCGAAGGCAACGCTTATATTAATAGGGCGTTCAACGCCGACGCCTAGTGCAAAAAGAACACATTTTGCGTCACACAACATAAAAGCACCGTTAGATTACCAAAACCTTTGTGCCGACAGGCGTCCGGCCATAGAGATCGACGATATCGTCGTTGGTCAGGCGAACGCATCCGCTCGAAACCGCTTGGCCGATCGTCCATGGCTCATTCGTGCCGTGGAGGCGAAACATGGTATCCTGTCCGCCGCGATAGAGATAGAGGGCGGCCGCTCCCAGCGGATTGTGCGGGCCTCCGCTGACGCCACCGGCATACTGCCGCAGGCGCGGCTTGCGCTCCATCATACTTTCGGTCGGCGTCCACGATGGCCACTCGGCCTTGCGGCCGATCGAGGCCGGTCCCTTGAGCGTGCGTCCGTCTTCGCCGACAGCGATGCCGTAGCGCCTGGCTCGGCCGGGGCTTTCGATCAGGTAGAGGTAACGCTCCGCTGTATTGACGATGATTGTCCCGGGCGGTTCGCCGCTGTCATAGGCCACATCGCGGCGGCGATAGCGTGAGGCGGGACCTGAGCCGAAGGCTGAAAGAATGGGTTCGCCCCATCGTTGCGCCGTTGAGCTGCATCCAGATACCGTTGCAACCAGACTGCCGAGCAAAATCGCGCGGCGGGTAATGCGGCCACTGTCCATATCCACCTACTAGTAAATCGGTGAGCACTATTTCGTCTTTAGCACTCAAGCGTGCGTCGGCCAAGATGCTATGCTTCGTTAGATGTTGGATATCAGCTAGTATTACGCGCCAGCACCAAACGGTTGAACTTGATGCCGCATCGATGCCGGTGAGAAAACCCTTGGAAACCCATCAAACTTCTTGCAGCCCGTGCCTGACTCTGGTCGATTGGAACGGTAAACGAGGATGAACACGATGAAGCTTGGCTTCGCCAGAAAAGTCGCTCTTGTCACCGGAGCAGGTTCTGGAATTGGTGCCGCCGTCTCCCGCCAGCTCGGCGAGGAGGGGGCGACTGTTGCCGTGGCGGATATCAACGCAGATGCTGCCCATGCCGTGGCCGCCGAGATTTGCTCGTCGGGCGGCAAGGCCTATCCGTTCGTGGTCGATGTGGCGGATGCCGAGGCGGTGGAGAATCTGGTCAAGGCGGTTGCGTCGACATGCGAGGGCCTCCATCTCGCTGTCAACAATGCAGGCGTCGATGGCATCCGCAGATTGACGGCGGACTATCCGCTGGACGAGTGGAAGCGCTTGATGGACGTCAATCTGAACGGCGTCTTCTACTGTATGAAGTACCAGATCGCAGAGATGCTGCGGCACGATGGCGGCTCGATCGTAAACATGTCGTCGATTCTGGGGTCGGTCGGCCTGCCGACGGCATCGGCCTATACCGCGGCCAAGCACGGCATCGTCGGCCTGACGAAGGTTGCGGCCATCGAGTACGGCAAGCGGGGAATTCGAATCAATGCCGTCGGCCCGGGTCTCATCGAGACGCCCTTGTTGTCAGAGCAATCCGACCTGACGAACAACCGCCGCATGGAAGCACTTCAGCCCATGGGTCGGCGCGGAACGCCTGACGAGGTCGCGGCGCTCGTCTGTTTTCTTCTGTCTGAGAAGGCGAGTTTCATCTCCGGCAGCTACCATCTGGTGGATGGCGCATTCACCGCCCATTGAGAGCGACGCGGCTTCCGGTTTTGACGATGGCTGGCGTCACAAAGCCGCCGCTCAATGGTCCGCAAATTGCCCAATCGCGGCCGCACCCGGCCCTTTCCGGGGCTTCATCCTTCGTGACGTTCCGCATGCATCCCGTTTGAAGGAGCGATCGAGCACGGCGCATCATCGCCGTTGAACACGTCACAAAGGAATGGATATGAATTCTCGTCACACACTCGTCGCAACGCTTGCCGCTGCAGTCCTTGGTCTTACGGCTCTCAGCCCGGCACACGCGTTGGAAACCGCCCAGGCGCAAACGCCGCCGCCTGCCCAGGAGCAAGCCGGAGGCAACACCGCCAAGGGCGCAATCAGTGATCAGAAGATCGAAGCCTTCGCAGTGGCCTATCTGCAGGTCGACAAGGTCAGACAGGAATATTCTGCCAAGATAGAGGCAACCACCGATACAGCGGCCAAGGAAAAGCTGCAGACCGAGGCCAGCAAGGAAATGGTCGAGGCCGTGGAGGCCTCGTCGGCTATTTCGGTCGAGGAATATTCGGCCATCCTGAGCGCGGCCCAAAGCGATCCGGCCATTGCCAAGAAGGTTCAGGAAAAAGTTCAGGCCACGGCCCCGGCACAGCCGTAAGGGGCAGGCTTCCCTCAGGCGACCGACGATGTCGGCCGCCTGAGAACCCCGGTTGCGGCCGCTTGATGTCGCCTCAGTCCAGCTCCTGCACCCCGCCGCCCGAGACCGTGAGGATCTGACCGCTGATCCAGCTTGCCGCCGCCGACGACAGAAACAATGCAGCGTTGGCGATGTCTTGAGGTTCTCCCAGTCGGCGGATGGGCGTGTGCATCAGCATCCTGTCCTCGATCGCATCGCTCAGCACCGATTCCAGCGCCTCCGTGCGTGTCGCGCCGGGTGCGATGCCATTGACGCGGATATTCATGGGGCCGAGATCGAAAGCGATGTTGCGAATCAGGTGATTGGCGGCAGCCTTGGATGCCCCGTAGGACGCCATGCGCCTGTTCCTGTTGTCGCCCGCCATGGAGGTGATGGCGAGCATCGTGCCGCCGCCGGCCTTGTCCATTTCCGGTGCTGCGATCTGCGCAAGCCGGAACAGCGAAAATACGTTGAGATCGAAGGCTCGGCGGAAATCGTGCATCGGCATATCGAAAGGCTTCGGGCCACCGCCGCCGGCATTGCTGACCAGTATCGTGAGTTTGCCAAAGTGGTCTGTCGCGCCCTGCACGAGCCTGACGAGGTCGGCCTCGATCGTGACGTCGCAGGCCATGCCGACGGCAGTGTGGCCTTGCGCTTCGATAGCCTCGACGACGGCGTCGGCCGCGTCACGGTTGAGGTCGCTGACGATCACGGCCGCACCGGCTGCCGCAAACGTTTCGGCGATAGCGCGGCCGATCCCGGCGCCAGCACCGGTAATAACGGCCACCTGACCGTCAAGCCTGAAGTCGGCTGGATCAAACATGACCTTGGCTCCTTTCCGCCGTGTTCCCATCCGAGCATACGGCTTCGACGCACACAGGTCACGACGATCGCATGGGATCGCTGTTAACCGGTGCGTGAGCGGGTTTAAGACCGTCGATCCATCGCGACCTACCGGGCGCGTCGGGGGCATGTTCCTGACCTGGCGAACCGGATCATTCAGCCCCTGCGGCAACGCCGTGGCGAACATCGCTCGTGCCACGCGCCGTCGCTGGAGCGAACCGCAATTCGATGTCGGGAAGGCGTGATGTATTTGCCGGCAACGCCGGACCCGGATCGCCAGGTGTGGCGGCGTCGAGCAGATCATTTCTCACGAGGCACATTTCGACAACCAGGGGATCGCCCTGGCCGTCCGTTCCGCCGAAGTTGTTCGCGTGAAGGAACACGACCGAAAAATTGGACATGCCCGCGACAAATTCATCGATCCGATCTCTGTGAAGGTCGATATCGTGAAACTCAATGACGACACTTGTAAAGCGGTCCGAATGCTGCACGACGTCGTCAAGGATCCGGTATTCGGATCCCTCGATATCGATCTTCAGGAAAATATTGCCCGTGGGGAACTCTTTCATCAGCCCCGCGACGCTCACTTCTCCGGGTTGATCGTAACCGATACGGACGGGCCGGTGCTCAACGCCCGGCCGGCTGAAGAACCAGCGGTAATCCGCATAGCGACCCAATCGCGCCCACCGAAGGCGCAGGATCTGCTCGACATAGTAACGAAGCCAGAATTTCCACGTGACCGTATGATCGAAACAAACGATGCCAACGTCTTTGAGGCGTCGGAACTCTTTCTCGAACTGCCAGTCGTCGTTGAGGCCCATGCCGATCAGGAAACTGGATGCAAGTACAGCACGTTCGGGGACAATATAACCGCCGTCACGCGCGGATCCGAGCCGGATCAGGCCGCCGGCCGCTATCGGTTTCCACGCTAAAGGCAGCATGCGGCTCTCCATCTTGACTGAGGAGTTGCTAGCAGCCCTGGCTTTCCATCACGTTAATTGACTGGCTTTGGCAGTCGAGGCCCTTCGCAGCTGGAAATCGCCGAGGCCAAAGGCTGCGGCCGTGCAGCGGCACCACCTCGATGCACGGTCTCGCGTCGAGGGGGTCAACTCGCGACCCGAATGCGGTTGCGGACAGGCAGGTCGGTGACATCCATGGCAATTCTCTGCGCCTCATCCCTCATCTCGACCGACAAGACGGTCCCATCAAGGTAGAGGACACCGCATTCCTGCGTCACGGAAATGCCCGACGCGATCAACTGGTCCGAGTAGGAAATGGCGGCATTAACGGCCATTATGCTCGCGATGTCATGGGGTTGCGACGCAACTGGCGTCGTGAATGTCAGGCCGAACATGGGCGTTCGCTCCAGTCTGTCGTCAAATATTCGTTCATCTCCCGTTCATGTTCGCGACCAATCGGCAGAATGTCGACCCTTGAGGCGGACACGATTGGCTCACGAAATTTTTATCGGGGCTGCGGCGCATGCAAGATTGCTGCGTGGCGACGGACTTCGGCTTGATTGGTTTTCCTGGCGCCTTTTCCTGGGTGCGGATCGTTAATGTCTTGGCAACGATTGCGCCTGCGAATGGCGCGTCTTGTGTGCGCACCAGCTGCACCGCCTGATCCCCTATCGAAGGAAACAAGATGATATCCAGAGTTGCCGCCGCATGTGCCATCCTCATTTCGACCTGCGCCATCGCACAGGCAAAACCTCAAAAGCTAGACACTTTCGGCGCTTGGGGCGTCTACTCCTACAAGAGCGAAGGCCGCGCCACCTGCTATATCCTCTCGATGCCGACGGCCATGGCGCCCGATCACGTCGACCATGGCGATAACTTCTTCCTGGTCGCACCGTCGCCGCGACCGGCGACCGGACAGGTCCCGCAGGCAATCATGGGCTATGATCTTGAAGCCGGTTCAACATTGACGGCCACGATTGGCGACAAGGCATTCACGCTGGCGCCGCAGGGTCGGGCAGCGTGGACGAGGCGTGAGGGGCGTGACGTCGAGCTTGTCGCAGCGATGAAGGCGGGGGCGACGATGACGCTGAAGGCGCGCTCGCGCCGCGGCACCGAAACAAGTTACACATTCTCGCTGAAGGGGATGACGGCGGCGCTCAAGCGTGCTGCCGGTTGCGCACGATAGGCAGCGCCGCGCGGCTCGGTCTTGTCTGGCGTCCGAAATCGAAAATCGACAGAAAGACGCCCGGTGGCACCCGCTGGCCGGCACCGTCCGTGGCTGCCGTCAAACAGGCTTGAATGGCCTCTGATCGCCGACAGCGACGGCAGCGCGGCGCGTCCGTCGATAACCCGCATACCCTTCCCGATACGAAAAAGCCGACAGTCTGCCACGCCTTGTCTGGCAGGCTGTTGCGCGGTTGGAAGTCCCTGTTGCTGGTCGCCCGGAATCGGCTGATTGCCAAAAAAATAGAATTTTCAATGGACATCCGGAAACCTGTGGCGTAAAAAAGGCCATCTTTTGCGCCCCGGCAATCATTTGCCATCGTAGAAATTTACATTTCTCTGCGCGCTCCAACGCAACATGTATTGCTGTCGCAATGCTCATCTGACGTTTGCCGAGGATAAACATCGTTGAATCCATAAGGTTGGATGCGGTGACTGAAAAAATCGCTTTCTTGGGCAGGATTTGCTTGAGGAAGCAGAATAATCACAAGCAAGGAGAGTGCGTCAGCTATTGAGCAGGCGGCAAAATTTTATGGCTTTTACGACGGAACATGAGAACGGCACCGCCGACGGTTCGACCAAGATAAAACTCAAGGATGTCTATAAGATCTTCGGGGAGCATACCGAAGACGCTCTGGGGCTCCTCCGCGCCGGGAAGAGCAAGGCGGACATTCACCGCAAGACCGGCTGCTCTATCGGCGTCAATGGCGCCACCTTCGATATCAAGGCCGGCGAAATCTTCGTGATCATGGGTCTCTCCGGGTCTGGAAAGTCCACGCTACTGCGCCTGCTCAACCGGCTGATCGAGCCGACCGCCGGATCGATCGAGATCGACGGCCAAGACATCACGAAAATGTCGCGCAAGGCGCTGATCGAGCTGCGCCGCCGCGATATCAGCATGGTGTTCCAGTCCTTCGCGCTTCTCCCGAACCGCAATGTCCTCAACAACGCCGCCTTCGGGCTTGAAGTTGCCGGTGTCGGCGAGCTCGAGCGCAAGGAAAAGGCCATGGCTGCGTTGAAGGCGGTCGGTCTTGAAGGTTACAGCGAGAGCCGCCCGGATGAGCTGTCGGGCGGGATGAAGCAGCGCGTTGGCCTTGCGCGCGCATTGGCAAGCGAACCGTCGATCCTGCTGATGGACGAGGCCTTTTCCGCCCTTGATCCGCTCATCCGCACGGAAATGCAGGATGAACTCGTGCGCCTGCAAGCTGAACATAGCCGCACGATCGTCTTTGTCAGCCACGACCTCGACGAAGCGATGCGGATCGGCGATCGCATCTGCATCATGCAGAACGGCAACGTCGTTCAAGTGGGTACGCCGGATGAAATCGTCGGCAACCCCGCCAATGACTACATCAGGTCGTTCTTCCGCAATGTCGACGTATCGCAGGTTTTCAAGGCCGGCGACGTCGCGCGAAAGAACCAGATCACCATCATCGAGCGCCAGGGCGTTTCTGCTGCGGCGGCGCTGGAGCAGATGAAGAGCCGCGACAGGGAGTTCGCGATCATCGTCGGCCGCGACATGAAATACCACGGCATGGTCAGCCAGGCGTCCTTGATGGAGAAGATCCGGTCAAAGGCGGAAGATCCTTATCGCAAGGCGTTTCTCGCCGATGCGACGCCGATCGCCGCCAACGAACAGCTCTCCGGCGTGCTTGGCCAGGTGGCCGCCAGTGCCTGGCCGGTTCCCGTCGTCGACGAAGAGCACCGCTATGTCGGCGCCATCAGCAAGTCGGCGCTGCTTGAGACGCTCGACCGCGCCAACTGAAACCTCCCAGCCAATCGGACAAAACCATGAGCTTCGACATCGGAGACGGCATCGATTCGGCCGTCAATTACATTCTCGACAACTTTTCGCCCGCGCTCGACCTCGTCGCCGCGTCGATCGGCTTCGTCACGGACGGGCTGCAGAACGGCTTGCTCGCCATTCCCATGCCGGTCGGTATCGCGGTCTTTGCGCTTCTCGCCCTTTGGCGTGTCTCGTTCGGTTTTGCGGTCTTCGCCGGTCTGTCGCTTGCGCTGGTCGGACAGATGGGGCTGTGGGCCGCCATGATGGAGACGCTGTCTCTGGTCATCGCATCGACGGCCATCGCCATGATCGTCGGCCTGCCGCTCGGCGTTGCCATGGCGCGCCGCGATTCCGTCGCGGCGATCATTCGACCGGCGCTCGACCTGATGCAGACGATGCCGGCCTTCGTTTATCTCATCCCGGCCGCCATGTTCTTCGGGCTCGGTGCTGTTCCGGGCACGATCGCGACCGTCATATTTTCGATGCCGCCTGTCGTGCGCCTGACCAATCTGGGCATTCGGCAAGTGGACGTGGAGTTCGTTGAAGCCGGCAACGCCTTCGGCTGCACGCCGACCCAGCTGCTCCTCAAGGTGCAGCTGCCGAATGCCATGCCGTCGATCATGGCGGGCATCAACCAGACGATCATGCTGTCACTCTCCATGGTGGTCATCGCCTCGATGATCGGCGCCGGCGGCCTCGGCAATACCGTGCTGACGGGCATTCAACGCCTCGATGTCGGCACTGGCTTCGAAGGCGGGCTCGCCGTGGTCATCCTCGCCGTCATTCTCGATCGCCTGACCCAAAGCCTTGGCAGCAAGGGCGCACGCCTGCGTCTGCCTTTCCTGAAATTCGGACTGCGCCAACCCGAGGCAAAGGCGGCCTGATCGGCGCTATTCCACCGGCGGCCGTGTCCGCCGTCATTCGAAATGCATGGAAGGACTGAATATGTTCAAGACACTCGCAACGATTAGCCTTGCGGCGATTTTCGTCGGCGCTCCTGCAGGCGCAAGCTTCGCCGAGGACACAAAACCGGTGAAAATTGGCTGGGCCGCGTGGTCCGATGCGGAATTCGTCACCAAGCTGGCGGCAAAGATCATCACCGATGAGCTCGGCCACAAGGTTGATCTGGTGCAAACCGACGTTGCGCCGCTCTACCAGGGCGTCAGCCGTGGCGACCTCGACGCGATGATGATGGCGTGGCTTCCGCAGACCCACGCCGACTACTACGGCAAGGTGAAAGACAAGGTCGAGACGCTCGGCACCGTCTATGACGGCGCCAAGCTCGGATGGGTTGTTCCGGCCTATATTCCTGAAAGCGAACTCAACTCGATCGAGGATCTTCAGAAGCCGGAAATCAAGGAGAAGCTCGGCTCGACCGTGCAGGGGATCGATCCTGGCGCCGGCCTGACGCGCCTTTCGGAAAAGGCGCTGAAGGACTACGGGCTTGACGGCTATAAGCTGCAGATCTCCAGCGAGGCAGGCATGCTCACCACCGTCGATCGCGCGATGCGGAGCGAGAAATGGTTCGTGGCGACAGCCTGGAGCCCGCATTGGATGTTCGGCAAGTACGAGCTTCGCTACATCGCCGACCCCAAGGACTCGCTTGGCGAGGCGGAACACGTGGATGTTCTGGCGCGCAAGGGGTTCAAAGAGGACAATCCCGATGTCGCCGCTTTTCTTTCCCGCATGAAACTGCCGATCGCCGATCTGGAAGCGGCAATGTTCGAGGCGCAACAGACGTCCTATGACTCGGCCGTTGAAAAATACATCGCCGATCACCCCGACCAGGTGAAGGCCTGGACCGGAAAATAAGCGCGCCAGACGGTCAGAGAAACACCCGGCGTCGACCAACCGACGCCGGGCGGCCCCTCCAACGGAACGGAAAGACTTGGTCATGAATTTCAACAATCAGGAACACGTGGTCTGCGCCCAGGATGACACGCTCGGCGGACGCATGTCGCTTGCACGTGACGCGCTCGATGTCTCGGCGCAACGCGCAGCGAGGATTGTGGGTGTCGAAACGAGCACATGGTTCAACTGGGAAAATGACCGAGATGCGCCACGTGCCAATCGCCTGGCGATGATCGCCGGCGTTTTGAGCGTTAGCCTGTCGTGGCTGTTGACTGGACGGGGGCAGGGGCCGCGCTGAAAGCCGGTGGCCGTCTTCCCGCCCGGCTGCATGTCCTGTGCTCAGCACAACACCATGGTGCGCTAATGCCGATTTCCCGACGCGCTTGCGCTCCAGATCGTCAGGCAAACGTGGGTCGACGTCCACATGAAACCCAGGGGAGCAGGCGTGACCCTCTCACCTGCCGGATGCACGTTGCCTCGAGCGGACAGCTTGGTCACGGCTCGAGGTCGAGTTCCGCATACCGACGGAAGATGCCGTTTTCGTTGAAGGCCAATCGACGCGGCGATGCCAGGTAAATGGCGATCGGGGGCAGGGCCTTCACTCGGCCATGCAGGGCCGCAAGGCCGGGATAGCGGCCCGCATATCCCTTCATCGCCTTCGGAAAAGCATAGAGCAGACCTTCGATCACCTGAAACATCGACAGGTCGACGTAGGAAAGATCCTTGCCGACGAGATGGCCGTGGTCCGCCGGGTTCTGGTTGAGGACACGTTCGAAGTAGCCGAGAAACTTCGGCAGGCGGTTCTGGACGAACTCCCGTGCGCGCGCTTTCGCTTCTTCTTTCTGATCTTCATAGTATTTCGACGTCGCGATCGGGTGGTGCGTGTCGTGGACCTCCGCGACGAAATCGGTGATCGTCAGCTGCAGTCCATTGGCAAACCAGCGCAAATCCTCACGCTGTGGCGACAGGCCAAGCCTGGGTCCAAGGTAGAGGAGGATGTTGGCAACGTGCGAAACCAGCTGGTCGCCGTCCCTGAGGAAGGGTGGCGCGAACGGTAGGTGCGCCTCGGACGAGCTGTCGAGGAGCTCCATCATTTCGTCGGTGCCACGACCCGGTTCCCGGGTGACATCGACGTAGTCCGCCCCCGCATATTCGAGCGCCAGCCGCACGAATTCGCCCCGACCCTGGATGCCGTCCCAATAGTAGAGTTCGATTGCCATGCCATCCTCGATACGATCTGGGCCCGTCGATCTGCGGCGGGCATCGCGACAGGGTGTTGGCGGACTCGGGCCCGTCAGAAGCGCCCGGGCTCCGGATGCGACCATGCTTGAAGATTGGGCAGGTGTCGGCGTTTGTCCACCCCAGTTCCGCCGGGCAAAGTGCCCGGCGTCATCGGATTCTATTAATCAAGGCTCTGCGGGTTACCGCCGTGCGGCCTCGATGATCTCGCGGGCCATCACTTCGGCGACAGCGTCCGTCGTGCGCCCTTCCTGGTGGGCGCGTTCGAAGATGCGGGTCAGGGTGGCCGGGATGCGGCCGACCCGGTCCATGACGCCATCGACATTGTAGCGACCGCTGCCGATTTCCGCGGCGACGTTGATCACGCCACCGGCATTGATCACGTAGTCCGGTGCGTAGAGGATTCCGGTGTCCCGGAGCCGCTCCCCGTCCGCAGCCGTCGCGAGCTGGTTGTTGGCAGCGCCCGCCACGATCTTGGCTCTCAGCAGCGGGATCGTCTGGGCCGACAACACACCGCCCAGTGCGCAGGGTGCGAAGATATCCGCGTCTGCCGCGATGATCGCCGGCCCTTCGACGCTGGTTGCGCCAAATTCCTGAGCGGCGCGTTCGGTGCGGGCATCGTCGAGGTCGCAGACGGTGAGTACGGCACCCTCCGCATGAAGCCTCGCGCAAAGCGCCCAGCCAACCGAGCCCAGCCCTTGCACTGCGACGCGAACGCCCTTGAGATCGTCGCTGCCGGTGCGATGCTGCAGCGCCGCCTTGAGGCCGACGAACGTGCCTAGTGCGGTAAAGGGCGAGGGGTTGCCGCTGCCGCCCTTGGTCGTGCCGCTGACATTTGGCGTGCGCTCGGCCAGGAAATCGGCGTCGGCGAGCGTCATGCCGACATCCTCGGCCGTGATATACTGGCCGACCAGAGCGTTGAGCATTTCGGCATAGGCCGCCAGCATGTCCGGCGTCTTGTCTTTTCTCGGATCAGCCATGATCACGGCCTTGCCGCCGCCGAGCGCCAGTCCGGCGATCGCCGACTTGAAGCTCATGCCGCGCGAAAGGCGCAGCGCATCCGTCACACCGGCTTCGAAGCTGGCATGCGGCCAGATCCGCGTGCCGCCCAGAGCCGGGCCGAGGGTCGTGGTGTGGATAGCCACGATTGCCTCAAGGCCGCGTTCGGCATCGCGACCGAGCCACACCTGCTCGTGCGCGTCGAACCCAGGCAGGCTTGCGACCTCGGCGGTGATATCGGAAATTTCAAGAGTGGTCGCGGCACTGACGGCCTGGCGCGACTTGAGGGCGTTCTGCATTGGTATTCCTCCCCGGTGACCTTGCACTGGGAAGGCTACGCATTTTTCGCGATTTTTGGTTTCGAAGTCAGCCCGGCGGTGGTGCGGCGCATTGCGCGGGCGGAAATGTCCGCGCAATAAACGCAAAGACTGCCAGTTTTACGCCCGGATGGTGCCCGCACGTTGCGCCGGATGGCAGCAGGTGCGGGCGAAGGCGCGGCAAGACCTCAACGGCTCTTGCGCGTCACGAGCCGGGTTTCCAGGTAGGCTTCGATGGCTTCGGAGCCGCCTTCGGTACCATAGCCGGAATCCTTGATGCCGCCGAAGGGGACTTCGGGAAGGGCAAGGCCGAGATGGTTGATCGAGATCATGCCGCTTTCGACCTCCGAGGCGATGCGGTCGGAGCTGCGCTGCGACCCGCTGAAGGCGTAGGCGGCCAGTCCGAACGGCAGTCGGTTGGCTTCGCTGATGGCCTCGTCCAGCGCCGAATAGCGGTTGATGATGGCGACCGGGCCGAACGGCTCATCGTTCATGATGGCAGCGTTGAGCGGCACGTCGGCGAGAACCGTGGGCTCGAAGAAATAGCCACGATTGCCGATGCGGTGGCCGCCGGTGGTGAGGCGTCCGCCGTGGTCGACGGCATCGACAACAAGCCTTTCGATCGCGGGAATACGGCGTTCGTTGGCGAGCGGCCCCATGTCGGTTGCAGCATCGAGGCCGTTGCCGACCTTGATCGCCTGCGAGGCGGCGGTGAAGCCGTCGATGAAGCGGTCGGCGACCCGTTCCTGAACGAGGAACCGCGTCGGCGACACGCACACCTGGCCGGCATTGCGATATTTGCTGCCGGCCATCACGGCGATTGCCTCGTCGATATCGGCATCTTCCGTGACGATGACTGGCGCATGGCCGCCAAGTTCCATCGTCGCCCGCTTCATGTGCTGGCCGGCAAGAGCCGCCAGCGACTTGCCAACGGGCGTCGAGCCGGTGAACGACATCTTGCGGATCACCGGATGCGAGATGAGATACTCGGAGATCTGGGCCGGAACGCCATAGACCAGATTGACGACGCCAGCCGGCACGCCGGCATCGACGAAGCAGCGGATCAATTCGGCCGGCGATGCCGGCGTTTCCTCCGGAGCCTTGACGATAATGGAGCACCCGGTCGTAAGGGCCGCCGAGAGCTTGCGCACCACCTGGTTGATCGGGAAATTCCACGGGGTGAAGGCAGCGACCGGCCCCACCGGGACTTTGACCGTCATCTGGGTCACATCGGGCGAGCGCGGCGGAATGATCTGGCCATAGGCGCGGCGGCCCTCTTCGGCAAACCAGTCGATGATGTCGGCGGCACTGAGGATCTCGCCCTTGGACTGGCCGAGCGGCTTGCCCTGTTCGCGGGTCATCAGCCAGGCGATATCGCCGGCGCGGGTCCGCAAGAGGTCGGCCGCCACCCGCATGATCTTTGCGCGATCAAACGCAGACGTCCTCCGCCAGATCTCAAAACCTTTTTGGGCGGCGCCGAGCGCTTCGTCCAGGTCCTGCAGTTCGGCCCAGGCGACCGTTCCGATTGCTTCCTCCGTCGCGGGGTCGATGACCGGGATGGTCTTGCCCGATCGAGCCGGGCGCCATTGGCCGTCGATGTGAAGGAGGATATCCGGGTAAACTGACATGCGAAAACCTTCTCTTTACGCAATAGGCCACCCCGACCGCATCAACAGAATGTCAGGTGGCAAGGAACTCGGTTTGGCCGGGAGACTGACCTCAACGACAGAAGAAGATCAAGAGGCATCGCGACATTCTTGTGGTCGCTCGTACAAGCGGCCCGTTCGGCGTGCGCTCACGCCTGGAAGCACTGTAGGCTCGGTTCCTTTCGAGGTGTCAGCCCATCAATACTTCTTCTTGCGAACAATCTTGTTGCCGCGCGGTCCGCTTGTAACAGGTGTGCGGTCCCGGTTTTCAGAAACAAGATTTCGCCAGCGTTCAACGCGGTCGGCGGCCAAAGTCCCGCTCTTGACAGCTGCCTGAACCGCGCAGCCGGGTTCGTGGGCATGGGTACAATCGCGAAATCGGCAATGCGGTGCCAATTCCGTTATGTCGGAAAAAAGCGTGTCGATCCCGTCGGTGATATCGCTGACGTAGAGTGTTCTTATTCCAGGCGTATCGATGACCCAGCCGCCACCCGGAATGGCATGCAGCGAGCGCGCGGTCGTGGTGTGACGACCTTGCGCGTCATGCTCGCGGATAGTTCCGGTCTTCTGCTTTGCGTCGGTTTTCGTGAGTGTGTTCACCAAGGTGGACTTTCCGACGCCGGATGATCCCACCAGCGCAATCGTTTGGCCAACGCCGCACCAGGAACTCAAAAGCGAGCCTGCATCATCGGAACGCCCATTGAGAGCCACGACCGGCAGGTCGCGTTGCAAAGCCTCGGCTTTGGCCTGAAACGCGCCAACGTCGTCCGCGGTGTCAGCCTTGGTCAAGACGATGACCGGTTTGCTGCCGGCCTGGTTGGCCATGATCAGGTAACGTTCCAGCCGTTCCACATTGAAGTCGGCGTTGCACGACGTCACGATCAGCAGCGTGTCGATGTTGGCAGCAACAAGTTGTTCGGCCCGTCCGACCTCCGGACGTCGCTTGAACACGGTTTTCCGTTCAAGCCGGCGGACGAGCATGTCGGACAGGGGATCGGCAAGCACCCAGTCTCCCACCGCGAAGTCAGCCGTGTTGGCATTGGCAGGCAGTTCCAGCCGGACCGAACCTGTGTCGCCCATCGCCTCGATGCGGGCCCTGTGAACAGAAGCGACGCGCCTCGGTACGAGGTCTGCTTCGGCAGGCTCTACCTGATCCGCAAAAAATGCGGACCAACCAAGCAATTCCAACGCTGAGTGGAGCCGGGAGTTCGTCAAAATTTGCTCCGCCTTTGATCCGTGCAGGCTTCTCGCCTAATAACGCCGATGATCCCGCTTAGGCAAAGAAATTCCGTAAGCAGCAGCCTTGCCGGAGTAAGCGAAAGGGGGCCTTGTTGCAACCAGGCTTGAAACGCCGGGATTGCCGCTGCCGCGTATCGCAAGGTCGAAGCCTCGGCGAACGATGTCGACGAGGCGGTCATCGAATTGTTGGTCAAACTTCAGTTCAGGATACTGTGAAAGCCCGCCATCAGCCAAAGACGTTCAGATCGTTGCTGCAGGCTCAGTGCCGTTCACGCCACCACAATCGGGACTTTCGTCGGCGATGCCTTGACCCGATTGTAGAGGTCGATGACGTCCTGGTTGATCATGCGCACGCAGCCGGAAGACGCCTGCGTTCCGATGGTCCACCATTCAGGTGAGCCGTGCACGCGATAGCCCGTGTCCTGGCCGTCCTTGAAGATATAGTGGGCGCGGGCGCCAAGCGGGTTGTCGAGGCCACCCGGCTGACCGTTTGTCCATTTCACCAGCTCCGGCTTGCGCGCGATCATCTCTCTGGGCGGCGTCCAGGTCGGCCACTGCTTCGTGTACTGGATCTCCGCGCGCCCGTTCCATTCGAAGCCGGCCTTGCCGATGCCGACGCCATAACGGACCGCTTCGCCGCCTTCCTGCACCCAATAGAGATACCGCTCGTTGAGCCGTACCACGATCGTGCCCGGCGCTTCGCCGGTCGGATCGATGACGATCTGGCGACGGAATTCCGGCTTGATCTTCTGGAATGGAATTGCCGGGATGACGAAGCCATTGTCGACCATCGAGGCATACATCGTACCATTGTCGGTGATGTTGCTGTCGACACTGATCGGTGGGATCGATCCTGTCGACATCCGGTCGACGCCCGCGGGTTCCAGCGACGGGAGATCGAGCACTTGCGAGCAGCCGGAGGCGCCGAGCAGGCTCATGACGCCGAGGCCCGAAAGTACGGCGCGGCGGGAGACGACATAACCGGGGTCCTGTAGCAACACCCCAGTAGACAGCTTCTGATCTTGCGGCTTACGCATGCACTTCTTACCCCAAGCGAACGGACGGCATCATGCCCACCGGATCGCCGCAGTTTCACAATTCGTGGTTAAGAAGACGTAAAACAATGACCTGACGCCGCCAGGTACCAGCGGTGTCGGCAGACGGCCCATCGCGGTGCGCAGCTTGGAGCGTTGTGCGGTTTGTCTCTTCGGACGCTGCCAGGATGCGGTCGACGTTAGTACCGGGAGTACCGGGGACACAAGCCTGCCGGATGAGGATGGCGGCTGCGTTGCAGTCCGTATCATCAAGACGAGGTCAGAAACGTCGCGAATTTCATGCTGTCCGGTTGCTGCAGGCCAAGTCGCGAGAGCACTGTCGGGGCCAGTTGCAGCTGGTGCAGCAGCGTGTCGGGCGCCGGACCATCGCCGCCCCCGAACCAATAGAAAGCGACATCCTGCATGTCTTCGGCGGCACCGCCGTGATGCCCCCGGCTGGTCTGTCCGTGGTCAGCCGTAACGATGACCTCGTAGCCGTTTCTGCGCCAGCGGGGCAGTAAGGCGGCAAGGTGTGCGTCTATGGTGAAACAGGCATGATCCATCTGCGCACAATCGTGGCCGTAGCGATGCCCCATGCTGTCGAGCGTGCAGGTGTGGAGGATGCCATAGTCGATCGCATGGCGCTCGGTCAGCATGGTGAGCGTCGCGAAGAGGTCGAGGTCGCTGGGCGTCATCTGGTTCTGATGATTGTAACCCGTCATGGTATGGAAACGGCCATGATGAATGGGCCCTTCCGCCTCGTCATATTCGATGTCGCGGACCATGTCGAAAGGCGCGCGCTGAAAGAACACCGACCAGAAGGAATGGGTTACGGCGCCCGTCCTGCCGCCGGCCCTTGCCACTTCGGAAAATATGTCGGGCTGCGCGACGCGAAACAGGGTTTCATTCGAAAGCACGCCGTGGACCTGCGGCGGCACGCCGGTGTGGATCGACGCGTAGCACGAGGCTGATGTGGACGGGAGAACCGAGCGCATCTTCCACACGCGGGCCTCGCCAGCCTCCACCCAGCCTTCCAGATTGCCCATCAGTCGCCGCGCTGCGCGCCAGGGCTGGCCGTCGAGAATGATCAACAGAAGTTTGTTGGCAAGCGGCATTTATGGTTTCCTTGGCGTGGCTTGACGCGCCGCCTGCGGGGCGGCGCGCTTGTTGCGGGTGTGCGATCAGGCGCTGAGCCAGCAGCGCAGCGGCGCGTCGCCATTCATGAGTTCGCCGGCGGGATTGTCGACCCATCCCTGGATGCTCTCGCCGACACCGTCGATGAAGTCGTTGAACATCGGCGCGATCAGACCGCCTTCGTCGCGCATCATCTCCGCCATGTCGCGATACATCGCCCGCCGCTTCGTCTCGTCCAGTTCGGCGCGCGCGGTGACGACGAGCTTGTCGAAGGCCTCGCTCTTGAACCGCGTGTCGTTCCAGTCCGCCGACGAGATGTAGCCGGTGGAGTACATCTGGTCCTGCGTCGGTCGGCCACCCCAGTAGGACGTCGCGAAGGGCTGGACATTCCAGACGTTCGACCAGTAACCGTCGCCAGGCTCGCGTTTGACCTCGATCTCGATACCGGCCTTCCTGGCGCTCTCCTGATAGAGGACCGCGGCGTCGACCGCGCCGGGAAATGCCACGTCCGAAGTGCGCAGCACGATGCCGCCGGTATGCCCGGACTGTTTGAAGTGGAAGGCGGCCTTCTCCGGGTCAAAGGTCCGCTGCTCGATTTCCTCGTAAAGCGGATAAGCCTTGTTGATCGGTGCGTCGTTGCCGAGCGAGCCGTAGCCATGCAGGATGCGGGCAATCATCGTCTCGCGGTCCATTGCGTATTTGAGCGCAAGGCGCAGGTCCCTGTTGTTGAAGGGCGCGGTGTCGCAGAACATGTTGAAAGGATAAAAGCCACGGCCGGACACGTTGCGGATCGTCACCCGCGGCATGTTTTTCAGCAGCGCGACGGTCTTCGGCTCGATCCGGTTGATCATGTGCACCTGGCCGCTCTGCAGGGCGGCGATGCGCGCCGTTGCATCATTGATGACGACGACCTCCACCTGCTCGGCGAATCCGACCGTTTCGCTGGCCCAGTAGCCGTCGAAGCGGGTTGCATTGTAGCGAACCCCTGCTTCGCGGTCGGCAAGCTTGTAGGGGCCCGTGCCGACCGCCGCCTCGGGATTGTCCTTGCCGCCATTCGGCTGGATCACCAAGTGATAGTCGATCATCAGGAAGGGCATGTCGGCGTTGGCTTCCTTCAGCGTGAAGACGACGGTGTCGCCGTCCGCCCTGACCGCCTCTATCCCCTTGAGAATGCCCAGAGCGCCCGATTTTGCACTTTCATCCGAATGCCGCTCGATCGTCGCGACGACGTCGCCGGGCGTCAGCGTCTTGCCATCGTGAAACTGCACGCCCTTGCGGATCTTGAAGGTCCAGGTTCTTGCGTCGGGTGAGGCGCTCCATTCTTCCGCAAGAACGGGAATTGGCGAACCATCCGGCGCCAGCCAGACGAGGGTCTCGCCCCACAGATGATTGATCATGGCGGAGACCTGATTGGTGGCAAGGCCCGGGTCGAGGCTGTCGGTCGATGCGCCGCCCTGCATTCCGATCTTGATCGTTCCGCCGCGCACCGGGCCCTCGGCCCTCACGGCTGTCGTCAGCAGGGAACCTGCCGCAGCAAGGCCGACCCCGAAAGCGGCGCTACGCGCCAGAAAGTCGCGGCGAGACATCCGGCCCTTCGCAACGAGGCCGGAGAGATACTTGAGTTCATCCATCGATAGTCCCCCGATACGGCCGAACTGGCCAGGCCCGCGCTTGGTCCGTCGGCGCCTCCGCATGATCGTGATGGATTTTAGCCAGCAAGCGTGCTGTATACATGTCCAGAAATGATAAAAATGACCAGTCCACTTGTCACGGGTGGGTCACACCGCAGGGAGGCCCCAAATCGCCCGCACGATCGACGGATCCAGCCTGGATGGATTGATGCTCGACGCCGACGGCGCGCGGCCTCTCTACCTCCAGCTCTATGATGGGCTCAGGGAGATGATCCTGTCGGGCGCGCTTCCCGGCGGGATGCGCATCCCGTCGTCACGTGTCCTGTCGGAAAGTCTCGGCGTCTCCCGCTTCACGGTGGTGACAGCGCTCGACCAGCTTGTCGCCGAAGGCTATCTCAATTCCGCGCGCGGTAGCGGCACCTATGTCGAGACGGTTCCCTGGCGCCAACAGGGCAAATCCAGCACATCCGGCAGAAGCGATGGCGCCGTGCCGGACCGGTTCGAAAAGCTGCTGTCGCGACGGGGGAAGGCGCTGATATGGCGCAACTCCCTGACCCTCAATGACGGGTCGCAGCTCCTGCACATGGCAACGCCTGACCACCGGCTGTTTCCGGTGGATATCTGGTCGCGATTGACGAAGGAGGTCTACGCCCAGGGGGATTTCCGGATCGTCAATTACCGCGAGATCCTGCGTCCCTCCCTGCTCGAGGAGCAGATCGCCCGGCACATTGCCGTCAGCCGCGGCATACGATGCGAGCCGGAGGAGGTGGTGACCACGCTCGGGGCGCATCATGCCGTCACGCTCCTCGCCGAACTGTTGCTCGACCCCGGCGATACGGTCTCTTTCGAGGAGCCGGGGATGGCAGCAATCCGGTCGATCTTCCAGTCGGCCGGCTGCAGGATCGAGCCGATGCACGTCGATGCCTTCGGGCCGGACCCGCACACGGTTGCGAGCCGCGATGTCAAGATTGCCTTCGTTACCGCCGCCAAGCAGCAGCCGATGACGATCGCGATGCCGATGAAGCGAAAGCTGGAAATGCTGCACTGGGCGGCCGACCGCGGGACGCTGATCATCGAAGACGATCTGGGGAGCGAGTTTCGCTATCTCGGCGGGCCAATCCCACCACTGAAAGCGCTCGATCAGGCCGGTCAGGTCATCTATATCGGCGCCTTCAGCATGACGCTGCTGCAGTCGCTCCGCGTCGGGTACATGATCATGCCGAGGGCGCTGGCGGACAGATGCCGCCGGTTGATCCAGGTTCGCTATCGGGCGTTGCCCCAGTTCACCGAACAGATCGTCGGTCGTCTGATCGAGGACGGTCATTATGTCCGTCATCTTCACCGGATGCGCCGCATCTACGCCCGGCGCCAGAACCGGCTCATGCACATCCTGCGGTCTGATTTTGCCGATATCTTCGAGACGCCCGAGTTCGCATCGGGCTTCTACAATCTCTGCTATTTCAAGGATCAGTCGGTCGACGAGGACGCGGTGCTGATCCGGTGTCGAAACAGCAATCTTGGCGTCGAACAACTGTCCTACTACTTTGCCGATCGGACATCGCCGCGAAAGGCACTTCTCGTCGGTTTCGCCGCGTCGACGGAAGATGAGATCGAATTGGGCATGACATTGTTGAGACGCTGTGTGGCGCCGACATAAACCTCCTGTCGGTCGCGAGTATTGCCCCCGACGACACGGCCCGTCCTGCTATCGCATCGTACTTTCACGCACCTGAAGCTCAAAGCCCAGATCGACGATCGATGACGGGATCGGCCGGCCGGCGAGCCGATCCAGCACCATCTGTACCGAGCGCAGGCCGATCTCGTGGCGCGGCGTGCGCACGCTGGTCAGCGACGGATAGGCGACGCACATCATGTCGAGGTCGTTGAAGCCGCAGATGGCCATGCGCTGTGGCACTGCGATACCTGCCCGCTGGCATTCGAACAGCACACCCATGGCAAGGTCGTCATTGTTGCAGAAGACCGCGTCAAGATCGGCGACCTTCGCAAGAGCATCGGCGAGCAACTGGCCGCCGAGCGATACCCGCGACGGCGTCAGCGTGGTGGTGATCAATTTCGGGTCGAAGAGCTGGGCTGCCTCCAGTGCTGCGCGATAGCCGGCGAGGCGGCGCTGCGAGCGGGGGTCCATGCGGGCGCCGATGAAGCCGATCCGGCGGCATCCCGCCTGGATCAGATGATTGGTCGCCACCTTGCCGCCTTCGAAATGGGAAAAGCCGACCAGCATGTCGACAGGATCGTCGCCATGTTCCATGATCTGCACGATCGGGCAATCCGCGCTCTCGAGCAGCTTGCGGGTCGCCTCGGTCTGGTCGATGCCGGAGACGATCAGCGCCGATGGCCGCTGGCTCAGAAACATGCGCACCAGGCGCTCCTCCTCGCGCGGAGAATAGTGCGTATTGCCCATCTGTATCTGCAATGGGCCGTCGCCGAGCCCGTCATAGATCCCCCGGACGATGTCGGCAAAGACGATGTTCGTCAGCGATGGGACGAGGACGCCGATCACATCGGCACGCGATGAGGCAAGCGCTCGCGCATTGGGGTCCGGCGCATAGCCGAGCTGGAGTACCGCCGTGTCGATCTCCGCGCGCAGCTCTGCCGACACGAGCGAGGGATCGCGCAGCGCGCGCGAAACGGTAATCGCGGCGACGCCGGCCAGCTTGGCGACGTCGGCGATGGTCGGCCTGCCGCTGCCGCGCCGGCTTGCCCTGCGGCCCTGTTCTCTTGGAGCGATGTCGTCCGTCACGTCGGCCCCTGTTCGCTGCGCCGGCGCAGGCTCTCGACATTGCTGTTGCCGACATACCAATCCCTTGCGTCCACCTCATCGAAAACGATTGAGATGTCGCGCTCGGGAAGTCCGGTCGCCTCGCAGATTGCCGCCGCGATCTTGCTGCTCATGGCGGCCTTCTTGCCGGAAGGATCGTCGGCGAGGGTCTCGCGCACGATGGTGATGCGCACAAATGGCATTGTCGGCCTCCCGCTCAATAGAGCTTTGCACCGTTGATCATCAGCCGCACCGCATAGAGCGAACTGGTCGCGCAGATGTAGAGGATATTTCGTTTAGGCCCGCCGAACACGCAGTTGGCGGTATTTTCTGGCACCTTCACCTTGCCGATGAGGGTGCCGTCGGGGTGGTAGCAATGGATGCCGTCGCGCGCACTCGTCCAGATCCTTCCCTCGTCATCGAGCCGGAAGCCGTCGAATAGGCCCGCAGTGCAATCGGCAAAGACGCGCCCGCCCGATACGGCACCCGCGTCGTCTACATCGAAGACGCGCATATGCGCAGGATGCTCCGGGCCGTGCGTCCGTCCGGTGTCGACCACGTAGAGGCGCTTTTCGTCGAGCGAGAAGGCGATGCCGTTCGGTCGCACCATGTCGGTGATCACAGCCGCAATCCCACCCGTCGCCGGATCGATGCGATAGACGTAGCAGGCGCCGATTTCGCTCTCGGCCTTGTGGCCTTCATAGTCGGACTCGATGCCATAGGCGGGATCTGTAAACCAGATCGAGCCATCCGACCGCACGACCACGTCATTGGGCGAGTTGAGCCGCTTGCCGTTAAAGCGGTCGGCGATCGTGACGATGCTTCCGTCATGCTCGGTGCGGGTCACGCGGCGACCACCGTGCTCGCAGGTCACCAGCCGGCCCTGCCGGTCGGTGGTGTTGCCGTTGGAAAAGTTGGACGGCTGGCGAAATGTGCTGACATGACCGTCGGTCTCGTCGTAGCGCAGCATCCTGTCATTGGGGATATCAGACCAGACGAGATAGCGCCCGGCAGCGAAATAGGCTGGTCCCTCCGCCCAGCGGCAGCCCGTATAGAGCTGCTCGACCCGGGCGCTGTGGTTTACCAGCCGGGCAAAGCGCCGGTCCATGATCTCGAAATCCTCAGCCATGCTCTCCCCCAAGCGACAACGTTCCACTTCCGTCGGTTTGCATATGATAGCGCTAACATCAAGGAAGTGAATAGTCTTCTTGTTCCCATGGCTGGAGCCCTTCCGGAATTGCTGCATTGCTGCTGTTGCGGAATGTTCGCTCCGTAAATATTACTTTACAATCCGCTATGGTAGCGCTACCTAATTAACAGATGTCGGTGTTTTCGGGAGGAGACCAGGGCGCCGCGTCAAAGCTGAAAAGCAGGCATCCAGCGTGCCGATGCCAGGCGTTCGTGCCGTTCGAGTGGAGGCTTCTCCTCGAACCGGAGAGCAAAACAGTGGCGCGCCAACGGGAGGAAATGTCGATGGTGAAGTCGCTCGCTGGCGGCATCGTTGCTGCCACTGCCTTTTTCATGCTGAACTCGGCCGCCTATGCGGAGCCGGAAGTTGTTTCCGGGCCGGCCGCAGAGCCGGAATGCTTCTCGCCATGGTCGGCGGACACGAAATTCTTCAAGTTTCCGAAAAAAGACGGCCCGTACCGCATCGCACTTGCGAACGGTTATATCGCCAACACCTGGCGTATCCAGATGGTCCAGACGGCCAAGGCCTATGCCGCCCAGCCTGATGTCGCCGCCAAGCTGAAGGAGTTCAAGGTCGTCTCGACAGGCGAGGATGTGCCCGCTCAGATCTCGGCGATCAACAACTTCATCGATTCCGGTTATGACGCCATCGTCGTCAACGCCCAGAACCCGACGGCATTCGCGCCTGTCATCAAGCGGGCGAAGGAGGCCGGCGTGGTGCTGGTCGCCTTCGACAACATCCTCGACACGGAGGACGCCATCAACGTCAACGTCGACCAGAAGGGGCTCGGCGCCCTGTGGGGCGACTGGCTCGTCAAGCATCTGCCGGATGGCGGCAAGGTGCTGGAGGTGCGCGGCGTCGCCGGCACGTCTGTTGATACCGACCGGCACGACGGCATCCATGAGAAGCTTCAGGCGTCGGGCAAAAAATTCGAGGTCGTCGAGGTCATGGGCAAATGGGACGACGGCGTCGCCCAGAAGGTGACGGCGGATGCGATCGCGACCAGCGGTCCTTTCGACGGCATTACCGGCCAGGGCGGCGATACAGGCATCGTCCAGGCGATGATAGACGCGAAGCACCCGTTCGTGCCCTTCGGCGGGGAAACCGAAAACGGCTTCCGCAAATTCTGTGCGGCCCATGCCGCCGACGGCCTGAAATGCTCGTCGGCCGGGACCGGACCGGCACAGGTGGCCGTCGCCATCAAGACGGCGATCGCCGCGCTTGAGGGGCAGGTGATCCCGCAGTCGGTCAAGTTGCCGTTGGCGATCGTCGAAGATCCGAATTTCAAGGAGGGCCAGGATTACTTCCAGTCCGAGTCCGACAACTTCTTCGTCGGTAATTCCTTCCCCACCTGCGGGATCAATTTCTCCGCCCAGGAGATCATGAAGCAGAGCAAGGAAAACCAGTAGGTCGATCGGTGCGGGCATCGCGAAGCTGCGCGGTGCCCGTCGCCAGCAACGGATCCCGGAGAGCGTAATGGAAAGTGGCGCACCGCTCTTTCGCATGGAAGGGATATCGAAACGCTATGGCGGTGTTCGGGCACTTGAAAACGCCGAGCTGTCGGTGAGGGCGGGCGCCATCCATGCCGTTCTCGGCGAGAACGGCGCCGGCAAGTCGACCCTCATCAAGATCATGGCAGGCGTTGTGGCTCCGGACGATGGGCGCATGACACTGGACGGGAAGCCGGTGGAGTTCGCTTCGCCGGCCGCGGCCAACGCTGCCGGCATCGTCTCGGTGTTTCAGGAGCTTTCGCTGATCCCTGAACTCAGCGTCGCCGACAACATCATCATCTCCAATCCGCCGACGCGGTTCGGCATGATCGACCGCAGGGCCCAGCGGCGTCTCGCTGAGGAGGCATTGGCGCGCGCCGGTGCTGAAGACATCCACCCCCTGGCGCTGGTCAAGGACTTGCCGCTGTCGCGCAAGCAGATCGTCGAGATCGCCAAGGCGCTGGCCCGCAAGCCACGCATCCTCATTCTCGACGAAGCGACATCGGCGCTGACGGCGGCGGATGTATCCAAGGTCTTCGCGGTGCTGAAGCGATTGCGCGCGGAAGGGTTGGCGCTGCTTTACATTTCGCATCGCATGAACGAAATCGCCGAACTCGCGGACGATTGCACAGTGTTTCGCAACGGAAGCAAGGTTGCGAGCTATGCCGCGGGCACCAGGAGCGACACGGAGGTCATCCAGATGATGATCGGCCGTGAGTATCATAGTGTCTATCCGCCAAAACCCGATCAGCCTCTGCAGGCAGAGTCGGTGCTCCAGGCACAAAGTCTCTCCTGGGCGGACCGCCTGCACGACATCTCCTTTTCGCTCCATGCCGGTGAAATCGTAGGCCTCGGCGGGCTGGATGGGCAAGGCCAGCGCGACCTGCTCCTGGCGCTGTTCGGGGTTCTGCGCGGGCTGCGCGGCAGGGTGCTTGTCGATGGCCGTCCGGTTCGCATCGCCAGCCCCGCGCAGGCGCGCCAGCTCGGCATCGGCATGGCGCTTATCCCCGAGGATCGCAAGACCGAAGGGCTGATGCTGCCGATGACGGTGCGTGAAAATCTTTCGCTCGCGTCTCTCGATCGCCTGACGCGCGCCGGGGTCATCGACAGCGCGAAGGAGGACGACATCATCGACCGCGTGATGACGCTGCTTGCCATCAAGGCGGGTAACATCGACGCGCCTGTCGCGGCGCTGTCCGGGGGCAACCAGCAGAAGGTCGTCATTGCGAAATGGCTGATGCGGCAGCCGCGCATTCTCCTCCTCAACGATCCGACACGCGGCATCGACGTGGGAACCAAACAGGAGATATATCAGCTCCTGCGGCGCCTTGCGGACGAGGGGGCTGCCATCCTGTACTACTCGACTGACTATGCCGAGCTGATCGGCTGCTGCGACCGGGTGCTTGTCCTCTATGATGGGACCGTGAAACGGGAACTGATCGGGGCTGACATAACCGAGCATGCGTTGATTGCCAGCGCGCTCAACATCCACCCGGCCGTCCCAACCCATCAGGAGCCGGCACAATGAAGGACTGGCAATACCGACTGGCGGAGCACCGGGGCACGTTGACGGCGCTTTCGATCTTCGTTGTGATGTTCATCATCTACACGGCGAACCATCCGGCGGGTTTCACCGCGAATGTCGTCCAGACGGCTGCGAACAAGGGGGTACTGCTCGCCCTTGTCGCAATGGCGCAGACCATGGTGGTGATCACCGCGGGCATTGACCTGTCGGTCGGCATGATCTTCCTTCTCACCAATTGCCTGGCCTCATGGCTGGTCGTGGGCTCGCCGCTTGAGACGGCCGTCGGTGTGGTCATTGTGCTGGCCGTGGGCGCCTTGTGTGGAGCGATCAACGGCGCCATCGTCATTTACGGCCGGCTGCAGCCGATCGTGGCGACAATCGCGACGGGGGCAGTCTATTTCGGCATCGCGCTGCTGCTGCGGCCGTTTCCGGGCGGGTCCGTCAACGAGGTCCTGGCGGATGCCCTGACGGGACGGATCTTCAGCGTCGTGCCGGCGAGCCTTGTTGTGCTTGCGGCCGTGATTGCCCTGATATGGGTGCCGTTCAGTCGCTCGGTTTACGGCCGCGCGGCCTATGCGGCCGGTTCATCGGAAACCGCGGCCTACATGTCCGGCATGCCGATCAGGCGTGGCAAGCTGCTGGCCTATGCGTTGTCGGGACTCGTGGCTGGCATCGGCGGGCTGTTCCTGACCTTCTTCACCTATACGGGTGACGCAGCGCTAGCGAGCGGCAATGCCTACACGCTGTTTTCGATTGCCGCCGTCGTGTTGGGCGGCGTGTCGCTGTTCGGCGGGAAGGGGAGTGCAATCGGCGCGGTCTTCGGCGCGCTGGCATTCCGCACGATCGGCGACCTCCTGTTCGTTTTCGATTTCGATCCGCTCTGGCAACCGCTGTTCCAGGGGCTGATCCTGTTGGCGGCCGTCAGCCTGGGCGCGCTCGCCCTCTTCCGTGTGCGCAATCGATTGGAGTCGTTCCAGTGAGCGAGACGGCGATGACGCAGACAACCGGACGCAAGACGCGCTTCATACGCAGCCTCGACCCGGCGGTGCTCACCGCCTTCGGCTGCATCCTGCTGCTCCTTGTGCTTGGCAGCTTCTATTCGCGTAGCTTCCTGTCACCGGAGTATCTGTTGCAGCAATTGAAGGTGGCATCCTTCCTTGGCGTCATCGCCACGGGCATGATGCTCGTCATCCTGCTTGGGCAGATCGATCTCTCCGTCCCGTGGACGGTGGCGACAGGCGCGATGATGGCCTGCGCCGCTGCGGCCTACGGTCCTCTCGGGACCACGCTTGCCATTCCCTTCGGCATCCTGTGCGGCATCGCCATCGGTCTCGTCAACGGCGTCGGGGTAGCCTACCTGCGCATTCCCTCGATGATCGTGACGCTTGCGACCAATGCCGTCGCTCAAGGGGTGATGGTGGTCTATACCGGTGGGTTCTCGCCGCAGGATTCCGCCACCACGGCCATGCGCTACCTGGCAACCGGCGCTTTGATCCCCGGCATCCCGAATGTCGTCTTCATCTGGGCGCTGATCGGCGCGGCGATGGTCTTCATCCTGCGCCGGACCGGCTTCGGGCGGGCCGTCTACGGCATCGGCAATCGCGAGCGCGCAGCCTATCTCTCGGGGATCAATACCCGTCGCATCGTCATGATCGCCTTTGCCGCCTCGGGCGGGCTGTCGGCCTTCGGCGGCGTCCTGCTTGCGGGCTATGCGTCCAAGGCCGCGCAGTCCATGGGGGACGCCTATCTTCTTCCTGCCATCGCGGCGGTCGTGCTTGGTGGGACCTCGATCCTCGGCGGACGGGGGACCTATCTCGGAACGGTCGCCGGCGTCATCCTGATCACGCTGCTGCAATCCATCCTTTCGGTCACGCAGATGCCCGAGGCCGGACGGCAGATCACCTACGGCGGGGTCATCATCTTCATGCTCCTGCTTTATGGCCGTGCGCCGCCGAGCCGGTAGACCTGCCGGAAGCGGCGAAAGGCGCGCATGCGGCTAACGCCGCGCCATGTTCCTGCCTAGTCGCTTCATCTCCGCCCCACGGCGCAGCGCGCTGGCGAGCGCGGCGACGGCACTGCCGCGCGCAGAGGAACGTCGAATTTTCGCAGGACAAAACTAAACCGGAAGCGCATTTCATCCGTATCCACCTCAAAGATCTATCTTTCCGAGGAACGATGAACGCTCGTCCGATATCTATGCTTGCCGGCGTCTGGTTGCTCTTGATCGGACCGCTTCTCTGTCCCGTGTGGGCGATCGAACGTGAGGCGCGCCCAATTCGCATCGACGTCGGCGGCACCGTGCTCAACAGCATCCTGTTGAAACCCGGCAAGAAGGTCGCTCTGCCGCCGATCGTCTTCATCCACGGCGCCAGCGCCAGCCTCTACGATCCGATGTTCTCATTCCGGAAAAAGCTGGAGGGGCGAGCGAAGCTCCTGTTCGTTGACCGACCGGGCCACGGCGGCTCCGATGTTGGCGGACCCGAAAACATTCTGCCCGACGGGCAGGCGGATGCGATCGCCGAACTGATGGAAAAACGTGGGATAGCCAAGGCAATCATCGTCAGTCACTCCTTCGGCGGCGCAGTTGCTGCCGCCCTTGCCGTGCGGCATCCCCAAAAAGTTGCCGGCCTCGTCTTCCTGTCGCCGGCCGTTTACCCCTGGAAGGGCGGCGTCGCCTGGTATTACGATGCGGCGGCGGTTCCGGTTACCGGCGCTCTTTTCAGCACGCTGGTCGCCCCGCCGATCGGCCTTCTTTCGATCGGCAGTGCGACACGAGCGACATTTGCGCCAAACAGCATGCCGGAAGATTACATGCGCCAATCCCGCACGCTGCAGGCCCTCAGGCCGGCGGCCTTCCGGCACAATGCACAGGAGGTTGCGGCACTCAACGATTGGGCCCGGACGGCCAGCCAAAAATACCGCGGGATCAAGGCGCCGACGGTCATCATCACCGGTGACGTCGACACGATCGTATCGCCTGACGTCCATGCCCGGCACCTGGCGCGCGACATCCGCGGCGCACGGCTATTGGTCGTGCACAATCTCGGTCACAAGTCCGATTACGTCGCAAACGATCTGGCGGTCGCCGCGATCGAGAGCATCGGTGGCCGGCGCGTGGATCTGAATGCCGTGAAAAGGACTGTCGAAAAGCGGATCGCGGCAGATGGGAAGCGTTGATCTCTGGCGGATGCGCTGCAGGGCTTTCCTGTTCGTCTTCTATGGCGCCGCGGGCGTCCTGCACATTGCCTTCCCCGCGCCCTTTGTTGCCATCACGCCTTCCTGGGTGCCGAACGCACAAGCGGTGATCATGCTGACCGGCCTTTGCGAGATCGCAGGCGCGATCGGCCTCCTGGTACCGGCGTTGCGAAGATATGCCGGTGTTGCGCTGGCGGTTTATGCGGTGCTCGTCTTTCCGGCCAATATCAAGCATGCGGTCGACAGCCTCAGCGCACCGGGCGCTTCCGCATGGCAGTGGTCGTACCATGCGGTCAGGTTGCCGCTTCAGCCCGTCCTCGTCTGGCTTGCAGCCTTTGCGGGCGGTTCCGTCTCCTGGCCGCTACGCAGCAAGGTGCCAGGGCAATAGCCGCAGGGGCGGGGCAAGTTGCCCCGCCTTTGTCGCTAGAGCAAAGCGCTCCGTCGGTCACATCGCCGGAAGGACGGCGATGTCGCGCACGTCGTTTTCCAGGCCCGTGATGGCGCCGATTTCGGTCGCGGCCCCGCTTGTGAGATCGACGGTGTAGAGCACCTTGTTGGCGACGAGATATGCACTGTTCTTGCCGCCTTCCATGCCCTGGATGTCGAAGGCGTAGACCGCTGGCATGTCCTTGATTCCGAGCTTGCCGATTGCCTTCAGCGTGCCGTCATTCGGCTTGGTCTGCTGAATGAGCGCGCCGATGGTGGCGTCGATATTGTACATCGCCGTCTTTTCCGGCTTGCCGATCGAGTTGGTGTAGCCGGCCGCAACAATGTTCGGGGTCTCGCCCTTGTGCATGTCGCCTTCCTCGAAGGCGAGCATACCATCGACGGTGACTGCGCCCGTGTCAGGATGGACCCGGTGGTTGGTCGTGCCCGTCATGAAGCGAAGACGATCGGCCATCGGGTTGAAATCGACCACGATTGGGGCTTCCGACAGCGTCAGCACCTTGTCCATCTTGGCAATCTGTGTCGCCGCACCCGTCTCAAGGTCAATCGAGACGATGGCGTGGTCAGGCGTGACGCCAATGACGGTCTTGGTGCCCGGGCGGTAATCGATACCGACCAGCCGGTCGACGCCGGTCACGTCCATTGTCTTTGATGCAGCAGGTTTTTCTGTATCGAACATGACGAGAGTCTTGTCCCCGGTCAGTCCGAGGACCGGGGCGGCAACCGCGGCGCTCGCGGTCGCCGCAAACGTTGTCGATGCGATCAGAACGAAGAAAATGGGTTTCATGTCAATCTCCCGTGCGTTGACGTGCCTGGAATTCGCCCGGCTGCCTGGCCGTGACGTCCCAATCATGAAGACCCCGCTCGAAGCGCCGATGGATGCACGGGCTCGAAAAAAATTCCGAGCGCGCATCCGACACGGCAGTTGGCGCGTATAGGGATGGATAGCTCGCGTTCGGCGTGCTGAAGGGAGAGTGCTGATGTTGATGACACCCGGACAGGATGATCTTGCCGCCGCACTTGCCGCGTGCGCAAAAGGCGACAGGAGGGCCCTGCGATCGATCTTTGACCGGGAGGCGGGACGACTGGTTGCGATTGCCGAGCGCATTGTCCGGCGAAGGGAGCTGGCGGAGGAGGTCGTGCAGGAGAGTTTCATCCGCATCTGGACACATGCACATCAGTACCAGCCGGATCGCGGGTCCGCACGCGGCTGGATCTACGCGATTGTACGCAACCGCGCCCTCAATCTCCTGCGCGACAGCAGACGCGAGTTTTCCGTCGAGGAGGTCGATGCCTTGCGCGAGAGCGAGCAGTCGGACGAAATCATGGCTGCGTGGCACAAACTCGATCGCAATTCCCGGCTTTATCACTGCCTGGCGGCGCTGGACGAAACGAAACGCCGCGGCATCCTTATGGCCTACATTTCCGGTTACTCTCACGGCGAGATAGCGGGCCGCCTGCGCGTCCCGCTCGGGACCGCAAAATCCTGGATAAGGCGCGGGCTTTCGGCACTTCGAGAGTGCATGGCATGACCAGTGAGCGACCGGAAATGGCAACTCTCGCCGACGTGTACGTTCTGGGCTTGATGGATCCCGGCGAGGCAGCCGCGATCGAGGCGAACATGAAAGGCGACCCAGAGCTGAGGGCGGCGGTCGCCGCCAGCCGCGAACGGTTCTTGCCGCTCGATGCCGCAGCCGAGCCCGTGCCGGTGCGGGAGGATCTGTGGAGCCGGATCGTGGCCGCCCTGCCGTCGCAGGCAGGGCCAGCGGCGGGTGCGCCTGAACCGCCGGCAAACGAGAACCGCAGAAACGGCTGGCGGACGACCGCGATCGCTGCCATCGCCGCGACGGTGATCCTGGCGTTCGGACTTTCCTATAGCCTGTTGAGAACCTCCGAGCCGTTGGTTGTCGCGGTCCTCGTCAATGATCGCGGGGAGGTGCAAGCCGTTATCGAAGACTTCGGGAACGCACAGGCGACCGTCCGGCTGTTGGTTGATCTGGATGTTCCCGAGGGCAAGACGATCCAGGTGTGGACATTGCCATCTCCTCAGATGGGGCCGGTGTCGCTTGGCCTGATCGACGATGCACGATCCGTGCGTCTTGACGGGCCGGCGCTGCCGATACCGCGTGACAGCCAGCTTTATGAATTGACGCTGGAGCAGGCTGGAGGGTCACCGACAGGACGCCCGACCGGTTTGATCCTGGCAAAAGGTCTGGCACGCGGTACGAGATAACGTTCCGGCCTATTCTAACGCCACCTTTGGGGCCACTCGGCTCCATCGCCGGCGCAGAGTAGCCCGCTATCGGCAGCGTCCTTATGCAGGCGCAGATGCGGCTTCGGAACAAAAGTGCTCCGCATCCAGTTGGTCATGGAAAGTGGAGCCGATTATGAGCACGATACCGACCGAACCGACCCCCAGTCCACGGCCCGAGGTCCCCCCGGGCCTGCCGCCCGATCTGCCGCAGCCGCCGATTGAGGAACCGGAGCCGGACGTTCTGCCCGACGAAGTTCCCAATCCGAATCCCGACGAAAATGACAGGCCAGTGAAGCATATGCGCGGATGACGCCGTGCTCGACGAACGCTGCGACCCTCGCAAACATATGTGAACAACGCCCGTCGCTGATCGTCGAAACGTCGCATCGGGCAACCCGACCTCAATGGCGTTCGGATCGCGTCGATCCCTTTGGAGCCATGTGGCGCCCTGCATCATGCACGGGCGCCACCGGCACGTGTCACCGCAGCGGACGGAAGGTTTCAACCGGCCGCCTGCCATTGACGCGGGCATTTTTCACAAACATAGGATCAGGCAAGAAATGTTGTGACCACAAATCAAAGGGAAATTCATCGTGAGTGAGCCGACCGTAACCGATGCAACAAACCGCATTTATGAATCGCTCCACGCGGACAATGCCGACATCGATGTGCATATTGCGACGCTCAAGGCAGCGCTGGCGCGGGAAGGTTTGAAAGAGGCCGTGTTCGACCCTGCCAAGCTCACGCAAAACAATCGTTCTGGCAGGAAGCTGATGCAGGCCTATTTTCGCCAGCGCGGCGTGACGGTGACGTTCTCGGGTTCCTGAAGCGTGCGGGTCAGCCAGGCTGTCTGAGGACGGCTGGATCACCCGCGATGGCTTGATATCGCAGCGTTTGGCCTCGATTGCAAATTGATGTGCTGCGAGACGAGATAGGGACTCCGTCCCATCGGTATCACGGTCGTCCTCAGGCGACCGTCTCGCCGCCATCCACGACCAGGATCTGGCCGGTCATGTAGGAAGATCTGTCCGAGACCAGGAACAGGATCGCCTCGGCGATCTCGCCGACATTTGCCCAGCGGCCGAGCGGGACTTTTTCGCGGATATAGGCCTCGATCGCGCCGCGGCCGCCCATCTGCGCAATGAAGGGTTCGTTGAACGGCGTATCGACCCAGCCGGGGCAGAGCGCGTTGACGCGGATGCCATGGCGGGCGTAGTCCCCCGCCATCTGCTTGGTCATGGCGATCACCGCATGTTTGGTGGTGGTGTAGGCGATCATTTCGCGGTCGTAGAGCACGCCCGACGATGACGAGGTGTTGACGATGACGCCGCGGCCGGCGGCCTTCATCGACGGCATGACCAGGCGGGCGGCCATGAAATGGGCGCGCACGTTGAGGCTCCAGGACCGGTCGAAGCCGGAAATCTCCACTTCTTCGAGATCGCCGGCGACCTGCGCGCCGGCATGGTTGTGCAGGATGTCGATGCGGCCATGGCGATAGAGGATGTCCGCAATGCCGTCCGAAAGGGCTGCGTCGTCCGTGACATCGAGGGTGACGGCTTCGACCTTGCCGCCCATGGCGCTGATGGTATCGACCGTCTGTCTTGCCGCTTCGACACTACGGTCGACGACAATCACGTGGGCGCCTTCGCGCGCCATGATGGCGGCACCCGCCTGACCGATGCCGGAGCCCGCTCCGGTCACGATGGCGACCCGGTCTTTGAGGATCATCTGTTCACTCCCCGGATTTCGGTTTTTTATCCCGCATCAGAATGCGGGCAGTCAGGATCAAGAGCAGCGATGCGACGAGCACCAGTGTCGCGATCGCGTTGATTTCGGGCGTCACGCCGCGGCGGATCGAGGCGAAGACGTAGATCGGCAAGGTCGTCTTCGAGCCGGCGACGAAGAAGGCGATGATGAAATCGTCGAAGGAGAAGGTGAAGGCGAGCAGGAAGCCGGCGAGGATCGACGGCAGGATCTGTGGCAGCACGATCAGCCGGAAGGTGGTCAGCGGCGTCGCGTAGAGATCGCTGGAGGCTTCGACGATATCGCGCCCGAGGCTGGCGATACGGGCTTTGACGATCATGGTGACGAGCGCCATCGAGAACAGGCCGTGGGCGGCGATGATCGAGCCATAGCCAAGCCCGAGTTGCGGCGGCTGATCGCCCGGCCAGATCGTCGCCAGCGCCGGATTGACGAAGGAAAAGACGGCGACGAGCGCCACCAACGTGGCGATGCCGATGACGACGCCGGGGACGACGATGGCGGCTGCAAAGAGCGCATCGAAGATCGCCCGGTTGCGCGGCGCCAGCCGCTCCATGCCGAGGGCTGCCATGGTGCCGAAGATCGCGGCAAGCGTCGCGCTGGTAAAGGCGATCATCAGGCTGTTCTGCAGCGCCGAGACCAGGAAGGTGTTGCCGAGCGCCTTGCCGTACCAGGCGGTCGAAAACCCGGTGAACTCGCTGGCGCTGCGCCCGGCATTGAACGAGAACAGCACCACCAGCGCGATCGGCGCGTAGAGGAAGATGTAGACCGAGGAGATGAAAGCGCGCATCAGACGAGATCCACCTGTCTTGTGCCGGCGACGCGGAAGGCAATGCGCATCGCCACCATCAGGATCACCACCACGACAGCGACGAGGGTGACGGCGATCGCCGAACCGAAGGGCCAGTTTCGAGATTGCAGGAAGAGATCGACCAGCGCGTTGCCGATGAAGAACACCTTGCCGCCACCCAGGAGCTGCGGGATCAGGTATTCGCCGAGCAGAAGGATTGTCACCAGCGCCACGCCGGTCATCACGCCCGGCAGCGACAAGGGCAGGGTGACCCCGAAGAACGTCGACACCGGCTTGGCGCCGAGATCGGCGGACGCTTCCAGGAGCCGTCGGTCGAGTTTTTCAAGGCTGACATAGATCGGCATGATCATCAGCGGCAGGTAGCCATAGACGATGCCGAGCAGCACGGCGCACGGCGTGTTCAGAAGGCGCACATCCTCAAGGCCGATCATCGACAGGAGGTTCGGGATGCCGCGCGAACCGAGAATGTACATCCAGGCGTAGGTGCGCACGAGCAGGCTCGTCCAGAAGGGGACGACCACCAGCGATACGAGGATCAGGCGGTAGCGCGGATCGGCTTTGACCGCGAGATAGTAGGCGACGGGATAGGCGACCAGCAGGCAGAGGAGTGCACCGACCGGCGCCAGCACCATCGTGTTCCAGAAGGCGGCGGCGCGCGTCGGCAGACGCGCGAACTGCGCAAAGGTGAAAGCCGCCTGGTAGCCGCCCTCCGGCGCACGTTCGCCGAAGGCGAACACCAGCATGGCGATGAACGGCAGCACGAGAAAGATCATCAGCCATGCCGCCGCCGGCGCCACCAGCGCCGCCGTCACCAGGTTTCTCTTCGTGTTCGTTGCCACAGGCATAAAACTCATCCGTTCGCGTTTCAGTCGTGTTTACGGGCCCATCGGCGCAGCGAGGGAGCCCCTCATCCACACGGTGAGGGAAGCCCCTCATCCGGCCTGCCGGCCACCTTCTCCCCGCAGGCGGGGGGAAGGAGACTCGTGGCGCTCGCCCGGTCCCACGCATGAACAGCGGGAAGGGGAGCGGTGAGCCCGCCACTTGTCCCTTCTCCCCGTCAGAACGGGGAGAAGGTGCCGGCAGGCGGATGAGGGGCGCTTCCCTCTCGACGCAAGTGAGGACAGTACGGTCCGGGCGCCGATCAGGCCGACTTGAACCGTGCCATCAACTCGGCACGGCCGGGGTCGGTCAGCGTCACGGCGGCGCCGAACTCCAGCGGCGTCAGGGACGCTTCATCCGGATAGACGATCTTGTTGCCGGTAATCTCGGCCGGCAGCAGCTTCAGGACGCGGCTGTCTGTGGTCGGCGCGCCGTTGGCGATGTGCTCCTTGACGGCATTTTCCGGCGCCATCAGGTAATTCAGCAGCGCGTAGCCGGCCGCCTTGTTGGCGGCACTCTTCGGGATCGCGTAGAAATCCGACCAGATCTCGCCGCCGTCCTTTCCGAGCACGAACTGGATTTCCGGCATGTCGCGATTGAGCTGCGCGCCGTCATTGGTCCAGCACATGGTCATCCAGGCATCGGTGGCGCGCATTGACGGCTGGTAGTCGCTGTTGATGGCGTAGAGGTGCGGCTTCACCTTGATCAGCAGTTCCTCGGCCTTGGCGAGTTCGTCCGGCTTGGTCGAGTTGAAGGAATAGCCGAGCGAGACCAGCGCATTGCCGATGGTCGTCAGCTGATAATCATGCACCATGGCGCGGCCGTCGGCCTCGGTCATGGCGACCTCGAAGAAGTCCTTCCAGCTCGTCACCGGCGTCTTGATCTTGGTGGAGTTGAGCGCGATGCCGGTCGTGCCCCAATTCTTTGGCACGGCATAGGTCTTGCCGTCGACGACGCCCTCGTTGGTGAAGCGCGCGGTCTCGGTCGCAGCGTCGTAGTTCGGCAGCTTGGAGAGATCGAGTTCGTCGATCAGCCCGAGCTCCACATAGGTCGAGATCGTGTAGTTGGTGGGCACGAACAGGTCCCAACCGGTGCCCCCGGCCTGTAGCTTGGCCAGCATCTCCTCGTTCGAGCCGAAGACGTTGACTTCGACCGCGACGCCGGTTGCGGCCTGGAACGCCTCGAAGGTGGCGGGGTCATGGTAGTTCGGCCAGGTGGCGATCGACATCTGGCTGCCGAGATCCTGGGCAAACGCGGTCGAGGAGAACAGACCGGGCTGGCGCGCCAGCACTGCGGTTGCAAGGCCAAGGCCGGTAACGCCGAGGAAATGACGGCGGGTGACCGAGCCGCGCTTCAGGCGCATCAACTCGTCGGCAAGCTGCTCGGCGGTAATCGGGGCATTTTCTCTGTACCATTTGGTCATGACGCTGTTCCCTTTATCGTTTGACGTTCATGCATCAGCAGGCTGTGGCCCGGTCAGATCGTGCGCATTCTCAGGCCGGAAAGATGTGAAGCGCATTCGGATCGAAGGCGAGGCCGACCCTGTCGCCAGGCTCGACGAGATCGCTATCGCCGATGGTCCTGCGATCGGCGGTGACGAGAAAATCGCCGAGACCATCGACATCGACGGAATATTCAACGGACGACCCCAGAAAAATGCGGTGCGTGACGGTACCGGACAGGGTGGCAGTGCCAGCAGCGCCGTTACGTTTCAGGCTGATCGCCTCGGGGCGCAGCGCAACGGTGGCCGAACCGGCGCGCGGCTTCGCCGTGGCTGTTGATGCAACCCGGGTGCCATCGGCAAAGACGATCGTGGTGCCGCCGTCGTCGACGGTCGCGGCGATCCGGTTGGTCTTGCCGACGAAATCGGCGACGAACAGACTGGCCGGACGATCATAGATGTCCTGCGGCGGGCCGACCTGGATGATGCGGCCGGCATTCATGACGCAGACGAAGTCGCTCATCGATAGCGCCTCCTCCTGATCGTGGGTCACCAGGACAAAAGTGATGCCAAGTTCGCGCTGCAGCGTCTGCAGTTCGATCTGCATGGCGGTGCGCAGCTTCTTGTCGAGTGCTGCCAGCGGCTCATCGAGCAGCAGCACCTTCGGCTTGTTGACGATGGCACGGGCAAGCGCCACGCGCTGCTGCTGGCCCCCGGACATTTCATGGATCCGGCGCTTGCCGAAGCCGCCGAGCCGGACCATATCCAGCGCTTCCTGGGCGCGCCGCGAGATTTCGGCAGGTGCTCTTCGCGGCCGCATCTGCTTCAAGCCGTAGGAGACATTCTGCTCGACGTCGAGATGTGGGAAGAGCGCATAGTGCTGGAACACCATGTTGACGGGGCGCCGATAGGCGGCAACGCCATTCATCGCCTCGCCGCTGATGTAGACCGTGCCTTCGCTCGGCTGCTCGAAGCCGCCGATCATGCGCAGGCACGTGGTCTTGCCGCAGCCGGAAGGGCCGAGCAGCGCCATGAAGGCGCCCTTGGGCACCGCAAAGTTGATGTCCGAAACGGCGGTCACGCTGCCATAGCGTTTGGCGACCGAACGGAACTCGATGTCGTTCGTCGAAGCGGATGTCACGTCTGTTCCCTGCGGTTGTTGTCGGATACCGCCAAGGCATGGATGCCATCGCGTTCCACCGTCATTGACAGGCAGCGTAGTCAAGGCGCCCCTTGCCGGTATATACCCCGAGAGAGGTATTTCAACGGAATTTGGCTTGTGGGAGGAGTATACCTCAACAGGGCCGGTTCGGCGGGAGAGCGGTTTGGGTATCGACCTCGAGGGGGTATTCAAGGTTTTGGCGCCGATGGTCAGTGGCGCAGCCATGGACGACGAGACGGTGGGCGTTGCCTACCGGCAATTGATGTCGGCGCTGATGAGCTTCGATTACGTGGTGGTGTTCGCCTATCGCAGCAAGGAACGGCCGATCGACCTCTACAGCACATTCAATGACAAGGATCACGTCCTGTTCGTCAGCCTCTACCAAGCTGGCCCCTATCTGCTCGATCCCTTCTATAACGCGGCCTGCGAGGGCAAGCCGGGCGTCTGGCGCATGCGGGAGAGGGCGCCGGACCGGTTTTTCTCCAGCGAATACTATCGAACCTATTACGTCCAGACCGGGCTTGCCGAGGAAGTCGGCTTCTTCGTGCCGATCAGCGATGACATTACCGTCGTGCTGTCGTTGATGCGGCGTGAGGCGACGGGATCCTTCAGCCCGGCGGAATTCGCCCTGTTGAAGAAGGTCGAGCCGCTGGTCTCGGCATTGGTGAGCCACCATTGGTCGGACCTTGGCCGCAGGTTCGATGCGGCCTTGGCAAAGTCCGGGCGCAACCGGCGGAAGGCCACCCACCCACCGGCCGACGGTGTCTGGCAACATCTCAATCTGACGGAACGCGAAGCCTCGATCATCGAACTGGTACTGCAGGGGCATTCGTCGGAATCGATCGGACTGAAGCTCGGCATTTCGACTGGGACCGTCAAGGTCCACCGCCGCAACGTCTATCGCAAGCTTGGCATCTCCTCGCAAACGCAGCTTCTCTCCCTCTATCTGCGCAATCTCGGTCAGTAGCGATGTCGCTACTTCTGCACCTGCTCCGCCGGCATCGGTTTTACCGGTGCTCCGGGGAAGATCTTCTGCAGGTTTCCGGCGATAACCTGGTCGCCTTCCGAAACGCCTGAAGCCAGCCCGATGAGATCGCCGCTGGCCGGGCCAAGCGTGACGAGCCGCTGCTCTACTGTGTCGCCCTTGCCGACGATATAGACGTATTTGCCGAGCTGGCTCGATCCGAGCGCTGTCTCCGGAACCATCATCACGTTCGGTTCATCCCGGATCTTCAGTCGCACGCGGACATACTGGCCGGGAAGCAGGCTGAGGTCCGTGTTGTCGATCGTCGCGCGCGCCACCACCGTTCCGGTATTGCCCTCGACCGCGTTGTTGATGAACGTGAGGTCGCCGCGGTAGCGCGGCTCCATGTCGCCGGGCAGAAGCACTTCCGCCTCGACTTTGCCCTTGGCCCGGGCCTTCTGGATGTCGGCAAGTTCGGCTTCGCTCGGGTTGAACGAGACATAAATCGGCGAAAGTTGCACAAGGTTGTTGAGCGGTGTTCCGGTCGTATTGCTGACCAGCGTCCCCTCTGGTGCCAAGTTGCGCCCGAGCCGCCCGGCAAAGGGCGCGCGGATTTCGGTGTAGGCTAGGTTGATCTCAGCGGTTTGCACCGCTGCCCGCGACATGGCCACCGCGGCCTCTGCCTGATGCACCGCACTCTGGCGCTGATCGAAACTGTCCTTGTCCAGATATCCTGTCGTGGCGAGCTCGTTGCCGCGCGTGAGATTGGATCGGAGATAGGCGAGGGACGCTTCGTCCCTCTCGACCTGGGCCTTTGCCTGATCCAGCACCGCTCGATAGTCGCGCGCGTCGATCCGGTAGAGGAGGTCGCCGCCCTTGACGTCGGAACCGTCGGCAACCGGCTGCGCTTCTATGTAGCCGGAGACCTTGGCGCGCAGTGTCACGTTGCGGATTGCCTCGGTCCGCGCGGAATAGTCGAGATAAATGGGGATCGTTTTCTTGACGACCGCCGCGACGGGAACAGGCATGGCTTGCGGCGCCGGAGCAGGTGCGGCCCCGGCGTCGCCGGCTTTGATCTCGAACCCGCCAATCCTGTAGTGATAGGCGGCCGCAAGAGCGGCTGCGATCACCACTGCGACTAGGGCCAGTTTCGAACCACGCATGTCAGGCTCCAATCCCTATTCCGCCGCCTTCGGCTCGTGCTTCTCGCCGACGGATTTCGCCGACAGTCCCTCCCGCCATCGCTCGATGACCGCGTAGAAGACCGGGACGAAGATGAGTGTGAGAACGGTGGCGGCGAGCATGCCGCCGAAAACGGTGGTGCCGATCGACTGGCGGCTGGCAGCACCGGCGCCCTTGGCATACATCAGCGGCAGCACACCGAGGATGAAGGCAAAGGCGGTCATCAGGATCGGACGCAAGCGAAGGCGCGCCGCCTCGGCGGCCGCTGCCACCACATCCAGCCCTTCTTCGCGGCGGCGGCGGGCGAACTCGACGATCAGGATGGCGTTCTTGGCGGCAAGTCCAACAAGCATCACGAAACCGATCTGCGAATAGACGTCGATCTGCATTCCGCGCAGCCACAGCGCCAGAAGCGCGCCCAGGAGCGCCAAGGGCACAGAAAGCAGTACCATGAACGGCATCGACCAGCTTTCGTACTGGGCGGCCAGGATCAGGAAGCAGAACACGAGGGCGAGCGCGAATACGAGCGCGGCAATCGAACCTGCGCGGATCTCCTGATAGGTAATGCCGGTCCACTCGAATGTGTAGTCCCGCGGCAGCGTCTCCTTTGCCACCCGCTCCATCGCGGCCACCGCCTGGCTCGAGCTGAAGCCGGGTGCTGCCGCGCCGTTGACCAGCGCAGACGGATAGTTGTTGTAGTGGGTAATCGTCTCTGGGCCGACCGTCGATCTGAAAGAGCCGAGCGTGTTAAGCGGCACCATCTCGCCCTGGCTGTTGCGCACATAAAGGCGCGAAAGATCGTTGGCAGAGGCGCGTGCGGCCTGATCGGCCTGAAGCGTGACGCGGAAGGTTCGGCCGAACAGGTTGAAGTCGTTGACGTAGAGCGAGCCGAAATAGATCTGCAGCGTGTTGAAGATATCGGGCAAGGTGAGCCCGAGGAGTTTTGCCTTGTCGCGATCGAGGTCGTAGTCGAATTGCGGGCTCGAGGTGCTGAAGGTGGTGAACAGCTGATAGGGATTGATCTCCGGCTGCTTGCGCGCCTCGGCGATCAGCGCCTGCGTGGTGTCGTTCAGCGCCTGGGCACTGCGGCCGGCGAGGTCCTCGACCTGGAATTCGAAGCCACCGGTCGCCCCCAGACCCTGGATCGAAGGCGGATCGAAGGCGAGCACCAGCGCATCCGGGATCTGCAGCAACTGCGGCGTCACGGCCTCGCGCAGCACCGACGCACCCTGTTCGGGCGGGCGCTCGTCCCAGGGTTTCAGCACGGCGAACTGCACGGCGGAATTCGATTGCGCCGCAAAGGACAGGAAATTGAAGCCGACGACGGAGCCGACGAAATCGACGCCGGTCGTGCCACGCAGGATCTCCTCGGATCGCCTTGCAACGGCCTCGGTACGTTCGAGCGATGCGCCGTCCGGCAATTGAATGACGACGAAGAAATAGCCCTGGTCTTCGACCGGCAGGAAGGTCGAAGGGATGCGCTGCCACAGCATGTAAGTGGAGCCGACAGCGGCCAGGAACAGCGCGAACAGCGCCCAGCGCCAGCGCACCAGCCCGGCGACGCTGCGTGCATAGCTGTGCGACAGCGCATGAAAACCATCGTTGAACCAGCGGAAGAGCGCAAAGCGAGGCTCGCCGCGATAGCGCAGAAAAGCGGCGCTGAGCGCCGGGCTGAGTGTCAGCGAATTGAAGGCGGAGAAGGCAACGGAGATCGCGACCGTCAGCGCGAACTGGTTGTAGAGGCTGCCGGCAACGCCTGGAATGAAGGCGACGGGAATGAAGACGGCGAGCAGCACGGCTGTCGTGGCGATGATCGGCCCGGTCACCTCCTGCATGGCTTTTTTGGTGGCTTCGAGCGGTGGCAGCCCGGCCTCCAGCTGGCGTTCGACATTCTCGACGACGACGATCGCGTCGTCGACCACGAGACCGATGGCGAGCACCATGCCAAGCAGGCTCAGCATGTTCAGCGAGAAGCCGAAGAGGTACATCACGACCAGCGTCGCGATCAGTGACACCGGGATGGCAATAGTCGGGATAATCGTGGTGCGCAGGTTTTGAAGGAAGATGAAGACGACGAAAACTACGAGCGCGAGCGCCTCCAGCAGCGTGTACACCACATCCTTCATAGCCGCCGAAACGAAACGCGTGGTGTCGTAGAACATGTGATAGGCGATGCCCGACGGGAAGCGCAGAGACAGCTCGTCCATCTTGGCCTGGACACGGCTCTGCAGGTCGAGCGCGTTGGAGCCGGGTCCCTGGAACACGGCAAGAACCACGCTTTCCTTGCCGTTGAAGGTGACGGATGACGAGTAGAGCAGGGCCCCGAGCTCGATGCGGGCCACGTCACGCAGCCTCGTTGTGGCGCCGGTGGCCTGGTCGGCGCGAAGCACGATATCGCCGAATTGCGACGGATCGCTCAATCGGCCAAGCGCATTGATCTGCATCTCGAACGGTGTGCCGGCGGGTGCGGGCGACTGTCCGATCTTGCCGCCGGCCACCTGGATATTCTGTTCGGCGATCACATTCTGGACATCGACAGCGGTGACGCCGAGATTGGCCATACGGTCGGGATCGAGCCAGACCCGCATCGAATAGCGGCGTTCGCCGAAAAGCTGGACGTCGCCGACACCGGGCAGCCGCTTCAACGGATCGAGAATCTGCAGGTAGGCGTAGTTGCTGACGGAGGCGAAATCGACCGAGTTGTCAGGCGAATCCAGGCTCACCAGCACGGTGAAGTTCGGGATCTGCTTGGCAATCGTCACGCCGGTCTGGTTGACGAGCGCCGGCAGCGAGGAGGCTGCCTGCGAGACGCGGTTCTGGACGTCGAGCGCGGCGACGTCGATCGGATAGCCCACCTCGAAGGAGATGATGATCCGCGACGAACCATCGTTCGAACTCGTCGAGGTCATGTAGAGCATGCCCGGCACGCCGTTGATCTGCTGTTCGAGCGGCGTCGTCACGGTATCGGCGACGACCTGAGCACTGGCGCCGGGATAGTTGGCGGCCACCACGATCTGGGGCGGCGTCACGTCGGGAAACTGCGAGATCGGCAACAGGAAATAGCAGATACCGCCCGCCAGCGTCATGATGATCGCGATGGCTGATGCGAAGATTGGCCGATGAATGAAGAAGTCGATCATGGCGGGATCGATCCTTGCAAGGAGTTTCCGTGAGGGGGCCACACGGCACCGGGGCTGGCGGCACGCCGCAAAAGCTCAAAAGCGGTGGCACAGATATCTGCTGCTCGGACCTTCCGGTCCGCGGCGCGCTCCTTCGCCTTGTGCTCGGCAAGCATAGGCATCGTAGGCTCCAGCACGAGATCGAGATGGGCCGGCCTGGCCCGGATCTTGAATGTGATCGAACGTTACATAACCGTGCGGCACGGTCTCTGACTAAAAGACGACTGACGATCGCGCCAGCCGACATTACGCTGAAAATTTTCTTGCAGTAACCACTGTCGCCCGAAGGCTTGGACAAGCGGCCGTCTCTTGGCGTGCCGTCGGCTCAAAGGCGCCGAATGCATCAATTGCACTGTGAGAACGGCAATGCCGCAATACCTCACCGTGCATCAATCCACTTCGCGTTGCAACAGTGACGAGAATGACGGTCGAGATGGTTCAATCTTGAGGGCCGATCACAGGCTTCGGTTGCAGGCGGCCGGCATCGTCGGCGCCGCAACACCCGCAGTTCCGCTTTTATCGCCAATAGCCGCGCTCACCGTCGATCGAAGACCGTCCGATGACGAAGCCGATCGCAAAGGCAAGGGCGCCAACCGTCAGCAGCAGGCCGGATGCGGTGCGTGGATGGTCGGCAACCGCGGCAGCGACAACATTCGCTTCGCGCCTGGCCGCATCTGTCGCCGTCTTTGCCATCTTACGCACGCCTGTCGGCGGTTCGACGGGGGTGCCGGTGAAGCCGGCTGTGAGCGCGTCCTTGGCCATGTTCTTTCTCCTTTGTCAGGAAGAACCGCCGAGGAGACAGGAAGTTCCGAGGTTCGATGGAACGCCAGCGCGCTCCTGCCGGCACGGGAGGCGGGATTTTCATCGCGCCTCGCACGTGTGTTGCGATCGCATTAACTGGAAAGCGCGGACATCTCCTTGTAGAGGTCGCTCTTGCCTTCGAACCCGATGCCGGGAAGCTCTGGCATCTCGATGTGGCCGTCCTCGACCCGTACACCGTCCGGAAAGCCTCCATAGGGCTGGAAAAGGTCGGGGTAGCTCTCGTTGCCGCCGAGGCCCAAGCCGGCAGCAATGTTCAACGACATCTGATGCCCCCCATGCGGGATGCAGCGCGATGGCGACCAGCCGTGGGCCTTCAGCATATCCAGTGTCCTCAGATACTCGACGAGGCCGTAGGAAAGGGCGCAGTCGAACTGCAACCAGTCCCGATCCGGGCGCATGCCGCCATGCCGGATCAGATTGCGGGCGTCCTGCATGCTGAACAGGTTTTCGCCCGTTGCCATCGCACCTGGATAGAATTCGGCAAGGGCCGCCTGAAGCTGGTAATCGAGTGGGTCACCCGCCTCCTCGTACCAGAACAGCGGATATTGCCGGAGCATCTTTGCATAGGCGATCGCCGTCTTGAGATCGAACCGCCCGTTCGCGTCGACGGCGAGTTGCGCTTGCGAACCGATTTCCTCAAGTACGGCCTCGACACGTCGTGCATCGTCGTCGACCGATGCGCCGCCAATCTTCATTTTCACGACATTGTAGCCCCGGTCGAGGTATCCGCGCATTTCCTTGCGCAAGGCGGAATTGTCCTTGCCCGGATAGTAATAACCGCCAGCAGCGTAAACGAAGACCTTTGGATTTGCGTCCCGGCCTGCGCGCTCCGCCAGTAGGCGAAACAGAGGCTTTCCGGCGATCTTTGCAACGGCATCCCACACCGCCATGTCGATGGTGCCGACCGCAACCGAGCGTTCGCCGTGGCCGCCCGGTTTCTCGTTGGTCATCATCGCCGCCCAGACCTTTTCGGGCGAGATGTTTTCACCGGTCTCGTCGAGCAGCGTCTGCGGATCCGCGCTGGTGATACGGTCGGCAAACCGCTCGCGGATCAGGCCGCCCTGACCGTAGCGACCATTGGAATTAAAGCCGTAGCCGACGACCGGCCGGCCGTCGCGGATCACATCCGTGATCACCGCGACCAGACTGCTGGTCATCTTGGAAAAGTCGATATAGGCATTTCGGATCGGCGACGAGATCGGCTTCGTCACTTCCCGGATTTCAACGATACGGGGCATTTGCGAACTCCAGAGTTTATGGATCCCGACTGCGTTTATTCGCCGGCGTCACGGCTGTCCTTGTGCCAGAAGATCAGTTTCTTCTGCACAAGGCTGACGGTACCGAACATGGCGAGGCCAAGCAGGCTGAGATAAAGGATGAGGGCGAAAACGCGCGGCGTATGAAGCTGAGATGCCGCGATACGGATCATCTCGCCAAAGCCCTTGCCGCCGCCCAGGAACTCCCCGGTGATGGCACCCGCCATGACGCCCAACGAGGCGATCTTCAGGCCGGTAAAAACATGCGGCAGGCCGGCCGGCATCTTCATATGGATAAGGGTCTGCCAGCGCGAAGCGCCCATCGTGCGAAAGAGGTTGAGCGCGTTACGGTCGGCGGAATTGAGCCCAGCCGCCGTGCCGACCAGGATCGGGAAAACGGAAACAAAGGTCGCGAGCGCCACCTTCGAGGAAATGTCGAAGCCGAGCCACGCGACGAAGAGTGGCGCAAAAGCGATCTTCGGCATCGTATCGATGGCGATCAGATAGGGCATCACGGCGCGTTCCCCGAAGCGGGTTTCACCGACCAGAACGCCGAGGCCGACACCGATCAGGGTGGCAAGCACGAACCCGATCAACACCTCCTGCATAGTGATCCAGAGCGCACCCAGCATGTAGCCGCCGCTCACGAGGTTGGTGCCGACGAATATGATCTCGCGCCAAGTCTCCGCTGGCGACGGCAGGATGATCGCGGATACCACACCGGACACCGTGACCAGCTGCCAGACCAGCACCAGCGCCAAACCGAGGCCTGCGATGGCAATTGGTCTCGGGATGCTGTCAATCGGCGAAACCTGTTCCTTCCAAATCGTATCCTTGACCGGGCTGTCGGCGTCATGGCTGTCAAATGTCGTCATGACTGAGATCCTGTGCTGAGCAAGTTGCGTATGTGGGTCACATAGCGGCCGAAGGCCGGGCTCGTCACCATGTCGAGCGTGCGCGGGCGAGGCAGATCTATCGTCACCGCCTCGATCACGCGGCCCGGCCTTGCGCCCATGACGAAGACCGTATCCGACAGGATGACCGCTTCGGCGATCGAATGGGTGACAAGAAAGGCGGTCGCTTCGCGCTCAAGGCAGATGCGCTGAAGCTCCATGTTCATGAAATCGCGAACCAGTTCATCAAGCGCACTGAACGGTTCGTCGAGCAAGAGCACCGCCGGCTCCGTGATCAGCATTCGGCAGATTGCGGCGCGCTGAGCCATGCCGCCCGACAACTCGGCGGGGTAGGCTTTGTCGAACCCTCTCAATCCCACAAGGTCCAGCAGCGCCATTGCGTCTGCCGCCTTGTCTCTTGCCGCGGCCCTCCCGTCACGGATACGTATCGGCAGCAGGATGTTGTCGATGGTGGTCAACCAGGGAAAGAGCGTCGCCTGCTGGAACATCATGCCGATATCGCGGCGAGGGCCGAGCACCGGCCTGTCGGCCAAGATGACACTGCCAGCCGAAGGCGAGATCAGGCCGGCCATGATCTTCAGCAACGTCGACTTGCCGCATCCGGACGAACCGATCACCGAGGAGAAGCTCCCTCTGGGCAGATCGAGGTTGACGCCCTCAAGAGCAACCAGGCTGCGGCGCGCATAGGTTTTGCCGACGCCGCGCAACGTATAGACCGGGGGCGCCGCAAGCGGCGTCCCCTCCTTCACGCGTTGTGGGATCATTTGGCGTTCCACGCTTCGACAAACCGGTTGGTGTAGATGGCGTTGAGGTCGGGGAGCGCTTCCTTCAGTTCGCCCGAAGACACGAGGCTTTCTTGCCAGGCCTGCCAGGCCGCCAAGTCCTGATAGCCATAGCCCTTGGCAGGGTCGAGCGGCGACTGGCGCACGACGATCTGCTCGATCAGGGCCTTGGAGAAAGCCCGATCCTCGCCCTCCTGCGGATTGACCGCCGCGGCATGATCGATGACCTTTTCGATGTTGGCGGGGTCGGCCGCGAAGCGGGCGCCCCGAACCACCGCCTTGCCGAAAGCCTCGATTACATCCGGGTTCTTTTCGATGTAATCGCTCATGGCGGCGAAGCCATTGCCGAAGAACTGGCGGAACTTCTCCGGGGTGATGTTGCGCAAGCTCAGGCCGCGGCTGTTGAGGATCGCCGCATCGCTGGTTGCCGCGACATAGGCGTCGATATCGCCGCGCATGAAGCCGGCAGTCGCCAGCCCACCGTCACCCACGACCAGAAATGTATAATCCTTGCCTTCCACCATGCCGAGATCGCCGAAGATCGAGCGGGCGAAGGACGCTTCGGCGCCGTCAGCGGTCCCGATGCCGATAACCTTGCCTTTCAGATCCTCCGGTCCCTGCGTTGCGGTCTCTTGCCGGACCACCATGCTCAGGGAGCTGTTCGGATTGAGGCGATAGAGAAATGTGATGTCGATACCGCGCGCACGTGCGCCGAGAAAAGGCCCGGCTGCCGGATTGCCTATTTGCCCTTGACCCGCCGTCAACGCCTGAAGTACGGCACCGGAGCCGTTCAGGGCCTCGACATCAACCTTCAATCCTTCCTTCTCGAAGTAGCCCTCTCCCATGGCCACTGCGACGGGGATGATGTTGATCGCCGACGGATTGGCGATGACGAAGGTCACATCCTTGGTTTGAGCCATGGATGCGGTCGTGGCTGTCAATCCGATGGCCGATGCCGCAATCAGGCGTTTTACAAATGCCAGTCGTTGCATATTATATCCTCCTCTTTCCTTCTCGAAAATAATGTATGATATGGAAAAACGTATGTCAAAATGCATTTTTGTGCAGACCTGCAATTCCGGATCCAGTTCATGACCAACGCATCGACGGCAAAAACGACCTCCCGCCGACCCACCGCTGGCAAGGCGACTGCCGCGTCTGCAATTTTTGCGGCGATCCGCCTGGATATCCTTGCGGGAAAACTGCCGCCTGGTTCTCGGTTGAAGATTGATGCCCTTTGCCAGGCATACGAAACGACGCTCAATCCGGTTCGTGAAGCACTCAATCGGCTCACGGCCGAAGGGCTGGTGGACCTCGAGGATCAGCGGGGCTTTTCGGTCGCCCCGGTTTCGATCGAGGAATGGCGTGAAATTGTGCGCGGGCGATGCCTGATGGAGGCTTGCGCGCTTAGGGAAGCCATCCGCAACCGCACAGAAGCCTGGGAAGAGGGCATCGTGCTTAGTCTCTATCGCCTGTCTCGCACGCCGCGGTTTATCGAAGGTACGGCGCAGACGCCCAATCCGGAATGGGAGCCGCGACACCACGCGTTTCACAATGCGCTGCTGACGGCCTGCAATTCCCGCATCGTGCTGGAATTTTGCGAGGATTTGCGTGAGAGGTCCGATCGCTACCGCCATATCGCATCGATCTCTCCCCAGGCCAGGCAGTCCTATGTCGAAGAACATCGCGACATCGCCGACGCCGTCCTGGACGGGGACGCCGATAAGGCCGTCGAGTTGTTGACAGCGCATTACCGGCGAACCCTGGCGGTCGTCGAAGACTTCCTCGAAAAACCAAGCTAGGCGGCCCCGAACGGCGGGGCCGGATTAACGTCACGCTGCGGCAACGACCCGATTTGTGAGGGTAGGGAGCCCTTCGATCTCTATTTCGATTACGTCGCCTGCTTTCATGAAAACAGGGGGCGTGCGGGCGAAGCCGACGCCCGAGGGCGTGCCGGTCGCAATCACGTCGCCAGGCTCAAGCGTCATGATTTCAGACGCATAGGAGATGATGCTCGCGATGCTGAACATCAGGTCGCGGGTATTGCCGTCCTGCATGATTTGCCCGTTCAGGCGTGACCGGACCGACAGGCCCACTGCTCCAGGAGGAAATTCATCTGCTGTGGCGATTGCGGGACCGAAGGGACCCGTCGCGTCGAAGTTTTTCCCGGCCGTCCATTGCGTCGTCTGCCGCTGATAATCGCGCAGCGAGCCGTCGTTGAACGCGGTGTAACCGAAGACGTGATCGAGTGCGTCCTTCTCCGATACATTGTGCGCGGTCTTTCCGATGATCACCAGCAACTCGGCCTCGAAGTCGAGCCGATCAGAGACCTTCGGCACGACGATCTCGCCGTCGGGCGGAAGCAAGCTTGTCTGGACACGAAGAAACAACGTGGGGAAGGCAGGGATCTCCCGTCCACCTTCCTTGACGTGCTCAAGGTAGTTCAGTCCCATGCAAATGAATTTTCCGGGGCGCGCGATGGGCGAAAGAAGCCTGACATTACCGAGCGGAATGCCTGCCTTTGCCCCGAGCCTGTTCAGCGACTGATCAAGAACGGGCTTGCCCTTCTTGATCAGCGCCACCATGTCGCCCCCAATTTCGGGGATCTCGTCTTCCAGAGTGAAGACAAGGCCGTCTCGGAGAAGGCCGACAGATGCCTTCCCTTGATGTTCGTATCGCACCAGCAACATTCCCAGCATACTCCTCTATGCAAATTCGGTGTGCATCAAACATTAAAATGTATGTTTCAAATTATCCAGAGAGAAAATGTATTAAATGCCTGCGAAAGGAAACGCCCGAGGCGTTCGCCGCTCGCGACGCGACAAAAAAAGCGCGGCGAAGCGATGCAGCCAGGCGCGCGTTGCGATGGGGCGTGAAAAAAAGTCGACGGTCCGGGGAATAAGTCTGCGCGCGCTTTCGTATACTGCGGCATGAACAATAAGATACCGGGCTTCAACGTCGTCGGCCAGTTGGCAGCGCTTCGCCGCTATGCCTATTCGCTGACGCGCGATTCCGACGAGGCGGAAGACCTCGTCCATGATGCGCTGGTGAATGCCTTCGAGCGTCAGTCGAGTTTCAAGCGGGGCGGCAACGTTCGCAACTGGTTGCTTTCGGTGGTGCACAACAGCTTCGTCGACCATCTGCGCCAGAAGAAATCGCAGGCGCGGCGGATCGAAGCCGCAGCGGAGCTTGCCGATAGCATGACGCCGGCCGTTCAGGACCAGTCACTGCGTCTCAAGCAGATCAAGGCCGCCTTCTTCGAGCTTCCTGACGAGCAGCGCGACGCGCTTCATCTGGTAGCGATCGAAGAGCTTTCCTATCGCGAAGCGGCAGACGCACTCGGCATTCCAGTCGGAACGCTGATGTCGAGGATTTCGCGAGCACGGGCCAGCCTGCGCGAATTCGAGGCCGGACGGCGGAGCCCGGCCTCATCTCATCTGAAAGTCGTCGGAGGAAGTCGCGATGACGAGCGTTGATCCGATTCTGGAATCCGACCTGCACGCCTATGTAGATGACGAGCTCGATGTTGCTCGCCGCATCGAAGTTGAGGCTTATCTCTCGGAGCGTCCGGCCGCCGCGGCGCAAGTCATGGCTGATCTGCGCGTTCGCGACGAGCTTCGCATGGCACTTGCCGATCAGAAGCCTAGGCCGCGGCCAGAGACGCGGGAGGCGGCGCGGCGCGTGGAGAGCATTCTCGCCAGGCGCCAGGTCTACGACGTGTTTCGCCGCGCCGCGGTCGTGCTCGCATTTGTCGGGATCGGCTGGGCAGGACATGCCAACCTGGGGCCGTTAGGGGCAACGGAGGTGGTTGCCTCCGTACCGCCGCCGGTTTTCGTCGAAGAGGCCTTGCGCGCCCATCGAACCACGCTTCTGCGCGAGCGCATGCCGTCGCAGCCAGAGGTGACCGAATACGACAGGGCCGACATCCGCTCGGCGACCGCGATCGTTCTTCCGGTGCTTCCGCAAGACTGGAAGGTTATCGACGCTCAGATCTTCCCCTCGGCCTACGGCCCGAGCGTGGAACTGGCCGTCGAGCCAGATGCCGGGCAGCGGCTTTCACTCTTTGCCGTCCGTCCGGGCTCCTTTGCGGTTCAAAAAATGCTGTTCACCGAAAAGGACGGCACGCGAGCAGCCTACTGGCAGATCGGGGAGGTGGCCTACGCGCTGGTTTCGAACAGCGTCCCGCTCGATCGACTGACAACAACCGCGCGCAAACTGGCGCGTGAAATCCACTAACCCAACGACATACCGAGGAGCATCATCATGCAACCCGCACAAAACAGCTTCGGTTACGGCGCGCAGGCCGCCGCACTCTTTGACGAAAGCCTTCGCCAACACATGCTGCGCGTCTACAACTACATGGGCGCCGGGCTGGTGCTCACGGGGCTCGTCGCATTCATCGTCGGCTCGACGCCGGCGCTTTACGTGCCGATTTTCTCCACCCCGCTGAAATGGGTGGTGATGCTGGCGCCACTGGCGTTCGTGTTCTTCTTCTCGTTCCGCATCCATGCGATGTCGGCTGCAACCGCTCAGATGACATTTTGGGCCTTCTGCGCCGTCATGGGATTGTCGCTGGCGTCGGTCTTCCTCGTCTTCACCGGCATGAGCATCGCACGCACGTTCTTCATCGCGGCAACCATGTTCGGTGCGACAAGTCTTTATGGCTACGTCACCAAGCGGGACCTGTCGAGGATGGGATCGTTCCTGATGATGGGTCTGATTGGCGTCATCATCGCCTCCATCGTCAATATCTTCCTCGGCTCGAGCGCGCTGCAGTTTGCGATTTCCGTCATCGGCATCGTCGTCTTCGTCGGACTGACCGCCTGGGACACGCAGAACATCAAGGAGCAGTTCTCCGAGAACGCGGATCAGGAGTCCCGGCAAAAGCTCGCCGTCTTCGGGGCGCTGTCGCTCTATCTCAACTTCGTCAACATCTTCCAGCTCCTGCTCAACTTTACCGGCGAGCGCGAGGGTTGATCGAAGAAGAGAGCAGGCGGGATCGGGGGCGATGACGCGTTGGGCGACATCGACTTCTGGACGCTCTGCCAAATTGGTGCATCGGGGGCTTGCTTCCCGATGCGCACGGCACCTCCCGATCTTTCACGACCATCGGCGCCCACCGCGGCGGATTTTCAACTGATGCCTTCCGACGAAGACGACTCTGTGGACGATGAGGGGCGATCGCCCCAATCCGCAGCCATGCCGGCCGGTTTCCGACTACGGTGCATGTGCGCACGTCATGGCAAATGGCTGCGACCTGGCCTAGCAGGCTCAGCGGCTCACAATACGCCCCTTTCGTTTTCCCGTTTCCCCGATCACGACAATCAAAAGGAATGCCGATCTGTGATGTTCGGCATGAGAAGACCCCATGTACTTTGAATGGATATCCGATCCGGCCGCCTGGGCGGGATTGGCGACGCTGATCGTGCTGGAGATCGTGCTTGGCATCGATAATCTGGTGTTCATCGCCATTCTCGCCGACAAGTTGCCACCGCACCAGCGTGAGAAGGCAAGGCTGATCGGCCTCTCGCTGGCGCTCGGCATGCGCATGGTGCTGCTCGCATCCGTTGCGTGGATCGTGACGCTGACAGCGCCTATCTTCACGGTCATTGGCAACGAGATCTCCGGTCGCGACCTGATCCTGCTCTTCGGCGGCCTGTTCCTGTTGTTCAAGGGAACGATGGAGCTGCATGAGCGGCTGGAAGGGCATGCGGGTCCGAAGGAAGGCAAGATCGCCCATGCGGTCTTCTGGCAGGTGCTCGTCCAGATCGTGGTTCTCGATGCGGTCTTTTCGCTCGACAGCGTCATCACCGCCGTTGGCATGGTCGAGCATCTCTCCGTCATGATGATCGCCGTCGTCGTTGCCATCGGCGTTATGATGGTGTCGTCAAGGCCGCTGATGGCGTTCGTGTCGAAACATCCGACTGTGGTGATCCTGTGCCTCGGCTTCCTGATGATGATCGGCTTTTCCCTTATCGTCGAAGGTCTCGGCTTCCACATCCCTAAGGGCTATCTCTATGCCGCGATCGGCTTCTCGGTGCTGATCGAGATGTTCAACCAGATCGGCCGTCGCAACCGCGAACGCTTCGTGACTGCGGGCGATTTGCGCAGCAAGACCGCGGATGCGGTGCTTTCCCTGCTTGGCGGCAAACGCGGCGAAATTGCGCTCGGCGAGACTGCCGACCTCATCGCCGAGCAGACGGCGGAATCCGACCTGTTCTCAAAGGAGGAAAAAGGCATGATCGAAGGCGTGCTGACGCTTGCCGAGCGCCCGGCAAAATCGATCATGACGCCGCGGATGGACATCGACTGGCTCGATATCGAGGATGACGACGAGACGCTGCGGCGCAAGATCATCGACATGGGCCATTCCCGCTTTCCGCTGGCGCGGGGGAGTCTCGACCAGTTCCTGGGCATCGCATTTGCGAAGGACCTGCTGCGCGACTTGCTCGAGGAAGGCCGGATCAACCTGCAACGCTCGCTTCGCCAGCCACTCGTCGTGCATGAAAGTGCGAGCGCCCTGCGGCTGCTCGAACAGCTTCGTCAATCGCCATTGCAAGTCGCGATGGTTCTCGACGAGTTCGGCTCACTCGAGGGAATGGTGACCCCGACCGATATTCTCGAGGCGATTGCCGGGGAATTCGCGGACGATAATGACGAGGCGCTGACTGTAGAGAGGGGCGAGAACGGCTCGCTGCTTGTCGATGGATGGATCGACATACGACAGGCATCGAAACTGCTGGATGTCGACCTTGTCGACGAGACAGATCGCTATTCGACGCTCGCCGGGCTCATTCTCTGGCGCCTCGGCCATCTTCCGAGCACGGGCGAGACCGTCGTCTATGGCAGCCTCTCCTTCGATGTCGTTGCCCTGAGCGGTCGCAATATCGACAAGGTGAGAATTTCGACGGCCAACGACGCCCTTGCACTGGCCTGATCGGGCCAGGCAGCCTCCAATACGTCTCCTAAACACAGACGACGCCTGTGTTTAGGACGTTCCCGGAACGCGATCGCTTCCGAAGCAATCGGCGGTCAAATGAGCTCGTAGCGGCGCAGGATGTCCTCGATCTGGGCGTCCTGAGCGCTGTTGGGCAAAAGCGCCGGCTGGCGGCTTGCGCCGACGGAAGCGTCCTGAAGATAAAGCGAGCGCTTGACCATGGCAGGTGCGAAGCCAAGGGCATAGAGATCCGTGCGGAAAGCCGAGTAGATCGCCTGCTGACGCTCGGCTTCGGCAATGTCGCCGGCGTTGAAAGCGTTCAAGATCCCGGCCAGAACGGTCGGCATGGCATTGCCGAGGCCGGAAATGCAGCCGGCCGCGCCGTTCTGCAGAGCCCACAGCACCAGGTGGTCGGGACCGGAGTAGACTTCGAAACCGTCCACGTCCTTAGCCACGGCAAGATAGGCCTCCAGCGTCTCCTTGGCGCCGCCGGAATCCTTGATGCCGGCAATGTTGCCGTGGCGAGACAGGGTGCGGGCGGTTTCGGGCTCGATGTGGTTCTGGGTGCGGGCGGGAATATCGTAGAGATAAACGGGTGTTTCGACGGCATCGGCAATGGTCGAGAAATGCCGGATCAGGCCGTCCTGGGTGCAGGCGATGAAAAACGGCGTGATAACGGCGATTCCGTCGACGCCGATGCGGTCGAATTCACGCGCAAGCTTCAGCGTTTCGAAGGTGGCGGGCATGCCGGCATTAACGATGACCTTGACGCGACCGGCGACCTCGTCGGCCACTTCCTCCGTGAGGCGCACCTTCTCCTCGAAGGTGAGGGCGCTGAAATCGCCGTTGGTACCCGCGCACATGATGTTGTTGCCGGCGTCGACCTGGCGACGCACCTGCGCGCGTGTCGCTTCATAGTTGATGGTCTCATCGTCGTTGAAGCAGGTGACGAGCGCGACAAAGGCTTGCTTGGACATTTCAGTCTCCAGGGATTGGGGGACGCCTCAGGAGGCGTATTCGAGCCGGGCGGCGCGATTGGCCGCCTGGACGTCGGGATCGGGATCGAGGCCGGCTGCGAGCAGCGCGCGGGTGTAGTCCTCGCGCGGGGTTTCGAACACCTCTTGCACGGTACCGAGCTCCACGACATTGCCCTTCTGCATCACCATGACGTGGTCGGCGAAGTCGCGAACGACGGGAAGGTCATGGGCGATAAAGATGAAGGCGATGCCCATGTCCTTGCGCAGTCTGTCGAGAAGCGCGATGACCTGGGCCTGGACCGACACATCAAGGGCTGAAACCGCTTCGTCGCAGATGATCAATTGCGGCTCGAGGGCGAGCGCGCGCGCAATCGCGATACGCTGGCGCTGGCCGCCGGAGAACTGATGCGGATACCGTGCCATGTGTTCCGGGCCTAGTCCCACCTGCACCAGCAGTTCGGCGACCCGTTCGCGCCATTTAGACTTGGGCAAAATGTCCGGATGGATCACCCAGGCCTCCGAGATCAGCTGATACACGGTCATGCGGGGATTGAGCGACTGTGTCGGATCCTGGAACACCATCTGCAGGTCGCGACGAAGCTTGTAGAGTTCCGCCGGCGACAGTTGGAAAAGGTCGCGGCCCTTCCACAGGGCGCTACCGCTGTCGGGTTCGTCCAGTCGCACGAGAATGCGGGCGAGGGTGGATTTGCCAGAGCCGCTTTCGCCGACGACCGCCATGGTTTCGCCGGGCATGAGATCGAAGGAGATGCCTTTCAACGCTTCGAAGCTGCCATAGTGCTTGCGCACCTCGCGTACCGACAAGACGGGCTCGCCGCGTGCGCCTGGCGCATGCATCTTGCCTTTCCCGGGGGCGGCGGCGATCAGCTTGCGCGTGTAAGGGTGCTGCGGGTTCTTGTAGACCTCGCGAACCGTTCCAGCCTCGACCAGTTCGCCCTTTTCTATCACCACGACACGGTCGGCAATCTCGGCAACGACGCCGAGATCGTGTGTGATGATCAGGACGGCCATCCCGGTTTCGTGCTGCAACTCCTCCAACAGTGCGAGGACTTCAGCCTGCACCGTCACGTCGAGTGCCGTCGTCGGCTCGTCGGCAATGAGCAGATCGGGACGAAGTGCTAGCGCCATCGCAATCATGACGCGTTGGCGCTGGCCGCCGGAGAATTCGTGCGGATATTTGTCGAGCGACTTTTCCGGGTCGGGAATGCCGACACGCGTCAACAGGCGCAGCGCCTCCGATTGTGCCGCAGCAGCCGCGGCACCATGTGTGGTCAACGCTTCTCTTATCTGCCAGCCAACCGTATAGACCGGGTTCAGGTGGCTGAGCGGATCCTGGAAGATCATCGCGATACGACGGCCGTTCACCTCGCGTCGCTTATGCGCCGGCATTTTCAGGAGGTCGACGCCGTCGAGCAGGATCTCGCCCGAGCTGATGCGCCCCGGCGGCATGTCGATCAGATTCATGATCGCCGAGGAGGACACCGACTTTCCCGACCCGCTCTCGCCCAGGATCGCGAGTGTTTCGCCACGATCGAGGTGATAGGAGATGTTGCGCACGGCTTTGACCACGCCCATGGCTGTGTGAAATTCGACCGAGAGGTTGCGGACTTCCAGCAGATGCTCAGCCATTTTTGCGGCCTTTCATTTCCAGGCGCCAGCGCTGCACGGGATCGAGCGCGATACGCATCCAGTTCGACAGCAGGTTCAGCGACATCGTGGTCAGGATGATTGCAAGGCCCGGCCAGAAAGACAGCCACCAGGCATTGGTCAGATACTGCCGGCCTTGTGAAATCATCAGGCCCCAGGTGATTTCGGGCGGCTGGATGCCGATACCGAGGAAGGAGAGTGCGCTTTCTGCCAGCATGACATAGGCGAAATCGAGGGTGGCGAGCGTCGTCAAGGTCGGCAGAACCACCGGCAGGATGTGCCGGAACAGGATGCGCCGGTTCGATGCGCCCATGACGCGAGCCGCCTGCACGAACATGCGCTCGCGGATCTCCAGCACCTCGGCGCGGGTGGTGCGCAGATAGACCGGGATGCGCGTGATCGACAGAACCAGCATCAGATTGAGGATCGAGGACCCGAGCACGTAAAGCACGATCACCGCGATCAGGAGCGATGGAAACGACATGATGACGTCGGCCAGCCGCATGATGACCTGATTGACGCGTGGCGAGGAAAAGCCGGCGACGAGCCCGAGGGTCGTTCCGACGATTGCGGAGATCGTAACGGCGCCGGCAGCAACCATGAGCGTGTTTTGCGTTGCCACGATGATGCGGGCAAGCAGCGGGCGCCCGAGCGCGTCCGCGCCCATCCACCAGACCCAACCGCGTTCCCACTCGAACGGCGCGGCGTTTCGGCCTCGCAGGTTCTGCTTGGTGGCAAGGTCGCCGAGCCAGCTCGGCCCGACGATCGCCAGGATGAGAATGACGATCAGGAAGATGGCGGCGCAAAGGGCGAACTTGTCGGCCCACAGCATGCGCGCCATGCGAGCGAGGAATCCGGGTTCCGCGATGATTGTCGTATCTGTCGTCTGTAAGGTCATGGCCGAACTCTTCAATGACGGATGCGCGGATCGAGCAGCGCATAGGCAAGGTCGATCAGCAGATTCATGACGAAGATCGCGAGCGCGGTGACGAGAATGGCGGCCAGCACCACATTGAAGTCACGCTGCAGGATGGAATCGATCATCAGCTTGCCGACACCGGGAAAACCGAAAATGGTTTCGACGATGACGGCGCCGTTCAGAAGACTTGCTGCCTGGTCGCCGATCACCGTGATGACCGGGAGCATGGCGTTGCGCAGCGCGTGGAGGAAGATGATCGGCCCTGACTTCACGCCCTTGGCGCGCGCCGTCTTCACATAGGCCGACGATAGCGCGCTGAGCATCGATCCGCGCACCACCTGTACGATGATCCCGAAGGGCCGAACGAAGAGGACGCAGATCGGCAGGATCCAGTGCAGCAGCGAACCCGTACCGGACGTGGGCAGCCAGGCAAGGTTGACCGAGAACACCACGATCGCAACGATCGCGAGCCAGAAGTCCGGCACGGCCGCGCCGATCAGCGAAATGACCGAAGAGAGGCGGTCGAAAAATCCGCCGGCGCGAAAGGCGGCCAGCGATCCCACAACAATAGCAGCGCCCGTCACCAGCGACATGGTGATGACTGCAAGCCAGAGCGTCCACTGGAAAGCTTCGAGGACCACGTCCAGTGCCGGGCGCGCCTTGCGCAGCGACTCTCCGAAATCGCCGGTGACGACGTCGCCGACATAACGGGCAAACTGGACCAGGAGCGGATCGTTCAGGCCGTGGATCTCGCGAAATTGCTGCTTCATCTCCGCCGACGCTTCGACGGGAAGGAAGAGTGCTGCGGGATCGCCCGTCAGACGCGACAGGAAAAAGACCATCACGATCAGGCCGACCAGGGAAACCAGGCTGGCCACGGCGCGTTTACGAATGAAGCTCATCATTGTGCCCCTCGATTGCAGAGGCGGCGGGACTGTCCCGCCGCCTTGATTGCGTCTGTCCCTGGCGGATCTGGTGACCGCCAGAACGATTCACTTGATGCCGATCTCCGACAGCTGGAGCATCGAATTGGTGGCCATGGTGGGCTTGTAGTCCAGCCGTTCGGAAACGCGCGAGAAGCCGACCATGTGGAAGAGCAGCACGTCGGCCACCACCTCATCATGCACATAAGCGATGGTTTCTGACCACAGCTTGGCGCGTTCCTCGCCGGTCGCGGCCGAGGCGCGCTTGATCAGATCGTCGACCTTGGGGTCGGAGAAGCCTGACTGTGTGCCCTCGGTTGCGTATTTGAAGAACATCGAGAACGAAGGGTCACCCTTGGAGTTATCGTGCATGGCGGCGACGAGCTGCGGACCGCGTCCTTCCTTGAACGGCTTGGAATAGTAGCCTTCGTGCTCGGCGACCTCGACGAATTTCAGGTCGACCTTGAAGCCGACTTCCTGCAATTGCGCCTGAATGGCTTCCATGATCTCGGTCACGTTGGGGAAGTTGGCCGAGCGTGCGATGATGGTGATCGGTGTCTCGACCTTCACGCCTGCTGCCTTGGCTTCCTCCAGAAGCTTTTTCGCGCCTTCCGGATCAAACGGGAAAACCTTGACATCCGGATTCCAGCCGAGCGTCGGCGGTGGCACGATGGCCGTTGCAAGCAGAGCGCTGTCGGGAACCAGAGTGCCGAGGAAGGCCTGCCGGTCGATCGCCAGGTTGAGGGCGCGGCGGACGCGCACGTCGTTCAGCGGCTCGATATTGTGGTCGATGCGCAGATAGACGGTCTCGCTGTCGAGGTAGGAGAAGTCGGTCTTCGGGTTTGTCGCGTCGAGCTGCGAGATCGAAGGCGAGAGATCTGCCTCGCCGGCCTGAACCATTGCAGCGCGAACGGACGGATCAGCGCGGAACAGATAGGTCGCTTCGGTGACCTGCGGCTTCTGGCCCCAGTAGTCGTCGCGTTCCGTCAGTACGATCTGCTGGCCCGGCGTCCAGTTTGTCAGCTTGTAGGGGCCGGTACCGATCGGCTCGCGGATGAACTCCAGCGGGGTTTCCTCGGGAACGATTGTTACCAGAGACATCAACAGGGGCAGGATCGGCTGGACCGGGTCGGCGCTGAAGTCGATGGTGAAATCGTCGACAACATTCGCAGTAACAGTCATTCCGCCAAAGTAGCGGCGAGACTCACAGGCGTTCTTGTCGCTCATGATGCGGTCAAAACTATGCTTGACGTCCTTGGCGTCGAAGGTCGTGCCGTCCGAAAATTTCACGCCCTGGCGAAGATGGAAACGCCAGCTGCCGTCTTCGTTCTGTTCCCACTTCTCGGCCAGGCGGGGCATGACGCCCTTGCCGCCACGAACGTCGAGCTCGGTCAGGGTTTCGCTGACGTTCTGCATGATGACGCGTCCGATGTTGGAGCGGGTCGCCATGCAGGGCTCAAGCAGATCGGCCTCTTCCGCAAGCACGATCTTGATCGGCCCCGATGCGGCAAGGACGGGCGAAATGGTGGAGCCCAACAGGAGCGCACCCAGGATAAGCGTTTTTTTCATTGCATTCTCCTCCCTAGAAAGTCTGGTTCAGTTCGATTTGGTGTCAGATCCGATCTTGCCGGAACGAGCGGCGATCAACGCCGCACAGCAGATGAGCGCCCCACCGCCGACGGTGGTCAGGGCGATCGTTTCCCCGAACAGGGCAAAACCGCCAAAGGCAACGAGTGGCAGCCGCAGGAAATCCACCGGCGCCACGATGGTTGCCGGCGCCAACGAGAAGGCATGCGTCATCAGCGCCATGCAGGCGGTACCGACAACGCCCTGAAGTGCCAGCAGCCCCATTTCCCTCGGTCCCGGCATGGTGAAGAAGGGCAGGGCGAACAGCAGCGCGATCGGCACGGTCAGAAGAAGGTTCCAGACCACAAGCGTCGACGTGGCGTCGCCTTTTGACATGGACTTCAGGATCAGCTGGATCGCCGATTGAAGCAACGCACCGGTCAAGGCGAGCAAGATCGCCAGCGTGAAGCCCGTTGCCGAAGGGCCGATCACCAGCATGGCGCCGGCGAAACCGAGGGCGACCGCAATGATCATCGCCGGGCCTGGTCGCTCGCCCAATGTCAGCGCCGCACCGAGCACCACGAAGATCGGAGAGGTGAAGGCGATGGCGGTTACGTCGGCAAGCGGCCCCCAGCTGAAGGCTGCAAACAGCGCGATCATCGCCAGCAGCTTGAATGCGGCGCGCAATGCGTGCTGGCGCAGCGGATGTGTCGTGCGCAGAACGGATGGGCGCCAGGCGATCCAGGGCAGAAGGATGAGTGCGCCAAAAAACGCCCGGAAAAATCCGATGACGAAAGGATGTACCGCACCGCTCAGCGCCCGCACGATCACGGCATCCGCTGCGGCGAGCGTTGCCGCTCCTGCCGCAAAGGCGACGGCCGTCGTAGCCTGAAGGCGACTGCTGGCGTTGGACATGAAACTCCTCCGGGCCTGTCATCCTCGATCCAGGCTGGCTCGAACATCCATCTTTTAAAAAAGTTTGTCAAATTAATTTATGCTGTAAAAATTATTTGACGACATAGATATTAAAACAACGACATTAAATCAATATGATATGCTTCAATACTGAAGCGAGTCGTTCGATAAATGAACATTCTCAAACTTGACAACTTGAAAAAATGAGCGATTTTCGGACGTGACTGGAGGGCCCAATGCATCCCGATGAAATCGCTCGCAACATGACCGGCGTGCTTCAATCCGTGTCCGAAGGGCGCGCTGAGGCCCTGCTGCCTTCACCGATGATCCAGAATCACGCGGCATTCCTGCACTTGCTCGATGATGGCGCCCTGGTTTGCGCCTGGTTCGGCGGCACGCTTGAGGGAAAGTCGGACATTTCCATTTTCGCGTCGGTGCTGGAGAAAGGCTCGACGACGTGGGGCGCGCCCCAGCGCCTGAGCAAAGATCCCTCGCATTCGGAGCAGAACCCGGTGCTGTTTTCCGCGCCGGACGGGACGCTCTGGCTGTTTCATACTTCGCAACCGTCCGGCAACCAGGATGAATGCCGTATTCGCATGGCCGAGGTGGTAAGCGACGCGGCCGATCCGAACCGGCTCGCGACCACGAGAGAACGGTATCTCGATCTGCCACGTGGATGTTTCGTCCGCGCGCCCGTCGTCGTTCGCGATGACGGAGCATGGCTGTTGCCAATTTTTCGCTGCGTGCAGCGCCCCGGCCAGAAATGGAACGGCAGCCACGATACGGCAGCCGTCGGTGTGTCGCTCGATGGTGGCGAGACCTGGCGGCTCGACGACATCGACCAGTCCATCGGCTGCGTGCACATGTCGCCCGTCGCTCTTGGGCAGGATCGGCTGGCCGCCTTCTTCCGACGTCGGCAGGCCGATTTCGTCTACCGCAGCGACAGCAGCGACGGCGGGCGATCCTGGTCCGTACCCCATGCAACCGATGTGCCGAACAACAACTCCTCGATTGCCGCCACCCGTCTGCGCGACGGTCGGGTCGCGATGATCTGCAATCCGGTCAATGCGTTGTCGTCGACCGACCGGCGCGCCTCGCTCTACGACGAACTGGGCGAGGATGACAGCCGGCCCGACGCAGATCCGAGCGGAGGATGCGTTCCGATCTGGGGTGTGCCGCGCGCGCCTGTGGCGCTCTGCGTCTCCGATGACGAAGGGCGTAGCTTTGCAACCCGTCAACGGATCGAAGATGGCCCGGGCACCTGCCTGTCCAACGATTCGACCGACGGCCGCAATCAGGAGTTGTCCTACCCGTGGCTGCTCGAAGGTCCCGACGGCGCGATGCATCTCGCCTACACCTATCATCGGCGTGCGATCAAATATGTCCGCCTGGCTCCCGGATGGGACAGTGCGGCTCGACGGAGTGTTTCATGAGCAATATCATCGGAATAACCATGGGCGACCCATGCGGGGTCGGCCCGGAGATCGCTGTCCGCGCCCTGGCAGAAATGCCGGTCGAAGAGCGGGACCGGACCCGGATCTACGGCAATCTGGTCACGCTCGAGAAGGCGCGTTCCGCACTGGATATCGACGTCGATCTGGCGCCGTTCGTGGTCGACCTGCCGATCGAGGGCGCGCCGCTTGCCTGGGGTCAGTTGAGTGCAGTCGCGGGCGACGCGGCCTTTCGCTTCATCGAGAAGGCGGTGCGGGATGCCGAGGCTGGTGCGATCGGCTGCATCGTCACCGCCCCGATCAACAAGGAAGCGCTGAACCTCGCCGGCCATCACTATGACGGGCATACCGGCATGCTGCGCAGCCTGACCGGTTCGAAGGCGGCCTATATGCTGCTCGCCTCCGAGCGTCTGAAGGTCATCCATGTCTCGACGCATGTCTCGCTGCAGGAGGCGATCAGGCGGGCGACGACCGAACGGGTGCTGGCGACGATCAGGGCCGGCGACGCCCATCTGAAGCGCATCGGCTATGCCGCACCGAAGATCGCGGTTGCCGGGATCAACCCGCACTGCGGCGAGAACGGCCTGTTTGGCACCGAAGATGACGATCAGATCGCGCCAGCAGTGGCAGCCGCACGTGCGGAAGGCATCGACGTCCAAGGGCCAATCTCGGCAGACACGGTGTTTTACCGCGCCTATTCCGGCGCATTCGATCTGATCGTCGCCCAGTATCACGATCAGGGACACATCCCCATCAAGCTCGTCGCCTTCGACACGGCGGTGAACGTCTCGGTGGATCTGCCGATCGATCGCACGTCCGTCGACCACGGTACGGCGTTCGACATCGCCGGGAAGGGGATTGCCAACCACGGCAACATGAATTCCGCCATCGCCTACGCGCGCAAGCTCGTGAGCGGCCGCGACAAGCAAGGATGACCCGGCCATGACCATTGCTCAAATCACCCTTCACCAGCCCCGCCGCCTTGCGGTCGGAGCCGGCCTCATCGGCGAGGTCGGCGCATGGGCGGCAGATCTGCAGTCCACGCTCGTGATTGCGACGCCGATCACCGCAGGATTTGCCGATCGGCTGAAGCTCTCGGGTCGCGTAACCGTCTTCGACGCAATTCCGGGCGAACCGGATATCGCGACGCTTGAGGCAGCACTCGCGGCGGCGCGGCAGTGCAAGCCGGACCTGATTGTCGGGCTCGGCGGCGGTTCGGTGCTCGACGTGGCAAAGCTCGTTGCCGTGCTTTGGGATTGTGACCAGACGCTCGGCGATGTCGCGGGGCCAAACCGCGTCGCGGGTCGCCGCACGCGGCTGGTTCAGGTCGCTACAACGGCCGGGACGGGGTCCGAGGCCGGTATTCGCTCATTGATCACCGACCCGGTAAAGGGCAACAAGATCGCAGTGGAAAGCCCGCACATGATCGCGGATTTTGCCGTTCTCGATCCCGAGTTGACCTATTCTGTGCCGCCGGCGGTCACGGCGGCGACCGGTGTCGACGCGATGGCGCATTGCGTCGAGGCCTTTACCAACAGGCGGGCGCATCCGATGATCGACGGTTTCGCGCGCATGGGCTTTCGTCTCGTCGGCAAGTATCTGTCGCGGGCAGTCAGGGACGGCTCCGATACCGAGGCGCGGGAAGGGCTGATGCTCGCTTCCTACTACGGCGGTATCTGCCTTGGTCCCGTCAACACGGCAGCAGGGCACGCCATTGCCTACCCGCTGGGCACCCGGCTCGGATTGCCGCACGGGCTTGCCAACGCCATCATCTTTCCACACGTGCTCGCCTTCAACCAGCCGGTTGCGGCCAAGAAGACCGACGAAGTCGCGCTTGCGCTCGGCTTCGGCGGTGCGCTGTCCGATGCCCAGCTTTTGAGCGCCGCGCAGGGGTTCTGCAGGAGCCTGGGCATCGAGATGTCGCTTGCCGCTCATGGTGCGGTTGCGGATGACCTGCCCCGTTACGCAAGTGAGGCGCATGCAAACCGCCGCCTGATGGACAACAATCCGGCGGATATGACCGTCGAGGATGTCCTGTCGGTCTATAAGGCAGCCTTCTAGGCTGGTCCGGCGTTCGCTCTTGCCGGCAAAAATGCCTCGGCCATGTGTCGAGGCATTTTTCTTTGTATGCAGGGTAAACCGCCGCCTCTGGTGGAAATCACGATGTCCAGGTGGGTCGGTTTACCTGGTCGCCTGGAAAAGGCGCTCGCGCGAGCCGGTCAGGTGATCGTGCATCAGTTGCTTTGCTCTCGTGCCGTCGCCGATGGCGATCGCTTCTGCGATCGCCTCATGTTCGGCAAAGACACGGGTGAGGCCGGCGGCCTCACGTTTGACCGATGCGCCATGAAATTTCATGCCGACGGCTATATGGTCTTTGAGCGCTTCCATCGCGGTCGAGAAATAGCTGTTCCTGGCGGCACGCGCGATCGCGAGATGAAACTGGAAGTCGGCATCCTCCCGGTGCGACTGGCGATTGGTGGCATCCCGCATCAATTCGAGCGCCTGACGAATGGCGCCGAGGCTTGCGTTATCGTGGCGGGCGGCGGCGGCTGCAGCGGCCGCCGGCTCGACGGTCAGCCGGAACTCGTAGCAATTCAGGAGATCCGCAACATTCTCCAACTGCCCGAAGCCGAGCGGCTCCTTCATGCCGAGGGCGCGAACGAAGCTGCCAGCGCCCCGGCGCGAATAGATCAATCCCTGGTCACGAAGGCGTTGGAGCGCTTCTCGGATGACCGGACGTGAAACTTCGAATTCCGCCGATAGTTCGTGCTCTGTCGGCAACCGCTCATCAGGCTGGTATGCGCCGGACTTGATCGCGCGGTGCATCCGCTCGAAGGCAAAGTCGGCGAGGCTCTTGCGTGTCGTTCCGTTCTCCAGTCCCATCTGTCATCCCATATTGCGGAGAATCCTGTCCGCAATCTCCCTCAAAGTTCCCGGTTGGCCGAATCCCCCGGACTTGGCAATGATGCAACGGCCGGCCGCGTGGGCCAAGCCCAAGCCGGGCAGGCACTCGCCAACGAGTCTGAAACGGGTGATCCCCATCTTTTCTAGCACGGCTTCGGCAGTCGCACCGCCGGAAAGCAGCAAGGTGGAAGCGACGTCGGTCAGTGCCGGGCATATGCCTTCCGCCAAGAGCCGGGATACCTCCTGCGGGTCCGTCGGTGTAGGCCCAGGAACGGCCTGAACCAGAGTTATCGGGCTTTCGGCGGCGGCGGCGCCAGTCAGTCGCCCGTTTTGTGCCGGCAGGAACCGCGGCCTGTGCGACGCAAGCAGTTCGTCGACCTGGGTGAGTGTGATCGGATCGCGCGAACCGATCACGAAAAGGCCCGGTCCGTGGGGGATCTCAGCTGCAAGCGGCTTGGCGCCGGCGGTCATCTGGTGCGCGAGGGCTTCCGCAAGCCCGCGCGCGCCCACCAGCACGTCTATCCCCCGTTCCTGCGCGGCGTGTAGCCAACGGCTCATGTCTTCGAACGTTGCGACGTCGGGGACGATGGATTGTTCCGCATGCCTGCCGAGCGTCTCGGCAACCGATATCGGTGTATCGATGCCGAAACCTTCAACGTGGCCGTTCCTCACGATGCGCCCGAAATCCGGAATGGCCGGCGCCATCAGCGCTAAACGAAAGGGCGTGACATCGAGTTCAGCCGCGATGTGGCCCTTGAGGCGGGAGTCGACCTTCTTGAAAAGACGTGTGCCAGCCGGCAACGCGGCAAGTGCCGCCGCCGTCGCCATCCTCGCACCGGCAACGTCCCGTTCCCGCGACGCAACGTTGATGGAAATCACCTGCGGCTGCTCGCTCAGGGCTTGGGGGATCGCCCCGATGGCGAGCGCGATCTCCGTATGAAGGCCTCTGCTGGCAAAGGGTGCGGCTGCATCCAGGGCGCCTGTCAGGTCATCGGCGACAATGGCCAGCATGAGACGAACTCCGATAGATTTGTTGTTATCTTTAAATCTTAGGTTTTTGATTGAAATGTCAATACAATTTCATAACTACATAACAAATCAACTGCTGCGGGATGCGCGCGGCGGGACAATTTTTGAGGTGGGCCCGGAGGCTCCGTCGATTCCGTCCACGATCGGTCGCACGCGCCGGCGATGCGTAAGATGATGCCGAGAGGTCTTTAGGGTCCAGCCGTCGTCGCAGTGCCCGCGCTATAGGCCATTCATTTCGATCATCGTGGCGTCAGGCCGATGCCATCGGTGATGTGTCTCTTGCGGCGTACGCCGCCTTCGGGGTGGCACGCGCCATCTCCATCGCCGGGGGCGGCTGTCGATGCCGGCGCGATGAAGGTGAAGCGACCAAGCATTAATCTTTCCCCGATGAGGCCATCCTTGATCTCAGCGATCGAGGGCAACGGTGTGGTGACGGTCAAGGGCAAGGTTGCCCAGATTTTTGGCGACCATTTCATCCTGATTGTCTCGGATGGCAGCGGGCTGATTGCGGCGGGGCCGGGAGGCGAGGGCGGTAAACTCGTCCATCGCACGAAATTTCGACTGTCGTGCAGAACGCCGGTTTTGATCGGCTGCCGTCGCATTCAAAGGCGCTGCACCGAACGGCTGAACGCGGCGAAACCTGCGCTCCGATGCCTGTTTCGTGCCGTCAATCGAAAGCAAAAAACGTGCTGCCGCCGGACACTTGCGATATCGCAAGGACATTCGACCATCTGCCCGGCGGCCAGCTTTGCTGGATGTGGCTATTTCGTGAGCTTGGAATAGTCGAGCTTGGGAGCTTTGGAGAGGTCGTCCTTGTTGGTGTCGACGAACGCCTTCCAGGTGCCGCCATCGTTGGCCAGCGCCAGAGATGCCGGATCGATAACAACATAGCTTTCACCAACCCCGAGGAAGCCGCCGACGCTTGCAACCACGCCGATCACCGACTTGCCGTCCGCGATAACGACGTCGGCGATCTCACCGATCGCCTCATTCTGCTTGTTGTAGATGTCGACGCCGACAAGTTTCGAGGTCACCAAATCCGTGCCTTTGATCTCGACATATTTCAGCGGCATCGTCGCGGCGGTGCCCATGGTGATGCCGGGGCCCGCCAAAACTGCGTCTGCCCCGGTCGCCGCGGTTTGCTGCTGGGCGTGGGACGCCCCTACCATCGTCAGGGTGATCGCGGTGGCAAGAAGAATGGATTTCATGAAATGCTCCTGATGTGATCCGAAACGAAAGCTTCGGCGTCACTAAACGAACCATTTCGCCCAAAGTTCCGGTTGCAACGGATCTAAGCGTGCTTGGAGCCGTTACGATGTCCTTCACGGCGCTTCTGACGGAACTTCATTCGATGCACGTCCGGCACCGTTGAACGCAGGGCAGGCGGCGGCGTTGAACCGTTTGGTACCGAATGATCTCTGTTGCTTCCACCGCCAACCCTCGTCGCCTTTGCGACGACCATCGCGTTGCTCATTGAGGCCGGTTTGTGCGCCGTCCCGCGCCACTAGACCGCGGCGATGGGGACTTCACGGTCGTGCCAGAAATTCAGTCTCAGTTCACGTCAGTTCGTCGAGCAATCTCGGCAAAGCGCCGGCGCAATCTCTGTCGGGCTGATCTTCTTCTCATGCGGCCAAGCAATGACGGGCGTTCATCGTAATCAATGCCATCCAGACGCCCCCAGGTCGGCAAAACCCGGGGAGAGTGACATTCCAACCTTGCAGGATCAGGGCACTTCAACTTTGCGGTGGAGAACCTAACCGAAGTGCATCATGCCGGTTTTGAGGTTAGGTGTTCAGCCGTCTTCTTGCAAATGCGCCATGAACACTTCGGTTGGTGTCCTGTAGTTGAGGCACTTTCTCGGCTGGTCGTTGAGATGGCGAGCAAGTTGGATCAGGTTGCGTTGCGATACGACTGCAAGATCCGTATCGCCTGGCATGAAGCGGCGAATTCGCTTGTTGACGTTTTCCACCGCGCCTTTTTGCCAGGGCGCGCTTGGGTCACAGAACCAGCTGCGTGCGCCGATACCATCTTCCAAAGCCCTAAAAGCGCTGAACTCTGTGCCGCGATCAAACGTGAAGCTCTGCCGGGCAAAGGCAGGCAGGGGTGCGAAGGTATCGACGATCTTGTCCATGATCGGTCGCGAGTGCCGGCTGTGGTTTTTGATCATCACCGTGTAGCGGCTCTTGCGCTCGATCAATGAGGTCACGTTGGCGTTGCGCAGATCCCGTTGGAAGATCAGCAAGTCGCCTTCCCCAATGATCGAACTGCGAGCGATCATCAATAAAATCAGGGCGTTGCGATATTTTGCAAGCCGCAGGGAAGACGCCATCGCGGGGCCTCTTGGAGCCGCGACGGCGTCGTTTGCGGCGTGCCTCTGGTAAGTAGCGAAAGGGGCCTAGCCCGTAGTCTTCCTTGCCATAAACGAACCGATAGATCGTCTCGGCGCAGATCTTGATGAGGCTAAGTCCATCCGCCCACAGTCGGCCGGCTATCTGCTCGGGCGACCAGTAGGCCTTCAATCGATCGATTACCAGTTCGCGCAGTTGCGGATGGCACCTGAGCTTCCTCAGACGTCGGCGACGCTCTTTGCTGATATCGTCTGCAACCGTCGAGAAGTAACCGCTATACTCGGGGAGTTCGCGATCGTGGAATGTGTTGCGCCTGATCTCGCGATAGATTGTCGATCGATGACGGCCAAGTTGACGCGCCATTTCATTAATCGGCACTTTTCGTTCGACAAAGTGGTGTAGGCGGCGCCTATCAGCCAGATTCAGCTGCGAATAACAGTGAGACATCCCAAAATCTCCAAGGGGAACCCATTGAAATTATTGGCATGTCGCACTTGGAAATAGAATGTACCCGGCTACACACAAAGATCGCATAATCAGCATTATGGAACTAAGTTTGAGGCTCAACACAAGAGTCCACACCAGTTGCGGTGCAGCAATCGTTGGCCAAAGAACACGGAGCATACTCTTCCAGCAGGTGTCAATTTTGGCGACGATCCTCGTCACGGTTGGCGGCTCACTTCCGCAACTTCACTTCGGTGCTGACGAAGGCTGAGACAGCCACTGACTCTTAGGATCGGCGCGTTCCTAAAAGAGTGCCGAGCGTTTCGACGCGCGACCGCTTCGGCGAGACAGTCAAGTCCATCGTTCGCAACGACGGCGGCTATCTGGTCGCGACCTGAACGGAGACCGTCTGTGCAAGCCACGTCGTCATTGCCAGCGGCAGAAACGCTGAGCACTTCGTTGCCAGCCTACCCGAGATCGAGGCTTTCATGGGCACACGGCTGCACAGCGATGATTATATTGACGCTGCGCCCTTCGCCGGCCAGTCGGTTCTGGTTGTCGGCATGGGAAACACCGGCGCCGAGATTGCGCTCGACGTTGCCGAGTGCGGCGCCCGCCCGACGCTCTCGGTACGCAAAACGGACATGCGACCCTGACGATGCTATGGCCGCCAATCCACAACCGCCGCCGGCGCACAACGGCGGCAAGCGATAATCGCGGGCCTCCATCTCCCCACATGAGCTTTGAACGGATGTTCGCCCAAATTGGAGCCGCCCCACGGGGAACGAAACGCGCGCTGGCAGCTTTTAGAAGGCACCGCGAAACGTTTCAAAGACCGGGGAGATCAAAGGAGGCCGGAAGATCGTTAACTGAACGAAATGGAGTGTCAAAAGATGATCACTTGCTTCGTCGACTATGTCATCGATCCTCGCAAGATCAGTGAGTTTGAAGAGTTTGGCAGGCGTTGGATTGAGCTCGTGGAAAAGCACGGTGGAGAGCATCTTGGGTATTTCCTGCCGTCGGAAGGCGCCAGCGACAGGGCGATTGCTCTGTTCAACTTTCAGAGCCTGGCGGCTTACGAAAAGTATCGATCGCGGTTCGGAAGCGATCCGGAATTCATAGCTGCGGACCGCATAAGAGATGAAAGTGGGTGCATCCTCCGATACGATAGGACATTCATGAGACCGCTGCTGCGCAGGTGAGAGTTCCAAATCCGTCACGGTCGAGGATGCCACCTAAGTAATCCGAGCGGCACCACCTCTGGATCGTCGTCCTGCATCAAGATTGCTTGAAAAGCCGTGTGATTGAGGCGGTTCCCGCTCCCGTTCTACCTTCGGCGGATCGACGTCAACCGTCGTCGAACCCCGTCTCCGTCCAAGGCAATCCATCGCGGGGTTTTTCCTTTCCCCGGCTGACCGCCTGGAACTCACGGCAAATCCCGCCGGTTTCATCGGCGATGCGCAAACAGGCGTCGAGAGATATCGAGCCGCTTTCGATCGCAAATGGGGACATGAAAGCGCTGGGCGACCGACCACAAGCGCGCAGTGAACTTTCCGTCACATCCAATTGCTGCAATCTTCAACTTCACCTACATTGACCAAGTGGTAAAAGACGCGTTCCAAAACGCGCAATCAATCAGAGGGGAATTTCATGCATAGCAATTCCTTCGCCTTCACCATTTCCAGAAGAAATCTGATCAAAATTGCCGGCGCTTCCGTCGCAGTGGCTGTGGCCGGTCTGCCAGGTCGCCTGCTCGCTGCAGACCCGATAAAGGTGGCGGCCGTCTACACCGTGCCGGTGGAGCAGCAGTGGGTCAGCCGCATCCACAAGGCGGCCAATGCCGCCAAGGAACGCGGCGACATCGAGTATGTCTATTCGGAAAACACCGCGAACAACGACTACGAGCGCGTCATGCGCGAATATTGCGAGGCCGGCCACAAGCTGATCCTAGGCGAAGTCTTCGGCGTCGAGGATGCCGCCCGCGCCGTCGCCAGGGACTATCCTGACGTCGCCTTCCTGATGGGCTCGAGCTTCAAGCCCGATGCCGCCGTGCCCAACTTCTCGGTTTTCGACAACTACATCCAGGACGCGTCCTACCTGTCCGGCCTCATCGCCGGCGCAATGACCAAGTCCAAGAATATCGGCATGGTGGGAGGCTATCCGATCCCAGAGGTCAACCGGCTGATGAACGCGTTCATGGCCGGCGTGAAGGAAGTGGCCCCGGACACCAAATTCCAGGTTGCCTTCATCGGCTCGTGGTTCGATCCGCCAAAGGCCAAGGAGACGGCGTTCGCCCAGATCGATGGCGGTGCAGACCTTCTGTATGCCGAGCGTTTCGGCGTGTCCGATGCCGCCAAGGAGAGGAAGATCCTCGCCATCGGCAATGTCATCGACACCCAGGCGGATTATCCCGACACCGTTGTCGCTTCCGCACTGTGGCATTTCGAGCCGACGCTCGACAAGGCGATCGCCGAAGTGAAGGCCGGCTCGTTCAAGGCGGACGACTACGGCGTCTATTCCTTCATGAAGAACGGCGGCTGCTCGCTCGCACCTCTCGGCGCCTTCGACAGCAAGGTTGCAGACGACATCAAGGCCAAGGTCGCGGAGAAGGAATAGGCGATCAAGGACGGCTCGTTCACCGTCGAGATCAACGACGCCGAGCCGAAGTCGAGCTAGCTCCCGCTGCCGTTCATGGGGTGGTGATGGTCCGTGGCGATCGAGAATGTGCCCTCAACTGGTTGCGGCCTATTCCTTCATGAACGGGAAGGAAGCCTTCCCGCAACGCCACTTCCCGGTGACGCCCGTGTCAAGCAATCCTGCCCTTCGTCTTTCCGGCATCAGCAAGCGCTTCGGTCCGCTCAGGGCCAACGACGCTATTTCCTTCGAGCTGAAGCGTGGCGAAGTCATCGCGCTGCTCGGGGAGAACGGTGCCGGCAAGACGACGTTGATGAACATTCTCTTCGGTCACTACGTCGCCGACGAGGGAACGGTCGAGGCCTTCGGCAAGCTGCTTGCGCCGGGCGATCCGCGCGCGGCGCTGGATGCCGGCATCGGCATGGTCCACCAGCATTTCACGCTCGCCGACAACATGACGGTGCAGGAAAATATCGCGCTCGGCACACAAAGCCTCTGGCGCATGCGGCTTGATCGGACTGCCGCACGCCGGCGCATCGAACAGCTCTCCGCCGATTTCGGCCTCGCCGTCGATCCGGCTGCCACCGTCTCCACGCTTTCGGTTGGCGAACGCCAGCGCGTCGAGATCCTGAAGGCGCTCTACCGCGAAGCCCGTATCCTGATCCTCGACGAGCCGACGGCGGTTCTGACGCCCGCCGAAACCGACGCCCTGTTCCGGACGCTGAAGCTGCTGGTCGCCAAGGGCCTGTCGATCATCTTCATCTCCCACAAATTGCACGAGGTGATGGCGGTCAGCGATCGGGTGCTGGTTCTTCGCTCCGGCCAGCTCGTCGGCGAGCGCGCCACAGCCTCCACCGACCGAAAGGAACTGGCTGCCCTCATGGTCGGCCAGGAGGTCAAACAGGCGGAAGTCAGCCCGGTGAAGCCGGGCGCACCGCTGCTGGCGCTCGAACGCGTCTCCACGACGCCGTACAACGGTGCAGGCCTCGACGACGTATCGCTCACGCTCACTGCCGGTGAAATCACCGGGCTTGCCGGCGTTGCCGGCAATGGCCAGGCTGTGCTTGCAGCCCTCATCGCCGGGACCCGGCGCCCGACGAGCGGGCGCATCTCCATTGCCGGACAAAACGTCCGCGACTGGTCACCGCGCGCCGCACTCGCCCATGGCGTGGCCCGAATTCCGGAAGATCGGCACGCCATCGGCAGCATCGGCGACATGAGCGTGACGGAGAATGTCATCGCCGAACGCTACCGGAGCCCGCGGTTCAGCCGCATGGGCTTCCTGAACTGGAAGGCATCCCGCCAGTTCGCCGAGAAACTGATCGCCGACTACGAGGTCAAATGCCCCTCGCCCGACGCCCGCATCCGCCTGCTTTCCGGCGGAAACATGCAGAAGCTGATCCTCGGCCGCGCGCTCGATCCCGACCCGGAGATCATCCTGGCAAGCCAGCCGACCCGGGGGCTTGATGTGGGCGCCGTCGCCTATGTTCACCGCATGCTGCTTGAAGCGCGCACCCGAGGCGCGGCGATCTTGCTGATTTCGGAAGACCTCGAGGAGGTCCTGACATTGTCCGACCGCATCATCGTCATGTCGAAGGGGCGCCTTTCGACGCCGTCCGCGCGCGGCGAGCGCAGCATTCGGGAACTGGGAGAGCTTATGGCCGGCCATAGCGGGGAGCACGGCGACCATGCGGCTTGAGCCGAAACCCGCACCGTCCCTGGCGGTGACCCTGATGTTCCCGCTGGCAGCCGTCGCCATGACGCTGGTGCTGACATCGATGCTGGTGCTCGCCGCCGGCGCGTCGCCCCTCTCCGTCTTCTATCTTGTGGCCAAGGGCGCGGCCGGCTCACAGTTCGCGCTGTTGGAAACCCTGACGCGCGCGACGCCGCTGATCTTCACTGGCCTCGCGATCGCCGTCGCCTTTCGGGCAAAGCTCTGGAATATCGGCGCGGAAGCCCAGCTCTATATCGGCGGCGTCGTCACCGTGGTGCTGGGGACCGGCGCACTTCCTCTGCCTTCGGCCGTTCTTATTCCGGTGATCATGATCGCCGTCATGGCTGCAGGCGCGGCGCTTCTGCTCGGCCCCGCCGTGCTGAAGACCCGCTTCGGGGTCGACGAGGTGGTGACGACGCTCCTCCTCAACTTCATCGTGCTGCTGTTCGTGTCGATGTTGCTTGAAGGCGTGCTTAAGGACCCGATGGGGCTCGGCTGGCCGCAGTCGCAAAAGGTCATCGCCGACGCCCAGCTGCCGCGCATCATTCAAGGCAAGCGGCTGCATTACGGCTTCGTCATCGCCATCGTTTCGGCCGTTCTCGTCTGGCTCGTCATGAAAAAGACGGTTCTCGGCTACGAGATGCGCGCCGTCGGCCATAACCCAGAAGGCGCGCGCTTCGTCGGCATTCTTGTCAACCGGACGCTGATGAAGACGGCGCTGCTTTCGGGCGGCCTGGCGGCACTCGCAGGCTTTTCCGAAGTTTCGGGGCTGAAAGGTAACCTGACACTCGACCTGTCGCCGGGCTACGGCTACACCGGCATCGTCGTCGCCATGCTCGCCATGCTCAATCCGCTCGGCGTCATCGCATCGGCCATTTTCGTCGCCGGCATCTTCGTCGGCGCCGATGCCATGAGCCGCGCAGCCAAGGTGCCGAGCTATATCGCGGACGTCATGGTCGCCACATCGCTGCTGACGATGGTTGTCGCGATCCTGCTGACGCGATACCGGATGAGGTGGAGGTGACAATGGACGCGCTTGAAATCCTCTTTACCGCCTCCTTCTGGGTTGCCGCGATCCGCATCGCGTCGCCGCTGATCTTCGCGACCATGGGCGAGCTGATCTGCGAGCGGGCTGGCGTCCTCAACCTCGGCATCGAGGGGATCATGACGGCGGGCGCGTTCGCCGGCTGGTTCACCGTCTATTCCGGTGGCGATCTCTGGGCCGGCGTTCTGGTCGCAGCCCTTGTCGGCGCCCTGTTCGGCCTGTTGCACGCCACCCTCACGGTTCCGCTCGGCCTGTCTCAGCACGTCGTCGGCATCGGCATCACGCTGCTTGCCACGAGCCTGACCTATTTCACTTATCGGCTTGTCTTGCCCGAGGTGACCTCGCCGCCAAAGATCGAACCGTTCCAGCCGCTGCCGATCCCGGGCCTGTCCAGGATTCCCGTCGTTGGCGAAGCGCTCTTTACCCAGACGCCGCTCACCTATCTCGCGTTCGTGTCGGTCGCAGCCGTCGCCTGGATCCTCTATCGCACGCCGGTCGGCCTCGCCGTTCGCGCCGCCGGCGAGAACCCGTCCGCAGTCGAGGCGCAAGGCATTTCGGTCACCGGCATCCGCATGGGCGCGGTGGCCGTCGGAAGCGCGCTGATGGGGGTCGGCGGCGCTTTCCTCACCATCTCGGCCTTCAATTCTTTCTTCTTCCAGATGATCAATGGCCGCGGCTGGATCTGCATCGCGCTGGTCGTCTTCGGTTCCTGGCGGCCGGGCAAGGCGCTGGTCGGCGCCATCCTGTTTGCCGCCTTCGATGCCTATCAGGTTCGACTGCAACAGATTTCCGGCGGCATCGTGCCCTATCAGGTTTTCTTGATGATGCCCTATGCGCTGTCGATCCTGGCGTTGATCCTGGTGGCGCGACGTGCCACCTATCCTAAAGCTTTGATGATCCCGTACCAGAAAGGCGAAAGATGAGTTTCGACCTGATCGTAAAGGGCGGCACGCTGCCTGATGAAACCGTCGCCGATATCGGCATCAGGGGTGACAGGATCGCCGCGATCGAGCCTCGCATCGACGCCGAGGCCGGTCGTGTGGTCGACGCCTCGGGCGACCTCGTCAGCCAGCCCTTCGTCGATCCGCATTTCCACATGGACGCAACGCTGTCCTATGGCCTGCCACGCATCAATGCTTCTGGCACATTGCTCGAAGGCATCGCGCTATGGGGCGAGCTCAAGCCGACCCTGACCCATGAGGCCGTCAAGCAACGCGCGCTCGCCTATTGCGACTGGGCGGTCTCGATGGGCCTGCTCGCCATCCGCACCCATGTGGATACCTGCGACGACCGCCTGCTCGCGGTGGAGGCGCTGCTCGAGGTCAGGAAGGAGATCGCGCCCTACATCGATCTACAACTCGTCGCCTTTCCGCAGGACGGGCTTTATCGCTCGCCGAATGCCCGCGAAAACACGATCCGCGCCCTCGACATGGGCGTCGATGTCGTCGGCGGCATACCGCATTTCGAGCGCACCATGTCCGACGGCACGCGGTCCGTGACCGACCTTTGCGAGATCGCGGCCGAACGCGGGCTGATGGTCGATCTGCATTGCGACGAGACCGATGACCCGTTGTCGCGCCATATCGAGCAGCTTGCCTTTGAGACCCAGAGGCTTGGCCTGCAAGGCCGGGTCGCGGGTTCGCACCTCACGTCCATGCACTCGATGGACAATTACTACGTCTCGAAACTGCTGCCCTTGATTGCCGAGGCCGGCGTCTCGGCGATCCCCAATCCGCTGATCAACATCATGCTGCAGGGACGGCACGACACCTATCCCAAGCGCCGTGGCATGACACGCGTGCCCGAGATGCTGAAGGCAGGCATCCGCGTCGGTTGGGGTCAGGATTGCGTGCTCGATCCCTGGTATTCGCTCGGCACGGCCGACATGCTCGACGTCGCCTTCATGGGGCTGCATGTCGCCCAGATGTCCTCGCCCGCCGACATGCACAGCTGTTTCGACATGGTAACCAGGGTCAATGCCGAGATCATGGGGCTCGATCATCTCGGCCTGGCCGTCGGCAAATCGGCAAGCCTGGTAGTGCTCGATGCCGGCAATCCCGTCGAGGCGGTGCGCCTTCGCGCCGAGCGGCTCTGCGTTGTTGCCAGGGGCAAGGTGGTGGCTGAACGCAAGAAGCGCGATACCACGCTTTCGATCACGGGCCGCCCCGAAACCGTCAACCGTCGCCACATCGTGCCACAGCAGCTGCGCTGAGTGAACTGACCTCGAATGACGAGGCGCCGGTCGGAAAAGATCGGGACGCTTGCGCTTTCTGCATGCGCAGGCTAAATACTGAACTATATGGTTCAGTATAATTGTCCTCCGCTCGATCTCTCATTTGCGGCGCTGTCCGATGCGACCCGCCGCGGGATAATCGATCAGCTTGGGCAAGGCGACGCGTCGATCACCAGTCTCGCGGACACGTTCCAGATGACGCTGACCGGCATGAAGAAGCACATTCAGGTTCTTGAGCGGGCGGGCCTCGTCGTCACGCAAAAGGTCGGACGCGTGAGAACGTGCAAACTTGGGAAACGCGGCCTCGGGGCGGAGGCCGAATGGATCGAGGCGCATCGCAAGCTGTTCCAGACCCGCTTCGAAGCATTGGACGAAATCATCAGCGAACTGGAAAAGGAGGGAAACGATGAACCAGCAAGTTAGCGGTGCAGGTGGCGAGCAGAACCGCACGTCCGTCGAGCGCGGTGGGGATCGCGAACTCGTCGTAACGCGGACATTCAATGCGCCTCCGAGTACGGTCTACAAGGCGTGGAGCCAGCCCGAGCTGTTCCAGCGGTGGTGGGTGCCAAAATCGGCATCGGGAATTTCACTTGTATCGTGCGAGATGGACGTCCGTACGAGCGGCAAATATCGCCTGGAATTCGGCGCCGGCGGTTCCGACACCATGGCCTTCTACGGCAAGTATCTCGAGGTGGTGCCGAACGAGCGCATCGTCTGGACCAACGACGAAGGCGATGAGGGCGCGATCACGACCGTAACGTTCGTGGACCAGGGCGGGAAGACGCTGTTGCGTTTCCACGAAAGCTATCCGTCCAAGGAGGCGCTTGAGGAAGCACTACAGGGCTCTGCGGCCGCATTGCCGGAACAGCTGGAGCAGCTCGACGAATTGCTTTCCCGCAAAGGCACGTAGCTATACTCCGGGCCAACTTGCATCACGCGCCAGCTAGCCAAGCGCCCATGATCAGATCGCGATACCGCCATCACTAAGCCGGGCGACCTTGCCGGGCATGGGGGGCCGCGCATCCACTTTGCGCACCTGCGCCATCCACGGTCACGCGTCAGTCCGACTGGTCGATCTTCGCCCAGCGTTTGGTTTAACCGCACCGTTTGATTTGGAGGCCGGTAACCGCATCTCAACGGTTGACCTTGTAGCGTCGACCCATGTCCTGGAATAACATGAGAAATGCGCTCGCGACGATATTGCTGAGCTTGGCGATGCTTGCATCTATGGCCCCGGCAACACTCGGCGCGGCCGAAACCAGGGACATTCGGAGTGCGTGCTGGACGTCCAGCAGTTTATCGGACGACCTGGTCACTGTCGTCAACGCAACAGGGCGGTGGATGTGCGGGGACCGGATCTATTCGCTAGAGGGCGAGCGGGCACTGCTGCGTTTCGAGATCGGTCCCAACGATGCCCTCCCGCGATATCTCTTTTCAAGGCGCAGTGCACTCGTTGCCGTGCATCTGCTGTCGATCGACGGAGATGGCGCAATGCGCCAGGCGTCCATGTCCGCCGACGAATTGGATAGCTCTCTGTCTGGCGGTTATTTCAAGGTCCCTCTGACCGGCGTAACCCACGACACACGACAGGTCGTCGTCGCCTTCGATTTGCCGAGCCACCGGATGACGCTGGAGAGAGCCTATCTGTCACCGTCTGACCTTGTCATGGGCCCGGAGCTTCTGAAGTCCTTGCTTCTCTTAGCTACACTTGCAGGCATGCTGTCCATGCCGGTCATTTTCAACGCCGCCTTCTACCGGATCCTGCGCGAGCCGTTCCTGCTCTGGCACTCCATGCTCACGGTCTCTTTGCTGCTGACGATCCTGGTCACCTCCGGACTTGCGGTCGTTCTCTTCGATCCGCGCGCAATGACGTTGAGCTGGATGACGACGGTGATCTTCGGCGTTACGGTCGCCTCCGGAGCGATGTTTACGCACAGCTTCATCGAGCCCGGCCGAATGCATCCACTCCTGCGGCGGGCGCTGCTTTATTGCGCTGCCTGGGCCATGTTTCTGAGCTTGTCTCACGCTGCATTTCCGTTTGTGGGACGTTCTGTACAATCAACCATCTACACGGCGGCTTTTGCGCCCGTGGTCATCATATTCATACTGGCGGTTGCCGACGCGCTGCGGCGCGGAAGTCGAGCCGCCAAGTTCCAGGCGATCGGCTATACCCCTGTCATCATGGCCGGTCTGGTCCGCCTGGCAACCGGTGTGTTTCCATGGCTCGAGAGCAACGACGCCATGCTCCTTTTCTATGTGGGATGCGCATGTGAAGTCTTGTTCACCGCGCTGGGCGTGGCGGACCGCTTCATGACGATCAAGCGCCAGCGAGACAGCGCGCGGTTCGAGGCCGACGTTCTTGAGCGCCTTTCCGAACGCGACGCATTGACCGGATTGCTCAACCGGCGCGCAATCGAGCAGAATTTCGAGACGTTTCGTGGCGAAGGCTTCGGCACACTTGCCGTGCTCGACCTGGACCACTTCAAGGCGATCAATGATGTTCACGGCCATGTGGTCGGTGATGCGGTGTTGAGAGCCGTAGCCGAAGCGCTTCAGGCAGACCCGCAGGTTCATGCGTTCCGCCTGGGCGGCGAGGAATTCGTGCTTCTTGTGCGCGGCGATGATGCCCAGGCTCTCGCGGAGCGGCGGCGCCAGGCAATTCCCCTCGTCGTCGCCAACGCGGTTCCACGCCTCGGTCGACCCGTGACGGCCAGCATGGGCGTGGCGGATGCACTGCCAAACGCTGATAATGGCTTCGCAGAACTTTACGAACAGGCCGACAGGCTACTCTATGACGCAAAACTTTCGGGCCGCAATCGAACCAAAGTCGCTTAGCGCTAAGACCGAAGCATCATGTGGCCCCGGTCTTTGGTGGTTTGACCAAGTCGCCTCCTATGGACGGTCTCGATTCGAGCTTGCCCCGAAACGCACATAAAGCAGACAAGTGCGCTATTCAGATCGTGATACCGCCATCGATATTGATCGCCTGACCGGTGATGAAGGCCCCCTCGTCGGACGCGAGGAAGGCGCAGATGCCGGCGACCTCCTCGACCGTGCCGAAGCGCCCCGCTGGTTGCCGGCTGATGAACGACCGATAGGCCTCGTCGCGGCTCCCGAGCGTGACCCCGAGTTCGCCGATGCGCTCTTCCAAAGAGGGCGAGGCGACGGTGCCGGGGCAGACCGAATTGCAACGGATGCCCTGTGAGACGTAGTCCGCCGCGACCGCCTTGGTGAGACCGATGACACCGCCCTTGGCCGCACCATAGGCCGCGCGTCTAGGAAAACCCTTGATCGAGGAGGCGACCGAGCCGATGGTGATAATGCTGCCGCCACCCACCTTCATCTTCGGGATCGCGCCGGCAATGACGTTGTAGGCGCTGTCGAGCGTGATGTTTACCGAGCGCCGCCAGTCCTCCGCCGAGCATTCCTCGATCGTGCCCTGGTGCACGTAGCCGACCGCGTGGACGAGAATGTCGACGCGCGCGAAGGCCGCGAAGTAGTCTTTCACCGCCGCGCTGTCGGTTGCGTCCAGCTGCGTCGTTGCAGCGCCGGCGAGCGTGGCGAGCAGGCTGTCGTTGATGTCGCTGGCGTGAACCTCGGCGCCTTCTGCCATCAGCCTTTCGGCAACGGCGCGGCCGATGCCCTGGCCCGCCGCCGTCACTACCGCCACGCGTCCGGACAATCGTCCAGTCTTTTCACTCATGATCCATTCCTTCCTGGCGATCGGGTTAAATGGCCTGCACCGTCTGGCGCTGGCGGCCGAGGCCATCGATGCCAAGCTCCACCACGTCGCCGGGCTTCAGATAGCGCGGCGGCTTCTTGCCCATGCCGACGCCCGGCGGCGTGCCGGTGCAGATAAGATCGCCCGGCTCCAGCACGCAGAACTCGCTCATGTAGGAGACGATGGCCGCGACATCGAAGATCATGCGCGCGGTCGTGCCCGTCTGCATGCGTTCGCCGTTGACGTCGAGCCACATCGACAGCGCCTGCGGATCCGGCACTTCATCGCGGGTAACAAGCCAGGGCCCCGTCGGGCAGAAATTGGGAAAGCTCTTGCCCTTCACCCATTGCCCGCCGCGCTCCATCTGCCAGGCTCGCTCGGAGACATCGTTGACGATGGCGTAGCCGAAGACATGGTCCATGGCCGCGTCCCGCGTGACGTTCAAGGCGCGCTTGCCGATGACGATGCCGAGTTCGACCTCCCAGTCGAGCTTCGACATCTTTTCGGAATGAAGAAGCGGCGCATTCGGCCCGCAATATGTCCCGGCCGCCTTGTTGAAGAGGATCGGTTCAGATGGCACCGGCAGGCCCGCCTCCTCCGCATGGTCCGAGTAGTTGAGCCCGACGCACCAGATCGTGCCGGGCTTTGCGACCGGTGGCAGAATGTCCGCATCGATGACGGGCACCACCGGTAGAGCCGACAGGTCCACAGCCGACAGGACAGCGTCGACGCCGGGCAGGCTCTCCGAGGTAAAGTCCTGCACCAGTGAGGACACATCTCGTGCCTGCCCCTGGGTATCGAGGATGCAAGGCACGGCGGCTCCGCCGACCGTTAAACGCAACAATTTCATGTCATGGCCTTTCGCTTGGGAAGGAACGGGCGAGCCCACGGCTCAGCCCAAGGGCGCAGCTTCGACAGCAAGCCGATATCGGGTGGTCAAGGTCTGGCCGGGCTCGAAGGCGATTGCTGTCGAGACGCCCGATGATGCCAAGGGTGTGGCCGCCGTAGCGACGGCCGGCCCAAGGTCGAAAGCGGACGCGACCGGCTCGACGCCGAGCGCCACATGCCGCCCATTCCAGGGATAGGCCTTTCGGCCGCGGTTGCTGTACCAGAGCAGCAGGCTCGGAAAATGTTCCTTTTGCCACGACAGTCGTGCGCGAAAACCCTCGTCGCAATAGCGAAGCGCCACACGTCCGTCCATGCCCGAGAGTTGCAGCAGGTCCTCTGTCTCTTCTGCAAGCGGCACCTGCGCCGCATCGACCGTCAAGCCGCTCCGTGTCTCGACCTTTGCGAGCGACGGCCATTGCCGGTCGGGTGCAAAGAGCGCCGCACCCGGTTCGACATCGCCTGGAAAACTCCAGACACGGTCGAAGTTCCCGGCTTCGATCACAACCGAGCCTGGCCGCGGCGACAGCCGGAAGGTCGGATGCAGCCCGATCGGAAGGCGGCATGGCAGCCGCACCTCGATTTCCAGCGTGATGTCGACGGCAGCCGCACCTTGGTCAGGAACGATCCGCCGGCGCAGCAACCGGATGGGATGATCCTCTGGATAATGGCATTCCATGGTGATCTGGTGGTCGTCGCAGTCGCCCCAGGTCCAATGGGCATTGGAGCCATGGCCATGCGGAACGCCGGCGCCGTCGAAACTCTCGCCCGTTGCTGACCAGCCGGGCGGGAGCAGCCGCTCGGCATCGCTGCCGAAGGGAACGCAAGGCCACTCGCCGCGAAGCTCTTGAAGGATTTCCGGCAGCGTTTCGCGTTTGGGATCATTGCCCCAGGGCGCGACATGCAAGGGGCTCACCTGGCGTCCATCGGGCAGCAGGAACAGCACGGGGCCAAGCATGCCGCCGAGCGACTGTGTTGAAAGGCAGCCATGCGCCCAGGCGAGCGCGCGCCGTGTCGTCGTCGCACTCATAGCGGCGGCGCGCCATAGCGGTTTTCCGGCAGGCCAGCGACCTCGACGCGCAGCGCATGGAGACTGCCAGCAAGGCGTTCGCCAGGCGCGCCTGCCGTGGTGACGTAGAGCGTCTTCAGATCGGTGCCACCGAAAGTGCAGGTGGTGATGTTGGTCACCGGCATCTCAATCACCTCGGCAAGGCTCCCGTCGGGCGCGATGCGGGCAATACTCCCTCCGCCATAGCGGCAGTTCCAGAGGAACCCCTCGCTGTCGATCGCCGAACCGTCAGGCGAACCGCGGTCGAAACCGGTGAAGAAGTGCCGTTCGCCGGATATTGCCCCCGCCTCCATATCATAGTCGAAGGCATAGATTTCGTTTGCCAGCGTATCGCCGAAATAGAAAGTGCGTTGGTCCGGGCTCCAGCAGAGCGTGTTGGAAATGCCGAGGCCCCGCCGCCATTCGGTCACCGCACCATCCGGCGCGACACGGTAGAGAACACCCTCGTCAGGCCCGACTTCGCCCAGCTCGCCATTGGGCAGGACGTTGTTCTTCATCGACCCGACCCAGAAGTTTCCGGCCGGATCGGCGCGACCGTCATTCAAACGCACCCGCGGCGCACCGGGTAGCACGAAACCGTGATCCTCGCGCCGGTCGGTTTGCGGCCACCACCAGATCAGTTTCGAGCCGAGAGCGACGAGCAGACACCCGTCTTCCCGCGTCAGCGAGATCGCGACCACCGGCTCCTCGAACAGCCAGGTCCGAACCGCCCGTGTCGCCTCGTCGTAGCGATGGACGAGGAAACGGTTGATGTCGGTCCAGTAGAGGACCGCTTCCGTCGCCGACCAGACGGCGCCCTCGCCGCAGCGGTCGCCGACAGGCGCGATACAGACGATCTCGCGTGCCATCAATGCCTCCTATTCCGCCGCCAGGCTCGCCGGGACCGAGCGCGACGGCCCGAGCGCCTCGGCGTTCTGCACCAGCGCCTTCATGTAGCCGAGGGCGAAAGCCTTGCCGGCATGCCAGGAAGCGCCGCAGGTCATGGCCGGCGTATGATCGGGGATCAGCACGCCCTGATAATTCTCGTCACGCAGGATGCGGATGATCTCGGCCATATCGATATCGCCTTCGTCGACGAAGGTCTCGACATACCGCGGCATCTTTCCGCGCACGTTGCGGAAATGGATGTAGCCGATACGGCCGGAGCGGGCGAAGCGGCGGACGTGCTCGTAGATGTCGCCGCCCGGCATTTCCTGTAGCGAGCCGAGGCAGAGTTCGAGCCCATTGGACGGGGAATCGACGATCGCCATCAGTCGATCGTATTTTTCCGGGCGGTTGACGAGTCGCGCTGTTCCGCGCAACACCTCCGCCGGCGGATCGTCCGGGTGAGCGCCGAGCACGACACCCGCCTCTTCGGCAACGGGAACGACTTCCTTCAGGAAGCGGCCAAGGCGATCCCAAAGCTCCGCCGAGCTGACGGAGACGGAGGCGGCGCCAGTGACGCCGCGGCGATAGCGCATGTTCCAGACCATACCGTCGGGGATCGGGGCATCGGGGCTGGGCGCTATGCTGTTTTCCACACCGAAGCCGACGGATTCCGCACCGCCACGGGCATAGGGGCCGCGCGTCCAGCCATAGACGCCGGCGAGCGAGAAATTGTAGCCAATGCAGGGAATACCGGCCCGCCCGGCATCGCGGATGAGTTGTTTCAACCCTTCGATCTGCTCAGCCCGTTCGGGTCCGTCCAGGAGCACATCGGACCAGAAGCGCGGCGAGAAGTTTTCGATCGCCGCAATCTGCAAGCCACCGGCACGTACATCCTTCACCAGCGACGACAGCTCCTCGTAAGACCAGAGCCGATCGCCGGAACAATCGCCCCAGCCGCCCTGATCGCCACTGTCGATCTTCGGATCCTTGCCGGCGAAATAGTTGGTCAGGTGTGCGACGACATGGGTCGCACCCGCCTGCTGCGCAAACTGAAAATTGTCCGGGGTGAGCTGTTCCCGGTAGAGCCCAAGGCCGATTTTCATCTTGTCATTTTCCTGTCTGATTACTTGACGCCGATGCCGGCGGTGAGACCGCCGTCGATGCGGAAATCCGAGCCGGTGACGAAGGCGGCCCGGTCTGAGGCGAGGTAGGCGACGAGTTCGGCCACCTCCTCCGGTTCACCGATGCGGCCGATCGGGTGCGCGGCGCCGAAGCGCGCGAAGGCCTCCGCCTCGCTGACGCCCTCGCCACCATAGGTGCGGGCCGCAAGCGCAAGCAGCGGCGTGCGCACCGATCCGGGGCTCACCGAATTCACCCGGACCTTTGCCGCCGCGTGATCGAGCGCCATGGCACGGGTCAGCGCATGGATCGCCCCCTTCGAGGCGACGTATGCCGCGACATTCTGCTGGCAGGCATGGCCCTGCACCGAGGAGATATTGACGATGGCGCCACCGCCACGCTTCATCATTTCCGGAATGCCGAAACGCCCGGTCAGATAGATCGAGCCAACATTGACCCCGAGGCAGCGGGCGAAGGTCTCCGCACTGGTATCGAGAACCGTGCCATAGGGATGGACGGCTGCGGCATTGACGATGATGTCGAGGCCGCCATGGCGAAGCACCGTCTCGCGCACGGCCGCTTCCACCTCGGCCTCCACGGAGACATCGGTCAGGCGCGTCGACATCGGCAGATCGCGTTCTTTGGCTATCCGATCGAAGATCGCGTTGGTGGCAACATCATTGCCGCAGGCGAGCACGGTCGCGCCCGACGACGCCAGCCGGATCGCCGACGCAAGGCCTATTCCGGACGTGCCGGTGACCAGAGCGATCTTTCCTTCAAATTCAGTCATGATTGTCTCCGCGATGGATCGCGATGGTTTCAGGCCGCACAGGTCCGAACTCACAAGCGTGATCTATTTTCACTGGAGAGCGGGATGCCGGGCACCCCGCTCCGACCTCAACGCACCCGTTCCAGGACCTGATTGAGAAGAACGGCGCCGAGAATGATCCCGCCGCGCACGACGTACTGCCAATATTCGCTGACATTCATCAGCGTCATGCCGTTGGAAATACAGCCGAGGAAAAGGACACCGATCAGCGTGCCCCAGATGCGGCCCTTGCCGCCGAAGAGCGAGGTGCCGCCGATGATCACAGCCGCGATCACGTCGAGTTCCATGCCGGTTGCGGTCGTCCCGGTTCCAGCACCGATCTGCGATGCGATCAGCGTGCCGGAGACGGCCGTCAGCGCACCGGTGAGACCAAGCGTCAGCGCCTTCACCCTCCAGACGTCGATGCCCGAGAGGCGCGCGGCCTCCATGTTGCCGCCGACGGCGTAAACCTCGCGGCCGAAGCTCGTGTATTTCATCAGGAAGTGCATGCCGGCAAAGGTCAGGGCGAAGATATAAACCGGGAACGGGATGCCGAAGAGATAGCCGCCGCCGAGGAAATCAAAGCCGATCGGAAAGGACGACATCGGGAAGCCGCCGGTGATGAGGTTGGCGACACCACGCAGTGCGGCAAAGAGCGCAAGGGTGGTGATGAAAGTCGGCACGTTGAACCACTGCCGGAATCGCCCGGTGAGAAAACCGAGCATGAAGCCGAGCAGCAGCGCCGCCGCGAAACCGACGGTGACCGCGCCCCAATCGCCGAAGACATCGGTGAAGCGGTCGGCGAACCAGGCGACGATACAGCCGGCAAGTGCGGCGCCGGCGCCGACAGACAGGTCGATCTCGCCGCTGATGATGACGGCCGTCATGCCGAAGGCGATGATGCCGAGCATCGATACTGTCCTGAGCACATTGAGGACGTTGCCCGTCGAGGCAAAACCGGGTGCCACGAATATCAGGAAGATCACCAAGGCGGCGAGGATGATCTCCATCGGATAGGTTTTCAGGAACTTGAGCGGCGTGTTCTGTCCGCCTGATTCCGTCGTCTGGCTCACGAGTGTCATTGCTTGGCCCCTTCCATGCACAGGCCGTAAAGTTCGGTAAGGTCGGTTTTCGTCGGATCCACTTCGGCAACGACTGCGCCGTGGTGCATGACGAGGATTCGATCGGCGACTTCGAGGACTTCCTCGAGCTCCGTCGAGACGAAGAGGCTGGCAAGGCCGTCGGCGGCCTGTTGCCAGATGATATCGAAGATCTGGCGTTTGGCCTGAACGTCGACGCCGCGGCTCGGTTCGTCGAAGAACATCACAGAGGGTTGCCGGTTCAACCACTTCCCGATCACGACTTTCTGCTGGTTGCCGCCTGACAGCGACGACACCGGCAGTTCCGGATCACCGCACTTGATGTGCAGGTCGGCGATCTGGCGGCGGATGAAGGGCTGCTCGCGCCGGCGCGAGATCAAACCCTTGGTCGAGATCGGACCAAGGCTCGCCATGCAAAGGTTGTCAGCAGTCGACAGAGATTGCACGAGGCCGACTTCCTTGCGGTTTTCCGGCGTATAGCCGAGGCCGGCCTTGCGCATGTCGCGCGGGCTCGCACCGGTCATGTCACGACCATTAAATGCAACGGTACCGCTGTCGATCCGGTCAGCGCCAAAGACCGCCCGCATCAGCTCGGTGCGGCCGGCGCCGAGCAACCCGGCGATGCCGAGGATTTCGCCCGGATAGAGATCGAAGGAGACATCATGGAAATGCCCTGACCGGGAGAGATTGCGCACCTCAAGGACAGGTGTTGCACGATCGAGCTGTCGCCGCGGCGGACGTGTCGCGCGGGCCGCATCGCCAAACATCATGCCGACGATGGCGGGCGGCGTCGTCTCCTTCATGGCGACAGAACCGACATAGTGGCCATCGCGGATCACCGTGCAGGTATCGGCGATCTCGAAGAGTTCGCTCATCCGATGGGTGATGTAAATCATCGTCACGCCGCGGGCGCGCAGGCGCTCGATCAGCGCAAAGAGCTGCTTGACCTCACGCGAGGCGAGCGCCGAGGTTGGCTCGTCGAGCAGCAGGATCGACGGGTTGAAGGACATCGCCTTCACGATCTCGACGACCTGCTGCTGGCCTACGCTGAGAGCGGAGACCGGCTGGCGGGAATCGATCGCAAGCCCCATGTCGGCCAGCAGTTCACCGGCGCGCCGATGCAGGCCGGGCCAGTCGACGACGCTGAAGCCGGCGCGGCGACGGTGGGGCAGCCGGCCGAGAAAGATGTTCTCGCCGACCGAAAGCTCCGGCACCAGGGAAAGCTCCTGGTGCACGGTGACGATGCCCGCCTTGAAAGCATCGTGCGGGGAGGTGAAATGCCGGTCCTCGCCATTGACGCTGATGATGCCGGAAGTCGGTTCGGTGACGCCGGCAAGTAGCTTGACGAGCGTCGACTTGCCCGAGCCATTCTTGCCCATCAGGGCATGGACTTCACCGGGCGCGAAGCTGTGGGTGAATTCGGAAAGGGCGACAGTCGGGCCGTAACGCTTGGTTACGACCCGAAAGTCCAGCCGTCCCTGCACCCCTTGCAACGCGGCTGACCTTGGTTGCGGATTGCTCATGCGGATGTCCTGCTGTCGGCGGTGAAGGAGCGGCGGGCAAATACCCGCCGCCCGGCTCACGTCCAGGCGCTACTTCAGGGCCTTCAGGCCTTCCTTGTAGGCAGCGACCCCTTCAGCATTGCCGCGGGTCAGAGGCAGAACAGGCACGTTGACCTTGGTCTCGATCGTCTTGCCGTCGAGCAGGTTCTGGGCTGCCTCGATCGCCTGCTTGCCGACTTCGAGCGGCTGCTGCGCGGTCGTCGCCTGCAGTACGTTATCGGAATTCAGGAGCATGTTGGCGAGCTGCTCGGAGCCATCGGTTCCGAAGACGAAGACCTTGCCTTCAAGGCCGGCCTTCTTCACCGCCTGCACCGCGCCGATCGTGCCGCCTTCATTGGCGGCGTAGATCACCTTGATATCCGGATTGGCGGTCAGCATGTCGCTTGCGACCGCTAGCGCCTTCTCGGCAAGCCAGGCGTCCTGCTGGGCAACGATATCGACCTGATCGTTGACGATGCTTAGGAAACCGTCGACGCGGGCATTCGACTGCTCGGGCAAGAGCGCCTTGAAGGCGAGTGTGCCGATCTTGACCTTCTCGCCATTGCCGAGCGTCTTCAGGAAATCGGTCGCCGCCTTGCCTGTCCCGATGCCGATATCGCGGTCCGAACTCGTCACCGTCGCCTGGGCGACATCGCCATTGGCAGACGTGCCGTAGGTCACCACCGTGATGCCGGCGTCGCGCGCCTTCTTCAGTGCCGGAACCGAAGCATCGGCCGAGAGCGGTGCGACGACGATCGAGTTCACGCCGCGGGCGATATAGGTATCGATCAGCTGCGCTTCCTTCTCCAGCTTGCTGTCGCTGTTGCCGGCGAGAAGCTCGTCGCCGGCGGCTTCCGCCGCCTTCTCCATGCCGATCTGGATGCCGCGGAAATACTGATCCTGCTGAAAGACGATGCCGGCAATCGCCTTGCCACCGGCAAAGGCAGCACCGGGTGCGAAGCTGACGGTCGCGAGCAATGTTGCCAGCGCCAGACGTTTCATATTGCTCATGTTGGTTCTCCTCCCAATTGCCCTGTTTGCGTTGCCGGACCAACGGGCGAGCGGATCCGGCAAATGTCTGCCCTGACCGCTCCGTCCACCGGCAGCGGCCTGGGCCAAAATCCTATGCTTTCATCGTGACGACTGGCCGCCGGGCGCGGCATCGACGAAGCGAATGCCGAACTCCAGATGACGACTCATCAGGTAGGCGTAGGCGATGCGGTCACGGGCGCGCAGCGCTCGGATGATCTCGGCATGGGCCTCGAAGGTTGCGGCGTGCACCGGGCGTTCCGCCTTGCCGAGCCGCATGACCTCCTCGATCACCGAACGCAGCATGTGATAGGCGGCAAGCGTGGTGCGGTTGCCCGAGAGTTCGACGATCGTCGAATGGAACTGGTAGTCGCACTCCGCCGCCTGCTCGACGCTTTCGGCCTCCAGAATGCGAGCATTGATCGCTTCCAGCCGGTCGAAATCGGCATCGCTTGCCGTGAGGATGATATGTTCGCCGACGCCAGTCTCGATGATGCGGCGGAAACCCTGCAGGTCACGGAAAGAGTCCGGCGAGATGCCGTTGTGGAAGGCGAAAAGCCTGCGGATCGCTTCGCCGTGGCCGCCGCTGATGACGGCGCCGACCTTTGGCCGGGTCTCGACCAAACCATAGGCGCGCAGAACCTGCAGCGCTTCGCGCACCGTGTTGCGGCCCGCCTGGAACTGCTCCCCGAGATCGCGTTCGGTCGGCAATGCGTCGCCGATGCCGAGCCTGCGCTCGGAAATCATGTCGCGGATCTGGTCGACCAGCCGGTCGACGGCCGAGGTCTTGCCGGGCTCCACGACGTCTACGCCTGACAACGCATCTTCCCTGAATAAACTGCTCACCGACCACTCTCCCTACGATGTCTTATTTGTTGGTCCAGATTGCAGTTTCCGTCAAGCTGAAATTTGAAATGATCGACGGAATAGATATTTCTCGTGCAAAATATCTGTTTTCAGACTTGAATTGTTGGACCAATGGGACATTATTGCTCGATGTGGTCCAACAATAACCACCGAAGCGGGTAGGAGTTCGGCATGAGATTGATGGAAGAGTGCTTTCGCTGGTATGGACCGAACGATCCAGTGCCGCTCAACCATATCCGGCAGGCAGGCGCCACGGGGATCGTCTCGGCGCTGCACCACATCTACGACGGCTCGCCCTGGCCGCAGGAGGCGATCCTGGCGCAAAAGGCGCAGATCGAAGCGGCCGGCATGCGCTGGAGCGTCGTCGAGAGCATTCCGGTCCACAATTCAATCAAGCTCGCGACCACAGACAGCGCGCGCTATATCGGCTGGTACAAGGACACGCTGAGAGCCGTGGCTCGCGCGGGCATCTCCACGGTCTGCTACAATTTCATGCCGGTGGTCGACTGGACCCGCACCGAGCTGATGCAGCCATTGGCGAACGGCGGCTATGCTCTGCGCTTCGACGCCGTCGACTTTGCCGCTTACGATCTCTTCGTGCTGAAGCGGCCGCGTGTAGAGGAAAGCTACTCCGAGCGGCAGATTTCGCTCGCAGGCGAGCGCCTGGCGGAGATGGACCAGGCGAAAATCGAACGGATCGAGCGCAACCTCATCGCCGGGCTGCCGGCAACCGAGCGCCAGTTCAACCGAGAAAGCTTTCTGACCGCACTGGCCGAATATGATGGCGTGACGCCAGATACTCTGCATGACAACCTCGCCCGTTTCCTGCGAGAGATCGTGCCGGTCGCCGAGGAAATTGGTATCCGGCTGTGCATCCATCCGGATGATCCCGCCTTTTCACTCTATGGCCTGCCACGCATCGTTTCGACTGCCGCCGACGTCAGGCGCATTCTTTCCGCCGTCGATAGCCCTACAAACGGGATCACCTTCTGCACCGGTTCCTACGGCACCCGCGCTGACAACGACCTGCCGCAGATGGTGCGCGAGTTCGGCCCCCGCATCCACTTCGCCCATCTGCGCAATGTCCAGCGCGAGAATGACGGCTCTTTCTACGAGGCAGACCATCTTGGCGGGTCGAGTGACATGCCGGCCGTGATCCTTGCGCTGATGCAGGAACAGGAACGCCGGGTAGCGGAAGATCGCATCGACTGGCAGATCCCCCTCCGGCCCGATCACGGACATCTCCTGGCTGATGATATCGGCAAGGAACGGATCAATCCCGGCTACTCGCTGATTGGTCGGCTGAAGGGCCTCGCCGAAATCAGAGGCGTCATGCACGGGATCGCAACGGCCGTGGCGCAAAAAGCTTGAAGGAAGAGACATGACGAAGTTTGACAACGATACCGAACTGTTTGCCGCCATGCGCAGCCGGCTGTTCACCGCCGTGGTCGGTGACATCCTCGACACCATGGGCCTGCAGCATCAGTTCCTGCCTCCACAGATCAAGGCGCTTCGCGACGACATGGTTGCGGTCGGGCGGGCAATGCCGGTCCTCGAGGCCGATTTCTTCGCGACTGCCGAAGCGAGCGGCCACTCACAGTTCAGCAGCAAACCTTTCGGTCTGATGTTCCACGCACTCGACAGCCTGAAGGAAAACGAGATCTATGTCTGTTCGGGTTCATCGCCGCGCTATGCGGTCTGGGGCGAGCTGATGTCGACGCGTGCAATGAAGCTGAAGGCGGCAGGTGCGATCTGCGACGGTTATTGCCGCGACAGCGCTGGCATCCTGGCCCTCGATTTCCCGACCTTCTGCTACGGATCCTATGCACAGGACCAGGGCCCGCGCGGAAAGGTCGTCGACTACCATATCCCGATCGAGATCGGCGGCATCCGTATCCGCCCCGGCGATATCGTCTTCGGCGACCGCGACGGTGTTCTCATCATTCCACGCGAAGCCGAGAAGGAGGCGATCACGCTCGCGCTTGAGAAAGCCGAAACGGAAAACAAGGTCCGCCTGGCGATCGAAGCCGGCATGAGCACCGTCGAGGCCTTCGAGCGCTTCGGCGTCATGTGAGGAGGATCGCCAGAAAGACATCGACGCTCTCTTCGCCCGGCCAATCGCCATCTTAAAGCGAAAGGCAACCGGTCGGCAGCGGCCCTCTACCGGATAGACGTTGGTTCCAAGACCGACAACTGATGGGCGCGGTTCAAGAGTGCTTTCGCATTTGCCTATCAGGCGATACTGTACTTTCCTGGCGGAGGGGAAACGGTGGAGCGTCGCCTTACCACAATAATGGCGGCCGATTTGGTCGGCTATTCTCGTCTCATGGCGGCGGACGAGGAAGGCACCATTTCACGGCTGCGCGACGCGCGAACCTGCGTGATTGACCCGGCGATCAGCGAAGGCGGTGGCCGCATCGTCAAAACCATGGGCGACGGGCTGCTAGTCGATTTCTCGTCGCCAGTGTTGGCGGTAAGAGCGGCGCTTTTGATGCAGCGCAGCTTGATCTCGCGCGAATCTCCGCAAGGGGAAGACCGACGTCTGCGTTTCCGTATCGGTCTTCATCTGGGAGACGTGGTGATCGATGGGGACGATATTCTCGGCGACTGTGTCAACATCACCGCGCGTCTCGAAACCATCGCACCCGCCGGAGGCATCTGCATATCTCGCGCGATCTACGATCATGTGCAAGGCAAGATAGAGGCGGGGATGACGTGGCTCGGCCCGCAGTCGGTCAAGAACATTCCCGACCCAATTGACGTGTGGCAGGTCGAGGTGGACGGCACGGAGCCGAGCCGGGTTCGGCTCTCCGGACAGGAACGTGCGTCGATCGCGGTTCTCCCATTTCAAAGTTTTTCCGCTACCTCCGATCAGGACTTCTTTGCCGACGGGTTGGTCGAAGACGTCATCACGGAACTGGGTCGCTTTCGATGGCTGTTCGTCATCGCTCGCAACTCGACTTTCGCCTACAAGGGAACAGCCAAGGACGTACGCAAGATCGCCCGAGAACTTGGCGTGCGCTATATCGTGGAAGGATCGGTTCGGCGGTCAGGCGATCGGCTGAGGATCACTGTGCAGCTCATCGACGCACTGTCCGGAGCACATATCTGGGCCGAGCGGTGGGATCGTCCGATCGCCGATTTTTTCGATGTGCAGGATGAGATAACACGCCGGATTATCGCGGGCATCGAACCGGAACTCGGAGCGCACGAACGAGGCCTCGCTCTCGCCAAATCGACCGACAACCTCACTGCTTGGGAGCTGTGCCACCGCGGCCTTGCCGAATTGCTCTCCTTCGAAGCAGGTTCGCAAGCCACTGCCGAGAAATTCCTGCGACAGGCGCTCGAACACGATGCTAATTTCGCCCTTCCCTACGCCTACCTGGCGCGTCACCGATACGCACTCGTCCTTTGGGGACGTGCCGCAGACGTGCCTGTCGCCATCAAGGAGGGATTATCGTTCGCCACCAAGGCATTAGAAATCGACAGGCGGAGCGATATCGCGTACGCGATGATGTCGCTCCTCCTTACGGTGGCCGGGCGAGCGGCTGAGGCCATGCCCGTCGCCGAACAGGGCCTTGCATTAAATCGCAACTACGCGTTTCTTCACTTCGCCCATGGAATGGCAGCCGTACGGCTCAGGGACGCCGATACAACGATCAGAGCCGCGCGAAATGCCATCGACCTCAGTCCTCACGATCCATCTACGTTTGCGTTCAAGACACTGCTTGGTGTTGGCCTGATGCTGAGGGGCGAGCCCGATGACCTCCTAGCGGCCCGGATGCATCTACGGGAGGGCGCGTCATTCGAACGCACAACCTATTATCCATTCATCGGGGCAGCGTTGCTCGCTCTCAGGACGGGCGAGACCGATGAAGTCAAGGTCTGGATCTCTGATGCTTTGAAGAAGTTTCCGAACCTGAATGCGGGATACGTCCGAGAGGCGGCCCACCCATTCTATGAAGGCAGCCCTTACTGCGACTACCTCGACAGGCTGATCGAGCATGGGCTTCCGCCGGGAGAGACGCGTCTTATCAACGAGTAGCAGTCCCTCCCCTGGCCGACGCCGGAAAGCCTGTCATTGAGATACGTCACGCGCCATCTCTGGGTTCCGGCCAAGCACTTGGAAGATCCAAAACATAGGACGCCGGACATTCGATCCGCATAGTCAGCGTCGTCGCCATCGAGGCGAAAGTCCTTGCGGCGGCGATGACGCGCGCGCCGGCAGACGCGGCTGGCGGCCGCCGGCCCACGCGAGCCGCCAGTTCGCGGCTCAATCCGGAACAACGACGAGATTGCCGACGAAGCCCTTGGCCATGAAATCCGTCTGCGCGCGATGGAAATTGGAAAGCGGATAGACGCCGCCGACCAGCGGCCGGATTCGTTTGTCTTCGATGAAACCTACCAGCCGCCGGAAATCCGCCCGGCTGCCCTGGCTCGAGCCGTGCAGTTCGAGCTGTTTCAGATACATCGTGCGCAGATCGAGCTGGACCACCGGTCCGCCAATCGCGCCGGCCGTCGTATATCGGCCTTCCGGTCTGAGTACTTTCAACAGGTCATTGAAGAGCGGGCCGGCGACGAGATCGGCGACCACATCGATTGGCCTGCCATTCACAACCTCGTGAATCGCGGCGACGAGATCACCGTCGCCACGCGTCACCACGGCCTGCGCGCCGAGAGCGAGCACGGATTGCTCCTTGCCTGGGCTCGTGACGGCAATCGGGATGGCACCGCGGACGCGCGCCAACTGGATGATTGCGCTGCCTACCCCGCCCGATGCACCGGTCACCAGCACCGTCTCACCGTCAGCGAGACGAGCCCGCTCGAGCATGCGTTCCGCCGTCAAATAGGCGCAGCAGAATGTTGCAAGCTCGATATCCGTCAGGTCCGTATCGACCACATGCGCATTCTGCGCCGGAAGCGCCATGTATTGAGCGTAGCCGCCATCGCGGCCATGGCCTATGTAATCGATGTCGGCGAGACTGTCGTCGTCACGGTTGTAGATTGAAAAATCCACCATGACCCGTTCCCCGATCCTCGCGGGATCGATGCCCGAACCGACAGCTACGATATGGCCAACCGTGTCCGTGCCCTGGATGCGCGGAAAGGTGAGTGTGTTTCCCTGCCGGCGCCACGTAGAAACCGCTGCGGCATCATCCTCGGTGCCATAGGCACCCTGGCGCACCCACACATCGGTGTTGTTCATGCCGCAGGCCGAGACTTTTATCAGCACCTCGTCACCGGCAGGCTCCGGTACAGGGACGGAGGTGTTGTAGAACAGCTTGTCGATACCCCCGTGACCAACGAGTTGCACTGCGTTCATCGTGCTTGGGATCGCGCGCATGGTGATCATCGTGCGAACACCTCTTCGATGGCTGCCACTGCTGCCTTCACCACCACATCAGCCTCTTCCCTCGTCAGGCACAAAGGCGGGGCGAAACCGAGAATGTCACCCTGCGGCATGGCCCGGCCGATCACGCCGCGTTCGGCAAGGGCTGCGGCGACCTGGGGGCCGATCTTCTTGCCGGCCTCGAAGAATCGGCGGTCGTCCCGGTCTTCAACGAACTCCACGGCCGCCATCATTCCGTCACCGCGAACCTCGCCGACATGCCTGTGCCCCCCTACTGCGTCTGCAAGACGCTCACGGAAATAGGCGCCGGTCACAGCGGCATTCTCGACCAGGCCAAGCTCGTCGATCAGTTCGAGATTGGCGATCCCCGCTGCCGCACAGATCGGGTGGGAGGAATAGGTCCAGCCATGGCCGATCGCGCCCAGTTCGTCGGATCCCTGAACCAGCACCTGCCAGACCTTTTCGGAAACGATCGTCCCGGACAGCGGCGCATAGGCGGAAGTAAGTCCCTTGGCGATGGTGATAAGATCCGGCTTCATGCCGTAGTGATCGGAACCAAACATCGTGCCCAGGCGACCGAATCCGGTGACAACCTCGTCTGCAATAAGCAGGATGTCGTATCTGTCGAGCACGGCCTGGACCTTCTGCCAGTAGCCCTTGGGCGGCGGCACGATGCCGCCTGTTCCGAGTATCGGTTCGCCGATAAAGGCAGCGATCGTTTCAGGTCCCTCCGCAAGGATCATTTCTTCCAGCTTGTCGGCGCAATATTGCGCGAACTGCTCCTCGTCCATCGAACGGTCGGGCCGGCGGAAGTAGTAGGGCGCCTCCGTATGCAGGATCGGCGCGCGCGGCAGGTCGAAGGCGTTGTGAAACAGCGCAAGACCGGTGAGCGATCCAGTCATCACGCCGGAACCGTGATAGCCGCGCCAGCGCGAGATGATCTTCTTCTTTTCGGGGTGGCCGAGAATGTTGTTGTAGTACCAGATCAGCTTGATGTTTGTCTCGTTGGCATCGGAGCCTGAAAGACCGAAATAGACCCGCGACATGCCCTCAGGCGCGCGGTCGATGATCATCTTCGACAATGTGATCGACGCTTCCGTGCCATGGCCGACATAGGCGTGGTAATAGGCAAGGTTCTTCGCCTGTTCGGCAATGGCGTCCGCGATCTTTTGGCGGCCATAGCCGACATTGACGCAGTAGAGCCCGGCAAAGGCGTCGAGACTGGTGCGGCCGTTGGCATCAGTGATGTAGACGCCCTCGCCGCCGGCAATGACCCGCGTCGGTGTTTCGCCGCGCGCATGCATTCCCATATGGGTCGATGGGTGGAAAAAGTGATCCCGGTCCCAGGCGGTCAGTTCGTTGTTGCGGTCGAGCATTGCCTTTATCCTTATGCCGTCGTCTTGAATGGGTTTGCCGCGCTTGATGTCAGGCGGCGGTGTCGATGCAGAGATATTTGAGTTCGGTGAAGGCCTCGAGCCCGTGCCTGGAGCCCTCGCGGCCGAGACCCGATTGTTTCCAGCCACCGAACGGAACGGGCCCGCCGGTGATCTTGACCCGATTGATCGCCACCATGCCGAATTGCAGGGCACGGCCCATGCGCCATTGTCTTGTGCCGTTTTCCGTCACGACATAGGCGACGAGGCCGTATTCCGTATCGTTGGCCCGGGCGATCACCTCCGCCTCGCTGTCGAATGCGGTAACGGCCGCAACCGGACCGAAGGTCTCCTCCCGCATGATCAGGGCGTCGTCGGGAACATCCGTCAAAAGCGTCGGTTCGTAGAATAGCGGACCTGTGTCGTGCCGCCCGCCACCACAAACGAGCGTCGCGCCCCGTTTCAAGGCGTCGGCGACCTGCTCCTCCACCTTGGCGATCGCGCGCTCATGCATGAGCGGTCCGATGTCGACACCCGCACAGAGGCCGGGGCCAACCTTCAGCGCGGCGATGCGTGTCGCAAGGGCGGCGTTGAAAGCCTCAACGACCGGGCGCTCGACATAGATGCGGTTGGCGGCCAGGCAATCCTGGCCGGAGGTCGCAAACTTTGCTGCAATCGCGATATCGGCGGCCTTTTCGATATCCGCATCGGCAAATACGATAAGCGGGGCATGGCCGCCCAGTTCCATGACAAGTCGCTTCATCGTCGGGGCGCATTGCCCGGCGATCAGCCGACCGATCTCCGTCGAACCAGTAAAGCTCATGGCACGGACCCGGTTGTCGGCGCACATCTGGCCGACAATCGTCGCGGCATTGCCGGTGACGACGTTGAAGACGCCGGCCGGAATGCCAGCCCGCTCGGCGAGTTCGGCGAGCGCAAGCGCCGAGAGCGGCGTTTCCGAGGATGGATGGGCGACCACCGTGCAGCCGGCCGCAAGGGCAGCCGCCGCCTTTCGCGTTACCATCGCCGAAGGAAAATTCCAGGGAGTGACAATGCCGACAACGCCGAGCGCTTCCCGCCGCACGATCATCTCCGCTCCCGTGAGATGGCTGGTGACGCTTTCGGCATTCAGTCGCTTTCCCTCTTCGGCGTACCAGTCGAGGAAAGATGCGGCGTAGTCGATCTCGCCGCGCGCTTCGGCAATCGGCTTTCCCTGCTCCAGTGCCATGATCAAGGCGAGGTCATCCTTGGCGCCAATCATCAGTTCGCCCCAGCGACGCAACTTCGCAGCGCGGTGGTGGGGAGGAAGATCACGCCAGCCGGGAAAGGCCCAAACTGCCGCATCGATCGCCGTTAGCGTCTCGTCACCGTCGAGTGAAGCTACCCAGGCGAGCGAACCGCCTGTCGCAGGATCGGTGACCGCAAAGCTGTTGCCTTGGCGCGACGAGGTCCAGCGCCCGCCGACATAGGCAAGCTCGCGTAGCAGATGGCGATCTTTCAGCTGGTTCAAGGCATCGTGGAAAGGCGGGCGGGCGAAAACGGCGGTCATCGGCATCTCCTCGGCAGGTGGTGCAGAGATGGTGACAGCCGGCGGACGAGAAATTGTCTGTTCGACGCGCAGCCAAGAGAGAATCTGTCTGAATTTTCGCTTGAACGCAGACAGATGGTCTAAAGCGAAGTGGAAAGTAACGCGGCGAGCGGCAGAACGGTTTCATCCTTGATCGTCTTTGTCACGATGTAGGTAAAGTAGCGGTCGATGCCGAGCTCGCGATCAAGCAGGCCATCGACCAGCCGCTGGTAGGCGTCGATGTCGGCAGCGACGATCTTCAGGATGTAATCGACGCCGCCGCCGACCGACCAGCAGGCGGTGATCTCGGGTATGGCCGCGACGGCACGCTCGAAGCGTTCAAAATCTGCCTGACGGTGATTTCCGAGCGTCACCTCCATCATCACGCTCGCGACCGGCGCAACGCGGCGCACCGCGACGCGGGCATGATAGCCGGTGATGATGCCGGCCTTTTCCAGTTTGCGCAGCCGCATCCAGCAGGGGGTCGGCGAAAGCCCTGCTTTTTCGGCGAGCGCCAGCTTGGTGATGCGCCCGTCCTGCTGGACCGCTTCAAGGATGCGCAGGTCGATGGCGTCGAGTTTCATTTCGGGGCTTTCGCGCGTGCTGTTTCATGTCAAATCAGGAAAAAGAGATTGGGTGTTGATTTTGGCGTTGTCAATTGACCTGATTTTCAGCAGTGTAAAATCATGACAAATTGGCGCCCAGATCCCGAACAGCTCCGCCGCCCGGCCTATCTCTCCCTAGCCGAGCAGTTCGCGCGCGCCATCCAGGACGGCAAGCTGTCGAACGGGCAGCGCCTCCCGACCCATCGTCAACTCGCGGACGAGCTGGCACTTTCCGTTCAAACCGTCAGCCGTGCCTATGACGAGCTTATCCGCCGGGGGCTGGTGTCCGGCGAAATCGGACGCGGCAGCTTCGTGCAGACCCAGGGGAAGGAGCCGGAACCGCCCTATTTGCCCGAGCGCCTCGGCGAGCTGATCGACCTGTCGATCCTCAAACCGGTCTGTGAACAGTTGCATCTGCAGAAGATGCGCGGCGCCTTCGGCTGGCTTGCGGAGAACCTGCCTTCCAGCTCGGCGCTCTCCTTCCGCCCCAACATGGTCTTCCCGCGCCACCGCAGCGTCGCCGCCGAATGGCTCGCGCGTTGCGGCCTCCAGATCTCGCCGCTCAACATCAGCCTCACCAACGGCGCGACATCGGCCATGACGGTGGCGCTGATGAGCGTCGCGCCGCCCGGTTCGACGATCGCGACCGAGGCAGTCAGCCACCACACGCTGGTGCCGCTGTCGACCTATCTCGGCATCCACCTCGAAGGCTTGCCCATCGATGACGACGGCATGATCCCGGAAGCGCTGGACGAAGCGTGCCGCAAAGGCGTCATCCGGGCGATCTTCCTGCAGCCGTCGGTCATCAACCCGACCGCGACGCTGATGAGCGAGGCGCGGCGCGCAGCCCTTGCCGACGTTGCCCGCCGGCACGACATCGCCATCATCGAAAACGACATCCTCGGTCCGCTCGTCGATGCGGGGCTGAAGCCGGTGGCGGCCTTCGCGCCGGAGCGCACGCTCTACATCACCAGTTTCACCAAGATCACCGTGCCGGGCCTGCGCATCGGCTATCTCGCCTCGCCCGACCGCTACGTGGCAGCCGTCGCCAATCGGCACCTGGTTTCCAACTGGATGGCGACCCCAGCCATCGCCGAGATCGCGACCCATTGGGTCAGCGACGGAACCGCATTGGAACTGGTCGACTGGCAGCGTCGGGCGCTGGCTGCGCGCCATGCGATTGCCGCCGAAAGCCTCGGCGCGCTCGACTATCGCTCGCACCCCCAGAGCCTGCACATCTGGCTGCCCCTGCCGGAGGGCCATAGCGAAGAAGGCTTCGTTTCACAGGCGCGGTTGCGGGGCGTCGCGATCGCTCCGGGGTCTTCCTTCCGCACCTCCGAACTCGGTTGGCGGCCGGCGGTGCGCATCTCCCTCGGCTCGACGAGCGAGCAGGAATTGCGACAGGGCCTCGGCATCGTCGCCTCGCTGGCGCTTGGAAATCCCGAAGCGCTGTTGCTTGCGATTTGAGGTCTTCGCTTAATTCATGGGCGGACTCGGAATAATTGTAATGATATTATTATTCCAATTGACATGATTTAGATGGACGATCATCGTTAGGGCATCACCGGTCCCCACCAAGGGAAAGACGTGAATGCCCGATCCCATCATCCGCATCGACAACATCATCAAGCGCTACGGCCCGCTGACCGTACTCGACGGTCTGTCGATGCAGGTCATGCCGGGCGAGAAGCTCGCGCTCATCGGCCCGTCAGGGTCAGGAAAGACGACGATCCTGCGCATCCTGATGACGCTGGAGACGATCAGCGGTGGCCATATCGAGGTCGATGGAGCGCAGCTCTATCACATGCCGGGCAATGGCGGCCTTGTCGCCGCCGACGAGCGCTATCTCCAGCGGATGCGCGCGAAGATCGGCATGGTGTTCCAACACTTCAACCTGTTTCCGCACAAATGCGTTCTCGACAATGTCACGCTCGCTCCGATGCTGACGAAGGGCATGGCCCGGCCTGTTGCGGAAAAGCGGGCGATGGAGCTTCTCGACATGGTTGGCATGGCCGACAAGGCGAAAAGCATGCCGGCGCAGCTGTCTGGCGGACAGAAGCAACGAGTAGCAATCGCCCGCGCGCTCGCGCTGTCGCCGAAGATCATGCTGTTTGACGAAGTCACCTCCGCCCTCGATCCCGAACTCGTCGAGGAGGTGCTCAACGTCATGCGCAAGCTCGCGTCGGAGACTGACATGACCATGCTTCTCGTGACGCATGAGATGGGTTTTGCCCATGATTTCGCCGACCGGATCCTTTTCTTCGACCGTGGTCGGATCGTCGAGGAAGGCAAGCCGGACGACATCTTCCGTCATCCCAAGCAGGAGCGCACGCAAGTGTTCCTGCGCAAGATAATCGCGGCAGGGCACCGCGTCTGAGCGTTCGCGCCGGGATGTGCCCCAACCAAAAAGATGAAGAACAGCCAGAGGAGCCGATACCGATGAAAATCACGCATTTCATGTCAATGGCCGCAAGCGTTTCGACGTTGGTGGCTGTCCTTTCCGCTGCACCGGCCGCGGCCGACGACGACAAGCTGCAGCAATTGAAGGATCAGGGCTTTGCTCGCATTGCGATTGCCAACGAACCGCCGTTCACCGCGGTCGGCGCCGACGGCAAGGTTTCGGGTGCCGCGCCGGATGTCGCCCGCGAGATCTTCAAGCGTCTCGGCGTCGCCGATGTCGCCGCGTCGATCTCTGAATATGGCGCAATGATCCCCGGTCTTCAGGCCGGGCGGCATGATGCCATTACCGCCGGCCTCTTCATGAAGCCGGAGCGCTGTGCAGCTGTCGCTTATTCCGAGCCGGTGCTGTGCGACGCGGAAGCCTTCGCGCTGAAGAAAGGCAATCCGCTGAAGCTAATGAGCTACAAGGACGTGGCCGACAACCCCGATGTGAAGATCGGTGCGCCGGGTGGCGGTACGGAGGAAAAACTGGCGCTCGAAGCCGGTGTGCCGCGCGATCGCGTTATTGTCGTGCCGGACGGCCAGAGCGGACTGAAAATGCTGCAGGATGGCCGCATCGACGTCTATTCCCTGCCCGTCCTGTCGATCAACGACCTGATGTCGAAGGCCAACGATCCGAACCTGGAGGTTGTCGCCCCGGTCGAAGGTGCGCCGGTCTATTGTGACGGTGCCGCCTTCAAGAAAGGCGACGAAGCGCTGCGGGACGCCTTCGACGTCGAGTTGGCCAAGCTGAAGGAATCCGGCGAGTTCGCCAAGATCATCGAACCATATGGCTTTTCCGCTAAGGCCGCGATGTCGACCACCCGCGAAAAGCTCTGCGCCGCCAAGTGACACACTCCGGCTCCCTCGTTCGAACTTTCGACGCGGGAGCCGTCCCCACGGCTGACGATGATTGGAACGTAGATAAAGATGATCGACTGGTCCGGCTACATAGGGCTGATATTGCAGGGCGCGCTGGTGACGCTGCAGCTGACGGTACTGGGCTCGGCACTGGCCGTCGTGATGGCCTTTACCGCGGGCCTTGCGCGCGTCAGCCGCTTCTTTGCTGTGCGGGCGCTGGCAACCACCTATATCGAGTTCTTCCGCGGCACATCTATTTTCGTGCAGCTCTTCTGGGTGTACTTCGTCCTGCCCTTCGCCGGCATCACGCTGACGCCACTACAGGCCGGCGTCCTGGCGCTCGGTCTCAACGTCGGGGCCTATGGGGCCGAAGTGGTTCGCGGCGCGGTGAAGGCGATCGGGCGCGAACAGCGCGAGGCGTGCATTGCGCTCAATCTCACGCGCTACCAGTCGATGCGCCACATTATCCTGCCCCAGGCCTTGCCGCTGATGCTGCCGACCTTCTGCAACAACGCCATCGAGCTCCTGAAGGGCACGGCTGTCGTGTCGCTGATCTCGCTGACGGACATGACGTTTCAGGCCCAGGTCGTGCGTGCCCAGACCGGCAACACACTGATCCCGTTCACCGTGATCCTCGTTCTCTACTTTCTGATGTCCTGGGTCATCTCGCGCAGCATGCGGTGGCTCGAACGGCGCATGACGCGCGGCCTTGACGGCGTGAGGGCCTGATCTATGGAATGGGACTGGAATTTCGTCTGGCAGATCATGCCCACCCTCCTCGAGGGACTGAAGATAACCCTCCTCGCCACCGTATTGGGGGCTGCAGTCGCCGCCGTCGTCGGCCTTCTCTTTGCGATCCTCAGGCTTTCGGCACCCAAGCCGATTGCTCGCACCGTCGGCTTCCTCGTCGAATTCATCCGCGGCACGCCGCTGCTCGTGCAGCTCTATTTTATCTTCTACGTGCTTCCCGACATCGGCATCAGCTTGCCGGCGCTCGTCGCCGGCGTGATCGGGCTCGGCATCCACTACGGTACCTATACGGCCGAGGTCTACCGCGCCGGCATCGAGAACGTTCCGCGCGGCCAATGGGAAGCGGCCCGGGCGACCAACCTGACCATGCGCCAGACCTGGCTGCACGTAATCCTTCCCCAGGCGATCCCGCCGATGATCCCGGCGCTCGCGAACTACCTGATAGCCATGTTCAAGGAGACGCCGCTCTTGTCGGCCATCACCGTTCTGGAGCTGATGAACCAGGCGAAAAGCATCGCCAACAGCAACTATCGCTATATCGAGCCGATGACCCTGGTCGGCGTGTTCTTCCTGATCATGAGCCTGATCTCCGTCGTATTCCTGCGATGGCTCGAAGAACGCTACAGCCGCGTGGAGGAACGCTGATGGACAAGACGCTTACGCTTGCACTCGCCTCCCGTCACCCGAGGCTCGACGACCGCCCGCTCGAAAAACGCGTCGGACTAATCATCCTTGCCACCGATCACACGACGGAGCCGGATTTCCGCCGCATGGTCGCAAGCGAGCGCATCGGCGTCTATGTCGCGCGCATCCACTATGCCAACCCCGTCACGCCCGAGAACCTTCGCGCGATGCAGCCGCAGCTGACGACGGCTGCCGGCCTCATCCTCCCCGACGAAGAGCTCGATGTCGTGATGTATTCCTGCACGTCGGCCTCCGTCGTCATCGGCGACGATCAGGTGACGGCCGCAATCCGGGCGGCGAAGCCCAGTGTACCGGTCGTCACCCCGGCCGCCGCGGCCGTCGAAGGCTTGCGCGCCCTTGGTGCCAGCAGCATCTCGGTCCTTACCCCCTACACGCTCGAGACCAGTCGCCCGATGGCGGACTACTTTACCGACCGTGGATTTTCGATCGACCGGTTTACCTGCCTTGGCCTGACGGACGACCGCGACATGGCGCGCATCGGCCACGACGAACTCGTCGCCTTCGCGCGCGAGGCCACTGCACCGAGTTCGGACGCGCTGTTCATATCATGCACGGCGGTGCGCGCCGCCTCCGTCGCCGCCAGGATCGAGGATGCGATCGGCAAACCTGTCGTGACTAGCAATCTGGCGACCGCCTGGGCCTGCCTGCGCCTTTGCGGCGACGACAAGCACCGCTCTCAGCTCGGCCAGCTGATGACGCTGCCGATGGCTGGAGCGTGAGCATGTCGGGATCTCTCCTGCCCGTGACCTTCGGCGGCATCGAAGCGGCCGCGCGGCGAATTTCGGCCCATGTGCTGAGGACGCCGTTCGCCCCCTCTCCATCCCTGTCAGAACGCCTCGATGTGCCGGTTGGCCTCAAGCTCGAGCATCACCAGACCACGGGGAGCTTCAAGTTGCGTGGCGCCTGCAACGCGCTCCTGTCCCTGCCGCCCGCCGAGCGCAAGCGCGGTGTCGTTGCCGCCTCCACGGGCAACCACGGCCGGGCTCTTGCCTATGCCGCGAAAGCCGAAGGCACCGTTGCGACAATCTGCATGTCGCGCCTCGTCCCGCAAAACAAGGTCGCCGAAATTCGCCGGCTTGGTGCCAGGGTGTTGATCACAGGCACCTCGCAGGATGACGCCCAGCGCGAAGTCGAGAAGCTCGTCGAGCAGGATGGGCTGGCGATGGTCCCGCCATTCGATGATCCGGCCATCGTTGCCGGCCAGGGCACGCTCGGGCTCGAAATCGTCGATGACATGCCGGATGTCGGGACGGTTCTCGTTCCGCTCTCGGGCGGCGGTCTCGCTTCCGGCGTGGCACTTGCCGTCAAATCGCAGCATCCGGACATCCGCGTCATCGGCATCACCATGGAGCGCGGGGCGGCGATGAAGGCGAGCCTCGACGCGGGTCGCCCCGTCGAGATTGCCGAAATGCCGAGCCTTGCAGATTCGCTCGGCGGCGGCATCGGCCTTGCCAATCATGTGACCTTTTCCATGTGCCAGGCGTTGCTCGACGATGTCATCCTGCTCTCGGAAGCCGAGATCGCAGCTGGCATGCAGCACGCCTATGCGCTGGAGCGCGAGATCGTCGAGGGCGCAGGTGCCGTCGGCATCGCGGCCATCCTCGCCGGCAAGATCGACCCGGTCGGCCGGCCAGTCGCGCTCATTCTTTCGGGCCGCAACGTCGACATGGACCTGCACCGGCGTGTCGTCAACGGCGAGACAGATCTGTTGCGGGAGAATGCGGCATGACGCGCATGACGATTTTGACGGAGGCGGATCTGCGTGCGATCGTTCCGCTCGACCTTGCCGCCATCGATTGCATTGAGAATGCCTTTCGGGCGCTTGCCACCAAGGCCGTGGTGATGCCACCGATCCTGCGCCTGGATATCCCGGAACATCGTGGCGAAGTCGACGTCAAGACGGCCTATGTGCCGGGCCTCGACGGTTTTGCGATCAAGATCAGCCCCGGCTTCTTCGACAACCCCAAGCTCGGCCTGCCGAGCACCAACGGCATGATGGTGCTTCTGTCGGCAACGACAGGTGTCGTCCAGGCGCTGTTGCTCGACAATGGCTACCTGACCGACATCCGCACGGCGGCCGCAGGCGCAGTTGCAGCAAGGCATGTTTCGCGTGCGGATTCCTCGGTCGCCGCCATTTTCGGCGCAGGCATGCAGGCGATGCTGCAACTCGGGGCGCTGTGCCTGGTGCGCCCGATCCAGGAAGCACGGCTTTGGGCCCGCGACAGCGAAAAGGCGACGCTCGCTGCCCGCACCTTGAGAGAGAAACTCGGCATTCCCGTCCGGGCGGAAAGCGACCCGGAACAGGCGGCGGCTGGCGCCGATATCATCATCACGACCACGCCGGCCGAGAGCCCTATCCTGAAAGCTGCATGGCTTCGGCCCGGGCAGCATGTGACTGCCATGGGCTCCGATGCCGAACACAAGAACGAGATCGAGCCGGCAGCGATATCAGGGGCTTCGCTCTATGTCGCCGACAGGCTGACGCAGACGCGGCGGCTCGGTGAGCTTCACCACGCCATCAAGGCGGGCCGCATCGCCGCCGATGCCGATTTTGCCGAACTCGGCCAGATCATCGCCGGCCAGAGGCCAGGGCGCACCGACGCCCGCCAGCGCACGATCGCCGACCTGACCGGAACCGGCATCCAGGACACCGCCATCGCCACGCTCGCCGTTGCCCGCGCACTGGAGTGCGGCAAGGGCACGATATTTGAAAGCTGAGACCGGCAGGGCCGGAGAATGAGGGAGAGACATGACCCAACCCAACCTCAAATTTTCGCTTGGGGAGTACGAGGCGCGGCTGGCCAAGACCCGCAAGGCCATGGAGCAGAAGGGTGTCGACCTTCTCATCGTCAGCGACCCGACGAACATGGCCTGGTTGACCGGGTATGACGGCTGGTCCTTCTACGTGCATCAGGCCGTAGTGGTGCCGCCCACCGGCGAGCCGATCTGGTATGGCCGCGGCCAGGATGCCATTGGCGCGAAATTCACGGCCTATCTCGGCCACGACAACATCATCGGCTATCCCGATCATTACGTGCAATCCACGGAGCGCCATCCGATGGACTATCTCGCCGCCAAGGTTGTCGAGCGCGGCCTCGACAAGCTGACAATCGGCGTCGAGATGGACAATTACTGGTTCTCGGCGGCCGCCTATGCCGCCCTGCAGAAACACCTGCCCAATGCCCGCTTCGTCGACACGACGGCGCTGGTCAACTGGCAGCGCGCAGTAAAAAGCCCGACCGAGATCGCCTATATGCGCAACGCCGCGCGCATCGTCGAAGGCATGCATCAGCGCATCTTCGACAAGATCGAGGTCGGCATGCGCAAATGCGATCTCGTCGCCGAGATTTACGATGCAGGCACGCGCGGCGTCGACGGCATCGGCGGCGACTACCCGGCGATCGTGCCGCTGCTTCCCTCCGGCGTCGAGGCATCCGCGCCGCATCTGACCTGGGACGACCGCCCGATGAAATCGGGTGAAGGCACGTTCTTCGAGATCGCCGGCTGCTATAATCGCTACCATCTGCCGCTGTCGCGCACGCTCTTCCTCGGCAAGCCGACCCAGGCGTTCCTGGACGCGGAAAAGGCGACGCTCGAAGGCATGGAAGCAGGCCTTGCAGAGGCAAGACCCGGCAACACCTGCGAGGATATCGCCAAGGCCTTCTTCGCGGTCCTGAAGAAGTACGGCATCGTCAAGGACAACCGCACGGGCTACTCGATCGGCATGTCCTATCCGCCGGATTGGGGCGAGCGCACCATGAGCCTGCGCCCCGGCGACAGGACCGAGTTGAAGCCTGGCATGACATTCCATTTCATGACCGGTCTGTGGCTCGAGGACATGGGCTTCGAGACAACTGAAAGCATCCTGATCACCGAGACCGGGGTCGAATGCCTCGCCAATGTGCCGCGCAAGCTTTTCGTGAAGGACTGACCATGACGGTTTCAGCGCTTCGTCCGTCGGCGATTTCGCCGACGGTGGACTTCTCCATGGACGGCGTCCAGCACGGTTTCCTCCGGCTGCCCTATAGCCGCGACGATTCCGCCTGGGGCTCGGTGATGATCCCCGTTACCGTGGTAAAGAACGGAAAAGGGCCGACAGCCCTTCTAACCGGCGGCAACCACGGCGATGAATATGAGGGGCCGATCGCTCTCTTCGATCTCGCCCGGACGCTGAGGGCCGAAGACGTCGCCGGTCGGGTGATCATCGTGCCGGCGATGAATTATCCGGCTTTCGTTGCGGCGACGCGCACCTCGCCGATCGACCGGGGCAACATGAACCGTAGCTTCCCTGGAAAGCCCGACGGCACGGTGACCGAAAAGATTGCGGACTATTTCCAGCGTGAACTGCTGCCGCTCGCAGATATCGTGCTCGATTTCCACTCCGGTGGAAAGACGCTCGATTTCCTGCCGTTCTGCGCAGCGCATATCCTGCCGGATAAGCGCCAGGAAGCCTTCTCGTTCGAACTCGTCGACGCATTCTGCGCGCCGTATTCGATGAAGATGCTCGAGATCGATGCGGTCGGCATGTACGACACCGCAGCGGAGGATATGGGCAAGATATTCATAACGACGGAACTTGGCGGCGGCGGCACGGCGACCGCCAAAAGCGCCTGTGTTGCCAAACAGGGCGTCGCCAACGTGCTGCGCAAGGCGGGCATCCTGAAAGGAGAAAGCAGCGCGGCCGTGGGCCGCACGCAATGGCTCGACATGCCCGATGGCGATTGCTTCTCCTTCGCCGAGGATGCCGGGCTGATCGAACCCCTGGTCGACATGGGAGAGAGCGTCGTAACCGGTCAAGTGGTGGCGCGCATCCACCCCATAGGCAAGACCGGCGCCACGCCGACCGAAGTCTGCACGAAGATGGACGGCATCCTGTGCGCCCGGCACTTTCCCGGCCTGGTCAAGCCGGGAGATTGCGTTGCGGTCGTCGCCGTTGTTGTGTGAGCCGGCACACCGGCCAGCTGAAGTATAAGGGCTCTAACGCCTTCGATGGCATCGATCAGCGCGGGCGCAAGTCACGAAGCCCTCGCGTCGACGTCGATCCTGACGCGGTCAGTCGCCCCCGCGGCTTGTGGGTGGGTGCGCCGCCGCTAGCCCTGCGATCTCGCCGAGCTGGACGACTTCCGTCGCCTCGCCGCGTCCACGCAGCAGATGCTCGCCCATGGGAATTGTCGTGAAGGTCCCATCCAGCCTGGAGGCCGTTTCGCTGGAAAGAGTGATGCAGGCAGGCGCATCCGGCTGTGCCTGCTTGCCCACGTCGAGCAGCCGCTGGCTGATGTTCACGGTGTCGCCAACGATGGTGTAGTTCACGCGGTCTGAAGCACCGATATTGCCGACAATGACGAGACCCGTGTGAATGCCGATGCGCACGCGCAGCGGCGGTCGGCCTTCAGCCATGCCTCTTCGGTTGTCATTCTCCAGTTCTTGGCGAATGGTTGCGGCTGCCCGGACGGCGGCGGCCGCGTGGTCATCCAGATGATCCGGGGCACCGAAAAAAGCCAGCATGCCGTCGCCCAGAAACTTGTCGACTGCGCCGCCGTTCGCATCGACTGCGCGGCAGAGAATGCCAAAGTGGTGGTTGAGGAGCTGTCCCGCAGCGGCGGCATCCATGCGTTCCGACAAGGTTGTGAAGCCGGCGATATCCGTGAACATGACAGTGACGACGGCTTCGCGAGGTTCCGCGATCCCCGGCTGTCCCGTTCGCACCAGCTTCGAAACAAGAGAACGTGGCACGTAGGTCGAGAATGCACGAAGCCCCACAAGCATCGCATTGAAGGCCGATGCCTGCTCGTCCAGCTCCAGAACCCTGCTGCGCGGCAGCGGCTCCACACCCTCTAGCTCGAAGTTGGCAACACGCGAGGCTTGACCCGCGATTGCCTGAATAGGGCGAGAAATACGCCTGCCCAGAAGGACGGCGACCAGGACCGCCGCGCCCATCGCGCCAAGCCCCAGCAGCGCCGATCCCATGACGCGTTCGAGTTCGTTTCCGATCTGCCCGGTCTCGAAATACGCCCCAATCGTCCAGGGTCGCTCGCCATAGCCGGTGATCTGGCGCGTGATGGCGATATAGCTGTCGGCGCCAAAGAAGCCGTCCGATGCGGATGGGCCTTCGACACTGATTTCTGCGACCTCGATATCGCGACCGCGTTTGGCACTGAATTCCGTTTCCGTCGAGCGTTCGCCGTAGCGGGCCAGCACCGGGTCACCGAACGCTGCGAGCGGCGTCAAAGGAAGTGCGCCCGAACTCGGATCTGCCAGGCGAGGATCAGCCAGAACCGTTCCGTCGCCATCCAGGATGAAGGCATGCGTGCCGAACCGGGACGACAATTCGCGCGTGATTTCGGAGAGTTTCTGCAGCTCTACGGCAGCAATCACCCAGCCCCGCGTTTCACCGCCACGTTCAAGCGGCGTCGAAACATTGGCAAACAGCCCATGCTCATTGGCAACGTATGCACCCCATTGGCGCCCTTTCAGTTGTCGTCGACTTTCAAGAGCTGCACGGACTTGTGGTGATTCCTCCTGCGCTGCCGGCAAATGCCGAATCTCGCCGCTCGGAACGCCGCGCGTGCCACGTGCCGTGCCTCTGCACTTCAGGTCAGGGGTGCATAGCAACATCGCATTTGCGCCCGGCGTTGCCGAGAGAGCGCCAGCAAGTGCTGCCGACATCGTTGCCTCGTCGATCTCGAAGTCACCTTGAGCATAGAGCTGGGCGACACCATCGACGGCATTCTCGGCGCCCCCCATTTCGGCACGAAGCAGATCTTCCATCGCATCGACAAGGAGCGTGGATTGAGCGCCCAGCAGATCGAGCGTGTTGCGAACGTTGGCACCGACCGACAAGGCTAGAACGCCGCCCACGGATACGAGTACCAGCGCGCCGAAACTCAGGGCCATGACGGCGGCGATCGGCATGCGGCGCCATTTGGCCGCAGGACGGGTCTGGTGTGTCGGCTCTTTCGCGGTGCTCATGCCGCCAATGTCCTCAAGTGCCCCGAATTTGCAAGCGGTCTTACCGCGGCAAATGGCCTGCAGGTCAGCAACGAAGGGACCGTCACGGGCCAGTATCGGGCACCTCGATCCGCGGCCAGATGCTGCTCCTTTCAAAGCAAACCTCTCGCAGAATGGGTCTGATCGTCATCGCCAAGGGACGAGCGCGTTGGTACGGTTCTCGGCCAGACGAGCGAAGCGGCGGCGGCCGACGTCTGCGGGGCTCCGCAGGCAAGAGAGTATCTTACAAGCAGTGTCCCCTGACAGAGCTTGAGCCCATCACGAGGTCTAGCCTTGCTGACGACTGCCCCGCAGGATGATTACAAGTGCTGTTAACAGCGTCATCAACACGGAGATAGCCGCGATTGCGGGATCCAGATCGAGACGCAGATTGTCCCACATTCTCTTCGGCAGCGTCGTGACGTTGACGCCGCTGATGAACAGCGTGACGGAGCTCTCCTCCCAGGACATCACCAGGCTGATGAACCAGGCGGTGAACAGACCGAAGCGTATGTTGGGCAGGATGACCAGGCCGATCGACTGGAACGGACTGGCACCCAGAATGCGCGCGGCCTGATCCAGCGTCCGGTCCATTCTGTTGAGGGTGGCCATGATGGCGACGACCGCAAAAGGCACCGTGACAACGACATGGCCGATGATCACGCCGGGAATGGTATCCAGCAATCCGATCTGGGCCAGCAGAAAATAGATGGACACGGCAGACGTCACAGGCGGAACGACAATTGGCAGCAGCACCAACCCGGTGACGATCCCCGCGAGTCGCGGCCGCAACAACCAGATGCCGAGCGCGAATGTCGTCGCAAGCACCGTCGCCACGATGCTCGACACGATTGCGATCAAGAAGCTGGTGCCGATGCTGGCGAGCCAGGTGTCAGTATCCAGAAGCGCCCAGTAGTGGCGGAGCGAATACTCGCCACCCGGTAGCGAAAGAAATCGCTTCGCAGTGAATGAGAACGGCACGACGGCCACGAGCGGCAGGAGCAGAAAGAGCCCGACTACCCCCGCCACAACGATCCCGAAGCGTGATTTTCCAAGCATGCCCCACCTCTAGCGCGAAACGGATTGATCGAGCTTGACGACGCTCCGGACGAGCCACAGCACGGCGAGCACGAAAAGCATGAGGATGATGCCGAGTGCCGAACCGAGCCCCCAGTTGGCCGTCTGGAACATCTGCACAAAGACCGCCTCCGCAATCATCGTCACACGCCCACCGCCCAGAACCATCGGCGTGACGAAGAACCCGAGCGAGAGGATGAAGGATACAGAGAGTGCAGAGTAGATGCCGGGCGCCGACATGGGCAAAAAGACACGCCAGAAAACGTATGGAGCTGCAGCACCCAATCCGTTGGCGGCGAGCAGCACCCGGTGGTCGATCTTGCGCATCACCGAGGCCATCGGCAAGACCGCGAACGGCACCATGAAATGCACCATGCCGATGACGACCGAATTCGCGCTCCTGCCGGTCGCTAGCATCTCGGCCGGCAGGCCCAGGAAGGTGGCCAAGTCGCTGGCCAATCCATTGTTTCGCAAGATCACCATCCAGCCGAAGGCCCTGACGAGCACCGAGATCCAGAACGGAAGGAAAATGCAGATCTCCATCAGCCGGCTGGTCACTGCCCGGCCCATCACCCAATAGTACGCAAGAATATAGGCCAGCGGCACTGTGAGGATCGTACTCACCCCGCAGATCAACACGGTACGATAGAGGATCATCCGCAGATCCGGGCTTGCAACGATGCGGACATAGTTTTCCAAGCCGGGCGCAGGCCGGGTGACGCTCCGGAGCGCCACGCCGGCAAAGGGAAGCACATATGCAAGCACGAGAAGTGCCGGCAGTGCCCACAGCATGATCTGCATGCCGATTGGCGACAAAGGTGGTTTCGAAATGATTGCCATGGCTACGACGCAATCATTGCCAGGTATTTGTCGAGTGCTTTGTCGGAACGCGCCGCGTACCAATCCATATCCATGAGCACTTGCCGCGCAACGTTTTCCGCCGAACTGCAATCCAGCGGCTTGAGATCGGCCGGAACGAGATCGTGGGCTTTGGGATTGGCCGCACCGCAACCGAGCGCGCGCAACAGCTCGATCTGGCGCTGAGGGTCCTGGCAATAGCTTATGAAATCCATAGCGGCAGCACGCCCCGACGGGTTTCCCTTGATGACCGCCCAACCCGAAGGTGCGAGGATGCCTTGCGCATAGGTCCAGCGCACGTCGCCACCGGTATCCTGCTCGACGAGGTTGGCGCGGGTGTGCCACATCAGCGCCATCGAGACTTCGCCATCACGCATCAGCTGCTGGCTCTCAGCGCCTGAATCCCAATAGCTGAGCACATGGGGCTTGAGCGCTTCGAGCTTGCGGATCGCGCGGTCCTCGTCGAGCGGATAGAGCTTGTCGGCAGGCACGCCATCGGCCAATAGCGCCGCCTCCATGCAACCTGACATCCATTTGTAGAGCGAGCGCTTGCCCGGAAATTTCTCGACATCCCAAAAATCGGCCCATGACGTGGGTGGGTTGTCGCCAAACTTCTTGGCGTCGTAGGCAATAACGTAGCTGAGGAAATAGTTTGCCACGCTGAATTCATAGGCGAAGCCCGGCTGGACCTGGTCGCGGTCAACGACGCCGTAGTCGATCGGCTCGATCATGCCGAGTTCGCCGAGCGACTTGGTCGCGCCTGGGTCGGCGTCGCAAACATCCCAGCTGACTGCCCCGCTTTCGAACTGCGCCTTCATCGCCCCCTTCGTGGGGCCTGAACCATTGATCTTGACGTCGACGGCGCGTTCGCTCGCGTAGGTGCCGGTCAACGCCTTTTGGAATGCGTCGACCGCGTCGCCGCCCCAGTTCGTTACGACAAGTTGCTTGTCGGCAGCCTGGGCGAACCTGCCGCCGATGGCCGAAGCGCCGCCGAGAAGGGCGAGACCGACAAGAAAGGTGCGGCGGTCGATCCTGCCCGCCGCGTGTTGCGATTGCAGGAGATCGAGGCAATCGTCCGTCAGGTTTCTGTTCATCGTTATTCCCCTTTGTTTTTTGACTTTGTGGTATTCAGTTTGCATCAACTTTCGAGAAGTCTTGCGTCGCTCCTGCTCCAGGACACCCAACGGTCCTGCCCGACTGCCAAGTCCTCGTCGAAACCGACACGCGCGACAGACAAGGTGAGCGGCAATTGATCGGGCGCACTGCCCTTCACGATGACGCTCGATCCCTGGAAGACCAGCGCATCGACCCGGAACGGCAGGACGTTGGCAGCCGCCTCAGGCCGGTGGCGGTGGAGCGTCAGTCGCTCCGGCCGGATCGCCAGCACCGAAGCTCCGGTTGTCGCGGATCGAGAGCATGTCTCGATATCGGCTTCCAGACGGAACCCGGCATGGCACGTCTCTCCGGCGTTGGCGGACGGCCCCAGCGGAATGATGTTCATCGTCCCGAGGAACTCCGCGACGAAACGGGAGTTCGGCCAGTCATAGAGGTCATCAGGCCGGCCGACCTGCTCGATCGCCCCCTTGTTGAAGATGGCGATGCGGTCGGACATCGCCAGTGCTTCGCCCTGATCATGTGTCACGAACAGAAAGGTCGTACCGGTCCTTTGATGGATGGAGACCAGTTCATCCTGCAATTGCTCACGAAGGTTCTTGTCCAGTGCCGACAGCGGTTCGTCGAGCAACAGCAGTTCCGGTTCAAAGACCAGGGCCCGGGCAAGCGCGCAGCGCTGCTGCTGCCCGCCAGAAAGAGCGTTTGGGCGCTTATGGGCATGACCACCAAGCCCGACAAGATCGACCATCCTGTTGACGCGCCTTTCCCGCTCGTCGCGTGAGACGCCACGAACCTTCAACGAGAAGGCAATATTGTCGGCGACGCTCAAATGCGGAAACAGCGCATAGCCTTGAAAGACCATACCGAAGTTTCGCTTGTCCGGCGGCAACGGACCGATATCTCCCCCGTCCTTTAGAATGCGACCCTGCGTCAGTGGCTCGAAACCCGCGATCGCATTCAGCAATGTGGATTTCCCGGAGCCCGACGGGCCGAGAAAGGTGAGAAACTCACCCTTCTCGATGTCAAGCGAGACACTCCTCAGCGCCTCGAACGCACCGAAGCACTTGCGTGCGTTCATGATGGCAAGATGGACGACCATGTATGACCAACCTCAATCGACGCGATCGCGAATGAGCGGGCTCGTCGAGCAATGAATACCGCCGCCGTTCAGCTGGACTTTGTCATAGTCGATCTCAAGAACGGTGACGCGGTTTCGGGCAAGTGCCTCGCGGGTGCGATCCGAAAGACCGCGTGGCATGATCACGCGACCCGGCGCAATCGCCAATCCGTTGACGATCCACGGGTTGTCTTCCTCGTTCATCTCGATCGTGCGAATGCCGAGCTGCTTCAATCTCTCGAGAAAACTGAAGGGCAACCCTCGCGCCCAAACCAAAGCCAGATCGACATCGATCATCAGGAAGTGGCCATCGATATGAATGTCGTAGCCGCAGAGATCGACGACGATAAGCTCTACGCCCTGATAGCGCAGGACTTCGGCAATCTGGGCGATACCATCGTCGTTGATGCGGATGCCGCGGCCGATGACGGCGGTCTTGCTGTTCAGCCAGGCAAAGCTTCCGCCCTCGGCCATGGCCGTCCCGTGCAGGGTGCGAAGCACCGGCATGCCGAGCTTTGCCAGTGTCCGGGTGACGGGCAGCTCCTCTCCGTGCCGCATGCGCGGCGCCAGCCGCGGCACGATTGCGCCACCTTTGACGGCGATGCAGGAGTCGCGAGTGTATACCGACTTGAAGCGCGACGCATCGACGCCTTCGACCAGGACGACCTCCACGCCCTCCCGGCGCAGAAGGTCGGTCAACGCGTCATGCTGCGCCTGCAGTTCAGAAAGTTCCGGAATGATGTCGCTCTGCCAGTACCATCCAGCATCGAGGTCGCCGTATGTGCCGGTTTCCGCAATCGTCTTTGTGCGATCGATAATCGAGAATTCATTGCCGGGACGGTGCATCAGTACCGACCGCAAGGCGCCCACATCATTGTCACATCCCCAATTGCGGCCCCACAGAGCGCTCAGGCGCTCCGGTGCTTCAAACGCCGGCTCGGGCTCGGATCCAAAGTACTTGATGGTGGCGGAATAGAGGTCACGCTTCTTCGGTGGGATCGCATTCACATTCATTCCCCTTTTGCTGCCTGTGCCCGAGCCTCTTTTGGGTGGCCCGACCGTGTTTATGAGCAGATCATATGGGATAGCTTTTCTCATCCATAACGAATACATTTCTCCGTCAACTTGAGTTTTTCTCAAACAAGCGACGGGAGCTGGTTCGTTGAGCAGATTGCCGCCTTTGAATGCTCTGCGCGCTTTCGAAGCAAGCGCGCGAAACAAAAGCCTGACCAAGGCCGCCAACGAGCTCCACGTCACGCCCGGCGCGATCAGCAAGCAGTTCCGTCAGTTGGAAGAGCATTTCGGCTTCCCGCTCGCCAGCAAGTCGCGCGACAGTTTCGTGCTCACTCCGGAAGGTCAGGAGCTTCACGCCAAGATCAGTCAGTCTTTCAGCCTCCTCAATGAGGCGGTCCACGGTTTGCAGCGAGATCCGATCGCCGGAAGACTGGTTCTGCGTTGCATGCCCGGATTCGCGACGCGCTGGCTCATTCCGCGGCTGGGCAAGTTCTATGCGCGCTTTGAGCGCGTTGAACTGCAGCTGATGTCGCTTGCCGAGCTAACCGATCCTTTTCAGGACGGTATCCCGGACCTTGCGATCACCTTTGGCGAGCCAAGCTCCAGCAAGCTGGAGGCCCGGCTTCTGAAGCAGATGGAGTTCTTTCCGGTCTGCAGCCCGGTGCTCCTCAATCACGACGGCGGGATCAAGCGCAACCGTGATCTCTTCCGACACGTCCTTCTTGATGGCATCGGAGCGACCCACTGGAATGATTGGTTTAAGGCACAGGGCCAATCCATTCCAGCCACCGTTCGACGGCTGTATTTTCAGGATTTCAACCAGAATCTCGCAGCTGCTCGCGCCGGGCTGGGCATCGCAATGGGAGACAACATCACGGCTGCGGAGGAATTGGCGCAGGGTGCACTGGTTCGGCCACTGAAAGGTTCGCTCAATGCGTCACCCAAGGGCTATTATGTGCTGACGCAGAAGGGGCGTGAGAACTCCCCACTTTCAAAAGTCTTCATTGAATGGCTCTTCAATGAAGCCAAGAGCGTGACTGATTGACGGCTAATGCCCTCGACGTCTCGTCTCAGCCGCGATTTTTTGCTGGGCCGCGGCGTTTACTCATGGTGCATTCGTATCCAAAGCCGGCCTATCCGGCGGACCCGTCCAATCCTCGACCCGTAGACCAGGAACGCGGTCGAATTCGCGCCGGTTGTTTGTGACGAGTATCAACCCCCTGGAGCGCGCATGTCCGGCAATCAGCTGGTCATATGGTCCGATCGGCGTACCGCTACGGGCAAGCTCTGCGCGCAACTGTCCAGTATGGCTCGCTGCGACCTGAACGTAATCGATGACCTCAAGGCGCGCAGCGAAGCCCTCCACGACGGACAAGTTCTTCTCGGGCATCTCAATCTGTCGCGATATGGGCTGGAAACGGCCGATCAAAATTCATCTGAAGGCGAAGCATCGCACAACGCTATCCGTTTGCGTCAAATTCGTCGCTCATCATTGGGCGCGAGCTCACTCAGGCCCTTATGCAGCCTGGCGGCGGCTTGAAGTTTGGCGACGGTGTCATGTCCCGAGCGAAAAAGACTGAGAAGAATGGCCGCGGCAAGCGCGCTATCCGGGTGATCTCTCGGCAGCGAATGTTGTTCCCGCCACTCGATAAGCACTGTTTCGACAGTGCGAAGGTCCCCAGGTCCGAATGTGATTTCAAGAAAACTCTTCATACGCATCGTCCATGTCCATTACGAAGCGAAGGCGATCTGGACCGCCAGTTGACGGGTTCAAACGCCAGCCATCAGCGCGCCGGCTGCCGCCGATTTCTTCTAACTCTGGGACACGGTTTCTGTTCCGCGGGCGATGGTCGCTGAGGGTTTAACGCGCGGCCCCCAGATGCCTGGTGAAAATCTCGGCTCTTCACTTTGAGCGTATCGATATGCAGGTCGGGAATGAAAATGTGGCGTCGTCCCCGGACGGGTCTCATTCCATTTATCTCGTATGCCGCTCGCATCTCCTTAATCGCGTGACAGAGGGATCTCGATCGCGACACACGTTCCTTGGCCTGGAACACTTTCGGCGCGGATTGTACCACCATGCGCCGCGGTAATTCGTGCCACCAGAGACAGTCCCAATCCGGAACCTTCAATGTCGTGCGCATTCGATCCGCGCCGTGCTGGATCGAAAATCGTCGGAAGGTCGCCGGCCGGGATGCCGATCCCCTTGTCGCTTACTGAAATCACCGCGGTCGCTTCACCGATCTCGCATGAAAGCCGGATCGGTTGACGGCTTCGGGAGCGGCTGAACTTTTCCGCGTTTTCGAGACGGTTGATGATCGCGATCCCGAGCATGTCAGCATCGCCATAGATGCGGGCGTCTGCAGCGTGAGGTGCCATGTCTGTCACAATCGTGCTCTGCAACAAGTCGCGCCCGCGATTTGCGGCCGCCGCCACGACCTCGGCAACGAGCACACGTTGCAGGACTGGCCTAAACGAAGGCCCCTGCAACCGGGCTCGTGAAAGATTGACTTCGAGCACCTCCACCAGCCGCAGAATCCCCTTGTAGACGCGATCGAGCCGGCTCCGGTTCGCCTCGTCGGTCTTCGGCAGGCTCAGGCCTATGTTGTCGACATGCGTGCGGATGGCCGCCAAAGGAGTACGGTACTGGTGTGAAATCACCTCCATGAATCGCACCTGCTGTTGTTGTGATCGCAACTCCGCCTGCAACGCGTCCTCAGCGGTCCGGCGCGCTGATGCGAGTTCCCGTGTCCGCTCTTCAACCAACGCATTGGCATGCATTTGGGCCGCCTTGGCAGCGGCTAGCGCCTGTTGCTGCATCACGAGATTGAGTGCCTCTGCGGCCCGCAGGCGTACCCCGAGTGCGGCGGTGAGCAGGATCGTCTGCACGACGCAGGCAACCGCATAGGTGTGAGCGACCCAGTTGGGCAGGTCGACAAGTGCCGTTCTTTGTACCATGACGGCAATCACGCCAACCCAAAACACGACATAGGCCGCTGCGCGCAATTGAGTGGCGGCGCCACCGGATTTTGCGGTCCGTAATCCCTGCCAAGCCGCCAAGGTCGCCAGCAACATGCTGGCCAGGCTTCCGACTGGAGCAAACGTCTGCTGTAAACCGGCGGCCCCGAAAACGGCGCCGACGAGACCAAGGACAGAACCTGCGAGAAAAAGCCGGTGTAGCCACAGGCTATTTTCCCTCAGATCGAGAATGTATGCCACGGCCAGTGTGCTCGCGGTGAGACCCAACCATACGGATACCGACACAAACACATCATTTTCCATGCCACCTTCCGGAAAGAGGAAAACGCGGGAGAGCCCGAGCGTTCCCGTATAAACAACGCCGGCCAGGAGGGTAGAGAGAGCCAGGAGCAGGTAGTGCGGTCTGCGATCATAGTAAAAGAAGACGAGCTGAATGACGACCAGCATCCCCATGCTGCCGAACCAGACACCAGTGACCAGTGCAGTCGCAGCCGAGCGACGGGGGCCGTCCTCCTTGGCATAAACCTGAACGTTCGTCGTGATCGCGGAGCCAAGTGCGGCGAGCCGGACATAAGTCACGGTGGCCTTGCCAGCCTTGAGGTCGAGTTCCAACATGTCGTCCAACCCCGATAGGCCGTCGGAAGGCAACGGTCTGTGATCGCCGGTCGAAACGTGCCGGACTGGTGCGGCTACGCTGAGGTGGTTTGAAGGAAAGGCGTAGATATCAATTAGATCCACAAAGTTGGGCGACATGGAAAGGAGAACCGTGCGGTCCCTCTCGCTTTCAATCGACACTCGTAGCCAGACGGCGTCGCGCGTATATCCGAAGTTAATGTCCGAACGATCATGTCGATGGAAACGCTCCGGCTGCAGAGCAAGCACCGCTTCGAGGTTCAGGTTCCGTGTGGGATCGACGAGGTAGCGAATATCAACCGACACTCCTACAGGGTTCAGCCCTTGTGCTTGGGATGACAGCGCCACGAACAAGGAAATGATTACGGTCAGAGAGGCCAGGAAGGAGCGTGAAAACATGTGCAATGTCATGGGTCGCGATTATCGAACAACAGCTCCCATGCTATAGGAGCAACCACCTTCCGATAGGAAGGTCAAATGCTCTCGGTTGAATGCATAATGCTCACTCCCTCACAAGCCTATGGCGGCGGACAACCGCTCACCCGCATTTTGCTCGTCGAGGACGATGACGATCTGCGCGAGGGACTGGCCGAAAATCTTCGCCTGAACGGCATGCTGGTAACTGAAGCCGACAGCGGCACGGCTTTTCATGCAGCCAGACATAGCAAAAGCTTCGATGTCGCGATCCTGGACGTCAATTTGCCCGATGCCAACGGCTTCGATCTCGCCGCAAGCATGGTCGGCGACGCCATGCGTCCCGGGGTTATAATGTTGACGGCACGCACGGGACAAGCGGACCGCATTCGGGGTTACGCGGAGGGCGCGGATCTCTACATGACAAAACCAGTGGCCGGCGAGGAGCTGCTGCTCGCTGTACGAAATCTCGCGCGGCGCATTCAGCGGGCCGTCCCTGCCGCGACGACAACATGGAAACTGGACCTGCTGTTGCGGCGTCTCGTATCGCCCGACGGACGCCTGATTAACCTTTCGGGACGCGAGATCCTGTTGATCGAGCAATTTGTCGGCAAGAAAGGCGAGCCGATCATGCGTTATGCCTTGTCGGAAATCCTCGGCTACGGGACGCCGGGACCGGAAAACCGTGCACTCGACGCGGTCCTTCGCCGTCTGCGGCAAAAATTCTCGGATGCAGGCCTGGAGGCGCCGCTGACCAGCGTCAACAATCTCGGCATCCGATTCATTCCTCCGCTCACCATGACGTAACGGCTCGGTGACGCGCTTATCCTCTAAACCCGCCGTGAAACCAGATTGAAGAACCGGGGACAGCCTGCAAGGTGCTCATGTCTCCACTCGTCATGTGCGCCCTTGGGGTTTCGCCGGTAGCATCTGGACCTCATTGCGGTCTTAATCCGCTATCCAGGGGCCGCGTTGAATGCGGGGCCGCAGCACGTCGGCCCCGCAGAAGCGTCAAAACGCTTTTGCCGCTTTAACTCTGCCACCAACGGACTTGCGTCCGTCGCCCTCGAGGTTGAGCAAGAGGCTTGCATCGAGCATCCAGAAACTGGCGCTCTCAAGCGAGACCCCGGCGCTGATCGAGGCGTAAGCGCCAGTACCGTCAAGTCCAGCATAGCCGGCTGTCACGCCCACCTTCGGCGTCAGGACCGATCCGTCTTCCACCGTGAAAGAGCGCGCGATCTCGGCTCCGAGGCTGACGCGGAACTGCTCGGCGTTAAAACCCTCAATGCTGATCTTGTCACCGGTGCCATTACGCACCGTGTAGTCCTTCACCCGTTCGTTGAAGTAGACAGCCCTCAGCTTCGGTGTGAGGACTGTCGCCTCATCGATCTGCCAGTAGCCCTTCACCGCAGTATCAACCATCCAGCGGTTGGTATCGAAACTGCCGTCCCAGAAGGCGGTGTCGATATCGTTGACCGAGCCTCCGTAGAGCAAGCTGGTATCCCAGAACACGCCCTTGCCCAATTCGAACGAGGAATAGGGGCCGGTGAGCCAACCATTGCCGGTCAACTCCGCATCGGCATCGCTCGGATCGCGCATCCGGTCGTAGTGGAAGGAAAAGCCCACCAATGCACGTTCCGTCACCAGATAGTCCGCGCCGAGGTTGAGCATCGCAAAGCTGCCCCACTTGCCGTCGTTCTGTTCCCGTTTGTGCATGATGAAGGCGCCATCGACCCATACGTTGAAAGGCGAAAGAGCCGCGCTCTCGATACCGTCGGCGGCATTTCGGGACGCATCCATCTGGGCAAGGCTGGTGGAGAAGTTGGCTGTCATGCCGTCTTCCGACGGTGTCATGCGTGCGGTGACGGCATCCGTCGCCTGCTGCAGCTGTCGCCGCTCGAGCAGACCTGGAACATAAATGCTCGAGGAAATCAGACCTTGGCGCGTGGTGACAAAGCCATCTACCAGCGTGTCGATATCACCAGCCACCTCCTCTGGGGCAAAGGATAGATTGTAGGTGACGGTGCCCGTGTTGGAAGTGCCAAGGACGCTGACAAGGCGGAAGCCAACCCTCGCCGAGCCCTTGAATCCCGGATTCGGAGTGAACTGCAGATACCAGCCGACCGGCGTGCCGACCGGGCCGGATTGAGCGAGTTGTCCTCGAATGATTGACGCCGTGCCGGCATTGGCCGGTTCCACGAATGTCACATCCGCTGCATCGAACGGTCCACCGGTGGCGCCGCGGTTGAGATAGACGTCGCTTGGCGTGGCGCCTTCCGAAACATTGACCACCTTGTCGGAAACAGTGACTTCGCGCGGCTTGACCGTCATGCTGTAGGTTGCAGTACCAGTTGCGCCATTGTTGTCCCCGACCGCGACTGTGAAAGTGTAGCTGCCCTCACTTGCCGCATCGAGCGGACCGGTCAACTCCCCAGTCGAGACGTTGAGAACCATTCCCTTCGGCAATGCGCCTGACGCGATACCGTAAAGGAGCGGTGCCGCACCTCCAGTAGCCGCGATCTGCTGCCGGTAGTCCTCGCCTGCCATCGCTGGAGCGAGATCCCCCGCCGCCGGCGTGAATGTAAAGGCGACGACCGGCGCCGTTACGGCGAGCGCGTATACCACGGAACCTTTTGCGCCATGGGCGTCTGTGGCCATGATGGTGAAGCCGACAGTGCCTGCCGTCCTCGGCGCGCCTGAGAGGGTGCCCGTAGCGCCGTCGAGTGCCAGCCCTGCCGGAAGTGTACCGTTCGACAGCGCGTAGACATAAGGCGCAGCGCCGCCTGACGCCGTCACGGTCTGGCTATAGGCCGTTCCGGTGATGCC